>JBNJJS010000001.1:0-485895 GCA_051750505.1 Bacillota bacterium
AAAAACACCCCGACAATTGATGTCGGGGTGAGCATGATCAGTTGGCCAGCATACGCTCGCCGCAATCTTCTTCTGTCAGGCTGTAGCTGATGACGTTTTTACCTTTTTTGCGCAGCAGGCGGACGGCCATATTCTTTTCCATCTCATCGGAAGCGATGACGTGGATCGGGCGGTCCGGTATTTCTTCGTAGCTGCGGATGAAATAAGCGACCGGAAGTTCCAATGCGCCTTCGATGGGGTCTTTATAGGAAATATTATAGGCTCTTACATCCAGCAAGAAAATATCGCCATTTTCTTTCAAGTTGTCTGCACAATCGTGCTTGACCCCTTTGGCCGTGACATAGCGTTTATAGAAACCGTTGGAGCCGGCAAGTGCCAGCAGCGCGATCGGGATGCCTATACTCATTGTTTCGATCTTCTCCTTCCGGATGATGATTGTTCAAAGGAAAACCGCCGAAGCCAGAGCTCGAGCGGTTCTATTTCCTCTTATTGCTTAACTGATGCGACTTCTTGTTGCCATTTGGCATAGCCGCCTGTCATATTGACCAGGTTGTCGATGCCGTTCGCTTTCAGGACACTTGCTGCAATGGCAGAACGTGCACCTGCTTGGCATTGAACAATCACGGTTTTATCTGTGGCGACTTCATCCAGGCGGTTTTTCAATGTACCGACCATGATGTGCTTGGCGTTATCGATATGGCCTTCATCAAATTCTGTCTGATTGCGGACGTCCAGCACATAAGCTTCGCCTTTTTCGACCATTTCATTCGCTTCAGCCGGTGTCACATTTTCATATGTTGCCAAGTTTTCAGCTTGCTCCATAATTTTTTCCACTGGCGCATAACCGTAAACTTCGTCGATGCCGATTGAACGCAATGCAGTCAAAGCTTCGTCGAGCACTTCGGTATCGAGAAGAAGGTAGAGCGGCTTATCGTAATCAACGACCCAACCTGCCCAGTTCGTGAAGGAATTATTGAACGGGATATTGATCGTCCCTTTGATATGGCCTTTGCTGTAAGCATCTGCCGGGCGCATATCCAGTACTTGTTTGCCGTCTGCAAGAAGAGCTTCGATATCCGCTGCTGAGTTGATTTCTTTTAGTTCCGGCAGGTTTTTAATGAGTTTCTGGCCGACTTTATTGACTGATTTCATTACTGCGAAGTAATACGGTGGTTCCGGCTGTCCTTCCAATAAGGCTTTCTTGAAGGAAGCTTCGTCATCGAACTGCATCGCCCAACTGAAGGCTTTTTCATAGCCGACGGTGGTCGAAGGTACAGCTCCGAGTGATTTACCACATGCAGATCCGGCACCATGTGCTGGCCATACTTGCAGATAATCCGGAAGCGCTTTGAAACGTTCGATCGATTTATACATCGCAACCGCACCTGATTCGGAAGTTCCTTGGATGCCCGCTGCTTTTTCAAGAAGATCCGGACGCCCGACATCGCCGACAAAGACGAAGTCGCCTGTGAATATGCCCATCGGTTTGTCCGCTGAACCGCCCTTATCCGTCAGCAGGAAGGAAATGCTCTCCGGGGTATGCCCTGGTGTGTGCATCACTTCGAAGACCAAGTTGCCGATCATGAACTGATCGCCGTCTTTCAGCAATTGATGGCTGATTCCATCCAAGTTCTGATATTTCCAATCAGCATCGCCTTCATCCGAAATATAGAGCTTCGTGCCGAAACGGTCGTTCAGTTCCCGTGAACCTGATACAAAGTCAGCATGGATATGCGTTTCAAGAGCGCCGACAATATTCAAGTTCTCTTTTTTCGCCAGGTCTGCATATGCCGTGATGTCACGCATAGGATCAACTACTACTGCTTCGCCTGTTTTCTGGCACCCTACTACGTAAGATGCGTGAGCCAATTTTTCGTCATAGAAATATCGTAATAACATGGAATCAATCTCCTTTTGTTTGTTTTCGTTTGCTTGATACTAATATACCCCATAGGGTATAAATTGTAAACACATATGCTTCATATTTTTTCGCCCTTTTTTATTGTGGCCATTAAATAGAAAAAGCTCCTAATGTGCATCGGATGCACATTAGGAGCTTTGGATCGTATTATTTTTTCTCATTGAAGAAATCCGGAAGCTCGCTCGCTTTCATCGGAAACTCCGCTTTGCGCTTGTCGACAAATGATTGAATCCCTTCATCAGCATCTGCATTGTTCCCAGCCCAATGAAGAAATTTCGATTCTGCGAGATGCGACTCGTGCGGATGGTCCGCACCGAGCATCTTCCATAATAATTGCCGTGTGAAGCTATTCGAAGTTGCAGCGGTATTTTCTGCAATATCCCGCGCGATTTCATGCGCTTTTTCAAGCGGATCTTCCGATTCATATTGCATGAGCCCTGCTTCCACCGCTTCTGCTGTCGGAATATAGCGGCCCGTCAAGGTCCACTCGAGCGCTTTTCCGATGCCGACGATTCGCGGCAAAAACCAGCCGGATGAAGCTTCCGGGCCGATGCCGCGGCGCCCGAAAACGAACCCGATTTTCGCATCTTTTTTAACAATGCGGATATCCATCGGCAAGGTCATGGTCATGCCGATGCCGACCGCAGGGCCATTGATCGCGGCGATGATCGGTTTTTTTACATCATACACCTGGTTGCTCACCTGTCCGCCAAGGTCTCGGTACTCTTCCGAACTTTGTTCAGAAGCGAAAGTCGAGCCCCCATCCGATAAGTCCATGCCGGCACAAAACGCACGTCCCGCTCCTGTCACGACGATGACGCGTACTTCGTCGTCCGCATCCACATTACGGTAGAAATCCAATAGTTCTTCGTTCATTTTTTCCGTATAGGCATTCATTTTATCGGGTCGGTTCAAGGTCAATGTCAGAACCCCACCCGACAATTCGGTTTTAATGGTTTCGTACAAGCGCCTTCACTCCTTCTTCGTACTCCCGCTCCAATTGGCCGACAACTTCCTTGACCGTCTCCCGCTTCGTCACGGTCGTGACACCATGCCCCGCTGACCAAATATCGCGCCACGCCTTGGCATTGACGAGATGGGATAGGTCGACTTCCTTTTTCGGCTTCAAAGTTGTCGGGTCGATGCCTTGTTTTTCAAGGCTCGGGATGAGGACGTTCACCGGAACGCCGCTGAACGAATCGGTATATAAAATGTCTTCGATCGATGAATCGATGACCATCTGTTTGTACTCTTCCGGAGCGCTGCTTTCCTCGACTGCCAAAAAACGCGTGCCCATATAGGCATAATCCGCGCCCATCAATAACGCAGCCGCCACGTCTTGCCCCGTGGACAGAGAACCGGACAGGATAATCGTGCCGTCGAAGAACTTTTTGACAGCAGCAATGAAAGCGAAGGGATTGAGTGTGCCGCCGTGCCCGCCGGCTCCTGCGCACACGAGAATCAATCCGTCGACGCCGCTTTGCGCCGCTTTTTTCGCATGCTTGGCGTTTGCAACATCGGAATACACGAGACCTCCATATCCGTGGACAATTTCGAGCACTTCCGCAGGCGAGCCGAGCGAAGTGATGACGATCGGTGGCTTATGCTCACGGATCAATTCGACATCTTCATCGTAGCGCTTGTTCGAGCCGCGGTGGCTGATGAAATTGACCGCCCACGGAATTTCGCCGAGCGCTTCCTTTACTTCGATAAGCCATTTCGCGCATTCTTCGGCAGGGCGTGCATTCAATAGAGGAAACGAGCCGATGACGCCAGCTTTTCCTGATTCGATGACCATTTGAGGTGTCGACACTAAAAACATCGGCGCCACGATAACAGGCAGTTTAGGCATGTTCAATCACCACCGCAATTCCCTGGCCGCCGCCGATGCAAAGACTCGCGACCGCATACTTCCCGCCCCGGCGCTTCAGTTCATAAGCCGCTGACAGCAATACACGTGCGCCGCTCGCGCCGACGGGATGGCCCAATGCGATCGCCCCGCCGTTGACATTCACTTTCGAACGGTCGAGCCCAAGCTCTTTTTCCACCGCCAAATACTGTGCAGCGAAGGCTTCATTCACTTCGACTAAATCGATATCATCAATTGTCAGCTCAGCTTTTTCCAGCGCACGGCGGATAGCGGGAACCGGCCCGATGCCCATGATGGTTGGATCGACGCCGGCAACATGCCAGGATACGATGCGGGCGACAGGCGACAAGCCATGCTTTTTGACTGCGTCTTCCCCTGCCACGACAAGAGACGCCGCACCGTCATTGATGCCTGAAGCATTGCCCGCTGTTACAGAACCGTCTTTCTTGAACGACGGGCGCAGTTTCGACAAGTTTTCCGTATTGGCATCCGGTTTGATGTGTTCGTCTTTGTCGACCACGACCGTGCCTTTGCGCGTTTTCACTTCAACTCCGACAATTTCTTCGTCAAACTGTCCATCCGTTGCCGCTTTAGCTGCCCGCTGGTTCGATTCGACCGCGAATTCATCCTGTGCCTCACGGGAAATATCGTATTGCTCCGCCAGCTTCTCGGCTGTCATCCCCATACCGCTGCCGGTATACTGGTCAGTCAGGGTCGCGAGCAGCATATCTTCAAACTGCATCGGCCCCATCTTCGCTTTGCTGAAACGCTGCGTGAAATTCGCATAGGGCGACATCGACATATTCTCCGCGCCGCCCGCCAGGACGATATCCGCTTCACCGAGAAGAATGTGCTGCGCTGCTGAGACAACCGCCTGCGCGCCGGAACCGCATAAACGATTTAACGTCAAAGCCGGCACTTCTTGTGGCACTCCTGCATTCAACCCGATATGACGCGCAAGGTATGCCGCGTTGACATTCGACTGGATGACGTTTCCGTAAATGACGTGATCCACATCCTGCGCTTTCACTTTCGATCTCTTCAGCGCCTCCACTGCCGTCGCTGTGCCAAGCTCAGTGGCATCCGTATTCGCAAATGAACCGCCAAATGCCCCGAATGCCGTCCTTGCACCATCTACTAGATATACATGTTTCATATTCATTTCTCCTTTTCCCGCCCACTTGAAAGGGCTTACATATTTTTCTTTCACTTATCAGAAAATTTAATTTTCTAATCAATCATACCGCCCAGTATGTCCATTTGCAAAAATATTTTACCTTTGATTTAAAATTTAACGATGAGTTCAATTAAAGCTAAGACTTTTCAGATCAGATATAAAAAAGAAAGAGAAGTAAACTTCTCTCTCCCTCGCTTATCAAACAGCACTCCAGCCACCGTCCACTGGCATGATTAATCCTGTAATATAGCTAGCTTCATCTGAAGCCAGGAATAATGCAGCACTCGCAATTTCTTCAGGTTCGCCCACTCTGCCAAGCGGGCCGGTTTCATAGTTCTTAGCGATGTCGGGATCATCAAGCACTTCACTGATCATCGGGGTGTTAATGGCCCCTGGGCAAATGCAATTAACACGTATATTGTGCTTGCCGTAGTCTGCCGCCATGACCCGTGTTAATGCCACTAACCCGCCTTTTGATGCAGTATAGGCGTCTGCCCCCGAGACTCCTATGATCCCGTTCAAGGAGGCATTATGGATGATGCTTCCTTTATTTTGTTTGATCATTATAGGCAGGACGTATTTTGACATGAGGTAGGCCCCGTTCAAGTTGATTCCTAGAATGCTATTCCAGTCTTCCAGAGGAGTTTCAAGGACAGAAGCCATCTTATACTTTGACCTGGCCGAAAACCCGATACCTGCATTATTGAATAGAATATCGATTTTCCCATATTTCTCATGAACCGTTTCCACTAATTGACGGACATTCTCTTCATCTGAAATATCAGTTTGATAAAAGAAAGCTTGCTGTCCGGCTTCCTTAATCTGTTCCACCGTTTCTTTCCCAGCCTGTTCATTCATTTCCGCAACGATGACAGTGGCGCCTTGTTCTGCAAACATGCGAGCTGATGCTTTACCTTGCCCGCTTCCTCCACCTGTAATAATGGCGACTTTATCTTGCAGCCTCATTCAAAATCCCCCCTTCACTTCAAATCTTCCGCTGTAAGATTTTCAAAAGCTTTCTGAAGTTCTTTTGTGAACCCGGCTCCTGCCACCCCATCGATAAACCGATGGTCATAGCAGATGGATAAGCCCATGACAGGAACAACTTCGATTTCTCCGGATTCTGTGACTACTGGCATCTTACGGGTGGCACCTGCAAAGACAATTGTTGATTGCGGCGCATTGATGATTGGTGTTCCGGACTCGATACCCAGGCTTCCCAGATTCGACACTGTAATGGTACCGTCCGCGTAATCATCCATACCGAGTGATTTACTCTCCGCTTTTTCAGCCAACTCTTTGATTTCTGAAGATATTTCCTCGATGGATTTCGATTCGGTGTTCCGAACGACCGGCACAACCAACCCATGCGAGCTGTTGACGGCTACGGACACGTTGATTTCCTCGAAGACAGTTACTTCGTTATCCTTGAATCGGCTATTTACATACGGATAATTCTTCACAGCACTGCTGACGGTTTTAATGATGATGTCGTTCATGGAAATGCCGGATAATTCTTTTTTCACTTCCAGTACCTTACTCATATTGACTGTGACCATCTGCGTAAATTGCGGAATGGTCTGCCAGCTATTCGTTATATTTTCAGCCATCGTTCTTTGGACATTATTCAATTTTATGGTTTCTTTTACAGTCAGCCCTGAACTCCCTGACCCTGATGAAGCATTCTTCACATCATCTTCTGTAATGATGCCGTTCTTCCCTGTTCCGGTGATTCCATCAAGCGACACCCCGAGCTCTTTAGCTACCCTTCTTGCCCTCGGGGACACTCCGCCCCCGCCCGCTGCAACAACTTTCGGCTTTTCTTCCTGTGGCGTTTCAGAGCTGGCTTGTGCTTGTGAGTCACTCGGTGCTTCCGCTTTTTCAACACCTGAGTATATAGAGAAATCGATTTCTTCATCCGCTCCGCCAAGAACCGCAATCACTTTGTTGACGGGCACTTCCACATCTTCAGGAACGATAATTTTCCTGAGCACGCCATCTTCCTGCGCTTCTATTTCAAGTGTTGATTTTTCAGTCTCCAATTCAAATAGATATTCACCTTTTTTTACTTCCTGCCCTTCTTCGACCAACCATTGGGAAATCAGCCCATTTTTCATGGTGGTCCCTAAGCGCGGCATTTTCACTTCATACATTCATCCACACTCCCTTCAATTTGAATCGAGCAGTTAATATTCCATTAATTCGCCGACTGCCTGTATGATTTGTTCTTTGCTTGGAGTATAGAATTGTTCCAAATAAATGCTTTGGGCGATTGGAACGTCTGGGCTGCCTAGTCTTTTAATTGGGGCACTCAGATCAAACAGTGCTTGCTCCTGGATTTGCGCTGCAATTTCCGCTCCCGAGCCGCCCGTTTTTGGCTCTTCATGAACGATGAGCACACGCCCGGTTTTTTTCACCGACTGCAGAATCGTCTCCATATCTAGCGGTGCAAGGGTGCGGGGATCGACTACTTCCACTTCTACTCCCTTGGTGGACAACTCTTCTGCCGCTTCAAGTGCTGTATGAACCTGCAGGGCTGTCGCAATAATCGTGACATCATCGCCTTCTTTTTTGATGTCTGCTTTCCCGAAAGGAATCAAATATTCCTCTTCCGGCACTTCACCTTTCATGTCGTAAAGTACTTTATGTTCGAAAAATAATACTGCATTATTGTCGCGTATGGCGGTTTTCAACAAGCCTTTGGCGTCGTGAGGCGTTGACGGGATAACAATCTGCAGTCCTGGCCCGTGCATGAATAAAGCTTGCGGACTTTGGGAATGCTCAGGTCCTGCTCCGCCAGCGATGCCGATTGGCAGCCGGAGCGTAACTGGCATCTCCATTTGCCCACCGTGCATAAAACGCCATTTCCCCATTTTATTGAACACTTCATCAAAAGCGATGCCGACAAAATCGCCAAATTGCAATTCAGGGATTGGGCGGGCATTTCCGGTAATGGCCATTCCAACAGCAGCAGCGACAATGGTTGGTTCAGCAATCGGTGTGTCGAATACGCGTGTCCCCCCGAATTTTTCATAAAGGCCTTTTGTCACCGCATTGATACCGCCGAACTTTCCGACGTCTTCACCGAACAGGACCGTTGTTTCGTCTCGTTCCATCTCTTCATTCAAAGCTTCCATAAGCGCTGTACGCATCGTGATTTTTCTCATTAGTTCATCCCCCTTTACGCAAATAGGCCTTCATAAATTCTTTTCGGGTCCGGAAGCGGTGCAGATTCAGCTTTTTCAATAGCTTCGGCAATCTCTGAATCAATCTCAGCATTAATGCTCTCCAACTCTTCTTCTGAAACAATTTTTTCCAGCATTAATTTAGCGGCAAAGTTTTTGATAGGATCTTTTTTATCTTTCCATCCCTGCAGTACTTCAACATCGACATAATCATACGGATCGCCCTCGAAATGGCCTCGATGACGGAAGGTTTGTGCTTCAATGAAAGTAGGCCCATCCCCGCGTTTTGCACGTTCGACTGCTTCTTTCACTACTTCGTGCATCAGCAAGACGTCATTTCCATCTACGACACAATTCGGGATGCCGTACCCTTCTGCCCAATCAGCTATATTCTCTTTCACGGCATGCGTTTCGGAGACGTGGCAGGAAATAGCGTATTCATTATTTTCACAAATATAGATGACCGGCAATTTATACAAGCCTGCCCAGTTCAAGGAACCGTGGAGCATTTCCCGGGAAGCTGCACCATCGCCGAAATATACGACCGTCACTTGATCAGTACCTGTCAATTTAGATGTATACGCTGTTCCGACACTTATACCGAGCTGTGAGCCGATGGTTCCTGCTTGGCCCAATACTCCCCTTGCCGGGTCGGCGCTATGGACAATCCCTGCGCCAAGGCCTCTTGTCGTGCCTTCGATTGTCCCCAAGAAATCACCATAAATTTTGGATAGCGGAACGCCCTTGGCGATTTTTTGGTTACAGCCGCGGTGATTATAAAAGATATAATCTTCATCACGAAGATTCTGCCGGACCGAGCCCGCTGAAAGGCCCTCAGACCCTATGCCTGAATGATAGAAGCCAGATACTTTTCCTTCCTGCATAAGACGGATGAGATTTTCATCGAATTTCCTGATCTTAGCCATCGTTTTGTAGAAATCCGTCAAAACTTCCTTACTGTAATCATTGAGTTTAATTTCTTTTTCATAGGTTTTTGCCATCTGGATTTCACTCCTTGTTTCGAGGATTTTGTAAGACCGTCTAAGATTCCGGCTTCCTGTCTCCCTCCATCACACAGGCAACCAGTTAGTAAGCGCTTTCAAATTTTGCGTTTCAGCTTATATCACAAAGCTCCACCTTCTTCCTTCTCAGGAATTCTCATGACGATTCAGGATTTTTAACTTCTTGAGGTTTCAATCTGGGGAAGAAACATGAGGTTTATGGCATTTTTAGCAGATGCACTGCCCTATTTTAAAGGGCAGTCTCCTGCTTTATTCATTAAGGAATCAAAATCAGTTTCCCGGTGCTTTTCCGGCTTTCCAAATGGACGTGCGCTTTTGCTGCCTGTTCAAGCGGATAGCGCTCCGTAATCGGGATTTTCAATTGGCCTTGCTCAAGCAGCTCGCTAGTTGCCGCTTCCGACCTTTTTAAAAAGCCGGGGCGGTGCTTGCGGTATGTGCCCGTGCTGTATCCAAGCACTGCACGGCAGCTTGAATGGAGATCGTCGGTTTTGACGTTCCCTGGGACAGATCCCTCATTGGCATGTCCAAATGACACGATGCGGCCGAACGGGGCCAGGATATCCAGGCTGCGCTCGAAATTTTCACCGGCGATCGTATCCAGAATGACGTCCACACCCTTGCCTCCTGTCAGTTCAGCGACCACTTCCGCAAAATTTTGTTCGCGGTAATTGACTGCTATAGCGCCAAGTCCTTCCACAACTTTCTTTTTCTCTTCACTGCCGACGGTGCCGTAGATTTTTCCGGCACCCGCAAGTTTCGCCAATTGGATCGCCGTTGTGCCGATGCCGCCTGCAGCAGCATGGATCAACACCGATTCGCCCGGCTGGATACGGGCGATTTCGTGAAGCACATTATAGGCGGTGATACCGACCGTCAATGCCGCTGCGGCTTCTTCGAAGGAAACCGCATCGGGAATCTTATAGACAAGCTGATCAGAAGCGGCAACGTATTCCGCGTAAGATCCGGATGCCGGAAACGCCCGGACGCGATCGCCGACGGAGAAGCCAGTGACCTCACTGCCGAGTTCTTCAATCACACCTGCACAATCGAGCCCTGGCGTGAACGGTTTGTCCGACGCGGCGCCATGATATTGGTCGAGCCGTGCTTTTACATCAGCGAAGTTGACGCTGATCGCTTCAACTTTAATGAGCACTTCATGCTCTTTAGTTTTTGGTTTCGGCACTTCCTGTAGCTTCAACACTTCAGGAGGGCCGGTCGTTTCTGCAACTATCGCTTTCATGTGAACGCCCCTTTTCTTAGAAAATCAGCAGGCAGGCGCCGATGACCAAGCCGCCGTAGATCAAGGCGATCATCGTGTAGCCCATGATGTCGCGGATTTTCAAGCCGGCAATCGCGAGCAGCGGAATCGCCCAGAATGGTTGGATCATATTTGTCCAGCTATCGCCCCAGGCTACAGCCATGACGATCTTCGCCGGATCGACGCCCATC
Organism: Bacillota bacterium; assembly: GCA_051750505.1. Lineage (GTDB taxonomy): Bacteria > Bacillota > Bacilli > Bacillales_A > Planococcaceae > Planococcus. The sequence goes on from JBNJJS010000001.1 coordinate 10,625, forward strand.
TCAAGCGCTGCCGGAAGCATGATCGGTGCCTGAACCGCCCATTGGCCGCCGCCGGAAGGAATAAAGACATTCAAAATCCCTGCAGAGAAGAATGTAAAGAGCGGTAAAGTTGTTTCATTCGAAATATCGATAAAGAAATTCGACATCATGACTGCAAGGCCTGAAGCACTGAGCATGCCCATGATTCCGGCATAGAATGGATATTGCAACACGAACTGGCCGACGCTGCTGACGGACTTCAATAATCCTGCCGCCAACTCACGGACATTCCCGAACATGAGCAGTGCCGCTGTCAGGAAGATCAAGTTGACAGTGTTCAAATCGAGCGAGAAGCCATTCATATAGAAATGATTGATCAAATAACTTAAGCCGAGGAATCCGCCGATCAATGGAATGAGGCGGGATTTCTCGATTTTGTCGTTTGGATAATCCTCATGATCTTGCACGGCTTCTTCCGCGACCGGGTCTTCCAAACGCGCTGGATCCACCAAATAGCGGTCTTTAGGGTTGCGCGGATGGATAAAGCGCATGACAAAAGGAAGCGTGAAGAACAAGATTACGACAATTGCAATATTCACTGCAGATAACAGCGTTTCCGATATTGGGATAATTCCGATATCCCCTTCAAAAACATGTCCTGCGGTGGCGACAAAAAGTGCCGGGGACGAAGACAATCCACCTTCCCAAATCAGGAATCCGGAATAGCCTGCCGCAACCAATACGCGGTAATCGACGTCGCGCACTTTCTTGGCGACCAGTTTCGCGATGATCCCCGCCACGACCAGGCCGAATGCCCAACTGATCAAGGAAGCAAAAAGTGCTGTGAACGTCACCATAAGAATTGCTGAGTTCGGCCCTTTGGGTATGGCGGCAATTTTCTCAAGTGCGCGTGAAACGGTCGGCGTCAACGCCAGTGCATAACTCAATACAAAGGTGGTGATGATTTGTGCGGTAAAGGTCAGAAGCCCCCACATGCCATCTCCCCAATGCAGCATCATGTCGATCGGTCCTGAATCTGTAAAGACAACACCCGCAATAAAAGCGATCGAAGTCAAAAGAATGGCGAAAACAAATGCATCCGGCAGCCACTTTTCAGCTATTTTCGCAAACACATTCGCTACTTTAGCGAGCGGGTTATTTTGCTGTTTTTCTAAAACAGGATCTCTCTCATTATTTTTTCCATTAGCCATGCTTTCTTCCCCCTCCAGTTCTTTTTAATTTGCTGTCCAACCGCCATCGATATAAAGGATCTGGCCGGTTACATAGCTTGAAGCGTCGGAGGCGAAAAACAACGCTGGCCCGATCATTTCCTCCGCTTCACCCATTCTTTTCATCAACGTCCTGCCGACTAGCTTTTCCAGCCGCTCGGGATCTTGCAGAAAAGGTTCTGTCATCGGTGTTTTGATATAGGCAGGCGCCAAGGCGTTGACTCGGATGTTATGCTCGGCGAGTTCCGCTGCCCAAACTTTTGTCAATTGGTTAATTCCGCCTTTACTGGCTGCGTAGCTCGTCTGGAGCGGATTGCCGACATGCCCCATTATGGATGAAATATTGATGATGCAGCCGCCTTTTTGGCCGATCATCCGTTTCGCCGCTTGCTGGCCAATGAGAAAGATCCCTTTCAAATTGGTGCCGATTACTGCGTCCCAATCTTCCTCTTCGACTTCGACCAAAGGCTTTCGGATGTTCATGCCGGCATTATTGACGAGAATATCGATACCGCCAAACTCCGAATCAATAAAATCGAACAATTCGACCACTGCCTGTCTGGACGTGACGTCTGCCGCTTTCCATGAGACATCCATATTGCGGCTGTTCAGCTTTTCCGTTACTTCCTGAAGCACCGATTCGTTCCGCCCGGTAATGAGCACTTTCGCTCCGGCATTGGCGAGGCCTGCTGCAATCGCTAAACCGATGCCTTTGCTGCCGCCCGTCACCAGTGCTTTTTTCCCTGTCAGATCAAAGCTTGGATATGAGAATTCTTTCAATGCGGCTCTCCCCCTCTTTTTAAACGAATATTCCATTAATTCAAACTGTAATTACTCCACTTCAAAACTTCCGACCAACTTCCCTAAACCGGACGAATCTTTAATCTGGAGCTCCCCTGCGCCATCAGTTATTAAGGCGCCTTCAATGACGAACGCTTCGCCTGCATGTGCCATTCCGACAAATCGCACAGTGAATTTAGTCAAGCGCTTATCCGGGAACCATTGCCCTATAGCATCCGCAGCCCAGCCCATCAGCAGCATGCCGTGAGCGATCGGCTCCTTGAGCCCTTTACTCCGTGCGATTTTCGGCACGGTGTGGATTTCGTTGAAATCACCTGATGCGCCTGCATAGCGTACCAGGTCGATCGGCGCGAGCGCTTTTTTATTGATGTCCGGCAGTTTTTTCATCACGCTTTCCCCACCTTTCAATTAAAGTTGCACGGCCAATGCAAACTACCTCATCGTATTGGTTGCGATAAGTCGTCTCGATCAGGTAAAAACGCTTGTCTTTTTTATCAAATCGATTGGTCATTACAGCCGTCGCTTTAATTACGTCTCCAGCGATGATGTCGTTTTGGTATTCGAAGCTCTGCTCGCCATGGAGAATGTTGTTCGGATCCAAGCCCCAGCCGGCGAATAATTGATAGAAGTCCCGATCATTCCAAAAATCGATGACCGTTGTATATGTAGGCGGCGCCGGAATATCCCGATAACCTGCGGCCATAGCTGCTTGCTGTTCGTAATATATGGAATCCTGCAACCCGATCGCCAGCGCGAATTCCCTTATCTTGCCGGCTTCCACGCGGAACGGTGCATAGTGAAATTCCTCTTCCATCAAAACCTCTCCTTCTCGTTAAAGTACTTCGCCTCTCCTGGTCCGGTTCGCCATATCAATCAGATTCGCAACGGCTTTGTTTAAATGGCGGAAGCGTTCATCCTCGATTTCACCATTTTTCCAACGATAATAGATTTGCTGCAAAATGCCAGCCAGTTTGTAAAACCCGAACGCCAAGTAATAGTTGATATTGGATACGTCACGGCCGCTTTGTTCTGCATACTCTTCTACAAATTGCTTGCGGCTATAGAATCCTGGCTGGCTGGAAATGATATTAATGCCTATATCAGCATCCTCCGCCTGCCCCCAATAAGCTAAAGTTGAGCCGACATCGCTCAACGGATCACCGATGGTCGACAATTCCCAATCGAGTACGCCTGTCGCAATTCCCGGATTTTGTTCATCCAGCACCATGTTATTCAATTTAAAGTCATTGTGGACGATGGTTGTTTCATCATTGACCGGAATATTGGCTATGAGCCATTCTTCAAGTTCCCCTAACCCTTCCAGCTCGTCGGTTTTCGAATGGTGATAGCGCTTGATCCATCCTTTTACTTGCCGCTCCATGAATCCATCCGGCTTGCCCATATCGCCAAGGCCAGCCTCTTTGTAATCGATCGATTGCAACTGGACTAATGTTGAAATGATATTTTTCGAAATGACCGGCCCTGCCGTCTCGGAACTTCCATATACTTCCGGCAGGTCTTCATCTACGACGAGCCCCTGCTTTTTCTCCATGACATAAAAATGCTTATCCATCACTTCAGGATCTTCGCAGTACACATATGGCTCCGGTGCCAACGGAAATACTGGATGCACTTTTTCGAGCATCTTGAATTCCCGCTCCATGTCATGTGCTTTGGGCGGAATTTCACCAAAAGGCGGCCGTCTCAACACACCTTCCCAATTACCGATTTCAAGCAAATATGTGAGGTTCGAATAACCTTCGGAAAATTGGCGGACTTTCATTTCGCCTGCCGGCAAGTCCGGCATGGCCGTCCGTAAAAAGCGCTCGACTTTCTTCCAGTCGATTTGTTGTGTTTTTTTCATATCCGGTGTTGCCTCGCTCATAATGATGGCCTCCCTATCATTCGTATTTGAAAAATCCTTCTCCCGACTTTCTGCCGAGCTTGCCGGCACGTACATACTGCTTCAATAATGGCGCCGGCCTATATTTGGAGTCTTTTGTTTCTTCGTATAGTGTTTCCGCCACAAACAGCATCGTATCGAGTCCGATCAAATCAGCCAGTGCAAGCGGGCCGATCGGATGGTTTGCGCCGAGCTCCATGCCTTTGTCGATGTCTTCAGCGGATGCGATCCCTTCCATCAGGACGAAGACCGCTTCGTTGATCATCGGTGCCAGGATTCGGTTCACTGCAAACAGCGGCGCTTCTTTTACGGAAATAGCCGTTTTATTGAAACGCTCCGCTATTTGATGCGCCCGCTCAAAGGTGTCATCGCTTGTCTGCTCAGCACGGATGATTTCCACCAGTTCCATGATCGGCACTGGATTGAAAAAATGCATGCCGACGACTTGCCCGCTGCGCCCGGAGCTTGCCGCCATTTCTGTAATACTTAATCCCGATGTATTAGTCGCGAAAATGGTCTCCGCTTTGCAGATTCCGTCGAGTTTAGCGAATAGTTCTTTTTTGGGCTCAAGCTGCTCGATGATCGCCTCGATGACGATGTCCATCTCTTTCAAATCAGCCATATCAGTGCTCGGCTGGATGCGATCCCAGATTGCCGTGCGTTGCTCTTCTTTCATGCGCCCTTTCTCAACATTCCGGCGCAGCGTTTTATCGATGCGGTTCATCCCGCGCTCGAGCCCTTTAGGATCGACATCATATAGTACGACGCTCATGCCGCCTTCTGCCCCGACTTGCGCGATACCGTTGCCCATTGTACCTGCGCCAATCACTGCCATTTTTTCCATTTCACATTCCCCCTAATCAGTTGCCTGTAAAGCTCGGTTTGCGTTTTTCAGTAAAGGCCTGCACGCCTTCCGCCATATCCGATGTACCGACTAATTTTGCGAACATGTGCGTTTCTAAAGATTGTGCTTCAGGCAATGGCAAATCGAAACCTTCATCGATGGCCACTTTCGCATAAGCGACCGCAAGAGGCCCTTTTCCGGCAATTTTCTCTGCCAGCACACGGGCTTCCTCATATGCTTGGCCTGCCGGTACGACACGCTCCACCAGTTTTATTTCATAAGCTTCACGGCCGTTCAGCCAAACTCCCGATAGTACGAGTTCTTTAGCTTTCCCAGGTCCGACGAGACGGGAAAGCCGCTGTGTTCCGCCGTAGCCAGGCAAAATGCCGAGCCCTGTTTCCGGCAACCCCAACTTCGCTTCTTCATCAGCGATGCGGATATCGCAAGCAAGTGCCAGTTCCAATCCCGCACCGAGCGTCAATCCATGGATCGCGCATATGACAGGAGCTTTCCCCTCCGCCAGCTTATCGAAAACCCGCTTGCCTTTTTCCACCAGTGCGATGCCGCTCCGTTCGGTCAGTTCCGGGAATTGGCTGATATCCGCGCCGGCTGCAAATGCCTTGTCGCAGGCTGAGCACAGTACGACCGCACGCACGTCTATCTCCTGCAAAGCATCAAGCGCTTGTTCCAGTTGCCCCAAAACCGCATCGCTCAAAACATTGAGCGGCTGGTGGTCGAGGGTGATCACGCCGATTGAATTATTTATTTCCAGATGCACAGAATCCCGATGCTTCGCCATAGGGTTCCTCCTTTATTCTGCATTTCTCACTTGATCGCGTTCTTTGACGATCAGGCCATTTTCATAAACCGGCACGACATCCAGCTTTTCGTGATGACGGATGACGAACTCTGCCGCTTCCGGAAAATTAAAGCGTTGGAGCAAATCCGCCGTTTCACTTCCGAGCAATTCGTTAAATCCTTCCGCAAGGGAACTGCGATAAGCTTTTTGGGCAAGCTTCGCAGCATCAGACAATTCGTATTCGCCGCGGTTCGTTAAATGATCGACCAGTTGCCCGGCACCGATGAAATCCTCCATTGAAAAGCGGTCGTCATTTCCTGAACAGACGAGGACAATCGAAGATTCATCCTGCTCTTTGTGGATCCGCTCGGCAACGCGGTGCCCATTCACCAATGACGAGATGTATAATTTCTTTGCATTTTTCGCTTTTTCGATGGCGATTGTGCCGTTCGTCGAACAAATGATAGCCGCCTGCCGCTCCGCACTATATGCCAGTGCACATGGATCAGGGTAGTCGAAGCCCTCGAGCCCTTCACCTTTCGACTCGCCGAGCAAGAGATGCTCAGCCTGTTGGAGCCTTGACAATTCAAGCGCCTGCTCACTGCCCAGGACAGCATGCACCGGCTCATAATTCCGGTCAATCAGGAAAATGATCGTCGATGTCGCCAGGAACACATCAACCACTGCGGCAGTGCATCCTGAAAGTCGATCTTCTCTCACTGCTTCCTTTTGCGTAATGACATGTATTTTTCTCATTCCATCAATTCCTTCAGATCAGGATATTTTCCTAAGCATTTTTAATAAATGCTCCGCATAGATTTCCTCCACGTCTTCTGGAGAATATTTGCCATCGGGTGAATACCAGACTTGAATCCAGTTGGTCGCCCCCAAAATGATCATGCGCGCCATTTTTTTCTCCGGCACTTCAAATTCCCCGCGTGCCACGCCTTCATCGATGATCTGATCGAACAGTCCTGCATATTCATCGCGCTTTTCGATGATTTCCGGGATGTTGTCCTTTGAAAAGGTCGTTTCCGGTTTGACAATCAAATTGAAGACTTCCTTTTCCCGGATCGCCACTTCAATGTGGTGGCGTAAAGCCATGCGCATCTTCTCCACAGACGGTACATCCGCTTGCACGATCTCCTCCATCTTTTCTTTCGCTTCCGTCAAGATCAAGTCATGACAGCGGTACAATAGTTCTTCCTTATTTTTAAAGTAATAATAGAGGGCTCCTTTCGTCATCAACAATTCCGCGGCAATGTCTTCCATCGTTGCATTGTGATAGCCCTGCCGTGAAATGACCAAACTGGCTGAACGAAGGATGTCCTCTCGTTTCTTCGCTGCTTTCCGTTCACGTAGATTCATCTCACTACCCCATTTGCTGTTTTTTTACAGGAGATCTTCCGTTTGCCGCTTCGGCTGTTCCATCAGCAGGCTTGGTTTTTTCTCCAGCAGATTTCGAATTAGGATAAACAGGTTTTCAACGACAATCATCCCGAACGCAATCGGTATCAAGAAAAAGAATGGATACAGCGGATACAGCGTGCCTGCAGCCGGAAATGCAATTTCGCGTTCAAGCCCATCCACTGCATAGGCCCAACTGAACTGGACGATAAGCACCAACACAAACAGTTCAAGCAAAATCATCAGCAAAATAACAGCCTTCTGCAATCCTTCCCCAAATCGGTGAAGCAATAAATCCATTTTCGGCAAAACACCGGAAGAATAGACATAGGCAAGACCAGGAAATACCACAAGCGGCATCATATAATTTTGGATGATCTCAAACCCTCCGCGGATTGAACTGGAGAACAGCGTCCGCATCACAACGTCATAGACAATCATCAGCATCATTGCCAAGACCGCTACTCCGCTGATCCAAATGCCGATGAGCTTCAAATAATGAAATAGCCGATACGCTTTCCATACACCCTTCATCAATGTTCCCTCCTTTTCTTACATCGAATTCGGCAGCCATGTCGCAAGACCCGGGAATGCGATCATCAAGCCTGTCACCACCACCATCGCCACCAGGGCGAAAACAGTGGTCAGCCGGAAGATCGATCCTGAATTGATGCCGCTGACACCGGCAACTGCATAAACACTCAGCCCGACCGGCGGCGTAATCAAACCGATCGTACAGATGACCGAGACGAATACCCCGAACCATAAAATATCGACTTGCAGCTCTTGAATAATCGGGAGGACTACTGGAATCGACATCAAAATGACCGCTGCCCCTTCAATGAACATGAACATGATGAACAAGACGATGGAAATGACAATCAATACGAGAACCGGCGTATCCATAATCGGTTCGATCAATTCAATCAGCCGTCTAGGCAGCAGTGAAAGCGAGACGAAGCGACCGAAGATCTGGGCGCCGATCATGATGATCATAACCATCCCCGTCAGCTTCACTGTTTCAATCAATGAGGTTTTAAAGAACGCAATGCTTACTTTCCCTAATAAGAAAGCAGCTATCAATCCAACGAATGCCCCGACAGCGCCGGCCTCGGTGGGTGTGAAAACGCCTGTATAAATACCGCCGAAGATGATGAAAACAATTGCCACGGCGATGGCACCCGCAATGATCAAGCGGATCACTGGAATCTTTTCTTCCGGAGCCGCCTCTTGAAGTAGTTCCTCAGATTCGGCTGCTTGCTTTTTCTTGCCCAACTGGAAATAGACGAGCATGACTGCGATGAAGACGACCATCGTCAGAATACCGGGGATGAATGCCCCGACGAATAAACTTCCGACCGGTGTTTCCGTCGCTACGCCATAAAGAATCAAGATGATGCTCGGAGGGATGATTCCGGAAAGCGATCCGCCTGTCGCCGCTACGGCACCCGCAAGCGGGGCACTATAACCATGTTTGCGGAGTTCCGGTATAGCGACTTGGCCGAGTGAAGCAGAAGTTGCCGTCCCGGAACCGGAAACAGCACCTAGCAGGCCCCCAATGATCAAAGTCAATACACCGAGCAAACTGTTCTTTCCTTTAGATATTTTATGGACCATGTAAAAAATGTCCTGGACGAGTCCTGATTGCAGGATGAATTGCGCCATCAACACAAACAATGGGATGGTCGTCAAGGTATAACTGGCCACGCGATTAAATGGTTCATTGCCGAGAAGCCCGGGCAAAATGCCGAACCCTTCCAGAAGAATCAAGCCGATGATGCCGCTTGCCAGCAAAACCGAGTGAATATAGAGTCCTGCGAGCAACAAAACGATCATCATGGCCAAAATGATTCCAATAACCAGTAAATTGTCCATTCTCCGGCCTCCTTGCTTCCGTTATGGAAGAAGAGGATAGCGTCTAACTGATGCGCTATCCTCTTCCATTCCTGTTATTCCAAATCCATGATTGCATCCGGCACTTCTCCACCTTCTTCAATCAGAAGATCTCTCCACATTTTGACTAAATCATTGCCCGGCAACCCATCATCTTCCAAAAGTTGTGAGTAATCTGTCCAAGTGTCTTCGATTCCAGTATTGAAGTGGTCCTGTACTTCCTGGTCCAATTCATCGAACTCGACAAACGTACCGCCGTTTTCTTCATTTTCTGGGATGATCGCTTCCGAACGATCGATCCACTCCTGGGCTCCTGCCTCAAAAATATCTTCGTTTGCTTGCTCCATCGCTTCCTGGACATTTTCAGGAAGCTCATCCCATCTGCTTTGGCTCATGCCGATGAACGCATTGAAGTGGCCGAAGTTGATGCCCGTCACGGTATAGCGGAATAGATCCTGGAAACCGTAGCCTGTCCAGTCGGCGATGCTGTAGAATGCCCCTTCGAATGTGCCGCGGCTTAATGCATCATAAATTTCAACAGCTGGCATGGTCACACTATTGATGCCGGTTTTTTCTGCATAAATTTCATGTATGCGGGAAGGCGTACGGAGAGATGTTCCTTCGATGTCGCTGACGGAATTGAATTCATGCCCCGTCGTGGAGATCGAATATTCCTGGGTAGTCGATACAGGGAACACTTTGAAATCTCCGAACTGCATTTCCGTATAAGTCTGGCCATCCGCCAGCTCTTCTTCACTTTCCAGTAATTTTTTCCAAGCATTCGATGCGATCAATGTATCCGAATGATTCAACGGCAGCATCGTCACTTCCGCCATCGGGAACTGGTCCGGCTGGTAGATCGGCAGCACTAGCGCAACATCGACTGTTCCCGTTTGAAGCGCATCGCCTTCATCGGGCACAGACACGAGTTCTCCGCCTGTAAATGTTTCAAACTGAACTTGGCCGTCCGTTAATTCTTCCACCCGCTCCATCCAAGGAACCATTGAAGCTTCCCACCAGGCGTGCTGTGCACTAAGGCCCGTGGCCGCGCGCAGTGTAATCGTCTCGCCTTCTGCACCGCCGCCCTCTGAATCACCGCCGCAACCTGCGAGCAATAACGTCATCGCTGCACCTGCCGCCAAAAAACGTGAGTTGTATTTTTTCATAAAAATTCCCTCCATCCGCTTATTATGCCGTGGCCGCATCAAGTGGTAACGCTTACATTAATTCCCTTGAAATTCCGGTTTGCGTTTTTCAAAAAATGCACTGACGCCTTCTTTATGATCTTGTGTCTGCAACAGCATTGTCTGGATGAGATTTTCCTGCATGAATGCCGCTTCCTGTGGCAATTCATCCAAATGGTTGACCAAGTATTTGACGTATTTATTGCTGACGGCCGGGCCACTAGCGAGAAATTCCGCAAACTCCCCGGCCGCCTCCTGGACATCTCCAGTGGAAACGCGGTTGATCAAGCCGTGACGCTCCGCTTCTTCTGCGCTTACTACTTTAGCCGAGGAAATCCATTCCTTGGCGAGCGGTGGGCTGATCCGTTTGCGAAGCGCTTTGATAAGCCCGAGGTCCGGAATCAAACCGATATTCGAAAAGCTCAATGCGAATTTCGCATCTTCGTCCGCCACGATGAAATCCGCGGCAAGCGCCAGGCTGAAACCTGCTCCTGCTGCGTAGCCATGGACAGCGGCGATGATGGGTTTATCGCTGTCCATCAAGGCTTTCGACAAGCTGGAGACGAAATCGATCCATTCAGCAACTTCATGGGCGCCTCCGAGTGATTTCATGGCAGCGATGTCTCCTCCTGCAGAAAACGCTTTTCCTTCCCCTGACAGGATGATGGCTTTCACGGCCTGATCCCTTTCCAATTGCTTGAGCGCTGCGAGCATTTCTTCGACCATCTCCCGGGATAACGCGTTGAGTTTATCCGGGCGGTTCATGTGCAATCGTGCGATGGCTCCGTTCACTTCTGTTCGGACGAGATTTCCCATAGGCTTTCCCCCTTTATGGCGTAACGACTAATTTCCCGTAAGTTTTTCGGCTGCCGAGCTGATCGAGTGCATCGACAACTTCATCGAATGCGAATTCTTTATAGATGAGCGGCTTGATGGCCCCTTCCTTGTACAGCGCCATCAACTCGTGATGGGCTTTCATCACTTGGTCCGGCATCAAATTGCGGAACAAGCCGAAATGGACGCCGACGATCGAGTAGTTTTTTATCAAGGCGTGGTTGGTCGGTGCATCGGCGATTCGCCCTCCGGCAAAACCGATGACCAGGATGCGCCCTTCAAAGGCGATGCATTTTCTTGAACGGTCGAAAGTATCGCCGCCGACAGGATCGAAAATGACATCCGCCCCTTTGCCTCCGGTCGCTTCTTTCACTTTCGGAACGAAATCCTCTTCGCGGTAATTGATGACGATATCCGCCCCAAGTTCTTTGCAGACCGCAAGCTTATCCTCACTTCCCGCTGTCGCGATGACCGTCGCACCGGCCGCTTTACCGAGCTGGACCGCTGCCGAGCCGACGCCGCCGGATGCGGCATGGACGAGCAGTACTTCGCCTTTCTTTAAATGGCCCGAACGATGCAAGGCAAAATAGGCTGTTTGGTAAGTAATGAAAAGCGCTGCCGCTTCCGCATAGGAAAGCTCATCCGGAATCGGGAAGACCCCTTCCTCCTTGACGACTGCCCATTCGGCAAGGCCGCCGCTTGGCAGCATCGGCGTCGCGAGAACCCGCTGTCCGATTTCGCCTTGTGTTCCTTCACCGAGCGCTTCGATCGTTCCGGCAATCTCGGCCCCTGGTGTAAAGGGAAGGTCAGGGCGTTCCTGGTATTTTCCTTGGCATTGCAGTATATCGAAGAAATTCAGCGCTGCCGCTTCCACTTTGATGAGCGCTTCACCCGCGCCAGGTGTCGGCTTCGGCAATTCTGCAACTGCCAAAGCCTGATCCGGGTCGCCGAGTTCTTTCACTTGCCATGCTTTCACTGTGACCACTCCTTCCGCTTCGCTTAGAGGCCCTTATTGCCGTACTTCATTCGCCTTCAATTGCTCACGTAGCTCAAGGCGCCCGACATCGCGCAAGTGGACTTGGTCCGGCCCGTCGACAAGGCGGAGCGTGCGTGCGTTTGCATAATGTTCTGCGAGCGGGAAATCTTCTGTCAGCCCGGCTCCGCCGAATACTTGCATCGCCCGGTCGATGACATTGATCGATACGCGCGGAGCGGCGATCTTGATCATGGCGATCTCTTTGCGAGCGGCTTTTGCGCCGTGTTCATCGATCTTGTGGGCGGCGTTTAAGGTCAATAAACGCGCCTGTTCGATTTCGATACGGCTTTCGGCGATGATTTCCTTGATGACGTCTTTTTCCGCTAATGTCGAACCGAAAGCGACGCGGCTTTCCGCCCGTCTGCACAACAATTCCAGCGCACGTTCGGCAGCGCCGATTGCACGCATGCAGTGATGGATGCGTCCTGGCCCGAGGCGGCCTTGTGCAATCTCGAATCCTCTGCCTTCACCCAGAAGCATATTGCTCGCCGGGACGCGGACATTTTCATAATGCACTTCCGCATGCCCTTGCGGCGCATCGTCATAGCCGAAAACAGTAAGTGGGCGGACAATCTTGACGCCTGGCGTATCAAACGGCACAAGGATCATCGATTGCTGCTTGTGCTTTTCTGCATCCGGGTCGGTTTTCCCCATGACGATCGCGATGCTGCAGCGCGGGTCCATGGCACCTGTCGTCCACCATTTCTTGGCATTGATGACATATTCATCGCCGTCACGGACGATGCTGCTTTGGATATTGGTGGCGTCTGAAGAAGCGACGTCCGGCTCTGTCATAGAGAAGCATGAGCGGATTTCACCGTTCAATAAGGGTTCTAGCCACTGTTTTTTCTGCTCATCCGTGCCGTATTTCACGAATACTTCCATATTTCCGGTATCCGGCGCGTTGCAGTTGAAGATTTCCGGTGCGATGAGTGATCGGCCCATAATTTCACATAAATGGGAATACTCATAATTCGATAATCCTGCCCCGTATTCCGGATGGTCGAGGAATAAATTCCACAAGCCTTGCGCTTTCGCTTTTTGCTTCAACTCTTCGATAATCGGCGCGATGGTCCAGCGGTCGCTTGCCGTTTCCTTGTATTCTTTCACTGTCTGTTCAGCCGGATAGACGTAGTCATCCATGAACTTCAGTAGTTCCTGGCGTAATTGTTCGGCTTTTGGCGATAATTCCTTAAGCATTTGATCGGCCCCCTGTTTCTTTTAATGTATTTTTCAAGATTTTTCCTGACGCGTTTCGCGGCAGGCTTTCCAACAACACGAATTCTTCCGGCACTTTGAATTTAGCGAGCGTCTTTTTGCAATGCGCCTGCAGCTCCGAGAAATTATCCGGATTGAGCTTCGGCCCGACGACAAACGCCTTCACTTTCTCGCCAAACACCGGATCCGGCTCTCCGATGACAGCTGCTTCGACGACCTCGGGGTGGCTTTTCAGCGCATCTTCCACTTCAATGGAAAAGATCTTCTCGCCGCCGCGGTTGATCATGTCTTTTTTGCGGTCGCGGATGTAGACATATCCGTCCTCATCCATAATGCCGAGGTCGCCTGAATGCCAGTAGCCGTCAGTGAAGCTCGACTGGTTGGCGGCCGGGTTGTCCCAGTATTCCTTGATGATCATCGGTCCTTTAATATACAATTCGCCCGATTCCCCGTTCGGCACGGTGCGTCCTTCCGGGTCGACGATTTTGATGTCTGCGACTTCGACCGGCAATCCGACAGACGTCACTTTCGACTCAGGATAACTCACCGGCATCAAAGTGGCGGGAGATGTCGTTTCCGTCGCCCCGTATGCATTATGGAGCTGTGCATTCGGAAACGCCTTTTTCAGCATCTGGAAGGTTTGCTGGTAGATCGGCGAACCGCCGAAGGCCACTTTCTTCACGAATCCGAACGAATGCTTCTGAAATTCTTCACTCGTCGACATCATGATGAAAATGGTCGGCACATTGAATAGGAAATTGATTTTATGCTTTAAGATCAGCTGGATATAGCTTTCGTTCTGGTAGCGTTTCATGCTGTAGACCGTGCCGCCTATGTAAAACATATGGAGCAACTGCCCGACCAGCCCCGTCACATGGAACATCGGGACAGCGACCATCGTTTTCATCGTATCGTCGGTCTCAAATCGGCGTTTGTAATTCATCACGCTGTGCACCGCGTTGATATGCGCAAGCACCGCCCCTTTAGGCCGGCCGGTCGTCCCTGATGTATAAAGGATGAACGCGCCGTCCTCTTCGCTGACGTCCACCTGTTCAAATGCAGCCGACTCATCCAGCAATTGGCCGTAGGAATTCCCATCCCCGATGATAAAGAGTTCGGGTTGTTCAGCAGCCTGGAGCCCGCTTTTTTCGGTTGCTTCTTTCACTTTCTCCGCGCATTCCGCTTCTACAATCAAGAGCTTCGGCTTGGAATGTCCGATAATGTATTGAAGTTCCTCGACTTGCAGTTTGACATTGATCGGTACCATGATCGCCCCGGCTTTCGCACAAGCGAAGACGACTATTGGAAACTCGGCACAATTTCCGATCACCGCGCCCACCCGGTCACCCACTTGGATGCCGTGTCGCTGCAAGTTGGCGGCAAGCGTAGTGGATTGCCCGTCAAGTTCCCGGTAGCTTAAAGTCCGTTGTTCCGTGACGACCGCTTCTTTTTCACTGAAGCGTTCTACAGTATCTGTAAGCAATTGCCCGATTGTCGAAGGGCGCTGTGCAAACACCTTCACTTCCGCCCGCCCAAAAAGTTCCATCGTTTCAATAACTGCCAAACGAAAGCCTCCTTTTAAATAGAATGTAAACCCTTACATAGTCTTCGAAAAAAATTTAAACTTCTCGGTCATTTATTAAACGTTGATTCAAAAAAAGTATAAGGGCTATCTTTTTGAATTACAAGTAAATTTTTAAATTATTTAAAATATTCTTTTTATTAATTATCGCAAAAAAACTTCTGCCCAGTTGTGGACAGAAGTTTAATGGATTGTGGAATTTCTTACTCCAAGTCGACGTTATGGTAGACTTGCTGGACGTCTTCAAGGTCCTCAATGGCGTCGACCATCTTCTCGAATTGCGCCTGGTCGTCTTCTGACAACGGCAATTCGTTTTGAGGAAGCATCGTCAGCTCAGCGACAGTGAAATCCGTTACGCCGTCCGCTTTGAACGCCTCTTGCACAAGATGGAATTGATCCGGTTCTGCATAGACGATGACGGTGCCTTCTTCTTCCAGGATGTCACGCACGTCAATGTCCGCCTCCATCAACAATTCCAGCGCTTCGTCGGCAGTTTTTCCCTCTACGCCGATGACTGCCGTATGGTCGAACATGTACGCGACCGATCCGCTGACGCCCATATTGCCGCCGTTTTTGCCGAATGCTGCACGTACATCAGAAGCGGTGCGGTTGACGTTATTGGTCAAAGTATCGACAATGACCATCGAGCCGTTCGGTCCGAATCCTTCGTAGCGCAGCTCGTCGTAGTTCTCTTCCGATCCGCCTTTTGCCTTTTCGACTGCACGGTCGATGATGGCTCTCGGCACGTTATAGGTTTTGGCGCGCTCAAGCACTACTTTCAAAGCCTGGTTCGATTCCGGGTCCGGTTCGCCTTGCTTGGCAGCAACATATATTTCACGCCCGAATTTTGCGTAGATTCTGCTTGTATTGGCATCTTTGGAAGCTTTTTTCTCTTTAATATTATTCCATTTGCGTCCCATTGTTATTCCTTCTTTCTTAAATTTCTTACGATGAAGAACATCATTACGTTCTATTATAATACAATACCTTCCACTCTATCGACCGCCAAGCGAAAAAACGGCATTCCTTCCATCTATTTCCCTTTCAAATTTCCAATGAAAAACAAAAATCGCTCTGGCCACCCGACCGGAATCGGCTCCAGGTCGGGAGGCAAAGCAATTTTCAGTTCCCTTCATTTTCATATGGGGCACTTTGATAGAAATAATTCGGTTTGACAACGTCGTTTTTATAAGGCTTATGGAAAATATGCGTAGTTGCCGGCGACACCGGCGGAATCAGCCACGCCCAATTCCCGGTAACGGCGCGCCCTTCCCGCTCTTCGATTTTCTCGAAATTCTTGAATTGTTTGGCGGCGGTATGGTGATCGACGATGGTTACGCCCGCATTCGCAAATGATTCAAGCACCGCCACGTTCAATTCGACGAGCGCTTTATCTTTCCATAGCGTCCGTTGCGAACTCGTGTCGAGCCCCATAATTTCCGCCATTGTCGGCAACAGGTCATAGCGATCTTCGTCCGCTAAATTGCGTGCACCGATTTCCGTTCCCATATACCAGCCATTGAACGGCGCCATACAGTATTCAATGCCCCCGATTTCAAGCTTCATATCGGATATGAGCGGCACTGCATACCATTTCAGCCCGAGCTCCGCCATAGCTGGCCAGTCAGGATGTCCGATCGTCACTTCAGGCTTGGCATCTGTAGGCAGTTCAAACCATTTCGGCGTCTGGCCGGCTTCACCGATCACTACCGGCAACAGGTCGAAATCACTTCCCGCCCCTTGCCATCCGAGCGCCTCGCATTGTTCGGTAAATGCAAGCGACGAGGAGTCGCCGATTATCTGGCCGCCCCGTCCATAGCCTGCATAGCGCAATAATTGATGGTTCCAGATGCGCATCCCGCTTTTGTCTGCTTGTTTGAAAATCGTAATGGCTGGGCGGATTTGCCCTCCGTTGAATGCAAAGCGCAAATGGCGGACAATAGCCGAAAACACCTGTTCTTCCGTTTCCGCTTTGCGCTCATCGAAAACCTCCAAAGTCTGCCAAAAAAGACGGCCGATGCAGCGGTTATTATTACGCCATGCCATACGCGCCCCGTGCTGCAATTCTTCTATTGTATGTTCATAGCTGCCGGAAGACTCGATTTCCTTTTCAATCTCCATTACACGGCGGCGGATTTCACTTTCTTCTTTTCCAAGTTCCAAATAGCAAGTTTCAATGAAATGAGCTGCCTCATCTAACAAAAGAGGGTGTTGTGCAAGCTTTTCCATAGTTTCACTCCTTTCCGTACATCGTACCACCGGAATTGGCCGGAGGAAGCTGGATTTGTGACAACTCTTTGATTTTCAGCCGCGCTTTAGTACACTATGGGTTGAATAGATAAATCTAATCTCTAGATATTCCGCAAAACCACTCCTAAGAGCTTTGCTCAACTCTCACTGCGTTCGAGCATCGCAGAAAACCCGCTTGCTCCCACATTTACTTCGTAAATGCGTCGCAAATGAATGCGTTCAGCTAAGCTTCACTCATTCATTCCTTGCGGGGTCTCGGCTGTCTCGTCGCTTAAAAGAGCGCTGCTCCCTTGGGAGTCTTCGTGGTTTTGCTCCATATCTTACATTTGTTCTTTGAATCATCATCCTTAGATAATAAGCTGTAGTTAATCATGATTCTGAAGTTTAATTTGCATAAAAAAGCAAGGGAGCGGCGCGATATGGTGAAAGCGATTTTCTTTGATTTGGACGACACTTTATTATGGGATCAGCAAAGCGTAAAAGAAGCTTTCCGCGAAACATGCGAGTGGGCAGCCGAGCAGAGCGGCTCAGATTGCAGCGGTTTGGAACAGGCGGTGCGGGAAGAAGCCCGCAAATTGTATGCGGGTTATCCGACGCATTCTTTCACGAAAATGATCGGCATCAACCCGTTCGAAGGCTTATGGGGCAGTTTCGACGACCCAGGCGCAGAGTTTCAGCAATTGAAGCAAGTCGCCCCAGGCTACCAGCAACAGGCCTGGACGCTCGGGCTGAAACGCCTCGGCATCGACGATCCGGAATTAGGGAAACGGCTCGCCGAATACTTCCAGGAAGCAAGAAAGCGCAACCCTATTCTCTACGAAGACAGTTTGGAAGTGCTCGATCAATTGAAAGGCCGTTTCGATTTATTGCTGTTGACGAACGGATCGCCAAGCCTGCAGCAGATCAAACTCGAAATCACGCCTGAAATCGCGCCGTATTTCGACCATATCGTCATTTCCGGTGCATTCGGGCGCGGTAAACCTGACGCCTCGATCTTCGAGCATGCCTTGTCTAAGTTCGGCTATGCCCCGGGAGACGTATTGATGGTCGGCGACAACCCTTTGACCGATATTCTCGGTGCCGAGCGTGCCGGCATCCCGTCCGTCTGGCTGAACCGAGAGCATAAAGCGCCTCATGAAACGGTGGTCGCGACTTACGAAATTAAAGGACTGGAAGAGCTATTGCCTTTGCTCGACCAGCTGGAAACCAAATCTACATAAGAAAAGCGCCTGTCCCGAATGTGTCTCAAGACCAATCGGGACAGGCGCTTTATTTTTATAGATCGATTGCCGTGACGCTTTCGATTTCTTCGAGTTTCTTCAATCCTTCCAAATCTTCCGGATCGGCGTGCTTATCGATCGACAGCATCATGATCGCGTCGCCGCCGACATTCGAACGCCCAACCTGCATCGTCGCGATATTGATGTCTTCTGCGCCGAGCAATGTCCCGACGCGGCCGATGACGCCCGGACGGTCATTATGGCGGATGAACAACAAGTGGCCGTTCGGCAGGAAGTCGACGATGTAATCGTCCACTTTGACGATGCGCGCGCCTTGGCCGTTCAGTAGCGTGCCGGATGCTTTCCGCGTGCCGCTCTGCGTTTTCACCTCGACAGTGATGAGGTTGGTGAAGCCGCGGGATTCGGTCGATTTATGCTCGTTGACATGGATGCCTTTTTGATTGGCGATATACATCGCATTGACGTCATTGACGTGCTTGCCGAGGTGGCGCTTGAGCATCCCTTTGAGCATATTGCGCGTCAATGGGCCGACTTCCAGGTTCGCGAGCTCGCCTGAATAATAGACGTTCACTTCATCCGCCGTTTCACCGGTCAAGTCGGTGAGGAACGTGCCGATGCGTTCTGCCAGGTCGAAATACGGCTCGATGCGTTTCATGATTTCTTTCGGTACAGACGGCAAGTTCACAGAATTGCGGACCGTTCCGTATTTCACGAAGCTGACGACATCTTGGCTGACGTCGACCGCGACGCTTTCCTGCGCTTCGAATGTGCTCGCCCCGAGATGAGGCGTTGCAATGATCTCCGGCAATTCCAGCAAGCGGAAGTCGACCATCGGCTCCTGTTCGAACACATCAAGTGCAGCACCTGCCACTTTGCCGGATTTCACCGCATCGTACAAGGCATTTTCGTCGATGATTCCGCCACGTGCACAGTTGATGATCTGCACGCCGTCTTTCATCACTTTAAAAGCTTCCGCATTGATCAAATGCTTTGTTTCCTTCAACAGCGGCGTGTGGACCGTGACAAAGTCGGCCGCTTTCAACACATCTTCAACCGAACCGAAATCGACGCCGAGCTTTTCCGCTTTTTCAGCGGTCAAAAATGGATCGTAGGCAATGATGTTCATGCGTTGCCCTTTGGCCCGGGCTGCCACTTCCTGGCCGATCCGGCCGAAGCCGACGACGCCGAGCGTTTTGTTTTTCAACTCGACGCCGACATAGGATTTGCGGTCCCATTTGCCTTGCTTCAGGGAATTATAGGCTTGCGGAATTTTACGCGCCATCCCCATCAGCATCGCCATCGTATGCTCGGCTGCAGAGTTGGTATTGCCGTCCGGTGCGTTGACGACGATTACGCCGTGCTCGGTCGCTGCTTCAAGGTCGATATTGTCGACACCTACACCGGCGCGGCCGATGATTTTCAAATTGGAAGCTTTTTCGATCAAT
This sequence comes from Bacillota bacterium, assembly GCA_051750505.1. Classification (GTDB taxonomy): domain Bacteria; phylum Bacillota; class Bacilli; order Bacillales_A; family Planococcaceae; genus Planococcus. Next base: position 30,270 of record JBNJJS010000001.1, read on the forward strand.
TCACGCGTCACTTGCGTCTGGCTCCGGACGAGCAATGCATCGAATCCGTCGATGCGTTCGGCAAGCTCCGCTTCAGATAAATTCGTCTCCATGACGATATTGATGCCGTCGGCGTGGCGTAGCGGATATACGCCTTCTTCTGATAGCGGGTCACTGATCAATACATGAAATGTCATTACTTATCCTTCCCTTCCAAAAAGACTTGCTGTGCGGCTGCGATGCCTGCGCCGAGCGTGATATCTTGACCGAGCTTTTTCAAGACGACTTCCGATGCGGCTAGCGCCTGCAACACTTCCGCCGGTGAGCAATAGCCCATATGGCCGATGCGGAAGATGCTTTTCGCGAGATGCTGCTGGCCGCCTGCGAATTCAATGGCGAATTCTTCTTTCAGCACTTTGCGGAATTTTTCTGCGTCAAAATCTTCAGGATACACAGCGGTAACGGTCGGCGAAGCGTCTTCATCGGTCGTCAATAAACGGACATTCAGCGCCTTAAATGCAGCGCGCGTCATATCGCGCATCAAGCGGTGGCGTCGATAGACGTTTTCCAGCCCTTCCTCTTCCAATAAATTCAGCACTTGCTGCAGGCCGTAAAGAATGGAGATCGCCGGCGTGAACGGCGTCGTGTCTTTTTCGATATTGTCGCGGTGCTTTTTCAAATCCAAATAAAAGCGCGGCTGCGGATTGGCTTCGATTTTTTCCCATGCCCGTTTGCTTGCCGCAATGAACGCTAGCCCTGCCGGCAGCATGAATGCTTTTTGCGAGCCTGTGACGACTACGTCGACGCCCCATTTGTCCATTTCCGTCTCCGTCCCTGCCACACACGAGACGCCGTCGACGACGATGAGTGCATCCGACACTTCTTTCACCGTCTTTGCAAGATCTTTAATCGGATTCAAGACGCCGGTTGAGGTTTCACAGAAAGTGGAGAAAATGACGCGGATCCCTGGATGTTCCCCGAGGAAATTTTTGACGGCTTCCGGATCCACCGCTTCTCCCCATTCAACATTGAAGACATGTGTCGCGATTCCATAGGCTTGGCAGATTTTAGCGAAACGGTCGCCGAATGCGCCAGTGACGAGCACTAGCACTTCATCGCCGGGTGCCACCGTATTGACGACTGCGCTTTCAAGTGCAGAAGTTCCACTGCCCGTCAAAATCATCACTTCTTCTTTCGTACCGAATACTTTTTTCAATTTCGGGCGAATATCTCTGATCAATGAATACGTGCTTTCCCCGCGGTGGCCGATCATCGGCTGGGTCATGGCCCGTTCTACGCTCGGTGGAATGGGTGTCGGTCCTGGAATTCGCAAAATTTGTTGGTCTGTCAGCATGATAATGTCCCCTTTCGATTTGAAAAAATTTATTCTGGAAATTTGTATACAAAAAAAGACTCTTCGCCCTTACATCTAAGATGCAAGGGGCGAAGAGTCTCTAGTCGCGGTACCACCCTAATTCACTGTCCACTATACGGACAGCCTCATTAAATATCATGCGTAACGGACATGAAGCGGATGGGCCTACTGATATGTTCAGCACATCTATTCGGGAGTGCTGCCAAATGCCGGAACCGCTGATTCGCACCACCCATCAGCTCTCTTAAGATTCCAATACACCTGGCTTATCTCCGTCGCAATAGTTAATCGATATAATTGAATTGAGTCCATCATATATACGAAAAAAAATATTGTCAATATATAAAAAATATTAAGATTTCTTTGCAAGCGTTTCCAACGCTGCCGTCTCTAAAGGCAATGCATCCAAAACTTTTTCTTTTTTCCGCCTGTTCTTTTCTGAGAATTCCGCATTCACCGACAATTCGGCCGTAATGGTCCAGACATGCCAGCGCCAGACATTTTGCGTATAATGGGTGCAGCTTCACTTTTCATTTGTTGTATTTTCCAGGAGTAATGTCCTGTTAAATGGGTAAACTGATTTTCAGGAAGATTTCGAACGATATATTTGAAAGGAGAACACCATTATGAAGCTGATCTCTATTATTGTGCCAGCTTATAACGAAGAAGCGAATATCGCTTCAATGTACACGACTTTGGTGCAAGAACTTGAGCCGCTTCCATATCTGTATGAAATCATGTTCATTAATGACGGCAGCAGTGACGGAACCTTACAAGAAATACTCAAACTCGCCAATCAACACGACACTGTAAAATATATTTCCCTATCCCGCAATTTCGGGAAGGAATCTGCTATGTTTGCAGGGATGAAGCGCATCAAAGGAGATGCCGTTATTTTGATGGATAGCGATATGCAGCATCCCCCGACTCTCATTTGCGAAATGGTCCAAGGCTATGAAGATGGCTTCCATCAAGTCGTCGCAAAACGTTCACGCAAGGGAGATTCGAAACTGCGCAGCGCATTGTCTTCCCTTTACTATAAAGTGGTCAATTCCGTAACCGATGTCAGTTTCGAAGACGGCGAAGGCGATTTTCGCCTCTTGAGCCGAAAAGCCATCAATTCCATCCTGTCGCTCAGCGAGAGCAACCGCTTTTCAAAAGGCATCTACTCGTGGATCGGCCTCAGCAAGAAAACCATCAGCTATGAAAACGTCGTGCGCGCAGAAGGCGATTCCAAATGGTCCTTCAGCAGCCTCGTCAACTATGGCATCGACGGGATCATTTCGTTCAATATGAAACCTTTGCGCATCTGTTTCTATACAGGGTTTCTCGTTTTATTCCTATCCTTGCTCTACATCGCTTTCACGTTCTATCAAATCATGATCCGGGGCGTCATTGCACCTGGTTATTTCACGACCATCACCGCAATTCTGCTGCTTGGCGGCATCCAATTGATAAGCCTTGGCGTCATCGGCGAATATGTCGGGCGCATCTATAACGAGACAAAGCAGCGGCCGCATTTCTTGGTCGAGATGAGCAATGTGGATGAATATGATGAACCTTAAGCGCTTGAATACGGAGTTCACCCGCTTTGTTTTTGTTGGGGTCGTCAACACGCTCAGCTATTACTCCATCTACCTGTTTTTGCATAATGTGCTCGACTGGGCCTATATGCTGTCCCATATCATCGGATTTTTGATCAGCTTGAACATATCGTTTTTCTTGAACACTTACGTAACGTATCGTGTAAAACCGACCTTGAAGAAATACTTGTATTTCCCGTTAACACAAGTCGTGAATATGTCGGTATCTACGGTTCTGATTTTTATATTCGTGGAATTTCTCCACATCAACAGCAATATCGCGCCGTTCGCCGCAGTGATTTTCACTATTCCCGTGACGTTTATCGTTTCCGGAAAAATCCTTAAAGCACCGGCGCAATCCAAATAATCATAAAGACGGTGGCATTATGCGCTCTTTTCGTCCCTATCTTCTACTGACAGTTGCATTTTTAGCCATGGCCATTCTCGGCCATGGCGTCTTTCTGTTTCAATGGACACAAAACCAATTCATGGCAGGACCGAATGACGGCCTTGCCCAAATGATGCCGTTTAAGCAATTGCTTTATGACAATTACACACGCGGCGAGTTGTTCTATTCCTTTGACTTCGGCCTCGGCGCGGGCATATTCAGCGAACTGTCGTATTATTTTTCTACGTCTTTCGTGTATATCTCGACACTCGTGATCGTCTATCTCCTTCAGTCCCTTCAATTGATCGGAGATCCCGATGTCCTGTTCTGGGCCAATGCTTCCGTGTTCATCAGCGTCGCCAGATTAGCTATCGTCCTGGGCGTCACATACGCCTTGTTCCGTTATATGCGCATTACACGCTTATCGGCATTTGTCGGGGCAAGTATTTATGGGCTTTCGGGGATGTACTTCCGCCATGCGGCTTTTTGGGAATTTTTTGCGGATGCGTTCATCTGGCTGCCACTGCTGATATTCGGTGCCGAGAAAATCTTCCGTGAACAAAAGCCAGGCTGGTTTATGGCTGCGATAGCGATTTCGATGATCGACAATTTCTATTTCGCCTATATCAACTTCCTGCTGGCTGGCATTTACATTTTATTCCGTTTGTTCATCCCGCTCGAAAAGGCGGAAACGAAATGGAGCAAGGCCATCCTTTTATTCCTAGTGGCGGGCTTGATCGGCGCCGGCATCTCCATGGTGTCGTTCATCCCTTCCGTTTATGCGTTCTTGAACAACCATCGTCCCGCGTTCGAGCAGGACATTCTATGGTTTGAAGAAACGGAAAACATTCTCTTCATGAGCCGCTATATCCTGTTGCCGGCCATGTTCATGCTGTTTTTATTCATTCCATCGCTGTACAAGCTCCACCGTTTCCGGCTTTTCGCATTGATCGGCATCTTGACGATCGTGCTTTACCACAGCCCGATGGTAGGCAGTATTTTCAACGGATTCTCGGCTCCTCAGCATCGCTGGGAGTATTTCATCTCGTTTGTTGCCGCAGGGGCAATCGCCAGCGGCTTGGATCATTTCCATAAGCTGCGCTTGAAGGAAGTTGTTCCGGCTGCAATTTTGACTGCCCTCCTTTATGGATGGTTTGCTTGGCGAGATGAAGCGCTTGAATTCACTACGCTTTATCCGCGCCTGGCACTGGCTGGTCTCGTATTGACCTTGGCAGCCGCTTTGGCAGCTTCGGCCATTCGGCAAGGAGCTCAAAAACCGCTTTTGACTGTTTTGCTGCTTGTTTTGACATTGGGAATAGCCAATGTCTACCAAAGCGAAAAGCTGCTGGATAACGCGGATATTGCGGATGTCGATGAATCATTGATTACCGGGGAAGATTACGACAACGAGGAAGTACGCGTTTTGATCGACGAAATCCAGCAGCGCGAAACGAACGAGATGTACCGCATCGACTGGATGGAAGGCGTTCGCAATAATACGCCGATCGTCCAGGACTTCCAGGGGCTCAGCGCTTATTCCAGCATCTTGAATAAGAACTTGCTGTATTTCTATTTATACGATTTGGAGATCGATATGCAACGGGAAAGCGTCAGCCGCTACGCAACACTCGGCAACCGCAGCAATCTACACAGTCTTTTGCAAGGCAATTATGCGATACGTGAACGGGACGATCCGAATGTGCCGTTCGGCTTCCGCAAATTTGCCGCTACCGATAATTTCATCGCTTATCAAAATCGCTACCCGCTGCCTTTCGCGCGTCCGGCTTTCCAGGTTTATCAGAAGTCACAGCTTGCGGATAAGCCGCCTTTGCTGCGCGAACACGCCATGCTCAGCGGAATCGTCTTGGATGAAACGGCTGAAACCGAACCCCTTCCCGACCGCTTCCCGGGAGAAGCTGATTATGAAATCGAAGAAATGGCCGCGAGCTATGAAGACGGCGTACTCGACATTTCCGAGGAAACCGGCGGAATTGATTTGCTGCTCGATGAAGTTCCTGAAGAAGGCGATTTGTATATCTCCTTCCACTTGGAGAATACGGCCGCAGACCAAGGCTTCCCACTCGAAGTCAATGAATACCGGACGACCCGAAAATCCAATCAATCGATCTATAAAACTTTCGTCGATGATTTGACGATCCGCGTCGAGGCCGCCCCGAGAATAAAAATCCGCATGCCCGAAGGAACATATAAGTTAACGGATATCGAAATAGTAAAAGAACCTTATGCCCTGCTGAGAGAGCAAAATGCGCTGGCAGACCGGACGAGCAACCTGAAAATCGACGGAAGCCAAGTGGATGTCACTTACGATAACCAGGAAGGCGCACCTTTCCTCAATTTGTCGATTCCTTATGAAAGAGGATGGCGTGCCACCATCAATGATGAACCGGTGGAGGTTCTGAAAGCCAATTACGCGTTTCTTGCCGTACCGCTTGAAGAAGGCATGAACGAGATTGAACTGAGCTATCGTCCGCCATTCTTTTTGCCTTCCCTTGTCATCAGTGTCTCTGCGCTCGCCATTGGCTTATTTTGGCTGTCCCGCCGAAGAAAAAAAGATGCTTCTCCACATAAGCCAAAAGACACCATGCCTAATTGATGGGTTTAGCGGCCCGTAAACATGTGTAAAGTAATATAATAACAATTTTTAGGAGGAAGGAGAAAAAGCGATGAGATCATGGTTGATACTTATGCTTTTAGGCCTTTTACTGCTGCTGGCGGCATGTGGAGATGACACATCGGAACCTCCAACAGAAACGGACGGAGCCGAACCTCAAGAAGAGGAAGTGGAAGAACAGGAAGGTGAACCACAGGATGGCTCAGGAGGCGAATCAGAAGGAGCCAGCGAGATCCAAATGCTGACTGTCGAATTCCTGAATGCAGATGGGGACGCGACCGGCACTGCAGAATTAACGGAAGAAGATGCGGGAGTCATGGTCAAGTTGGATGTTGAAGGGTTGGAGCCTGGAATGCATGGTATTCATTTCCACGAAGAAGGCATGTGTGAAGCGCCTGATTTCGAATCAGCGGGCGGGCATTTCAATCCGACCGGCGCAAGCCATGGACTTGATAATCCGGATGGCCCACATGCCGGCGATCTTCAGAACATCGAAGTTGCAGACGACGGCACCTCGATGGATGAACTGACGGCAGAAAATGTTACTTTGCAAATTGGCGAAGACAATTCCTTATTGAAAGAAGGCGGTACATCGCTTATCATTCATGCTTCAGAGGATGATGGACAAACCGATCCATCCGGCGACTCCGGTGAACGGGTCGCATGCGGTGTTGTCACAGCTGAATAAATAGTTTCCTGAAACAGCCGAAGAATATTCTCCGGCTGTTTTTTGTTGTCTTTTCACGAGTTCGAAAGTGTCACCGACTTGCACCAACAATTTCTGCGCGTTTAACGGGAAAATGAACGGGAATAACTACCGTATATCAGTTTCAAGGAGGACGCATAGATGTCAAAAGATAAATACGAAAAAATCCATGACCAAGTCGATCCGCAGGAACAAGACCATCAGCCGGGGATGGAAAATGAAATGGCTCCAGAACCCATATATGATGACGAGAACTACAAAGGATCCGGAAAGTTGGAAGGAAAAGTCGCGTTGATCACAGGCGGAGACAGCGGCATCGGACGCGCCGTTGCGATCGCTTACGCCAAGGAAGGCGCAAGCATTGCCATCGCCTACTTGGACGAACACGAAGATGCAGATAAAACCATCGAAGAGATGAAAGCTTATGGTGCAGAAGCCCAGAAATTTGCAACGGACGTAAGCCAAGTTGAAAACTGCCATCAATTAGTCGTCGATGTCATCGCCGAGTTCGGGCAATTGAACATACTCGTCAACAATGCGGGCAAGCAATTCCCGACAGAGGATTTCCTTGATATCAGCCCCGAACAATTGCATGAAACCTTCGAGACGAATATTTACAGCATGTTTTATTTGACGCAGGCAGCATTGCCGCATCTATCCAAAGGAGACAGCATCATCAATACCTCATCCGTGACAGCTTACCGCGGATCGCCGGCACTCATTGATTATTCTTCTACAAAAGGCGCAATCACCAGCTTCACGCGCTCTTTATCAGCCAATGTCAGCGAGCAGGGAATCCGTGTGAACTCCGTCGCACCCGGACCGATTTGGACACCGTTGATCCCCGCTACATTCGAGGCCGAAAAATCCGGGAAACAAGGCGAAGGCACGCCGATGGAACGGCGCGGACAACCCGCCGAACTCGCTCCCGCATACGTTTATCTTGCCTCTACCGATTCCACTTATGTGACCGGTCAGGCGATGCATGTTAACGGCGGAGACTTCATCACTTCTTAAATTCCGGACAAACAATAAGCCGGCCACTCAATGTGGCCGGCTTTTCAAATCGGTTCTTTCACAGGCGGATAAAATCGTGTTTTCTGGATCGCTGAAAAATGGGCTAGCGGCTCACTAGCAATCCAGTCTGAACGCAGGAACGGCACAAGTGTATTTTCAGCTATTTCTATATGGACGTTCTGCAATTGCCATGGTGCATGCGCAATATCTACGCGATAAAGGACAGCTTTCGGCTTTGTCCATAAACAGTAGCGCTCTGTCAGCCAAAGTTCCAGCTCGGACGCTTTCAGTATTCCTGTGTCTGGCGTGAAACCCATCCGGAAATTTCCGGCAGTTCCGCGTTCAGCAAGATGGCTTGTAAACAGATAGCGATTGTCTTTTTTCACAACTTTCATGCGGGCATATCGGTAAGGAAGGAAATTTCTCGTGCTCGCCGCCTTTACAGCCAGCAGACTATCGGCATCCAAGTTGAAAAAGTAGACTCCAGACCGGCCATTACACCGGACATATGTCCTTACATTCAATTCGCGGTATGTCCCAGCAATGGGGAATGGCAAGGAAAAGCGCAGGCGTGTGTGATCTGCAATGAACGGAACGATGCCGACCCATGCCTGGCCTTCGAATAAATCAATTTCGAGTTCTGGTGGAACGAACGGGCGCAATATTTCAGGCGAAATCGGCCAATGCAAAAAAACCAGATCCCGCCAGTTCTGCGTCATGATCCAAGGTTTATTCATCTATACACCTCGATTCAAAAGGTATTCATAACCAAAATAAAACGGGGCGAAGAAAAACTCCCCGTCCCGTCATACGCTTCTAACCTTTTAACTTATTTTCCGGCAGCGTGTCGTGCGATTCGAGCGGTCCTGGCTTCAAGACCGGCTTCTGGCCGAAAGCTTGTGGTTGTTCATACTTGAACGGATGGCCATCCGGCGCATTACCGCTCATCCATGGCAGTGATGCGCTGTCCTCGCCTTCCGAGAAGTTATAGAGCGTATGGGAATACTCGGTCGCTTCCCATTCCGGCGGCACTGTAGAAGGTGTGATGACACCGCCTTCTTTTTCTTCCAAGTCTCGGATTGCAGCGATCCACTGGTTTTGATGCATCGTATCACGAGCCAGCAGGAATGATAGCAAATCTTTTACGCCTTTGTCATCGGTCATGCTGTACAAACGTGCAACTTGAAGACGTCCTTGAGATTCTGCTGTGACGTTCGCGCGGAAATCGGCGAGCAAATTGCCGCTTGCGATGATATACCCTGCGCTCCACGGCACGCCAGCGCTGTTTTCAGGTGTAGCGCCAAGGCCTGAGACGATTGCGTGATGAGGGTTCATGCCGCCCATGATCGCTCCGATCACCGGGTCGCTTGCCGCTTTTTCCTGTTCATAAACCGGTGCGCCTTCCAGCAATTGAGCGACCATGGTAGCGAGCATTTCGATATGCCCGAGCTCTTCTGTCCCGGTATCCATCAGCAAATCTTTATATTTTTCATTCCCTCTTGTGTTCCATCCTTGGAACAGATATTGCAATGCCACAGACATTTCACCGAACTGCCCGCCGATAACTTCCTGCAGTTGCTTTGCGAACAGCGCATCCGGCTTATCCGGCTTGGCTTCGAATTGCAGCTCTTTTCTATTGAAGAACATTTAACTTCCTCCTCGTGATTTTTGATTATTTACCGTCATCTATTCGTCCTTCACTATCTTTTTTGGTGTCTTTTGGATGTCCGCCGTCGTAGTCGGAATCATTTCCTCCGGCGTTGAACTCTTTCTTTTCCCGTCCCTTTTTCTCAGTGCTTTGTTTTTCATCGACTCTTCCTTCACTGCCTTGAAGGCTGTCTTGAGGCTGTCCGCCGTCATAATCCGAGCTATTGCCCCCTGCATTGAATTTCTTGTCTTCTGTCTCGATGCTCTCTTGATTTTCAGGTCCTTCACGCTGGTTGTGATCTTTTCCCATCGTTACGCCTCCTTGGAAAATCTGGAACTTCTATTCCCTAGTTATGTACCCCACATTAAAATGGCGAAACCGAATAAACTATATTTTCAATTAATTAGCTAGATAGTAACGTTATTGTTCACCAATAAGAGTTCAAAGAATCCAAAAAATACCTTTTTATGGAAATTTAAATATCTAAAAACCTCATTCACCTTGAATGAGGTTCGACGAATTAATATTCTATTCGTTAATATGGGCCAACGCTTTTTCGATACTGGAATAGGTTTTTGGCATATTATCCCGGTCCAAGTCGCGCACCAGCTCAGTTGCCGCTTGCGGAGTGACCCCGGTGATATACATACGGCTACCCATAATGCGGAGCGCTTCACAAATCTGGGTGAACCAATGGAGCGGAGATTCCTCATTCCATGTCAGTCCGGTGATGTCGATCAATGCATGTTCAATCCGATGCTCGCTGACATATTCGCATAGTTTCACTTTCAATGCTTCAAAACGCTGCAAGCTCATCGTTCCGACCAGTGCAACCGTCGCGACATTCGGCTGAATCGACAAAATCGGCAACATCAATTTCTCTATTTCGCTTTCATTCGCAGTAATTGCTTCCTGCTGCATCCGTTCAAGAGTAATATCCGTTTGGGTGCCGATGAAATAGAGCTTATCTTCAACCGTCACTGGTGCAATTGCCAAGCGATTCCAAAAAGGCGTCCCGTCCTTTCGGTAATTGCGTAAAATCACCGTCAATTTTTCCTGGTTTTTGATGGCTTGCCGGATTTGATCAATGGCTTCAGGAGCTGTGTGCGGGCCTTGCAGCAAACGGCAGTTGCGGCCGAGGATTTCTTCTTTTCCATAGCCGGTCATTTCCGTAAATGTTTGGTTGGCGTAAATGATCGGGTTGTCTTCCTTTGCAGGATCAGTGACGATGGTGCCTACTTTGCTGCCATCGAGCATTGCTTCAAGCAGTTGAATCTGTGTATCCACTTCCATGTTTTCCATATAAATTAGTTCACCTCAAATTTTTGCTTATATTATCTTAGCACAGCTTGGCATACAGCCAAAACCTGAAACTCCCGGAAGTTTCAGGAATCTGTCAAAGGGTAAATGTAGAAACAAGAGCTTCCTAAAGAAATGGAGAGGATACCGAAATGGCAAAAGTATTGGCAGTATTATCAAGCGGCTATTCAAACGAAGAACATAATTACGTAACTGGCTGGTGGGCAGAAGAATTATTCGAACCCCTGTCGGAACTTGAAAAAGCGGGCCACTCGGTAGGACTGGCTTCCATTGACGGCGGCAAACCGGTCGTCGATCCCTTAAGTCTCGATAGTGCTTATGATCCCGAAGGCAAATATAAGAAATTATACGATTCCGGCATCGCAGATAAGACGACACCGGTCGTGGATGTCCGAGCAAGTGATTACGATGCCATCATGATCGTCGGCGGCCACGGTGCGATGTTCGACTTGGCGCATGATAAAAATCTGCACGCCGTCATCAATATCGTCCATCAAACGGGCGGCATCGTTTCGGCCGTCTGCCACGGCCCGGCCCCGCTCGTCTTCACAAAAACGAAAGATGGCAAGCCGTTATTGCAAGGCTTGAAAGTGACCGGCTATCCGAATGATATGGAACCCGAAGAAGTGGATGGCTTATTGCCATTCAGCCTGGAAGATGAAATGGCGAAAATTGCGCAGTACGATAAAGGCGAAGGACAAGACGAATATTTCATTTGGGGCAGCGACCGCCTCTTGACCGGCCGTGACCCTGGTTCCTCGCAAGCATTCGGCCGTGAATTGGCGAAAAAACTGACTGAAATTGAAGAGCATCAACTCGACAAACATTTAGACTAAGTATTCATTCGAGGCACTAGAACTGGAAAATTAAGTGAATATTAGAGGAGGAAATAAGATGGATAACAAAAATAACCACAATGAAAAAGACAGAGAACAGGAATATATGAAAACCAGTGAACAAGAATTGAAACACAAACAGCCAGGGCCAGAGAAAGAAGGGCTTGAAGAGCCGAAAACAACGGGCTATAAGCCATTGCAGCTCGGATTGATCATCTTCGCAATCGCTGTTCTGGTGATTGTCGGATTTGCAATCGGTTTTGACTGGTTCGGCCTGTTCGGTAATTAATTATCTTCTTCAGTTCCAACAAAAAGCGGCAGACAGGATTTCCTGTCCGCCGCTTTTTTTATATGCCCTTAAATTTGTTCACTCAACTGGACTTCAAAAGTTTTCAACTCGCCGTTGCGGTAAGCTTTGACCGTTACTGCCCCTTCTTCTTTCACTTCCTTATAGAGATATTGACGGAGTTCCAAGACAGAAGAGACGGCTTCACCGTTCAATTCAACGATTGTATCTTTCGCTTCGATCCCCGCTTCAGCTGCGCCGGAACCTTCTTGTACCGATTGGACGACAATGCCGTCTTCCACTTCACTCGGAAGATTCAATTCCGCATTTCTGATTTCTGCAGGTATCTGTTTCAGTTCAAGCAATGCGACGCCTAGAGACGGACGGGAAACTTCCCCTTCTCCTTCAAGTTCCGAAATGATCGGGATCGCTGAATTGATTGGAATGGCGAGCCCGATTCCTTCTACCGCATCCTGTGCGATTTTCATCGAGTTGATGCCGATGACTTGTCCTTGTGCATTCAATAATGCGCCGCCGCTGTTTCCGGGATTGATCGCGGCATCTGTTTGAAGCACTTCTGACTGCCAGTCTTCTTGGCCGTCTTTATTGATATCGATCGGGATAGCGCGTTCCGTACCGGAAATGACGCCTGTCGTCACTGATCCTGAAAATTGAAGGCCGAGTGGGTTGCCGATTGCAATGACCGGTTCTCCCGATTTAAGCACTGATGAATCGCCGAACTCTGCGATCGTGTCAATCTGAGCCGCAGGGACTTTCAAAACGGCAAGATCGGTCAATACATCCGAACCAAGCACTTCCGCGTCCAACTCCTCACCGTCTGCCAGCGTCACAACTACTTTTTCAGCCCCTTCCACTACGTGATGGTTGGTGACAACAAATGCATCGTCCCCTTGTTTTTTATAGATGACGCCGGATCCTGCCCCTGCTTCTTGCGTGGAAGTTTGTGCAAACGGATTATTGCCCGCTTGAAGATTGGAGACACCGACCACTGCATCTGCCGTCTCATCGACAGTTTCTGTAACGTCTGTCGTGACAATCGCCGAGTCGCTTTGCAATTCACTGCTTTGAATACCGGCAGTGGCGGAGTCTGTTTCACCCAGATCGGTTCCGGTGACCATCGTCCCCACCAGCAATGCACCTGCCAGCACCCCTCCGAAACTGGACGCCATATAGCGTTTCCACGGATTTTGGTCGTTCTTACGCGTTGTATTGTAGTAACCCATTATTTTTCCATCCCCTTTAATTGTCTGTTGTCGTTCGCCTTAAGGCTTTCGATATTCTTATCATACAAAGCAGATATGAAAAAATTATGACTAAATATGCAACAGAAATGTAAAGTTTTCAAGAATAAGCGAATGGGAAAAAGCCTGCCATAACAACCGGCAGGCTTTGAATATTTCAATTAAGTGTTAGATTGTTTATGCGGCAAATGGATTGTGAACTTCGTCCCGCTGCCTTTTTCGCTTTCCACCGAGATTTCCCCGTCATGCAAATTGACTAATTGGCGGACGATGGAAAGGCCCAGCCCGAACTGGCCGCTTCCGCGCGACATATCCGCTTTATAGAAACGGCGCCAAATCATCTCCAGTTCATCGACTTCGATTCCGTCTCCGGTATCTTCCACTTCCAGCACAGACGCGCCGGATTCCGCACGGGCGCGCAGGAAAATATCGCCGTTTTCGGTGAATTGGATGCTATTTTTGACGATATTCACCAAAATTTGAATCAACCGGTCCATATCCCCATAGATCATCACACCCGGCTCGGCTTCGATCAACAAGCGGTCGCCTTTTTCGGCCGCCTGTAATTGCAGCTGTTCTTGAATAATTTCCAAGAGCTCGGCCGCTTCAATCTCCTCTTTCATGAGCGTCACTTGATTAGAACGGATTTTCTCGTAATCCAAGTTCTCGTTGACTAAACGCATCAGCCGCTTCGTCTCCTCACTTACAAGACGGATGCCTTTCTCGCGCTGCTGTTCTTCGATCATGCCGCTTTTCAAGCCTTCGATGATGCCGGCAATGGTCGTAAGCGGCGTCCTCATTTCGTGCGAAACATCCGCCATGAAACGCCGCCTGCGGTTTTCGAGCTGTTCGATTTCTTCATTGGAACGCTGCAGCTTATTCGCCATGACATTGAAGTCACGCGCCAAGTCCCCGAATTCGTCAAAATTCGATTCCGGCAAATTGACTTGGTAATGCCCTTCGCTGATCATCGAAGTCGCTTTCTGCATGCGCTGCAGGCGTGTTACATGTATTTTTGCCAATAGCAGGCTCAGCAGCAAAGCGAACGGCAAGGAAATGGCGATCACCGCGACGAGCGTCCGGTTCAATTCCGTCACCATTTCCCGGATGCCGCTTACAGGCGAAGCCAATAAAACTCCGCCAGCGAGCGTGCTGCCCTCGACATAAGGCAGCGCGACGAATGTCATCGACCGCTCAAAGCGTTCGACATCCCGGTAGACGACCAATGTTTCACCGCGCTCGATGACATTCCATTCTTCCGGAGTCAGCTCGACCGACGGGAAATTGCCGTTGATTGGATAAAGGACCCGGCTTTGCTGGTCGAAGACGATGAAATTGATATTCTGCGCTTCAAGTACCGTTACATAGGATTGCAGATCCGTCCCCGGGCGCGGCTGTTCAAGTTCCCGAAGAATCTGTTCTCCGTAGCGCTCCAACTCCTCTGCCTTGTCCGAATACGCCACCCGCTCGCCGTAAAAAATGAACAGTGTGCTTAAAATGGCCACCGCAAACACGAGGACACCCATATGGCTCGCGATCAATTGATAGAAATACTTAACCCGCAAGTTCTTCAAATTTATAGCCTACTCCCCACACTGTATGGAAGAGCTGGTCCCCTTCCGGAATTTTCTTGCGCAGCCGTTTGATATGGACGTCTACTGTCCGTTCATCGCCGTAGAACTGATAGCCCCATACTTGTTCGAGCAATTGCTCCCTGCTGAACACTTGCTTTGGATGCTGCAGGAAAAAGACCAGCAGATCGAATTCCTTCGGCGTTAGATTATCGATCGCTTGGCCGTCTTTTACGACTTCGCGTGTTTCTTTCCTGACATGGAAATGGGATGTGCGGATGCCGTCCTCGGCGGCTTCGCCTTTTCGCGCCCTTCTGGTCACCGCTTTGATGCGCGCCATCAAGGTCAAGGGGCTGAACGGCTTGGTCACGTAATCATCAGCACCCATTTCAAAACCGATTACTTGGTCGGATTCGCTGTCTTTCGCCGTCAGCATGATGACTGGCACTTCGCTTCCCGTTTCGCGGATTTTCCGGCACAGCGCGATGCCGTCCATCCCTGGAAGCATCCAATCCAGGATCAGCAGGTCATACTCACCTTCCTGGAACTTGCGGTATCCTTCCAGTCCATCACTGGCGAAATCACCTTCCAACCCTTCTTTTGAAAAAAACAGTTCGAGCATCGAGCTGACACTGGGATTGTCTTCCACCACCAAAATCTTCATCATCTGCACCTCCTGTTTTCCGCTTCATCCTGCCTGCCGATACATGAAAGCCGTCCTCAAAATCTAGGACGGCTAATGGGCTTATGCGTTCTTTTCACGCTTTTTCAGCTTATCGTACAGACTGCCGATCATTTCATAATCGATAGCGATATTGTTTTCATAAGCATATTTCACACCGTAGCCGAGTGCAAGCGTCATGGAACTGGCGACCGTGCCACCGATGACGGAACCGGCTCCGGGAATGAACTTCAGCGCCTGCCGGTACAAGGTATGGCCGATTGTCTGGGTCGCTGTAATGACGATCATGTCTTTCGCGGCTTTTTTCGTCAATGGCTTATCATACAGATGCGACAACTTCACAATCAACCCGACCTGCAGCGTCGTCAAAGGCAATACGTCCGATCCTGGAATCGGTGACGCACCGATGATTCCCGCTGAGACCCCGGCCCCCACGATCCAACGCGTGGCGGCAGACGATTTCTCTTTCATGCTTTTCGCGAAGAGCAGGTCTTTCCCCTTCTTTTCCAGCAACAGCAAAATTTCCTTCTTCAGCAGATCCAAGTTCTCTCCCGTTTTTGAAGACACTGGAATCACTTTGTATTTATTGTTAGTGTGCCCTTTGATGAATCTAATAATCGACGGGATATCTTCTGCCGCATCGATTTTATTCAGGACGATAAGGATGTCTTTATTATGTTTTTCGATCTCGGCGAACTTTTGCTTTTCGCTATCTGAAAAGACTGTGCCGGCAGCGTTCAGGAAAAACAGCACGACATCCGATTGCTGGACGAATTCCAAAGTCTTTTTCGGATTTTCATCATTCGGGTCATTAAGCCCCGGTGTATCCATGAATTTGATGTTCTCGAGGCCTCGGATATTATATGGGTCCACGCTGACCGTCTCGCCAGGCATCGGATTCGTGCTGGCAATATCTTCACCGATGATTTTATTGACCGTTGTTGACTTTCCGGCATTGACTTCACCGATCAATGAGATCAGTAAATCCTGATCGAGCGTATCGCTCACTTTTTTCATTTCGTCTTCAAATACTTTGTCCATCGCGCGCATGACTTCATCTTCGAATTCCTTAACCATTGGCCCGTCTCCTCCTTCAAGGTACTTATCCCTATTATAAAGGCTTCCGGCGTTCGCGACCATTTTCAGCCATTAAACTGTACTCGTCAATAGCTTCATTTCATAGTAGCATGAAAGAAATATGTAAATTCATAAGGAGTGTCTGTCTATGTGCGAGCGTCCACCCGTCATCGGGCTCGATGTCGATCAGGAAACACGCTGCCGTCATTATCATTCGGAAACGGACCGGATCGCTATCCGCTTCCATTGCTGCGGGGGCTATTACCCGTGCTATGAATGCCATAAAGCAGTCGGCTGCAACAACACTTCCGTCTGGCCGAAAGAGCAGTTCCACGAAAAAGCGATTTTATGCGGGGCATGTGGAACAGAGCTTTCCATCCGCGACTATCTCGATTGCGCTTCTTCCTGCCCGGACTGTAAAGCCGCCTTCAACCCCGGCTGCAATCTCCATAAGCATCTGTATTTTGAAGTTTGAAGGTTTGCAGAAGTTTATTCCCATAAGGATCACTGGAACAAAAACCGCCTTGGAAGCTGTATTCCATCAGCTTCCAAGGCGGTTTTGATTTTCTTATTTCACTTTCAGGCACATGGCGAATTGTTCGCCTTTCTTTCCCATGACTCTTCTGCCGGTATCTTCAAACCCGGCTTTTTGATACAGCTTTTGTGCAGCGATATTGCGGGCATTGACGCCGAGCACGATCTCGTCAAAAGCTTCGAATTCTTCTTTCATGAAAGTTGGCAGTGCATCGAGCGAGCCTGTGGCTATGCCGCGCCCCTGAAATTTCGGGTTGACGGAAAAGCCGCGCAGAAGCAGCGCTTTCGGATTGTCGGAATAGCGCTTCCGGTCCTCCGATTCATCCAGTTCGAAAAATCCAGCCACTTCCCCGCGCGCACGGATGACAATGAGGTGTTTCTCAGGATTTCCAGCATCCCGCTTGATGAGGTCCTGGGGCATCATGGTGAATTCCTGCTGGTCTGCGGGCAGCTCATACGATACACTCGTTTTCTTTGTATGGCAATGCAACGTCACTTCACTTTTTCTGATCACGAAATGAGTCCTCCTAAATTGCTGATTCTTATGATTCGTTTTCCAGGGTCACCACGACAATTTCCGGCAAATTGAAAATCCGCAGAGGGAATCCGCTATTGCCCAGTCCACGGCTGAGGACCAATTGCGTTTCGCCTGATTCGAAGACCCCTTCTGTCATAGCAGGGAACCATCCCTGCCCGGGAGCGATCAAACCGCCGAGCCCCGGAATGCGTATCTGTCCGCCGTGGGCATGCCCCGAAAATACGGCGTCGACTCCTTCTCTTTCATACGTTTGCAAATGTTCAGGACGATGAGCAAGCAATAGCGTAAACTCTTCGCCTAATCCTGCTTCCGCTATACTGTTGCGCGTAAATTCTTCTTCATGAAGATAGACGTCCATCAATGGATCGTCGATGCCCGCGATGCGAAGTGCCTCTCCGTTCTCTTCCCACATCACGGAACGGTTGCGCAGCACTTCCACGCCGCGTTCTTCCAATGCAGGAATGATTTCATCATCGAGCCGGTTCGAAGACACTTCATGATTGCCGATAACAAAATAGACTTCGCTCATCTCGACCAGCCCATCGACAGCCGCCAAGCTTCTTTCCAAATCGTATCGGTTGCTGTCGATCAAATCCCCCGTGATGAAAATCACATCGGGATCCGCCTCTTCGACTTTCTTCAACAAGGATTTTTGCTTATTTCCAAACTCTGCATTGTGCAGATCCGATACTTGCACGATGCGTTTGCCGGCAAACGTTTCCGGCAGGTTTTCCGATTGAATCGTGTATTCGGTTGTCACAAGCCATTTATTATTAACCCAGGCAAAACCCACTAGCAGCAGTGCCACAAAAAGTAATGCAATCAGTTTCTTCATAAGCAATTCCTCAATTCATTTATATGGCCAATGCAATTGTTCTTTTCCGCAACAAAGGCTCCCGGCTGGACGGTGTGTGTGCCTTTAACCGCCAAATCCTGTTCTTATTCTACCAGCATTCCTCCAAAAAAAAAGCAATCAGCTATTGCAGCTGATTACTTTTTCACTTTTACACTTTTGCTTTGGCGCGATGTTTTTTCGAGAACCAAATGCCGAGAGCTGCAAGGCCGAAGATGCATAACACAGTAAGCATCAATGCCCCTGCAAATGCACCTGTGTCAGGCCCGATATCCAGGAAAGAGGCAGCGTAATTTGGAAGCTTCAGCGGCGACCAGTCCCATCGGCTGCCGAAAATGCTATCGACAAGTTGCAGGATGAGCAGCGCGGCAAGCGACAATGCTGCCGCAAGCCCAGCATTCGGCATGGCTGCACTCGCAAACAAAATCAGTGTAACCAAAAGCAGAATCCATAGACTATAGGTTCCGACAAATGGAAGGAAGTCTCCGAACGGCAGCGCTGAAAACAATACCGCCGTGTAATAATAACCTGCTAAAAACCCTGCCCAAACGCTAATCAACGCGACTAGAGAAACCATTACCCATTTGCTGAGAAAATAGGAGATAAATGATAGCGGGCGGACATATAAAAGTGTCGCTGTGCCGTTTTTCCGTTCGCCGGCAATGCTTCCCATATAGGCAAGAACCAGTACGAGCATGCCGATCATCTGGAACTGGCCCATCACAGCTACAAGCAGTTGCGCGGGTTCGGGTTCGGGAAACTCGATGACTGCACCTTCCGGCAGACCGCCCGCTGCATCCAAAATTTGCGGCATATAGTAGTTTGACAACGGTTCCGTCGCACCGAGCAGGATAAAGACGATAGGAATCCAGAACACCTTATAATTGCGGATGTTTTCCCGCCATTCCTTCAACAGCAGTGTCGAGAATTGCTTCATTTCTTTGCCACCACCTTGAGGAAAATATCTTCCAAACTCGCCGTTTCTTGTTCTATGCCCAGTACGGGCAGGCTATTCACGGCCAGATAACGGAATACCTCTTGCATAAACGGCCCTTCCTCTTTTACAGGAAGCACTGCTGCTGTCCCTTTAACTGCACCTGTCCACGGCGCTTCGTCCACAAACCTTTTCGCTGCGTCAGTGTTTTCGAAGCGAACCCGGATTTTCGGATCCGCATAGCGGCTGCGAACTTGGTCGAGCGATCCTTGTTCGACGAGACGCCCATTCTGCAAAAACAATAGTTGATCCGTCATTTCTTCGGCATCATTCAAAATGTGGGTGGAATATAAAATCGTCGTTTGTCCTAACAGGGATTTTAATAGCTCCATCACTTCCCGGCGCCCTGTTGGATCCAAAGAGGAAATGGGTTCATCCAACAACAATAAACTCGGTTGATGTACCATCGCCTGCGCAAGTCCCAGCCGCTGTTTCATGCCTCCCGAAAAGCCGCCGATTTTTTTACCGGCAACTTGGCGAAGTCCGACAAATTCCAAGGTCCGCTCTGCTTGCTGACGCGCTTTCCTGGTGTCGACACCACTCAATTTAGCCGCCATTTCCAAGAACTCCAATGCGGTAAGCCATGGGAAAAACCGGGGGTATTGCGGCAGAAACCCGATCGACAATCCTTTTTTTCTTTGGATTTCTCCACCCGTCGCTTCGAGTAACCCGGCTAGCATTGATAAGGTAGTCGTCTTACCGGACCCATTCGGCCCGATCAAAGCCGTAGCACTGCCTTCGGTAAGTTCGAAATCTATTCCATCAACTGCCGTCTCCGCGCCAAAATGCTTCGCCAATCCCCTGACTTCCAAAACGTTCAATAATTCCGCCTCCCTAGTATAAAGTATAGAATGGGTCCGATAATATTCAATAAGACAATGATTGCTGCCCACATCCATTTCGGTCCATTCGGATTTGGATTCTTAATCAAATCTACAAGCGCAAATATCATCAGTGCTAACTGCAGGAGCAGAATAGGCAGCACCAACAGTAGTATTTGTTCATCCAACATGTGTATCCCCCTCACCTATCTCATCTTGCATGTCTGTTGTTACTTCGCTGAATCCTTCCCGTCTCCCTGCCATCAAATGAAAAAAGACCGCCATAAGCGGTCTTCTCCCTGTCATTTAATTTCATAAGAACTTCTTTACCATTTAAGCTTCAGCAAAATTTCCTGCAAAAAGACACGCCGCTCTTGCGGGATGGGCCAGTTCTCGAGTTCCGCCAGCAATTGCTGGCGGCTGCCGAAGCCTTTTACGAAACCGTTCAGGCGGGCGGCAAAAGTCGAATCGGT
This sequence comes from Bacillota bacterium, assembly GCA_051750505.1. GTDB lineage: Bacteria > Bacillota > Bacilli > Bacillales_A > Planococcaceae > Planococcus. The sequence continues at coordinate 50,845 of JBNJJS010000001.1, forward strand.
CAATAGCGTTTCTTCCGGATAAAGCTCAGCCAATTGTTCAAGCGCTTTAGGGTAGCGCTTTAAATAGTATTTCTGGTGGCGCTCCTCCGCTTCTGTAAATCCAGTGAACGGCCGGATCTCAGTTTCGACCGGCTCATTCAAATCCTGTTCCTTTTCCTTTTTAACCAATTCAATAACCCGCCGCTGCTCGTCGGATCGCCAAAAAAGCAAAGAAATGTACTGGCGTCCTTTATAGGCATCGCGGTTCGGATAGTGATTGCTCCAAAATTCCCGCAAAATATCTTCAAAACTAATCTGCCCGGGATCAAATTCCACTTGAATGGCCTCCGTGTGATCACCCATCTGCCGGTAAGTAGGAGCTTGGGAAGTTCCGCCTGCGTAGCCTGTCCGGGTCCTTATCACACCCGGCAGCGAACCGAATCGGGCGTCGGGACTCCAAAAGCACCCCATCCCGAACGTCGCAGTTTCGATTTTGACGGCATTAGAGAGGCCATGTTCGAGTGATGTAATTGTCAGTGGCTCCATTTCCAGTTACCCCCTGTTAAGAGCGGACCTTTGTGCTTCGGACCGCTTTTGCCTTATGATAGTACCAAAGCATCCGTAAAACAAACCGAATGAAAGCAGGTGCATTGACATGACTGGACGAAGACAAGCCATCACCGCTTACTTCCGCTCACTCGACCGCCGTTCGTTTATGGATAGCCATATGGAAGATGCCGCGCGTGACGAAGCGTTGCCGATCGGCTATGGGCAAACCATCTCCCAGCCGTCTTTAGTGTTGGAGATGACCATCGCACTCGACCTTCAGGAGCATCACAAAGTGCTTGAAATCGGTACCGGTTCAGGTTTTCAAACCGCCCTCTTGGCTGCATTTTCACACGAAGTCTATACGGTGGAAAAAATCCCCCAGCTTTATGAAAGCGCAATCCAGCGCCTCGAAGCTAAAGGATTCCAAAATATCCGGTTCCTGCTAGGCGATGGCAGCCTCGGATGGGCTGAACATGCTCCATACGACCGCATTATGGTCACAGCTGCCGCAGCCTCCATACCTCAAGAATTGCTCGATCAATTGGCACTGGGCGGACGCATGGTCATCCCTGTGGGCCACAAGTTCAGCCAGGACCTTCTTGCCGTCGATAAATCCCTTGATGGTAAATTGGAGAAAACCACCCTTGAAGCCGTTCGCTTCGTGCCTTTAAAAGGAAAATATGAAAACTGAATAATTATGAAGCGAGTGCAGGCAAATTTATTCCGATTCTTTTGCGGCACTGCGCAAGATAGACCAGCCGATCAAAAATAAGAAAAGGGCTGTTCCCAGCCAAAGCGATTCGTAAAATAATGGATCGCCGGTGTCTCTGACCGTGTGGAGCTTCAGGAATTGCCGGATAATCAAGCTGTCAAACAGCAGCAGCACGCCGCCCCCAATCAGAGCGCTTCCCAAAAAACGTACCGGCCAAAACGCTTTTCTTCTTGTAAGGTCTGCGGCCAGCCAAAGTGAAAGCACAGTCAATATCCACCCGAATATTTGATAGACACCTTCTCCGGTCAGTATTGCTTGTGGCCCATTCCCTTCATAGAAATGGTGCCATTGCAAAAAGAAGTGGAAGATGCTCTGTTCCAACACCGAAAACATCCCGGCGCCAAACAATATGCCGGCCCAAAAATTTCTGGAAGTGTGAACCCGGCGGTTTCTTGCCTTTGTCAAATCAGTTTTCCGTTCGCCAGAAACCATTCGAGTTCCTCCTTCCTGTCTACGTGTATGTCCGGTTTTTCCATTTATACCCGCTGCCGTCGAGCCACAAACCGTTCTTGTCTCCCTAAAGGCATTGCACGGCTCCATTAAAAATCAGTACTTTCCTGATGTCCATTACACTATTATCAACTAAGGAGGCGAATTATTTGCAGAATTCCAAGACCATGCAAAGTGAAATGGGCGGCTATATTTCCACCGTCATGCGAGAACACTTCGGAAAAGGGCCGACATCCGTATTTGTCGTTGTCAAACCCCCATTCGTCATTGTCCATCTACGTGGTTTTCTGAGCCCGACAGAGAAAATTCTGCTTCAGAAGGACGAATTTAAGCGCGTAATGGAAATTCGCCATCTGCTGATCGATGAACTGAAGCCAGCCATTTGCGATACATTATCCCGTGCTTCTGGACAAAAAGTGGATGCGCTGTATTCAGACTGGCATCTTGAAAACCAAACCGGCATGCTCGTCGGCGTAATGACCGAAGCTGATACTTCGGTTGATTTTGACTGTCCCCCAGAAATCAATCAAGAAGCGCTTCATGCAGCAGTGGTCAAAGCCAGCAGAAAAGCTGAAAAAAAGCCGGAAAGCACGACACTGTTCTGGCTTAATGACCGAACATTATTGATTGAGCGCACCGGTTTTCTTGTCGAAATCGAACGCGAACTGATACGCAATGGCTTATCCGAAGAGCTTAAGCAAGTGAAACGGCCCCTCGAAAAGCGTTTACTGATGAAGGAAACAGAGTTCACCCAACTGCTCAAACGGAACGTCCGGGAAATCTTTCTCGATTGGGAATTCTCAACAGATATAAGCTACATTCTCGTTTTGCTCGACCGGAAAAATCATGAGTAAAAGAAAAAGCCGCCTCCCGGGCGGCTTTTTTCCGTCTTAACCGACGGTTGTCTGTGCAGTTTGGCAATGCGGACAATGTTTATACTGCTCTTTATCCGCCAAGCTTTTTACGTACTCTTTCTCCTCAGTAAACTCACGTTCTTCCACAGGTGTTTGCAGGAAGCCGCAGCTGTCACCAGCAAACTGGCTGTGATGGATTCGTTTCGTTCGATGATCTACAAAATAACCCATTTCTGCTTCCCCCCTCTATAAAAAAAGCCGAAAAGACCCTTTCCACAGAAAGGTTTCTTTTCGGCTTTGCCTCCGGCGCTATTGTCCGCGGCATTTGACCTCGTTTATTTAGTTATTGCTTATTGAATACCCTCATTGTACATGAACTCTCCCCTTAGGGCAAGGAGTCATTCGACATGGAACCCGGCGTCTTCAATAAGCTGGATAATATGGCTTTCTTTAATTTTGGTTTCGTCCAACTCTAACTTTACTTCACCATCTTCTACGTCAATCAGAGCCCGTTCTACGCCTGGCTCTTTCAATAGCAGTTCTTCCAGTTCGTGAATCGGGCGCCCCCACTTTGCTTCTTTCACGTAAATAGTCATTTTCCGCATAAATACCTCTCCCCTTTCCATATTTCCCGGGAAATATTAAAACTTCATTTTGAGCTTCCCGTCTTCCAACTCCAAGCTGGCGTTGAACTTTTTGCCGTTCTTCGAAACAAACCCTTTAATGACTGGAGTTTTTCCTTTCGTACATAAGTATTCGATATGTTTGGCGGTCAGCCTTTTTTTCAAAAACACGGCCGGAAACGATTGCTTGCAACCATTGGCATGTTCTGTACAACCATACGAGCCCCTACGGGAAACTATCGAGCCTTTCCGGCAGCGCGGGCAGATCGCAATTTCCGCTCCTAGCAATGCCGGCATCTGGTCCGGCATGCCGTTGCTGCGCAATTGCTCCGGCACGTCCTGCAGCAGCTTCTCGATGAATTTTCCGATCGTGGCGAGAAAAACTTCCGACGAGCCTTCGCCTTTGCCGATTTTCTTCAAATAGCTTTCCCATTTTGCCGTCATCGACGGGCTTGATAGCAAATTCCCTTCAATGGCCTGGCACAGCATGCGCCCTTTTTCGGTGACTGATACGATGTTTCTCTTTACCTCGATATAATTATGGCGTTTGATCGTTTCAATGATGCCGCTGCGCGTCGCTTCCGTCCCGAGCCCTTCGACTTCCTTGAGGATTTCGCTGTCGGCTACGTCTTCCGCGAACTTCCCGCAGGTTTTCATCATGGCGATCAGTTGCCCTTCCGTATAGGGCTTTGGCGGAGTCGTCATGCCTTCGACAATGGCAACTGCTGCCGCTACTTGCTCATGGAGGGCCAATTCGGGGAGCGGCGGATCCTGCTTCGCTTCTTTGGATGTTGGAAATAAGGATTTCCAGCCTTTGTCGAGCTCTGTCCGGCCCGTCGTATGGAATTCGAGCCCTTTGACATCAGTCACGACTTTCGTTTCGGCATAGCGGTAATCCCGGTGGAACATACCGAGTGCCGTACGCATCACTTCTTCGTATAAATTTCGTTCGTCCTGCGGCAAACCTTCTATTTTACGGGCTGTCGGTAAACTCTTCGTAGGGATGATGGCATAGTGTTCCTGCACTTTCGAGTTATCGACAAAACGCTTTTTCGGCGTTTTCGAGGCAATCGGAAACGGGGCATCGATGAGCTTTTGGTAACTTTCCGCTTGGGCTGACAGATAGCCAAATTCCGCCGACGTGATATGGCGCGAATCGGTCCGCGGATAGCTGACGAGTTTCTTCTCATAGAGCTTCTGCATCGCCGACAGCACTTTTTGCGGGCTGTATTTCCATTTCCGGTTCGCGGCTGCCTGCAGGCTGGACAAGGAATGCAGGGGCTGCGGCGGGATATGTTTTTCCGCCGTCTTCAATTCTTTGATATGGCCTTGCGCTTTGCCGCCTGCCAAGTCATGGGTGGCCAAGAGCTCTTCCGCTTTTTTACGCTCTTTCGCCTTCAGTTTCGCTTTTCCTTTATAGCTGCCTTTCGCGGCTTTGAACTTTCCTTCGATTTCGTAGAACGGCTCCGGCTTGAACGCCTCGATTTCCTTTTGGCGCTGATAGATCAAAAATACGGTCGGCGTCTGCACGCGCCCGATCGCGAACACTTCGTGGATGCCGCGCTCTTGAAGCAGCAGCGAATAAAGCCGCGAGCCGTTCATGCCGACCAGCCAGTCGCTGATCTGGCGTGCCCGCGCTTCTTCGTACAGGCGCAGGTCTTCCTTGTTGTCGCGCAAATTGCGGAAGCCTTCGCGCACTTCGTCGACTTCGAGTGAATTGATCCACAGCCGTTTGATTTTTTTGCCGCGAACGCCAGTCTGCCGGTAGATGCTATAGAAAATATTCGATCCTTCGCGGTCAACGTCGCAGGCATTGATGACGGTATCGGTTTCTTTCAGGAGTTTTTTGATGATATTGAATTGCTTCGATTTGCCGCGCGCTACTTGGAATTGGTATTCGGCCGGCAGAATCGGCAAGGAAGCGAGCGACCATTTGCCCCATTTAGGATCGTAGGCTTTCGGCTCTTTCAGTTCGACGAGATGGCCGATGCCCCAGGTGATGAATGCGCCTTCCGGAAAAATCGGATTCGGCGCCATTTCCATATAGCCTTCCCGCTTCACCGTCTTGAACGCATCGCCATACGCTTTCGCCTGGCTCGGCTTTTCGGCTACGATTACTGGTTTCATGCTGTTCTTCCTTTCCCATGCTCTTTGTTTCATTGTACTCTTTCCACCGGAAAATCCAAATGAAAGCTTATTGGCATTTCCGTAGTTAAATGCTTTATCGGGCGGGTTTTAAATGAAGATAGCGAGGGTTTGCTTGTGAAGATGTTCCTGAAGTTGATTCTAGCCTCATCTTGGTATTCGCCGCCCGGCTTTGGGTTGGCCTCTTGCCATAAGCCAAGAAGAGCACTTGTCTTATGGCGTCGGCTCACCCTAGGCGCTTGGCGGCTTGGAGATTTCGTTGTGTGAAGACTGATTAGATAGATCTGCTTCTATATTCAGTTGCCGGCTAGCGGGGGAATCGCTTCCTGGGGCTAGCGTAGAACCGGAGAATGAGAGTTTGCTTGTGAAGATGTTCCTTGGATTGATTTGAGTTTCATCCTGGTATTCGCCGCCCTGCTTTGGGTTGGCCTCCCGCGATAAGCCAAGAAGAACACTTGTCTTATTGCGTCGGCTCACCCTGGGCGCTGTGCGGCTGGAAGATTTCATTGGATGGAGTTTGTTTAGGGAAATCTACTTCTGTATTCAGTTGCCGGCTAGTGGGGGAATCGCTTCCTGAGACGCGGCATCAAACAAACCCTTGCTTGAATCGTGGGAGTTGCCATTCTAATTGGTGGAATAAAACTGGTGTCGAGATTTTCTTTGATCTGTACGACGTAAGCTTGAAAATATAATGCACTTCCACACTTCACGTTAAATGGACTGAAGAAACGATCTCCCACTCTAAAACTAGAGAAGGAGCGGAAATGGCTGACTCATGGGGGACCGCGCGGGCTGGCGAGATAAAGGTGGCGCGCCCTTTGCCACCTTGGCCGGGCACCCGCCCTATATCTGGGCAACTGAAAACTCAACGTCCTGTCGCACCTTATAGGTCTTGAAAAAATCGCATATGCTTAATTTCAAATTGAAAACAAAAAAGCTTCCAGCTGCTGCCGGAAGCTTTTCGTTCTTATAGAATATCGAGCCAGATTTTGATGGCTGTCCCAAGAATCAACAGCGACAAAATCCATTGCAATACTTTGGTGTTCGCTTTTTGCCCGATCTTTGCGCCGATCGGAGCCGCGATGATACTTGCCACGATCATGACCGCAGCAGGGCCATACAAGATCTGATCGGTCACGATTTTACCGAAGGTCGAACCGATCGATGAAATAAATGTAATTGCGAGCGAAGTCGCGATTGTCATGCGCGTCGGAATCCTTAAGACGACTAGCATGATCGGTACAAGAATAAATGCACCTGCTGCCCCGACAATTCCGGCGGCGATCCCTACGATAAACGCTAATCCTGCAGCAAGCATTTTATTGAAAGTCACCTGATCTGCCGGAATATCATCAAGTCCTTTTTTCGGTATGAACATCATAACGACGGCAATCGTCGCAAGCATCGCATAAACGATATTAATGGCCGCCTCAGACAATAATGTAGAACCATAACCGCCGATGAAGCTCCCGATCAGGATGGCTCCACCCATATAAGTGATCAAGGCTTTATTCAAATAACCGCTGCCACGGTATGCCCATACCCCTGCAATCGTTGCAAAGAATACTTGAATCGCGCTGATGCCCGATACTTCATGGGCTGAGAATGCCGTATACCCCAGCATGACCGGGATATATAACAGCATCGGATACTTGATAATGGAGCCGCCGATTCCGACCATCCCTGAGATGAAGGAGCCGACAAAGCCGATCAAGAAAATAACAATCATAAAATCAATACTCATGGAAACTCACCTTTCTGAAAAAGTAAAAATCTCTTCCTACCCTCTATTTACTGCCACTCCCCCATTATACCCCCAGGGGTAAATTTGTGAAGTGTTTTTGCTTAAAAAATGAAAACTTTACATTACTGAAATCATTTTGGAATAAAAGAAAATCGTGAAAAACAAAAGAAATCAGCCGTTTTCTTCTTAAGGAAACGGCTGATTTCTTATATTCCAAAAGTTATAGTGGATAAATCTGTTCAAGCTCCCCGGTTTCCACCCGGAATATGCAACCCGATATTTCGACGCCTTTTCCATATTGTTGATAAACAGGATGCTTGCTCAGCTTCTCCACTTGGCTCAAGACATTCAACTTAGCCAATTCATCCAAGTCCGGTTCCTGATCCATTGTTTTTCCCGGCAAGCTTTCCCGGATATGGGCAAGCCATTTCTGAAGTTCGGGTTCGTCGTTGCCTTCCCATGCCGCTTTCACCCCACCGCAACCGGTATGCCCTTTCACGACAAGCTTCTTAACGTTTAAGTGCTTAATCGCATAGTACAAGCTCGCTGAAAAACTTTCGTCTTCATCGACCACCTGATTAGCGATATTGCGATGGACGAACATATGCCCAAGCGGCATCTGCATAATGATTGAAGGGCTGACGCGAGAATCACTGCAAGATAGGAGAAAATATTCGGGAGTTTGCCCTTTTTTCAACTCTTCGAAATACTGAGGATCCTGTGCTTTGATTTTCTGGATGAATTCCTCGTTCTGTTTTTTCAACTCTGTGCTTTTCACGCCTGCTCCTCCTTCCGCTTGATTGATGACAATGCGTCCTCAATGCTCATATAGTGTATTTTATCACCGTATTTGCTCTCCCAACCCGCTCGGTAAAGCACATCAAGAACCGTGTTTTTGATACCGGCGAAGACTATCTTCACTTTCCCGGACTGGCATTGCTCCATCAACTCTTCCAATGAATGAGTGGCGACCGCATCAATCGAGTTGACGCTCGAGAAATCCAAGACAACCCATTTGACGTCAGGTCTATCCGAGAGCCTCCCGCATAATTCGTCTTCCAAAAATGTCATGTTCGCAAAATAAAGGGAAGCATCGATGCGGAAAATTAAAATCTCCGGGTCTGTCTCCGCTTCAGGGTAGCGGACCGTATTGCGGAACACCGCTTGGTCCGGTAAATAACCGAGTTCCGCGACATGCGGATAAGCACTGCGGCGAATGAACACTAGCAGAGCAAATACAGCTCCGACAATGATGCCTTGTTCAATTCCAATCACCAAGGTGGCCAAGAATGTCAATGCCCATGTGATGCCATCCACTCTATTGACCTTAAAGAGGTAGGCCGCTTCTTTTACATCGATTAAACTATATACGGCAACCATGATGATTGCAGCGAGTACAGCGTTCGGCAAGTAGTAGAACAAGCCGGTGAAGAACAGCAAGGTTAAAATGATCAGGAACGCCGTGATAATTGAAGCGAGAGGTGTCCTAGCCCCAGCCTGGTAGTTGACAGCAGAACGCGAGAACCCTCCAGTTACCGGATATCCGGCAAAGAACGAACCTCCGACATTGGCAAGTCCGAGTCCGACCAGCTCCCGGTTCGGGTCGATTTTGTATTTCTCTTTAGAGGCAATTGCTTTCGCCATCGCGATCGATTCCATATAGCCGATAAAGGAGATGGTGAGGGCGATCGGCAATAAAGCAATTACTGCATCCAATTGAAACGCTGGCAGTGACAAGGATGGCAAGCCGGACGGCACTTCCCCGACGATTTTTACGCCTTGAGCCTGCAAACTGAAAAGATAAACAGTCAAAATGCTTAAGGCGACAACGACAAGCGGGCCTGGGATTTTCTTGACGTATTTTTTCATGATGATCAGCAAAATAATACTGCCGATCCCTATAGCCAACGTAGCCGGGTTAATTTCGGCCACCCGGCGGAAAGTTTCAGCCAGGATCAAGAAAACGTTTTTCTCAGCTTCCAAGCTCACCCCGATCAAATGCTTCAGCTGGCTGAGGCCAATAATGATGGCCGCTGCCGAGGTGAAGCCGCTGATGACCGCATGGGACAGGAAATTGACGATGAATCCCAGTTTGAAAACACCCAATAAAAACTGGATTACCCCAATCATCAGCATAAGCAACAGCACGAGGGAAATGTATTCATCTGTACCGGGTTCCGCCAATAGCGAGACCCCTGAAAGCACAAGTAAAGAAACCATTGCAACTGGGCCGACAGCAAGCTGTCTCGATGTCCCGAACAAAGCATAGATGATGAGCGGGATGGTCGAGGCATAAAGACCGATGACCGGCGGCAAACCTGCAAGCATGGCATAGGCCATCCCCTGAGGAATCAGCATTATGGCTACAATCAAGCCGGCATTCAAGTCACCGCTCAAGTCTGATTTTTTATAGCTCCCCATCCAATCAAGAGCTGGAATCCATTTCTTCAACACAACTGTTTCCTCCTTTTGAATAAGCGTCGCATAGAGTGCAAGATTATACGAATACAGGCCATTAGCATAAAAAACGCCGAAGCCTCTTCTGCAGGAGGAGAACATTGTGTTTGCTCCTGCCGCCCCATCCCCGCTTCCATGTAGAAACGCTGAGGCTCTTCTTGCGGCAACGCTATGTAAACCGACATGCTGCCGGTCCTACCTATCGATCGTTAAATCGTGGTAGAAAAAGGTATAAAGAAAAGGACATCAACCGATGCCCTTCACTCTTCAGCCCTTTTGGATCCAGAACTTCAGCACGTCGCCATCGACTTGCTGTTCCAAGAGTTCGTGGCCGCCTGATTTTGCCCATGCAGTCAAATCGGCTGCAGCGCCTTTATCAGTTGCTTGGATTTCCAATACTTGCCCGGACTCCAAAGCTTTCATTTCTTTTCTTGTTTTTACGATAGGCATTGGGCAAGCCAAGCCTTTTGCGTCTAGTACTTTATCTGCGTTCATCAAAATCTCTCCTTTTAGAATATGGTTTTTATAGTTTGTCACTCGGATACAACTTGAATTTAGCGTACGGCGCAGCGGTTCGGGCCGATTTCCATTTCACGCTGCATTTCTTCTTCTGGTGTAACTTTGCCCATGTTAGTCTGGCGAATATCCTGGTAAGCATTTGGCTGCGGTGGTAGGTTCTTCGTCACCATGTCGCGGAACTCCTGCTCATCTTCGATATTCAAGCCGTGATTTTCTTTGAACAAGTCGCCCAATTTTTTCGCGACACTGCCGTCTTCGTTCAATTCTTCCATGATCATGAAGTGAGCCGGCAGGACGATCAATTCATTTGCAAGCGCCTGGTAGCGGCTGTATAGGGATTCGCGCAAATCGCCAACCCAGTCTTCCGCAAGGCCTGCAAGGTCCGGACGTCCGATGGAGTCGATGAAAAGGATGTCGCCTGTCATCAAGTATTGGTCATCGACGATGAAAGAAGTTGAGCCGATTGTATGTCCAGGTGAATATAGGGCTTCGACTTTCGAGCTGCCGAATGCTGCTTCGAATCCGCCTTCAAGCGGTGTAAAATCGAATACCACTTCTTCCGCGTCAGCTGGCGGCAAGTAATACGTTGCGCCGGTGGCTTCTGCGATTTTGCGGCCGCCTGAGATGTGGTCCGCGTGAAGGTGGGAGTCGAATACGTGCTTGATCGTTGCGCCCTTTTCCTGCGCGAAGTTCAAGAAGACATCCGTCATGCGAGTCGCGTCAATGATTGCCGCTTCCCCGCCGGAAATTGCCATGTAAGACAAGCAGCCTTTGCCGATGCGGACAAACTGGAAAAGTTCTCCGCCATCTTTCAAATCGCCGACTTTTACCGGCTCCAAATGCTCGCTCCATGCTTTCATGCCGCCTGCCAGATAAGCCGTTTCCACGCCTTCATCTGCAAGCATGTCTGCGACCATGATGGAAGATCCTTCTTTGGCGCAGACGACCAAGATATCACGGTCTTTCGGCATTTGATCGATGACTTCTTCAACGCCGTCCAATAAATCAAAATATGGGATGTTCAGATACTGGATGTTGCCCCCTTCGATTTTCCAATCGGCGAATGCGTCGCCGTTACGGACATCAAGGATGAACAATGGTTCGTTATCAATTACTTTGCGGGCTACTTGCGCAGCCGTCATTGCTTTTGCTGACATAAAATAATTACCCCCCGGAGTATATTTTTCTGTAAAATTTTTTGGTCAATCGATTAGAATGTAAGCGTTACGTCTGCATCTTGTGCGAAATCAAGGAATGTCACGGCTCCGCCGACTTCAATGCCGTCAACGAATGCTTCTTTTTCAAGCCCCATGACGTCCATCGTCATTTGGCAGCCGATGAATTTAACATCGAGGTCTTGCGCCATTTCAATCAGTTCCGGGATAGCCGGTACGTTTGATTTCTTGAAGCCTTCTTCAAAATGCTCTTTGCCTTCTGGCATCGGCAATTGCTGGTTCGCTTCTTTGTGGATCAAGTTCAAGCCTTCGAATGTGAAGAAGATTGACACTTCATGATCGCTTGCAGCTGCCGCCGTTGCGATATTGAATACTTTATACGCATCGAATAATCCGCCATTGGAGGCGATGATTGCTGTTTTCTTCGTCATTTATGAACACGCTCCTTCAAATTTTGGGAGACTGGCCCGATTACTCGGTTTTGCCAGTCCAATCACGCATGCCAGGCACTACGTTGTACAAAGTCTTAAACCCTTTTTTCGCCATCATGTCGCCAGCGATACCGCTTCTGCGCCCTGAATGGCAGATGATGAAGATTTCCTGGTTTTGATTCAATTCGTTCATGCGGTTCTCCACTTCGCCGAGTGGGATATGCTTGACGCCTGGAATATGCCCTTCATCGTATTCTTCCTGCTCGCGGACATCCAGAATACTCAATTGCTCGCCGTTTTCAACGCGTGATTGAAAATCGGAAAGCGCCACTTCAGGGATTTCGATTGTCTCTTCAACTGTAGTTGCGCCGTCTTTGCGCAAATAATGAAGCAAGACGTCTCCATCTGTTTCCGTACCGATGTATTCATGCCCTGAACTTTTCGCCCAAGCTTGCAGGTCGGCTGTAGAGCCTTTGTCAGTAGCCTGAATTTCCAATACTTCTCCGGAACCCATATCTTTCATCACTTTTTTCGTCTTCACGATCGGCATCGGGCATGCAAGCCCCTTGGCATCCAATACTTTATCTGTTTGAACCATCGATCATTCTCCTCCTCTTGTGAATCTGTACATTTTGCTGAAAGCTTACTCGGTGTCGCCTTCCCATTCCATCATACCGCCGTCCATGTTGATCACGTCATAGCCGCGGTCTTCCAATAAACGGCTGGCCATGCCGCTGCGGTTGCCGGAACGGCAAATCATGATATGTTCTTTTGATTTATCGATATCCTGCAGGCGGAACTCCAACAGGCCGAGCGGGATATTGACGGCTCCCGGAATTTTTCCTGCAGCGACTTCTTCCGTTTCGCGCACATCGATCAGCGATGCCTCTGGGTTATTCTTGATATGTTCCTGAACTTCTTGTGTAGTCATGCTTTTCATGTTAAATTCCTCCTTCAATTATCCGCGGTAACTGCTCATTCCGCCTCGAATATTCACTACATCGGCAAAACCGTTTTTCTTCAATAACTGGCTCGCTCTGCTGCTGCGCATACCACTTTGGCAGATAACGAGTGTTTCTTTATCTTTCGATAACTCATCCAAACGTTTTGGCAAATCGTTCAATGGAATGTTTTTAAAGCCTTTGATGTGATTTGCCTTGAACTCTGCCGGCGTCCGGACATCGACATATTGTTTATCCTTCTTGCCAAGAGCAGCCTTCAAATCTTCTGTGGACATCGTTTTAATTCCTTTAGTTGGGGCAGTAAAGCGGGAGATTGCAAAATATGCAATGACACCGACTGCGATCCAGAGCAACCATTCCATCCTACACTTCATCCTTTCCACTTTTGGGCGTTAGATAAACAAGTTGACGTTTCCGTCTTCTGCATCGCCAAGATAAGCAGCTACACCTGCGTAGACAATATCATCGAGCAATTCTTCTTTCTGGAGTCCAAGAAGATCCATCGTCATCGTACAGGCAACTAATTTAATATCTTGTTCTTGCGCCATTTCGATCAGATCCGGAAGTGGCATGGCGTTATGCTTTTTCATGACTTGCTTGATCAGTTTCGGGCCCATGCCTCCGAACTGCATATTGGAAAGTCCAAGTTTATCGGCTCCACGCGGCATCATTTTTGAGAACATCGCTTCAAGACGACCTTTTTTGATTGCTGGCGGATTTTCTTTGCGAAGTGCGTTCAATCCCCAGAATGTGTGGAAGATAGTAACTTCGTGATCATAAGCTGCTGCTCCGTTAGCGATAATATATGCGGCCATTGCTTTATCATAATCTCCGCTGAAAAGTACGATTGTCGTTTTCTTCTGTTCTGTCATTGTATTAATTCCTCCAATAATTACCCCGAGGGGTATGTTTTATTCCAAAAAAAAGAACGTTTTATAGTGGCGTCGCACTTTCTTAATACCCTATAGGGTATATTAAAGCATATATTATGCTATGTCAACAGGAAATATCTTTTTTAAATTTATCTACTTTTCACAAGCAGCTCAACCGCTTCTTTAACGACATCTTCGGTGTTTTCACCTTTTTCGAGACTATCCCGCACACAAGCTTGCAGGTTTTCACTGACAATTACGCCAATCGTCCGATCTACTGCGCTTCTGACTGCCGAGAGTTGTGTGACGACGTCGCGGCATTCTCCGTCCGCTTCCACCATCTTAATGACTCCCCGCAATTGGCCTTCAATCCGTTTGAGGCGATTTTCAATTTTTTTATCATAATCCATCTTACTTGCCTCCTGTTCAAAATGAAAACTGTAGTTTGTATATTTTTATATTATACCCCCTTGGGTATAATGTCAAACGAAAAACTCATCCTTATATTCACTGATGAATGCTTTTATTTTAACATGAAAAGCCCCCACAGTTACAGCGGGGGCTTCCTCCAATATCAGTTGCGCTAGACTGCGCAGTTATTCGGTCCTGTTTCCATTTCCTTTTGTTCATTGTCAGGTGGGTTGATCTTACCCATATTCGTTTTGCGGATATCTTCGTAAGCATTCGGCTGTTCTTTCAAATTCTCAGTAACGCGCTTAATGAAACGTTCTTCATCATCGATGTTAAGCCCTTCATTTTGTGCATACAAACTACTGAGTTTTTTATGGACGCTGCCGTCTTCGTTCATTTCTTTAATATCGGCGTAATGGGCAGGCAAGACGACCAATTCTTTTGATAGGTTATCATAACGTTCATAAAGTGTTTCATGCAGATCTTCTGCCCAGTCTGTCGCTTTGCCGGCAAGGTCTGGACGTCCAATCGATTCGATGAACAGAATATCCCCCGTCAGCAAATACTCACCGTCTACAATGAATGATGTACTGCCAATTGTATGGCCAGGCGAGTAGAACGCCTCGATTTTCACGTTCCCTACTTCGATGGTTTTTCCATCTTCGACCGGTTCATAGCCAAAAACGACTTCATCCGCGTCTTCAGGGGGCAGATGATACTTAGCACCGAATTTTTCCGCAAGCTTCCGTCCGCCGGAAATATGGTCTGCGTGCAGATGCGTATCAAGTACATGGGTAATTTTCGCTGAATGCTCTTTTGCAAAGTTTTCGTACGGTTCGATCATCCGTGCTGCATCGACTACGGCCGCCTCACCGTCCGATTCGATCAGATAGGATAGACATCCTTTGCCGACGCGGACAAATTGATAAATCGCACCGCCGCTCTTCAAGTCATTGATTTTTACAGGCTCTAATTGCTCACTCCACGACGCCATGCCGCCTTCAATCGAGATGATATTATCGAAGCCTTTCTCTTGTAAATACTCAGCCGCTTTTGTGGAGGTATTGCCCTTTGCACAAATCGTATATAACGGTTTTTCTTTCGGCAGATTGCCGATTTCTTCCCGGCTTTCTTCTATCTTATTGAACGGGATGTTATGCAGTTCGACATTGCTGCCTTCTACATGCCAATTCTCCACATCTTCTTTGCTGCGGACATCGAGGATGGCAACAGGTTCATTGTTCATCACTTTTTCTGCGATTTCTTCAGCAGATGTAAATTTGACTGTCATGGTAAAGATCCCTCCATATAATAGTTTTACACAACTTAAGCTGTCCGTTCGATACATCCTATCAAGCGGTTTTCGATATCTTCAGCCACTTCATTCAATTTGCCGCCGTCTTCTGCCATGCCGATCAACGAAGTCGGCTTCGGCATTCCGATTTTCGTTTCTTCGCCTTCTTTATATACGACGATTTTGCATGGCAGGAAATAACCGACCATCAAGTTTTCAGAGAGCACCGTGTTCGCTTCTTTCGGATTGCACACTTCCAGGATTTTGTATGGCGTGTCGAAATCCTGTCCTTTTTCCTGAAGCTTTGCCGTCAAATCAAAATTCCATAAGACGCCGAATTGCTCTTCCTTCAAGTTTTCCTCGAGTGATGCAACTGCTTCATCTACCGATTTACTTGTCGTAACTGTATAATCGAACATTTTTTTGCCTCCTCTAATTTATAACGCTTCTAGCATTACCCTACCCCCTATTTTTGGGGCTAAACATATCCACCCTTTGCACACGAAAAGGCCAGCCTTCAAATGAAGGCCGGCCGTAGCATTTGCACACCGTTTCCATTACCAGATGAAAATAGCGAAAAGGATGGCGACCGCCGTAATCACGGCACTCGAAAAACTGCCAATGAGCAACTGTTCACGCTGGGAAAATGCCCCTTTTTGAAATGCTAGAAAAGTGGTCGGTGAATGGATCGGCAATATGGTGACGCCACCGATGATCATGATCAATAAAAACGCCATTGGCAGAATCGGCAAGCTCAGCATTTCTGCAAAACTGACGATGATCGGAAAAATGACGATCATCGACGTGGAAGGCACGACAAACAAAAAACGCAAAAAGAAGATGAGAAAAGCGACGAATACAACATTTCCTGCCTGGCCCAACCCTGCCGGCAGCAATTGAATCAATTGGCTCGCCAAGACACCGGCCGTTCCGTTTTCTTCTATTAAATAGCCGAGAGAAAATGAGGCACCGAGCAATAGGAAAGTTTCCCAATCGTATTCCCGGACGAGCCGGTCGTCGACAAGCCCATTCATCGGCAATGCATAATACGCAAGCAAAAGGAACGGTGCCACAATGAGCGGAATCTGTTCCTGGTCTATGGCAATCCAGCTGATGATCATGGCGAGAAACGGGATGATGACCCACCAGAAACGTTCCGGCAAGCGGGCGGCAGGAGTGAATTCCATTTGTTCCATCTGAAGCCCTTCACCGCTGCGCCGTTTGAAAAAGAACCAAACGCCGAAACTGACCAACAGAAGGGCCAGCCAAAGTGCAGGTGCAATGCGCACAAACCAGCCAAGCCACGAGATTTGGATACCCCCGAAATCGCTCAGCAATTGAGCCGCGAGAATCGGGAACCCTCCTCCAGTGAAAACGATCATCGTGGAATTCTGGTTCATCATGCCGATGACATAAAAACTGAACTGGCGGAACAGGCTTCTTTCGCCGAGCGCGAAACGGCCGTTCACTCGCTCGATGATCGGCTCAAGAATGCGGAACCTGGCGACAGCTGAAGGCAACAGGATGGGCAAAAAGACAATCAATAACGGCAAGCCGACCAACAGCCGCTGGACTTTGCCTTTGCTCATTTTCAATAACACGCCGACAAATACTTGATCGGCTTTCGCTTTCACCAGCACCTTGGAAATCAAAGTCAGTGCCAGGATAAAATAAAGCGCATCCGACAGAAAACCGGCAAAAGCCTGCTCCGGCTCTTCCGTCAGGCGGAAAAGCAGCAGCAGGCCGAGCACCAGAAGACTCGAAGCAGCAAGCGGCATGGCACTTACCGTCCACAAACCGATCGCGATGCCAAGCAAAAGCAGCGTCAGTTTCTGGTCATCCGTATAAGCATCCAATAAGCCGAACATCCATAAAAGAACAAATCCAGCGGCTAGCAGAAAAGCAAGAACACGCGGCACTAGCTTAGAGTTTCTCACTTTCCCACCCCTTAACGTTGTTTATATGCCAGCCTGTTGCTTCTCCATTTGAGGAATGCCGGAACCAATAGTGAAATCAATGCAACCAAGAGCAGGGATAGCGGAAGTGGGCTATCGACAAAAATGCTCAAGCTGCCATTGGAGATAGTCATGGATTGACGGAAAGCCTGCTCCATCATGCCTCCAAGGATAAATGCCAAGATAAATGGCGGTGCGGGGAATGAAAAGATCCGCATCGCAAATCCTAATGCGCCGAATACCAGCAGCATGTATAGGTCAAAGACATTGAAGCTGATAGAATAGACTCCGATCAAACTGAACATGATGACGAGTGAAATAAGCAAAGGACGTGGGATGCTCAAGATTTTCGCCAAGTATGGAATCAGCGGCAAGTTCAAGATCAACAGGAAGACGTTCCCGAGATACATGGAAGCGATGATGCCCCAGAAGATTTCCGGACGGTCAGTCATCAAGAGCGGCCCTGGCTGTACGCCGAGCACAAGGAACGCGCCTAACATGACAGCCGTCGTCCCCGAACCTGGAATCCCCAAGCTCAAAAGCGGCACGAACGCACCGCTTGTCGCGGCGTTATTGGAACTTTCCGGTGCTGCGAGCCCTTTGATGGACCCTTTCCCGAACTCTTCAGGATTTTTAGCGATTCGTTTTTCAAAAATATAACTGATGAAAGAAGCGATCGTTGCCCCTGCACCCGGCAAGACGCCGAGTAAAAAGCCGACGAACGACTGGCGGCTGACTGGCCCGCTCATTTCTTTCAGGTCCGCCTTGGACAACTTCAAGCTGCCCAGTTTCTGGTCGTCGCTCAAGCTGCGGTTTTTGCGGTTCAGGATGAGCATGCAAACTTCCGCGACCGCAAAGAGGCCTAGCGCGATGATCAAAAAGTCGAATCCGTCGAACAGGTTGACGTTCCCGAATGTAAAACGCTGCGTCCCTGTCTGCGGGTCGATGCCGATCGTGACGACCATGAAGCCTGCGACCGCTGCGATCATCGCTTTGATCGTCGAGCCTTCAGATAGACTGGAAATCGCGGTTAAGCCCATGAACATCAATGCGAAATACGCTGGCGGCCCGAAGGAAATCGCCACGCTGGACAATGCCGGTGCGAGCAACATCAAAAGGACAACCGAGACGGTACCTCCGACGAATGAAGAAATCGCCGCAATGGCCAGCGCCTTTCCGGCCTTCCCTTGCTGGGCCATCGGATAACCGTCGAAAGCTGTAGCGACGGTTCCGGAAATTCCCGGGGCGTTCAACAGGATTGAAGAAGTCGACCCGCCGAATACAGCCCCGTAATAGACGCCCGCCATCATGACGAGTGCCGGCGCCGGGTCCATCCCGTATGTAATCGGAATCATGATCGCAATGGCACTGATCGGGCCGAGCCCTGGCATCATCCCGATCAAGGTGCCGACGATGACGCCGATCAGCACGAACATGATTCCTTCTAGACTTAAGGCAACTTGAAAACCGGTCAATAGACCTTGAAATGCATCCATATGGAAACTCCCTCCTTAAAATGGCAAGATGCCGCGCGGCAATACAATCCCCAGCGCGAAAACGAAAATAGCATACATAACAATCGGGAACAGAAGAGAGACCAATATATTTGTCTTCCATGCTCTATAACCTAAAAACCACGAACAGAAGAAAATGAACAATGTCGTCGTGATGATAAAGCCGACCGTTTCAAACAATAGAATATAGACAAAAATCATGGCGAACACTGCGGCAATGACCCCTAGTTCTTTTTTCGGGATATTGCGCTTCGCCTTTTCCGCATCCGTTTCCACTACACGGGAAAAGAACAGGAAGACGGACAGCACCAACAACAAGATGCCCAAGCCCTTCGGAATGACATCCGCATCGATCGGGGCATATTCGTAATTGGGCAATTGAAAACTTAAATATAAATAAACGGCCGCAACAATGAAAATCAGCAACCCCAATTTCCGGTTTATGCTTGCAAGCAAACGAAACGCCTCCTTTTAACTGAAAAGAGAGAAACCGAATGCCAAAGATCCGGTTTCACTTTTTTACTTTTTTTACTTTTGAGCTGCCTGGGCAGCTGTAATTTCTGTTGTTAATAAAGTTTATTATTGGCCTAATCCGATTTCCTCGAGCAATGCGGCAATTTCTTCTTTCTCGCCTTCGAGGAATTCGCTGTATTCTTCACTGCCCATGTACATCTCATTCCAGCCGTACTTCTCGCGGACTTCCGCAAACTCTTCGGATTCACTCAATTCCTGGAATTTGGCTTCATAATAATCGACCGCTGCCTCGTCCATGCCTGGAGGCCCGAAGAATCCACGCCAGTTGACGAAGCTCTCATCGATGCCCTGCTCGATCGCTGTCGGGAATTCGGAAAGCACTTCCCCTTCCATGCGCTCTTCTGCAGTGACACCAAGTACTTTGATATTGCCGGCACGCACTTGCTCGATCGTTTCGCCGACACCTGTGGAGAATACATCAACAGAACCGTTCAGAACCGCTGTCAAAGCGCCGCCTTCTTGGTCAGAAACGTATTTGATCTTTGTCGGGTCCACGCCTGCCGCTTTGGCGATACGGACAAATTGCATATGGTCCATGCTTCCTGGAGCAGATGTCCCGATGACTGTGATGCTTTCCGGATCATCTTTCATCTGGTCGAACAAATCATTCAAATCTTCGAACTCGCTATCTTCGCGCACTGCAAATGCTCCATAATCTGCAATCATATTAGCTAGCGGCGTAAAGTCTTCATGGCCGTATTCCGATTGTCCATTTAGCGGCACAAACATCAATGGCGGTGAAGCGACGAACATGCTATGGGCATCGCCTTCCTTGGCATGTACATAAGCCCAGCCGATTGCCCCGCCTCCGCCTTCACGGTTGATGACGGTCATATTTTCATCGATGATTTCAGTTTCGCCGAATACACGAGCAACTTCCCGTGCTGTCGTATCCCATCCGCCGCCTGATCCGGCCGGTGCCACCATTTCAATCGTTTGCGACGGTTCAAAGCTTCCGCCTTCCCCACCGGAAGTTGACGAATCATCGGATCCACACCCCGCGAATGCTAAAGCGCTTACAGTCAAGACACTTGCAAAGATCGTTTTCTTCATATTATTTCCCCCTCAGTTCAAGTTATTTTCTTATGAGTTGAAGTATAACTGTGAATTTTCAGAATGTAACCGTTTGCAAAATAAGCTGTATAAAGGATTTTGTGAACATTTTGTTCATAAAGTTCACAGAAAGATCGGCATTTTACTGATATATCATTTATAGGAAACCAAAGGGAATTATGCTAGGCTAGAAATAGTATGAAATGAACCTTAAGGAGGCCGACAATGAAACGCATCTCAGCCATAACTCCCGGCATGGCGGCCTTTGTGCTCGGCATCATGATATTTCTCGGCATGGGAATCGCCATAGCCGCACAAAGCTATTTCAGTTATGTAGAGGTGACCAAAGCGACTAGCCGCTGTTACGATTTGGGCGGATTTCCTGAAATCGAAAAAAACGGTTGGCAAATGACCCATTTCGAATGCCACACAGACTGATTGCCGAAAATGAAAAGTCCACACAAAAAAGCAACTCCCCAGTTTAGGGAAGTTGCTTTTTTTGTCTATGAAAGCGGTATGGAATTGAGTTTTCCGAAGCTTGTCTTTGCTTTGAAGTTCGCATCGACCATTCTACTTTCTCTTCATTTAACAAAGTATTTCCGTTCCGGCCTGCCGACAATCCCGTATCCGAGCTCGGCGTAGCAATCATCCGTCGACACCAAGTATTCCAGATAGCGCCTGGCGGTTGTGCGGGAAGCGCCCATCTCTTCGCCCATTTTCTCTGCGGTCACGCCATCTTCATACTGCGCTAATAACTTTTGCACTTTCTGCATCGTCAGCGGGTCGATGCCTTTGACCGCTGGCGCTTCTTTTTTGACGGCCTTGACGCCGAACAGTTCATCCAAATACTCTTGGTCGATGGTTTCTTGGCTCGACAGCTTTTCTCTGTCTTTACGGTATTTCTCGATTGTGGCAGTGAACTGGCTAAGTTCGGCAGGTTTTAAGATGATGCCTTTTACGCCCTTGCGCAGCGCCGTTTCGATATACTCCCGCTCGTTTGCTGCCGACACGAGAATGATGTCGGTCTCCGGGCTTTCTTTCCTTAACTCATCGATCAGTTCAATGCCGAGCCCGTCCGGCATGTAATTATCCAATAGCACCAAATCCGGCCGCTCTTGCTTGACCGCATCCAGCGTTTCGGCGCAGTCTTTCGCTTTCGCTGCCAGTTCCACTTGTTTAATTTTCGCTAAAAACTTCTCGTGCACTTGCGCAACACGAAAATCATCTTCTGCAATCACTACCCGCAGCATTATGCCACCTCCATCGTTTTCTTCGGTATAAAGACGCTGAATACAGTCCCGTGTTGTGGGGTGGAATCCACTTCAATCCAGCCGTCCAAATCTTCGACAGCCTGTTTGACGATCGCCAAGCCGTAGCCCCTATCCGCTTTTTCAAGTTTCGTGGAGAATCCTTGCGTGAAAAATTGGTCGAGGTTGCCGGTTTCGATTCCGCGCCCGCTGTCCTGGACTTCGATGACCAAGTCGTTGCCGATATCAGTGATAAAAAAAGACACTTCTTTCCTGTCGCTCAGCTCGACTTCTTCAATGGCGTTATCGATCAGATTCCCGACGATGTGTATGACTTTGGAAATATCAACATGCTCAGGCAATTTGGCGAGCGAACTGTTTTCGTCCACGGACAGCTCGACTTTCGCTTCGGAAGCTTTCCCCATCTTGCCGAGCAGGATTGCCTGGACCTTTTTATCTTCGATATGATTCAGCGTATGCTTTGTCTGTTTTTCATGATGATGCGTCTCTTGCTGGATCAGCCGGACCGCTTCCTCGGTTTCCTCCAATTGCAGAAGTCCGGATATGGCATACAGTTTATTGGCGTATTCATGCGTTTGCGCCCGCAAGCTTTCCGAGTATTGCTGGATTTCCGACAAGGTTTCCAGCACTTCCTGCACTTCCGTTTTTTCGCGGAATGTCGAAACGGCACCGGCCATTTCACCTTCCGCCCAAATCGGCTTTTGGTTGACGATAAAAACGGTTCCGCCAATCAATAGTTCTTTATTCTTCCATGAATTTCCTGTGGTTAAGGTTTCGCCCATCCTAAGTTCCGGCAATATATCATCTGCCACGGTGTGCAGAAAACTTTGGTCCATCGCGAGCATCTTTTCTGCAGAACTGTTCAACTCCGTGATACGGCCTTCGTTATCGATGGCGATGACTCCTTCGATAATCGATGACAGCAAAGCTTCCCGGTCCTGGTACAAGCGGGCGATTTCCCGGGGTTCAAGCCCCAGTGTATCTTTCCGGATATTCCTCGCGAGCAGGATGCTACCCAGGACGCCGATGACGATCGTCAATAGAGCCAGCGCCATCACATCCATAATATTTCCGAAAATGATCGCTTCGATATCCTCGATCATATACCCTACCGAGACCACACCGATGACTCTTCCGTCGCCGTCATAGATCGGCGCTTTGCCGCGCAGGCTTCTGCCGAGCGATCCGAATGCTTCGGACACATAAACTTTGCCTTCTTGCAGGGCGCGCTCGTTATCGCCGCCGACCATCTGTTTGCCGATCTTTTCGGGATCCGGATGTGAATAACGGATGCTCTCCCTATTGCCGATGACGATGAACTCGGCGCCCACTTGCTTGCGCAAGTATTCAGCGATCGGCTGGATTTGCAGTGCCGGTTCCTCATCGTCCATCGCTTCGACGATCGTCGGCATGGCCGAAATGCCGATCGCCGTTTCCTGTGCTCGCTGGCCGATGTTTTCTTTGATCTCCGCAATTTCCTGATAGCTCAAAATCCCGCCGAACACCACTGTCGTCAACAATACGAGCGAGGTCGTCAGCAGGATGATTTTTGTCTGAAGCGATAATTTTTTCATGGCACCCGTCCCCTGTATAGACCATTTTTCATTAGATGTAGTCTACCATATCCCGAAACGGACGGAAGAAAAAATTCTTAGAATCATCTAAAAACATCATTTCACCAATAAAAAACCCTGTTCTCCGAAATCGGAAAATCAGGGCTTCGTTTCATGCTTTTGTAATATCGGCTTCCAGTTCGACTGCCACATTGCCTTGTATGGCGCGTGTGATCATGCAGGAAGACTCGGCTTTTTCCGCGAGCTTCTGTGCCAGCTTGAATTGCTTTTCCCCAGCCTCCGACGACAATACGACTTTCGGGCGGTGGATAATCTTTTTATAGGTGATGATGCCATTTTCGACTTCCACGATTCCTTCCGAATCCATCGTCAGCGACTCTTTCGCAAGCTTGCTGCGCTCCATCATCGCGGCGAGCGTGATGATATAGCAGGTCGCTGCCGCACCGAGCAGCATCTCATCCGGGTTGGTGCCAACACCTGGGCCGTCCATTTCCGGTGGAATCGAGATCTGCGTCTTCAAATTCCCCAATTCGATTGTCCCGACATCGTTGCGGTTGCCGGGCCAGTCTGCTGTTAAATGAAAACTATGCAAAGCCATTTCTGTTTCCTCCTCTTCTATTCCCAATCATCCATATCTTCGCTTCGCGGCATCGCTGTGATGGCTCCTGCCCTTGTCGCACAAAGAGCACCCAGCTTATTGCCGAAGTCTGCGCAAGCGATCAGTTCTTGCTGGTTTTTTGGCATACCGTTTAAATGGACATGGCGGATGATCCCTGCCATGAACGCATCCCCGGCACCTGTCGTATCCACAGGTTTGACGGGGACGACCGGCACATGAATCGTTTCATCGCCATATACCGCATGCGTGCCATGCTCCCCGTCCGTGACAAAAACGACAGGGAGCCCGTAAGCCTTCAGACGGTCGATTCCTGCATCCAATGAATCAGCTTCCATTAGGAACAGTAATTCGTCGACCGTCAGTTTCAAAATATCCGCCTGCGGCAAAAAGCGCAGGACCGTCTGGCGGCACAGCTCTTCGCTTTCCCAGCGCAGCGGCCGGATATTGACGTCGTACGAACAAAGCACTTCGTGAGAATTCGCCAATTCCAAAGCTTGAGCCGTCGTTTCGCGGGCTTCCGGGTGAAACAGCGTTCCTGAGCAAAAATGGAACAGGCTCGCAGATTCAAACGCTTCTCCCGCCAATTCGTCCGCCTTTACTTGCAAATCAGGCGTTTCATTATCATAGGAAGCGAAGACGCGGTCGTTCGTTTCCGTTAAATGAATATACACACCGCTGATGCGCTTTTCCGGACGTTTAATTGAATGCGTCAAATCGACGCCTTCCGATCGGAGCGCCTGGCAGAAAAAGTCCGAAATCTCGTCATCCCCGGTAATGGTGATGAATGCCGACGGGACCCCGAGGCGGCTGACGCCGGCAGAGACGTTAACTGTAGCGCCTCCGAGATACAAATCGAATAAATCGTTATTTTTAGTAGTTGCGATATAGTCGACAAACGCGTCGCCGTAAGTCAGGACGTGCCTGTTAGCTTCCATAATCCTCTCCCTTTCTCCAAAGAACCCTTGTCTGCTGCCTTATTTGCAGCGGCCGGTTGAAATTCACTTTCCCTATTATTTCAACAGAAAACAGGCAGGGCAAGGAAAAAGCTTGAAAAGCGCGGAGCTACGCTATTTCCGAACACAAAAACAGCCGGAGAAAATATCTCTCCAGCTGGGTTATCCTATTATTCAGCCATCCACTCCGGTTTTCCGAAGCCTTCGAATTGCTCATCGATGACCGCTTCGAATTCTTCCGACTCGACAATCTCAACCAAATCGGCCGCCAGTTCACTATCTTCATTGTCCGCTGCAACGGCTACGACATTGCGATACTGGTCAGGCATGTTTTCGAGCGCTAAAGCATCAAGCAGATCCATGTCCGCAGCCAGTGCAAAGTTGCCTGGAACCGCGGCAAGGTCCGTTCCTTCCACAGCTCGTGGCAATTGCCCGGCTTCAATCGGCTGGAAGACCAGGTTCTGCGGATTTTCGGTCACATCGCGCTCAGACGCTTGGAGCACTTCCGCTTCCGGGTCAAGTTCGACCAATCCTTCATCCTGCAGCATCAATAATGCACGCGCACCGTTGACAGGATCGTTCGGAATCGCGATCGTCGCTCCATCGGATACTTCATCAAGAGATTCGAACTCGTTTGAATAGATGCCCATCGGTGCGGTAGGGACTGTGATCAAAGCGCTCAAGTCCATATCGTTTTCTGTTTCGAAGTTCTCCAAGTAAACCGTGTGCTGGAACAAGTTGGCGTCGATCTCTCCGTTGTTCAACGCATTGTTCGGCTGGATATAATCGCTGAATTCGATCGTTTCGACCGTATAGCCCTTTTCTTCAAGCGCTGGGACGATCGCTTCGTTCAGCATGTCGCTATAAGGGCCTGCCGTTGCGCCGAGCTTAATGTCTTTCGACTCTTCGCCGCTCTCTGCCGTATCCGTGTTCGTTTCTTCCTCGCCGCAGGCGGCAAGTGCGAGTGCGCTCGCTGCCACTATCCATGCAAACTTCTTCATATGAATCTCCCCTTATCGTTTATCGAGTTTTTTGGCTGTAAAGTCGCCAGCTTGTTGAATCAATTGGACAAGTACGATCAAAATGACGACCGTTACGATCATGATCGTATTATCATAGCGGTAATAACCGAAGCGGATCGCCAAATCGCCGATGCCGCCGCCTCCGACTACACCCGCCATCGCGGAATAGGCGATGAGGCTGATGACCGTCAGCGTGATGCCTTGGATCAGGCTCGCTTTTGCTTCCGGCAAAAGCACATCTTTGATGATCATCCACGGTGTGGCACCGACCGCGATGGCTGCTTCGATGACACCTTTATCGATATCCCTGAGCGCCGTTTCCACAATGCGCGCGAAAAACGGTATCGCTGCAACCGAGAGTGAAACACTGGCTGCGACGGGTCCGATGGTGGTTCCGGTAATGGCTTGCGTCAGCGGGATGAGCGCCACCAGCAAAATGATGAACGGAATCGACCGGACGATGTTGACGACAAATCCGATGACGGAATTGACCGGACGGTTTTCCCAGAACAAGCCGCGGTCTGTGATGAACAATAAAATGCCGAGCGGTAAACCTACAATAAGCGCCACGCCAAGCGAGATGCCGATCATGATCAAGGTCTGGTAAAACGCCACTTGAATTTCCGGCCATAAGTCGATGATTCTTTCCCATTCAATTCCCATGATTCATCACCTCCACAATCGCTTCACGCTGCTCAAGATAGTGAATCGCCTGACCCACTTCTGCTTGGCCGCCTTTCAGTTCCATGACAAAAATGCCGAGCGGCAGTTCCTGGATATATTCGATCGCCCCGTGAAGGAAATTTCCTTTTACCGGATAGCTTTGCAGCATATCGGAAATGATGCCTTCTCCGGCTACCTCGCCTTTGAACAATACTTTGACGATCGTGCCGTCGCATTTTTCCAAAATTTCTTCCGGCACATTGAACGACACGACGCTCGAGATGAACTCCTTCGTCAAGGCCGTCTTCGGCTCAGCGAAGATATCGTAAACACGGCCTTCTTCGATGACGCGCCCACCTTGCATGACCGCCATCCGGTCGCAGATTTCCTTGACGACGTTCATCTCATGCGTAATCAACACAATCGTGATATTAAGCTTGCGGTTGATATCTTTCAATAAGCGCAAGATCGATAAAGTGGTATTTGGATCGAGCGCGGATGTCGCTTCGTCGCATAACAGCACGGCCGGTTCATTGGCGAGTGCGCGGGCGATGCCGACACGCTGCTTCTGTCCGCCGCTCAGCTGCGCCGGGTAGACGTTGCGTTTGTCCTGCAAGCCGACCATTTCCAGCAATTCATCGACGCGCGGGCCGATTTTCTTACTTGGTGTGCCTGCTGCGCGAAGGGCGAATGAAATATTCTCAGCGACCGTCTTTTGGCTGATCAAATAGAAATGCTGGAAGATCATGCCGATTTTTAAGCGCGCTTTCCGTAATCCGTCGCCACGCAGCTTCGTTAAGTCCTGTCCGCCTACTTTCACGGTGCCTGACGTTGGCCGCTCGAGCAGGTTGATGCAGCGGATGAGGGAACTTTTTCCGGCACCGGAATAGCCGACGATACCGAAGATCTCACCGGTCTTCACTTCCAAGGTGACATCATCGACGCCTTTTACTGTGCCGTGCTTTGTTTGATAGGTTTTGCTCAGTTGTTCGATTTGAATCATGCTGTCCACTCCCCCAGGCAAATAAAAAATGCCTCTTTTATCAAAAAGAGACATCGAAAATTAAAATTCCGACTTATCTTTCAGAATGATCGACATTCTGCAGGACTTGGCACCTTCCCAGAAATGGGGGTTGCCGGACGTCATAGGGCCTTACCCTCGGTCTCTCTTGATAAGTATAGTTATTTGGTTGTTTCCCATGTTACCTGCATGGACGCAGGCTTGTCAATGTGATTTTTCAAACTTTTTGTACAATGGGACACGCCGGTCGTCGAATACCGGGATGCGGCCCCGCACTTCATCTGCTTCTGAAAGGTCGATCTCGGTATAGCCAATGCCTTGTTCTTGCCCTAAATCCATCCGCACTTCCCCCCACGGGGCGATGACCATTGAATGGCCGCCGAATTCATTTTTCGGGTCGCTGCCGATCCGGTTCACAGCAATGATGAAGCATTGGTTCTCAATCGCACGCGCCTGCAGCAGGATGCGCCAATGATCGATGCGCGCTGCCGGCCATTCCGCAGGCACGAAGATCGCCTTCGCGCCGTTCAGCACTTGCGCACGCAGCCATTCAGGAAAGCGGATGTCGTAGCAAATGACGCCGCCATATGTCTCCCCGTCCAGATCGAATGTGCCGAGCGACTGCCCTTCTTCGAGGTGAATATGTTCGTCCATCAAGCCGAAGCGATGCGCTTTATCGTATTCCGAAACGAGCGCGCCTGTCCGGTCGACGACATACATCGTATTATAGAAACCATCTTCTTTTTTCGTGGAGACCGAGCCCCCGACGATATGGACGCTATGCTCTTTGGCAAAGTTTTGCAGGAATTCAACTGTGCGCCCATTCCCGTCCGCAAGCTCCTCAAGTTGTGTCAGTGCATAGCCGGTATTCCACATTTCAGGCAGGACAATAAGCTCCGCTCCGTTTCCCGCCGCTTCTTCCAAATAGTTTTTCACACGCTGAAAATTCGTTTCCGGCTCCCCGAAAGCGATATCCATCTGTACACAAGCGATCTTCATTTTCTCTCCCCCTGTAGACAGTTTAGTTTAAACTCTATAAGATTTGGTGTAGATGTGCAATTATTTAGAAAACGAGGAGGATTCCATGGACTTTTCAAATCGCTTACAAAATCTTCCGGATCAATTTTTCGCCGTGCTTGTCGCAAAAGTTTCACAAGCGTCCGACGAAGGTCGAGATGTCATCAATCTGGGCCAGGGCAACCCCGACCAGCCGACGCCGCCTCATATCGTCAAAGCATTGCAAGAGGCAGTGGCCGATCCGAAAACACACCGCTATTCGCCGTTTCGCGGTCTCGGCACATTGCGCCAGGCTGCCGCGGATTTCTATAAACGTGAATATGGCGTCGATATCGACCCGGACCTTGAAGTCGCCATTTTATCGGGTACTAAAATCGGCTTTGTCGAATTGCCGATCGCATTGCTCAATCCTGGCGACTCACTCCTATTGCCCGACCCCGGCTATCCGGATTACCTATCGGGCGCACCGCTTGCCGACATCGAACTCGATTTGATGAAACTTGAGCAGGCAAAGGGCTATTTGCCAAACTATGACGAAGTGTCAGAGTCCACCCGCAAACGCGCCAAACTCATGTATTTGAATTACCCGAACAATCCGACCGGCGCTACAGCAAATCAAGAGTTCTTTGACGAGACCGTCCAGTTCGCCAAACAGAACGACATTGCGGTAGTCCATGATTTCGCCTATGGCGGCATCGGTTTTGACGACCAAAAACCGGTCAGCTTCCTGCAAGCCGAAGGGGCAAAAGAAGTTGGCATTGAAATGTATACCTTATCGAAAACCTATAATATGGCAGGCTGGCGCATCGGTTTTGCAGTCGGCAATTCCAAGATGATCGAAGCCTTGAATTTGATACAAGACCATTTGTTTGCCGGCATTTTCCCAGCTGTCCAGCTCGCCGCGGCTGAAGCACTCAGCGCCAGCCAAGAATGCGTCGACGAATTGGTCGAACTGTACGAAAGAAGACGCCAAGTCTTGGTCGATGAATGCCGCCGGATCGGCTGGAATGTAGAAGCGCCTAAAGGTTCGTTCTTTGCCTGGCTGCCGGTTCCTGAAGGCTTCACGAGCGTTGAGTTCTCCGATTACCTGCTCGATCAAGCGGATATTGCCGTTGCCGCCGGAAGCGGCTTCGGGTCGGGCGGCGAAGGCTTCGTCCGCGTCGGACTATTGGTCGATGAACAGCGCATTGTAGAAGCGATACAGCGAATCGAGAAATTGGGGATTTTCACTAAATAAGCATAAAAAAGAAGGCATCGCGCCTTCTTTTTTTAATCTGCCGATAAACCGCTGATCCTCACGATTTCCCCTAAATTATGCCCCACCCAAACGCCTATAAACGGGAAATGGAAGTGGAGGGAATCCGTGCTTGTAGAGTCGAAACCCGTCGCAATCAATAACAGGGAAACCCCAATGCCAAGAACTCCAATAAAGCTTTCCTCTATGATTTTTCTTCTTTTCCATGATTTTTTCCCTAAACGGTCTCTATCGAATTCCTGGATAATTTTACTCGTCTTCGTCCCTACAAAACGACCGGTTTTCAATGTGTATAAAGCAGTTGCCATCACACCCAGCACCAACATGAAGAACATGCCGCTGATTAAGTAGGCCCTTGCCTGGTCAGCTAAATAGATCAACACGAGAAATAACAAAAGCAGGAAGAAATTCGATTGAATCAATTGCTTCTTTTTTAATCGTTTAACTTTGTGGATATCCCACTTTGTCTTATCCATGTGATTCCCTATTCCCTCCCGCAGTTTTTCAACTCAAGCAATACTTCACTCTTAATATTTAGCCTAACATAAAGAAAAAGATTAATTTGGAAAATAACCCATGAATTATATTTCCTTGTAATTGCCGAGATTCATATTTTTTGCCCACTATGGGAAGCTGTTTTCATCCTTTCCTTTTTCATGCACGTTAATATCCACTGGAAAAAGTGGAAAGCCGCCTGATCATGAACCTGATCAGGCGGCTTTTCTCACATTCCACTCTGCGCGATAAGAGACTAGGCTGATTGTGGAATGCTTCTTTTTATTTGATATTAGCGACCATTTCCATATCCCAATACAGGTCGGAGCTGAAGCGGTCGTCCTGATGCACTTGTGCGGCCAGCACATTCTCGCCTTCTTTCAGATGGGCAAGTGCCTCTTCGTCCAAGTAGATCCGTTCAATCCGGTCTTCACTTCCAAGATCTTCATCCATCACCGCTTCCTGATAATCTTCAAAGCCGAATTCTCCCGTCTCAGGCATATTGAAACGCAAAATCTCTTTGCCATTTAAATAAAGGATGACCGCATCATCAACCCCGAATTCCACATAGCCGAGATCGCCGATTTCTTCCACATCTTCCATTTCGAACTCGGTTCTGAAATACGTCAATGCGATTTTGTCGGTTTCATCCCCGCCGTAGCCGACTAGCGTTTCCACAGGCCCCAATTCAGGACGTTCTTCATCTTCAGGGAAGCCGAGTGGGCCTGCACCTTGTGCCCAATCACTATCATCGAAATCCGCTTCAAGCCAGTCTTTTTTCTGGTCACTGCCGTCATCCAAATAACGCCACTCGCTGCCTGCTTCAAGCAGATTGATTTCTTCATGCTCCACCACTTCGAATTCGACCGCATTGCTTTCCCATACTTCATTTCCGTCTTTCACTTCTGCGTACACTTCCACTTTTCCAGTCTCCGCCTCTTCTAACGCCAAGACTTTACCGTCCTTTATCTGGATATCATCCCGGCTCGTCCGGTAAGTGACCGATTCAGGCGAAATATCGTATTGTCCGCCTTCGACATTCTCGCCTTTAAGTTTTAATTCCGCTTCCGGATAAAAGGAATTCTCTTCCGTAGCGAGCACTGTGCTGCTAACTTCCAGCTCCACTTTTTCAAGCGCCGGCACGACCGTTTCGATGGATGGGTCTTTGATGATTTCGTATTCATCGACCAATTCCTCCGTGTCCGTGCGGTAAGTTTCAAAACTTAAGCGTGTCGGCTCCACTTGTATGCTCATATAGGTCGGTACGCCCCATTGTTCCCGTACCGCAGAATACGGCTCACGTTCCGCCTGCATATAGTAGAATTTACTGCCGCTCGCTGTGCTTCCGGTAATATACACCGTGCCTTCAGGATTGACCGGTGCATCGCCTTGCATCATATGATTTTTGAGCGGCTGGAAATTCTGCATATGATAGGTCCGGACATAAGAATGGTCATGCCCCATCAATACGGCATCAAATCCAATTTTGTCGATAGTGGGTACTAACTGCTCACGCAAGTCCAGAACAAATTCACTTTTGGAATGTGCAGCTGCACTATAAATCGAATGGTGGAAGACGAGGATTTTCCATTTCCATTCACGACCGGCAGTCGCTTCCTCCGTCTCTTCCATGAACTGGATATGCTCTTCAGGATTCAAGCTATTCGAATTTATATTCATAAATAGCGTATCTCCGTAAGAGAAGTAATAATTTCCCCCGGAATTATCATAATTGCCGAGTTCCCAATTTTCATTCGGGACATTGAAATGGTAGGCATAATGGTAAGTATCATCATGATTGCCGATTGTCGTTGCTGTCGGATAATTACGCAATTGTTCAGGTGCGAAATAGGCTGCGTACTCCTTTTCAGAGTATCGGGCATCGACCTGATCCCCAGCTGACAGGATGAAGCTGCTGTCAGGCTTACTGTCTACCGCCTGACGCAAAGTTTTTTCCCACCCTCTTTGGTCTTCTGCAATATCTCCTGATGCCCCGATTTGGGGATCTGCTATCATCAGGAATTCATAGGACTCTGGGTTTTTTGTGTGGAAGACGAAGCCCTCCGTCCAGTTGCCGCGTCCATCGCCCAACCGATACATGTATTCCGAGTCGTTCTCAAGCTGAGTGATGGTCGCTTCATGTGCGGAGTACCCGTAGGTCGCATTTTTCAGCTTTGCATCGACGGTCACTGCAGCGTTTTCCGGAAAACGCTCTGTCCCTTGTGAAACTTTTGCCACTTGGACTTGTCCCGGACGTGATGTACTCGGTGCGTACCAGGAAAAATTCATCTCTGATTCATCACTGCCTGGCGCAAATGCAATATGGGAGGCTGGATAGGAATCGTCCATATCCCCCCCATTAAAAAAACCCCTGTCCATAAATAATAAAGAGCTGGAAAGATGCGATTGAAATGCCTGACGCTGTCCTTCCATCAAATTGGATGCGCCGATTTCAATGAAGCCCTCTGCAGCCTCCGCCTGTTCGCTTTGTGCGAAAAAACCCATTCCACCAGCTATCAGCGTAATGAAAAATAACCGTGCCCCCCGTCTCCATCTCATCTTTATTCCCCCACCCTTTCCTAAGCATTCCGCTCCAATGTTTTTTTAATATTCAGTATTTAAATCTTAACATAATTCAATTGAACTAAAAAGAAATAAAATGTGAATATTTAGAACTATTTAAAGGGAATTGAAATTTTTTCATCCCTTCCTACCTGTTTTGTAAGCCACACTCAATCAATGATACGGTCCTTAAATAACGCCATGCAAAAAAGCTTTTGCCGAAGAGATAATACTCAACGGAAAAAGCTTTTTCTGTAACATCATTATTTATTCGACAAATCCGAAATCCCTCAAAGGAGCAAAACGGAATTTCACTTCCCCGAGCACGTCCTGTTTCTGAATAAATCCCAATACACGGGAATCGATGCTGTTGCCGCGGTTGTCCCCTAACACATAATAACAGTCGGCCGGCACTGAAAATCCACTGGCCGTCTCAGGCCAAGCAATAAATTCATCACTCTTCCCCTTGTCCAGGTAGGGTTCATCCAGCCTCTTCCCGTTCAGGATAATGTGATCGCCCGACATCTTGATATGGTCGCCCGGAATGCCGATGACCCGCTTGATGAAGCGGCTGCCATCCGGGGCGAGAAATACAATCGTATCGAAGTTACCGATCTTCGCTGTTTTGCTCAGCATTAATTTATCGTTTTCGTAATAGCTCGGCTGCATCGATCCGCCTTCGACAATGACCGGCTCGAACAAAAACTGGCGGACCCCCAGAATGATGAACGCCGTCAACAACAACACTTTCATCCATGCAAACATTTCTTTGACCGGATCTTCGTACACTGTCTTCCCTCCGCCCCGCTTTTTCTCTAGTTTACTATAGCCCCTCACACCTTGCACTCGGAGTTTTCTTGCTTAATAATGAAGATATGCGATTTGAAAGAATTATCAGACACGCGTTTTATTTTCCATCTTAAACCTAAAAGGAGTGGTATTGATGAAAACTTTACCTGCACAAGATGTCATTTACGCTTTTTCTAAAACGCATGAACCGAGCCTGCGGGTTGCTGCTGGCGATACTGTGAAGATCGATACATTCGACTGTTTCAAAAACCAGATCCAGTCGAGCAAGCAGGAAGTGGCAGCCATTGACTGGGACCAAGTGAATCCTGCGACAGGCCCGATTTTCATCGAAGGGGCCGAAATCGGCGATGTATTGAAAGTGACGATCAAAGATCTCGAGATCGGCGAACAAGGCGTCATGGTGACCGGCCCGGAACTCGGCGTCATGGGCCATCGCATGGAAGCGATGGAATCCAAAATCATTGCCATCCAAAATGGCAAAGCAGTCTTCAACGAGCGCCTTCAGCTCCCGCTCAATCCGATGATCGGCGTCATCGGCGTGGCACCAGAAGGCGAGCCGGTCTCATGTGGCACGCCGGGTGCGCACGGCGGCAATATGGATACGAAGCTTGTCACCAAAGGTGCAACGCTCTACTTTCCTGTAGCGGCTGAGGGGGCGCTGTTCGCACTCGGTGATTTCCACGCGGCGATGGGTGACGGGGAAATCAGTGTTTCCGGCATCGAAGTGCCCGGCAGTGCCACCGTCCAATTCGATGTCATCAAAGGCAGCCATTTGAAGCATCCCTTGCTTGAAAATGAAGACGGCTTGGCGTATCTCGTATCGGCGATGACTTTGGATGAAGCCGTTTCGACCGCCGTCGAGGAGATGATCGATCTCTTGTTGCCTCAATCTGATCTATCTGTCAGTGAAATGACCATGCTTATGAGTGCCGCTGGCGAAACACAGATCAGCCAAGTGGTCGATCCGCTCGTTACTGCACGCTTTTTCGTCCCTCGTCATGTACTTGATGGCCTTGGGTTCCATTTGTTCGCTTGAAATGGGAATTCCAAGGAGATAACCGGCCACTTAGACGTCTGAATCGTCAGACTTTTGAGCGCCGAAAGATTTTATGTTACACTCAAGAAAAAATGTAGGTGATTAGAATGGTAGGAAGAAATGATCCGTGTCCATGTGGCAGCGGAAAGAAATATAAAAAATGTCACGGGAAACAACAGACAGTTTCCATCAATGATCTGGTGAATGAAGAGCTGTTCCAAGTCAGACAGCAATTCTTCTCGGAAAACCCGAACCGTGACCAGCTGACGGATTTCCGCGCGCTCCAGCAGGAATGGCAGCCGCGCCTGATGAAATCGATGGCGGAAAACGATGCACAAGCATTTGTCATCGAAAATTTCCTGTTCATGCAGAAACCGGAACTATGGGAAAACTTCCTGTCTAAGCAGATCGAACAGACGCAGCGCCCAACAACGAAAGAAGTGTTGGAACAATGGCCAAACTTCCGTGTATTCCTAGGCCAATTGATATCCGGGGATACAGAAAAAGCGGAATTGAAAGACGCCTTCACTGGCGAAACATACGTCATGGCGGACCAGCCGCCGACGGATATGGAAGAAAACCAGGGACTTCTTGCGATTCTTCTGCCGGATACACGCGCTGGCGAACAAGGCATCTTGTTCTTGAACGGCTATTTGACGATTGTCGGCCAATTCGCCCCATTCTTTGAGCAGCTGCAAAAACGCATCGAAGAAAAAGGCGCATCAGCGAATGAAGACTATCTTCGCGAGCATTATCTTGAAGTGGTCGAGCATATCGTCCAATATTCTACGGGCGCTGTCGAGGAAAGCATCGAGCTTTCCCCGGAACATCAGTCCGTCATGGACGAATTGAAAAAGCACATCGACGAAGCGGACTTCGATGAAGAAACCGTGACGAATGTGACGAGCATCCTCAACAGCTATCTGGTCAGCCAGCAGCCGACCGTCCAGAAACCGGAAGCACTTGTTGCCGGCTACTGGCGTTTCCTGCAGGACCACGAACTGATCCAAGGGCCAATGCTTTCTGCAAAAGACTTGAGTGAAAAATTCGGCGTTTCTTCCAGCACGATCTTGAAACGCTCTAAAGAGTTCGGTTCTTATTTCGAAGAACTGCTAGCTAAAAAATAAAAAATGAAAGCACCGGAACAAATCCGGTGCTTTTTTTAATCGTCTTTTTTTCGCCTGAACGTGATCAGGATGTACAATAAAATTCCGGAAACTGCGAAAAATAAGTACACTCGCCAAAACGGGCCGCTCAGCCAATCCACTGATGTGAAGCCAAGCCAATTGTTCAGCACTGTAAAAAGAAACAGGGCAATGCTCAGGAAAAATACGCCCATGCCTAAAAATCGGAAAGAATTACGGACACCTTCCATCTTTTCACCTCTCCTCAATTCTCTTACTCCCCTATTCCCGAAATAAGATAGGTTGAACAAAAAACTGGTTTTTACTTTATTTTGCTTTCCATAATCCTGCATACTGTTCTTCCTGTATTCCGCCAATCCCACAACTATCCACAAAATTCCGTTTCACACCCCTTCTTCAAGGGAAAATGCACAATAACCGCGAAAAAACGGCAGTTATGCACAATATTTATTAAAATTCCGTGGGTTATGTGGGTAAATGTCTAAATTTACTGTCGATTTTCAATGATAATGGACTTATCCACATGTTAATAAGTGCAACTTATATTTTTGCAGCATAGAAGGAGGAAGATAGAATGTTTGAAATAACGTGGGATAGTTTTATCCGTATCGTCACTGTAGGTGTGCTGGCGTATATCGGTTTATTGATATTTTTGAAGACTTCAGGAAAGCGCACTTTGACAAAGCTCAATGCTTTTGACCTCGTCGTGACCGTCGCTTTGGGTTCTACGTTGGCGACAATTTTGCTCGACAGCAAACTGAGCTTATGGGAAGGCCTTACTGCATTTGCCGTTCTGATCGTCCTGCAGTATTTGATCACCTTCACGGCGGTGCGCTCGAAAGGTTTCAATAAATTGATCAAATCAGAGCCGCGACTGTTGTTTTCCGAAGGCGAATTCCTGGAACAGGCCATGCGCGATGAACGCATCAAAGACATTGAAATCATGCAGGCCGTGCGCAATTCAGGAGAAGGCGACCTGCAAAACATCAAAGCCGTCATCCTCGAGACAGACGGCAGCATGTCGGTCATCTCCAATAAAGCAGGCAGCGCCCTTGCCAACGTCAAAGAGAACACAAAAAAGGATCCCTTGTAGGATCCTTTTTTTATCTCGGTGTCTTCGCGCGTTGTTTCCGGTGTTCCCGGCGTGCTGGCGCCGATTCGAAAAACAGCTTCTCGCCTTCCGTTTCAGGATAGACAGGCGGAACCGGCGTCGGCTTTCCATTCTCGCCGATTGCAACCAGCGTCAAAAACGATTCAGTCGTCAAACGTTCTTCCCCGGTTTCCAGATTCTTAGATTTGACGCGTACATACACTTCCATCGATGTTCTGCCGGTCGAGGTGACGTTTGCTTCCAATTCCAGCACGTCGCCGACTTTAGCGGATGACAGAAAATCCACCGAGTCGATCGATGCAGTCACCACGATGTGGCGGCTCGCATGTTTCATGGCGGATATTCCGGCAATTTCATCGATATACGCGAGCACTTTCCCGCCGAAAATCGATTCCATGTGATTGGTGTCAGGCGGAAGCACCAGTTTCGTCTGTATCGTCCGTGATTCCCGCATAGGTTTCGCTTCCATTTATTTTCCTCCTCTTTCTTCATTAAAAACTATTCCCGCTGCAGAAAATTTTCAACCTCCAACGGGTTTATTCCTATTGAAAAATAAAATACGAAATTCCTCCTTATGGTAAAGTGGAAAAAAGGGGGAATCAAGTCAATGTCTGATCTTTTTCAAATTCTGAACACACCCGATTTTCAATCCAAGGATTCACTGAAACGGCAACTGCAGGAACTTGGTATTGCTGCGGGCGACCATCTGATCGTCCATTCTTCACTCAAGTCGATCGGCTGGATTGCCGGAGGCGCGCAGGCAGTCGTTGAAGCCTTGATGGAAGTCATCACTCCCGAAGGCACCCTTGTCATGCCATCGCAGTCTGCCGATAATTCCGATCCCGTCTATTGGATGGCTCCGCCCATCCCCGAGAACTGGCATCAGCCGACACGCGATCACATGCCTGCGTACGACCCTGACCTGACGAATATGCGCGGCATGGGGAAAATAACGGAATGCCTTCACCGCCATCCGGCAACGATCCGCAGCCCTCACCCGACCCATTCATTCATCGCCTGGGGACGGCTTGCAGCGGAATGGATGGCGGAACAGCCGCTGGAAGATTCTTTCGGGACCGCCTCGCCCCTCGGGAAAATGATGGGCCACGACGTGAAAATCCTTCTTATCGGCACGGGCTTCGATTCATGCACCGCGCTTCATCATGCAGAGTTCTTACAGCCAAGCCGTACAACATCCCCGCAAGGTGCCGCTATGTACGTGAATGGAGAGAGGCAGTGGGCTACATACGATTGTGTCGATATGGATTCAGACCGCTTCCCGGAAATCGCAAAAGACTTTCCGGGAGCCATTGATAAAGGAGTCCTTGGCCAAGCTGAAACCCAGCTCACCGAAATGCGCCCGCTTGTGGAATTCGCTGTCGAATGGCTCATTCGAAATCCGGCGCCAAAAGAACAGAAACATTAAATAAAATAGGCTGAAGCGACAGATTCTCCCGTCGCTTCAGCCTATTTGCGATGGAATGCGCCCGGTTGGCACATTCAACTGATGATTTCTTCCAATAAAGCTTCCAGTCGCTCATTGTCCTTATTAAAAGAGTCCACAAACGCATTGATGATATGAGCAGGTTCCTCAATCTTCGCCCAATCCAATCGATAACCGGCGTTCAAAGCGAGCTGGCGGGCAAATTCCCTGACCGCTCTGCCGTTGCCTTCCCGGAAAGGGTGGAGCGCATTCAGTTCCGCCAAATAGTGTGCGAGACGACGGACAAATTCGGCTTTTTTCAAGCCCTTTAAATAACGCTCTTCCTCTAATTCTCCAAAGAGTTGCTTTAATTGTCCTGCCAGATGCTTCGGATGCGCAAATGTCGAACTTCCCTTTGAAGTCATTTCCTCACGCAGCTTTCCGGCAAAGGGGTAGACATCTTGCAGGAGACAGCGGTGGATGTCGAGGAATACCTTGAGGTCCGTCGGGTCTTTTGGATCTTTCAATTGCAATTCCGACAGCCGGTAAAGTGCATAGACCGTCTCAATTTCTTTCAACTTGTCCTCATCACGGATATCGAATGAGTTCACGAGCACGTCGGTTCCGGGGTAGCTATACATGGAACTGTGCTGATACTTAGACATCGAAACGTGCTTTGATGGCCTGATGGAATTGAGCTTCTGTGCGTTCCCCGGTCAATACGGAGCGGACAAAATTCCGGTCTTCATGGGTCACATCAAACCCTTCGGTTACAAGAGAGTGTGCGGCGCAGGAAATCGCGTTATTGGCTTGTTCATGAGATACCCGGTTAGCTAAATTCGTCACATGGATGACCACCTTTCATTCTATCATTATACCATTTTTGAACGCTTTTTTCCATGATTGTCCCTCTTTCAACCCGCTTTTTCACCCCCCTTAAAACGCCGGGTGACAGTCTTTTTAATGCCCATCTCCCCTTCCTTCCTTCTTTCATTCCATAAAAAAATCCCGGACGTCTATGCATCCGGGATTGCACCTTATTGATTTTGCAGTTCTTCGGTTTCTTCTGCCGTGAAGACGCGCGAGCGGGTCAAGAATCGTTTTCCTTCTGCGCCTTCAAGCGAAAACATCCCTCCGCGCCCAGGCACGACGTCAATGATCAATTGCGTATGGCTCCAATAGTCAAACTGGCTCTTGTGCATATAAAACTCGCTGTCGCCGATGACACCCATCAATACGTCCTGGTCGCCGACCATCAAATCACCTTTCGGATAGCACATCGGAGAACTGCCGTCGCAGCAGCCTCCCGATTGATGGAACATCAACGATCCGTGCTTTTCCTTCAATGTATTGATCAGCTCCAAGGCGGCGTCTGTGGCGACTACCCGTTCTGTCATGGCTAGCCCTTCTTTCTGATCAGAAGAACCCAAGCTTGTCTTCGCTGTAGCTGACGAGCATGTTCTTCGTGTTCTGGTAATGGCTGAGCATCATCAAATGGTTCTCACGCCCAAATCCGGACATTTTGTAGCCCCCGAACGCTGCGTGTGCAGGATACTGGTGGTAGCAGTTCGTCCATACACGGCCTGCCTGGATGCCGCGACCGAAACGGTAAGCCGTATTCGTGTCACGCGTCCAGATGCCCGCTCCAAGGCCGTAAAGCGTGTCGTTGGCGATTTCCATCGCCTCTTCTTTTGTCTTGAATGTAGCGACCGCCAGTACCGGCCCGAAAATCTCTTCCTGGAAAATACGCATTTTGTTGTCGCCTTTGAAGACTGTCGGCTGGATGTAGAAGCCTTCTGAAAGATCGCCTTCCATTCGGTTGCGGTCTCCGCCTGCCAGCAC
The DNA here is from genome assembly GCA_051750505.1 of Bacillota bacterium. Classification (GTDB taxonomy): domain Bacteria; phylum Bacillota; class Bacilli; order Bacillales_A; family Planococcaceae; genus Planococcus. Next base: position 90,954 of record JBNJJS010000001.1, read on the forward strand.
TTCTGCGCCTTCCTGTTTGCCGATTTCGAGATAGGATTGGATTTTCTCCAATTGCTCAGTGGATGCCTGGGCTCCCATCATCGTTTCCGGGTCCAGCGGGTTTCCGGTCTTGATTTCTTCTACGCGCTTGATGGCGCGCTTCATGAATTCCTCGTAGATGTCTTCCTGGATCAAGGCACGGGATGGGCATGTACATACTTCGCCTTGGTTCAATGCGAACATGACGAACCCTTCCACTGCTTTATCGAGAAATGCATCGTCCTGGTCCATGACATCCTTGAAGAAGATGTTCGGTGATTTTCCGCCCAGTTCGAGTGTTACCGGAATGAGGTTTTGCGATGCATACTGCATGATCATGCGGCCAGTCGTCGTTTCCCCGGTGAAGGCGATTTTGCTGATGCGCGGGCTGGAGGCAAGCGGCTTGCCTGTTTCGATCCCGAATCCGTTGACGATGTTAAGGACGCCCGGAGGAAGCAAATCGCCGACCAATTCAGCCCACACAAGGATGCTGACCGGAGTTTGTTCAGCGGGCTTCAAGACGACGCAGTTTCCTGCTGCGAGCGCTGGAGCCAATTTCCATACCGCCATGAGCAGCGGAAAGTTCCAAGGAATGATTTGGCCGACCACGCCGAGAGGCTCATGGAAGTGATAAGCGACCGTGTCGTTGTCGATTTGGCTGATTCCGCCTTCCTGTGCGCGGATTGCGCCAGCGAAATAGCGGAAATGATCGATTGCGAGCGGCATATCGGCATTCAAAGTTTCACGGACCGCTTTTCCGTTGTCCCAAGTTTCAGCGACCGCCAGCATCTCCAGGTTCTCTTCCATGCGGTCAGCGATCTTCAACAGGATATTGCCGCGTTCTGTCGTTGATGTTTTACCCCACGCTTCTCTCGCTGCGTGTGCCGCGTCCAGCGCCGACTCGACGTCTTCTGCGCTTGAACGGGCCACTTTCGTGAACACTTTGCCGTTTACGGGCGATAGGTTATCAAAATACTGGCCGTTTTTCGGAGCCTGCCAAGTACCGTTTATATAATTATCGTATTGCTCTTTAAAATTTACTTTTGCACCGTCTGTGTTTGGAACTGCATATACCATTCTACATCTCCCCTTTTGTTTGGTGTCGCCCCGATATGTATACGCTTTCATATATTGCGCGGCGCATAATTGCGTCAGGGCTTTCCTCTATATATTGTCAAATAAATCGGAAAATTGCAACTGTTAGCCTACGAAATTTTTTATTATAAGGGTCATCTGGAGTATAATGGGACCAGACAGTGGAAATATACAATCGAAAGGATTTTTTTATGCGAATCAATAAATTCCTCAGTGAGACAGGCATCACCTCCCGCCGCGGGGCAGATAAATTCATTGAAGCGGGGCGCGTCGAGATCAACGGACAAAAAGCGGAGCTCGGCAGCAAAGTCACACCCGAAGACGAAGTACGCGTCGACGGAAAGCCAGTACAGCAACCTGAACGCGCCTACGTATACATCGCGCTCAATAAACCGGTCGGCATCACCAGCACGACCGAGCGTCATATCGAAGGCAATATCGTTGATTTCATCAACCATCCAGAACGCATTTTCCATGTAGGGCGGCTCGATAAAGATTCGGAAGGGCTCATCCTCATGACCAATGACGGCGATATCGTCAACGAAATCCTGCGTGCTGAGCACGAACATGAAAAAGAATACATCGTGACGGTCGACAAACCGGTCACCGATGAATTTTTGGAGAACATGGAGAGTGGCGTCGAGATCCTCGACACGATGACGCTTCCGGCGAAAGCTGAACGAATCGCCAAGCACGTATTCAAACTGACCCTGCAACAAGGACTGAACCGGCAGATTCGCCGCATGTGTTCAGCACTCGGTTATGAGGTGAAGCGCCTGCAGCGTATCCGCATCATGAACATCCGGCTCGGCAACCTGAAAGTTGGCGAGTGGCGCAACCTGACCGAAGAAGAAAAACTGGAATTATTCCGGCAGCTTGATTATCAACCAAAACGGTAAGGAGGCAGTTTATGCTAAGCATGAAAACGACGCCGAACCATACCGGCGTCAAGATCAGCGGAGATTACTTCGATTTGGATGAGTTGAACCAAGCCATCTATAAAGTCATCGGCAAAGAAGGCGAATTTCATGGCTATGAAGGATCACGGTTGCGGATTCTCGGCATTTCCTATGAAATCCGCCACGCCGCTCAAGGCGATCGCAATGTCGATTTTGTTTTTAACGGCTTGCACGAACACACGAAGAAACAGCACGGCTTTATCGCACCAGATAAGAACATTTATTTCTCTGCGGAAGTGCTATGGCCGGAGCTGTTATATACCGCTTATGCGCTGCGGGATTTCGTCCGCCTCTATGAGGACAAACGCGGCGATCTGCTCGCAGATACCCATGCACCGGCCATCGCCAAATTCCAGGCGCTCGTCCTCGAATGCCTGCAGGGCCATGTGCCGAGAGAAGAATATGAAGCGATTTTGGAGGCGTTCCGCAAGTCTCCATCGGTCAACGATTATGCCGTCCAGTATGTAGATCTATTGAATTTGAAATACATCGGCATGACTAGACAGCAGCGTGAAAAAAGCTTGTCTGCAATCGCCATGAAACTTGCGCTTCAGGATCCGGAGTACCAAGCATTCCGCAAACAAGTCATTAGCGCTGCAACACCCGGAAAACGGCCAATCCATGAAATCGGCATCCAGGCAGAATACCCCGAACAAGTGGAATGGTAAAAAAACCTCTCGAGCATAAGCTCGGGAGGTTTTTTAAGCTTTGATCTGAAACACCAGCAAATCGCTGTTTTCCGTTGCTAAAAGCTGGTGATTTTCCATCGGGGCAAGGTGCAGGACGTTTTCCGGCGTCGCCTCAATCGTTTGCCCTTCTGAGGTGAACTGCACCCGCCCTTTCCGTACCACGATGACCACTTCAGCATCCGCGTGATGCTCCGGGATGGCTTCGCCTTTGCGCAATTGGATGTTCATCACTTTGGCATTGGCCGTCTGAAGCACAGCTGCGCTTTTCTTCGCCGTCTCTTCCAATACATTCGGGGTCTCTTTCGTCTCCATTTCGCGCCTCCTATCCTCTTCCGCTCAACGACGCGGTTTCGCTGGTTCTGAAACTTTTTCAAGCGCTGTCTCCGCTTCACGCGGGGTCTTGCCCCTTACGGCAATATCGCCGAGCGAGACGATGCCGACGATCTGTTCTTTGCGCACAATCGGCAAACGCCGGATTTGGTGCCTTGCCATCAAAGAAGCTGCCTCCTCAACAAGCATTTCTTCCGTGCCAGTGATCAGAGTTTCCGAAAAAATTTCTGAAATCGGCGCATCCGTCTCGAGCTCTTCTGCAATGCCCCTCAGGACGATATCACGGTCCGTCACGATGCCAACGATCTTCCCTTCTTCACAAATCGGAATCGACCCGACATTAATTTCACGCATCTTGGCGGCAATATCCTGAATTGTTACATTCGGCGGGCAAGTCTCTACATCCGTTGTCATTATTTCCGCTATTTTCATGCCGTCTCCTCCTCGAATTCACTCTATTAATAGTCTTTATCCTCTTTTGAAGGCTGAAAACGTCATTAGCCAAAAGAAAGTATTTTCACCATCGCCCCCCTTCTCCTACACCCTTATAAATACTTTTCAAGGGTTCTCGCTTTCCATCGAATTCCGGGCTATGTTACACTACCGGACATTATGCGTTGGAAGGAGAATGACAATGATCAAAAAATGGTTTTTAGGCCTATCCCTTGGTACATCACTCATCGTATTGTCAGCATGCGGCGGTGCAGATGAATCCGCAGAAAACGAAAACGCGCAACCTGAAACTGAAGAACAAGCCCCTAGCGGCGAGGAAAGTGCCGGGCAACCGGAAATGCCTGAGCCTGATTTGGAAGGCATTCCTGAAGTTGTAGCACAAATAAACGGTGAAGAAGTCAGCAAAGAGGAATTTGAAGCAGCTTATACAGGGCAATTCCAACAAGCGGCCATGCAAGCGCAAATGTCCGGACAGGAAATCGACCAGAATCAATTGAAAAATCAATTGGCAGAAAGCATGGTCGGCCAGGAATTGCTCATCCAGGAAGCTAACAATCAAGAATTAACCGCTTCCGATGAAGAAGTGGACGAGACTTTAGAGCAGTTGGCACAACAAAACGGGCTCGAGTCGAAAGATGAATTCCTTTCAGCCTTGAACGAACAGGGCATGGCAGAAGAAGAGGTCATGTCCCAAATCGAAACACAAGTGAAAGTGGACCAACTGATCGCTGAATCCGCTGGAGACACCGACCCTAGCAATGAAGAATTGGAAGCTGCCTATGAACAAGTCAAAGCCCAGCAAGAACAAATGGGCAGCGAAGAAGAACTGCCTGCTTTTGAAGAACTGAAGCCGGAACTTGAAGAACAGGTCAAAATGCAAAAAGAAAACGAAGCTACACAAACACTTGTAGCGGAGCTACGTGAAAAAGCAGACGTCACTATCAATCTTTAATACAAAAAAACCAGATCCGGATCCGGATCTGGTTTTTTTATTGCCTGTAAGCGATAAAGGGTTTACTGGCCCTTTGGATCTTTATTCAACCAACTGGATGAATTGGCGTGTCCTTTCGTGTTGAGGATTTTCGAAGAAAGTCTTCGGATCGGCAGACTCGATGATGGTCCCTTGGTCGATCATGATGATGCGGTCCGCCACTTCTTTGGCGAATTTCATCTCGTGGGTCACGACGACCATCGTCATGCCTTCTTCAGCGAGCTGCTTCATGACCTGCAGCACTTCCCCGACAAGCTCAGGATCGAGCGCCGAGGTCGGCTCATCGAAGAGCATAACTTTCGGCTCCATGGCAAGTGAACGGGCGATCGCGACACGCTGCTTCTGCCCGCCCGATAATTTGCTCGGGTAGACATCCGCCTTATCGCTCAAGCCGACTTTCTCCAATAGTTCAAGGCCGAGCTTTTTCGCTTTTTCCTTGTTCATCTTCTTGACCGTAATAGGCGCTTCGATAACATTCTCGAGCACCGTCTTATGCGGAAAAAGATTAAAATGCTGGAAGACCATGCCCACTTCGGCGCGAATCTTCGTCAAATTGTCTTTTTTGGGATCGACTTTCTTGCCGTCGATCGTGATGGATCCTTCGTTGATCATCTCCAGGAAGTTAAAGCATCTGAGCAGCGTACTTTTGCCGGATCCGCTGACCCCGACCAGAACAACCACCTCTTGGGGCTGGACGTGGAGATCCACGCCCTTCAACACCTCGAGATCACCAAAGGATTTGTGTATATTCTCTCCAATAATCATAACTGCTCCTCCTTAGGTTTTGTCCACATCAAGCCGGTTTTCATACCAGCGCAGCAAGTACGTGAAGATCATGACGAGCACCAGGTAATAAAGCGCGACGACAATGAACGATTCAAACGGCTGGAATGATTGTGCCGCTTCCCGGTTGGCAAGGGAGAAAATCTCCGCGACACCGATAATATAAACAAGCGACGAATCTTTCAGCGTGATGATGAACTGGTTGCCGAGCGGCGGGATGGAACGGCGCAGCGCCTGCGGGAATACGATCCTTTGCATCGTCTGCTTGCGGTTCATCCCGAGAGACATACTCGCTTCGCGCTGACCTGGGTCGACCCCTTGGATCGCCCCGCGGAAAATCTCCGCGATGTATGCGCCGTTATGGACGCCAAGCGCGATGGCGCCTGCCCAGAAGTTCGACATCGTATAAATTTCCACGATTCCGAAGTACAGGAACATGATCTGTACGATCAAGGGCGTACCGCGGATGATCGTGATATAGACATTGGCGATGCCTTGCAGGATTTTGGATCCCGAAATCTTCATCAGGGCAAACACCAGTCCAATGACTGTCCCTAGAATGACACCGACCGCTGTCAGCTGAAGCGTGACGACCGTAGCCTCAAGGAAGCCCGGATATGTCCGCATGAATACTTCAAAGACTGTTCCAAATAATTCAAACATAGACGAATCCCCCTTCTATTCCCAGCTCGTTTTAATTGAGAATTTCGACGCCTTCAAGATCGACATCGAGGAGATCGCGCCCGAACCATTTTTCCGAAATTTCCGCATACGTTCCATCTTCGATGATTGCCGCCAAAGCTTCATTGATCGCAGCGAGCAATTCTTCATCTTCAGGACGTACAGCTACAGCCGCCTGTTCAATCCACAGCGGATCGCCGATCATTTCGATTTCAAGTCCGGCATTCTGTGCTTCAAAGCCGACAACGTCTGCCGTGATGACCGCATCCAAACGTCCTTCAACCTCTAAATCCTGCAAAGCGACAACGTCACTATTGTAGTATTGGATATCATCTGTATAATTCTGTGCCGCTGTATCGTAAGTACTTTGACCGACTACGCCGATGGTTGCGCCTTCAAGGTCTTCTTCCGACTGGATTTCCGTATTGCCTTCGCGGACGAAGATCACGCCGCCTGAGTAATAATAAGGATCCGAGAAAGCGACTTGTTCTTCACGCTCTTCTGTAATGGCCATCGACCCCAAAATCGCGTCGAAGCGGTTCGTCGTCAATCCTTGAATGATCGTTTCCCATGGCGTCGTAATCGGATTAGGTTCAAGTCCCATTTCTTCTGCGAGAGCATTGCCGATTTCAATATCGAAGCCGGTCAAATTGCCGCCTTCCTCGTAGTTGAATGGCTTGTATAAACCACTTGATGCAGTAGTGAACTTCCCTTCTTCAAGAAGGTTCAGATCGCTGCCTGCCGCTCCTTCGTTTGATCCTTCCGAGCCGGTTGATGAGTCATCCGATCCACAGGCCGCCAAAAGCATGCCTGCTGTTAAAATTACGCCTGCCGTTGTAAATTTTTTATTCATAGTGCTCTCCCCTTTTCGTATATGTTTGACCAAAACGCCGAAGCGATTCGGGGCGTGCCAGCAATGGGTTGGGTTATATGAAGATGTCCTGGTCGGTGTATGCCGCTTCGAGTTGCGCGAGCTTGTCCTTTACTTTTGCATGTTCCTTGACATAGACAAAGCGCATGACAGAAGTTAACAATGCGTGGACCGCCGTGTAGGAATCAATATTCAAATTTGTATTGACGGAAACGGTGAGTACGATATCGGCACTTTTCGCAGCCGGTGAATCTTCCCGATCGGTTAAGACGATCACTTCTGCACCTCTGCGTTTCGCATACTCCAATGTTTCCATCAGAGTACGCGTATAGCGCGGAAATGCAAAGGCGATAATTGTATCTTCCGGCCCGAGATCCGCCATTTGCCCGTAATAGACAGCGGTGCCCGGCTGCATCATCGATGTATGTCCGAGCGCACTGCCCAACCAGCCCCCGAACCATTCGGCTAAGCCGAAGTCGAAGAAATTCCCTGTCACATAGCGTGTCTCAGCTCTGCTGATGCGGTCGACCGCTTGCAGTAAATTATCTTCATTGATTGTTTGCTTGAGCTTCAAAATACTCGAAATGTCCGCATCAAGCAGATTCTCCAGAAATGACTGGTCCGCCGCAACAGGCTGTTCCTGCTGCGACTTCTCCAACCGCTCTTCTGCCAGTTTGCGCTGAAGCGTATGCTGGAATTCTGTATAACCTCTGTAGCCGAGTTTCTGTGTCCACCTGATGACAGTCGACTCGCTGACCTTCACCCGCTTCCCGACTTCAAGGGCGGGTGAAAAAGCGATGAAAATCGGTTCCCGGAAAAAGAGGTCCGCAATTTTTTTCTGCCCGGAACTGAAATCTTTATAAGAAGCTGACACATTTCGCAGTAAATCCTGCATATCCCATACCTCCATTGCAAGAACACGCTTAGTTGCTTGTTTTGATTATACACTTGTGCAGGATTCCCTGCAATATTTTACTGAAAATTCAGCGATTTTTATATGATCCTATATAAAAAAAGTACGGCTGTACCGGGCACTTTAACTAATGGCAATGCGGCAAAGAACCTGCCGGCCGGCATACAAAACGCTCCGCCCTTTTCTTTCGTCTTTTCAGCCTATTGTTGTACACTATTTGTATAACTAATTTAGATGGGGTGCTGCTTGTGAAATGGGAAGATCGGATTTTCAAATTATTTATTTTCTGGTATATCTGCGGCGTCATCTTGCTGAGTTTTGATTTATTGCCTTCTTGGCTGGAATGGGCCAACGCCTTTTTCCTTATCCTTGCCGGCACGCTCGGTTTCCTCTATTTATGGCGGCGATTTGGTGCTCGAGTCGGTGGATCTATCGGCGTGCTTATTTTCTTTTCGACCTTCATTGTCGAATGGGCTGGCGCCGACAGCGGCTTTTTGTTCGGCTCTTATGACTATACCGACCGTTTCGCCCCGAATCTCTTCGGCGTCCCGATCGCCATCGGTTTTGCATGGCTTATGGTCATGGCGACAAGCCACGTCATCGCCCGCTGGATTGTCCCGGCCGGCGGCGTTCCTTACGCGGCCACGGGAGGCATCGCAGCGGTCATCATTGATTTGATCATCGATCCGGTCGCCTATAAAGTGAAGGGCTATTGGCTATGGGAAGATACAGGTTTCTACTATGACATCCCGTGGACCAACTTCACCGGCTGGTTTATCGTCGCGTTCGTCCTCCATCTCGTACTGGATGCGGCATTCAAGAAGCAAGGGTTGGAAGTGACAGCGGGACAGGCCGATAAGCGCATGGCTCTTTTGTATGTGCTGATGATCGCCTTGTTCGTGCTGCTCGGAATGATCGGCGGCTTATGGCTTGCTGCTTTATTGACCTCCGTCCTCACTGCGGCGATTGTCACCTTAGCATGGAAGAGGCGGCCGCAATGATACAGGCCAAAAAATCAGCGCTCTTTGAACGGGCATTCGCTCTCTATTTGATGCCGTCGATCCAGCGGTCTTTTTCACATCTTTACGGCCGCAGCATCCGCCCGCCTAAAGGGCCGTCACTGATCATTTCAAACCACAGCTCCTGGTGGGACGGGCTGTTGTTCTTTTTCCTGAACCGGCGCGTCTGGAACTTGGATGTCCATATCATGATGCACGAACGCGGGCTCAAGGAATTTCCTTTTTTCCGCCGGCTCGGCGCATTTTCAATCGACCGCAGCAACCCGAAAGATATCCTTGCCTCGCTGCGCTATGCAGAGAATTTATTGAAACAGGGCAAGACGGTCATTTTGTTTCCACAAGGCGATGAATTTCATCTGGAGACGCGCCCGCTGGAGTTCCATACCGGCATCCTCTACTTGATGGAGAAATGTCCAGACGTCCCGCTCGTTCCGGTACGTTTTTATTATTCAATGCGGCGGGAGAAACATCCTGAAGTGTGGATCGACCAAGGGGAAAGCTTGTCGCTCGATGAGATCCCGGCAGGTTCGAGGCACGACAGGACCCTATGGTTGCAGGAGCGGGAAACCGCCGCACTCGATCATTTGAAGAAAGATGTTCTCGAAGAGAATTACGAAGAATTCCAGGAGATGCTGAAAAGGAGGCGTAAATCATGATTACGGCTTTGATCGCTATCCATATCGCCTTTTTTCTTTGGATTGTCTCTAACCGCTTATTCCTTCCGGCGCTGCCAAAACAGCCTATAGTAAAAGCAGAGCCGCTCGTTTCCATCCTCGTGCCGATGCGCAACGAGGAGCGCAATGTACCGACGATTGTCCGTTCATTAAAAGAGACCGACTGGGAACGTGCTGAATTCATCATCTTGAACGACCAATCGACGGACGGCACCCAAGCCGCACTCGACCGGGAAATCGCGGGCGACAAACGCTTCACTATTTTGCAGGGCGTCGAATTGCCTTCAGGGTGGATCGGCAAAGTCCACGCGTGCCATCAGCTGCAAAAACAGGCTTCAGGCGATTACTTATTTTTCGTCGATGCCGATGTCCGTTTCCGCAAGCAGGCAGTGCGTCAGACACTTGGCTTAATGGAAAAACGGAGCGCCGCCCTTTTGTCCGGCTTCCCTGCTTTTGAAGTGCCGGTATTCCTGAGCAAATTGCTCGTTCCGATGCTTCATTTCGTTATTTTGTTCCACTTGCCCTTGGCGCTTGCCAATTATGCAAAATTCCCGGCGGCCACCGCTGCAAACGGCATGTGGATGGCTTTTGAACGAAAAGCCTACGATTCGATCGGCGGCCACGAAGCCGTGCGCACCTCACTCGTCGAAGATGTACATATCGCGCGCACCCTGAAACAAGCAGGCCATAAAGTGCTGCTCGCCAATATCACCGCCTCGGTTAAATGCCGGATGTATGAAACGCCAGCCGAAGTATGGGAAGGCTTCTTGAAGAATAGCTACACCGGCATCGGGCGTTCGCCGCTGATCGCCATACTACTGACCTTGTTTTACAGCGTCTTTTATATCTTCCCGCTGTTTCTCGCTGCAGCTGGCCTTATCACGGCAAACTGGATCTGGCTCCTTCCGTATGTCCTGACTGTTTTGCAGCGCTGGTATGTCGATATGGTAACCAATCAGCGCTGGTATTTGGCGTTTCTCATTCCGCTTCAAGCCGCAGCCATGCTCGCGGTCATGCTCACGGCCATGAAAAAATCGTTGAAAAATGAGTCCTATACATGGAAAGGCAGGCATTATTCATGAACCGACCACATATCGCCATCGTCGGTGGCGGGCTCGGCGGCTTGTCCGCCGCGATCACGCTTGCAAACGCCGGCATGCGGGTCAGCCTATTCGAGAAGAACAGTCATTTCGGCGGAAAGCTGATGCCTGTAGAACTCGGCAGCTACCGTTTCGATTTCGGCCCGAACACGATCACGATGCCCGAAATCTTCCGACAAGTCATCGAACAGACCGGACGCGATCCTGAACAGTATTTCCAACTCGAAAAACTCGCCGTCCATACGCGCAACCATTTCACGGACGGCAGCCACATCGACTTTACGGCAGACCGGGCGCATATGATCCAACAGCTCGAAAAGCTGGATCCTTTTGCAGCCGGTAAATACGATGCGTTTTTGGCTGAAGTCGCACGCCTGTATCGTTCATCCGAACAATATTTCTTTCCGCTGAGCTTCCAATCGTTCCGTGATTATCTGTCCCCATCACTCGGTGTGGCCATGCTGAAGGTGCGCCCGCTTGAATCGATGGACCATTTTTTCAGCCGCTACTTCAAGCACGAAGGCTTGCGCCAGGCAGTCGGGCGCTACGCTACCTATATCGGCTCATCGCCTTATAAAGCCCCTGCCACGTTCGCGATGATCGCTCACCTCGAATTGGCGCAAGGCGTCTTTTACGCTAAAGGCGGAAACGTATCGATTGCGCAGGGCTTTGCAGCGGTCGCAGCGGAATGCGGCGTGGAAATGCATCCCGAAACGCCCGTCACCCGCATCCTGACGGAACAAGGCAAAGCATGCGGAGTGGAGCTTTCTGGCGGCGACCGGATTGCAGCGGATGCCGTCATCTTGAACGGAGATTTATTGTCGGCATTTCCTGAGTTGGTGGATGAATCAGAGCGCCCGTCTTTCCGGGATGCGAAACGTGACCGATTCGAGCCGTCGATCTCGGCTTTTGTCATCACGGCAGGGCTTGATGTGCGCTTGCCTGAACTGAAGCATCACAATGTCTTCTTTTCAGCCGATTATCCACGCGAGTTCCGCGAATTGTTTTCCGATAAGCAATACAGCGGCGAGCCGACCATCTACATTAGCAATTCATCCCATACCGACCCTTCCGTATCACCGCTTGGCGACAATCTGTTCATTCTTGTAAACGCACCGGCGCTGACGGTTGATGGCCATTTGCAGATCGAAGCCGGACAATACAAAGAACGCATTTATGATTTATTGGAACATTATGGAATAACAATACGTGCCCACCTTAAAGAAGAACGGATCTTTACCCCTGAATTCATCCGTGATAAATTCGGTTCTCATCGCGGGGCTTTATACGGGCCGTCCTCCAACCGCCCTAAAGACGCTTTTTTACGCCCGTCAAATGCGAGCCGTGACATTCAAGGATTATTCTTTGTCGGTGGCAGCGTCCATCCGGGCGGCGGTTCGCCTATGGTGGCTTTGAGCGGCCTTAACGTAGCACGGCGCTTGATTCAACATTATTCATAACCAAATAAAAGAAGCTGCTTCCATTCGTCTAATGACAGATGGAAACAGCTTCTTTTTAAATTACCGGCCCGCTTTAACAGCCTCGGCAGATCAAGGGATACAGCTTAAGGGCACTGCGCTTTCAGCCTATATCCCGCTGATCGGAATATTTTATTATAAACATGCCAAAATCGATTGTTTGGAGTCTTCCGTTACGTAATGTTTTTCGTGGAAGACAGTGTATTCTTTCGATCGGATCGTCGCCAGAATTTCCCGGTAGACAAGCGCGGCCCCTTTAACCGGTACACGCGAAGACAAAGGATAATCATCCATCGTCTCAAACGCATAATCATAATGGGATTCCGCCGTTCTAGCAAGTTCTTCCCATACTTGAATGAACGATTCGGAAACCTTTCCACTACCAAGTTGTTCTTCAGCAAGACCATATTTGCGCATGATGTCCTGCGGCAAATAGATCCGTCCTCTGGAAAGATCCTCGCCGATGTCGCGCAAAATATTCGTGATTTGCATCGCATAGCCGAGGGAAATCGCTCCGTCTTTTAAAAGCGCTGTACGCCCCGGCGCCAAAATCGGCAGCAGCATTAGCCCGACAGTACTCGCGACGTGATAACTATAGTCCAATAATTCATCGAGTGTCCGGTAGCGTTTGATCGTCAAGTCCATTTCCTGTCCTTTGATCAATCCGTAAAACGCACTGGCATCCATGTCATAGCTTTCGAACACATCTTCCAGGGCGAGCCACATCGGATCATCCCAACGAACCGAACCTGCCAAAAATTCATCGAATTCTTTTTTGAATGCCTGCAGTTCAGGTTCGGGATGGCTTCCCTCATCCACAATATCATCGACTTTCCGGCAGAAGGCATATACTGCCCACACCGCTTTGCGCTTTTCTTTAGGCAATAGGGAAAATGCTTTGTAAAAGCTCTTTGAATTGTCGGCAATAACGCGTTCGCAATAGCTATAGGCTTGTTTCAACTCCATCATGAACCGCCCCTTTCCTTCAAATCGCTGTGAATTCTATTGGCCAGCAATTTCGCGCCTTGCATGACAATCGGGATGCCGCCACCTGGGTGGACGGACGCCCCTACTGCATACAGGTTCTCCGTTTTTTCCGGCTTGATCTGCGGACGGAAAACACCGGATTGACTCAATGTCGGGCCGATTCCAAAACTGCCGCCTTTGAACAATCCAAACTCTTCCGCATCTTTCGGCGTCCGAATTTCCATCCACTCGGTCGCTTCCCGGAGGCCTGGAAACGATAGCGTCTCCATCCGGTCCAGAATGCGCCCAATCCATTGATCTTCGCTTTTCCAATCGATTTCTGTGCCAGACGGAACCGGTACCAGTACATAAAGCACCGACTTGCCTTCTGGAGCGAGCGATTCATCGATGACTGAAGGATGAAACGTATAGAAAGCCGGATTTTCAGTCTTTTGTCCCCTGACAAATACATCTTCCATATGCTCTTTATAATCATCACCGATAAAAAACTGGTGGACATTTACATCTTTATAAATCTTATTTAAGCCGAAATATAGTAGCACACAACCCGAAGAAGGCGTAAATTCCTTTTCTTTTTTGGCTGGCACTAATTTTTTCATGCCCGGGAAATCCCCATTGTAGACAATCGCATCATATGTTTCTATACCACTTTCCGTTTCGACCCCAGTCGCCCGCCCGTCTTTTTTGAAGATGTGCTTGACGGTGGTTTCCATTCGAATATCCGTTCCACGTGCACGCAATTCCTCTTCCATCACAGGAATGATGCCCGCATAGCCCCCCTTCACGTAATAGACGCCATGTTCGTGTTCACTGAACGGGACAAGTGAATACATCGCCGGCGCCCGGTATGGGTCTCCACCGATATAAAGCGCCTGTAGTGAATATGCAAGCTGAAGCCGTTCATCTTTGAAATAATTCTCCATTAACCTATGAACCGACTGCTGCGGTTTCAACTTCATCAAATTGCGGATGTTGCGGAAGGTCCAGAAGTCTGCCTTACGGACAAAATCATGTTCCAAAAAAGCAGGCTTTCCGATATCGAATCGCTTTTTCCCTTCATCCATAAAACGGATAAACCCTTCTTTGTCATCCGGAAACTGTTCTTCGACTTCCTGCAGCTGACGCTCGCGTCCTGGATATTTCGTATACACTTTTCCATCCGTAAAGCGGATAGTATAGAGAGGGTCACACAATAATAATTCGATGCTTTTCGGGTCAATTCCTGCTTGCGAGAACAAATCGCGGAACATTTTCGGCAGCAGGACGATCGTCGGGCCTTCGTCTATGCGGAAACCGTCACGCTCCACAAACGCCATTCTGCCGCCGAGTTTGTTTTCTTTTTCATAAATCGTGACATCGTAGCCTTGTTTCGTTAAGAAAAGTGCACCCATCAAGCCGCCGACGCCCCCGCCGATTATGGCAATCTTCATACGTATCCCTCCACTTTCGGAAGAGGACCGATCGGAATCCCTGATTTGCCGTCTTCTTTTAGAATGCCGTTCGTCGTAATGCGGGCCGACTCCAGAATGGTCGGCAAGCCGCTTCCTGGATGGGTCCCGCCTCCGACCAGCCAGCAATTGCTGAGTTCTTCGAATTTATTGTGAGGGCGGAACACCATCATTTGCGATAATTGATGGCCTAAGTTGAACGTAGCGCCGCGATACACCGAGTAATCCGATTCCCAACCGAACGGTGTCAGGATTTTCTCGACTTCGATATGGTCGCGCAAGTTTTTGAAATCCGTTTTTTCTTCAATGATGTCGAGCACAAGTTCCCGGAATGCTTCGTGTTCGTTTTCCCATCCGATATCGCTGAAATTATTCGGCACCGGCGCCAATATGTAGAGCGCAGATTTCCCGGACGGTGCCAAGGTCGGATCTGTAACGCTGGCATTCTGGATGTAGATGGACGGATCTGCCGATAGGATTCTCGACTTGGTCATTTCTTCTACATTCTTTTTATAATCTTTCGAGAAGACGATTGTATGGTGCGACAAATCGTATTTCTTGTCGAGCCCTAAGTACAGCATGAACGTCGAGCATGAATACTTTTTCTTGTCGAGTTTAGCAGGCGTGTATTTCTTCAATATGCCTGGTTCCACTAGGTGAGTCATCGCGTGTGCAAAATCGCCGTTGATGATTACCTCGTCAGCAGCTTCCCGGCTGCCGTCAAGCAGGTCGACACCTTTTACAGTGCGTCCTTCCACCCATAATTTTTGAACGCCTTTGCTCGTATGGATGCGTCCGCCCATCTCTTCTACTGCCTTTGCCATCGCAGCGGATAATTGATTGACTCCGCCAATCGGATGGTAAATCCCGTATGCATGCTCCATATACGAAAGAATCGTAAATGCGCCTGGGCATTCCCAAGGCGACATGCCAAGATATTTGGACTGGAAAGCGAATGCCATCTTCAAACGTTCATCCTTGAAATAGCGTGACAATACATCATAGAGCGTCTTGCCACCTTCTAGTTCGGGCAGCGCCTTTATCACTTTCGGTTGCAATAGGTCCGTCATGCGGTCCATTTTCGTCTGCAGCAGCGGCGATAGTGCTTCCAGCTTTTTACCGGTCTCTTTCATAAAGCGCTCGTAGCCTTCACCGTCGCCTTTGAAATTCTCATCGATTTGTTTTCGCATCGCTTCCGCATCACGTGTCATCACTAGGTTCTGGTCTTCGAAACGCAGTTCGTACATCGGATCCAGTTCGATCGCTTCCATATAATTATGGAGATTGCGTCCTGTCGTTTCGAATAATTCCTCAACCAAATGAAGCATGCTCAAGAAGGTCGGCCCCGTATCGAAGGTGAAATCGCCTAATTTCAATGCAGCATTGCGCCCGCCGATGCGGTCATTTTTTTCATAAATGTCGACTTGGTATCCTTTGCTCGCCAAAAGCATTCCTGCCGCCAAGCCGCCTGGCCCCGCCCCGATAATAATCATTCTTTTTTCCATTGCGTAAGCCCCCGTTTCGTCCTGTAAAGGTTATACAATACCTATACAAACAGTATATACATCTCTTCCCTAAAAGACTAATTATTTAACCTCTATATTGGGCTTGTTTTTTCATCCATAGTTTATGGCGAATCAAAGCAGCGGTTTTGGGTATAGCTTGGGGCAGAAATGAAGAAAGTGAGATTTTACTTGTGGAATTGTTTCGGTGTTTGTGATGAATCTTCGTTTGGCTATTCGCCGCCCTGCTTTGGGTTGGCCTCTCGCCATAAGCCAAGAAGAACACTTGTCTTATGGCGTCGGCTCACCCTGGGCGCTGGGCGGCTGCAAGATTTCATTGATCTGTGTGTGTTTAGTCAGATTTGCTTCTTTAATAAGTTGCCGGCTAGTGGGGGAATCACTTCCCGGCACGCAGCTTAAGTGAAGGTAGTGAAGGTTTGTATATGGATTTGTTCCGATTTTCTATTTGTTCTTCATATTAGTATTCGCCGCCCTGCTTTCGGTTGGCCTCTCGTCATAAGCCAAGAAGAACACTTGTCTTATGGCGTCGGCTCACCCTGGGCGCTGGGTGGCTGCAAGATTTCATTGATCTGTGTGTGTTTAATCAGATTTGCTTCTTTAATAAGTTGCCGGCTAGTGGGGGAATCGCTTCCCGGCACGCAGCTTAAGTGAAGGTAGTGAAGGTTTGTATGTGGATTTGTTCCGATTTTCTATTTGTTCTTCGTATTTAGTATTCGCCGCCCTGCTTTGGGTTGGCCTCTCGCAATAAGCCAAGAAGAACACTTGTCTTATGGCGTCGGCTCACCCTGGGCGCTGGGCGGCTGCAAGATTTCATTGATCTGTGTGTGTTTAATCAGATTTGCTTCTTTAATAAGTTGCCGGCTAGTGGGGAATCGCTTCCCAGGGGATGGTGTCTTGTAATGTAGTATCTAAAGCGAAAGCTATCTGGATAGTGAATGCTCTGACCTATGATGTAAGCTTCCTTTTCTGATGCATCCCCATGAAAATGCTATATAAAAAAAACCGGCTGATGGATCAGCCGGGTTTTGCTTATTTTAGGATTTTAATTTTTACGTTCTTGCGTCCCCATTTGAGCGCTTGGCTTTGGGTTGGGATGAAGACGTCGATTTTTTTGCCTTTGATTGCGCCGCCTGTGTCGCCGGCAACCGCATAGCCATAACCTTCCACCCATACTTTCGTGCCGAGCGGGATGACTTTCGGATCGACTGCGATCACTTTAGCTCCAGGGTTCTTCTTCAAATTGATGCCCGTTCTCGTGATGCCTGAGCATCCTTTACAATAAGCCGTATAAGCCGTCGACGAAACGGTGAATTCCTTCACTACATTGTCTTTGCTTGAAGAAGGAGCTGGTTTAGAGATGGTTTTCGCTGAGGACTTTTTCAATTTCAATTTTTGTTTCGGGTAGATCAAGTTCGATTTTAATCCGTTCCAGGATTTCAGGTTATTGACGGATACTTTCGTCTGTTGGGAAATTTTATAAAGCGTGTCGCCGCTTTTCACTGTATAAACATTAGATGCTGCAGAAGTAGTGAGTGAAGTGCCGAGTAACAAGAGCAATGCCATTCCTAAAGCCGCCATTAATTTTTTCAAATTCCTATCCCCTTTGCGTATCGGATAATTGCGCCTTGCGTGACTGTTTCGAAATCTTTTGAGTAAAAATAAAATAGCACGCCAAGGTTACAATCATGTGACAGCATTAGGCATATTTGATTACAATTACACTTTTTTTCGTGACAAAAGAACCCACCCCATTAAAACTCTACGTTCGACCATAGAAAAAAGGCCCTTTCCAAAGCTTTCAAAGCTTCGAAAAGGCCTAAGATCATTTTTTCGCTTTATGGACTTTCAAGGTTTTTCCTTTGACGGTCTTGTCTTTCATCGCCTTCAAGACATGCAGTCCCTTGCCATTCAAAATGTCGATGTACGTGACAGTGTCCTGGATTTTGATGATGCCGATATCTTCCGCCGTAATGCCGGGTATGCTGGTCAGCGTCCCGACAAAATCGACAGCGCGCAGCTTTTTCTTTTTGCCGCCGTTGAAATACAGCTTCATGATGTCTTGATTGAGTGCAGCGGCTTTATGTTTCTTCGGCTTCTGGCGGCTCTCGATCTTGTCTTCAAATGCCGGTTTCGCCAAGGCGATTTGCTCTCTCGACGGCCGTTCGACGCGCGGGATCTCAAACCCTAAATAGTCTTCCGTTTCTTTCAGGAATTTGTCTTCAAACGGCGTGACGAACGAAATCGCCTTGCCGCTCTTGCCAGCACGCCCCGTGCGGCCTGCGCGGTGGACATAGCTTTCCTTCTCGAGCGGGAAATCATAATTGATGACATGGGTGATGCCGTCGATATCGATGCCTCGCGCCGCGACATCGGTCGCGACCAAATAGCGGAATTCGCCTCGGCGGAAATCATCCATGACGCCGAAACGGTCTTCCTGGGTCATGCCGCCATGCAATTGATCGCTCGTATAGAACAACCGTTCCAGCCCTTCCGATACGGCATCGACCTGGTCTTTCGTGCGGCAGAAAATGATGCAGCTGTCCGGATTCTCGACCACGGTCACGTCACGCAGCAACTGGAACTTGTCCTGTTCCTTCACGATGATGAGTGAATGCTCGATCCGTTCTTCCAAGGTATCTGCTGCCTGGATTCCGATATAGCGCGGAGAGCGCATGAAATCACGTTGCAGTTTTTCCAGATGCCCCGGGAATGTCGCCGAGAACAGCATGGTCGTCCGTTCTTTCGGAAGTTGCTTGATGATCGCTTCGACTTGTTCGATAAAGCCCATATTGAGCATTTCGTCTGCTTCATCGAGCACCAAATACTCGATTTTCTCGAGCTTCAACGTCCCTTTTTCGATATGGTCAAGCACGCGGCCCGGCGTCCCTACAACGATATGGCATTTTTGCTTCAGTTCTTCTTTTTGATACGCAAAAGGGTGCTTGCCATAGATAGCAGCAGCTTTGATGCGCTTGAAGCGGCCGATATGGGTGATGTCCTCTTTCACTTGATCGGCAAGTTCACGTGTCGGTGTCAGGACCAGCGCCTGGGGCTTGTTTTCTTCCCAATCGACGAGTTCGCACAGCGGTATGCCGAATGCAGCCGTCTTGCCACTGCCGGTTTGCGATTTGACGGTCAAGTCGTGTTTTTCCAGAGCTGCCGGGATGACTTGCTGTTGCACTTCGGTCGGTTCTTGGTAGCCGAGGCCTTCCAGCGCTTTTACGATCGTATCGCTGATGCCGTAAGCTTTAAATTGATTTGTGTTCATAATTTCTCCTTCTCCGTTCATCTGTCTTATCTTTTCATTATGGCACGGATCGGGCAGTTTTTGCAGTTAAGCGATTATTGGCATTATTGGTCGAGCAAGCTGACGGACACTTTCACATCAAGTGATTGGCTTCCGCCTCTATAGACGCCTTGAACCGGGCTGACGTCATTATAATCACGCCCGACGCCAACGCGGATATGGTTTTCCAACGCTTCGACATTATTCGTCGGATCAAGCCCGACCCAGCCGATGCCGGGCACCATGAATTCCACCCAAGCATGGCTCGCCGCATCCCCGACAAGCGCCGAATCTTCACCGACGTATAAATAGCCGCTGACGTAGCGCGCCGGGATATGCTTGTTGCGCAAAATACCAAGCATGACATGCGTGATATCCTGGCAGACCCCTTTTTTCAGGCCGAACGACTCGCTCGCTTTTGTCGTGACAGTAGTCGATCCCCCGTCGTAGGTAAAGTGATCGAATACATATTCAGTCACATCGATGGCGTATTGCACAGGGTTGGTCATAGCCCCGAGCTCCCTGTCGACCAACTCCATCTGTTCCGGAGTGATGTACGTATAAGCGGTATTGCTCAAGTACGCCATGTAATGCTCCTTAAACAATTGGGAGTGGAAAATGACGTTCATCTCCGGCGAATAATCGATGCGGTGGATGAACGGGCTTTTCTGGATGCTGACGATGGAAGTCGATTTAACTTCGAGATGCTGGTGATGTTCCGCAATGAAAAAGGTTTCGACATTGTTACCGAAAATATCGACATGCTCTTTCGTCAATGTTGCCGGCGTAATATCCGCACGGTATGACAGCAGGCGTTGGCATTCATCGGTTCTCGGTTTCAAGCGGATGGTATTCATGCTTTGGTCGACGATTGTTTCATAGTCGAAAATATTTGTATGCTCAATTTTGTATTTCATAGAAGTTATTCCTTTCATATCCATCCCTTGAGATTGGAACGCCATAGCCGTTTCCGCTTCAGGATCGGTCAAATAATAAGTGCTGGAGAAAATTCGGCTGATTTCGTTGCAGCCATCCTGAAAACGGTTCAGGAAGTGCATCAATTCATCCGAATCAAGAGATTCGATATCCGTCTCGCTGAATGAAGTCCGGACTTCGTCGAGCTTTGCATATAATTCCCATGAATAATGCGACACTTTGCCTTCTTCAAGTTCTTCGACTGCGTCCCTTACATGATCGAGGCAGTAGCGGATCGATCTCGGGAAGGTTTTGTCCGAGATCAAAAAGCCCAACACTTTCTTCGGTTCCATGCGCGGCGGGTTGCTCTTCAGGTACGCATTATAGCCATTGGTCATCCGCAGGGCGGCCAGCCAGAAATAATAATCATCCGTCTTCTCTTTTCTTACGCGTTCACGCGTCCGCTCGCAGACGACATTCAAAATACGCGCCGTCTTTTCCGCACGCTCAAGCCATTTGGCGATTTTGATCATTTGATACGCCACACCGCGGGACATCGAGGACTCGACGATTCCCTGGGAAATAAGCGAAGTCGTTTTGATGTTTTCAAGAAACGCCCTCATTTCACGGACTGAGCTCTTCTCCAAATCCATATCCGAAAGCGTCAAATACGTGCGGTTCCACGTTTCCCAATAATCGTCGGGAATATGGTCCCGGCTGATGCGGGCATTTTCACGGACGACCATTGCGCAGCTTGCGACTGAATTGGAATTTTCTTGCGCCATCGCCAAATACTGCACCAGCTCCGATTCTTCATATGTCGGATTGGCTTTGATCCGGCGCATCGTCTCCGTCGAATCGCAGATCTCAAAGATCAACCGCCAGTCTGAGTCGCGCACGAGTTCTTCATCGGCCGCTTCGATCATCTGAAGCAATTGCACGTCGAGGATGCGCGCATTGTTCTCCGCCCGCTCGACATTCCGGGACATCCAATACAATGAATTTGCAACACGGCTTAACATTTACGCATCCTCCCCTTCTTCTTTCTTTTTGAATACCCATGTATCTTTGCCGCCGCCGCCTTGTGACGAGTTGACGACAAGTGAACCTTCTTTCAATGCGACACGCGACAACCCGCCAGGCATGACGTGGGTCGTTTCGCCTCTCATGACGAATACACGAAGATCCACATGGCACGGATAAAACTTATCTCCCTGGTAAGCCGGCGCACGCGACAGCTTGATCGTCGGCTGGGCAATGTATTGATGAGGCGATTCGATAATTTTCTCCCTGAATTTTTCGATCAGCTCCTTTGAGGCATGCGGGCCGACAAGCATGTCGTAACCACCGGATGCCCCTACGTTTTTGACGACGAGCTCTTCAAGATGCTCGAGTACCCATTCCCGATCTTCAGGCTTATCAAGCAAATATGTCTTCACATTATCGATGATGGGTTCTTCTTCCAAGTAGTAGCGGATCATTTCCGGGACATACGCATAGATGGCCTTGTCGTCCGCTACGCCATTGCCGACCGCATTCAAAATGGCGACATTGCCTTTTCGATACGCTTCCATCACCCCACGCACACCAAGTGCCGAGTCAGCCCGGAAAGATTCCGGATCGAGAAAATCGTCATCGATGCGCCGGTAGATGATATCGACGCGCTTGAGGCCACGGATCGATTTCATGTACACGATGTTATTGCGGACGACCAGATCACGCCCTTCCACCAGATCCAAGCCCATTTGCTGAGCCAGGAAAACATGGTCGTAATAAGCCGAGTTGTACATGCCTGGTGTCAACAGAACCGCAAACGCTTTATCTTTCCGCTGCACGGGCGCGTGATCCAATATGGCGTCATGCAAAAAACTCATTTGATGTTCAAGCGTCCTTACCGAATGGTTGACGAAAAACTCCGGATACACTTGCCTCATGACATAGCGGTTCTGGTATACATAAGATAGGCCGGACGGATTGCGCAAATTGTCTTCCAACACATGATACTTGCCGTGTTCGTCGCGGATCAAATCAATTCCTGCGAGAAAAATATGATTCCCGAGCGGGACGTCGACGCCTTTCATCTGCTTTTCATAATAGTATGGATTGTCTTCGACCAGATGCCGCGGCACGATTCCCGCTTCAATAATCTTTTGATCATGGTACACATCGTCCAAAAAGCGGTTCAGCGCTTCCGCACGCTGTGTCATCCCTTTTTCGACGACTTCCCATTCTTCCGGCGGAATGATGATCGGCACAAAGTCGAAAGGCATTGTCCGTTCAGTTCCGACATTATTGTGATAGACAGTGAAAGTGATTCCTTGGCGCAGAAACGATAACTGGGCAGTTTCATGTTTTTCCCTCAGTTCATCTTCTGAGAATCTTTTGATTACTTCGTAGAACGTTTCATAATGGGATTTCGGTTTTCCGTCAGGCGTAAACATCTCGTCGAAAAAAGGAATGGTTTTATAATCGTTGAACACTTGGCCTAACCCCCTCTGTCAGAATACCGCCAGTAAATTCCGTTGATTTCCGAAGGATGTGAATCTTCTGTCTACTGGAGGGAAAGAAAAAGCCATGCCAATGCTCGGCATAGCTGTTCTTTGTTCTATTATAACCGAAGTCATTTTTTGAATGTTCCATCATTTGAAGATTTGTCAGATGAGGAATCATTATCCAAATCCTTCTTCAAGGATTCAGTGTATTCGGTGCTGCCGCCGAATGCGCCGCCGCTTGGCTTGTCTTTATCCGAAGACACATTAGCAGATGAGCTTGTCTCTTTGTTTGCCGAAGAAATATTATCACTCGTCGAAGAACCCGAACTTTTCGTTTCGCCGACTTCATCCTGGACGGTCTTGTTCGCTTTATCGAGCGCCTCTTTTTCCTTGTCCATCATTTGCTGCTGCTTTTCGATCGTCGTTTTGACTGTATCGACCGCTTTGCTGATATGAGGCTTCACTTTATCGACCATGCCGCCTGACTGTTCATTGAAGCGATCCAAGTTCTTCTTGATGTTTTCTTTCATATCGGTTGTACTTGCCGAAGAACCGCCTGTATTTTGCGTACTGCCGGTTTCCGACTTTTTCTGTGTCATTGCCGCTCCGATTGCCGCTCCTACACCGAGCAATACGAGCTTACTGAAAAATCCACCTGACTTGCGTCCCATCTTATAATCTCCTCCTTAATTTTAAAAACCTTAGTATAGTAAGTATAGACGGAATTGCCTATTTTCAAACATCTCTTCCCTGAAAAAGGAAAAGGACGCTCATGTGGGTGAGCATCCTTTAAGGTGTATCTATTAATTTCCCTTCTTCTATCAACACTTGCTTGAATGCCCTTACCACGTCTTCATCATATTGGATGCCGATCAGCCGTTCGAGCTCCTCCATCGCATATTGAGCGGTGAATGCGGAACGGTATGCACGGTCTTCGGTCATCGCATCGAAAGTATCGCAAACGCCGATGATTTTCGCCTCGACCAGGATTTCATCGCCTTTCAAGCCGAATGGGTATCCACGTCCGTTCACCCGTTCATGATGCTGCTCGACGATGTCTGCAATATCCTTATAAGGGGTGTCCCGGATCATGTCAGCGCCGTCTCCTGGATGTTTTTTCACCAAGTCAAACTCTTCGTCCGTCAATTTGGAAGGCTTTTTCAACACTTCTTCAGGAATATTGATTTTGCCGATATCGTGAAGTAACGAGGCTAAGAATAGCGATTCTGTGCGTTCCCTCGTCAATTTCATTTTAGATGCTGTTTTAATCGCATAAGTGGCTACACGAAAACTATGATTGAAGGTATACCGATCTTTATGTTCTACTTTTTCACCGATTTTTCGAAGCTCCGCAATCATTTTACTGGCATATTGGAAAACCGGGAAATTTGAAACAGATAATAAAATAACCGTTTCTACAACATTAAAATTCACGGGCGCTTCCAATTCTTTGCATGAAAAGAAATCATCTTTGCCAAGATGAACTTGATTTCCTTCGACTTCAGCCTGTATTTCTCCATCTAATATGTAATAGAATTCATGTGCCTCAGTGGCTTCGCTTGGAATCAAAATAAAAGTTTTATCTTTTAAAATGGTTTGTTTCATCAGTTCCAAACCACTACCTCTGCCCAATAAAGAAAGAGTGGTAGCATCGTTTTCAACTTTTTCCAGATATTTTCCTTTTAATATATCCAAGCCTTTCACAAATTCACATCCCCTGAAATATAAAAAATGAGAGTAAAGTTTCCTCTACCCCCATACTACTCTTTTTAAAAGATATCTACAATATACTTACCAAGAAACTACAATAATCGGATCGATCAAAGCAGTTCTGTCCCCAAACTTAACATCCACAAAAGCGATTTCCGCTTCGATTCCAGCTGCTTCAGCTTTCTCCATGCCTTTAAGCGTCATTTTTTCCGCTTTTACTTGAAGGTCGGTAATAAGCTTCGTAATCTGCTTTTCGTATTTTGCTGTGAGCTCTTCCTGCTTTTGGGAATCTGCTTCTTTACCAAGCTTGCTGAGGTATTCCTCGTAAAGTTGGTCAGCTTTCACTTGGTTCTTAGCGATTTCCGCTTCGATTTTTGTATTTGTACGGTTGATGTCTTCAATTGCTGCTTTTACTTCGTCGCTCATGTTTTCTTCGATTGAGTAATGAGGCACTGTCTCGATGATTGTCTCACTTTGCGCGAATGCACCTGTTCCCATTGATAAGATCATTATGAACGAGAAGATGACGGCTGCAAAACTTTTCTTAAACATGCGTATTCCCCCTGGATTGATTTATTTTTTTGCAGGCAGCTTTCGAGTGACTTATGTTTTTAGTTAGATGCTTCCATTCATAAATTACCGATAGTCCTACAAGTCCTAGTATATACACACTAGGACTTTTGCACAACAACTCCTGAAAAAATTTACATTAAATAAATTTTTTCAATATTGAAAATTACTTAAACTATCATCTTTTTATCCTTCTATCTCAGTTCCAAGAACACTTTGCATAATATTGCCAAACGAAAAAGAGCCCGGCAATTTTTACAATTGCGGGCTCTTACATTTTTCTATGGCAATACTGTGCTGCCCATCAAATAACGGTCGCATTCTCTCGCTGCTTCACGGCCTTCGTTGATCGCCCAGACGATGAGGCTCTGGCCTCTGCGCATATCGCCAGCTGCAAAGATTCCTTCGACATTCGTACGGTAATCACCGTATTCCGCTTTGACGCGCGAATTGTCGTGCGTTTCCACATTCAATTGGTCGATCAGCATTTGTTCCGGTCCGCTGAAACCGATGGCAATCAAAATCAGATCCGCTTTCCACACTTTTTCCGTGCCGGGAATTTCTTCGCGGATACGGTTGCCTTGCTCGTCGATTTTCAGTTTGACATTGACTGTATGGACTTCTTTTACACGCCCATTTTCGTCACCGACAAACTTCTTGGTCATGACAGCATATGCACGTGGATCATCGCCGAAAGTTGCGGCTGCTTCTTTATGCCCGTACTCTACACTATGGACTTTCGGATATTGCGGCCATGGGTTGCCTTTTTCATCGCGGATTGCGCCTTTTTTATCGTACACATCGAATTGTACAAGGCTCTTGCAGCCGTGGCGGACAGAAGTTGCGAGACAGTCTGTCCCCGTGTCGCCGCCGCCGATGACGATGACGTCTTTTCCTTTTGCCGAGATATAATTGCCGTCTTCCAAATCGGAATCGAGCAAGCTTTTCGTGCTGGCATGGAGGAAATCCATCGCGAAATGTACGCCTTCCAAGTCACGCCCTTCGACGTCAATATTGCGGTGGACAGTCGCGCCGGTCGCCATGATGACCGAATCGAAATCATCGCGCAATTTCGTTGCAGGATAGTTTTTGCCGACTTCCACATTGGTGACGAACGTGATGCCTTCCTGCTCGAGGATTTTGACGCGGCGCATGACCATGTCATAAGGCAATTTCATTTCAGGGATGCCATAGGTCAGCAAACCGCCGATGCGGTCGCTTTTCTCGAAGACCGTAACGGTATGGCCCGCTTTGTTCAATTGCGCTGCTGCAGCAAGGCCCGCAGGACCCGAACCGACAACAGCCACTTTTTTGCCCGTGCGGTGTTTCGGCGGTTCCGGGACGACCCAGCCTTCCGCAAAGCCGCGTTCAATGATCGAGCGCTCGACTGTGCGGATGGCGACAGGCGGTTCGTTGATGCCGAGAACACAAGCCCCTTCACACGGAGCCGGGCATGCGACGCCGGTGAATTCCGGGAAGTTGTTCTTCAGATGTTCACGGTGAAGTGCTTCTTTCCATTGTCCTCTGTAGACGAGGTCGTTCCATTCCGGAATCAGGTGGTTGACAGGGCATCCGGTCGTGCCGTTATCCAATTCCATTCCTGTCTGGCAAGTCGGGACGCCGCAATCCATGCAGCGCGCCCCTTGAGTTTGTACTTCCTGCTCAGATAGCGGAACGGTATAGTCATTCCAATCATGCGTTCTTGTTGCAGGGTCTCGCTCTTTTACTGTCTGTCGGTCATATTCCATAAATCCGGTTATTTTCCCCATAGTTTCCCTCCAGTTCGCATATTTTCCAAGCGGTTATCTATGAAAGACGGTTTTTCCGGCTATTATTTGCCGGCAGAAGCCATTTTACTTTCTTCGAATGCAGCCATTTCAGCGTCATATTTTGCCATGCCGCTATCCTGCAGCTTGCTGATGCGTTCGTTGATCTTCAAGTAAGCTTTCGGAATGACACGGATGAATTTCGCAGAAAGAATGTCCCAATGGTCCAGCACGCGTTTGCCGTTAAGGCTGCCTGTATAGCGGACATGGTTTTCGATCATCTCTTTCAATTCGGCGATTTCATTCGGCTCTGCGAGCGGCTGCATGTGCACCATTTCGGGATTGCAGCGCGCACTGAATGTTTCATCTTCATCGAGGACATAGGCTACACCGCCTGACATCCCGGCAGCGAAGTTTTTACCGGTCTCGCCGAGAATGACGACGCGGCCGCCTGTCATATATTCACAGCCATGGTCGCCGACACCTTCGACGACGATTTTCGCGCCTGAGTTACGGACAGCGAAACGTTCGCCCGCCTTGCCGTGGATATAAGCCTCTCCTGCAGAGGCACCGTAAAACGAGACGTTCCCGATGATGATGTTCTTCTCTGGCAGGAATGTCGAATCCGGTGCGGGGACGACAATAATCTTCCCTCCCGATAAACCTTTTCCGACAAAGTCGTTGGAATCGCCGATCAACCGGAGCGTCATGCCTTTCGGGATGAATGCACCGAAGCTTTGCCCAGCCGATCCTTGGAAGTTCAACGTAATAGTATCTTCAGGCAAGCCTTCTGCCCCATACTTGCGGGAGATGGCACTGCCGATGATTGTTCCGGTAGCGCGGTGGATATTACGGATTGCAGTCGACACCTCAACAGGCTCCCCTGTATCGATCGCATTGCGGCAGCGTGGCAGCAGTTCCTGCACGTCGAGCGTATGCTTCAAGCCGTGATCTTGTTTGATCGTTGCATAGCGGCCGACTTTTTCCGGCAGATCCGGCTGATAGAGCAGCTGCGTCAAATCCAGCCCTTCTGCTTTCCAATGCTTGATCGCTTTGTTTGTTTCCAGTACGTCGGTACGGCCGATCATTTCATTGATTGTGCGGAACCCGAGCTCCGCCATCAACTCACGCGCTTCCATGGCGATAAAGCGCATGAAGTTCGCGACATGATCCGCTTCGCCCGTATATTTTTTGCGCAGTTCCGGGTTTTGCGTCGCAATTCCGACTGGGCATGTATCCAAGTGGCAGACGCGCATCATGACGCATCCAAGCACGACGAGCGGTGCGGTCGAGAAGCCATATTCTTCTGCCCCGAGAAGTGCAGCAGTTACGACATCGCGGCCAGTCATCATCTTGCCGTCTGTTTCGACGACGATGCGGTCGCGCAGGCCATTCAAGAGCAGCGTCTGGTGGGTTTCGGCCAAGCCGATCTCCCACGGCAAGCCAGTATGTTTCAAGCTCGTTTTCGGAGCAGCGCCTGTACCGCCGTCATAGCCGCTGATCAAGACAAGATCTGCACGGCCTTTCGCAACGCCTGCTGCGATGGTGCCGACACCGACTGCCGATACCAATTTCACGCTGATGCGCGCATGCGGGTTGGCGTTTTTCAAGTTGAAGATCAATTCCGCTAAATCCTCGATCGAATAGATATCATGATGAGGCGGCGGTGAAATCAATTCGACGCCAGTCGTCGAACCGCGCACTTCCGCAATCCACGGATATACTTTCTTCCCTGGCAAGTGGCCGCCTTCTCCAGGCTTCGCCCCTTGTGCGACTTTGATCTGGATTTCGTCGGCATTGACCAAATAATGGCTCGTGACGCCAAAGCGGCCCGAGGCGACTTGCTTGATGGCGCTTCTGCGGCTGTCGCCGTTATCATCCGGGATAAAGCGGGAAACTTCTTCGCCGCCTTCTCCGGAATTGCTGCGGCCGCCGATTTTATTCATTGCGATCGCCAACGCTTCATGGGCTTCTTTACTGATCGAGCCGTAAGACATCGCACCCGTTTTGAAGCGTGCGCAAATCTCTTCGACCGTTTCGACTTCTTCGATCGGCACCGGTGTGCGGTCTTTGAATTTCAACAAGCCTCGCAATGATTGCAAGTTCGCTTTTTCATCCGTCAACAGCTTCGAATATTTTTGGAAAGTGCTGTAATCGTTCGTCCGGCACGCTTGCTGAAGCGTGTGGATCGTCATCGGATTGTATTGATGGTCTTCGCCGTTTTCACGGTATTGGTACTCGTCCCCAGACTCAAGCGCCGGGTTCGCCCCTTCGCGTTCCGGATATGCGGACGCATGGCGAAGCAATACTTCCTTCGCGATGATATCAAGCCCGATGCCTCCGAGGCGTGAAGATGTGCGGGTGAAGTATTTATCGATAACATCCATGTGAATGCCAATCGCTTCGAAAATCTGTGCGCCGCGGTAACTTTGTATGGTTGAAATACCCATTTTAGACAATATTTTGATAATCCCATCTGTTACAGCTTGTACGTAGCTCGCTTCGGCTTGTTCGACATTCATACCATGTATATCGTCTTTCGCCACCAAGTCTTCGATCGATTCGAACGCCAAATAAGGATTGATCCCTTCCGCGCCATACCCGATCAGCATCGCGAAATGATGGACTTCGCGCGGTTCCGCAGACTCCAGCAAAATACTGATGCGCGTCCGCGTGCCTTGGCGTATTAAATGATGGTGAAGGCCCGATACTGCAAGCAAAGCCGGAATCGCCGCATAAGCCCCGTCGACGCCGCGGTCGGACAAGACGACAAGCGTCGCGCCTTTTTCGACGGCATCGTCCGCTTCTGCAAATAATGCTTCCAAACGTGCTTCCATCGCCTCGGCGCCCCCGTCCGCCTTGAACAGGATCGGCAAAGTGACTGCCTTGAATTCGGGCAAGTTTTGCTGGCGCAGCCTCTCAAGCTCTGCATTCAGCAATACCGGTGTTTCAAGACGTATATGGCGTGCACTTTCCGGTTTCGGATCCACCAGATTGCCTTCTGCCCCGATCGTCGTCCGGGCTGCCGTGATGATTTGCTCGCGGATGGCGTCAATCGGCGGGTTGGTAACTTGTGCAAATAATTGCTTGAAATAGTTATACAAAAGCTGTGGTTTTTTCGACAATACCGCAAGTGGGGAGTCGTATCCCATCGACCCGACCGGATCTTTTCCGTCGGATGCCAGCGGTTTTATGATTTTCTGGACTTCTTCCTGCGTATAGCCGAAAGCGAGCTGTTGCTTCAACAATCCTTCGCTGTTCGGATGGATTGCTTCTTTTGGTTCCGGCAGGTCGCTCAAATCGAGCAAATTGTTCTCGACCCAGTCTTTATAAGGAAGCTCGGAAGCAATCTGCATTTTGATTTCGTCATCCGGGACGATCTTGCCGGCTTCGAGGTCTACCAAAAGCATCTTCCCTGGGCGCAGGCGGTCTTTATAGATGATGTCATCGGAAAAGATATCAAGTGCCCCGACTTCCGAGCCAAGTACGATCATGCCGCTTTTCGTAATATAATAGCGTGCCGGGCGCAAGCCATTGCGGTCGAGGCATGCTGCGATCTGCCGGCCATCTGTAAATACCAATGCCGCCGGTCCGTCCCACGGCTCCATAAGCGTGCTGTGGTATTCATAGAAGTCGCGTTTTTTCTTATCGATCGATTGATCATTGACCCATGGCTCCGGCACCATCATCATCGCCGTATGCGCAAGCGAACGGCCTGACAGGTGGAGAAACTCGAAGCAATTGTCGAACATCGAGGAATCGCTGCCCGTCTCATCGATGACCGGCAAGACTTTTTCCAAGTCCTGTTCATTGAAGTATGGCGAACTGCAAGCAGCTTGGCGTGCCCGCATCCAGTTGACATTTCCGCGAAGTGTATTGAATTCGCCGTTATGGATGGAATAGCGGTTTGGGTGGGAACGCTGCCAGCTTGGGAAGGTGTTCGTACTGAAACGGGAGTGGACGAGTGCCAACGCCGATTTGAACTCGGGATGGTTGAGGTCGATATAGAATGAATCCAGTTGTTCCGGGATGAGCATGCCTTTATAGACAATCGTCCCTGCAGACAAGCTGCTGAAATAGACGTCCTTGAATTCTTCCACGCCGCCCATTTCCTGCTCGATACGTTTGCGGATAATATAAAGGCGGCGTTCCAAGTCCATGCGCGTCTCAAGATCTGTCGATGCGCCAATGAAAATTTGGCGAATGACCGGTTTGGTTTTCGCTGCCACGTTCCCGACGAAAGAATCGTTGACCGGTACCGGCCGCCAGCCGAGAGATTCCTGCCCTTCTTCTTCGACGATTCGTTGGATGACATCTTTCGCTTTCATGCGAAGATCATAGTCCTGGGGCATGAAGATCATTCCGATGCCATATTTGCCTTCATCCGGAAGCACGATTCCTTCTTTTTCACATTGCTTCAGAAAGAATCGGTGCGGAATCTGCGTCAAAATGCCCGCGCCGTCTCCCGTACTCGTATCAGATGACTGGCCTCCGCGGTGCTCCAAGTTGCAGAGGATATTAACTGCGTTTTGAACAATACTGTGAGATTTTCTGCCGTCTATGTTAGCGATCATCCCAATACCGCAAGCTTCGTGCTCCTGGTCGGGATGATACAATCCTTGTGCGATCGGATACTCTTTCTTACTCAATAAAACCGCCTCCTCTTACACGTTAATTTGTCATAATATTATGATAGTATATCATATAACTGAATATATATACAATTGCATTTTGTAAAAATTTTATCAAGTGCATGAAGATTCATTGAAATTCCTGGCAATTATAATGAAACCGCTTTCAATACAAGGCTCATGCGCTTTCCCCTTTATTCGCTATTTGTGTATATTGATACAGTATTTTTTTGGTTCGCTGCCTTCAAAATGGTTTTCCAGAAATTATACAATTATAATTCGAATTTTTATTTCGGAGCTGATGAAGAACTGCAGAACGGCATATACCTGCCTCAAACTATAGTGCACAGACAGCAGAAAATGCCTTCTTCAATCTCCGCTATCCATACTGCCTGATGTGTAAATTGCCAACAAAAAAGCACGAAGAAAATATCATTTTCTTCGTGCTTTCAAACAATCATTTTATTTCCTGGAATTATCCAGCTTCCTCGCCTTGACTATAGTGACGATGTATTTGCAAAGCCCGAAGAGTTGTTAGGCATTATTCACCGTTTCATGCATCCGGATTGCTTCAATAAAGTAACTGCCGTATTTCTCCAGTTTATTCGCACCAACGCCGTTGACTTCCAGAAAAGCTTCTTCGTCTTTTGGCTTGCGTGCGACCATATCCTGGAGGCTTTTATCGGAAAAGATGACAAAGGGAGGGACGCCCGCTTCATCCGCCAATTTTTTGCGGACAGTACGCAATTCCTCGAACAACGGATCGTTGGTGGCGATTCTCTTTGTCACCACTGCGCCTTTCCGAAGTACACGGCGTTTGCCTAGCAGGACATCCCGACCGCCATCCGGGACAAAAATAGTCGGGAAGCTTCCCTGCTCGACCGCCAATAGTTCCTGCGAAATCATGAATTCGATAAGGTTCGACACTTCTTTCGAATTCATATGCTTCAAGACCCCATATGTCGACAGTTTATCGAACCTGAAATCGAGCACTTTCTTATTGCGCGAGCCGGTGAGAACTTGGGCGGTCATCGTCTTGCCGAATTTCTGGCCCATGCGGATGACACAGGACAGCACTTTCTGTACATCTTCCGTCACATCCTGGCTTTCCCGCTCATCGACGCAGTTCCCGCAATGGCCGCACCGAGCAGCACTTCCGTCGCCGAAATAATGGACGATGAATTGCTGGAGGCAGTTTTCCGTGTGGCAATAGTCGACCATGCCCTGCAGCTTTTTAAGCTCTCCTGGAATCCGCGATGGATCCTGCGCCTGATCGATCAGGAATCGCTGCGTTTGGACGTCTTGTGATGCATAAAGGACGATGCACTCACTAGGCAAGCCGTCACGACCTGCACGACCTGCTTCCTGATAATAGCTCTCCATATTTTTCGGAAGCTGGTAATGGATGACGTAACGGATATTGGATTTGTCGATGCCCATGCCGAATGCATTGGTCGCCACCATCACGGTCACTTCATCATTCAAAAAACCTTCCTGGCCGATGCGGCGCTCTTGGTCAGGCATGCCGGCGTGATATTTTGCCGCTTTGACTCCCCGTTTAATGAGCGATTCATAGACGGAATCGACGGTTTTACGCGTTGCTGCGTAAATGATTCCCGCTTCGTTATCGTTTTTCTGCACATAATCCCGGATAAAACGTTCACGGTCCTGCCCTTGCACAACAGAAAAACTTAAATTAGCGCGTTCAAATCCGGTAATGACTGTATTTTGTTCTTCGATATCCAGTATGCGGCAAATATCTTCCCGCACTTGAGGCGTCGCCGTCGCCGTCAATGCAAGCACCGTCGGATTGTCCGGGAAAATTTCCAGCATGCGGCTGATCAGGCGGTAGCTCGGCCGGAAATCATGGCCCCATTGCGAAATACAATGCGCTTCATCGACTGCGATGAGCGGAACCTTGACGCCTTGCAGGCCATCCAAGAACATTTCCGAATCGAGGCGCTCTGGCGCAATATATAACAGTTTCACAATGCCCATCTGAACTTCGTGCAGTATCTCACGCACTTCATAGACATCGAGCGAACTATTGATGGCGGCTGCGGGAATCCCGGCAGCTTGCAGTGCGTCGACTTGGTCTTTCATGAGGGAGATGAGCGGCGACACGACAATTGTCGTTCCTTCCATAGCAAGCGCAGGAATCTGGTAGCACATCGATTTCCCGCCGCCTGTAGGCATGACACAAATCGTATTCTGGCCATCGAAGACTTGTGTGATGGCCTGTTCCTGGCCGGTCCGGAAGCTATCATATCCGAAATGCGACTGCAGTAGTTTTCTTGCTTGTTCCAACACCTTTGAACACTCCCCATACTGTTTTACTATGAACGTAGCTTACCATATTTGAAGGGCTATTTCTTTTTTGGCATACGAAAAACCACCCGGGAAATAATGCGTTTTTCCGGGTGGCTGAAAAGGCCTCTTTTATTGAACTGGATAGATATCGTCCGTTTCACTCATATACACGGGCCAATAGGAAGAAATAAGGCTGCTTCATGCCCTTCCAGTCCATCATGCCCAAAAGCACATCATCGTTCACTTTCCGGAAGTGGTCATGGATGGGCATCTGGTCATAAATCATTACAGCACTTATCTTTCCGCGCCACTCCATCTTACGGAGCCGAGCTGCACCTCTCGCACCACTCAGCAGATTGGAAATCAGGCCAGGCGGAAACGGATGCAGCGGGAAAGGTTTTCCAAAAGGATTATTGAACAATAAAGGATCGACATGCTCGGTGCTGTGGAAAGCTTTGCCGTACCAGCCCGTTTTTTCAAGCCATCCGTCCATTGGGTGTCCTGTAGGCAATTCGCGCCCTTTCCACGTGCCGAACATTTCGTGTGGGTCGACTGGCTCAAGCGCGTCGAACAAGCGGCAAGCTTCACCGGCATTCTCCGCGCCGCGCTCCATAATTTCCCAAACCGGGCGTTGCGGCTTCATGGCCCTCTCCCTTTCCGGTTAAATCTCGAGCTCCCAATGCTTCGCTTCTTCGTCCTTCATCTGCTGCTCGGTTTCTTCAGGGTAAGCTGTGCGGAATTTATGCGAATCCTGCGGGATGATTTCCACCATTTTATCGATCATGTCCTGCGGGTCGAATTGGTCTTCCAAACCTTTCTCCGCTTCTTTCATGTCTTCAGGGCGCGTGAAGTGGATTTTCTCATCAAACCATTTCCACTTCGCTTCTGCACTGCGGTCATTGAAACCTGTGTCGAATGCGCCTGGATTGATCGTCGCCACTTGCACGCCGAACTCCGCCATTTCCTTGCGCAGCGTTTTCGCAATCGCTTCGATGGCATGTTTCGTCGCCGTGTACGGACCGACGTAAGGCGTCGACATGATGCCGGCCATGGAAGACAGGAAGATGATCTTGCCTTTGCCTTTTTCGACGAATTTACGTGCCGCAATTTGTGCCGTTTCAAGTGTCTGGAATACGTTCACTTCGAATAGTTCACGGAAATTCGCCATTGGTACTTCACCGAGTGCGCCTCCTTCATTGATGGCAGCATTCGCCACAAAGATATCAAAATCGTATTCGAGCATCTGTGCCAGATCCTGCGGGTTTTTAATATCCATCTTAAATGTCGTCAGCTCAACTCCAGCGGACGCTGCCGCTTCACGGAGCGATGTTACTTGCGGTGCTGTTTCGACTGGCGCGATCACTTTATGCCCTTTTGCCGCTAGGCCCAGTGCTGTGCCTTTACCGAGCCCGCTTCCGGCTCCCGTAATGAAAATCGTTTTACTCATCATTTTCTCCTCCTGATTCTGTAAGTTGCTATAGTTTGTCTTCCCCATAGCAAACAGAATAAACAGGTTTAAGAAAGCCACCATTCTTTCCGATCCATTTCTTCAGCAAAAGGCTCATAATGAGAGAGCGTTTCTTCCAATACTTTTTCACTTTTCGCAAGCATCCGCTCCCGCGCTTTTTTCCTTTTGAAGCGGCGGCCGTATGCTGCTTGCAGTTCATCATAAGATCGCTTCAACTCACTGAAGCTGACCGCGATTTCATTGTCCTCTTCCGATAACAGCGAGGCCAACATCCCGATTTTCTCGTATAATTCTTCCACAGAGTATTGCCCACGGTCTTTATACAAGATTCCAGCGACAATCGATGCCGGCAATTCATCGTCGACACCGCGCGCCAAATCCGTCAGCAATTCGATCATGATGCGGCGGTTACTGGCGAGCGACAAGACATAAAAGACGTGGGGAATTTGCTCAAGCGGTGTTTCCGAAATGTATTCATCAATCTGCTTGATTAAATCGTCTGCTTTTAAATGGTCGATGAGAATGCCTAAGCGGTATGTTTCATACATGATATATCTTCTCAAAACCTCACCGCCATTCCTTTGTGCTTACCCTTATTTTGACAGATAATTCTGTCAAAAACAATTCTCACAAGGGAAAACATCATTAGAACAGGGCTATACTCGATGCAAAAAAAGTACAGTACGCAAGAAACCCTCTTTTCTTGGGAAGAAAAGAGGGTTTTTATTTTTATTCAAGTAGCGAGGCCATAACTGCCCATGCGCCGTTTCACTTGGATGAAAGAGGCAGCTTCAGAAATTTCTGTTTCATTCAATGGCTGGTCATCAAGCATCACTGTATATTCGTTCAGGAAGTTCGTATTTTGAAGATCCACATTAATTGTGCGATCATTGCGGTCTAAAAGGCTGTCCACTGATATCTCGAAAAAATCGGCGAGGCGTTCCAGATGCACGACTGACACTTGTTTCTTGCCGCTTTCGTATGCCCACACTGTGCTTTTCGCAAAACCGAGGCGATCTGCCAGTTCTTCCGGAGATAAGCCTCTCGCTTCTCTCAAGTCTTTTATCTTTTTGCTTAATTGCTTCATAGTTGATTCAGGCTCCTTTTAGTAAATTTCTAATTATTTTAAATATACTGCATTTAAACTGAATGAGCAATCATTTTATGGATAATTTTTTAAAATATAATGAATATTTAGTGAACACTCCCTATTTATTGAAATAAATGGATATTGGTTAGTAAAAAAGTTTAAAAACCTATGAATTTCTTTATTCGCACCCGATTAATCCCGAATTATATTCAAACTGCTGCTCTTGATCTGGAGATACTTTGCACCCACAAGCAAGTACGATTTGGGTTGCAGTTTCCCGTCACTCCCCGCCATCAACTCAGTTTCTTTGAACGCATTGTCCTTGAAATCGACGCCGGCCAAAGCGGTATATAAAGCTTCCATCAGTAAGGCTCTTCCTCCTCATCGCTGAAGAAATCGGACAATCATGGACATATCCGCAATCTAATGCTTCAATGAAAGGAAATGTTTCTATTTTTTGCGGAAGCACCGATTCAATCTCAGTAATTATTTCACTCTTGGCTTTACTTGTTATGAGCAGCCCTTCTATCTTAATCAAGAAAAAACTCTATCGTCTCTTTCGCCAAGCCTTACGCTTCAAGCCAAATTCAATGTAAAGGAGATGCTTCATGGAAAATATCCAAAGCACTTTTAAAGAAGTCGCCTCAGCTATCCTTCCTGTTACGATTGTCGTTGTCTTGCTGCAAGTTCTGGTTATACGCCTGCCGCTTGAAGCGCTGCTGCAATTCTTGATCGGAGTAGTCTTTGTCGGTACCGGCTTCTTTCTTTTCCTGTTGGGAGTCAATGCAGGACTTTTACCGATCGGTGAAATGATCGGCAAAAAGCTTCCATTAACCCGCAAGCCGTGGCTGATCATCGGGACCGGCCTTGTACTTGGCCTTGCTGTCACGATTGCAGAACCAGATGTCCGTGTACTCGCCAATCAGATCGACGATGTGTCCGGAGGGGAAATTTCAAGGAATATCCTTATCCTTTCGGTCTCTATAGGCTTGGCGATCTTTGTCGCCTTGGCCATGGTCCGGACGCTGTTCAGCATTCCGATCCATTATATGCTGATCGGAGGATATACTGTCGTCTTCTTGCTCTCCTTCTTTGTTCCCGAAGCGTTCATTCCGATTTCATTCGATGCAGGGGGCGTGACGACCGGGCCGATGGCGGTGCCGTTTATACTGGCACTCGGAATCGGGGTCGCTTCAGTCTTGCGTTCCGATAAGCCGAGCAGCGGCGAAGGCTTCGGTTTAATAGGGCTCGCTTCCATCGGCCCCATTATCGCTGTTATGATTTTGGGGGTGTTGTACCGGTGAATTTGTATATTTTTCAAGGTTTCGGAGAAGTTTTGATGGAAGTCAGTCTGGCTTTGCTGCCCCTCGTCATATTTTTCAGCGTATTTCAATTGTTCATGCTCAAACTGCCGAAAGAACGCGTGCTCCAGACCGGCCTTGGCTTCATACTCACTTTTTTCGGACTGGCATTTTTCCTGCAAGGCGTCCACATCGGCTTTATGCCATTCGGGGAATTGATGGGTGCGGAACTCGGTGACTGGCAACATCGCTGGGCCATCATCCCAATCGGGTTTGTGCTCGGGTTTGTGGCTACATTTGCCGAACCGGCTGTACGCATCATGAATGAGGAAGTCGACCGCGAAACAGGCGGTTATATTTCCTCGAAAATCATGCTTTACACCTTATCGACAGGAGTCGGGCTATCCATCGCCTTGTCGATGCTGCGTATTTTGACGGGCTGGTCGATCTGGTATTTCATTCTGCCCGGATATTTGATCGCACTTTTTCTTATATTTTTCTCAACGCGTACTTTCATTGCAATCGCCTTTGACTCAGGCGGTGTCGCTACAGGGCCGATGACGGTCACTTTCATCGTCTCCGTCGCTGTCGGCATCGCTTCTGTCACAGAAGGCCGTGACCCACTGGTAGATGGCTTCGGCATGATAGCGCTTGTAGCACTGACGCCGATTATTGCCGTGCTCGTCGTCGGCTTACTCTTTAACCGAAAGGCAGGGAACCAAAACCATGACACTGAATCATAGACTGATGATCGCTATTGTAAAACGCGGAGCTTCACGCGATGTCATTGCAGCGGCTAAAGAAGCTGGTGCGGATGGAGCAACGGTCCTTTATGCGGAAGGGATTGGAAGAAATGAAAAGCCCACTTTTCTCGGGCTTCCCGCCACGCATGAAAAAGATGTCGTTTTAATCGCTGTTGATGGAGAAATTGAATTTGCTGTAGCGGAGGCCGTCAGCGATGCCGCTAAACTCGGGAAATCAGGTTATGGCTTAGGCTTTACCATCCATCTTAGCCAATTGCTCGGCGTCCCTCACTTGAGCAAGCGGGAAGATGATCGAAAAAAGGTGCGAGGAGTGGAAAAAATGGCAGAACCGAAAGATTTCCAACTGATTGTAACTATTGTCAATTCCGGTGATTCCGGGCAAGTCGTCAAAGCCGCTTCGCAAGCTGGCGCTGAAGGCGGAACCATCTTGGAGGGCCGTGGGACCGGTGTAAACGAACAAAAGAAATTCATGAACTTCACGATTGATCCCGAAAAAGACGTCGTGCTTACATTGGTGCCGACAATCTTTGCCGAAAAAGTCGTCGCCAGCATTGAACAAGCAGTCGATCTCGACGCTCCCGGCAAGGGCATTGCCTTTTTGATCGATGTTGAAAATGTTTTCGGCGTCAATCACTCTTCATTGAATCAATAAAGGAAAACGCGCAGTCCCCATTGTTGGGAGTGCGCGTTTTTTTCAATACGGCACTGCCCGCTTTTTGATTCAAACATGAATAAATGATGGCTAGCTGACAAAAAAATATGCGCTTAATTTGACGATAAAACAGGATACACCTTCTTGGAATAGACAAATGATGCGGGATATGGAAAACTAGAATGGAATCGACTAATAGAAAGCAGGGCTGGAAATGAGCGTTACCTTGAAAGAGAATGGGAGATGGGATCCTTTGAAAGTTTTTTTGAAAGTCTCAGCCGCATATTTGCTCTCCCGGTTTTACAGAAACACAAAAGGCCCGAAAATTGCCCTGGTGGGAGGAAACCTCGGAGAAAAATACGAAGATAATGCTTCAGTATTCCATAAATATTTGGTGAATAATCACGCCGATCAAGTGACTGCTTATTGGATGTATGATCCGTCGACCGAGTACGCAAAGAACGGACGCGTTCCGAACGCTGTGGCGTTAGGCAGCTTCCGCAATTATTTGTTGTTTTTCCGCGCGGACTATACTTTCCATGGGCATTCCTTGCTTTATGATATTGTGCCGTCGGCCGATAAGTTCATGAATTTGAACCAGCGGACCGTCATCACCCACGTAAGCCATGGAATTGAAGGGTTCAAGAAAATCCTTATCCAAAAAGAAGACATTCCGCTCCTCAAACGGACAGATTATTTCAACTGTGCATCGCGTTACGAATACGAATTAAAACGGGATAAATGGGAAATCCCTGAAGAGAAGCTGGTCATCACAGGTTTCCCACGATTTGATCGCTATACGCCGAACCAGCCGCCGAAAGAGATGAAACGCATCCTGATGATGATGACATGGCGTGAATGGCTGTTTGATTTGACCAGGGAAGAGTTTCTCGAAAGCAATTATTTCCGTAGCACGATCGGCTTGTTGCAGCATAAAGGAATCAGGCAGCTGCTGAAATCCAACGACATCCATTTGCAAATCGCCCTTCACCCATTCATGAAACGTTTTGAAGAGCATTTCTTCCCGCTTGCAGACCAGGATTACGGCATTGAATTCCTGGATTTCAACCACGCTTCCATTGAACGCTCGATCGATGAAAACGATATGCTTCTGACTGATATCACGAGCGTGTCCTGGGACTTCCTGTATTTGAATAAGCCGATTATCTTCTTCATGTTCGACCAGCAGGAGTATATGGAAAAGCGCGGTTCTTACCTCGATCTCGATAAGGATTTATACGGCTATAAATCATCCACTGTAGACGATGTCTATAACACCTTGGTCTATATGGTTGAAAACAATATCACGCATAATGAATGGTACGAAAAAGCAGATGATTACATCGATTATTTCGACCAAGACAATTGCAAACGCTTAGCGGAGCGCATTATTGGCATATGAATGTTTCACGTGGAACTCTAATATGAGACAAAAACCGGCAAACCTGATATTGCTTCAGGCTTGCCGGTTTTCTTTGTTTATAATGATGAATACTATGAATAACCCTTACGCCAATGAATCGCTCAGTTGCAATTCCACGGGGCAATGATCCGACCCGTAAACCCCTGTGTGGATCGAGGCGTTCTTCATCCGGGCGACCAGCCGCTTCGATGCAATGAA
The DNA here is from genome assembly GCA_051750505.1 of Bacillota bacterium. GTDB lineage: Bacteria > Bacillota > Bacilli > Bacillales_A > Planococcaceae > Planococcus. The sequence goes on from JBNJJS010000001.1 coordinate 131,542, forward strand.
GTAATCGATACGCCAGCCAACATTCTTTTCCCGGCAATTCGACCGGTACGACCACCATGAATAATGCCCGCCTTCTTCGGGATGGAAATGGCGGAACGTATCCACGAAGCCGCTGTCAAGGAAATCACTGATCTTTCCGCGCTCTTCAGGCGTGAAGCCTGAGTTTTTCTTATTGGCTTTCGGATTTTTCAAATCGATTTCCTGATGCGCTACATTCAAGTCTCCGCATAAGATGACAGGCTTTTCTACATCCAATTGCTGAATATGCAATAATAGTTGATCTTCCCACAGTAAACGGTACGATAAACGCAATAATCCATGCTGTGAATTCGGAGTGTAGCTATTCACCAGATAGAAATCGGGAAACTCCAGCGTAATGAGCCTGCCTTCTGAATCGTGCTCTTCAAGCCCAACTCCGTAGCGAACGCTCAATGGGCGCTGTTTGGTGAAAACAGCTGTCCCAGAATAGCCTTTCTTTTCCGCGTAATTCCAATAAGCATGATATCCCGGGAGATCCAAATCGATCTGCCCTTCCTGCAGCTTGATTTCCTGGACGCACAAAATATCGGCGTCGACTGTTTGAAAGAAATCCATAAATCCTTTTTTCATGACCGCCCGCAAGCCATTGACATTCCATGACACCAATTTCATAATTCGCACCTACTTTCCTTAATTAGTGTAGCCGACTGCAGGCTCCCCCTCAAATGCCCTGCTTTCCTTTCCAAATATTATTGTAAAATTTCAGCAAATATTCAGGCAAAAACCTCTTTTTTAAAAGCTCATCTTGTACAATAGACTTACCGAAAAGGGGGCTTTCCACTATGGCGAAGTTTACAAAAGCGGAAAAAAGCTGGGCACTGTACGATTGGGGCAACTCCGCTTACTCCATTATCATCACGACAGCAGTTTTTCCGCTCTTTTACAAAGCAGCAGCAACAGATGCCGGTGTCGAACTGGCTGATTCGACCGCTTATTTAGGTTACACAATCGCTATTTTCACATTCATCTTGGCGATGCTGGGTCCACTGCTCGGCACTATTGCAGACTATGAAGGCATGAAAAAACGTTTTTTCATTGCATTTTTCCTGCTTGGCACCATCTCGACAGCGATGCTAGCATTCGTTCCAGAAGGTGAATGGCTCTGGCTATTGATCTGCTATACATTTGCCGCGCTCGGAGCGACTGGGGCGAACTTGTTTTATGACGCCTTCATTGTCGACGTCACCACAAGCAAGCGCATGAACCGGGTTTCCGCATTCGGATATGGCCTTGGCTATATCGGCTCCACCATTCCATTTGCGCTGGCTATTCTGATTATCCTGCTGGCACAAAACGGGGTGCTGCCGCTTTCTGTCACCAATGCGAGCCGCCTGGCGTTCCTTATCACGGCTGCATGGTGGATCACCTTCACCATCCCTATGCTTCGCCATGTCAAGCAAGTGCACTACATCAAGCGTGAAGCAAACCCTGTAGCACAAAGTTTCCGGCGGCTCGGTAAAACCATACGGGAAATCCGCCAATACCGCGCCCTGCTATTGTTCCTCATCGCATACTTTTTTTACATTGATGGAGTCGGCACGATTATTTCACTGTCGACCGCTTATGGCACCGACCTCGGCTTAAGTGCAACGAGTTTGTTGATTGTTTTGTTTGCCACACAGGTAGTAGCCGCTCCGTTCGCAATCTTATACGGGAGGCTCGCTGACCGCTTTACCGGAAAGAAAATGCTGTATGTCGGCATCTTCATCTACATCATCGTCTGTATTTATGCGGTCTTTATCGAAACGATCGCCGACTTCTGGATTCTTGCAATGTTGGTGGCGACAAGCCAAGGCGGCATCCAAGCACTCAGCCGCTCTTATTTCGGCAAGCTTGTTCCTAAAAAAAATGCCAATGAATTTTTCGGCTTTTACAATATTTTCGGCAAGTTTGCGGCGATTACAGGGCCGCTGCTTGTCGGGGTCACTTCACAGCTTACCGGAAACTCCAGCTTAGGGGTTTTAAGCTTGGTCGTGCTCTTTATCATCGGTTTCGTCGTTCTCATTTTCGTTCCTGAACCCACACCTCACGACCCAGTCGACGAAATTGTAGCTGAATAATTCATTTCTGCACAAAAAGGCCTCCCGCAACTGCGGGAGGCCTTTTATTCATGATTAATTGTTCTTTTTAGCGTCAGTCGGCTCGACTTTAATCTCGCCGTCTGAGTTTTTGCCGAGTGATGATTCGCCGAATTCCACGACATCTACGCCGCCGGCATCTTTCTCAGCCTTCTTGACTTCTTTTTCCACTTTCTTTTCAGCCTTTTCATGCTCTTTTTGGGCTTTTTCTTCTTTCTTCTCTTCTTTTTCTTCTGCTTTTTCTTGCTGTTTCGCTTCTTTTTCAATCTCTTTTTCTTGCTTCTTCAATTCTTTTTCTTCTTTCTTTTCATCGCGCTTCGTTTTCAGTTCATCAGCTTTTTCTTTTGCTTGCTCGATTGAAGTATTCACCTTTTCGCTGGAATCCGAAGTTTTCGCTTTGACTTGCTCCTGCAATTCCTTGCCGCTTTTCGGAGCGAGCAAGAGTCCAGCGGCAGCGCCGATCAAAGCACCTGTCAAGGCGCCGGCAACGAAACTTCCCCCGCCTCCGCCTGAATCCGAACCGTGTTCAACTGCCATCGGCGCGGGCGATTGGATTTTGCCTTGGCGCACTAGGCGCTCTTCCACTTCTTCTACAATTTCAAATAAAGTGCGCCCTCTTGCTTCGACTAAAGAAACGCTCATATGGAAATCCGTTAAATCCTCTTGGTCACGGACAACCACTACGTCGTAATCCGGCGCATCTGTTTTCTTTTCAAGCATTTCTGCACGATACCCTTTTTGTACTAATGCATCGCGCACTGATGTAAATGGATGTTCAACTGCAATTTTTACCATTCTGCGTCCACTCCTTTTTTTTGAAAACTCTATGTTAAGTTGTTTTCCCCTATTCCCCCGCTCTAAACTTATCCTTTTTGAACTCCTCCATTTTTTTCAAACTTTCACGTTTTGAATAGCTGTGCGAATAGGCTTATTCATCTGCCGGTTGGGGAATCGCTTCCTGCTCCGGGACACATAGTGGAACATTTTATATTCGCTTTGAGCATTAGTGGATATCCGCCTCCTTGCTTTGGGTTGGCCTCTTGCTATAAGCCAGAAAGAACACCTGTCTTACAGCATCGGCTCACCCTTGGCGCCGGTCGGCTTTGAAATTTCGATGAGACGTGGGTATTTACATGGTTTTGCTTCTCGATCATTCATCCGGTGGTGGGGGAATCGCTTCCTGCGCTGAAACGTATAGTGGAACCTTCCGAGCGGAAACGATTGAAACCGGATCAGGCTTCGGATTGTTATTCATTCTCTTGCTTTCCGCCTATTCATTCGCTGCATATATAAAAACCCCGGCCCGGCGTTTGAGCCGGTCGGGGCTAATGGATTTTATACGGTCATTTCCGCGCGTTCTAAAGCCTTGATGCGTGTACCTGTTTCCGCATCGAAGAAATGGACATGCGCCATATCGAATGCGAGTGTTGCTTGATGGCCTGCTTCGATTGAAGTTGCCGCATCGACACGGGCGATGAAATCCTGATCTTCATATACCGCATGGAGGATCGTCTCAGCCCCTGTCAGTTCGGATACTGTGATTGTTGCATCGAATTCGCTTGCCGGAATGCCTGACAAATCTTCATTATTGACATGAATATGTTCCGGGCGGATGCCAAGCGTAATCGGCTTGTTGTCATAGCCTTCCGCTTTCAGTACGTCCAATAGCTTTGCAGGGATGGACATCTTCTTGTCTCCAATGGCGAAAGCGCCGTCGACTAGCTGGCCTTCAAAAAAGTTCATCGCTGGGGAACCGATGAAGCCCCCTACGAAACGATTTTCCGGAAAATCATAGACTTCTTTCGGCGTGCCCACTTGCTGGATGACCCCGTCTTTCATGACAACGATTCGGGAAGCCATCGTCATCGCTTCCGTCTGATCGTGTGTGACATAAATGGTCGTCGTCTTCAAACGTTTATGCAGTTTGGAAATTTCCGCACGCATTTGGACGCGCAATTTCGCATCCAGGTTCGATAACGGCTCATCCATCAGGAATACTTTGGCATCACGCACAATCGCACGGCCCAAGGCAACACGCTGGCGTTGTCCGCCTGATAGCGCTTTTGGCTTTCTGTTCAAATATTCTTCCAGTCCGAGAATTGCCGCTGCTTCGTCTACACGGCGCTTGATTTCAGGCTTTTTGAACTTCCGGAGCTTCAAGCCAAACGCCATATTTTCATAGACCGTCATGTGCGGGTAAAGTGCATAGTTTTGGAAAACCATGGCAATGTCGCGCTCTTTCGGTTCTACATCATTCATGCGTTTGTCGTCGATGAAAAATTCACCCTCTGATATTTCCTCAAGCCCTGCAATCATGCGGAGCGTTGTTGATTTTCCGCAGCCGGATGGGCCTACGAAAACGATAAACTCTTCATCTTTGATATGTAAGTTGAAGTCACTGACTGCCAATGCGCCGTCACCGTATCTTTTGCCTAAATGATCTATTTTTATTTCTGCCATGTGCCATTCTCCTCTAAAGCGTTTTCTTTCATTATAGAGAATTTGCAGTAAATTACAAATACATTCGTGCAAACGTTTGCTTAAAATTTTCCCGGTAATTTTCAGCCGATCGATAAGCACACAGGATGCTTTTCCCGCCTTTTTGTATATTTAATTACTCTATCCTCTCAAACAACTTCAAAAGCCTTACAAGAGCCCTCAGTGCCTCCTGAAACTAATTCGGGCTAGTGAGGCAAAGGGAAATTCCGATTTCTGCGCTATCCCACCTCTTCTTCACCTCATCCATAAAAAAGCTCCCGAATTTGTCGGGAGCTTTTTGTCGGTTATGCTATTAGACCGTTGCCGGCTTTTTCTCTTTTTTGATTTGTTTGCTGCGAAGCTGTCCGCAAGCAGCATCGATGTCTGCCCCTTGCTCGTGGCGCACACCGCAATTGATGCCTTTTTTCTTCAATGCATCGAAGAATGCACTGATGGCTTCAGGCGTGCTTTGCTGGTACTGGTCATGCTCATCGACAGAATTGTACGGGATCAAGTTGACGTAAGACAAGTGGCGCTTGTTCTCAAGCAATTTCGCCAGCTTGTTCGCTTCTTCGACATGGTCGTTGATGTCACGCAGCATGATGTACTCGAAAGTGATGCGTCGGTTCGATTTTTCCAAATAATAATCGATTGCGTCCATCAGTTTTTCGACCGGATAAGCTTTATTGATCTTCATGATGCGTGAGCGCAATTCGTTCGTCGGCGCATGGATCGAGATCGCCAAGTTGACTTGCAAGCCTTCATCCGCATAATCGTAGATCTTCGGCACGATACCGCTCGTTGAAACCGTAATGTGGCGCGCTCCGATTGCAAGCCCTTTTTGGGAATTCACAACGTGGAGGAAATCCATCAGGTTTTTGTAGTTATCGAATGGCTCGCCGATTCCCATGACAACGATATGGCTGACGCGCTCTTCTTTTTCAACTGCGTCAAAATGCGCCTGCACTTGCATGATCTGCTCGACGATTTCGCCCGCAGTCAAATCGCGGCTCTTTTTCAACAGGCCGCTTGCGCAGAAACTGCAGCCGATGTTGCAGCCGACTTGTGTCGTAACACATACTGAATTGCCGTATTTAAAGCGCATCAATACCGTTTCGATCAAATTGCCGTCTTGCAAACGGAAAAGGAATTTAATCGTACCGTCAGACGACTCCTGCTTGACTGCCTGGTCTAATGTACGGATCGCAAAATGGTTCTCCAAAAGCTCGATGCAATCCTTCGATAAGTTCTTCATCTCCGAAAATTCAGTAACACGCTTAATATACAGCCAGTCCCACACTTGTTCGGCGCGGTATTTCTTTTGGCCATTTTCTACAAACCAATCTTTTAATTGTTCTATCGTCAATCCATAGATGGAATTTTTCATATTAGGACCCTCATTTCAGAATTTCACAATTGCTTATTATAATACTAAAAATCCAGCCTGGCAACAACTATTTTCGACTAAACTCGCTCAGTCAGCCTTCTTTTTGCATATTCCCGCTCTAAGGAGGGTACAGAATCAATACAGCACTTAAGGAGGAATCACCATGGCAGGAATTACACATGTGGGACTTGCAGTTCCAGATTTAGACAAAGCGATTGACTGGTACCGCAAAGTATTCGATTTCCGCATTTTAGCAGGGCCTTTTGAATTCGATGCCGAAGCTGAAGGGCCGCGCACCATGACACATGATTTGCAGGGGCCAGAGATCCAAAAGATGAGAAACGTTCATTTAATGTCATCCGGTGGTGTCGGTATCGAACTCTTTGAATTTCAAAAACCGAGGTTTTCAGAAGAAACTGCCGGCCATCATGCAGGATTTTTCCACATTGCGATGGTCGTCGATGACATCGTGGAATCCATCGAACGCGTCGTCCAACACGGCGGGCGCCAACGCAGCAAAATGTGGAAAATCAATAAAGGCAAACCGCATTACCTTGTATATACGGAAGATCCGTTCGGCAATATTATCGAATTATACTCACGCAACACTTCCGAAATGTACGGCAATCGCTGAACAGCAGAAACCGGACAGCCTCAAAGGCTGTCCGGTTTTATTTGATTATACCAATTGTTCTTTTTTCGCGAGCATCGTGCCATTTTCAGCAAGCGATTCGTGCCATGAGAAAGCTTTTTCGAGGACATGAGGCGTCTGGCCGCCGCGTGTCAACGCTTCTTCGTAATACTCGCGCATTTGCGGGCGATAGTCCGGGTGTACACAGTTTTCAATGATGACTTCAACGCGCTGGCGTGGCGCCAATCCGCGAAGATCTGCATATCCTTGTTCAGTTACGACCACATCCACATCATGCTCCGTATGGTCGACATGTGAAGCAAACGGAACGACACTTGAAATCTTGCCGCCTTTAGCGACAGATTTCGTGACGAAGATTGCAAGACGCGCATTGCGTGCAAAGTCGCCGGATCCGCCGATGCCGTTCATCATTTTCGTTCCGGACACATGCGTTGAGTTGACGTTTCCATACATATCAAACTCGAGTGCCGTATTGATGGAAATCAAACCGAGTCGACGGACGACTTCAGGATGGTTGGAGATTTCCTGCGGACGCATGACGATTTTATTGCGGTATTTGTCGAACTCGCTGAATACTTGCTTCATTTTCGGTTCAGACAATGTAATCGAGCAGCACGAAGCGAAATCGACTTTGCCTGCATCCATCAAATCGAATACCGCATCTTGCAGCACTTCCGAATAGACTTCCAAGTTTTTGAACTCGGAATCGATCATGCCATGAAGCACGGCATTTGCGACAGATCCGATTCCGGATTGAAGCGGCGCAAGTTTTTCTGTCAGGCGGCCTGCTTCAATTTCGCTGCGGAAAAAGTTCAACAAGTGATCGGCCATGATTTTCGTTTCTTCGTCCGGCGCTACAATTGTCGACGGAGAATCTTCCTGATGCGTGAAGACAATGCCGCGCACCCGATCCATATCGACCGGGATTCCTTTCGTACCGATGCGCTGATCCACTGATGTCAATGGGATCGGGTCGCGCTCACCTTGTTTGCCTGTATCATAAATATCGTGGATGTCTTCGAATAGCTCAGGCTGTGCGGCATTGATTTCCACAATGATGTTTTTTGCGTGTTTCACGAATACAGATGAGTTGCCGACAGAAGTTGTCGGGATGATCATGCCGTCTTCCGTGATCGACAAAGCTTCCACAATCGCAAAATCAATCGGCTCGATGACTCCTGAGCGGATCCATTCCGCTGTGTGGGACAAATGGTGGTCGACGAAATACATCTCGCCTGCATTGATTGCTTTGCGCATTGCCGGCTCCGCCTGGAAAGGCAAACGCTTGTTGACGATTCCCGCTTCTGCGAATAAACGGTCGATATCGGATCCAAGTGATGCCCCGGTGAAGACATTGACTTTGAAAGTTTCCGTTTCCGCACGTTCGACCAGCGCGTAAGGAACCGCTTTCACATCCCCCGCTCTTGTAAATCCGCTAAGTCCGAGTGTCATGCCGTCTTGAATCCAAGCTGCCGCTTCCTGCGCCGATACTACACGGTCCTGCAATTCTGCCGCTTTGACCCGTTCTAAGTTTTTCTCCATCTTAATCACACTCTCTTTCCCTATAGTTTTTTCATTAAATATGCATTCGATTAAAGCGTTTTCATCTTTACGTTAAGTTGCGGGCTTTTACATAAAAAAAAGACAAGGTGCAAAACACCCAATCTATTTATCTGATTATTAGATAATTTTAACTTGTACGATAGCGGAACAGGAGATAACCGAACGGAAAAGCGCATAACTCGAGTGAAACAGAAAATCGGCTGTCCGAGACAGCATTTTCATGCGTTCTCAGAAGCCGAGTAATTTCCGGAAATAGCTTGAATATGATTGGCTGACCGGCAGGCGATCGCCGTTATCCATCGCCAGCACAAATGTGGAATGAGTATCCGGATGAATTTCTTCGATATGATGGACGTTGACGATAAACGACCGATGACAGCGGATGAACGAATCTCGAGGCAGCAAATATTCGAATTCCTGCAAGGAGTTTTTATTCGTTCCGGAAAAATCCGCAGCGTGGACATGGGTTTTGCGATCTTTCACTTCCAGATAGCGGACATCAGTGAATGGGATCGGCTTCCAGCCATCCGGGCTCTTCACCGTCACCACCGATTTCCCTTCTGTATAAGCAGGATAAATCGCCATGACACAGCCTGCAAGCACACCATCTTCTTCAAACGGGACCGCCATGCCGTGATAAGGCACACCGAACACTTCACGGTTGATGAATTCAGATGCTTTTTGGCCGGTCGTCAGCGCTTTATGGGCAATGGTCCCTTCGCGCACTTTGTCGCCGGGCTTGATCTTCAAGTCGATTCGTTTACTCGGTCGATAGTAAGTGTATTCTTCCATGTTGGATACGACAATCGAGACTTCATCGGAGAATAGCTCACCCATCACATCCAATAGCGGGCCTGGTGTAATTTTTTCCATCACTATGGACCTCCAGTAATGTTCAAGTGGTATTAGTATACATGACTTTGCTTGAACAGAAAAGGAGCCTCCGCCACGGCGGGCTTGTTTCGCAGCCTATTTATGGCGATTTTTTTAACATTGTACCCCTAGTCTTATAATGGGCATGCCATGACAATGCCTCTTCAAGCACATGGGGTGTATTTCCCCCAAGCGCTTTGGCACGCGTGAAATAATCCTGCAATTGGGGACGATAATCGGGATGTACGCAATTCGCGAGAATCCGTTCCGCCCTTTCACGCGGGGCCAAATTGCGGATATCGGCAAAGCCATATTCCGTAACTAGGACATCCACATCATGCTCAGTATGGTCGACATGGGAGACAAACGGCACAACGCTCGAAATCCGGCCGTCTTTTGCGGTGGATTTCGTGACGAAGATAGCAAGCTGGGCGTTGCGCCCGAAATCACCAGACCCGCCGATGCCGTTCATTATATTCGTTCCGGCTACATGTGTTGAATTGACATTCCCGTACAGATCGAACTCCAAAGCGGTATTGATCGAAATCAAGCCAAGGCGGCGGATGATTTCTGGATGATTGGAGATTTCCTGCGGCCGCAACACCAGCCGGTCCCGGTAACGGCCTAAATCATTATAGACCCTTTCCATATAAGGCTTGGATAAAGTGATCGCCGAACCCGACGCAAATACCACTTTTCCGGAATCAAGCAAATCGAACACTGCATCCTGCAGCACTTCTGAATATAGCTCCAAACCATGGAACTCGGAATCAAGCAGGCCGTGCAAAACTGCATTCGCAACCGAGCCCACCCCGGATTGTATCGGGGCCAAGCTTTCGGTCAAGCGCCCATCCCGAACTTCACCACGCAGGAAATCAAGCAGATGGGCCGTGATGACATCCGTTTCCCCATCAGGCGGCTCGATCGGTGATGGTGAATCCAACTGGTCGGTCCACACGATTCCTCTCACTTTCGACAAATCGATCGGTATGCCTGGTGAGCCGATGCGATCGGAGGAGGAGACGAGTGGAATCGGCTGGCGCTTCCCGAGCGCCTCCGGTTCATAGCAATCGTGGAGCCCTTCAAACCCAATTGGCTGCGCTGTATTGATTTCGATGATCAACTCTTTTGCATGATGTGCGAACACAGGAGAGTTGCCCACAGAAGTGGTCGGAATCAGCAAGCCATCCTCTGTAATGCCGAGTGCTTCGATAATCGCAAAATCAAGCGGTCCAGCGACGCCTCCCCTGACCCATTCAGCTGTTTGGGACAAATGATGATCCACAAACAGAACATCGCCTGAATTGATTGATGACCGCATCAAACGGTCCGATTGATACGGCACCCGCTTACGGACGATCCCTGCCTGCGCGAATCGGCCATCGATTCCCGAACCGAGTGAAGCACCGGTATAGACATCTATTTGAAACGGCTCTTTCTCGGCCCTCTCCACCAAGGCAAGCGGCACCGCTTTAGCGTCCCCCGCACGGGTAAATCCACTGAGCCCGAGCTTCATGCCATCTTTTATCCAAGCAGCAGCCTGCTGTGCTGACACGATGCGGTCGTGTAGAGCTGATGCTTTAATTCTCTCCAGTCGTTGATCCATCGCTATCCCCTTCCCAAATTCCGTCTTATTCATAACCTATACCCGTCATTACAAGGAGCTCAACCTGCCACAATATTTTATCAGCCAAAATAACAACCGCTTAAAACTGCAAAATTTCCACACCATTGCAAAGTGATTGACAAGCTTTGGAAGTATCCATAATATGGGGAAGTCAATATAACTGTCCCGTCCATATATATATAAGAAAGAAGGCACTCCAATGTCCAAAGACCAACGCAAAAAAATCCTGATTTTGATGATTAATATGTTCATCGCCATTGCCAGTTTCGGCATCATCATCCCGATTTTGCCCTCATATCTTGTTTCGATCAACCAGGGCGGTATGGCTGCCGGCCTGATGATCGCCATCTTCGCTGCTGCCCAGTTCCTCTTCTCGCCGATCGCCGGTAAATGGGCAGACCAATACGGACGCCGCATCATGATCATCTGGGGCCTTGCCGGGCTGACTTTATCGATGTTCATTTTCTACGCTTCCGACTTCATTTGGGTGCTGTACTTTTCCCGCGTCATCGGGGGGATTGGCGCCGCAATGCTGGTGCCGGCAATTTTCGCCTATATCGCCGACATCACGACGTTCGACCAGCGCGCTAAAGGCACGAGCCTTGTGTCTGCGGCGATGTCACTCGGCATCGTCATCGGGCCAGGGATCGGCGGCTTTCTCGCCGATTACAGCCTGAAGCTGCCGTTTCTCGTGTCAGCGCTCGTGTCGCTCGCAGCGGTCCTATTTTCCGTCTTTGTCCTGAAAGACAGCGACGCCGAGAAAGCGGACCCGGACCTCGCTTTGACCATGACGCAATCCGAATCGATGTTCAAAAAGATTGCACGTTCGACTTCGGTTCCATACTTTTTGCCGTTGGTCATTACACTGGTCATGAGTTTCGGCTTGCTCGCTTACGAATCCGTCCTCGGGCTTTATCTCGACAACCAATTCAATTCCACCGCGAAAGATATCGCCTTCATGATCACCGCAACCGGCACAGTGAGTGTCATCGTTCAATTGTTCATCGTTGACCGCATCGTCTCGCGCTTCGGCGAAATCGGCGTATTGATGACTTTCCTCGGCGTCGCGGCGGGCGGCTTTCTCGCTTCGCTGTTTGCGAATAGTTATGCCATGTTCTTCGGCGTGTCGCTGATCATCTTCCTGGCGACATCGATTTTGCGCCCGGTCTTGAATACCTTGATTTCAAAACTTGCAGAAGGCGAAGTCGGCTTTGCGATGGGCATGAACAACGCCTATATGAGCATCGGCAATGTCATGGGCCCGCTCCTTGCCGGCATTTTGTTTGACATCAATATCATTTTCCCGTTCATCCTCGGCCTCCTGCTGCTGTTGGCTACACTCGTCATCACAGCCGGCTGGCAGCGCTCAAGATCTGCCAAGCAAGCGCAGGCCGTAGAACAATGAATATAAACTTTACTCAAGCCGTTAAAGCTGGGTAGGTTTGTATCACTTTTATATTTGCAAATGGACAGTGCGGTGCATAAGCCGCACTGTCTTTTTTCCATTTAAAGGATTTTTTTCAAGTAATTGAACCGGTTTTACTTGAACTTATTTCAGGTATTTGTTTTTTACTACCTTTTTCTGCGCCATGAACGAGCCAATAGCTTTACGGTAAGGATTACAGGTTGTATAATATTTGTATAACAAAAAACTACGGAATGAAGGTCATGCTATGTACAATATCAAAGCTGCAGCCAAAATACTCGACATGCCTAAAGTAACGATCCGTTCCTGGGAGACGCGCTATAATGCCATTACGCCTGCGCGCACTGAATCGGGCCATCGTTTGTATTCCGACCAGAACTTGGAGGATTTGAAATGGTTGAAAATCCAAGTTCAGGAAAACGGCATGAAAATCAGTGAAGCCGTCAAACAATTGCACACTTCAAGGAAAAAATTCTATCATCCTGAAACATCCGATCCTGAGGAACCCGTTGAGTATGCCAAGCAAATTGAAGAGCTGTATCAGGCCGCTGTGGAGATTGACATTGACCGTTTTAATTATTTGCTCGACCTGAAATTTTCGCTGTTCCACCACCAAACGGTTTTTTTTCACATCATTGCACCACTGATGGTGCGAATAGGTGCGGAATGGGAAAATGGACAGATCAGCGTAGCGCATGAACATATGATCACCAACATCATCCAGCAGCGCTTCAATCAATTTTTCCGTGTTTTCCCGGTGGCGCCGCATCTGCCGAAAGTGTTGGCGCTCACCCCAAGCGGAGAGCATCACCAGCTTGGGCTTTTGCTGTTCTCGCTATTCCTTCGCGAAAACGGCTTCCATGTAGTGTACACGGGGCCGGATACGCCCCTTGAAGGGCTCGCCGAAATGGCAGCAAAGCAGGACTTTCAAATTGTTTGCATGTCGGTCATGACGCCGAAAAGCCGTCCGGTTGCAATGCAATACATCAAAGAACTCTCCGAAGCGATTCCAGGCCTTCACTTTTTGCTCGGCGGCCAAGGCCTTGATTGTGAAGATGAGAAGATCAACCACTATTGCATCGGCACCACGCTCGAGTCCTGGCAAGAGTGGCTTAAGGAATTCAAAGCTTCCCACCCATCATAACTATGAAAAAACGCCGTGTGCGAATGGAAAACATTCGCACACGGCGTTTTTTATTTATCGGCCAGTTCCTGGTATTGCTTCATGAACGGCCCGCTGTCTGCCACTTCTGAGTGGTAGAGCGCCTTCAATGCAAAGCCTTTTTCAAGTTCCATTTCTTTCATTAAAACTTTCAGCCTTTTTTTCAGCTCAGGTTCCTGGTTGACCAGTTTTTCCATATTCGATTTAACATAGCGCATCGTAATCCGCTCCTTTTCACTTTATTGTAACACGGGGCTGCATAGAAAAAGCGCATCCATTAACCGGATGCGCTTTTTTCAGCCGACCACATGGAAGACGTAGTTGACGAAAAACAAACAAGCAATCACATAAAGGGCCGGAGAAACTTCACGCCATTTGCCGATCGCCACTTTCAGCACCGGATACAGGATAAACCCGATCGCGATGCCATCCGCTATGCTGTAAGTAAACGGAATGAGTGCGATGATCAACAATGCCGGGAACGTCTCGCTCATGTCCTTCATGTCGAGATTCTTGATATTCTGGAGCATCAATCCGCCGATGATGATCAAAATCGGTGCAATGGCGCTGTCGGGAATGATTTTGATGAGCGGAATGAAGAATGCCGCGCCCAAGAACAAAAACCCGGTCGTAAGCGCCGTCAATCCGGTGCGCCCGCCAGCGGCCATCCCAGCCGCACTTTCCACGCTGGCCACGGTTGGGCTGGTGCCTAGGAAACCTGAAGCCATCGTCGACACCGACGTCGCCTGGAATGCACGCGAATACTTTTCCGGACGGCCGATGAAATTCACCTGGCCATGGACGAGGCCGATGTTTTCAAACACCAACACCATCGTCAGGGAAAATACCGCAACCCAGAACGTCGTCGACAAAATCGAGCCGAACGACATCGCGCCGAACACCGCGAACGCTTCTGTCGGATTGACCCCAGGTTCACTCGACTGGCCAAGGTCGATCATGCCGAAGAAATACGCAATGACCGTACCGAGTATGATGGTGATCAAAAAGTTCCCCGGCACATTGCGGATGAATAAAATGATCGCCAGCAAGAACGTCAGCACCGTCGATAGCACAAGCGGATCCGACAGCGAACCAAGCGAAAGGATCGCACCGTCGCCTGGCCCGACAAGGCCGCCTTTCTCAAGACCTAACAGCATCAGAAATAGCCCGAGCCCGACCGTGATCGCTTCTTTCAGCGAATTCGGCACTGCCTCGCTGAGCATTTTCGAAAAGCGCGTGAAAGCGACAAAGACGAAAATGACACCGGAGACGAAGACGACCGCGAGCGCTTCCTGCCAGCTAAGGCCCATCGACTGGACGAGCGTATAGGAGAACAATGCGTTGATTCCCATACCCGGAATGAGCAGGATGGGCGCGTTGCCCCAAAAACCCATCAATAATGCGCCGATGACGGAAGCGGCAATGGTGCCGATGATCGCATATTCGATTGGCATGCCGGATTCCGATAAAATCAGTGAGTTGACGGCGATGATGTACACAACGGTGAAAAATCCGATCAAACCGGCTGTCAGTTCCCGCTTGACGGTCGTCCCGTTTTCGTTAAGACCGAAAAATCGGTCCATCCAATTTGCCATAAGACATACCTTCTATGAAATTAGCCCTCTCCCTACCCGCTCTGCCTGAAAAATCCAAGTGAGCCAAAATAGAAGTGTAATCCTAAAGAAAGTAGCTGTCAAGGTTTTTATCTTGAAAGGAGACAAGGCTTTGACCCTGCCCTCCCAAGCCTTAAACCCGGCTTTTTACGCCTCGCAACTGCCTGTCTGAAAACTGCAAAACCGCCCTCCCCCGCTTCCCATCACAATGGATGGAAGGTGGAAAAAGGCGGTCTTCGATTAGATCAAGAAATGGCTTATTGCTTAGACGAACATACCAGCGATGGCAGCACTCAAAAGCGATGCCAGCATACCGGCCGCAATGGCACGCATACCGAGACGCGCGATTTCCGGGCGGCGGCTTGGCGCCATGGCCCCTAGTCCGCCAAGAAGGATTGCTAGTGAACTGAAGTTAGCGAATCCGCAAAGTGCGAAGCTGACGATGATAACTGTTTTCGGGGACAAGTTGGCAATTTCCGGAGCAAATGCCGTGTAAGCGACAAACTCGTTCAATACGAGCTTCTGTCCGATATAGCTACCAGCTTGTACAGCTTCTGCCCACGGTACACCGATCGCGAACGCAAGCGGCGCAAAGATGTATCCGAGAATGCCTTGGATGGTGATATTTTCAGCACCAAAGTAGCCACCGATACCTCCAAGGATGCCGTTTGCCAGTGCGATGAGTGCGATAAACGCAAGAAGCATCGCCCCGACATTCAATGCCAGCTGAAGGCCATCTGAGGCGCCGCGTGCAGCTGCATCGACGACGTTGACTGATTGCTTATCCTTTTCCATGACAAACTCTTTTTCTTCGATTTCTTCCCGTTCCGGAATCATGATTTTCGCCATGATCAAGCCGGCAGGAGCCGCCATGAAGCTCGCAGCGAGCAAGTATTCAAGTGGGACACCGAGAAGTGCATAGCCTGCAAGTGTAGAACCTGCGACCGATGCAAGCCCCCCGGTCATGACCGCGAACAATTCGGACTTGGTCATGTTCGGGAGGAACGGGCGGACGACAAGCGGCGCTTCCGTCTGGCCGACGAAGATATTGGCCGCTGCCGAAATCGATTCGGCTTTACTCGTGCCGAGCAGCTTCGATAGCGCCCCGCCGAGCAACCGAATAATGAATTGCATAATGCCCAGATAATAAAGTACAGAAATTAAAGATGAGAAGAAAATGATGATCGTCAACACTTGGAAAGCGAAGACGAAACCGAATCCTTCCGTGTCAGCTGCAGGGCCGAAGACAAACGCGATCCCTTCACCGGCATAGTTGATGACGTTTTGAACGCCTTGCGATAACTGAAGCAATTTCTCTCTGCCGTACTCCCATTCCAACACCATAAATGCAAATGTAATCTGTATGGCCAATCCGCCGAGAATCGTCCGCGGCTTGATGGATTTTTTCCCATCAGAGAACAAGAAAGCGATTCCAAGAACGACGATGATACCGAAGATGCCCCACAATAAATTCACAACTTCACCTCATTAAAAGTAGTTTTATCAGAAAATTGAACAATTTTTTGTCATTCATTCACTGTCGTCAGACATCTTACCAAATCTACAGGAAGAAGTAAATGCACATCTTGTGACAGCTTTTCTTCATATATTTAAGTACTTTCGTTTTCCTGCTTTTTTGGATTTTTCATGAAGAATGCCAGTACAATGCCGATTGCACTCAGTACACCCGTCACCATGAACGATATATTGACACCCCGTATCAGCCCTTCGACGCCGTAACGTTCCGGGTCAAGCGCTGCCCCTGTCATAATCGTCACCAGTAGCGCTGTGCCGATCGACCCTGATACTTGGCGCATCGTGTTGCTCATCGCAGTTCCATGCGGGATGAGTTCGTCCGGCAATTGATTGAGCCCGGCTGTCGTCACCGGCATCATGACGAGTGCGACACCGAACATGCGAATCGCATGCATGACGGTCAAATAAACGAATGCCGTCTCGGCTGTCAGTACCGTAAACTGGAGAGTCGATGCTGTGACGATCGACAATCCCGCAACCGCCAGCCATTTCCCTCCAACCTTATCGAAAATCCGCCCCGCGATCGGGTTCATCAATCCCATAATAATCGCGCCCGGCAATAGCATCAGCCCCGATTCGAGCGCGGTGAAGCCATGCATATCCTGCATGTAAATCGGCAAAATGGTCGCACTGCCGATCATCGTGACAAAAACGATGATGCTTAAGATAGTCGACAGCGTAAAGAGACCGTATGTAAAGACGCGGAACTCCAGAATCGGCTGCTTAAGCCTTCCTTGCCTGCGGATAAAGAACCACAAGGCGACGCAACCGGTGGAAATCGAAGCGATGACCGCCGCACTGTCCCAACCGAAAGTGCCTGCACTCGAAAAGCCATATAATAAGCCCCCGAAGCCGAGTGTCGATAATGCAATCGACAAAAAATCGATTTTCGGAAAGGTACGCTCAGTGACATTGCGCAAAAAGAAGTACGCCAGCACCAAATCGAGCAGCGCAATCGGGATGACAATATAAAATAACGAGCGCCATGGATATTGCCCGACGAGCCAACCTGACAAAGTCGGGCCGATCGCCGGCGCGAAGGAAATCACCAATCCGAACATGCCCATCGCCTGCCCGCGTTTTTCAAGCGGGAAGATGACGAAAAGGACGGTCTGCGCGAGCGGCATCATAATGCCCGCGCCAGATGCCTGGACAATACGCCCAAGCATCAATGTTGCAAACCCCGGTGCTAGCGCACAGATAATCGTGCCAGCCGCAAACAAGCCCATCGCCACAAAAAACAAATGGCGCGTTGTATATTTATTGATCAAAAATGCTGTGATCGGAATCATGACGCCGTTGACGAGCATAAAAACGGTCGTCAGCCATTGCGCTGTATTAGCAGTGATATTCAAGTCTTCCATAATATGCGGCAAAGCGGTCGCAAGCAGCGTCTGGTTGAGTATCGCCACAAATACACCCGCCATCAATACTGCAAGCAATGGCTTCCTGTACCGCTCTTCAAGCTCCAATGTCCCCAAACGCTTCGCCCCCTTTCTGGCATTTGCCCTCTCTTTCCTGCTTACCCCACAATCGAGGCTTTAGTCCACTGCCTATAAAAACAAAAAAGCCGCAAAGTCGAAACTCTGCGGCTTTTTTTAGGCACTCTGCTTTTTGTCCTTCCGCACGATGCGATGGAACAAAAGGTACAATGCCGGAATCATGACAAGTGTGAAAATCCCTGAGAACGCAAGTCCCGCGATAATCGTAACTGCGAGCGGCTCAAACAACGGATCGCCTGATAGGGCGACCGGCAAGAGTGCCACAATCGAAGTCAAGGAGGTCAGCACGATCGGCTTGATGCGTGCATATCCTGATTCGATGATCGCTTCTTCTATATTGAAGTCCCCACTCAAGCGCCGTACTTCGACAAAGTCGATCAGTACGACCGCATTCCGGACAACGATCCCCGTCAAAGAGACAATCCCCATAACACCGAGGAAGCTAAGCGGCGTCTGCGTCAGGAACAATCCGAGAATTGCACCCGAGATGCCCAGATAAACGGCAATCAACACAAGGAACGGCAGTCCGAACGATTTGAACTGGAATGCGATGACCAGATAGACGAGCAATAATACAACAAGGAACAAGATGCCGATTTCAGCAAAGAATGCCTCCTGATCGGAGTTCTCCCCGCCTGTCGACAATTCGTAGCCGGCCGGCAAATCCGCTCGTGCATTATCGACGACATCGAGCATCTGCGCTTCAAAATCATCCACTTCGCCGAACGCACGGAGCGTGATGGCACGGTCCCCTGCTCGATGTGGAACTTGTGCTAATGTCGTCGTCTCTTCCGCCGTCAACAGTTCGTCCAGGCCGATAAGTTCAGGCGGCCCTGGCTGCGCGGCAGCTGGCGGCCCACCTTCACCTCCGGCTGCGTCCTGCCCACTGGAGGCAGGCAAACTGAAATCAGCAAGGTCGATCGGCTCACCTTCTGTAATGCCAGATTGCTTCAAGACGACCTCGTATGGGGTCTGCCCTTCGTAAAGCGTATAAAGTGGCACACCTTGCGTCAAAAGCTGCAGTTGATTGGTGACTGTCGATAAAGCGATTCCCTGTTCTTCCAATACGTCCCTTTCCGGCACATATTGGATTGCCGGCACCGCTGCCCCGAGGTTGTCGGTCACCACGGTTGCACCGTTTGCGAGCATTTCCTCTTCGAGCGTGTCACGGAGTGCTGCGAGTTCGTCGATATCTTCACCCGTCACTGTCACCGTAACCGGTGCTCCGACTGGCGGGCCTTGAACAATTGTATCGAGGAAGATTTCTGCATCCGGATAGCGTTCACGCAGTTCCGGTTCCCATTTGTCGATAAATGCCGAAGCGGACGTTGCGTCACGGTCGATGCGGAACGCCACTTGGCCCGTATTGGATCCTGTATTGTCCATCGAAGAAGCGAACAAATTCGGCAATCCTTCACCAGTGAAGATAGTCGTTTCATTGACATCCTCATCTTCGGCAGCGACTTCCTCTGTCACATCACGGATGAACGCATCGGTTTCTTCAATAGTTGTACCTTCCGCGAGGCGCACATTCATTGTAACTTCTTCACGGTCTGCTTCCGGGAAGAATTCGAACGGCGTGAACAATGCGAGCGACAACAGCCCAGTCGCAATGGCCAATCCGCCGATTCCCGTCAGCCATGGATGTTTTAAAACACCTTTCAATACTTTTCCGGAATATACTTGCGCAAGTTTTTCAAGCGGTTTGCCCAAGAATCCCGGTGTATCGGTAATTTTGCGCTTTTTGCGTTTATTGCGCAAATACTGCATCATCGGCACCAAGGTGATCGATAAAATTGTTGATGCCAAAATGGTAGTGATCAAAATACTCGGAAGCGCTTTGATGAACGCGCCGTTTCCGCCAGAGAGCAATAAGAGCGGCGAGAACGTCACGACAATCGCGAGACTGGACGAAACGATGGACGGGTAGACTTCTTTAACGCCGTTGACCGCCCCTGTCAGCGGATTGTCGCCGAGTTTATAGCGCCTTTGGATATTGTCATTGACGACAATGCTGTCATCGACCAAAATCCCGATTGCGATAATCAAACCGATGACCGAAATCTGGTTCAAATCGACACCGAGGAATGGAATCGGAATAAGCCCGATCAGCACCGAGGCAAGCACCGTCACCGCGACGGCAAATGCACCGAATGGCGTCAAACCTGCAGTCGTTACGATCAATACCGCGAGCACGGCGATCAATAAGGAAATATAAAGCGTGCCGAATATTTCATTGACGTTTTCCGCCTGGGAAACATAGCGTTCTGCCGTAATCCCTGATGGCAAATCTTCATTGAAGCTTTCAATCACTTCACTGACACGGTCATCCACTGAAGGCACATCTTGTGCTGTCTGCAAGAATACCGTATAGGAAATGGCGGATTCCCCTTCGAACGTGACAATGTCTTCAGCCGGCACATCGGCCAACTCGACTGACGCCACTTCAGAAAGCGGCACCGCTGCCTGTCCGACTTGAAGTTCACGCAATTTATCGATGCCTTGGTCCTGCTGCACCGTCAAGACGAATTGCTGTTCGCCGTCGCTGTGGGTGCCAAGAGACAATGGCTGATTGGCCTGTTGAAGGCTTTCCAGCACTTCGAATGGCTGCAATTGGTTTTCCGCAAGCGCATCTCCGTCCAGTTCAATGAGAACCTGCTGGCTGTTCAACCCTTTTATTTGCGTGCCGGCAACGCCGGATACCGCTTCCACCTCATCTGATAAATCAGCGAGAGGTTGTTCGAGTTCTGCAAGTTCCGCTTCATCCCCGTAGAACAAATACGACACGAGCGGGAATGTCAGATCCAGCTTTTCAACATTGATGTCCTGCGCCTGCTCCGGGAAATTGCCGCCTGCGCGCTGTGCCTGTTGTTGGATGGTGTTGATCAAGCCATCCGGATCGACGCCGTCTTCAATTTCCAGCGTAATGATGGAAGCCGAATTTGCCGAAATGGAATTCATCGAAGTGATGCCATCGACTTTCTGTAATTCCCGTTCGATCGGATTGGTGATGGCTGTTTCCACTTCTTCCGGCTCTGCGCCAGGCAAAATAGTGGAGACGAGCACGAGCCCTGGAGGCGTTTCCGGCACTTCTCGCTGCGGCAAGCTCAAGAAAGTATAAACACCGACCAACATGAGTATCAAAATTAAAAAAATGAATAGTTTACTGCGTTCAAGTATGTAGTGCATAAGGATCGGCTCCCTCCGATTATTGTATAACTATTGTATAACTGCAGAACCGAAAGTGCCAATTTAAACACCTGAAAAACCGGCCGATTTTTTCGGCCGGTTTTTCGTTCAAACTTTTTCGCTGCGCCGCTGCTTGAAAAGGTAAGCAGCCGTGAACATCAAGAGAGGCGGCAAGATACTTAACTTGAAGACCCAGCTGTCGTCTCCCATAAAAATGAGGCCCATCGGCAAAAGTGACGCCACACCTCCCCAAAACAGCGCTTTCCACGATCTTTTCCATATGCCGTACAAGGCAAGCAACAACGATGCAATGACCAATGACCAAAGCAAGATCCCCATCAACAGGAAATCCATGTCCATGCGCCTCCGTTCATTTTTGTACTTATACCATACCCCTTTTGACAAGCCGGACATCAATTTCCAGAAGCTTTTTTTTGCATTATTAAGTTCAATTATTGATGAATCCAATGGCCGAGTAGCCTCTTTCGGAATAAAGCTTTTTGCAGAGTGTTGAAGAAATCTGTGATTCGCTATGAATTTAAAAGGGGATTACCTTTTCTACATTCAAAAATCAATGTTTTATCTAAGTATTTGGAGAAGCGTTCGCTCGACTCCTGTGGGACTAGCGGGTTTGAGAGACCCCGCAGGAACGTAGTGACGAGGAGGCTCGATTCCCGCCCCACGGAAAGCGAGCGATAAGCTTCGGAAAATACGGTTTCTTGAGTTTCTCGAAAGCCTGCAAAAAGCTTCCAGGAAAATCCCCAGGAAGCTTTTTGGTTTCAGATTATAGATTTTCAAAGAATAGCCGCAGAACATCTGCCCCACCGATGAACGTGCCGAGGGAGCTGCCGAGGTTTGTCAAAACGATGACCAGCAGAACGCGTGTCACTTTATTGTCCCAGAAGCCTTTGACCGTAAAGACATCTTTCGATAAAGTATCGAAATCGCCCACATTCGGACGCCTTATAAAGGCTTGCGTGAGGCCCGCAAACCAGCCGGCAGCGACCAGCGGGTTGAGCGAGGAAATCGGTGCCGCGACAAAGGCGGTGAGCACCGCAAGCGGATGGCCGAATGCGACCGCCGCTCCGATAGCCGCGAGTGTACCGTTCCACAGGATCCAGCTGATGGTCTGTTCAATGCCGGCAGCCGGATTCGCATAAAATGTATACGCAATAATGGACAAGATGATCAACGGGATGGCCCACCCGATGATTTTCGGCCATTTCGATTTCGGCGGCACTTCATTAAGCGCCTTCAAATCCTGGTCGTGGTGAATCTCCCGGGTGATGCCGGGCACATGCGCTGCCCCGAGTACTGCCACGATCTTTTTGCCGGGCGCATCTTTGATCTTCTGCGCCAAGTATTGGTCGCGTTCGTCGATGAGCGGCTTTTTGATGCCGGGGAACGCTTTCGTGAAGTCGTCCATCACCGCATTCAAGGTATCCTGCTGCTTCATCTTTTCAAGCTCTTCCTCAGAAATCGATTCCTTGCTGAAAATGCTGAAAAATACGGACATGATCAATTGCACTTTGCCAAGCAGGCCGATATTGCCCCAAATGCGCGAAAACGTCACTTGGATATTGCGGTCGGCGAGGACCAGTTCCGCACCCATCTCTTCTGCCGAACGGATGCCCTGGATCATTTCAGATCCCGGCTTAATGCCGAACTGGTCTGCCAAACGGTTCTGGAATGAGGAAATGGCCAAGTTCATCAATAACAAACTCGCCTTTTTGTCTTTGATGATTTTAAAGATATCGGTTTCTTTCCATTTCTTGTCCTGCATAACCGAATCATAGCGCTGCGCATCGAGCTCGATGCACACCGAATCCGGCCGTTCGCGTTCGACGACTTCCTTCACTTGCTCTGCGCTCAGTTTGGAAACATGCGCGGTGCCGATCAAAATCAATTGTTTGCCGTCCACTTCGAGACGGGTGATATTTTCTTCCGTCATTTTGTTCTTCCTTCATAGAATAAGATTTCTTTTGTAACCGCCAGAGAGCGGCGAAAAAGACTGTCTATTCTTTATAATGAATCACCAGGCGCAAAATATCAATCTTTTCGAAAGCATATAATTTACAGCAGGGGGATGTATCGGCCCTGCCCAAATCCCCAGCCTGGGTCCCTGGCGTTGAGCTGCCATTACGCATCCGACTTGCCTCCTGAAGCTATAAACTTCCCAACAAAACCTTCATTCCCAATGCGGGAGGCGATACACCAGAAACCGTTCACGCGGATCCCCGGTTTCATCAGGAAGCGGAATATCCTTAATCAATTCAAAAGCAGTGCGCCGTTCGAGGAAATCGATATATTCGACAGACGGATAGAATAAAATCACTTCCAGTTCCCTCGGATGTTCACCTGCGGACTTCAAAATCCCGTCCATCACCGTCATGAATACGGGGTCTGAAAACGGGTTGAAGAAATAAAACCATCGATCATGCGGATTTATGCGATAGTCCTGAGCATAGCCGTTGATGAAGTCGATCGCTGCGTTCCCTTTAGAACGCTTTAAATTCCGAAGAGATGCTTCGTGAAGTGAAGGGTCGACCTCCACCCCGACCGACGGTATCCCGAACATATGATAAGCAAAAAAATTGAGGCGCCCTTTGCCGCTCCCGAAATCGACGAGGCGGCCCCTTCCTTTCAGCGGATGTGCCCGGAATAATACATCCAGCCACGCGTAAGGCGTCACTTCAAAACGATGTTCATGCATCGATGCATTAAAGCCCATCTGCTCGCCGCCGGTTTGGATATTCAACTGCCGGTCCATCTGCTGATCGTCCATGATATCAACTCCTTGTCTGCTGATCGTAAAACAAAAATTGCTTTTTCTCTTGCCATTCCCATTTCTTTCTGTTATATTACAGCTAATTCAATAATTTCTTGCTTCCTTAGTGGAGCGAGGATAGAGGCGCAAAAACCATCAGTACGCAATCCGAGGAGTATGAGCTCTTATGACGATTGCCGAAAGGGGGATTTGCCGAAGCGGCGGGATGCTCATATTCCTGTGCGCTGGTTCTGCACTGAACAAGTGCCGGACTGTCATATAGGAAACTATATGGAGGGCTATCTGACGAACAGGAACGATTGGTAAACATTGTTTCTAACGGCAGCAACGGGCCCCCGTTGCTGCCTTTTTGTTTACTTCGGACCGGCCCCCACCTCTAACTTTTGAAAAAAACTTAGAAAAGGGTGTGTTCTCTATGAATTTCGGTCAAGTGATCACTGCGATGGCGACGCCATTCGACTCAAACGGTGAAATCGATTTTCAGGCAACAACAAATCTCGTGGAACATTTAATCAACAACGGATCGGACGGCATCGTCGTCGCCGGGACGACCGGCGAATCGCCGACCTTGTCGACAGACGAAAAAGTGGCGCTTTTTGTCCATGTCGTCACGGTGGCAGACGGGCGAGCGAAAATCATCGCGGGCACCGGCTCGAACAACACGCGGGCATCTGTCGCATTGACCCAGCAAGCGGAACAGGCAGGCGTCGACGGTGTCATGCTGGTCACTCCTTACTATAACAAACCGTCACAGGAAGGCATGTATCGCCATTTTGAAGCGATTGCAAACGCTACGACGCTTCCGGTCATGCTCTATAATATTCCAGGCCGCAGCGTCGTCAACCTATCAATCGATACCATCGTCCGCCTGTCGCATATCGACAATATCACTTGCATCAAAGAAGCAAGCGGCGATTTGGATGCTGCTTCTGAAATCATCGAACGGACGAATAATGAATTCCCCGTCTATAGCGGCGACGACAGCCTGACCTTGCCGATGCTTTCTATCGGCGGCACGGGAATCGTCTCGGTAGCAGCGCATATCATCGGCAATGAAATGCAAGAGATGATCAAGCTCTTCCGCACAGGAGATACGGTCGGAGCTGCGGCTCTCCACCGCAAACTGTTGCCGACCATGAAAGCGTTGTTCGCAGCGCCGAGCCCAAGCCCGGTCAAAGCCGCATTGAACCTATCGGGTGTCCCGGTCGGCGGCGTACGCTTGCCGATGCTCGCTTTAACAGAAGAAGAAACCGCCACTTTGCAGCAATTCCTGCCGTCCGCTAAACAGGACGCTGTCACCAATTAAAAAAAGCTTCGCAGATCCGTTTCAGGGTCCGCGAAGCTTTTTTCAGTTATAGACGTTTTCCAAGGCACGCTTCAAGCTGCCCCCGATGTTCAATGTCCGCACATCCACGCCGAGTGTCGTCAAGGATTGCGCAGTTTCCGGGCGGATTCCCGTCAAAATCGCTTCGACGCCGATCAACCCTAGCGATTGGATGATTTTGACGACCTGTTCCGCCACCATCGTATCGACCCGGATCACTCCCGATAAATCGACAATCAAGGTGCTGATTTTCAGTTCACTCGCTGAAAGGAGTGTGCGTTCAAGGATGTAATGGGCCCGGTCGATTTCAATGCTGCCGACGAGCGGCAAAATGGCGACCGAATCACTGACAGGGACAACTGGCGCCGACAACTCCAGGAACTCTTTCCGGGCTGTTTCCAAATTTCTTTGGTAGGAAGTTGTATAAGCGTGTGTATAGGAATACGTCGCATGATCAAGCAACGCATGCAATAGTTCTGCTGCATCATACGTTATTTCCGGGGAAATATTCGAACGCCGCCCTTCACTTTTGATCAATGTGGCAATATGTTTCCTGTACAAGGCCGTTTCAGCAAGGGCTATATCGAGCGTCATGCCATGCTCCAAGAAGAAATTCCCGGTCGCGGTGCCCCATTCACCCATATCCGCCATAATCTGTTCTTCATTACAGCTGTTCTGCATCGATTTCCCCATCAATTCAATGAAGCGTGCGCGCTCATTCAATACCATCTTCGAAAACTCCCGGTTCTCTTCCAACACTTCCGTCGGCAAAGCCGCATGCCGTTCTTCCTGGATCAATTCTGCAATCATATATTTTTCTTCTTCCACTCGTTTACCGAATAACACCATTTCTTTTTCCATTGGAACCTCCATCGTTTGCTGCTTTCTTCATTTCTCGCAACGGATTCATTATACCTAAACCATTATACAAGAAATAGCATTTTGACTTTAAATAAAAAATGCCTGCCGGCTGGCAGGCATTTCTCAATATTATTTCTCAAATAATTGTTTTAGCGTTTCAGATGAAACTGCTCCTTCGCCGCCCAAAATTGTGTAGAAAGAGTATTTGGTTTCAAAGTTTTGAATTTGCAGCTTAGTAGCTTCAGATGGCGTTTTCGCAGTCAGAACTAAAGGACCCGCATATGAAGCTGCCAAAGCACTTCCTGACAAAGCATCCGGATAATTCGTTCCTGTGGAAATAAAGATTTCACTTTCATCAAATAGGAATCCGTTTTCCAATGCAAACTCGTTAAATTCCTTGTTTGTTTCATAACGGGTTTTGCCCGCGATGCGTACTGGGTCTACGAACAATTCTTCAACCGCCGGGCCTACTACGCCCTCACCGCCGACAATGATCGGCCATTCCGGCTGGTTTGCTTCGATGTAATCAGCTACAACTGTTGGTACAGTGCCGTTTGCCGGGACAAGAAGGATTGGATCTGCATAAAGCCCTGCAGCTGGGGAAACCGATAAGGAATCGGCAAAGTTTGCGCCTGTAGCTACATAAAGAGTATCTCCCATGCCAACTTCTTCAGCGATGTTAACAGCCGTTTCATAACGCGTTTTTCCGCTGATGCGCTCTACATTGAACTTAAGTGTTGAAAGTTCATTTTGGACCTTCTCAGAAATCGCTCCTGTGCCGCCGACCAAAATGACGTTTACCGCTCCCAATCGCTTAAGTTCTTCCACAAACCCTGCTGGCAATGAATCTTTTTTCGTCAAAAGCAAAGGAGAGTAATGGAAACCGGCCAAAGGTGATGCAGCCAAAGCATCCGGGAAGTCAGCGCCTGTTGCTACGACGACTGTTTCGACACTTCCTTCTTCCCATTCATTAGAAGAGATTTCCAGGCTGGTTTGGTAGCGGTCGCTCCCTGCATAGCGGACTGAATTGTCTTCAGTAAGTGTAGCCGCCGAAGCCGCCCCAGTCGGTAGAACTGCTCCAAGAGCCAAAGCTGCAGTCAATGCTGCAGTCGTCAAAATTTTGCCGTGAATCATCGTTAATCGTTTCCCCATTCTGTAATGTATTCATTTCTTTTCCAATTATATGATATTTTACGAACATTACAATAGGTTTACAAAAATATTTTTTTGCAGGCATAAATGCCTTTTTCCGAATGGAATTCAAATAACATTTCCACAACTATGTACATTCCTATTTAGCCGGTAGAGTGCTGCCTGCTATTTACATGCCGAATTGCCGGCCATTGCCTAAGGTTTATGACCGCCGGCTTACCGGGTACATAAGCCATAACGCAGACACGGCAAACATTGACTTTACAGGAGGATGCTATTATGCAAAAACACGGCCATAAACTGATCGGCACATTCGATGTGCAGGCAGAAGTACTTCATGAAATCGGAGAATTGAAAGCGCAAGGATATAAAGAAGAAGACATGTATGTCGTAGCATTGAACGGCCAGCAGCTTCAGATGGTGCAAGGGCAGACGGATGTCCATTTGAATACCGATAATGGCGACTTCATGGACAAGTTCAAATCGTTCATTTCCGGAGAAGATCCGACAAAAGATGCCTTCGGCCAGATGGGTCTCTCGGATGCGGAAGCGGACGAGTATTACAAGCAAGTCCAAAGCGGCAAACTCGTTTTATATGTCGACAGCGAGTACGGCATGAATTACCGGAACTTTGATGCTGCAGCCGCACGCTTAAGCGACCAGAGCCATACAGATACCGGCACACAACAAACTAATTCTCCCGGCTCGACCGGTGAACAGCGCATGGAACTTCACGAGGAACGTGTAGCGGTTGATAAGGAATGGGTCGAAACCGGAAGTGTCGACATCCATAAAAATACCGTTGAAGAACAACAGACATTTGATGTTCCGTATGAACGGGAAGAAGCCGAAGTCGAACGCCGCCCCGTCAACCAGGAACTATCTGAATATGAAGCGAGCGGCCACTCTGCCGAGACTTACGAAAAGGACGGCCTTTGGCACATCCCCGTCATCGAAGAAAGGCTGGAAGTGCGCAAAGTGAAATATGTCAGCGAGGAAATCATCGTCCATAAACGCAAAGTACAGGAAACGAAGCATGTCAGCGAAACGGTGCAGCGCGAGACCGTCGACATCGACG
The DNA here is from genome assembly GCA_051750505.1 of Bacillota bacterium. Classification (GTDB taxonomy): domain Bacteria; phylum Bacillota; class Bacilli; order Bacillales_A; family Planococcaceae; genus Planococcus. Next base: position 159,870 of record JBNJJS010000001.1, read on the forward strand.
AAAACAATGTCCAGCGCTATGACAAACCGTAAACAGAAAAAGGCGATTCCGGATTTCGGAATCGCCTTTTTCATTTTGATGAATTTATTGCCTCTTGATCAATGCTTTGCTTGGTTCGGTTTTTCGCCTTTTCCTTTTTGCAGCACTTTCAAGCCTTGCCCCATATCAGAAGCGAGTACGTAATTGCGGTCGACGAACACGCCCCATACATCCGCCTGCTCCGGCACGTATTGGCCGATCTGCTCAGGATTGCTCGGGTCCGTGATATCCACCATGTAGACGCCGCCTGCATAATGGCTCAAGTACAGTGTATTGCCGTGCACTTTCGGGTCATGTACGGTATTGGCGAATGTCGGGCCATCTTCCACTTTTTCCGTCAAATCCGTTTTGAATTCGCTCAGCAGTTTCGGGTTCGCTTTATCTTTAATATCGAAGATCCGCGTGTAGCCGTAAGATTCTTCATAGCCGGCTCTTACAGGTGATGACACTTCACGCGTTTCGATCAGCACATTACCGCCTTTCGCAAGAGCTGCAGAATGGGCCGCTCCTTGCTGTTCTGAAGAATAATCAGTACGGCCGATATACACCGGGTTCTCCGGATCCTGGATATCGAAAATCACAGTGCCGAGGTCCCACATCGAGACGTAGGCGTATTGCGCGTTATGGTCGGTGATGACACTGTGGTTGAAGACAGCGCGTGTTTTGCCGTCCGGCGCGTTCCAGTTATAGCCGTTGAACGAATCCGGCACTTCCGGAAGGCTGCGCGGATCGAACTGCCACAGCGTTTCAGGATTCGCCGGATTGGAGACGTCGACAATCTGGAAATCATGTTCTTCGCCGCCGCTGTAGATATCAGCATACGGATTCGAGGCAAAGACCAGCGCGCGGTCGCCTTGCATCGTCAAATACAATTCATGGGTTCCGCGTGTATCCGCGTAAGTCTCCCAATAGCCCAATTTCTTCGGTGCGTGTGGATCGGTTACGTCATATAGGAGGAAGCCTCCCGCCGTATCCGCATGGCGGTCTCTTTGCTGCACGCTGACCACTGCCAAATCGCCTTTGAAATCAGCTGTATTCACGCTTTTGACAATGACTTTCTCCTGCCATGACCCGGCTACGTCATCGTGGCCGAAAACCGACACTTCTTCCGGATTGGACGGATCTTTCAAATCGAAGACGCGGACTCCGCCGTTGCCGCCATTTGCTGTATGTGTTCCTAGATACGCAAAGCCTTTATGTGCATAGACATCGGCCGTGTTATTCTGGACGCCTGCCAATTCCTTGATCTGCACGGCAGCCGACTCGGTCAAATTCGAGACATTTTTCGATCCCGACATGCTGGCATCGCTCAAATTCAACATTTCTTCATTAGAGAAAACGGAACGTTCCCCTTTCGACAAATCACTGCCATCCAATGCATCATGGGCCGAAGTGGCCGGTGCGAATGAGAAGACGAGAGCAGAAGCCAAAGCAATATTTATAAATGGTTTATGAATTTTCAATAGAATCCCTCCAAGGTTTATTTCGCTTATCGAATAAAGTATAGAGGGAGCGTGGCGCCAGCACAATAGAATGCGTCACAATTTTCTAAATATTACAAAATATAAATATATTGTCATGTTATGACTCGTGTTTCTATACCCAAGCTATTTACGCCCTCTATGTTTATTTGAAAGGCCACTAAGCCATTTGCCTTATTTTACCTTAACATCCAAAACCTCTCTCCAATCAGCCAGCTAATCGAAAAAGAGCCGCCGCTTTTATGCGGCAGCTCTTTTTCTTATCTAATATGGACGGTCAAATCAAGGCGAAAATCAACAACGCCAACAGTGCGATGATGATGAATGCCAACAGCAAGGAAGCGATCAGGATAACGAAAAATCCTTTCCAAGATGAAAATCGCTGCGCTTCTCCCACAGCTTTGCATTGGATGACGAAAGTCCAGATGCCGACGATAATGACAGCGGCTAACAGCAACAAGCCGATCACCAAGCCAATCCCCGTATCCGGCTCCGCCATGGCGGCGGTTTCAGTTTCCGTGTAGAATGTCTCAGGTGATGTGAGCAGCCAAATCAGCCACATCGGCAGGAGCCAAATTTGCGGAATGCTCGATGTGATGACCGCACGGAACATTTCAGAATACGTCCCGATGCCGCCGAACAATTTGCCCAATAGCTTATAGATGCCTGAAAGGATGGCAATCCCGACCACTGCGGAAAGTGGCCCGAGCAGCAAGGACCCAAATATTACCCCTACTGCAGGAAACATCTGCTCCTCGCTCGACGCTCCGGATAGCCCCCCTGCAAATCCTACCAACACTAATAGCAGGACGATAAAACCGGTAGTCTTTTCTTCAATGACATAGCGCACCGTTTCACGCGGGCGCGTCCATATCGCAGTAAATGGATTCAATTCAGCATGGGCAGCCGGCTCACGCATGTAACTGGCCACCCTTTTTCCCTTTTTTTGTATGTACCATAAAATCATCCTCCCTTTAATTCCCATCTAATCACAATGATATAGATTTGTAAAATAATTGGAAGAATGAAGTTTTATTTCGGCTATAAAAAAAGCTTAAGCATAAGCTGCCTAAGCTTTCGTATCCCCGTCATCTGGTTCTTTCGCTGCCTTGTCCGGCTCATGGAGCGTTCCGCTATGCGGCGCTTCGGACGGCATCTTCTCGAGATTCACTTTGATGAACTTTGCCGAGCGCTTCTCCAGCATCTTCGGCGCAATACGCGTCAGCAGCCGCACGGTTTTCATCTTCCGGCCGACTTCGACGACTTCCTTCGGTTCGTCGATCAAATCGATGATGACCTTGACCGCCTGCCCGGGATCGTCCATCGGCTTCATGTCGACCACATGGCCCGAGTAGTTTCCAGCATGTTCGAACCACGGGGTATCGGTCGCCCATGGGAGCACGGAACAGACGTGAATGTCGTGATATCCCTCGAGTTTCAGTTCTTCATTGAGCGCCGAACTGAAGCCGAGGACGGCATGTTTGCTTGCGCTGTAGCCGGTGAAATAAGGAAAGGCCACATCGCTCGCCACCGATCCGATATTGATCAATGTCCCGCTGCCGATTTCCTTGAAATGGCGGAGCGCAAAATGGCTGCCATTCAAGGTGCCTTTGACATTCACCTCGACCATGCGCGCAAGGTCTTCGAGCGGGATATCGGTGAACGGCCCGATCACCCCCACACCCGCATTATTGATCCATACATCGATTTTCCCGAAACTGGTCAATGCTTCTTCGAATAGCCAAGCGACATCCGCTTCCCGGCTGACATCCATCGTGACCGCGATGGCGTTCGGCCCAAGTTCACACGCAAGCGCTTCGATCAAGCCCGTGCGGCGTGCCGCCAGGACGAGGTTCGCCCCTTCTTTGGCCAGTTGCCGCGCCACTTCTTTTCCGAGCCCGCTGGAGGCGCCTGTGATGACAATCGTTTTGCCGCGCCGTGATATTCCCTGTGCCATGTCAGCTCCCCCCTTTCCTCACTGTTCTTCTTGTTGTTCAAAGCGCTCCCGCAAATCACCCGAAACCGCCCGGCCTTCTTCCACCGGCTCATGCAAACTGCCGGAAGTCAGCTCAGCAGGCGGGGCCGATTCGATCATCTCTTTAAGCTCCTGACCGCTTAAATCTTTCGCGAGTGCAGGCAGAAACTGCCCCCAAATGGCTGCCGCTTTTCCTTTGCCCCCGACTTCCAAAGTTTTTTTTGGCTCCTCGATCAACCCGAGAATGGCATCGATCACTTTATCCGGATCATCCGGCGGGCCGACCAAAATCTCATGTCCAGAATAATTGGCCGCATGTTCCGTCCACGGGGTGTCGGTGATCCATGGGTCGATCGAACAGATATGAATGTCAGGATAGCTTTCCAGCCGCAGCTCTTCGTACAAGCCGTTCGATAATCCGCTGACGCCGAATTTACTGCCGGTATAGGCGGCTCCGTAAGGCATCGGAATCTTGCTTGCGAATGACGAGACATTGATCAAAATGCCGCGCTGCTGTTCTTTGAAACGACGCAGTGCAAAATGGCTGCCATAAATGGTGCCGAGCAGATTCACTTCCACCGTCCGGTTCAAATCACGCAGTGGCGTGTCGATAAACGGACCGTACACACCAATCCCTGCATTATTGATCCATACATCGATGCATCCGAAATTATTCATCGCAGCCCGGTGCAGGCTTTCCACATCCTTCGCACAGCTGACGTCTGCCGTCACGGGGATGACCAGCGGACCAAGTGATTCTGCGAGTTCTTCAATCAACCGTGTCCTGCGGGCGGCAATGACCAATTTCGCTTGTTCGCGCGCCAGCCGCTCCGCAAGACCACGGCCGATTCCGCTCGATGCTCCTGTAATGACTACAACTTTTCCACGATACGAATGAGTTGCCCCCACAGCGTTCGCCTCCTTCTTAAAAAAGCGCAGATTTTTGTATATAAATACCCCTTTTAAAAGATTGGAAAACGCGTCGTGACGGCATTTGAAAAGAACAGTCCAAAAGGTTCAACTATTTATCCCCCACTCCCCCCAAACACCCACTAAACGTGAGGGTTTCCTCCACAAAATTTTTTCGCCATAAAAAAAGAGCGGCATTTGTTTAAATGCCACTCCTGTCAAAAACGCTATTAATGATTGTGATAGAACTTTTTCACGCCTCCGGCTCGAGCGCAGCGCTGAGGACAATTTCACCCTCAGGCGTGGTATTTCCGCGATTCGGCTCCAATGTGACTGCGATTGTATCCCAGCCTTCCGTATCCTCTTCCAAACTGAAGAACACAGCTCCTTCGTTTTCCTGGCTAGGCGTGAACGCCCCTGTCGGAATCGGCTGCCCGTCTTTCAATAGCCATACTTGATAGACTTGATCGCCGCTCGTCGGTTCCAGCTGGTTTGCCTGAACTAAGAGATTCAATGCCCCTTCTTCATGGACAATGGCGGCTGTCCCCGTACCTTCAAATGCTTCACTTGCCTGCAGATCCACCGTTTCAAACGCCACTTCAGGTGCTGCCGGCGCATCCGGTTGATCGTTCAATTCATAGAACGCGTAGGCGTTTCCAAGCAGCGATACGAGCAGCGCCGCTGCGACGAGCGGTGTCCATTTGGAATTCCCGAACCCGCGCTTCGGCGTCGTGACAGGCTGAGGGCGTTTATCACGCTTGAGCGGCTGGTCTTCTGAAAGTTCATCTTGCTTTCCTTCATCGAAGACTGCGTCCAAAATCCGCGCCTTCATGCCTGCATTCGGTTGTACCGGTTCTGCAAGATAAGGGAGTTCGCCTGTCGCATCAACAATTTCACGACATTCCGGACATTCCGCTAAATGTGCTTCAAACTGCTTTTGTTCTTCTTCATTCAAGGTGCCATTCAAATAATCGATCAATTGATCACAATTCACGTTTGTCATCCAGAACTCCCCCTTCCTGCACCATATGCAAGGATGTCTTCAATTTCTTCAATGCCAATCGGATCCTGCTCTTCACGGTTCCGAGCGGGATGCCGCATTTTTCTGCGATGGTTTCATGCGTATAGCCCTTGAAATAAAATAGCTGTACCATTTTCTGCTGTTCCTCCGATAAATGCCGGACGGCTTGATGGATCTGTTCGCTCTTCTCTTGCCATTCGACTGTCTCTTCGACGGAAGAGTCGGTGCTTTCCACTTCCGCGATTTCATCCAACGGAACGGACGGCTTTTTCTGCTTGCGGATCAAATCCACTGCCGCGTTGCGCGACATTGTCACCAGCCAGGCAACGAATTTGCCTTTGCTCTCATCATAACTGCCAATCCCGCGCCACACTTTGACGAATACTTCCTGCAGCGCCTCCTCTGCCAAATCACGGTCTCCCGTCATTTTGCACAGATAGGAAAACAGCATTTTTTCGTAGCGGTCATACAATTCCTCGAGCGCGGCCTTATCTCTACCCCTGACGCGCTCGTAAAGCAATGCGTCTGAAATTTTTTCCATGCCGTTTCCCCTTTGTTACAGATTTCGTATACTTAGCTTACTATATTCCGCGGCATTAAGGTTACTTGAGCCTGTTTCCTTGTTACCTATCCAACGCAGCATATACGCAAATAGTTCACTTTCCTTTATGTTTGTCCAAAACATCAAGTCAGCAGATCCCATAAATAACCGGCCAGTTGCCTATTCCAACTTTTTCTGAAAACATTCAAATAAAAGTGATCCAAACAGCTAACCTCTGCGTTATTACTATTATAAGAGCAAAAATTGTAGTCCCTGCCCGGCAACTATCCATGAGATCTCTCGTTCTCTTATTTCACCTGCCGGCTGAAATCGCCCAAAATGAAACGATCGATTTCTAAACGACGAAAGGTGGATGTGCAGATGAGACAATATTTAATCATGGGATTGGCCACAGCGCTTTGTATCACTTTATTTTTCATTTTAGATCCACTGAATGGAAAGAATCCCGCAAAACCCGACACGACACAACAAGATACGGCACAGACCGCAGCCAAGCCAGCCGAACAGAAAACACCGAGCGAGCGGCTCGATACGCAATACAAAGACAAAATCGCCGAATTCCCTGTGCGCCCAGCACAACAGGAAAAGCTGTCTGAACTTCGTCAAGAGCGGTTGGACAATCTTCAAGGCATGAAGCCCGCGCGCATTTCCATACCTTCCATAGGCGTCGATGCGGCAATCGAAGAAACCGGTGTATTGGATAACGGCGAAATGGGCGTACCCGAAGATGTCGATCAAGTCGGCTGGTTTGAACCCGGCTTCAAAGCCGGCGCAGAAGGAAACTCCGTACTGGCTGGACATGTCGACAGCCTCACCGGGCCCGCTGTCTTCTACGAACTGGACCAGCTGGAAACAGGCGATCAATTTACGCTAACGGACGCAGACGGGCGCGAAATGACGTTCGAAGTCCGCGGCACGTCGAGCTACATCACCGATGAAGCGCCAGTCGAAGAAATCTTCGGCCGTTCGGACCAGCGCATGGTCAACCTCATCACCTGTACCGGAGATTTTAACCGGGATATCGGCTCCCACGAAGAACGCCTCGTCGTCTCGGCGGAATTGATTTCCGATTCCGCGATGCAAGAACAGGCACCCGACGCTCCCGACAACCTGAAACTCACCGCCTCTGCCTTGTCATGGCACGCCGTGCGCGACGATGCCGTCATCGGCTACCGCGTCTATGAAGAAGACCTCGAAAGCGGCGAATCCGAACAGCTTGCCACTGTCTCGCTATTCGAACGCAAAAGCATCCCGCTCCAAGCGGACGAATCGAAGCGCTATTACGTCGTAACCGTAAACGTCGACTTAAAAGAATCCAAGAAAGCCTATATACCTGAAGAATAGCGAAACCCCTGTCCGGTAATTCCGGGCAGGGGATTTTGTATGTAAGACATGATATGTGAAATGAATAAAGAAGTGATAGGAAAAGCTTCCGCTTTTTGACCGCGTTGCAGGGAGCTGCTTGGGGTTCGCAGGATGCGAATCATGCAGCTGATGCGACAGGACGTCGCGTTTTCAGCTGCCCGGGGATGGGACGGGTGTTGAGCCAACGTGCCCCAAAAAAAGCCTGCGACATATCTGCAAGCAGATATGTCGCAAATGAATAAGCTCAGCTCCCCTTCACTTATTCATTCGCGCGGTCCCACAGGCGTCAGCCCCCTTCCACTCCGTCTCTAGTTTTAGAAGTAAAAGAATTTTTCATGTACACTCAATTAAAAATGTGGAAATGCGTCATACTTTGCACCTCATATCTTTTATAGCAAAGAGAATGAGATTTTTTGGCCTAATCTTCCAACAAGATATTCGGTTCAAGCACCAATTCGTCAGTTGCCACATCTCGGGAAGCGATTCCCCCACTAGCCGGCAACTGAATATAGAAGCAGATCCGTTTAAACAGACTCTTCTCAATGAAATCTTCTAGCCGCCCGGCGCCAAGGGTGAGCCGACGCAATAAGACAGGTGCTCTTCCTGGCTTATTGCGGGAGGCCAACCCAAAGCAAGGCGGCGGCTACCAAAATGAAACAGAACCCAAACCCTGGAACATTTCCACAAGCAGACCCTCGCTATCATATTCAAAAGTTTTCCCGGGAAGCGATTCCCCCACTAGCCGGCAACTGAATATAGAAGCAGATCCGTTTAAACAGACTCTTCTCAATGAAATCTTCTAGCCGCCCGGCGCCAAGGGTGAGCCGACGCAATAAGACAGGTGCTCTTCCTGGCTTATTGCGGGAGGCCAACCCAAAGCAAGGCGGCGGCTACCAAAATGAAACAGAACCCAAACCTTGGAACATTTCCGCAAGCAAACTATCGCTCCCATCTTTAAACAAGGCGACGTATAGTAAATGACCTCTCATTTCATTCCCGTTAAAAGCTAGCAGTCAATCGCCCTTCTTCACACTCAACACCGTAATCGTCAGAAGAATGACCGCCATGCCGACTAACTGCACAATGCTTAACTCCTCACCAAGCAGCACAATCCCGAACAAGGCCGCTGTCACCGGCTCCACCATCGCGATAATCGCGGCAGTGGACGGCGCTGTCCGTTTGATGCCGATCGTATACAGCGCGAACGACAAGCCGGCGCCCAGAATCCCGATTGCGATAAACCAGCCGATATCTCCAGACGTCAAGACGGAAGCCGCTTCTTCGAAATTCACGAAGAAAGACAAGACGATAGAAAACGCAAGGAACGCCAGCGCCAATACCGTCTGCGGCTTGCCGGCTTCAGCGGCATTTTTGAACCCGAAGATGAACAAGGCATAAGACAGGCCAGCTGCCAAGCCCGTCGCCACCCCCACCAGATTCACGGCCGAAGAACCGGTATCATATGCTTCGGTCAACAGCACGATGCCTGCCAGCACACTGAAAATGCATATCCACTTAAACCAAGTCGAACGTTCTATACGCAGCAGGAAAGAAGCCAGCATGACAAACAACGGAGCGGTATACATCAAAGTGGCCGCAATCGGAACGCTCGTCGACTCGATACTGAGGAAATAAAACGTAAAATTCCCGGCTACCCCAATGCCCGCGACAATAGACCAAAGAATCAAAGGGGCAGAAAAGATTTTCTCGCCTTTTCGGCTGATGGCAAACCAACCAACAAAACAAACCAACCCGATGGCACCTCGGTAGAAGGAAATGACCAGCGGATCCCAACCTTTATTCAACAATATATCCGCGAGCCCACCGGTGACGCCCCAAAAAATTGCGGCCAAAATGATCATCGCGCTTCCAGAAAACTTCATAAAGCAAGCTCCTATCTATTCGCATTTTTGCCAGCCATTCTGTATAGCTTTGCGCTACCAATTTCCCCTACTATAGCCGGCACAAGGTGCTCCCAAACTTTTTCCAGTTGATTGTTCAAAAATAATTTTCCGGTAAAAAACAGCTTAACCCGTCTCGCCTTTTCCAATAGAAAAAACCGGAGAGGCTCAAGCTTCTCCGGTTTTCTAAATCATTCTTTTATTATTGTTTTCTTGTGCGTACAGCGACTGTCGTGATCAATGCCCCGAGCAATAGTCCAGCCAATACCCATAGGTAAGGAGCTGTTGAGTTGGCGCTCATGCCGCCCATTCCTGTTGAAGGCATTTCAGATGGCATTGCTGCTTCACCGAATTCTTCAGGGAATTGGTCAGTGATTGCTGCGGACAATCCAGCAGCTGGCATTGTCATATGCGCATAAGCTTCACGGATTGAAGCGTAAGCTGTTTCGTAATCTCCAGCTACATAGCTGTCGAATGCTGTCAGCAATTGATCGACGTGAGCCGTCAAGCCTTCTTCAAGTGCATCAGCCGGTACGCGGCCTTCAGTTGCACCATCAAGAAGTGCTGCTTGCTCGACGATGTACTCGTCAAGATCCGCTTTCGCTTGTTCTTGGCCTTCTGTGTTTTCTTCTGCAGTGGCTGTTACGTAGTCAACGAAGTAGCCGATGTGAGAGCCCCAGATTTCAGAGAACTGCTGTCCGGCTTCCTCGCCGTAAACAGAACCGACTGCTGCAGAAAGATCATCTGCGTTCGCTAGTAGCGCTGCCGCTGCTTGGTCGAAGCTTTCCGCTCCATCAACGCCGTCTTGCATTGCCATTGCCGCTAGTCCCGCATGTTCAGTGAAGATCATGTTAAGGCCTGCACGGAGGTCAACTGCCGGCGTATCCGGGTTCGTGTTGTCGAACTCTTCAGGGAACTGGTCCGTGATGGCGATCGACAAAGTTTCAGCGAACATGCTCATATGGTGGATTGATTCGCGTTCTGAAGCGTAAGCTGTTTCAAAGTCGCCTTCTGCATAAGCGTCGAATGCTGTGATCAATTGATCAACGTGCGCATCCAAGCCTTCTGTTACAGCGGCTTCTGTCAAACGTCCTTCTGTAGCAGTATCAAAGAATTTCGCTTGCTCGGTTTTGTACTCATCCAAGTCAGCCAAAGCTTTTTCACGGCCTTCTTCATTGCCTTCTGCAGTAGCTGTTACGTAATCAACGAAATAGCCGATATGCGACTGCCAGATGGCATCGAATTGCTCGCCGCCTTCTTCGCCGTAAACGGAAGCGACTGCTGCTTTCAAGTCTTCGGAGTTAGCCAATAATGCGCCGGATGCCTGGTCAAAATCTTCCGCTCCGTCGATTCCTTTTTGCATCGCTTCGACTGCAAGGAAGGCATGCTCGGTCAATACCGTATCAAGTGCGATGCGAAGTTCCGCTGCTTTTGTTGCAGTCGGTGCTTCCATCTGCTCGGTTGATTCACCGTGTCCTCCTCCGTGGCTGTCTGCAAGTGCTGCTGTCGGTACAAGTAGGGATAAGCTTAGTGGAAGTGCCACCATCAATTTGTTCATTTTCATCATCCATCACTCCTCAGTTGTTTTTTAGTGTTCTACTAGCTCAACGGAGGGGAGATCAGTTTAGATCACTTTTTTTCAAAAAACTTTTTAAATTTACAGAATCCATTGATTTCACGAAAGAAATCGATGCTATGCTAGGTGAAAATGAATGGACAGGAGCGACACGCATGCAGGTTTATTGCGAACAGGTATTTCACCAATTGGAACTGATCGTCACATCCACTGGCGAATTGATCTCTTCTATAGAAGAAAGCGATTGGGAGGTGCGCCCGACGGACGGGAAATTCTCGGTCGGCGAGCTCATCGGCCACATCGCACTCATCTGTGAGGCGGACTTGCGCATCGCAAACGGAGCAGGTGAAACGGACATGGCTGCCTTTTACGAGTCACAGACGCCGGGCTCAAAAGAACAGGCAAAAGCCGAACTAACGCGCAGCTTCAACCTGCTCAAAGACTTTTACCTTCCATTAAATGAACAACAGCTCAAAGAAGCGCACACCGCTTATTGGGGCGTCAGCTATAGCCGTTTCGGATGGCTGGTGGAAACGCTCGCCCACCTCACTCATCACCGCGGGCAATTGCATTCGATGATGGTTCACGGACTCGGCAAAGACCCCAAAGTGATGTTATTTGAATAAAGGTGTAGGAAACCATACCGGTTGGCATACAACTTTTCTGTTTCGGGTATGGACAAAGACGCGCAGGAATCCGATAGTTTTATTAAATCCATATCCCTAAGAAAGTCAGGTGTTTTGTAAATGTTCTCATCAAATCAACCGGATTTGTCCCGCATCAAAGAACTTGACCCCAGCACGCTAGGTGAAGACTACCCCGTGCGCCGCACACTCGTCAAAACCTCGCTTTATTCTGCGTACCTTATCCCGGCACAAGGAGCGGAAGGCCCCCCGTACGATATTTTGGTCATAGAGCATCCGCCTGCAGTTCCCATTTCCGCCTTTTTATGGTGCCGGCGTATCCAAGGGACTGTAACCAAGATGGAAGCTGTCAAGGAAATCTCCAACGCCATCGAATACCAGCAGCAGCGGCGCAATAGCTGATTTTCACGGAATCCTGGCTGGCGGCCACGCTTTTTATTGCTGCGTTGATTTTTGCCATATTTTTCTTTTAAATATAATCTACATGGGTATTTTTTCTGTACTTTTCCTTAGCTTAACTGCGGTATAATAGTCCCCACAACCTGATTGCGAAAGGACTGTCCCCCTATGCCTCTCGATCCTGCGAGCCTAGTCTTCATTGCATTTTCCGTCTTGACGGCTATCGCTGCTTCCTATATCGCCCTGTTATTGATCGGCCGCATCACCGACAGCAACCGCACCCACACACTGTGGTGGGTCAGCGGCAGCTCGCTTGTTTTCGGCATGGGCATCTTCTCGATGCATTTTATCGGCATTCTGACCCATCACTCCGCCGCCCCTGTGCAATACAATCCATTTTTACTGAGCATTTCGCTCATTGGGGCAGTCGGGGCAGCATTTCCAGCTTTTTATGTGCTGCGTTTGCCTAACCCGCCAAAAGCACAGCTTGTGCTCAGTGGATTTTTCATCGGCTTCGGCGTGTTGTTTATGCATTACACCGGCATGGCCGCTGCACAAGCTGTCGGTGTCCCCGGCTTTCATCTGCTTCCATTCGTATTATCCGTCTTGGTCGCGTTCGGCTTTTCACTGGTTGCTTTGCGGGTATTCGCGCGCAATCGCCATACCCCCGAATCCGCCCGGCGAAAACTCGCCAGCGCCACCATCCTCGGGACGATGATTTCGGCTGCACATTATATCGGCATGCAAGCGGTCAGCTATTCCGAAGCGCCGCTCGGGCCTGCCTTGTTCAATAATATGGGCCTTGCCTTCGTTGTATCGGCACTGATTCTGTTGATGCTCGGCATTGCTGGCTATTTGGCGTATCTTGACCGCAAGCAGCTGCAAAATGAACAGCGTTATTTGAGAAAAATCCGCGAAAGCGAACGCCGTTTCCGCAAGCTTGCGGAATTATCGCCGGAAGCGATCGCCATCCATAGCGGCGGCAAGCTCCTGTATGTCAATAATGCCTGCCTCCGCATGTTCGGCGAACTTGATGCCGATCAGTTGATCGGAACCAATGTACTCGAATACGTTCATCCTGATTATCATGAAGCGGCCAAATCACGCATCGAATCGATGAACCGCGGGCTCACCACTCCGCCCGCTGAACAGTTGTGGATCACACCGAGAGGAGCAGTTCATGAAGTCGAGCTCACGGGCATGAGCATTGAGTTCGAAGGAAATTCCGCCGTACAGCTTTTGATTCGGGATATCACCGAGCAAAAGAAAATCGCACGTGAACTCGAGTTGAACAGGCAGCGCTATGAATCACTGTTCCAAAACAACCATGACGGCATCTTTTCGATGGACGCTTCGGGCCGTTTGCTCGACGTCAATGACGCGCTCGTCCGCTTGCTCGGTTATACACGGGAGGAATTGACCGAAAAAACTTTCCACGCGATTGTCGAAAGCTGTCAATTGGATTTAACCGAAGTGAAGTTCCGCCTCGCACTCGACGGTATCACACAGAATTACGAAACGGTTGCCACCCATAAATCGGGCCGACGGGTAGCGCTGCGCATCACCAATATGCCGATTATGACCGACGGCGCCGTCACCGGCGTCTACGGCATCGCAAAAGACATCTCCGCAGAAAAACGCGCACTCGCCATGCTTGCGGAAAGCGAAGAAAAATACCGTTCGCTATTCGACTACAACTTGGATGCCGTTTTTGAAATGGACAAGTCCGGGCGTTTCGTCAACGCCAATGCAATGACCGAAAAACTCAGCGACTACACACGCGAGGAATTGATTGGACTCGATTTCACGCCGCTCATCGCCGACCGGATCGAACGCGTCTGGAGCTTTTTCGCTGCGGCACTTTCAGGGGAAGCGGTCAATTTCGAACAGCGTATCCAACGGAAAGACGGAGACATCATCGAAGTCGACATCAACGCCGTGCCAAAACGCAGAAATGGTGAAATCGACGGCGTTTTCGCCATCGTCCGTGATATTACTGAGAAAAAAGCGATTGAACAGAAAATCAACCGGCTCGCATTTACCGACCAGCTGACAGGACTTCCGAACCGCCACTGGTTTTACCAGAACATTCGCGACGTCCTGGCAAGAACCGAAGAGCATAAGCAGAAAATCGCTGTGCTGCTGGTCGATTTCGATGATTTCAAAAACGTCAACGACCTGCTCGGCCATTTCGGCGGCGACCAGTTCCTGAAAGTCGTCGCCAACCGCATCCACTCCTGCCTAGGGCCACTCGACGCGATTTCGCGTTTCGGGGGCGATGAGTTCATCATCGTGTCGGAAAATACGACTGAACAACAAGCCCATAAGCTGGCCGAAACCATCCTTCAAGCGATGCGTGAACCGGTACAGTTGCTCGGACAGGAATTTTCCGTCACCTTAAGCATCGGAATCGCCGTCCAAACCGGCTGCGAAAGCGATGGCGAAGAACTTATCAAAGAAGCCGATTTCGCGATGTATTCCGCAAAACAGAACGGCAAAAACAATGTCCAAGTGTTTACCAATGAACTTGACAGCCAAATGACACGCAAAAGCCAAATGGAGCAAGCACTGAAAAAAGCGCTGGATGACCGGCAATTCGCGCTTCATTACCAGCCGCAAGTCAATTTGGCGAGCGGCGAAGTGATCGGCTATGAAGCATTGCTGCGCTGGCAATCGCCGTTCGGCAACGTGCCGCCATCGGAATTCATCCCAATTGCAGAAGAAACCGGCCTCATCGTAGCAATCGGGGAATGGGCGCTCCGCCAAGCATGCCGTGACAGCAAAGAGTTCTGCGCACTTGGCCATGCAGCGGAGAAAATCTCCGTCAATGTCTCAGCCCGCCAATTCAAAGATCCGGACTTTAGCGAAAAAGTGCGCGCCATCTTCGAACAGGAAAATGTCGACCCGAGACGCTTCGAAATCGAAATCACCGAAAGCGTCATGCTCGACATCGAACAGTCCGCACGCATCATCTGTGAATTGAAAGCGCTCGGCCTGCGCATCGCTATTGACGATTTCGGTGCAGGCTACTCATCACTGAATGTCGTGAAAAATGTCGAAATCGATACCTTGAAAATCGATAAATCCTTGATCGACGAAGTGCTCATCAACCGGCGCAACCTGTTCATCCTCGCTGCCATCATCGAAGTGGGCAAGAATCTCGATGCCCGCATTGTTATCGAAGGCATCGAACTTGAAGAGCAGGCGGAATTGCTGCAGCCGTTCGGCATCATCGGGCAAGGCTATCTATTCAGCCGCCCTCTGCCGCCGGGAAGCCTCGATGCCTTTCTCAGTGAATCGGACCACATCGCAGCAAAGCTATTGGAATAAAAAAGACACGCAGCTTATCCAGCTGCGTGTCTTTTCTCATCCATTTATTTTTTGCGCGTATATTTGCGCACTGCCGGCAAGATTTCCGTCGACAATAATTCAAGATTGCGCTCGAGGCGCTCCATCGGTACGCCGCCGAAATCCATCTGTGCGATATAGCGCTGATGGCCATAGAGTTCGTGTTGATAAAGAATCTTCTCGATGATCTGCTGCGGGCTGCCGATGTTCATGACACTTTCCTTCGTTGCCCCATGCTGAAACGCTTCCTGTGGATAACCGCGGCCATTTGTTTTGACCATTCCTTTATCCACATGTGGATAATATTCAGCAAGCGCCTGTTGGGTCGTCTCGGCGGCGTTGAAGAATCCAGCGGTAGCGACCGGCAATTGTGCAGCATCGTGCCCCGCTTCCGTTGCGGCATTGCGGTAAGCGTCGATCGTTGTTTTGAACGTCTCCGCAGGCCCGCCAAGCGTCGCGAGCATCATCGGCACACCGGCATGCCCCGCTTTGACGGCGCTTGACGGATGTCCCCCGACCGCGCGCCAAATCGGAAGCCTGCCTTGTTCCGGCCGCGGCAAAATCTGGGCATCTTTCAAAGAAGCACGGAACCGGCCCTTCCAGTTGACGGTTTCCTGTTCATTGATTTCAAGCAGAAGCTTGAATTTTTCTTCATACAATTCCTCGTAATACCGGATATCATAGCCGAGCAAATCAAACAGCCCGACACGCGATGCCCGACCGGCAATGATTTCGGCTCGCCCTCCTGAAATCAAATCGATCGTCGCGAAATCCTCGAAGACGCGAACCGGGTCGGAGGTCGAGATAATCGTCGAGGAGCTCGACACTTTTATTTTTTCAGTTGCTTGTGCAATCGCCGATAAGACGACCGAATGCGCCTGCGTGGCGAAATATTCCTGATGGCTTTCGCCGACGCTGAAAAAGTCGACGCCTGCCTGTTCGGCGAGCTGTGCAAAGCGGATGATCTCGCGCACCCGCTCGCCCTCTGTTTGACGTTTTCCTGTATGTGGATCCGGGAGATGATCACCGAGTGTATAAATGCCGAATTCGAGGCCGTTGTCCGGATTGATGCGGTATTGTTCCATATTCTCCGTCCTTTCATCTTGCGTTTTCCCAATCCTTTTCAGTATAACGGCATGCAAGCCCGTGTGGAAATCATCCATTCGGCTGAAAAGAGGGAGGAAAACGGGGTTCTTCTAGTGAAGTGTATATCAGTGAAAGACTTAAAAATCGAAAGAGGTGAAATCGTTCTGGGCGGACGCTTTCATCTGAACGATTCGTTATATATGGAGCAAGATAATACGAGTCTCAAGTAAAAAGGATTAGGAGGCCGACAGATGAAAAAATGGACAGCCGCTGCACTGGTGCTTGCAGGGATACTGCTCGCCGCCGGATGTTCAAGCGGAGACAACGAAGACACGGCAGAAAACGGAACGGATTCGAAAATCGATGGATACTGGCAAGGGGCGATTGAAGTGCCAGGCCAGCCGATTCCATTGGCAGTGGAATTCGCAGAAGGCGACGGCACATTGAGCATTCCGCTTCAAGGGGTCGAAAATTATCCCTTATCAACGATTAAGTACGATGGCCCACAAGTGGCATTCGATGCCACACTGCAAGGAGAGCGGCTAGTATTCGAAGGCCAATTGGAAGACGAAAAAATTGCAGGCACATTCACGCAGCAAAACCAGAAATTCCCGTTCGAATTAGAGCGGAGTGTCAAAGAGCCCCCTGTGGATCCGGAAAAAGTCATCAAGACAGAAGTCGAAGGCGGCATGATGCAAGCGCTTGAAGAGATCCCTGAAACAGAGGGGCCGCATCCTGCCGCTATCCTCATCGCAGGTTCCGGGCCGACCGACAAAAATGGCAACTCGCTGACACTCACCGGCAAGAACAATAGCCTGAAGATGATCGCGGAAGAACTGAAAGAACAAGGCATTGCGGTCATCCGCTACGATAAGCGCGGCGTCGGGGACAATGCCGCGCTTGGCAAAGCGGAAGCCGAGCTGCGTTTTGAAGACTATACGGAAGATGCGGCGGCATGGATACGCTTCGCAAAAGAAGACGAACGCTTCTCGGACATTGCAGTCATCGGCCATAGCGAAGGCGCACTCATCGGCCTTGTCGCAGCCAATCAGGAAGGCGTCGATTCCTATGTGTCCCTTACCGGCGTCGGGCGCACTGCCGATGATTTATTGAGAGAGCAGCTCAGCTCCTTGCCCCCTGCTCAACTGGAGGAAGCGGAAATGATTCTCGAACAGCTCGCACAAGGCGAAACGGTGGACGACGTAAGTCCGGAACTGCAGCAAATTTTCCGCCCTTCCGTCCAGCCTTATCTTCAGTCGTGGATGGCGTATGATCCGCTGGAACAAGCTGCAGAACTCGATGCGGAGGCGCTGTTTGTCGGAGGTACGCGCGATCTACAAGTGCCGGCAAGAGATGCGGAACTATTGCATGAAGCGAAACCAGGTTCCGAACTGCTTGTAGTCGACGGGATGAACCACGTATTGAAACAAGTGCCCGATGACCGTGAAGCGAATATGGCGGCTTATGCCGATCCGGAACTGCCGCTCGCAGACGGGCTGGTGGATCAGATTGCGCAGTTTTTGAAAAATTGATCGTACGCGCTGAATTTCCTTCTAAAAATGCCCATAAAAACCTGGCTGAACTTTTCGATTCAGCTGGGCTTTTTATTGATCCATCAACCGTCTTTATAACTAATAAACAAAAGGCGGCACCCACATGGATGCCGCCTTTGTTGTTCACTTATCGACTTCACGGACCAAAGTATGCGCGTATCGGTCATGCGGCATCTGTGCGCCCATGTCTTTCCCGCGTTCTTTAAACCATTGGAGAGGCATGATGGAATCGCGGTGTGCGAGCCGCTTGAAAATCTGCTTGTCCGTCAGTTCCCCGCCGTCTGCGCTATCGATTTTGATGCCTATGAACTTTTGCCCGAGCGTCTGGCCGCGCGTCTTCAACTGGATGTATTCCAGCCCCCAATACAGCGCAGTCGGGGTGATGAGTGCATGCACCCATTCCTGTTTGACCTTTTTTCGGAGAAGGGGTTCTACGACAGCATTCACTGCGCTCGACACCGCAAAGTCAATCACGAGTGCTTTGCCGCGTTTTTTCGTCAATTCATCCATTTCCATTCCTCCTTGTTTCTTATTATTTCCATTATACCGTTTCGGCTCGCCAAAGACAGTCAGCGTCATATACGTTATGATAGGAAAAAACGAGGTGAACTCCATGGTATTTTTGGTTGTATGGCTGCTATTGATCGCATACGCTGTCTTTTTCGCGCCTTCAGGTTCAGGCGGCATCGAATTCGGCCCGCTTCTCATGGGCGATTGGGAAAGGGTCGATCCGCTTATACTTGCTGTCTTCAATTCGCTCGGCATCTTCCCGCTCGTCTTTTTGACGCTCCTCTTGCCGAATGACCGCTTCCGCTGGCCGGCTTGGCCGTTTGCGCTCCTGTCGTTCGGTGTCGGGGCTTTCGCATTGCTGCCGTACTTTGCGTTCGGCGCAAAGCCGCCGGAAAAAAAGCTGCGCGGCCCGAACTGGCTGCACCGGATTCTGCGCTCGAAAGCATGGCTGATCTTCGTCGCTGCCATCTGTGTCATCAATTTTCTGACCGTCTTCCGCGGCTTCTCGCCAGAAGCGTACGCGGAAGCTTTCCAGACTTCCAGTTTGGTGTCGGTCATGACAGCCGACTGGTTCGTTTTGTGGGGCTTATCGATTTATGCGCTGTACCGTTTCGAAGCGGATGCGAAATTCAAGCAATTGGCGTTTTTGCCGGTTCTTGGCCCTATTCTCGTATTGCTGTTGAACCGCGCGAACCCAGAAAGTCCGGCTCGGAAGGAAGAAACTCCTCAACCTTGACGCTGCTTTGAGGCCATGCGCGGCATCTTACATTCTAGAAGTGGATAAGCTATTTTTCCATAGACAAACAGGGAAGAAACCCATCAGCGGTTTCTTCCCTGTTTGTGTGCCGCCCGATTTCCATTCATGCCCGAAAGAAGCGCTTTACTCTGACCACCACCGCGTGGAGGGGAACGAGTGGAGATCTTCCAATGCTAGCGTCTCGCCGATTTTCGGGGTGATGAGTTCCACCTCCAAGCGCTCCGCTTCCGGCAACGCCCGCTCCACCGGTTCGGCCCAATCGTGGAACGCCAAAGTGAATGCCGCCCAATGGACGAGCATCATCGTTTCCCCCTGCACATCGATATTCGCCTGAACGGCTTGTTCCGGTGTCATATGGGATGATTCCCAGCGTTCATCGTACTGGCCGCCTTCTATCAAGGCGATATCGAAAGGCCCGTACGCTTCACCGATTCTCTTGAAATGGCTGTCGTAGCCTCCGTCGCCGCTCGTGTAGAACCGGGTCTGTTGCCCGACAATGACCCAGCCGCCCCACAATGTCGAGTTCCGGTTGAACAATCCCCTGCCCGAAAAATGCTTGGACGGGGTCAATGCGAGTGTCAGCCCTTCGAACTGCAGCTCATCCCACCAGTTCAACTCCGTGATCCGTTCGCGCGGCACTCCCCAGTCAATAAGGTGCGCGCTGACGCCCATCGGCACAAAGAAATGGGACACTTTGTCCTCAAGTTCCAGAATCGACGCGTAATCCAAATGGTCGTAATGATCATGTGTCAACAGCACCGCATCGATCGGAGGCAGGTCATCGACAATGTCCAGCCAGTCATCGCTGTAGCGTTCACTTCCTCCCGCAAACGAAAAAGGGGAAGCCCTGTTGCCGAGCATCGGGTCGATGAACAGCTTGATTCCATCGACGCTCATTAAATATGTGGAATGCCCGAACCAGGTCAGGCTGTCTTTGTTGCTTGCAATTTGTTCCCAATCGAGATCCGCTACCGGCAGATTTCCCGATGGTTCGCGATTGGCGTCTCCCGAAAAGATCGATTCCCGCATCATCGACAGCCCTTCCGAAAAACTTATGCTTGTATCCGATGGCGATTCATTGATGAATTTCCCATCGCGGTAATTATCCAATTGCCCGTATGCTTCCTGCTGTTGCTTGTCCGGGGTTTTCCCGAGCGGAGCGTGCGCCGCCAAAGATACAGCCCCGATAACCGAAAATACAATGAGTCCTATAATTGAATACAGCATGAGTTTTTTCATTGATCCTCCCAGTATGTTGAAGTATTTAATCACGATGCTATCGGTCAAGCTTCCTACGTTCAGTATAGCTTCCTTTATGGCCTTTTGACAGATGCCGTATTTTTAATGCAATCCAGTCACAAAACAAAAACGTCCCCGGCCAATTCGCCGGGGACGTTTCGCTGTGCACCGAACATTATGTGCCGATCATCTTTGCAGCGCGCCTGTATGCGTCTTTTGCTTTTCCGATGCCCAGTCATACGAACCCTCATGCAAGGTCAATGTTTGGCTGTCGATCCAGGCGATTTTCGTGAACAGCTTCTGCAGGAAATAGCGGTCGTGGCTGATCGCGATGATTGTGCCATTAAAATCCTTCAAGGTTTCCTCAAGCACTTCACGCGATTCGATGTCGAGATGATTGGTCGGTTCATCCAATATGAGCACATTGCAGTCTTCCTGCATGAGTTGCGCGAGACGCAAACGCATCTTTTCGCCGCCGCTGAGATCCTTGACGCGCTTGAAGACGTCGTGGCCATAGAACAGGAATTGCGCGAGCAAATGGCGGGCATCGCCTTCTGTTATCGACAACTTGTCGCGGAACGCTTCGATGACACGGGCATCGCCGTCGAACCCTTCGAATTGCTGGGCAAGATAGCCGATTTTGACATTGCTGCCGCGGCGCACTTCCCCGCCGACCGGTTCGATTTCTCCCAGTAAAATCTTCAGCAAAGTCGATTTGCCTGTGCCGTTGTCGCCGACAATCGCTAAGCGGTCCTGCCAGTAAACGGACAGCTCGACATCGGCAAATAGCACGTCCTCCCCGAAGCCGTGGAACACATCCTGCAGCTCGAAGACCCGTTTGCCGCTGCGGTCATTGGCTTGAAGCTTCAACTTCATCGCCTTTTCCGCTGCCGGGCGCTTCACTTTTTCCATGCGCTCGAGCATCTTCTCCATCATTTTCGCTTTGCGGAACAGGTCCGGATTCGGCGGCGAGGCTTCGTTCGCCCATTGGCGCAGGCGGCGGATCGACTCTTTGATCTTCTGGATCTTCTTCTGCTGTTCTTTATACGCCGCAAATTGCTGCTCCATCTTCGCCTGCTTATTGCGCAGGTAGGCGTCGTAATCGCCTTTGCTTTCCCAGATCTCGCCGGCTTCGATCTCGTACACTTTATGCACCACATTATTCAAAAACTGCCGGTCATGCGAAATGACGACGACCGTGCCGCTGTAGTATTCCAAGTAATGTTCGAGCCATTCGATCGCCGATAGATCCAAATGGTTGGTCGGTTCATCGAGCAGCAGGACAGAAGGCTTGCGCAAAATGAGCTGCGCGAGCATCACTTTCGTCTTCTCGCCGCCGCTGAGCGATTCGAAGAGCTGACCCATAAGCGGCGCGACGCCAAGGCCGTTCGCCACTGCCGCGATCTTGGACTCCGTTTCATAACCGCCGGCTTCCATAAACTGCTCCTGCAGCTCGCCGTATTGCCGCAATACCCGTTCGTCCGCACCGCTCGACAGCTGGATTTCCAGTTCACTGAGCCGCTTCTCGATCCCGTGCAATTCGCTGAAGCTTTCGTTCAAGACTTCGTACACGCTGTACCCCGGATAGTCCGGGATTTGGTGCAGATAACCAATCTGAGTGTTCTTCGTCCGGATGATCGTGCCGGCATCGGGCTCTTCCAGTCCCGCCAAAAGCTGGAACAACGTGGTCTTGCCCGAGCCGTTGCGGCCGACGACGGCGATCCGTTCTTTATCGTTGATTTCGATCGATAAATTGGTGAAGATTTCATTGCCGCCGATGGATTTCGTTAATTGTTGTGCTGTGATTTGCATAGTTTACGCCTCCAGGGCGCAGCTGAAAATCGGTACAAAAAAAGACCGCCACGTATCGGGCAGTCTTCTCTACTGGTGAAAAGAATGTCAGATATCAGCTGCGCGTGATTTTGAAATTGACTAAAAAAGGGCAGACTTCTCCCGTCGGCGTCAAATCAAACGTAATGACACGTGTGAAATACAAAGCTTCCTCCATTTTCACACCCATCACCGCAGCACATTTCTCCATTCTTTTCACCTCCGTTCCGTTTAATTGTTTCAATATTACCACATCTCTTGATGGAAGGGAATATCCAAATACGCCATTTCCGCCATTTCCGCCATTTCCTTAATTATCCCCTGGCCGGTGCTTGCTCCAACACCGTGCCCAGTTCACCCAATTCATCGATCACCGCATCCGCTTCTTCCAGTTCCTGTTCCTGCGCAAAATCAAAGCGGCAGCCGACCGCCAATAAGTTATTCGCTTTCGCCGCGCGGATATCGGACAAGCGGTCTCCGACAACCGCCCCTTCCGTCACGCCGTATTTCTCCTTGATCATGCGCACGAGTTCCCCTTTATCGAGTGTCGCGGCTTGTTCGATGCTGAACGTTTCAGTCACCCATTCATCCAAGCCGTAATGCTCAACAATTGCTGCCAAATAGCGGACAAGCCCATTGCTCGCAATGAAAATCCGGTAGCCTCCCGAACGAAGCGCAGCAAACACCTCCCTTACGTTAGGGTAAAGAGCGCCTTTGCTTCCCCCGATATTTGCAATCAATCGCTCAAGGAAATACGCATCCATCTCGCGCTTGGCTTCTTCGGACTTGCCCGGCAACAGTGCTTGCCACACCGCAGGCAGCGGCACTCCCATGATCTTTCGGTACTCTTCTACCGGCGCCGCGCCTTGCCATTCGCCGCGCTCGCGAAGAACTGCGAAGGCTTCTTCCAAGGATTGCTCCAAAATCTTGCCAGTCTGGAACAAGGTGCCGTCCATATCAAAAATGACTGCTTTCATTGACTCTCCCCCATTTCTCCTGTTCATTGTATAACGAAAGAGAAAGCATCCGTGTTGCATGGTTCCTGGTGTATACTGAGGAAAAAAGGAGATGTATGAATTGATTATCCTTCGCCGGCTCTATCTGCAAGTGACCAGCTTATCCTGGTTGCTGCTCACCATGAGCACGATTATTTTGATCGGATTCAGCACTTTGATGATGCCGGCAATCGAACCGTCGACGTTCACCAGCTACGCGGACTCTTTATGGTTCACCATGAAGACGATACTGACCGTCGGCTACGGCGACCTCTATCCCGTGACGCTTGGCGGAAGAGTTTTCACCATCGTGTTTTTGTACATCATCGGAATCGGCTTGTTTGCAACGTTTATCGGAAAAGCGATCGAAAGCCTGTCCTTACATAGAAGAATGAAAGAAAGAGGTGAGTTGATGTACAGGGGACGCAACCATATCGTCATCATCGATTGGTCGTACAAAGCGGAAAATGCGATCAATGAAATTTTGAAACAAGACCCCCAGATAGAGGTCGTGGTCATCGATCGTCTGGAAAAAGCAAAAGAGCTCAATTCAAGAATCCACTACGTCAGGGGAAATGCCACCCACGAAGAAGTATTGAGGCAAGCAAATGTCCAACAGGCAAAAGCCGTCTTGATTTTTGCGGACGACCGCATCGAGGACCAGATGCTGACAGATGGAAAATCGCTATTGATCGCCACGGCCGTTGAACGGATGTCGCCCGACGTCTACACGACCGTCGAAGTCGAACGCGAAGAACACCTCCCGAACTTCTCTCACGTCAAGGTCGATAAATTTATCATGTCCAACGGCACCATTGCAAAAATGGCCGTCAACTCCATTTTTTCTGAAACAATCTAAGCCCCCATAAGAAAACCCGGC
Organism: Bacillota bacterium; assembly: GCA_051750505.1. Lineage (GTDB taxonomy): Bacteria > Bacillota > Bacilli > Bacillales_A > Planococcaceae > Planococcus. The sequence goes on from JBNJJS010000001.1 coordinate 183,940, forward strand.
ATGCGTTTGCATGCCGGGTTTTGCTTATTATTTAGAGATGCCCATCGTTTTTTTGTAAGCATCCAAGTAAACTTTCTCAGACGGGCTCGCTTGATCCGGACCGCTCATGGCGCGATGCCAATGTGGATAGAATGGCGCTGGCCGCGCTGCCGCTTCAATCAGGTCGTGTTCATCACGCTTAAGCTTGATCTTATAAGATTCGATATTTTCTTTCAGCTGCTCTTCGGTGCGCGCTGCGATGACAATCGGCCCGACGTTCGGACGGTCGCGCACCCACGCATAGGCAATTTGCGGCACAGTGGCGTTGTGGTTCGCCGCCACTTCTTCCAGCGCATCGATCACCGTGTACAAGCGTTCCTGGTCATAAACCCAAGGCTCCGGCCAGCCGCCGCCTTGGCGTGTGTTTTCCGGTGCTTCCTTATCACGGCCGATCTTGCCGTTCAATAAACCTTCGCCGAGCGGGCTCCAGATCATCGAGCTGACGCCGAGCTCCGTGCCTGCCGGAAGCAGTTCATATTCCGATTCGCGTGCTTCTGGCGTGTAGTAGATTTGCTGGGTGACAGGCGGAATCTTACCGTTTTGTTCAGCGAAGGTGTGCGTCTTCGCCAGCGCCCATCCGCTGTAGTTCGATACGCCCCAATGGCGGATTTTGCCTGCTTTGATTAAATCGTTCATCGTCTCGACCGTCTCTTCGACCGGCGTCTGCCCGTCCCATAGGTGGACAAAATACAGATCGATATAATCCGTGCCGAGCCGCTGGAGCGATTCATCGATGGATTTCATCAGGTTGTTGCGGGAAGCCCCACGTTCATTCGGGTGGCTATCGAACGGAAATCCGGTCTTCGACGAAATCAGCACTTTGTCGCGCTTGCCTCGAATGGCTGCGCCGAGCACTTTTTCTGCATCGCCTTTCGAGTACAGGTTCGCCGTATCGAACATATTGATGCCTGCATCAATCGACATGTCCACCATGCGGTTCGCCGTATTTTCCTGAACGTTTCCTGCCGCTTCAAACCCGTTTGTCCCGCTGAACGGAATGGTGCCGAGAATGTATTTCGGGACGCGCAGCCCCGACTTGCCCAAATTAATATAATCCATTGAAGAAATCCTCCTCATTGATTGCCTGTTTTTCAACTCATGAGGATTATTTACCCGTTCCAAAATGCATTAAACAACAGTCTGGCCGCTTGCGCTTTACTTCTGCTGTTTGAGGCCTGCCGCAAAAAAGGGGCCGTTGATGGTCATCGTGGAGATGATGCGCGCGATTTCTTCCGGCGGCTCGCCTTGATCGCCGTTCAGCCATTCCTGGATGACGCCGATATGGGCGGAGGCGATATAGGCCGAGAGGTAGTGCGGCGGCACGAGAGAGTTGCCGACACCGAGTAAGATGTCTTGATTGCGCTCGAACAAGGCTTTACTGAGGAATTCCTTCATCTTCACCTGGAAGCCGGCATCGCCTTTTGGCCCCAATAACGCCTTCATCAGGCTTTTATTGTCATGGAGAAATTCAAAGAGCGGCACCGGCACGGCGAAAGGCATCGTTCCGGCCTCGCTTTGTTTCATGCCTTCGATGAGCTTTGGGATATTACGGATGATCTTGATTTCCATTTCCTCGATCAATTGCTGCTGGCATTTGTCCATCAAGTCAAATTTATCTTCATAATGGCTGTAAAAGGTCCCGCGATTGATGTGTGCCTGTTCGGTAATATCCTTAACACTCATCGCTTCAAAGCCCTTTTCTTCGATCAATGAAATCAACGCTGAACGGATTGCTTGTTTTGTCCGGATAACCCGCAAATCGGCTGGATTGCCGCTCATTTTTCATTCCTCCTCATCTGTTTTCCGACACTTTTCCCTACACTGTCGCTTAAGCAACACATTGCCCGTTTTTGATTATTGTTCCCTTATAGGCAAGGAATTATACTAAAGCCAACAACTAAAACGACAGCTTGTTTATTATCTTAGCCGCAAAAGAACCCGAAGAACAGCGCATTCCATTACCAGCCGACAGCAAACGGAGGAGGAAATCATATGGAGATCCAGCTTTCGCACGTCAATAAAAGTTTCGGCGACACTGCCGTCATCAAAGATGTGAGCTTCACCATTGCAGCGGGGGAAATCTGCTGCTTACTCGGTCCGTCTGGTTCCGGCAAGACGACCTTGATCCGCTTGATGATCGGGGCATTGCCGGCAGACAGCGGCACGATTCAATTCGGCGACACCGAAATGCCGAATATGGCGATTCTCAAACGGCTCGGCTTTATGCCGCAAAACGACGCTTTGTATGAAGACTTGTCTGCACAGGATAATTTGGCCTTTTTCGGCGGCCTCTACCACCTCCCAAAACGCACACTTGAGGCGCGCATCGCCGAAGTGCTCGACATGGTCGAACTGACCGGCCACAAACGCAAACTGGTGAAGAATTTTTCCGGCGGCATGAAAAAGCGCTTATCGCTCGCCATCGCGATTTTGCACGAGCCGGACATCCTGTTTCTCGACGAGCCGACCGCCGGCATCGACCCGGTCCTGCGCCGCAAGATCTGGGCGCAGTTCCAGTCATTGAAAGCACAGGGCACGACGATCATCGTCTCGACGCATGTTATGGACGAAGTGATCGAATGCGATAAAGGGGCGCTATTGTATAACGGCATCCTTATCGAATACGACAGCGTCGACCGACTGCTCGAAAAAACAGCAAGCGGCCGCATCGAAGATTTGTTCTTCGCCGCTTCAGAAAGCGAGGTGCGCCCATGATCCAGCTAGCGAAACGCGTCATCCGCCAGACCGTTAACGACAAGCGCAGCGTCATGCTCATCCTCGTCGCCCCGCTATTGATCTTGACCTTGGTGTACTTCCTGCTCGGTGATTCGGATTATGTCGCGACCGTCGCGATCGACCCGGATGCTGTCCCTGCTCCCGTGATCAATGCACTGGAACAACAGGAACTGGAGCTGGTCGACATCACAGCCGACGAAGCCGATCAAGCACTGGCGTATTTGCAGCAGCACGAAGACGTTGACGCCGTCCTGCGCTTCCCGGAAAATTCCGGAATGGACATTACGCTGTACGAGCCGTCGACAAAAGGCGCCACGGCGATAAGCGAAATCCAGGAGGCGATGGCGGCCATCAACCCGACCGCTGAAGCGGAAGTCAGCTATGTTTACGGCACCCAGGACCAGACTTTATTCGATTCGCTCGGCTACGTCTTTCTCGCCTTGTTCTCGTTCTTTTTCGTGTTCATCATCTCCGCGATGGCACTTGTGCGGGAACGCAGCCGCGGGACGCTCGAACGCTTGATGATGACCCCGATCCGGCGCGGCGAAGTCATTGCCGGCTACACACTCGGCTATAGTATCTTTGCCGTCGTACAAGCGATCATCATCGTCTTGTACGCGGTGTTCGTGCTGCAGCTGAGCAATGAAGGGAACATCTTCTGGATCTTGCTGACGATGGTGCTGCTCGCCGTCACGGCCGTGTCGTTCGGCGCCACCATTTCCATTTTCGCAGGCTCCGAACTGCAGGTCGTCCAGCTGATCCCGTTCACCATCATCCCGCAAGTGTTCTTCTCGGGGCTCATCCCTTTGGATTTGATCCCTTACCATCTCGGAAACTTATCCTATATCATGCCGATCTATTACGGAGCCGCCGCCATCAAAGGCATCATGGTCTACGGCGACGGGTTCTCGGACATCTGGGGCTATCTCGCCGGGCTCACGATTTATGCGCTCGTGCTGTATGCCATCAATACGCAAGCCTTGAAGAAATTCCGCAAACTATAGAAAAAAAGCGGGCGAAGCTTATGCTTCGTCCGCTTTTTCGTGTATTCAAATACTTATTCCGCCCAAAGAATCTGGTACGATCCGCTAGGTTCTTGTTCCAAGCGGCAATTATCGGACAGGATCGGCCGGAACGCCTCCACTTGCGCTTCATCCATGGAAATGCCCGACAGTCCGTATTCCGTTTCTGTGTAGTCAAGATCCGCTTCCTGGTCGAATTTGATGCGCAGCAAATTTTTCGCGCCGTTGATCGTCAGGAATTTCACCTGGTAGCCGTCGCGGAATACCGCCTCGAGTTCGCTTCCAAGCGATGCGAAATTATCATTTTTCAGAAGGTCGCCGATTTCTACGCCTTCCCGGCGAACCTTTTCGATGCGGATCGCGTCCGGCATGGAAATTTTGGTCAAAGTCATGTCATCCCTCTTTCCGGATTTCTTGGTGTTTCCCCTATTCTAGAAGACTGGCGTGTGAATCTCAAATCATTGAAACCTAGCCACAGGACAAGCTCAGCTATTGCTGTTCCCACCAGCGCGTCGATTTATACGAATCAAGCTCAGCCAAAGAAAGCGTCTCGCCGATTTTCGGCGTCAGCAACTCCACACCCACACGCTGCGCTTCTTTTGATGCGCGCTCCACGGGATCTGTCCAGCCGTGAAACGCCAAAGTGAACGCCGCCCAGTGAACGAGCATCATCTTCATTCCTCGAACGTCGAGCGCCGCCTGCACCGACTGCTCAGGCGCCATATGCGAAGTTTCCCAGCGCGGATCGTACTGGCCGCCTTCCATCAACACCAGGTCGAACGGGCCGTAGCGCTCGCCGATGGTTTTGAAATGGCTGCCATAGCCTCCGTCGCCGCTCGTATAGAAGCGGGTCTCGCTGCCAAGCACGACCCAGCCGCCCCACAGCGTCGAATTTCGATTGAACAAGCCGCGCCCGGAGAAATGCTGCGACGGCGTCAACACGAGCGTCAAGCCTTCAAACGCCGCTTCGTCCCACCAATCCAATTCCGTGATGCGCGCATCTTCCACTCCCCAGCGCTCAAGATGCGTCCCGACGCCGAGCGGCACAAAGAAATGCCCGACTTTACTTTCAAGCGCACGGATCGATCCGTAATCGAGATGGTCGTAATGGTCATGCGTCAGCAGCACCGCGTCGATTTCCGGCAGCCGCTCGACGATTTCTAGCCAATCCACGCTATAGCGCGCACTTCCGGCAAACGCAAAAGGAGACGCCCGTTTTCCGAGCATCGGGTCAACGAACAGTTTGAGCCCGTCGATGCTTAACAGAAAGGTCGAATGGCCGAACCAGGTCACGCTGTCTTGCGTGTCTTCAATGGCTTTCCAGTCGATGTCCGACACCGGCAATTGGGCAGCAGGCGATCGTCCAACGTCGCTTGCAAACAAAGTCTCCCTCAGCATCGACAGCCCTTCCGATGCACTGATGTTCATATCCGCTTGTTCCAGATTGGCGAATTTCCCGTCTTGGTAATGGCCGCGCTTCACAAACGACGCCTGCTGCAGTTTATTCGGCGTCGCCCCGAGCGGCGCATGTGTTCTCAGAAATACAGTTGATAGGACAGATGCGGCCGCAACGCCCGCAAGAGAATACAAGGCAAATTTTTTCATGGCTCCTCCAGGATGAAAATAGATTTCAAAAGCTTCGTGGCTTTCAGTATAGACAAAGTAGCGTCCGTTTTGCACATGCGGAAACCGTCCGCACAATAAAAAAGCCTGACTCCCCGTTTTTTCGACAGAGGATCAGGCTTTTCCTGTTAGCTGGTTAGATCGGCAGCTCGAGAAGATAAGTCTTCACTTTCAGCCTTCGGTGCGGAATTCCCCTGCATTCATTGTAAATTATTGGTATGATAAATAAAAAAGGATTATATTTCTTCTTACTATTGACGATGTCCCATCAGTTAACAAGCGTTTTATTACCGTTTGAAACCAATTTGAAGAATGAACAACTAGAGGAGTGTCTTTAATTGAAAAAGCAAATGAATTATTGGATCGTCCTGTTGCTGGCCGGCTTTATGGCCGGTTGTACCGAAGCAGAACAAGCCGCGACTCCAGAAACCGCAGCGCAAGAACAAGCCGTCGTTGAAACGGAAGCACCGGAAGAAGCGGAAGCCGACACCGAAGCGACAGAAGCAAGCACCAATGAAGAAGCAGCCGCAAGCGAAACGGAACAAGCCGATACGACAGTTGAAGAGGAACCCGAAGCAGAGGCACCAGCCCCAGAACCTGCGCAAAAACAATTCGAAGGATACGAACTCGTTGAAGTGGACGGCGGCGATCTGTCGGGATACCGTGAAGCGAACACCGTCGTATCAGTTGGTTACGGCGACCGCGAATACTGGGCCTTCACGAATGAACACGGCCAATTGGAACGCGTCACGGCGGACGAAATCATTTTGCAAGATGACACGAGCGAAGATGTATTAGATTCCGGCCGCTATTATTCGGACGAAGCCAAAGTGCCAGGTGTCGAGAGCGACATCTTGGACGAAGGGCACGTCATCGCCGATTCACTCGGCGGGGTCTCGAATGCCTATAATATCACCCCGCAGGAAAGCACGCTCAACCGCCACGGCGACCAGGCGTATATGGAAGATGTCATTCGGGATGCGGGCGGCGCCACAGATTTCGAAGCCATCATCACCTATCCCGATACCGAAACGCAAGTGCCTTCCAGCTACCAATACAGCTACACCGTCAGAGGCAACGAAGTGGTCGACACATTTGATAACGTCAACCCCGATGAGGTCAACGCCTCCCTCGGCTTGACGGACAGCGAGCCCGCGGAAGCGGAAGCGAGCACCCCGGAAACGAGCATTCCCGAAACAAGCGGTGACGTCTCGAGCGTCGACGCAAACGGCAATGGCCAAGTGACGATCCAAGAAGCCAAAGACGCCGGCTTCACCATGCCCATCATGAGTGATCATTGGCTTTATCCGCATATGGACGATAGAGATGGAGACGGGATGGTTGGGGAATAAAGCCTGAAAGCTCATAAACTTTATGTATTTCGTACTGGAAATTTTTGAATTAAAAAATAGCACTCCAAATTCGCGTTAAACAGGCTGTCAAAACCTATGCGAATCGGGGTGCTATTTTGTATTTTAGACTGGTACTGAAAGATTTATCATTTGAGCACTTTAAGGTCTGCGATTCTAAAGTGAGCAGGTTATCCGTGAACGTTAATTTCAACTCTTCGATTTCACCAAAGAGGTTTTTGCTCATTTGAGAGCTTTATGGAATAGGGAATAAAGAAAAACGTACCGATAATTAATACAATCCCAAGGGGAATGTAAAATATATTGCTTAAATCGAAGAGTGTACGAGAGAACACAAGGACCATCAATAACAAAAAATAAATAGCATAAAATTTATATCCAGCCTTTTGGGATACATATTGCCGCTCCCCACAATTCGGGCATATTTTGTTATTCCTAAAGCCAATCTTAGCCGTATCTAGCCAACTCCATTGATAATTACAGTTTTCACAGCTTGGCATTTTACTTCCTCCTCCCTTCGCACTTCAGAACATTCTAATAATTATATTATACATTTTTTCCAAATAAAATCCATATTCTTTGAAAATCATATGGAAGACACCTAAAACGAATGTCTAAAACCTATAGAGTTTGGGTGTCAATCAGAGTTATAAAATCACATCTAATTAGATGGTTATTTCAGTTTTACGATTTAAAACTACTTGGCTTATTTTAGTTAGTGGTTTTTGAAGCATAAAAAAGCATCGCTCAAGGCGATGCTTTTGCCGTTTCCTATTCAATTACCAACTGGTACTCAAGTTCACATATAGCTGATTTCAAATTCTTTTCCAATCATGCGCTCCCTTCGCCCATCCGCCGATCGCGACACCCATCGCAATCAAAGGCGATGCGAATTCCACATCTTCCATCACTAAGTACTGGTGGCCAAGCGGCATCAGTTTCCCCGAAAGCAACAGCTCTTCCCGCAGCTTCAAATAACGCTTCGGGCATTTCGGCGTGGTCGTGCCCGCAAATTTCGAACCGCGCTGCACGACAAACTGCTCCCCCTGGTAAAAACCGCTCGCATCCGCCCCGCGTTTCGACGTGATGTAAAACAATTCCGGCGGTGTCTCGTGATAAAGCTTCACCATCCCGCTATCGAAGGGATCGACCGCCTGCTCTTCTCCCGTCGCCGGATCCACCTCAAAAAAGCGGTACACTTCCCCAAACTCCGGATGCTCAATCGCTGCAACAAAAAACTCCTTTTCCATCAGCCTTCCTCCTATTCTAAGAAAAATGCCTTTCATCTCTTAGATAGATGGAAACTGCGAAAAAGGAGACAGGATTGTAAAAGTTTTTAAAAAAGTTTGTTGTGAATTTTGGAAACGCCAAAGCAGTAGTGTTTCTATTGAAAGATTACTGCTTCAACAACGACTGGACTCGTTGCGGATCGAATCCGAGCACCCACTCGCCGTTGATGTTCGTCTGCGGAACACCCATTTGTCCAGTTGCCTGAACGAGGCGGCTCGCCGCTACGGGATCTTTCTGGACGTTGACGTCTGTGTAGGCAATGCCGTTTTGATCTAGGAAGTTCTTCATCATGGTGCAATAAGGGCATGTGTTGGTTGAGTAAACAGTTACTTGGTTAGTCATATGGATTCCTCCTGTTTGAGTAGAATTATTCTATAAATTAAATATACCCTTTGGGGTATATTTCTTCAAGTAGATTGCTCACTGTTTCGAAGTAATCCCTTAAGGCACTTAGCAAAAATGATTGGTCTCAACCTCTCAGTTTTGTAGTATCTTCTTAATTTAATTAGTCATATCAAAAACGGCAGGATGAGTTTTATAATCCCTCATCCTTCCGTTACTTTAATTTCTATGAATCGCTTTCCGCTCAAAATAAGCATGCAGCCGATATTCAGCAATTTCCTTTGTCCAGTCATAAAGAATTCGCTGATGCTCAATACTTGGCGATATATTCAATGAAAACAAATTATCATCGAATGTCACCAGCCCGTCTTTCGCGCTGCCGCTCCATTTTGTCATTGGCATCCGTTCAATCAGATCTGCAATTTTCTTTTCGTCGTAGTCTCTGAGCTTTCTGCCCTGCACATCATTGAAATCAGCATTCAAACGGTATTGTTTAGCCGTCAGGAAGTCATGGAAATACGGCGCGACTTCCACTGGCGTGATTGGATCCAGCCAGTTTTCCACGTCCTTCGACAACATGTAACTCAAGACAACCATCTTATAGCTTTTGTTCATTCCGGTTTTCTCGACTTCCAAAAACCAATTCTGGTGCTTCGTCCACACTTCGATCTCGTCTGCATTCAACTCCGCCGCATAAGCGAGCAAGCCGAACCAGCTGCCGAATTCCTGCTTGATCGTTTTCGAATCCGCCGTCCCTTGGAGATGAAATTCCAAATATGTCGGGCGCCTGCCGAGCTCCCGTTTTAATTCACGGTAAGCAAGAACCATTGCTTCTTTTCTAGGCGCACGTTTTTTCCGCAGCTCTTCCAACAAATTAACGACTTCCAATTCTAAATTGAAATCACAATTTACAGGAACCAATGGCTTGACGCCTTGAGCTTTTCCTTTAGCCTGTGGCGCTGTATCAAATACAGAAAGCTTCAAATCCGCGTTGCGGTAATTGCCGATAAAGTCGATGATCACGCAATGATCTTTTTCGTCCGCAATGCGCAATCCCCGGCCGATTTGCTGGGTGTAGACTGTGAGCGACTCAGTCGGACGGATGAACAGCAAGGTATCCACTTTGGGAATATCGACGCCTTCATTGAACAGATCGACCGTGAAGACGATTTCTAACTCACCCGAATCTAGTTGCGCTCTCGCCGCTTTCCGCTCTTCTGCAGGCGTACCGCCAGACAAACTCATCGAACAAATGTCGTGCTCCCGGAAAAACTGGTCCATAAATTGCGTCTGCCGGACCGTCGAACAAAAGACGATCGTGCGGGTCTGTTTATGCTTTTGCCACGCTTCAAAAACCGCTTCGGCATAATCTTCCCTCAGCTGCGCTTGAAGCAGTTCTTCTTCATCATAGCGGTTCCCAAGCCAGCGAATCTTCGAGTAATCGGTATTATCGTATACACCAAAATAACGAAACGGCGCGAGCCAATTGCGTTCGATGGCATCGAGGAAATGAATGGAAATCGCGACGTTGCCATTGCATAAGGCATAGACATCTTGATTGTCCATCCGGTCGGGCGTTGCCGTGATCCCGAGTAAAAACTGAGGATCAAAATGCTCCAGCAGCCTTTTATAAGTCGGAGAAGCTGCATGGTGGAATTCGTCCACAACGATTAAATCGAACGCATCCCGCTCGAATTGATCCAAGTGATACTCACTTCCCAGTGTATAGATGGAAGCAAACAGAAAATCCGCGGAGATATCTTTTTCTGTCGCATGGTAGAAAGCAGATTTTTTATTTGGGTGAACTTTTTGGAACGATTCTTTTGCCTGCTGGAGGATTTCCTGACGGTGCGCAACGAACAATACACGCTTAAACTTTTTCGCAAAAAACGCCGCGAGATAGGTTTTTCCAAGTCCTGTCGCAAGTACAGCCATCGCGCGAGTGTACTCTTCTTCCATCACAGCATCAAGTGCATCAAGCGCTTCCTGCTGGGCAGGCCGGGGCTCTAATTCGGTTATATAAGGTGCTTCTGTTTCAATAATTTCTTGTGGCTGCGATGCCCCAAGCATAAGACCTGTTTCTTCTGCTTCCGACCACACAGGGCTGATCGGCCGTTTGAGATTCGCTTTTTCACGAAGCACTTTATATTCCTCGAGCGTTTCTTTGTTGAGAGGAATCGTCTCATCCGCATAGAAATGCGCTAAAAACTGCTCGGCCCCTTCATCAAATACCGTCTCATCTACTGAGGTCGGAGCGATCAAATTCCATTCCACCCCTTCGGTCAATGCGGAGCGGGATAGATTGGACGATCCAACGATCAGATGCGAAGTTTCTTCACCACGAAATAAATAAGACTTTGGATGAAACGAAGCACCTCCACTTTTCCATAGGCGAATTTCAGCTGATGGCAATTCATCCAGCAACATCCCAAGTGCTTCCGGCTGCGTTACAAAAAGATAGTCACCGATTAATAATTTGATCGGCACACCTCGGTCTGCCGCTTCTTTCAAGAACGGTGTCACGATTCGTACACCGGACTTCATCGCGAACGCGGTGATCCAATTGATCTCTACAGCCTCTCGTGCTAACCGACTCAAATGACTCACGAGTTGCGAGGTGACCAGTTGCAGTTTACTCATCTTCGACCTCGATTAAAAAGATACGTGCTTTAAATCCACCGCGTTTCTCGGCTTTTTTCACGCGAACTTCTTCGACTTCCTCAAATGAAAATCCATTCAGTTCAGCGGCTGCATGAATCAATTCAAGGATATCTGCGAGTTCTTCGACTGCGTCTTTCGGGTTATCAGTTTCCTCATATTCACGAAGCTCCTCAGTGAGTTTCTTCGTTACTTCTGTTTTATATTCTTCTTCTGATAGAATTCGCGTTTCGAATTGAAGACCGCTGTTTTCGATTACTTGTGGAATTTTATCTCTTACTAGTTTGTTATATATAGGCATAACTATTCTCCTTTTCGAATAATTTATAAAGACTCCACCAAATACCGATAAAGCTTCTGCTCCACTGAATTCTCCAACTTCATATCCATCTGAACCACCGGGATGTCCCGATGGTTTTTGTCTTTCATGAGGGATTCTTGGACCGAATTTGTATCGGGCAACGCTCTACCTAAATAGTAGAAGTCACCGCCTTCATCGTCGTCTTTTTTCACGAAGATGTGAATGTCCGTTCCGTTTTCACTGGCTCCGAGAATCTTCTTAACTTCTTCTGAGGCTAGGCTGCGATTACTGCGCGTAAACCAGTGCATTGTCTCTTGATTGATCAGTTCATCCCCATACGCAACGCTCGATTCAACTTCCTCACTTTTATGATAGGTCACGAAAATCGGACAGGTCCGGTGCTTGGTTTTATATCCATAAATCGTCGAGCTCTCGTCATTGTCCCAGTTCAACAAGCGGCAGACGTCTTTGCGCGTGTATTTTTTGTGCAGTGTGAGTTCTTGTTGTTGGTTATAGCGTGTACTGTGCTGTCTTGCAGTAGCGAGTAAGTCTCCTACTGCATTTCTGAATGAACTATTCTCTCTTAAACTGTTTTGGATTTGTTCATTCCATCCAAGCAAGTTTCCTTGTTGTTCGATAAGTGGTTGTTTGCCATACTTGTTTTTCCCGCTTTGGTTGAAAAATTCCAACGTGAAGACGCGCATGACTGAACGTAAGGTTTGCTCATTCCAGGAAATCCCTTCAGCATTCAATTGCTGCTGGTACTCTTCTATCGATACTTGTTCGTTTTTTAAGATCATCTCCGCAAGCACAATTTCATGCACTCGTTTGCCGTTTAAGATCTCCAGCGACATCATCGTCATCACTTGTTCTTCGTACGCTCCCCATAACGGATCTACTTCTTTCAGTTTTAACAGGAACTGATGATAGGTATTGTATTTTTGAACCATGACGAGCGGATCGATCGAGTTGTGATCGATAAAATCGTACATTGAAGGAATGTGACCAATTCGGTTTTTCAGCGCGATATACGCTTCTCTTAATACCTTGAGATCCGTCAGCTTACTATTGGAAATCGCTTGAAAGACACGGTTTTTCGCGATCATTTCAAAATTCACTGTGGAAACGCCCGTGATGTAATTGGTGTCTTTTAACGAACGGCGGATATTGTCTTTGTTTTGAGAGCGGTCACCAGCCAAAGCCATTGGAATCAGGTAATTATTTTTATAGTTTCCGATAAAATCGATGATGGTGACAAATTCTTTTGAGCCGTGCTTACGGAGTCCGCGTCCTAATTGTTGGATAAAGATAATGCTTGATTGCGTTTGTCGCAGCATGACGACTTGATTGACGCTTGGAATGTCGATACCTTCATTAAAGATATCGACGGTCAGGATGTAATCGAGAAGGCCGTTCTCGAGCCGTTCGACTTGGCGAAGACGTTCTTCTTGAGAGGTATCACCTGTTAAGGCGACGGTATTCAGTCCTCTTTCATTAAACGCTTGAGATAATTGATGCGCTTCATCTTTGCGACTGCAAAACATTAAGCCTCTCACTTTTTCGCCTGAATGTCCGTAGTAATAAATCTTTTGCAGAATATGATCGACGCGTTCTTCTGCCACAAGCTTGGAAAAGACAGTCGCTTCATCAATAACGCCTTCCTCGTATTCGAGCTCTGTCACGCCGAAATAATGGAACGGACAGAGCATGTCTTCTTCTAATGCTTCCTGTAATCGAATCTCGTACGCGATATTATAATCAAACAGCTCGAAAATATTGAAGTCGTCGGTTCGTTCAGGTGTTGCGGTCATACCAAGTAAAAATTGTGGCTCAAAATGATCGATGACGCGCTGATACGAACGCGCACCCGCTTTATGAACTTCATCGATCAATATATAATCAAAGCTTTTTGGATCCAATTGACGCAAAGTTTCTTCTCTCGATAACGTTTGAATTGTGGCGAACACATAGCGTGCATTTAGATCCCGGCGACTGCCGGATAAAAAGCCAAACTCTTCTTCTACTTCACCTAAGATCTTCATATAATCTTGTTTGGCTTTTTGCAAAATTTGTTCACGGTGAACGATAAATAGCATACGCTTTGGCGCAAAGCTGCGGACATCAAAGGCGGATAAATAAGTTTTTCCTGTTCCGGTCGCAGAAACGACTAAGCCTTTTTGATGGCCTGCTTCGCGTACACTTTCGATTTGATGCAATGCGCTTACTTGCATTTTATTTGGTTTGATATGTATGGCATCTTCTACTGGGTTTGCTACATAGATTTCAGGAAACTCCGCAACTTGTTTGGCGTCCTTCCGGTATTCGATTGGAACGTACTGTTTTTCATAGTTATGGATCCACGTTTCTGTTAGCACTTCCGCTTCGTTCCATACCGATTCAAACTGCTCGTTGAAATGATGAATGAGTTCTCCGTTGCTGTGAGAAGTGAGTTTGATATTCCATTCATAGTTCACTTTTAAGGCTTGCGCCGTTAAATTGGAGCTGCCGACGATCAAGGTTTGATGAGTATCATGTGTGAAAATATAACCTTTTGAGTGGAAGCCTTTTTTATTGGATAAACGAACTTCGACATTGGTAATTTTCAAAAGTTCTTTAAAGATTTTCGGGTGATTAAAACTTAGAAAAGTCGATGTTAAAATACGGCCCTTGATTCCTTTTCGATCTAAATCCGCTAAATGCGATTTTAATGTCGCCAGTCCACTTTCCGTGACAAACGCTACGGAAAACAAAAAGGACGTACATTGGTCCAGCTCTTCTAGTAATGTATTGAGCACATAATGATTTGAAGCTGTGTTATTAATCAGCAATTTCGGCTTAAAGCGATCCGTCGTTTGAAAGTCACGGTCGATAAAGCCTCTTTGTAAGGATGCACTCAATTCTTTTGTGATATCCATGCCCATTCCCCTTATCCTTGTGAAGATTTAATTAGCGAAGGTCGCCGCTAGTTTCTCAATTGCCGGAATATCTGCCGGCGCCCAGTCCAAACTCGGCAATTCATGTGCCGCCAGCCATTTGATCTCGGTGTGTTCCGTCAATACCGGTGTGCCTTTGGTGAGTTTACAATAGTAGGTTTGCAAATGAACGATGCCAAAATCGTATTCATAGCTCGTGTGTTCAACTTGCTCACCAATCTCGACTTCGCAATGCATTTCTTCTTGAATTTCGCGTCTTAAGCTTTCCCGCGGTGTTTCCCCTGGCTCGATTTTGCCGCCTGGAAACTCCCATAATCCAGGAAGACTTTTTTCCATTCCACGCTTTGCACAAAGAATACGGCCATTGTCGATAATGACCGCTCCGACGACATGAATGTCTTTTTTCATTTCTATCCTTCCCTTCATTTTTCTATTACTCATATGATACCATATGTAAAATATCCCCTTTTCTAAATATTTTGATCTATCTCCTGTTACACTGGAAGAAAGAGGGTTATATTCCAGGAAAGGAGAGTAATGCATGAAAACTTACTGGTTGCTCGGCATCGTTCTGCTTGTCGATATAACTTTGCTGTTGGTGGACGATTACTTTCCGGGCGCACTCAATTCTTTAGGAATCCCGGTATGGTCATTGTATGCACTGCTTGGGGTTCTGTTCATTCTGAGCACGCTGACGCATAACCCTGAACTGGAGAAACGCTTTAGGCTCCATGAATTAATATTGTTGGCTGTCTATCCTATGCTGGTAATGATTTTATTGACGATACTTGGTGGCGACTCAGAGAGCGGCCTCTCTGTCACAAGCCCCTTCCTTTGGGTCTTCTGGGGAATCATTTTGTGGTTAGGGTGGCGTGATTATCAGAAGGAAAAAGAGCAGGATGAACAAACACTGGAATAAATGTTTTTCATATATAGACGATACAAAAGTTTGATACTTGAATGGAAAGGATGACTTCTTGCTATGTTATGGGTACTTACACAAAATAAACAGAGCATGATGAACGTAAAAGATGTTTCTGTAAAAGGAAAGCATATTGTAGGTTTTGTAGAGAATAGCCTGTTGGATCAGTGGAATAAAATTATGGGCAAGTACGAATCAAATGAAAGAGCATTAGAGGTTCTTACAGAAATTTTCGCAAAGATTGATGAAAGCGATGGGGCTGCTGTTACGTTTACTATGCCTGAACGATAACCCTATATGACTTATGTGTAGATTCGATAACCTGCAAAAGACGGCAACCCCTCTTTTGAAGGTTTTTTCTTTTCTTCACCGTATTTAAATCCATTTATACCAGACTCAGTATAATGCGCAAAAGCACACTAATTATTTATGTTAAAATATGGTTATAGGTAATCAAGCAATTGACCCGACTAAAGCTAAACAACTCATATTAGGGTCTTTCAACAGAAAGGGCGGATACAATGGATGAAGCGCAACAAGAGCTTAAGGAAATAACAAAGTTAAAGAAGAAGCAATTGCTGTGGGGCAACCTCTTCATGTTGATGACTTTCTTATTGCTTAGTTACTTATTGGAGAACGGAAAAATTTTATTCGCAACCTGGATCGTCATCCTATTTATTTTCGTAATGGTCGTGCTTAGCTTATATACCTTGATAACAGGAACGATTATCGGAACAAAGACCACGAGGCGCATTCGGGCATTCGATCGAAAGCGCTGGGGCAAGACGAAATGGAAGCTTCTCAATATAACCGAAGTTGTTCTATATATTGGTATGGGTACCGGCTTGATTTATTTAGTTTTCAACATGGATTTTGACCTCCTTAATCCTAACTTGTCTAGCTTTATCTTCCCGTTTATCGGCGCTTGGGTCGGTTATAATTTAGGCGAAATTATAAGAATAGCCGGCTTGAAAGAGCAGGCAGCGAATAGCTAGCGGCTCTTATTTAGCTGAAGCAAGTGCTAAATAAAAATGTCCACCCAAAAGCCATGATCTGTTCCGATCATGGCTTCAACTATACCTATCCTAAATATCAACAACGCGTATAAACTGTCTATTAAACGGGACGCAGATCAGTTTTCGCTATCACTTTCTCCATTTAGGCCCTTTTTTAATTTTGACGTAGCCTCTTTTTTCTTTTGCGGGCTTTGCGGGCTGAATGCGGCAAGACAGCCCTTTTGTTATGGGTTTTACTAATAATTTTACTCAGGTTTTTCTCAATAAAACGTAGCTGTTGATGATTTATTTTTTTTGTAGCAACAATATCATATCTCCATTTCGCTGGCTTTATAATACTTACATATTGATTACTTTCTCTAACGCGCTTGAAGTGGCGGCGCTTATCATCCCATACGATATAGTGCTTATCATACATGCTCTCATGTTCGTTTCTTAAACTAGGCAACACAATATATACATCACCTTTTATCCCTTGAGCTCGTTGTTGATCTATATCAGCTGTTGCGGTTTGCCACGTGATGTACGCTATCCGATTTTTGTACTCCGAATCAGTCTCTTGTGCCATTTGCTTCGGATAAGTTGGTTTTTGTTTTCTAGAAAATAATTCTACAATGACAAAAGAAAAATCCCCCTCATGATGAGACAAAAATCGTTTCTCCAAATGCCTTACGTCAATCCATTTTCCTTTTGTGTCTATATCCTCTGCCATATCTCGCACAATCAACACAGCGGTAGATGCGCTGCTTTTCACATAGGTAATATACGCCTCATCGTATTGTTGACTATTTATTAAGCGAGCTGGTTTAGCTATATATCGACCGTTTTCTTCCGCCTTACACGTAGCATAATCCGTATATCTCTCAATGTAATGAGCTCTTGCTACTCCAGATGGCCCTTGTTTTCTTTTAGCTTTTACCAGTTGTTTCTTGCGCCTGTTCTGTTCCTCTATTTTTTGCAGAACTTCGGAACTGTTTACAAGATCGTCATTCGTATACGATTCACTACAGCCATAACAAATTTTCCATTGCTTAATCCACAGATGCTTTACATCTAGTTCGCTGGTGGTTCTTAAGTAATCTTTCGCTTTCTTTTGCAACCGATTATTTTCATTTACTACTTGTCCCCCGCAAATGATACAGTCCATCGTACAACTCCAATCGTTATGTTAGTTGAAGAAAGAAATGGCCCTACTTCTCGTTCAAGCAAAGCATCAATTTGAAAAGCCCATTATCGATAATAATTACATCCATCATTAGAAAAAATAAGAACACTTTGCATTTTAATAAGGTCCAGCTCAGATTTTTCTTATATTACCATTTATTAGTAAATTACTCCATATTCATTAAGAAATCATTTTTACTCATTTATTTTTGTATCACTAGACTTTTTAGTGGGATAGATATCATGTTCGATTAGTTAAAAGTAATGTTTTGGATTAAATTGGGATAATATTACTGATTGATCCGTTGAACTAAACGGCAAAAACCCCCTCGGTTCCCGGACCGAGGAGGTTTGAGTCTTCGTAATTTGCAAGGTTTTTCATATCTTTTTCCGCCTAGTAACTGTCGGGCATTTACTTCTTAATTCCAGAAAGGTTAAAGAAGATAAGTTAAGATGCCGCATCGTCTTTTAGGAATCCTACGATAGAAACTACAAGACCTGACAACAAAATTATGTGTTCAATTCCTCCGATGCTAGTGGTCGTATCCAATACAAGAATTCCTCCGAGAATCGTAAAACTGATTCCTAGCAACATTAATTTTATTGATTTCAATCAAACACTCCTCAAGGAAATATATTTCTTCAATTCGTATATTCGTATATTCGTATACTCATATATTAACATTCTCAAATTACTAATAAACAGGTTAAGCAGCTAAACTGCATCGGCCATGACATCTCAGTTCTGGCAACCTCCCCTCACCCACAGCGTCCACTTTTAAAACCCAACTTCCAGGAGGCGCTGTGTAATGAAAACGTTTTGGCTGTTCGGCTACCGGCAAGCGCTGTGCTGCATTTTTCCCGTCATCATTTTTGCGGCACTGGCTTTATCGAAATATATCGAGATTCCTTATATGCCCCGCTACGATTTTATTTTGCTGGTGTGCATACTGGCGCAAGTGTTTATGCTTACGTCCAAACTGGAGACTTGGGACGAGTTCAAAGTCATCCTCGTGTTCCACGCAATCGGGCTCGGGCTGGAATTGTACAAGGTCCATATGGGCTCGTGGGCGTATCCAGAACAAGCCTACAGCAAGTTTTTCGGCGTGCCGCTCTATAGCGGATTCATGTACGCCAGTGTCGCAAGCTATATTTGCCAGGCGTGGCGGCGTTTCGACCTGCAGATGTATGGATGGCCGAAGCCTTTTTACAGCATCGCCATTAGCGTCCTGATCTATGCGAACTTTTTTACGCACCATTTCACGTACGACATCCGCTGGGGGCTGAAGCTGTTGCTGTTGCTAATTTTCTTCCGAACCGTCGTATCGTTTCGTATCGATGAGAAAATTTTCACGATGCCGCTGATCCTGTCTTTCCTGCTGATCGGTTTCTTCATCTGGGTGGCGGAAAACATCACGACTTTCCTTGGCGCGTGGCAATACCCGAACCAGGAAGCCGCCTGGTCGCTCGTCCACATCGGCAAAATCAGCTCGTGGTTTTTGCTCGTCATCATCTCGGTCATCATCGTCGCCCAGCTGAAGCGAGTGAAAAGTTCATTACAACATCCCGCGCGAACCAGTGTGATAGCAGAAAAAGAAAGCTGATAGAAAGTTTGTTGTTCCAAGCGAAGAACTTTTGACATTCCCTAACAAATGAAGTAAATTATCATATGGACGAACAATAACATTCGTTCTATCGAATAATATTCGTGTTTAGGGGTGTAATTAATGGAAAATGTATTTGATTACGAAGATATCCAACTAGTTCCTGCAAAAGCAGTGGTAAATAGCCGTTCAGAATGTGATACATCCATAGAGTTTGGCGGGCGCACGTTTAAATTACCGGTCGTGCCGGCCAATATGCAGACAATCGTCGATGAAAAGATCGCCAAATTCCTGGCTGAAAATAATTATTTCTACATCATGCACCGCTTCGAACCGGAAAAACGCTTGGCATTCGCAAAAGACATGCAAGATCAAGGGCTTTATGCGTCGATCAGCGTCGGGGTCAAACCGGAAGAATACGATTTCGTCCAAGAGTTAGTGGACGCCGGGGTAACGCCGGAATACATCACGATCGATGTGGCGCATGGCCATTCAAATTCGGTCATCGACATGATCGGTCACATCAAAAAATCACTTCCGGAAAGCTTCGTCATCGCCGGAAACGTCGGGACGCCGGAAGCGGTGCGCGAGCTAGAAAATGCCGGCGCGGATGCGACGAAAGTAGGCATCGGGCCCGGCAAGGTATGCATCACGAAGATCAAAACCGGCTTCGGCACGGGCGGCTGGCAATTGGCCGCGTTGCGTTTGTGCGCGAAAGCTGCGAGTAAACCGATCATCGCAGACGGCGGCATCCGGACACACGGCGATATCGCGAAATCGGTGCGTTTCGGCGCTTCCATGGTGATGATCGGCTCGTTGTTCGCAGGCCACGAAGAATCCCCTGGGCAAACCGTCGAACAGGACGGCAAGCTCCTGAAGGAATACTTCGGTTCAGCGTCCGAGTTCCAAAAAGGCGAAAAGAAAAACGTCGAAGGCAAGAAAATGTACGTGGAATTCAAAGGCTCAATGAAAGATACCTTGATCGAGATGGAACAGGATCTACAGTCGGCGATTTCCTACGCGGGCGGCAACCACCTACTATCGATCCGCCAAGTAGACTACGTCATCGTCAAGAACTCGATCTTCAACGGCGATAAAGTCTATTGAGCAATTAAATTAGAGCATTAGAAAAGCGGCCCTTTCAAAAGGCCGCCTTCTGTTTATTTGATACAACACACTAGTACATAAATGCAACAAAATAATGCAAAAAATCACGACAAAAACATAAACTAGTCTACCTAATATTTTACATAGACAGGCTCTACTTGTAACAGTCGAAAATCTGTAGATGAGTGGTTTGTCAGCTCGTGAACTCTGCCCGCAAAAACTCCATTTCAAACCAACTTTTATTTCATACTATGCACTTTCTCTTGTTAACTTTCCGTACTCTTGCATTGTAAAACACACTTCTATAATTCATAAAATCACTTATGAATATTAGACTTTTTGAATATCTGTTAACCAGAACTGGAATATAAATTATTTAACAAATTATTTATAACAGCTTTTGCTCTCGTCTCGATAATATTTCTCACAGAACTATATATTTTACTTTCAATTTCTTCTTCTATCGTTTCAAGTTTTGTTTTATTTGGATATTCCATTATTTCTAAATATCTTTCATTTAATTCTTGACCTGGTTTAAGTGAATCGTATAAATTTTTTTCCTTCTTACTTCTGTTATAACTTAAATCCATGTATAGTAAGTTCCCCAAATTTCCAGCTGGCATATTAAAATTTCTATAATGGGCACTCAATTTTTTTCGAGCAATTAGATGTTCCAGATCATATTTATCTGAATTTAACTCATTCATATAAAATGATGTATAAATGGTAAATATCATTTTAGAATTGTTGTCAAAATTTAAACTAGCTTTTGCAATATTGTCATCCAACCATTCAAATAAATTATTTTCAAGTTTTGTTTTTTCAATTGAAATTTTATAGCGAATAGATTTTCTTATATAAATATCATTCAAATGCTTATCTCCAGTGCCAGACCACTTAGAACTTATAGCGTCATTGATATAGTAAAAGATTAAATTCCTTTTAATTTTATTATAATCCCTTTTATACCTTTCTATTACTGTTAACTTATTAGTTGTAATATCAACAGAATACTTGGTGGTCCATAGAGCTGCAAAGTACGACATTACTTGAAAATTAGTAGCCACCTTGCTTTCAAATTTCATCTCATCTCCAGGTATTTTCAAATACTTTGTAAAAACATTATTAATTAATTGATATTCTTCTAAGATTCCACTTACAAGTTTTTCAACAAATGAAGGATCTGAGAAGAACTCTTTTTTATTTATTATTTGATGCAATTTAGTATTATCTACAGACAAAACTATTCCCAAGGTTGAAAATCCAATTTCATTAGCAATGTCTTCATTTTCTAAATTTTTTTCCGACCAAAAAACATCCATTTTTTCGACAATTAAATAGCCTAAGGCATAACAAAATTCAGATAAGTTAATTTTTCTACTTTTTCTCATTTCCTCTTCATCGAAGTCAATTATATCAAGGTCACGATTTTTTTGAAGAGTTATATACCTTTCAATTACACAATTTAAAATACTTTTGTTATATTCATTTTCATTCAATTCGAGCTCTAATTCACTCCATTGAGCAGCGAAGACCTGATACTTTGTTAATTTTTTTCCTCCTCTATTTAAATTCTCAAATACGACAGCCAGTTCACTTTCATCTCCATTAAAAATTATGGCAGGTATTGATACTTCATCAATGTCTAAATAATTTTCTACATGATGAAAAAGACTGTCTTCAATCTTAGATATTTTTTTCAAGAAGTCTATAGTTCCTGGAGTTGAAGGCACTCTTCTCTCAATAATATCAAATAGCAGATTGGAGGTCTTATTACCCGAAGAGTTAACAAGACGAAACGCTTCATTCACACAATCTTTCATAATTTTAAAATAGCTTTTATAAAGAGAATCACTGTCAGGGTTATCAGCTAAAACAACTTTTACCAGTTGATCTATATAGTCATCAATATCTCTTACATATTTATAAGGGTTTTCTTTATAATCTTTCATCGTGCTATACCTTTGTAAACCATCGATAATACTATAAGCGTCCTTATTTTCATATTTATAAATTAAAATAGATCCAAATGGATAACCATATTTCAGATTATCAATAAATTCCTTTTTTTGCTTTTCACTCCATACTAATCTTCTTTGAAATCTTGGAAGGGCTGCACTCTCATTCAATTCTTTATAAGTGACTTTATCAATTTTATATTTTTCTATTGCCATATCATTTACTCCTTTGAACTTGAATTATGAAATATTTTGGTCTACCAGCAAGGACTTATAGAAAATCATATGTCTTTTAGTTATTTGACCTAATATAGAAGGGGGATAATCTTGAAAATTTTTATCCGATATTACTTTTATTAAAATTAATCCTTATCATTTATTTAGGGAGTTTTATCGGTGTTTTAAATTACATATATAAATTTTTTCTCATCGCCCCAAATGCCCTTCTTCTCAAAAAGCATATCTTTCAGCAATCCCTTAATAGTTTCTTCGCAAAAGCCACAAATTCATTGAAACTAGCTATTTTAGCGATACTTTCTTATCCACAATTCTTGCCCCTTATTTTCACCGTATATATATACACTATTATTCTGTATTATACACAAATCTTTTAAACCAAGTTTGTGGAATCACATTTTAATGTATTATTAATACTTGTTGGGTTTTTCACCTTGCTAATTTGAACTAGTACTTTTAAAACTTTCCGAATTATAAATACTCCCTCCCTCTAGTGTAACACGTGTAAAATATATCCTTTTTGAAAGATTCCGTTTCATCTCTTTTATATTAGAGTAAAATTAAAAATCCTCAGTTCAGTGAACTGAGATTTTTTTGATTTCAATTAATTTCGCTTATATAAAATGCGCTACTATACGTAAGCTTCTTTCCTCACACATTATTCAATTCCTTATTTACTCTGCAAGCCTGGCTTTTGAAATAGGGGTAGAAGGCGGAGAAGAACAAGAAGAGAGCGATCATCAGCAGTATTCTTGGCACGGTGAACAGGAACCATCCGATGACGACGCTGAGAAAAGCCCCGAAGAAGATCCCCAATATGCTTCGAATCAAAAAGATTTTCATTTTTCTTTCTTCCTATTCATTTTTAAGGATTCCTTGATGGAGATGACGTAATTGCGGAGACGTATTTCTTCTCCCCCGATTTGAGATAGACGCACAATGTGCCGTTGAAGGACGCTTCAAAGCGGCTCAACTCATCGAGATTGGCGATGACCGATTTCGACAACCGGATAAACTGGCTTGGTGGCAATCGTTCTTCCAGCTCGTACAGTTTTTCCTTTAGCCGGAACTCGCCTGTTCCAGTAACGGCGGAGACTGCCTCGTCGGTGGTGTGGAAATAATGGATGTCTGCGGGCTTCAGGATGTGCCGCATATCGCCTGTCTGGCCGACGAGAAAACGCGTGTCCTGCCCTTTGATGAAATCAATGATGTTTTTGATCGACTCGTCCATTTCCTTGCATTCAATGATGATTTTCGTTTCTTCATGCTTGCTGTCGATGTCTACAGATACTTTCACTTGCCCTCACCTCTTCTTTCGAGTTTACGGTGTGTTGCTTGTGTCTGAGATTGCTTATTTGCAGCTCCCCTCTTATATAAACTGCTTCGTTGTTATAGCCTTAGCTTATGCGAAATTCTCTATCCTGTCCCCGCTTTTTAGGCAACAAGCCGAAAACATCCAGTAACGTGCCGAAATGCAACGGTAAACAGCAAGAGGCAGGCCAGCTCGAGATGCGGCTGGCCTGCCTGTTCAGTTTTATTGATTTTCGATTTATATGCCGGACCGATGTAAAATTTCAGTTCTGATTGTTCACTTCAAGAAAACAACTTCTTCTCCAACACAATCTTCAACTGCCCGCGCTGATCGACTTCCGTCTCCAGCACATCAAACCCCGTCTGGATGTTCAGCAGCAGCATGCCGCGCCATCTGTTCATCGTCTTGGTGCGGACGATTTCGTAGCCCATTTCTTTTAAGTCTTCGTGCTGCCTGCGCATCAGTTCGGAGGCAATCCCAAGCTTTCGGTGATCCGGATTTACGCCGCCGAGCCAACTGTAGAAAGTTTGGCCGTCCAGCCCGTAGCCAATCTTATAGCCCCCGACGTGATCGTCTACTAAAGCCACATAGATCAACACGTGTTCCTGGCTGTTCAGCTTTTCCAGCCAATGGCCAGGCCCACCGAAAATCTCCCGGTGCAGCGTCGTGATCTCTTCCACTATTTCTTTGGGCGGTTCGGAAATGAATTTTTGATAGCTGATGTTCATAAGCTTGCCTCTTTCTTTTTGAAATCATTCTATAAGCTCCACTGCTGTATTCGCAAGAACTAAAAATAATGAATCCTAAGCTTAATTTGAAGTTCTACGCCTAACAATCTTCAATATCTCAGCAACTCCCATCGCAATTAAGCCATTAAGTACCGCAAACACTGCATATAGAATAGCTTGCCCGTTTTCCCCATCGGAGGCAATAGACATGATGATGGTAAAAACTCCTGCGAGCATTATCAATAACCCGAATATGTATAGCATTGAAACCAGCTTCATATAATTTCCTTTTCTGCTTTGTCTTGAAAGAGAGGTCCAGTCAATTTGACTGTTGATCTTTTTAAAAACCTCTCGTCTAATTGAAGCTCAGACGAGGATGCCGAACTATTCACCATCCCGCTGATTCTTTTGGTCATAACTTAGATTGTTTGACCAAAAACGTAATTAAATAATACACAGAACCTATGATTGCCAATGGAAATGCTATCGAACTGATTGTCATCAACCACCCGCCGATAGTCGTTTCCAGGACATTGTTCAAGATTAAGGTCACAACCACAAAAACAATCGCCAGCACCAAAATAGCTTTTTTGTTCATCTCCTACCTCCTTGTTTATCACCAATCCACCCTCTGCTAAAAAGCTAGGATTTTCTTGTTATGGCATTTAAATTCCCCTTAATTACTCACCGGAATTAAATTACTATTAATCACCATATCATCAACCGCCACTTCGTTTAGCGGGTACTAAATCGGATTTTCTTAATCTCAGGCACCCGGCTTCATTGGTTTTCAACTAGGAAAAGCCAGCCAATACGCAAGCGGAATAAAGAGCAGTGCAAAGATGCCGGTGCTGATCCAGGTATGCTTTTTCGGAATGTCCCATCTTTTTTCGAGTGCTTGAACGTGAACCGAAATTAATAAAAAGCCACCAAATCCAAACAGGAAGCTGAGCTGATCCTGATGAATCGATAGCGCCCGAATGATCCCCAGCCCAATCATAAGCATACCTGTTCTACACAAAATTATATTGAAATACTGTATTTTCTTTTCTTCTGTCATCTTCCCGCTCCTTTCAAAAAGCATGAGATTTAAGTTAAAAAGCATGAAATTTAAGTTAAAAAGTTAAAGACGTCGAAATAGATCACGAAGGTGACTCCCGCTATCCAAATCGCCATCTCGCTCAGCGTCAAAATGGCCTGTTTCGGCTGCTCGGAGTGCTTCCATTGGAAATAGGCTCTAACGAAGGCGTCTGTTGTCATCCAAGCAATGAATAACAATAGGTAGAATACGACCGGCAACTCTTGGTAGAGTATCAACGAAAAGGCGATTAAGCTCACCAGTATCCATCCCCATCTCACCCATTGCTCGATCTTTCGGTGCTGCTCGTTAATGTAATCATAGGAAAAGAAATCCTTCTTTTCTTTGTCGATCTTCAATAACTTCCTCAGGATGAAATTTACTATGGAGACGAGTATAACAATCCCTACAATAACCAATCCGATTTCTAGCCACATGTGCGTACCTCCTCAAGGGTAATAGTCGATAAAAAATAATTCCCGTTAACTTGAATGCACCTTTTATCAACAGCTGCGTGCAACAATTAAACCGACTTTATCTGTTTAGCGTTTGATTGCCATGAAAAACTTTTAATATAAACTCTTTTTCTGGAACGTTCAATTGTTCATATCCCAATAGGAAATCTTGATTATCGTAAGGAGCTTGCTTTAATGCGACATTGATTTCTTTGGCCGTTAATTTAACGATGGCATATCTGGCAGACGGCTTGTCATAACAGCCAAGCGACCCCGGATTCAAGTAAGTTCGTTGTGCAGAAGAAAAATGATGCACTGGATGGTGATGGCCGAAACAAACCAAATCGAACGGCGATTCTTTATAAAGTTGGTCCAGCTTTTCAGCAGTCGGCTCAGTGTCGATAGGAAGAAATCGCTGCTCGGCGTCTAAATGATAATGGGTAAACAAGATTCTCCGCCCCTCATATTCCACCATTATCTCTTTGGGAATGGCTTTCAATTTTGGAAGCAGGCGTTGATCCAATCGTTTTGCCAACCATTCGTGATGAAGCTTTTCGCCGCCTTGGCTTTCGCCATCTCCCCCCTCCAAAATCGCAATCAATTCTTCTTCGTGATTCCCGATAACAAAGGAAATGTCTTTTCTGGAAAACAAAATTTGTAGCACTTCGTTGGTCTCGTACCCTATTCCGACCATATCTCCTGTGCAGTAGATGTGCTTCACTTCAGGGTGCTGATCGATTTCCGCTAATGCTGAAAGTAGAGCGCGGCTATTTCCGTGGACATCCGCGATAACTGCGATCGTTGTACTCATCTAATCCCTCTCTTCGAACTTCCCCAGTTATTTTGTGAAGCTCATCTAAAGTTCTAAAAAACCGAATATCTCATCCCGAAGTTCTTTTGATTTAATCTGCTTCCGGAGACTCAGCTTTCGATGCCAATTTCCCAAACAAGCCCTTTTTTTGAATAAACAAGATGACCAGCGCTTGGATCGACATGGCGATAATGACCAGGATCAAATGCGAATTGTGGTAGAAGATATGAGCGAGCGAAAAATAGATCGGGCCTGCCGCCAAATAGGAGATGTACTGGTTTTTAGTCGTGATGTAGACAATCGTCGCGAGACAGCTCGTGATGAAAAACAGCTCCCCGAACAGTGAAATGTAATCAAAAATCCCCCTAACGGAATAGGCAAGGCTGTTTAAAAACATCATTTTGTTTCCTCCTTCATTCATTTAAGCAAGCTTTTCATTGATGGTAACATTTAATGGAAAATTTGTTATCAATAATTCCCAAAAAATTTCAAATTAAAAACCCCGCTGTTTGTCAGCGGGGTTTTTGCATAGCGGTGATGCCTGCTCATTACATTCTTTTCATATTCTCCTGCGATATCGCCGCTTTCATCCGCGGGTAGTTGGCGATCGTGCCGCCATCGATGCGCAAGTCGATGCCGGTGATGTAGGAAGCCGAGTCACTCAACAGGAACGCAATCGCCGAGGCGACCTCATCCGCTTCGCCTGTTCGGCGCAGCGGCGTGTGGTCGAGCATCGCTTTCGTCTGTTCCCTTGAAGTGTCCGGCAAGCTCATCATGCCGGGCGACACCGAGTTGAGTCGCGCGCCTTTTTCGCCCCACGCCCACGCCTGGTCTTCGACGATCAGATGGACGGCGAGCTTCGACATGCTGTTGGCAGCACCCGCGTCTCCCTGTGTAAACTGATCGAGCGTCTCCAGCAAATTGGCGGTGAGCTGCTGCTTCAATACGTCCATATACTGTCCGCTTTTCGGCACCATGTACGCGGTCATGGAAGACACCATGACCGCGGAAGTCGTTTCGTTGGCAAGCGGTAAAAATGCCTCGAGGACATGGCTCATGCCAATGACGTTGTCGGCCATCATGCGCTTCGTATCGTTCGCATTCGACAAGCCCGCCGCATGGACAAGCCCTCTCAGGTTTCCGAGTTCCGCCGCCTTGTCCGCCAAGTTCGCGACCGCTCGTTTCGATGTCAGGTCGAGCGTCTCGCAATGGACGTCGTTTATGCTTTTTTGCACGAGCTGTTGTCTCACTTGTTCGAGGCATTTTTCGCATGAATCCACCAACAGCACTGTACCGTTTGAGCCGATGCGTTCCGCCGCTGCGATCCCGAGATCTTCCGAACCGCCTGTGATCACATAAACATCCTTAGTCATGAGCAATTCCCCCTGTTATCTACTATAATTAGCTTAAGCGTAATTTTCGTAAAAAACACAAGACATTTTCTGTGATTCTGTCCAACGAGGTGACACAAATGGTAACAGCCAAACAAACGATTACTGAAACTTTCATCCACTTGCTCTCTGAACAGGATTTCGAGGAGCTGTCGGTCAAGGACATTGTCGCCGACGCAGGCATTTCCCGTTCCACGTTCTACCTGCATTTCACCGACAAATATGAATTGATGGCCGCAGTCCGCAGCCAGCTGAACGGGCGCCTGCTGCAGATTTACGCCGAGCCGTCCGATGCCGAGACGATCAATTTGAAAATCTGCCGACACATCTTCCGCTACCGCCCGTTCTACCGCCAGGAATTTTCCGACGCCGGCCGCATCCACGAACTCACCACGCGGTTTGCGGATCAGCTCGAGCATGTTTTCGGCGATGAGGATCTGGCCGTCTTCGCCGGCTGGGGCACGATCGGCTATTTGGCCTCTTGGGTCAAAGGCGGCTTTGTCATGGGGCCGCAGGAAGCGTCGGACAAACTGATGAAAATCATTTTCGCCGACTGGACGTCGAACTTGGCGGAAGCCCGGGAAAGTATCGGCTGAATCCGGTGAAGTGAAATTCTGCCCTTTGCGAAACTTCCCAGCGTGCTGTTCCGTATCTAATTGAAGGACTGGCGCAATCGAAAGGAATGTTTCTATGATTATCTATTGGCTTACCGGACTCCTATTGCTTATCGACATCACTTTATTGCTCGTCAACGACTTCTTCCCCGGGACGCTCGACGCACTCGGCATCCCGATGTGGACGCTTTTCGCCTTGATGGCCGTACTGGCCGTCATCAGCATAGCCACACACGATCCGGAACGCGAGAAGCGCTTCCGCATCTTTTCATTGGGCATTATGACAGCTTATCCGCTCGTGATGCTCGCCTTGCTTCCGGCACTCGGTGGCGAGTCACAATCCGGCATTACGCTTACCAGCCCGTTTCTGTGGATGCTATTGACACTTGTCCTCTGGTCCAGCTGGCGTGAGCACGTGAAAGATTCCAGAGAAGCAAATGAAAATCCATAATTCCATCAAACAGGGCTCTCCACATCCGGAGGGCTTTTTGCATTTTTGGATTTCGCGTCACGGAATCTTCACAGGGGAAAAATCGATCCCACCTCATTCCCTGTCATATTGAAATATCTTTGTTAGACTGGGGAAAGACTAAACTATGCTATTATCGAGAGGATTTTTTATTGTGAAAACTTATTGGCTGATCGTTGCTGTCTTATTGATTAATCTATCACTTCTTTTGGTCAATGATTACTTCCCGGGAACGCTCGCGCAACTCGGCATCCCGACATGGATCCTCTTCGCGGTCATTGCACTTATGGTCGCGTTGAGCTGGGCGACGCTGAAACCGCGGCGCGAGAAAAAACGCTATATGATCATCTTCCCGGCTTTGATGATCGTTGTGCCGCTGCTGGTGCTCGCTGTATTGACGGCACTCGGCGGGGAATCCCATAACAGCATTTCGCTGACGAGCCCTGCGCTGTGGATCGGCGCTGCCGTGACCTTGTGGATTTTCTGGCTTGAATATGTCCGGGCGTCCAAAAAAGAAGCGGAAGACACCTAAGTATTCTGCATGCAAAAAGGCTCTTCCGTTTTGGGAGAGCCTTTTTTCACGCCATTTCTCTACTTCTTGAATGCCGAACATGGCGCTTGAGGGTCGGGCAATGAAAAGGGGGAGCTCCGGAATTTCCTGTTCCGCCTAGCCGGGCAGCTTTTCGGGCATGCCGATTTCTTTGCGTTAAAACATCGAGCCTATCTCGATCCCGAGAAAATGACGGCGCTCCCGGAAAATGAAAACACTTCGTTTTGGCGCATGGAAGTTTTGGTACACTGGAAAGAGATAAACTGCGCATCACGGAAAGGATTTTCACTATGAAAATGTATTGGCTCATTTCGATCGTTTTGCTCATCAATTTGTCGCTGCTTCTCATCAACGATTATTTCCCAGGCACACTCGACGCGATCGGCATTCCGCCGTGGGTGTTGTTTGCGGTCATGGCCGCCATGATCGTGTTGTCTGCACTGCGTTTGAAGCCGGAAAAGGAAAAGCATTTCCTTATTTTCTTCCCGGTGGTCGCAGTCGTCTATCCGGTCCTGTTGCTGTTTGTGCTGAACGCACTTGGCGGGGAATCCGAAAGCGGCTTGTCGCTGTCTAGCCCGATTTTATGGATCGGGGTGCTGGTGACGCTTGCCGCATTCCGCCGCTCATACAAAAAAGCGGCACAGGAACAAGCAGAAAACACCTAATGGGCGAGAAGAGCAAAGGCTCTCCCGCGATAGGAAGGGCTTTTCTAGATTTATTCTGATTATCCGGACTAATTCCACCCATTCAAGGGAAAAGTGAAACTATACTGTGCATGAAGAAGCATAATCATGCAAAGGACTTTCACAAAAAGGAGTGGGTGCAAGATGAATGAGACCAGCATTAATTTAGTCGATACTTTAGTGACCGTTTTTGTATACGGCGTGCCGATCCTGGCGATTCTTCTGGTGATTTTCCTGTTGAGGAGAAAAAAGATCAAATAAGGGGCGGGAGTGAAGTGCCCCAGCCATTTGCCGGTTGCGCTGGTTTTTGGCATCGGCATCCACGCTATTACGGCCCACAGAAGAGCAAGTGAAAAGAATACTGCACTAAGACCATGGAGGGATAGAATGACATCTTCAAAAAGCGAGAAACCGACCAGCAAACAGGAAGTATCGATGAAAAACATCATGATTCTCTACGGCGCCGTCCTATTTTCAGGATTGGCATTATCGCTTGTCACCCACCGCATCGAAGACATCAGCGGCTTTTTGACGTTTCTCGTCCCGGCAGCGGTGCTTTATTTCCTCGTACTGTTCCTTTATTTCAAAGAAGGCGCTATGAAAAAAATCGCTTTCGGCATAGTCGGCCTCATCGGGCTGATCAGTGTAGTGATGATCTTCTATTTGGAGATCAGTTCCGGAGGCCATTGATCATTATATGGGCAGCCAACCGAAAGGAGCGAGAAAGATGGGCAACAACAAAGTTCTTTTTGTCCTGCTGGATGAGTATGCGGACTGGGAAGCCGCTTCCCTCGCAGCGGCACTGAACGAGGAACCGGAAGGGAAAGGACAGCGCCATGATGTGAAGACGGTCTCGTTGACGAAAGACCCCATCACATCGATCGGCGGCTTTACCGTCCTGCCGGATTACAGTTTGGACGACGCACCCGAGGATTTTGCCGGATTGATCCTGATCGGCGGGAATTCCTGGCGGCAAGAACAAAGTGAACAGGTGATGGAGCTTGTCGACAAAGCCATTGAACAGCAGGCTGTACTCGGCGCCATTTGCGATGCGACGGTATTCCTCGGAAGAAACGGCTTATTGAACGGCATCCCGCATACGAGCAACCAACTCGATGACTTGAAAGAAGCGGCCGGCGATAGCTACAGCAATGAAGCTGGCTACCTTCACCAGCAGGCCGTCCGCAGCGGACAGATCATCACCGCCAACGGCTCCGCCTTTTTGGAGTTCGGAAAAGAAGTGCTGGAAGCGCTGGATGCGGCACCGCAAACTGAAATCGACGAATGGTATGTCTTTTTCAAACAAGGCTATCACGAATTCCTGAAAACGAAGCACTGAGCTAGGCCGTTCCCTTTTGCATTGCGGGTGCATCTTACCGGCGGAGCGGATAAGCGCCGGTTTGAACCTGCCCACAAATCAAAAAGCTGTCCTCTAAAAATAGAGGACAGCTTTTATGTTCCATTAAATATCTTTCTTGCTGAAATACCAATCGACGTATTCATATTCGCTGCTGTTCGCGCGCTCTTCGGCTTCCTGCTGCGTTCTTGGCGGCTTAACGATCACTTTATCGCCAGGGACCCAGTCAGCCGGCGTCGCCACCGTATATTCATCTGCCGTTTGAAGAGCTTTCACCAGGCGCAGGATTTCGTCCATATTTCTTCCTGTGCTCAGCGGGTAGTAGATAATGGCGCGGATCACTTGCTTGTCGTCGACCACAAATACCGCTCGCGATGCCTCCGTGCTTTCGTTTCCAGCCATTAGCATGCCGTATTTGATCGCGACTTCTTTGTTGAGATCCGCGATAATCGGAAATTCGATTTTTACGTTGAATTTCTCTTCGATATTTCTCACCCACGCGATGTGCGAGTGGACACTGTCGATGCTCAAGCCGATCAGTTCAGTGTTCAGCTCTTGCAGTTCCGGGAAGATTCGTTGGAATCCGATGAACTCCGTCGTGCATACCGGGGTAAAGTCTGATGGGTGGGAGAACAGGATAAACCATTTCCCTTTATACGACTCACTGGAAATCACACCGTGTGTGGTTTCAATTTCAAAGCTCGGTGCCGGTTCACCGATCCGTGGGATAGAATTTGTTTCGACTTCTCGATTTTGCATTTCCATTTTCAACAGCTCCTTATAATGATTATTACATTGTAATTATTACATTTAAAGGAGCGTAATCCTATGGGGGTTTTCCCCTATCTTAAAATGCCCGCTATTGCGCGTCTATATAATGATTGGCGATGGCGTATTGAATCAATTCAGATTTTTGCTTGAGTTCGAGCTTCGCCATAATATTGGATTTATGGTTTTCCACCGTTTTCGGGCTGATCGACAGTTTTTCCGAAATTTGCTTGTTGGTATAGCCGTAAACGACCAGCCGCAGCACTTCCTGTTCCCTCAAGGTCAAGACGGAAGCCTGTTTTTTGCCTTTATTCTCAAATAGCCTGTCGATCTGTTCAGGCGGCAGCCCTACTTTGTAATATTTTTCGCCTTTATGGACTTGTTTGATTGCATGGTACAACTCTCCACCTTGGCTATTCTTCAAAATATATCCGTCCGCATCGATTTCAATCGCTTCTTGGATATATCCTTCTTCGTCATGCATCGACAGCAGAATCACTTTGATATTTTCCGAATGCCTTAAAATCTCCTGCGTCGCCACAATCCCATCGATTCCATTCGGCATAGAGATGTCCATCAAAATGACATCCGGCTCTTCCTTCAATGCCACCCTCACCGCTTCCTCGCCTTCACTGGCTTCTCCAACAATCAAGATGTCAGGATAGGCTTCCAATAAAAGAACCAAGCCTTTTCTGATCAGGACGTGATCATCCACTACCAGTACTTTAATCAATATTATTCCCCATCCTTCAATGGAATTTTCACGCGGATGCGTGTGCCTTCATTCACTTGGCTGCTCAATGCGAATTCCCCGCCCAATTGTTCGATTCTTTCCTTCATATGGCGCAGCCCAAGCCCTTCATTGGCCAAATTACGCGCATCGAAACCAACGCCGTTGTCTTCTATCAACAACAGAAAATGCCCGTATTCCACTTCCATCCTGATCCACAAGGAACTGGCCAGTGAATATTTAATGGCGTTGTGTAAAGCTTCCTGGATAACACGGTAGACATTGATTTCAACTAACGAGGGCAAGCGCTCAACTTGATTGATTTCCAGGTTTATTTCCAGCGTGGGATGGACGGCGTGGAAGGAAGTTGCCAGGCTTTGGACACTGGCCACCAATCCCAACCGGTCAAGGCTTTGAGGCCTCAGCCGTTGTGAATAGGCTTTCACATCATTCATGGCATGATCCAGCTCTGCCCGGACGTCATTCAAGTAATCCAATAGCGGGGTGTCTTCGATTCTGGATTCAATCGACTGCAGAGCGAGCGAAATCGTGTACAAGGATTGGCCGATTCCGTCATGCAATTCCTGGGCGAGCCGTTTGTGTTCATTTTCCTGGGCATCGATCACTTGCTTCAATATCAGCTTCGCGATGCGGGCTTCCTCTTCTTTTTCCTTCAGCTTCTGGTCGCGCAATACTAATAGGTATTCTTTTTTGCCGGAATGCTCATCATTGAACATTAAGGCCGTGCTCATCTCCACTTTGATCTGGTTGCCGTGGTAAGTGGGCATCTCCGATAAAAAATACGGCACTTCGTCGTTTTGGATAAGGTAGCATTTGTTTTCGCCTTCTGCTTTATTGCGGTTTTCGCAATAGCTGCAATAAGGGACTTTCCCATCCTGTTTCCACCCCGTCAAAGCTTCAGCCGCCGGGTTCATCAAGACGATGGAACGTTCATCATTCATGACGATGATGCCGTCTTGTATGTTTTGAAAAATCTGGTGTGAGTATTTATTTTCATTAAATTCATTGCTCATTATTTTCACCACTTTACAGTCAATAATGAAGAAAGACCGACCCCATAGAATCGGTCTTTCTTCATTATTTTATCAGCTAATCCGTCAAGCGTCCCCAATTGTCGCTCGCGGCATGCTCACCGGGCCTGTTTTTCATTCAGTGTCTCCAAGGTGGCATTTATATAGCGGAATCCTTTTTGCACTGCCGGGTCTTTGAGCCATTTGAATAGGGAAAAGATCGAATAGCGTTTTTGATCCTGCTCCGCCTTGTTTTTGACGTCATTGATAAAAGCCAATCCTTTTCGGCCTTCTTCTATGACAGGCGCTGCGTATGCACTCGCTTGATCTGCCAGATAATCGACCGATTCGCGATCCTGGCTGATGGCGGCCACGAAAGCCAACGACTCTTCCACTTTGTTGATGGCCGCAATAAGTGATGGGAGTTTTTCCAACAGGGCCATCAAAGATGCAAGGGTTTCCATGTCCAGTTGCTGGATCGCCAACTTGTTTTCCATACCGTCGATGAAAGGCTGGTCGTTCAATAATGATTGCCCGAAATCAACAACTTCTTCAAGCGAACCGATCCCCTTTTCAAGTTCAGGCAAACGATGCAGTAAATTGCTGATCGATTGCTTGACTTCCGGATCGGCCAATGCCGTTGACAAGCTATCTACGGCTTCGATGTGTTCATATGAATTTGCCATGAACAGAACCTCCTTTCTTCTGTTACATCGTTCCTTTTAGCATGCCGTCCCAATACATGACCGGCAGTAAATCTTTTTTCATGACATACATGCTTCTGCGCTCTACCGCCTGATTGAAAGGCATCGATTCATCCGGTTTTTTATCGTAATCAAATTCAGCAAGGATCAGTTTGTTATAGCCTGTCACTAAAGGACATGAACTATAGCCATTATAATTGGCGGCTAGAGGCTGCTGTTTCAGCGCCGCCACCAGATTTTTCGCCACGACAGGTGCCTGCTTGCGGATTGCTGCGCCTGTTTTCGAAGTTGGCAGTCCACTGCTGTCGCCTAACCCGAAAACATTTTCATAACGATTATGCTGCAATGTATATTGGTGGACATCCACCCAGCCGGCCTCGTTCGCCAAGGGGCTTTCACGGATAAATTCAGGCGATTGCATCGGCGGGGTCACATGGAGCATGTCGTAAGAAACTACTTCTTTCTCGTGCGTATCCAAATTCTCGAATACGGCCTGTTTCTCTTCACCTCTTACTTCGATCAAGTTGGTGCGGAAACGCGCATCGATGTTCTTTCTTTCCACGACTTTCTCCAGCGCTTCCCGGTACTTCTGAACATCGAAGATCGCCGGGTTGGCCGAGCCGAAAATTACATTCGATTTGTCCCGCACGCCTGTCCGCTTAAAGGAGTCTTCGGCAAGATACATGATTTTTTGTGGAGCGCCGCCGCATTTCACCGGTGTGGCGGGATGGGTAAACACCGCGTTGCCGCCTTTGAACGTCCGGATAAGCTGCCATGTATAATCCACATGTTCATAGGAGTAATTGCTGCACACTCCATTTTTCCCGATGGTTTCCTTTAAGCCTTTGATGCCGTCCCAGTTGATTTCGATTCCTCCGGCCACCACCAGGAAATCGTAAGGGAGCGTCTGCTTGTTGCTGAGTTCCACCAAGTTCTCTTCCGGCATGAAACGCGCCACTTTTTCCTGGAGCCACTTGACCCCGTCAGGAATGACAGAAGCCATCGGGCGTTCGCTCACCTCTTTAGCAGCCACTCCTGCTCCCACCAATGTCCATAAAGGCTGATAGTAATGGAATTTTGCCGGATCAATGATGGTGATATGATCTTTCAGTTCAGGAGCTATTCTTAAAAGCCGTGAAGCGACGGAAATACCGCCAGAGCCTCCGCCTACAATAACAATTTCTTTATTTGTGCTCACTCTAACCCCTCCGTATGATGATTTCGTCCGTCATCCACCTGATGAATGCGGATCATTTTTCTACTTCTGTTTGCCACTGGGCATAGCCGCCTGTTAAATTCAATACCTCTTCAAAGCCGCCGCTCTTAAGGACCGAAACGCCGATTGCCGATCTGACACCGGATCCGCATTGCACCACGACTGGCTTGTCTGTCGGCACCTCATCCAAGTGTTCCATTAAATTACCGAGCATAATATGCTGTGCGCCTTCGATATGGCCTTCGTTCCATTCGCTTGCATTACGCACATCGATCAAATTCACCTTTTCATCGTCGAGCAATTGCTTGGCTTCTGCTGGGCGGATTGACGGATACGAACCGAAATCGCCTTCCGATTCCTCGATCAATCGGGCATCCAGATAAGAAGCCAACTGGTCGATCCCTACAGATTGCAGCGCTTTTTCCACTTCCTCTATTTCTTCGGAACGGATGATCAAACTAAGCGGGCGGTTATAGTCCACGAGCCACCCGGACCAATTGGTGAATGATGAGTTGAATGGAATATTGATGGTGCCCGGGATGTGTTTATCGGCATACTGGCCGGCTGCCCGGGCATCAATTACCTGCACACCTTCTTCAATCAGCGCTTCCATCTCTGCCACCGATGTCAGCTGCCGGACTGGCGGCAGCTCTTTGATCAGCGGCTGCCCTACTTTATTGACATGCTTCATCACTGCAAAATAAGTCGGCGGTTCAGGCTGTCCCGCCAAAAGTTCCTTAGAGAAGTCGCTTTCATCTTCGAATTGCAACGCCCAATTGTATTTCTTTTCATAACCGACAGTCGAAGAAGGAACGGCTCCCAATGCTTTGCCGCAAGCACTGCCTGCTCCGTGTCCTGGCCAAAGCTGCATGTGGTCTGGAAGTTGCTTGAATTTTTTTAGGGACTCGAACATCTGCTTCGCTCCCGACTCAGCCGTGCCTTCCATTTTCGCAGCCTTTTCCAACAAGTCCGGGCGCCCCACATCTCCAACGAAAACAAAATCACCTGTAAAAATGCCCATCGGCTCATCTGCCGGTATACCGCCGTCAATTAATGTGAAGGAGATGCTTTCCGGTGTATGTCCCGGCGTGTGCAGCACAGTGAATACCAAATTGCCCACCGTGATTCGATCCCCTTCTTTCACTAGCTGATGCGGGATGTTTTCCAGATTTTGATATTTCCATTCGGCCGGGCCTTCATCCGATAGATACATCGTTGCGCCTTCCCGGGCGGCGAGTTCCCTCGATCCTGTCACGAAATCGGCATGGATATGGGTTTCCAAGGAGCCGATGATCTTCAATCCTTCATCTGCCGCGGCCTCCAAGTATTCGGAAATATCCCTTGCCGGATCGATAACCACCGCTTCCTTGGATTGTTGGCAGCCAACCATATATGAAGCTTGAGCTAAATTGGAATCATAAAAATA
Source organism: Bacillota bacterium (assembly GCA_051750505.1). GTDB lineage: Bacteria > Bacillota > Bacilli > Bacillales_A > Planococcaceae > Planococcus. The sequence goes on from JBNJJS010000001.1 coordinate 221,585, forward strand.
TTTCAGTAACATCCGAAATCCTCCTCGTCATTCATTAAAATTTTTTCTCGAGTCTTATTGTCTCTATTCAACCCTAACGCGAAAGCATTTCGCGTTCCATAGGGTGATTCCCCTATCTATTTTTTGATATAGGGCCATCTTTCAGTGATATCCAGAAACCGAAGGCAATTGCCAAAATGATCACCAGGAACGGTGCATAGAAAATGAGAAAATCACTCATATTTGTTGGCCTCCTTTAAGCGTGGTAATCCGATTTCCCTTTGACGTAATCTTTGTCGAACAGGAACAGGCGGAATAATAGGTAAAGCGATGGCAGTAATAGCCCGAGCCCTGCGATGAAGGCGATGATCAAGGCGATTGCCATCGATTCATTCGTGAAGCTATCGTAAATCGTCAAATGCGGATACAGCAGATACGGATAATGCGACGCCCCGTAGGCAAAAAACGCGGTAAAGAACTGCCCGGCGAGCAAGATGAACGCCAAGCCGTAATTGCGCTTTTTCCAGACCAACAATACGGTGCCGAGGAACAGCAGGAACGATAGTGCGAACATCCACCACAGATCGAGCAAGTTCGCGTAATGTTCCGGGTTGTGCCCGCGCAGTTCGTAGATGATGCCGGTCGCGGTGACAATCGTCGGCCCGGCCCAAATCAGCGCGTATTTGCGGACAAGTTGTGTCGCTTTCTCATCCCCTGCTTTCCATGCATACCATGTCAGGAACACGGCGGAAATATAAAGCACCGCTGCAATGCTCAAGACGACGATGCTCCACATCAAGGGGCTTGTAAAAAGTGCCCAATAATCAAGCGAGGGCTGTCCGCCCTCAAGGCGCATGAAGCCGCCTTCTGAGATAGCCAGCACCGGCGACAGCGCTGCCGGAAGCAACAGGCCGGATAAGCCGTACATATAGATATAGCCACGGTGATTGATCTTCGCGCCGTAAGTGGCGAACGCGTAATAGGAACCACGCACCGCCAGCAAAATGAGCGCAATGCTCGCCGGCACGAGAAGCGTCGTACCGTAGTAGAACGCCGTCTGCGGGAAGAACCCGATGATGCCGACGAAGAAGAAAACGAAAAAGACGTTCGTCACTTCCCATACCGGCGACAGATAGCGCTGGATGATACCTGTCAGAATATGCTGTTTGTCGGAAAAAGCACTGTAGGCGTTAAAGAATCCGGCGCCGAAATCAATCGACGCCACGATGACGTAGAGGAACAAAAACAGCCAAAGAACGGAAATCCCGATAATTTCAAGTGTCATCGTTCTTCACCGCCTTTTACGGATTCACGCTGTGCCAATTCCTTCTCGACCGGGTTGCGTTTGTACATGCGTGACAACACGACAACTGTCCCGATGCCGAGAATGACATAGAGGCCCGCGAACAACACGATCATCAAATCGACTTGCCCGCTTGTCGTCGCCCCTTCACTGGTCTTCATATAGCCGCGCAAGATCCACGGCTGCCTGCCGACTTCCGTGAACCACCAGCCGGCCTGTATCGCGAGCATCGCGAGCGGTCCGCTCAGCACCGTCAGCCGACGGAACCATTTTCTCGTGACAATGGACCAGCCGCGCCACGTGCCGACAACGTACACGAAGGAGAAGAAAGCCAGCCACATGCCGAGCGTGACCATCGTATCGAAGAGGTAATGGATCCACAGCGGCGGAATTTCATCTTGCGGGAAATCATTCATGCCGATGACTTCACCGCTTGGAACACCGTGCGCCAAAATGCTTAGCGCGTATGGAATGCGGATCGCGTATTTCGGCTCTTCGCCGTCCAACACACCGAACAGCACAAGTTCAGCTTCCGCTCCCGTTTCAAAATGCCATTCGGCAGCCGCTAGCTTCTCTGGCTGATATTCGGCCAAGTATTTCCCGGAAAAGTCGCCGATGATGGCGGTCGCAACCGAAAAGATTAATGCGAGCTTCATTGTCAGGAACAATGCTTTTTTGTGGTAAATATGATTCGACCCCCGCAGCAAACGGAAAGCAGCGATCGACGCCAATACGAAGGCGCTCGTCATGAACGCTGTCGAAAGAACGTGTGCGACTTTTGTCGGCACGGCCGGGCTGAACATCGCGAGCAATGGGCTCACATTGACCAGCTCGCCGTTCAACACATCGAAACCTTGCGGCGCATTCATGAACGAATTGACGATGGTGATAAATACAGAGGAAGCAGCCGCTCCGAGTGCGACCGGAATCAGCAATAGGAAATGTTTGCGCTGGTCTTCAAAACGGTCCCACGTATACAAATAGATTCCGAGGAAAATCGCTTCAAAGAAAAAGGCGAAGACTTCCATGAACAGCGGAAGCGCAATGACATTCCCTGCCATCTGCATAAAGTTTGGCCACAATAAGGATAATTGCAGCCCGATTGCGGTACCGGTCACAACCCCGACCGCGACTGTAATGACGAATCCCCTCGCCCAGCGCCGTGCCAGGAGGATATAATGCTCGTCATTTTTCCGGATCCCGACCCACTGCGCGATCATGATCATGAGCGGGACCCCCACACCGATCGTCGCGTAGATGATGTGGAAAGATAAGGTCAGTAAGGTCAATATACGGCTCATAAAAACCGTGTCTTCAAATCCCATGATATGCAAACCCTCTCCATAAATTTATTGATAATCCAATTCCAATTGCGTTCCAGTTTTTCGTCATGAAAAAACATCCATCCATATTTTTATAGTGGTAGCCGCAATCAACACAGTCAGCAAAGCCCTTAAATACTTAGGATCGATCCGCTTGCCGGCTTCAACACCCAGCGGGGCTGCAATGACGCTGGCTACAATCATGATCCCCGCTGGTATGTATTCCACCTGCCCGGTAGCAACCTTGCTGAATGTCGCACCGATGGAGGAAATGAAGGTAATAGCCAAAGAGGAAGCAATTGTCATTCTTATGGGTATCTTTAGAATGGCTAACATGATCGGCACCAACAGAAAAGCTCCCGCCGCGCCTACGATTCCGGAACCCACCCCTACGACGAAAGCGAATGAAGCCGCAAGCGGGCCATTGAACTGAACCTTGTCCAATGGTTGCTCGTCGACATTTTTCGTAGGTATAAACATCAACACAACCGCTATTAAAGCGAGGATTCCATACACGATGTTGATAGTGTTTTCAGACATCGAGCTTGAGCCGAAGCCACCGATCAAGCTGCCGAAAAGAATGCTGACCCCCATGTACAGAATCAGCCTGTAATTTAAAAAACTTCCTTTTCTGAACGCCCATACCCCGCCGATTGTCGCAAACAAAACCTGCACTGCGCTTATTCCCGACACTTCATGAGCTGAAAAAGCAGCCAAACCGAAAAGCGGGGGAATAAACAACAGCATCGGATATTTGATGATTGAACCGCCGATCCCCAACATTCCGGATATAAAAGAGCCTATAAAACCAATTAAAAATAACACCGTGACGAATAATATATCCATAGCCTGTCTCCTTCTACGAAGTGGAATGAACGAATCCGAAAACTTTACCGAATGGACTCTACCGGATTCAGATGAATTATGTCACTTTGCGGAAGCAAAGGTAATAGGGGCTTCACCCTATTTATTATAAAATTCGGGAGTAGCGGCAATGCATCTTAGCCGGCCGCTAAAGGAGAAGAGCCAATAACTTGTCTTGAAAAGATCTTCACTGTGCTTAAGATGCAAGCAAGGAAGAGGGAGGACTCAACTAAATTGAAAAGAGGCCAAATCCATGTTGCAGAATGGATTTGGCCTCTTTTTGTTGTATTCGTATTCAGTAATAATGCTCTGCCGCGCCTAGATCAGGTGCTGGCTTCCGTTCTTGGAGCATGCTGGACTTGCATGGCATCCTTACAGCACCTGTACGCCATCAGTTAGAGGCGCTTTTTTCCAAGCGGCGAATTACTTGCTGAACCGTCGAAAACGTCAACAGCGTTTGGTCGTCATCTTTGATATTAACGATCTCCATCGCCGTTTTTGGGCTGATGCCGGAAATATACAACTTGCTTCCCATCAACCGCAGCACATCTTGGATCATCAATAGATTGATGTAGAGGAAATTCTTCTCCCACAGCACGCCGGTCACGTCGATGATGATATGCTGGGTTCCCGTATCCCGCACAAAATGGCTTAATTTCGAGATGAGCGCACTAAAACGCCGGTTGTTCATTTTCCCGACCAGTGCGACCGCTCCGATATGGTCATCAATCGGTAAAATCGGCAGCAATTGCTCATTGATTTCCTCTTCTTTTTCGTTCAATTCCACTTGCTGATCCACTTCATGGGTGATGTCCGTCTGGGTGCCGATAAAATACTGGCGGCCGTCCATGGTGACAGGCTCGATGTTCAAGCGGTTCCAGAAAGTCGTGCCGTCTTTCCGGTAATTCTCGAGCGTTACGGTCACCTTTTCACGCTTGGCAACTGCCTGTTTGATGTCGCGGATTGCCGCAGGCGCCGTGTTCTTCCCTTGCAAAAAGCGGCAGTTTCTTCCGATAATCTCGTGCTCTGTATATCCTGTCAGTTGAGCGAAGGTTTCGTTAAAGTAGATGATCGGGTTGTCTTGCTGTTCGGGGTCTGTTACGACGGCCGCCACTTTACTGCCGTTTAGCATCGCTTCCAATAAGCTATTCTTGATATCCGTTTCTAAATGATTCATGCATGTTCTCTCCGATCTTTTGGGTGTAGGTATTCTCTCAATGGCGATCTCAGCATTGCTCGGGTTTCAATCGGAGATAGGTCATGGTTCGATTTCTTTCAGTGCGGCAGCCAATCGCTGCGCAAAATCCCTCGGGGGTTCCAGGGACTCGATCGCCACTTCAATGACGTGTTGGTTCATATGGATGCACTGGCGAAATGCAATCGGCAAGGGAATGGGAAATCGGCGCAGCGTGTCTTCAAAAGCCAGCACTTCTTCGGGCAGCATATACACTCCCGCCTTATTGACGGCAGAACCGTCTTGTTGGAAATGCTCGAAGCTGATTTCCATATCCAGTTTAAAAACGAAAAAACTGGAGCCTAGGAAAATTTCCAATTTCTTTGTTTTCGTGAAATGGTATTTCCCTTCGCGGTAGTCACATCGTGCATTCAACATTCTTTGTACTTCATCGGCAATCAACAGCTCTTCGTTCACTTATACCGTCCTTTCGTCCTGCTCCGCGGCTCCAATATTTTTTTCATAATCTTCTATACCCGAAAATACTGCTTTTTTCCCATAGAATGAAAATTTTTTCCAAGCCTTTTACGTATGGCATTTTGACAATATTAGTTAAATAGCCTGCCAGCGCCAGACGGACAAGTAAAATTCACCGCCTTTTGGCTGTTTCGTTTGTTCAGCTGGCGGATTGTCTCGTTTTTCGTCCCCTACCTGTTCCGCCTCTTCTTCATCCACATGGTTTATCCACTTTTTTGCCTTCAATAAGTAAACGGCAAAAATCCGCTTTTAGATTAGAATTGCCACAGATTTATTTGTACTGCTGGACAATCAAAAAAAGGATGCGCCATCACTCAGCGCATCCCCCTTCTCCAATGCTTCATCCAGAAATCACAGTTCTTAAGACGATGTGCCAATTATTCTGCCCAGCTTGCTATAAAAGCATTCTATACCGAATTGCCGCTTTTTTTCCTGTCACAGCAATTCCATGCCCTCAGGAACGAGCTTCATCTTCCTGCCCTTTTCTCCCGATCCAATAAATCACGCCCAATAGCAGGACAAAATTGGACACCGCGACAGCCAGGTTGGCGGCCGGATCCGGTACATAAGTTCTCAAGTCAAAGAAGATATGCCCCCATGTCACAATGGCCGACAGTATGATCACAGCTATAAATGCGCGCCTCATTCAATTCCTCCTTCAGTCATCTCTAAGGCTATAGTGCTCTTTGTGCTCAATATTCATTACGCTAACCCGTTAATATAATCCTCGTAAACTTGACGGAACAAGTTCTCTTCTTCTAAAAACGGATAATGATTGCTGTCGTCGAAAATGGACAGCTGCGCTCCCGGAATCGCTTCGGCCATCTCTTGCGAATAAATGAGCGGGCACTGCACATCATGACGGCCGCATATAATCAGAGCAGGCGCAGTGATTAAAGGCAGTTTCCGGGTTACATCGAATAGCTGCAGTTCGCGGTTGAAGAAATTCATCCGGATTGCAGACATTTTTTTGGTTATGGGACGTGAAAAATAAACTTCGTAATTGCCAGGGTCAGCTAAAGACAGCTTGGTCCTTTCGATTTTCCACTCCTGGTTTTGTTGTTCTGTGGCATCAACACTTTTCAAGTTTTCGATCAGCTCCTGCATACGTGAAAACCGGGGATGTTCCGGATTGTAGATGCAGTCTTTTGAAAAAGTCATGTACTCCCTCGCTGCCGCACCGGCGATGACCAGGAAACGGAGATGCGCCGAAAAATAGATTCCGTATACCACACCGATCATGCCCCCAGTTGAATGCCCTGCAAAGCCCCATTGCCCAAAACCTAACGCCGTGCGCACCGCTTCGAGGTCAAACACACTCTCCAGCATACTCAACTCATACGGATGCTGGGCTTTTTCGGAGCTTCCCGCCTCCCGCAGGTTAACAAGATAAACACGGTTCGTTTCGGTGAACGCTTCGGCAAAATAATCCCCTGTCGCATTGAATTCCGAATAAAGATGCGTAACGCACACCGGATCTCCGCTGCCTTTTACAAACACTTCAAACTCGCCGCGCGATGTTGCGACCATCGTTCGTTCCCAGCCCATTTGCGTTCTCCCTTTCTCGCCAAAAATTTTCAGCAGGCTTTTCCAGCTTTCCTTTTCTTCATATATGTATAGAAACTGCTGATGCCAATCGCCAATAAAACGCTTGCCGCAGCCGCATGATAACCCGATTTGACTGTTTGGCTAACAGACGAGGCGCTGATCGCCGACGAGCCCAATACACAGGACAGGACAATGACAAATACGATTCGGTCTTTCATTATGAAACATCTCTCCTTTTGCGCCTGGAAAATGATTTTATTCATCGCTTTTCTTTCGAGCTTAATACTTTTATTTTAACAGATTCCCTTTTATAGGAAGTTGTTATATACCAAGAACATTGAATTCCGATTCTATCCATTAAAAAAACCGCTCACCTGAAGAGGTAAGCAGTTTTTAAGGTGCGATTTGCCGTTCGTTTATCTTCCTGCCACGACTTCATCAAACGGTATAAGTTGACCGTCCACGAAAACCGCGATTTTTTCATGTTCTTCGCCCGTTTTTAATTTATACGAATACTGCTGGATGTCATTACTCGTTTCTTGATCTGAAATGCTCAGCAGCATCTTCACCATATTCCCCTCTACTTGCAGTTTATGTTCGACAATTCCAGAACTGTGAAAAACGATAAAAGAGTGATCTTTTCGATAAATCTGCTGAAGCCGAAGTTCTGGATTTATATTTTCCTGCACACTATAAGGCAGTGTGTTGAGCTTTTTAAAGCTTGCCTCATCGTTTAGATTATAAACACCGATGCTAATCATTAAAGCCGCCGCTGACAGAAAAAGCAGTTTTTTCATGTGTCACTCTCCTTATTAGCCTTTATTGCGGTTTCAAGTCCACAGAAACTTAATTCCATATTGAATTAAGTCTCTTTTCTATATAACACATGCCTTTTCAACAGGCTGCCTTCCGGTACTCGAGGATGGTCGAATTCCCCCACTTTCTCCATGCCGATCCGCTTCATGACGATTTCAGACGGCGTGTTGACCGTTGAAGTAAACGAGTAGATTTCTTTTTTCCCGAGCTCATCGAACGCATAAGCCAGGCAAGCTTTCGCCCCTTCCGTCGCGTAGCCTTGTTTCCAATACTTCTGATCCAAGCGCCAGCCGATTTCAGCCGCACCTGGAAATCCCGCATCGAAATTGACGTCCAACAATCCGATAAACCCTATAAAGGCGTCGTCTTCTTTTCGTTCCACCGCCCAAAGCCCATAGCCTTTCTCTTCGAAATGCGCTTCGATGCGGTCGACCAATGCGTCCGATTCAGCGCGGCTCAAAGTTTTTGGGAAGAACTCCATTACGTCAGGGTTTGCATTCAACGCCGCGAACGGTGCGCGGTCAGACGTTTTCCAGCGCCTGAATCCGAGCCGTTCGGATTCGAATAGATAACCGTTCTCCATACAATCTTCCTTTCACGTTTCTTTATCCCCTGGCTTCGTTTCATCTTCCAACGAAAAATATATTGCCCGCCATTCCTTATCTGTCGCTTTGAATAACAGCACCAGCCCTGCAAAGAATAAAATCATACTCACTATAATCGGAAAGATCCCTACTTCGCCCAATGCCGATAAATAGAGCCCAAATTCTCCCGAATAGCCGACTTCCCTCAAGTGCAGCGAGTACACCGCCGCTGCGACCAAGGTGAATCCGAACAATAGAATCCCTGAAATGACACCTATGCCGCCTCCGATCAACTGCTTCATTGTCCTGCCTCCCCATTTAAGTTATAAAAAACAGGCGTCCGGGATCCGAACCGCCTGTTTGTATGTCTTACTCGAACAATTGCTTGACGTTTTGTGTAGGCAAAGCGCCTTCACCGCCAAGGATGTAGATGCCGCTGACGGTTTCCAGCTGCGTTTGGACTGTTTTCACGGTAGCCGCATTCGGGCTATTCGGTGCAGTCAAAACGAGTGGGGCTTTCATTTTTGCAGCCAACACGGATCCAGCTAATGCATCCGGATAGTTAGCGCCGGTCGACAAGTACATATTCTGTCCATCGAAGGATGCTTTGAAATGGCTGATGATCGCGCTGTTCGTTTCGTAGCGTGATGCGCCGGAAAGGCGGACCGGGTTTTTGAGTTCTTTCGCCGTACTGTCTGAAACGGCGCCTTTACCGCCAACGATGAAGGTTTTGCTGTAGGCTTTTGCCGCGAAATGGGCTTTCACTTCCGCCGGCAAGCCGTTCGGTTTCGTCAGCAAGATCGGCATTTTCTGGCTGCCTGCGACCGGTGCGATCGACAAGGCATCCGCGAATGTCGAGCCTGTTGCGACGACGGCTTGCGTCGAGTTCTTCATTTGTTTCGCGATATTGACGGATGTTTCGTAGCGGTTTTTGCCGCTGATGCGTTTGATGCTTTCTGCTTTAAAGCCGAGTTCCTTCAGTTCCATTTCGACCATCGGGCTGATTGCGCCCTGTCCGCCGATCAATGTCACTTCTTTTACTTTCAAGCGTTTCAATTCATCTTTTACCGCTGTCGGGATCGAATTGGTTTTCGTGAGCAATAGTGGTGCGTTTTGATAAGCCGCAAGCGGTGCTGCGCTCAAAGCATCCGGGAAGTCTCCGCCTGTTGCCAATACCGCTTTATCGGATGCGTTCCAGCCTTTTTTCGATACTTCCACCGCTGTATCGTAGCGGCTTGCCCCGCTGATGCGATCAGCGAGATTCCATTTATCCTCTAGCGCAAGAATCGCTTCCGCGCCGTTCAAGCGGCCCCATCCGGAGACGAGGTCATAGCCAGTCACCAATTCTTCCATTTCATATGGGAAATCTTCTTCAAAGAAAGGATCTCCTGCAAAAGGATCCGGACGGTCTTCTTCAATAAACGTGACGTCATCCGCTGATGCTGTCAGCAAATTCTCCAGTTGCCCTGGCGTCAGTTTCGGATTGATCGATTTCAAGACGCCTGCAACTGCCGCGACATGCGGCGCTGCCATTGACGTTCCGGACATCAAGGTCACATTGCCGTCCGGCAGCAAGCTTGGGATATCCGTCCCCGGTGCGACAAGGTCAAGCCCTTCGCCGTAGCTTGAGTAATCCGAAACAAGGTCAAGCTTATTCGTCGCGCCGACAGCGATGGCATATTTCGATGAAGCCGGGTAGGAAATTTCTTGCCAGCCGTCATTTCCGGATGCCGCGACAATCGTCACGCCGCGCTCGCTTGCATATCTCATGGCGTATTCCAACACACGGCTATAACCGCCGCCAAGGCTCATGTTGATGATGTCGGCACCTTGGTCCGTTGCGTAAAGGATGCCGTATGCGATCTGTTCGGTGTCTCCATATCCTGATGCATCAAGTACTTTCACCGGCAGGATTTTCGTCGACTGGTTGATGCCCGTCATCGAATAATCATTGCCCGCTTCCGCTGCGATGATGCCAGAGACGTGCGTGCCATGGCCCTGGTCATCTAGTGCTTTGTTGTCATCGTTGATGAAATCGTAGCCTGTGCTGACCATTTGGTTTTTCAAATCGGCCAGTGTGTAATCAACACCGGTGTCGATGACCGCTGTGATGATTTCCGTCTGGCCTTTTTGCGCTGCCAGTGACGTCATCTCTTCAAAATCGATGTCTGCGTCTTTAATGCCGAAGCCATCGCCAGCATTTTCGAGTGACCATTGCTCGTCATAATAGATGTCTTCTGAATGAAGCTTGTACTGCTGTACCGGTTCGACGAATTCAACTTCCGGCAAAGCTTCAAGCGTCTGCAAAGTTTTATCCGTTGAAGCGGCTGACATGCCTGACTTCAAATCCACCACGAAGAACTGGTCGAATTTCGGCGCTTCGGCGTCAAACTCGGAAACCGATTTGATGCCAGCTGTTCCGGCTTCCGCTTTTGTGAGCGATTCGCCTTCTTTTACTTTAACGATGACTTTATTGATTGAAGCGTCTTTCACGACATAAGCGGTCGGCAGCATCGCAGACATGACCGATTTGCCGGCCAGGCTATTGATGTTGATCGCTTTTCCTGTCGCTTCCACGTCAGCTTTCAAATTGGCAGGCGCTGTTTTCAACGCGAGCGCATACAATTCGCTGATGGCTTTCTGGTCAGCTGCAGTGATCGTTTTTGAGCTTTGGAAGCCATTTTCCGCAATGCTCGTGATCAAGCCGTCGAGCTGTTTAAGGTTTTTCTTCAGTGAATCACGTACGCTTGCATCCGCCACGGCCTGATAGCCGATAAACGGTGCCAGTTTATAATAAAGCTTTGTCAGCTCTTTGCCGCTTTCCGTCTGGGAAAGTACTTCGCCGCGGATGACACGCAATTGGTCAAGCAGCGCCTGGTCTCCGGCAGCTGCATCATCCATGACGAGTTCAGCCGGGCATTGCTCATCATTTGTCGGTTTCGATGATTTTACGGTCGTGCCGTCAAAACCGATCGTGTAGCTCGCCTCGTCCGCTGCTCCGCCTCCAGGCAAGTCCACTGGCAATTCTTCAGCGTAAGAAGATACCTTTATGTAGTACGGGCCTTCCCAGGCAATCGGGAATTTTACAGTCGATTTTCTTTCCGCAAAGCTATAGTTGCTGAACGGGTCGAATGGCTGGTCGGCGGTCGCGCGTTCTGCGTCCGGATAGACGGTGAAGGTCAATTCTTCATCTGACTGGAGGGAAACTTCAAAATGCGTATGCGCTGCAACTTGTGAAGGATCGACATCGATCCGGTACCAATGCTCGTTATCTTCTGCTGAGAAGGTCTCGGTCACGTCATCTCCTTGTTCCAGTAAATCTGCATCCACCAAATCTTCGGCTTGTGCTGTTTGTGTTGCCGGTAAAACGCCAAAAAGTGATACACCCATCAAAAAACTCGTCGCAATCTTGAACGCGCGGTCCATCTAACCATCCCCATTTCTATTTTTTTACAATTACATTAAATACATTAAAGCACATCGGAAGACATAAAAAAAGATAGTTTTGAAAATATTTTTTCGGGACTTTTGATGCTCTTGAAACATGCTTTCATTCACTGGAATTCAACATAAGAAAAGGGAGGAACTGCGCTTTAACCGCGCACACCCTCCCGTAAAACCAAGCATGATTTTTCTATCCTTGCTGCTCAGGCATATCCAGCGGCGTGAAATAATACGAGCAGTCTGGCCATCCCAGTTCTTCGCTGAGAATGTCGAACGTCGAACGGAAAAATTCCTGCATTGCTTGAGTCGGGTGAGCCGAGCCGGCGACTTTGTCGAGCTTCAGGAAATATTCGCTCATGGAAGCTTCAAAATAAGCATCCGCAGGTTTCAAGCGCCCACTGTCGAGTTCCTTGTTGACGAAAGGGTAAGGCAAGACAAAGAACGATGGCACGTCGGAATTGTCATCGCCGAGCCAGAATCCGTACTCGATGAAATGTTCATCAAATGCCGCTTTTTCGATGACCTTGTCTTCCGGATACGGCTGCCGGATGCCCGGAAGAATGAGTGAAGAGATGTCGAAAGTTCCCCAAAACAAGGCTGGCTTCATTTTCCGGCAACGCAGCGGGCCGACGAACTTCAGCTGTTCGTCGAGGGCGAAATGGAATAGTTTCAGCCCGCGCATGGCCTGTTCCCAATTGAAGACAAGCGGCGTCTCATCTTCGTTCAAATTGGTCTTATAGGCCATCTCCTGGGGTTTCGGATTGATTGTCAAATCGATTTCTTTGGAGGCAAGACCTTCCATTATCTCCTCGAAATACATTTTAATCGACTTGGATGTTTCCAGCGGGATGGCGTGGCGATGGCCTTCTACATTCAATAGGACCCGACTTTCGTAAATATCCAAATCGACTTGGAAAGCTTTCCCCTTATGGAATAACAAACCGGTCGTGAATCCGGTCGGTGTAACGGCGAGCGTCACGTGTGCCCATTGCGGCTCCTGCTGGGCAGTTTCGAGTTTGATCTTACCGAGAATCTGTGACAGCAAATGCAGCGTGAACTTGGTGTCGGCCCATTCGGAATGCTTGATGAGGTCCATATTATTCTCCTCCTCTGGATTTTTTCGAATCCATAAGCGTCAGCAGAATCTATTCCCCCTTATATTCGACACGCTTCCATAAATTCCTATCCAATTGGATAAGAGAAATCGACAATTGGCCTTCCATACATCACAGAAAAACTTTGTACTGCTGAATGAACAGCTATACCTTGCTTCCATACATGTATGCAAGGTTTTAGGACTGGACAGCAAGGGTAGCCTACTATTAGTCTTAACAGACACGAACAAAAAAAGTTGTTGGGGGTAAAGAATGAAAACAGTTAAGAATATAATTATAGTCCTTGGCATGGCTTTAATATTAATCATTGCATATGGCTTTATTGAACCCCGATTACTTGAAGTGAAAGAAGAAGAAGCTGCTATTCCGAATCTCCCAGAAGAATGGGAGGACAAGGACATCGCAGTGCTTGGGGATTTCCAGATCGGGATGTGGCTCGATAATGCCGATACGGTGGATGAAGCTGTCGAAGAAATCATCGAAAGAGATCCCGTTGCCGTTTTGATGCTCGGGGATTTTATTTATCATCCTAAAAATGAGACTCAGCAGAAAGTAGACGAGAACATCGAGGCATTGAAACCGATTGGAGAAGCAGGTATTCCAGTATACGCGGTGTTGGGCAATCATGATTTCGGGCTCAAGAAAAAAGATGAAGAGCCATTGACTGAAGCTGCGGAGAAAATGCGGCAAGGGCTAAAAAATATCGGAGTTGAAATTCTGCACAATGAATCCACCCTGCTTGATGCGGAAGGATCCACTTTACCTGAAGGTGAACCCGGACTGTTCATTGCAGGCATAGGTTCAAACTGGATGAATGAGGATGATGCGGAACGTGCTTTGGAGGGAATCCCCACTGACGCTCCCCGTGTCGTAATGATGCATAACCCGAATTCCTTTGAAAAATTCCCGGAAAATTCTGCCCCGCTAGCAGTTGCTGGCCATACACATGGCGGTCAAATAAGGCTTCCTGGCTTGCCTGAATGGTCTTGGATGGCTCTTACTTCGGAAGAGGAAGTGCACACGGATGGTTGGATTGATGATTACGGAGCCGCAGGCAATCGATTGTACGTTAACCGTGGCATCGGCATGAGCGCTGTTCCTATACGGATCCACGCCAAGCCAGAACTGACGATGTTTACTTTAGTTTCTGAAAAATGACCAATGCATTCATCTGAAAAAGCATCGCTTTCTCCGTTTATCGGGGGAAGCGATGCTTTTTGGTTGGCCATCCCCCGCTCTAGTTGAACCGTTTGAACTGCTATCAAAAAAAGATTGAACCCTCAAGGATTCAATCTTTCCAGTTTTCATGTATCGGCTACTTAGCTATCTTTCCCAATAAATCGCGGCATTCGTTTCTTGCGCTCTTTTCATCTTTATTTTTTCAAGTACACGGATGGATGCCAGATTGCTGCGCTCGGTTTCAGCAATCACTTTTTCTACCTCTTCGTTCGACAGTGCCCATTCAATCAGGGCATTCATCGCTTCGGTCGCATAGCCTTTATTCCAATACCGCTCGAGCAACCCATATCCTATCTCCACTTGCTGCTTGTCATCGGGCTTGCCTTTAAACCCGGCATCGCCAATCACCCGGCCATCCCATTTCCGGATGATCAGCCAGCTCCCCCATGTAAATAACCCGGGATCTTCCGCCAACTCTTCTAAATGACGATCAATTTCCGGCCCGTTGTCGTAACGCTGATTTTGAAGCACGTGAATCGAATCCGCGGTGCAAGGAATGATTTCCAATCGTTCGGTTTCCAGTTTCTTCATCGCTTATTTTCAGCAACCGCTGTACTGTGCTTTTCAGTCAGCTCCAAGTATTCTTCAATGGCCGAGATTAGTGATTTCTGTGCATCTCGCCAAAATGCCACTTGCGTGATATCTGCTCCCAGATAATGTTCCCCCAATTGCTCGACGGTCATTTTTCCGGAATCACGCAATAACGCGTCGTAACGCTCTGGGAATCCATCGGGCTGTTGTTTAGCCTGTTCATAGACGCCATTGCTGAACAAATAGCCGATCGTGTACGGAATATTATAGAACGCTTTTTCAGCATCGTAGAAATGCCCGATGAACATCCATTTGTGAAGCGCCAGCTCCTCGACCAATCCACCGTAAATATTATTTTCCACATCGGCGATCATCGTTTTGATTTCGTCCGCTGAAATCATGCCCTCTGCCCGTTGATCGTAAAACTTTCGTTCGAAGCGGAACATATTCGGCACGCTCACGACGTATTTCAAACCGTCACGGATCTTCATTTCGAGCATGGCGAGCCGTTCGTTTTCGTCTGTCGTCTGTTCGATAACTGCATCCAGCACCAGATTCTCCATGAACGTAGAAGCCGTTTCCGCAACACTCGTGCCTTTTTGCTGCGCAAGCGCTGGTTCGTCGTGGATGATGTGGTTATGATAGGCGTGGCCCAGTTCATGCGCCAAGGTCACCAAATCCTGATAAGTATCACGATACGTCAGGAAAATCCGGCTTTCTTTGGCCAATGGCATCGAAGCGCAAAACCCACCTTCCGCTTTGCCCGTCCGGTTCTCGGCTTCGATCCAGTCCTGTTCAAATGCGCGGTCGGCAAAACTTCCGATCTTGGTGCTGAACTGATGGAATTGCTTGCTGATGAGGGTTTTCGCCGAAGCAAAATCCACTTTGTCCGAAAGGGAAAAAGCCGGCGACTCCAGATCGAACCAGCCGGCTGTATCTTGGCCGGCCATTTTCAATTTCCGTTCGATATACGCTCTGTACAAGTCCTTATTGCCGTCGATGGCCGTGAGCATCGCATCAATCGAGGCTTCCTGGATCCGGTTGTGCTCGAGCATCTCTTTCAATTTATTGTCCCATCCCCGTTGTGCATAGATATCCAATCGGGACCCCACCACGCGGTTGAAAATCGCCGCCACGACATCAGCATTCGCTTCGCATGTCTCAGCGACCGCTTCAGCTGCGCGCTTTCGGCTGGCACGGTCTTGGCCGTTTACGGCTTCGTTCAATGCCTGGCCGATCGATACTTCCTGCAGTTCACCGTCGATTTCAATCGGCACTCTCAATCTGGTCAACATCAGTTCGTGCTGCTGTTCCCAGCCCGACAAGCCATTGACGGACAGCGCGCTGATCATCCGCTCCAGTTCGACAGGCAACCGGTCTTTGACCATCCCTCTTCTTTCATTCAAGTAAAACGCTATCGCTTGAACATGCTCCGAAGCAGTGAATTCTTCCCACGCCTCTTCAGGAAATTCGGCAAATGCCTGATCCAACTCGATCTGCAAAGACATAAGTTTCGCTTTCAACACGGCGCTTTCATCCATCAAAGCGATTGCCGCCTGATCCGCCACATTTTCTGCATAAGCACAGATGGCGAAATCGTCGAGCTGCTCCCAGCCGAGCAAAGCAGTTTGGAATTGATCGATGATTTCCAGCAAGGCATCGTTGTCACGCCCGTCCATCTCGCGGTAGTTTTGCAATTGCCCAGCCGCTTGCTCGAGCGTGTTCTGCAAGTCTGCCATCAATGCTTTCAGTTCTTCCGATTCGCTCGTTCCGGCATATAAAGAAGTTAAATTCCAAGTCTGTACAGTAGTCTGTTCCACGAATAATCCCCTTTTTGTCTGCGGCAGCATCCCACTGCCTTTTTTTACGTATATGTATAGATATTCTTCCTTTTCCTGAAAATTCCTTTACCAATGAATGCCCTCATCATGCATACCAATCCTGTTTTCTCCATAAAAAAGAAGGATCCGCCATGCAGACCCTTCGTTTAACTTTACTCCCTATTCTTTTCGCCGGTACAAATACATCGTCAACGGTGCGAAAATCACCACGAAAATCGCAGACACGACAAATACCCAGCCGATCTGCTCCCAAGTGCCGTTGCCGTGCATCAAGCCGCGAACCGCTGTCGCGAGGATGGAAATCGGGTTGATGTTGACGAAGCCTTGCAGCCAGGAAGGCAAAGTCGACGGATCGACGAATACATTGCTGACGAAAGTCAGCGGGAACACTACCAAAAAACTGACCATCATCAAGGATTTTTCTGAACGCATGATGATGCCCGCGGCTGTCCAGATCCATGAAAAACTGAACGAAAACAATAAAATGACAAGAACTGCTCCCAAAACGCCCAACGCCCCGCCTTCCGGACGAAATCCAAGCGCCAGCCCCAGGCCGATCATAATGGCCGATGCCAGCGAGTAGCGGACGACGTCGACGAGCAACGCGCCGACTAAAGCCGATGGCAGCCAGATCGGCAAAGTGCGGAAACGGTCGAATATGCCTTTTCGGATATCGTTGTTCAAGTCGATGCCTGTGTACATCGTAATCTGTGATACCGTCATGACCAAAATGCCGGGCAATAGAAATTGCAGGTATTCACCCGTAGAACCGGCGATGGCACCGCCGAACAAATACGTAAACATCAATAGGAAAATGATCGGAAACACCGTTACATCAAACATCTGCTCCGGGACATGCTTGATCCGCAGCAGCGCGCGGTGTGCAAACGCCATCGTCGACGAAAAGGCATTCGGCGGATCCGGACGGTTGCCATTTGCGATTGCACTCAAGGGATGGACGTCTTCGAGAGTCGTTTTTTCTTGTTCTGCCTGCACGCTCATGAATTTCCCTCCTCCATGTTCGGTTGGCCATCGGCTGATTGTCCGGTC
Source organism: Bacillota bacterium (assembly GCA_051750505.1). Taxonomy (GTDB): domain Bacteria; phylum Bacillota; class Bacilli; order Bacillales_A; family Planococcaceae; genus Planococcus. The sequence continues at coordinate 238,932 of JBNJJS010000001.1, forward strand.
AAGGTCAGGAATACTTCATCAAGGCTCGGCCGGCCGAGCGAGAAATCGCTGATGCCGATTTTTTCTTTGCCGAGCTCCCCGAGTGCTTCTGCGACGATGGAGGAATCTTTCGCCTGTGCGCTCAGTGTGATGCCATCCGAAGCGGCATGTACCGGAACGCCGAGCTTTTGTTCGAGAACGCTCAAAGCACGCGGCTGGTCTTTCGCATCGAGCAATTGCACATTCAACGTACCGGTTCCGACAGACGCTTTCAATTCACTGCTCGTTCCTTCTGCGATGATCTTGCCTCGGTTGATGACCGCAATGCGATGTGCGAGCTGGTCTGCTTCCTCCAAGTTCTGGGTCGTCAACAGCACCGTCGTCCCGGTATCCACTAGCGCACGGATAATATCCCACACTTGGTTGCGGCTGCGCGGATCAAGGCCGGTCGTCGGTTCATCGAGAAACAGTAGATCCGGTGTCACCACGATGCTTGCGGCAATATCGATACGCCGCCTCATGCCGCCTGAATACTTTTTCACTTGCCGCTTGGCCGCATGTTCCAAGCCGAATGCCGAGAGCAATTCCGCCGCACGCCGCTTTGCCTGCTTGGTCGTATAGCCCATCAGCCTGGAGATCAGCACCAGGTTTTCGGTGCCGGTCAAATCTTCATCAATGGACGCATATTGGCCGGTCAGACTGATGCGGCTTTTGATGGCGGCGCTTTCCGTCTTTAAATCATGCCCGAAAATGGAGGCACTCCCGCCGTCCGGCTGGATCAATGTCGCCAGCATGCGGATCGTCGTCGTCTTCCCTGCCCCGTTCGGTCCTAAAAAGCCGTATACCGTGCCCCTTGGAATCACCAAATCCACACCGTCTACAGCCCGTTCCTTGCCATATACTTTGACGAGCCCGACCGCTTCTACTGCCATTCCGTTTGTGTATCGCTCCATATTTCCATTTTCCATGCTCCTCACCTTTTTCTTTGCAGGATACATTCGGGTGATTATGGTTTTTATTATAGACCAATCGGCAGAATATTCACTTATTTTATTTCATTATAGAACAAATGTTCTTTTTTATCCATTATTAATTCTTTGCAAAAGAAAAAACCCCTGCAAAAAGCAGGAGTTCAACATCATAGAAAATCAGATCGACCAGTTCACTAACACGCCGGCATGCGTCAAACCTCCGCCGAATCCGTACAGCAACAATTGGTCCCCCGCTTTGATCCGGCCGTCCTTCACGCCTTCTGCAAGCGACAGCGGAATCGATCCCGCAGAGGTGTTGCCGAAATACTCGAGTGAGTAGATCGTCTTGTCGAGCGGCAGGCCGCTTCTTGTGCAGATCGATTCGATGATCCGCAGATTGGCGCTGTGGGGCACGAACCAATCCACATCGGCCGGGATGATGCCTGCTTTATCCATTAAAGCGGTGACGCCTTTTGGCACCGTATTGACCGCCCATTTATATACTTCGCGGCCGTTTTGTGCGACGACGTTGCGGGCACCGAGTTCCTTGCCGAACATTTCCCCGGCCAAATCGGTGCAGTACAGGTTATTCGCCAAACCGCCATCCGTCCCTAAGTTGTAGGCGATGAAGCTAGGCTGTTGTTCGTCGTGTTCGACCAAGACCGCGCCTCCGCCGTCACCGAACAGGATGCATGTCGAGCGGTCGCTATAATCGAGGATTTTCGAAAAGGTTTCCGCGCCGATGACGAGAACCTTTTTATGCAATCCTGCCGTAATCAAGCCGTTAGCCATGTGAAGCCCGTAGGAAAAGCCTGCGCACGCCGCATTCAAATCGATTGCGCCGGTATTTTTGATGCCAAGTTTCGCCTGTACCATCGCCGCTACGCTCGGTGTTTTGAAATCGGGCGTCATTGTACAGACGATGATCAAATCAACATCTTCAAAAGTTTTTCCGTAACGCTCAGCCAAATCTTCCGCTGCTTTCACGCTGATATCGCTTGTAAATTCATGGTCTCCCGCAATCCGTCGCTCTCTGATGCCGGTGCGTTGGAGAATCCATTCATCGTTTGTTTCCACTAAGTCTTCCAAGTGACGATTCGTCAGCCTCTTTTCAGGTACATATGATCCAATGGCTGTAATTCTTGCTGCTGATTTGATCATTCATACACTCCTTTACGGTACTCACTTCATTTTAGCACCTTGTTTTATTATTAGGTACTAATTTTTGAGTTTAAGGCAGTTTTTCTCCGTTTTAGATAACTGAATTTTCAATCTAATTAATCATTAATGGCTCAAAAAATGATATAATCTATCCAATTAATACCATTCAGAAACCTATTCAAGCCCTTTTGCCCGTTTCTCAGGCTTGTTAACGTACATAGTCATTCATTTTGAATACTTATCGATTCGGTTATGACCAGCATTAATTGCTGATCTAAAAATGCACAATAGGGGGAATTACTATGGAAAATATATCGAAGAAAATCACGGCTTATTACGCTGGTGCTATTCTTTTTTCATGGGCTCTGTGGGTCGGGTCCATGGTATTTTCCACGCTTACCGGTGTAGAAATCCTCTATAATGAAGGCTTCTATACCATTTTGACGGAAGGTGTGGAAAGCTTGCAGCAATTGCTCGTTTTCCTGTCCTTTACCGCTGCAGCATACGGTCCGCTCTTCGGCGTGTTTGCGGCAGGGCTTTTGATGAGGAATGGAGATCACCGACTCTCTGTAAAACAACGTGAAAAAAACCAACGACCGGGAATCGGCGGCTGGCTATTGTTCATTTTCCTGTACCCTGTCATCCTTTTTTCTGCGGCGCTGATCGTTACATGGATTGTCTCCGGATTCACAGCACAATTTACCTGGCCGATATTGCCGCTCTGGTTCCTCCCTGTATTTTTCCTGTTCCAGTGCGTGACGAGCGGCATGGAGGAGTTCGGGTGGCGCGGCTATCTCCAGCCGCTGCTGCAAACCAAATATACAGCGGAAAAAGCCTGCTTTCGCGTGGGCGTTCTGTGGAGCGTCTGGCACTATCCCATTATCATCTATATGAACTATGCGAATGGGGTTCCGGTCGTCCTGCTATCGCTGATCGGCTTTACTTTGCTGACCATCCCACAAGCTTATATACTCGGGTTTCTTTACAACAGCACGAAAAACATTTGGCTATGCGTCATCCTGCACGCCTGGGCCAATACGGCGTCCGCCTATTTGCTTGCCGCCTCCCCCGTCCCGCTTCTGACCCCTATCGCCGTGGCAATCGGCACATGGCTACTCGCTGACTATTTAGTGAAAAAATACGGCAAGGAAAAACTGAGCACCCAAGAAAATTGAATCGCTGGAAGTCCTGGTAGACTCTTTCGTTTTCAGTGCTATTTATGCAAAGCAATATCCAGATGCTTAACGTAATGGCCAGTCTCGTTCTTTTTGATGCCTCCTGACAATTCTCCTCCCTAATTTAAAGCACAGGTTCGACATTATACTTTAATATTAAATATTTTAATGTTAAAGTATCTGTATTAAGCTTCAACTTCCATATAAACAGGAGTGTGAAATGGATGGATACAAACGATCTCTTTAAATTGATCCACACGGTAGAGGCGGTCACGAACGAGTCGATCATCTTATGGAACGATGCTTTTCCCCACAATGTAGGGATTTCCCCCATTCTAGTATTGGGGGAATTAGAGCGCAACGGCCCCCGGAATCAAATGAAGCTGGCAGAAATACTCGGCTTTACCGGCGGTGCCATGACCAATATCGCCGGCAAACTGGTGAAAATGGGCCTTGCAGTCCGCCGTTCCAATGAACAGGATCGCCGGCAAGTGCTGCTTGAAATCACCGAAGAAGGCGCGAAGGTGCTGAAGGAAGCGCAAACGCTCGGCCACAAGCAGCATATGGAGCTGTTCGAAGCGCTGGATGCGGATGAGATTGCGCAATATTTGGCGATCAATGAAAAAATCTTAAACGATTTGAAAGCAAAACGAAAACACAGAGAGAAGGGATCCCAGTGAATCGTGTTGAAGGAAAAGTCGCGTTGGTGACAGGAGGCGCTTCCGGCATCGGGCTTTCTGCTGCTACATTGCTGGCACAAGAAGGCGCAAGCGTCGTCATTGCGGATTATAACGTGGAAGGCGCAAAGCAGGCCGCGGCATCCATCCAAAAGCAAGGTTTTGAGGCGATGGGCGTTTTTCTCGACGCCGCTCAAGAACAATCGATCCGGGATGCGGTCGAATTCACCGTTGAACAGTATGGAAGCCTCCACGTGTTGTTCAATAATGTCGGATTGACCAATCTCCAAAAAGACCTCGACGTCGTCCATATCGATTTGGATGAATGGGACCGCCTCATGAACGTCAATGTCAAAAGCGTGTTGCTCGGCAGCCGTTTCGCCATTCCCCATATGATCGAAGCGGGCGGCGGCTCGATCATCAATACCGCTTCGATGGCCGGTTTCACAGGGGATGCGATCCGCTCGGCATACGGTGCATCCAAAGCGGCTGTCGTCAACTTGACGCGCTATATCGCCGCCCAATACGGCAAGGACAAAATCCGCTGCAACGGCGTCTCGCCCGGCCTGATTTTGACGCCTGCCGCCAAAAACAATCTATCGCCGGATGTATTGGCGATTTTCGAGAAATACAACGCACTGCCTTATCACGGCGAAGCGGATGACATCGGGAATACGGTGCTGTTCCTCGCTTCCGATGAATCCAAATTCATCACCGGCCAGACGATCCAAGTGGAAGGCGGCCATTATATCGCCAATCCCACTGCGCCGGACTTCATCAGCCTGAACAGCTGACTGCCTTATTGAAAAGCCATTTAAAAGGAGTTTGAAACAGATGTACAAACCACTGATTACCCTGCTGGCTGCAGCGGCTTTCCTTTCTGCCTGCAGCGGTGAACAAGCAAGTGCCGGCAATGAAGCCACCGCAGAAAACGAACAATCGTTCACAGCGATCCAAGATGAATCCGTGGAAAGCTCAAAGCTGCAAGACCTGGAATCACTGCCGGAATTTACCTTAATTGACGAAAAAATCGGCAACGACTCACTGGAGTACGAAATCGTCGCCGACAATCCCGGAAAGCGTGTGCTGCTATTGGATAAAGAAGGAGATGAATACAAGAGCGTCTTCGTCAAAGAAACAAAGCGCCTGAAGCTCATCGATATCGACGGGGAAGGCCTGATCTTCAACGATATATTGGAAGTCCGCTAATAAAAACAGCGCCCGGAAGAACGCATTCTTCCGGGCGCTGTTTTCAATTGACGAAACGGATCTGCTGATGGGAAATGAGCGGATAGGAAACCAGATCCTTGCTGTCTAAATCTTCGGCGTGCAGATCCACCGCAGTGATTTGGCTATTGTCATAAGTCGTGTAGTAATAAATTCCCTTATCCAAATTGCAGCAGGAGGAATACAAAGTATATTCGAATTTACCTCCCTCCAAAGCGTTCAATCCTTTCGGCTGCTCCACTGATTTCAGAATGTGGAAAAACTGGCCGACACTTTCTGTTTCGGTGCTGCCCGATACCGAATTGAATTTGGCGAATGCAGCCCTGACAAAACGCGAGGTCGACGACAAATCACCCGGCAAGCCGATGCCGCCCATTCCGAGGCTATACGGCTTGAGTTCGAGTTGTTTGGAGAAGCGGTTTTCGGGCGTGTAAGCCGTGAGCGACAGATACTGATTTAAATTAAACAAATGGTAGCCGAATTCCGGATTATTCGCCAGCACACCGACCGGATTATCGTACACCTTCAGCCCTTCTTTTACAGACTCCACGACAACCGACTGCTGTTGGTCGGAAATCATCCAATGAAGCGGCGCTAGCGGAAGCTGCTCGCTAAAATCGATGGCTGTCAAATTCAGCTTTGCCAACAACATTTTTGCTTCCTCGACCGTTTCGCATTGCCCCAAAATCCACGGAATGAACTCAAATGGCGCGATATTGTCTTGATCCGAAACTTCCGCGTGGAAATGACTATTTCCCGGGAAATTCAAGCCTGCCATGCTCAAGCCTTTTTCATTGGTGGCGTCGTAGTATAAAGGATAATGATCGGCTACCGCAGCCATGCCGATCAAGGCGTAGTGGCTCTCCATGTCTTCGGTTTTACGGAAATGAAATGGGAAATTCCGCGGCGTGATGGTCACCATTTCATTATAGGAAACGTCCAAATCGAGATTGCGGCCAAAATAATGATCTTTCGTTTTGAAACTGATCGCTGTGCACATAACTGTCCGCCCCGCTTTCTGGTTTATGGCATTGTTTGCTACTCTCTTTATACCCAAAGTTCCATTGCCCAAATATTCTTCCGTTTTCCTTTCCGAAACTTTCTTTCCTCTTCCCTTTTCAGTTTCTATACTGAAAAAACTTTGCCATAGACACACTCGATTTTGTGGTGGTATCCTACTCAAGTACTTGCGGGACGGGGGAATTCAAGATGGAACAAGAACGATTCGACAATCTGAAATTAGGCGAGCGGGGCGCGATGCTCAGCATTGCTACATATATTATTTTATCCATCATTAAATTATGGATCGGCTATATAGCAGGATCGGAAGCTTTAAAGGCGGATGGGTTGAACAACGTCACCGACATCGTTGCGTCAACGGCAGTTTTGATCGGCTTGAAACTATCCCAAAAACCGGCTGACGCCAACCATCCTTACGGGCACTGGCGGGCAGAGACCGTGGCTTCTTTAGTGGCGTCATTCATCATCGTCGCAGTCGGGCTGCAAGTCACCTACTCAGCCGTCGTGTCGATGTTCCAAGGGACCAGCGAAACACCTGGGCTGCTCTCAGCCTGGACCGCAGGATTTTCTGCTATTGTCATGTATTTGGTATACCGATATAACAAAAATCTAGCGGAGCGCATCAATAGTAAAGCTGTTGCGGCGGCCGCTAAAGACAATTTATCCGATGCCTGGGTGAGCATCGCCGCGGTTGTCGGAATCGTCGGCGCGCAGTTTTATCTGCCATGGCTCGATCCGCTTGCGGCTCTTCTTGTCGGAGTATTGATCGTCAAAACCGGCTGGGGCATCTTTTGGGAAGCGACCCACGAACTGACGGACGGCTTTGACGAAGAGCTCATCAAATCGTTCAAAGAAACCGCGCTCAATACGCAAGGCGTCACTGAAGTTCGCGAAATCCGTGCCAGAAATTACGGCAACCGGGCCGTCGTCGATGTCACCGTCTTGGTGCCCGGTGATTTGGACATCGCTGTCGCGCATGATATTTCCACTAAAGTGGAAGTGAAACTTATGAAACGCTACGACATTTCGGCGGTTCATGTGCATGTGGAGCCAAATTGAAAAACACCGGCGGCTGCCGGTGTTTTTTTGCAGAGTACTAGAAAGATGACCAAGATCCGCTACGAATGAAAGAGGATACCAACTTTCTACAAATAAAAAACTAATGATCTATCTCAGTATTTGGAGAAGCGTTTGCTCGTAAACCCTTCTGCTCAATAATGCTCCGCATTACTTCGCAAAGATAAGCTCTCACGTAGTTCGACCTTATCTTTCCTGCGCTTTTTGAGAGCGGATGTTCACCGTTCTTGCTCCTGCAAACACACGCGACAACCCTAGTTCTTCAAAGGCGATTTTCAATATCCCGGCTTTGGATGCTTCGTTAAACCCTTGCCCCCAGTATTCCTGTCCGATCCAGGTCCCGATATGGCAAGGTTTTTTAGTGTGGTCGATGAACATCAGGTCCGTCAGGCCGACCAATTGGTTTTGCTCGTTTAAAATGACTCGCGGTACTCTTGTGCCTGACTTTTCTTCTTCCCTAACAAGTCGGCTGAAACGAATCGTATCGTCGAGTGTCCCATCTGGCAAACCTAAAGCGTCTTTCACAGCTGGTACAGAAGACAAGCGGAAAATTTCTTCACAATACACATCATCATGCGCAAGCAATTTCACTTTCTTCATATCCATCCCCCTACACTCGTGCAAAACTTCTCTAGGATCTTTCTAGGAGTTCATCTTGAGAACAGTTTCTTGGCTTCTGTTGATGCAGCCGCATTGCGGTAGCGTGGATGCTCAGGAAGCATGGAGTCCACCAGGCTCTTCACTGCAGGCTGCTGAGAAGTAAATATCTCGTCTTTGTTATGAAACACTTCCGCAATTTGCCCCTTGTGCATGACGGCCATCGTGTCTGAAATGGAATAGGCAGCGCGGATATCATGCGTGATGAATAGATACGAAAGGCCGTGCATCGTTTTCAAGTCCTGCAATAAATCCAAAATGGTCGTTTGGGTCACCATGTCCAGACTGCTGACGGATTCGTCCAGCACAATCATCTTTGGTTTTAACGCAAGCGCCCTTGCAATATTGATACGCTGCAATTGCCCACCGCTGAATTCGCGCGGGTATTTCTTCATGTCGCTGCTGCTAAGCCCGACCTGCTCCAATAAACTTGCAATGGCCCGGTTCTGCTCAGCAGAAGATAGCTTTTCGTAATTCTCCAAGGGTTCTGCAATGATTTTCTCAGCCGTCAGACGTGGATTTACGGAAGAATAGCTATCCTGGAAGACCACCTGTAAATTCCTGCGCATTTGCTGGCGGCTTTTGGCATCCATGGCGTATATATCCTGCCCTTGAAAAATTACCTGTCCTTTTTGCGGCTTCTCAAGGCCCAGAATAACTTTTCCGAGCGTGCTTTTGCCGGCTCCGCTTGATCCAAGCAGTCCCAGGCAAGTTCCTTCTTCTATCGATAATGAGACACCGGAAAGAACGGGCTTCACGTCCTGCTTGCGCCAGAAAGAGCGGGAGGCGCCGTATGAATGGGTAATATCTTTAATTTCCAATAAACTCATCTATGGCTTCCTCCTTCTTTCAATCATGAGTTAGATGACGAGCCGGTTCAAGGCTTCGTTGCCTGAAAACATCGGTCTCGCCTGCAGCAATTTCTTGGTGTATTCATGCTGCGGACGATCGAATAAGTCGCATACTTCCGCTTGTTCAACAATTTCTCCGCGTCGCATGACCGCCACTTCATCGGCAAGTTGTGAAATCACGCCCAAATCGTGTGAAATGAGCAAAATCGCTGTCTCGCATTCTGTCCGCAACCGGTCCAGCTCTTTCAATACTTGCAGCTGATTGGTTACATCAAGCGCGGTTGTCGGTTCGTCAGCAATGACGACAGCGGGGCGCAAAGACATGGAGATCGCGATCATGACCCGTTGCAGCATGCCCCCGCTCAATTGAAACGGATATTTTTTCATCAGTTTAGCCGGTTCTTCTAAATTCATGCTTGCCAAAGAAGCTAGAGCCAATTCGACCGCTTGTTTTTTCCCAAGCCCCGTATGCGTGCGGATCGTTTCGACAAATTGGTTGCCGATTGTGTAGACAGGCGTAAAAGCATTCATGGGATTTTGCATAATAAAGCCGATTTCCTTGCCGCGGATATTGCGCATGGTTTTTGTTTCCAAGCCATTCAATTCCTGGCCATTCAGTTGGATGCTTCCTTGTACTTGCATTGCCCGCTGATCCAATAATTGCATCAAAGCCATGGAAGTGACCGTTTTGCCGCTTCCGCTTTCCCCGATCAGCCCGAGGACTTTGCCCGGCGTTAATTCCAAATTCACGTTTCGCACCAAAGGAAGAGCCCCCCGGCTGGATTTGGCAGCGATATTCAAGTTGTCGACTTGCAGGACATTCGATTGTGTATGCATATGTCTTCTCCTTTCAGTAGCGCCGTTTGACGCCGAACTGCTCTGATAACGATTCACCAATTACATTGAACGAAATGACCACAAATAAAATCATCAGTCCCGGATACAGCATCAGCTCTGGGTTGCTTCTCATAAAGCTAGTGCCTTCGTGAATCATTGCGCCCCATTCCGGCGTAGGCGGTTGAATACCGAGCCCAAGAAACGATAGCGCTGAAATGTCCATGATGGCCCAACCCATCTCAAGTGTGCCCATGACCATGATCGGCGGCAGCACATTCGGTACGAGATGGCGCCTGATGATCTTCCAATTGGACGACCCGCTGATGCGCGCCGCTGTAATGAAGTTCTGTTCTTTCATCGAGACGACCATGCCTCGGATCATGCGTGCGTAATACACCCATTGCACCATCATCAATGCCACGACTACTTGCCATAGCCCCGGTCCAAGAAGACCGACAATCCCGAGGACCAATACCAGGTTCGGAAAAGCCATGACGCCGTCGCAAAAGCGCATCAATAACGTGTCAATCCAGCCGCCGCGATAGCCTGATAAAGTTCCAATGACAAGCCCGATGCCAAGCGATGCCACAAAAATCATGGTCGCAAAACCGAGCGAAACACGAGCTCCGTATAGTAATCGGGACAGATTGCAGCGTCCGAGCTGATCGGTGCCGAGCGGATATTCGAGAGACGGCGGCATGAGCTTAAGTGCAAGATTTACTTGAATCGGATCATTTGGGGCGATCCACGGCGCCAAGATGCTGACGAGGAAGAACACCACCAAAATGCCTGAACAAATCGCGAATGGCCATTTGCCTTTTAATGCAGTTCGTATACGTGCCATCAAAATTGCGCCCTTCCTTTCCATGAAATGCGCGGATCCAAATACAGCTGGATGACATCCACAATCAAATTGCAGACGATAAACAAGCATGCAGCGAGAACAACATAGCTTTGGATGACCGGAACGTCCCGGTTAAAAATGGCTTCGATGAAAAACCGTCCGAAGCCTGGCCAGGAAAAAACTTGCTCGACAATGATCGTCCCCGTGAGCAATTTCCCCAAGTTCATCCCAAGGCCCGTCAGCATCGGAGAGATGGAAATTCTCAATACGTGCTTGACCATAATGCCTTTTTCTTTTAAGCCGCGCGTTCTGCCATATAAAACATAGGCCTCTTCCAATTCCTCCAGCACACTTGCCCGCAACAGCCTCGTGTAAATGGCGATCAAAGCAAGTGACAGCGTGATGCTCGGCAACACGAAATGCTGCCATGTCCCTCGGCCCTCAACCGGAAACAAGTCCAGTTTGACGGCAAAGAAGAAAATCAATACATAGCCAAGCCAGAACTGCGGAATCGATGCGCCTAAATAGGAAAGCAGCCGGCTGAAATGATCCAGCCAGCTGTTCTTATAAACCGCTGATAAAAATCCGAGCGGCACACTCACAATGATGGCGACTAAAATACTGCTGAAAGCCAGTTGAAGTGTTGCCGGCAGACGCGTCGTGATTTCCTGCCACACCGGAGTATTCGTTACGTAAGAGTTGCCGAAATCAAACCGCACGATATCTGCGACCGTCTGAAAATATTGGACAATCAACGGCCGGTCCAAGCCGAATTCCTGGCGTTTTTCAGCCAGTAATTCTTCTGTTGGATGAATATTGGCAGCTGCAAGGTACGCTTCAGCCGGATCTACCGGGGACAAGCGCACTAACACAAACATCAAGAAAATCGCGAAAAGAATAATTGGAACAATCGCAAAAAGCCGTTTTATGAGATAGATGACCATTGGATTGCCCTCCCGTTATTACTTGTTTACTGAAATATCATTGAATGGATGCTCATCGCGGTTGGCCGGAAATTCAAATGACTCGATGTCGTTTTGATAAGCCACCGTCTTCTTCATATATGAAATCGGAATGAAGACCGATTGTTCCTGCAAGGTGTTTAAAATAGAGCCATACAATTCCTGGCGTTTCGTTTCATCGGTAGAAGCCAGCGCTTCACGCACCTGCTCATCCAGTTCCGCTTTCATCGGCAGATTGGAATGCGCTTCTGATACTCCCCAGCCGTCTTCAGCGACGACATTGATCATGGAATGCGGGTCATATGGCGCCCCGTAGTTAGACCAGAAATCCAAATCGAAGTTGCCTGCTTTGCGGCGCTCGATTTGCTCGGTCAATTCCAAGCCTGCAATGTTCAGTTTGACGCCGATCGCTGACCATTCGGCTTGAAGCGTTTCAGCCATCGCTTTTTGAATCGGGTCAGTCTTGTCGTATATCAATTCCAGTTCGAGAGGCTGTCCATCTTTTTCACGGACAGCGCCGCCGGACCCCAGTTTCCAACCAGCTTCGTCCAAATAAGAAGCCGCTTTTTCCACGTCATATTCGACCGCTTCGATATCTTCTTGCGCATATGGGAAATTGGATGACAGAATCGAATCCGCTTTTTCCTCAAGGCCAAGCGTGATGCCTTCGACCATCGCCTGTTTATCGAACCCGTGATGAAGCGCCAGGCGCACATTCAAATCAGACAGCTTTTCGCTCGTTGAATTCACCAGCATCGTTCTCGTCGCCACAGGATCGGATAAATCAGTCGTGTACTCACCGGTTTCTTTCAAATAATTGAACGAATCCATGCTGACGACGCCTTCACCGTAAATCAGGTCGAGCTCGCCTTTTTCAAAAGCGAGGACACGCGTTTCCGCATCCGGAATGATTTTGATAGTCACTTCCTCTAATTCCGGGCTTTCTCCCCAGTAATCGGGATTGCGTTTGAAAACTGCATATTCATCCGTTTTGTATTCGTCCAAGACCCACGGGCCGGTCCCAACCGGTTCTGTGATTCCTTTGGAAGTATCGCCATCTTCCGGGAATCCAGCTTCACCAAGCATCCGCACAGGGCGCACGACCGCTAAATCCTGCAAAGCCGGATAATAAGATTGTGTCAGCACCATTTTGAATGTCAGTTCATCCACGACTTCGATCTTGTCGAGCACGTTGATGACGCCAAGCCAGCTGTGTGAGTTCTTATTGGCCAGGACTGCATCGAAATTCTTTTTGACGACTTCTGAAGTGAGTGAAGAACCATCCGTAAAATGGACGCCTTCGCGCAGCTTGAACGTATACTCGCGGCCATCTTCTGACACCGTCCACGACTCGGCAAGGTGAGGCTTAATTTCCCCGCCTTCCTCGTAGCTGACAAGCGGCTCATACATCATGGATTGCGTGATCAACTGCGAGGGATTATAAACATGCGGATTCATGGAACCGATATCGCGTGGCCAAGACATCGTAATGGAGTTCGGGTTATCGTTTTCTGCTTCAGCCGAACCCGCGGCATTGTCATCTGAGCAAGCGGTCAATGCAAGCGTGGCACAAGCGGCCAGGGCTAAAAATAACTTCTTTTTACTGTTATGTATTTTCATGATTATTATATTCCTCTCTAATTTCAACTACTGATAATGATTCTCAATTTCACTTAAATAAATATAATAATATATCGGCAGTTTGTCAATGTACATTTGAATTATTATGCATCCCTTAACAGCTGATACATTAACAACAATAAAAATCCCTCAAATTATAAGGAATCGAAAAAGACCGAATGCCAAAAATCGGCATTCAGTATTTTGATAGATGCAAAAACTATTTAGTCATTAGCTTCTCTACTTCGGCCCTCAAATAATCTCTCACTGCAATCAAATCCTCTTTCACAAAAGCAGCTTCCGCACGGTTAGACGCATAAGCCTTTGCAACTCGCTGGACAAGTTCCGAAAACTCGTTCGGCAAGGTTTTCTGCCCCCATACGCCCGCTTCTTGCTTTGAAGAAATGTTGCCCTCTTTCACATACCAATACACACGGATCAAATTCAATGTGCAATAAACCGGATTTTCAATGATCTTTTCCACACATTCTTCGTAGTCTTCCATAATAGAGGCCAGGTAATCCTGGTGAGGGATACTCGGAAAAATTTCTTCAATCGGACGCCCCGCCAGGCACATGCCGCGATGCTGTAAGATCATGAAATGTGCAGCCAAGTCGCCATCGGTTTTTTCTTCATCATTTATGTACTTAAGTAACTCCGTCTCGTAGCGCTCACGCCAAAACTCACTGAAATGAAAGTCATATGGCGTTGGATGACTCCAACTTTCTAATTGCTCGAGAGTCAATGAACTGATTTCAATTGGGAAAGGCTTGCTGGATTTTTCAAGAAAGAAATGCGCCAATTTCTGCTTCTTCTGCATAGAAAGAGGCTGCTCCGTCACAACAATCAAATCAATATCGCTTCTATTCGGGTTAAATCCACCCATCGCGAGCGAGCCGTGCAAATAGACGCCTACAGGCTGTTCCTCCATAATGTCGGCTATTCCATTCATCGAGCCGAATACAAAGTCTTTTAATTCCTGTGGGCAATCATCCCAAGCATAACTCATCAGAAACCTCTCCTTTTAAAGATGCAGCTCTATTGTTCCACCTTATATACACAGCAGAATCGTTCAATGCCCGGATACTTCTCCCCTTCACTGTTTTCGCCTCAACAATCCAATTCCATTTTCACAAAGTCAAAACGCCCGCCATTCGTCGCCTGCACGAAAGATTCGACTTCCCTGAACCCCAGATTTTCGTATACTTTGATGGCCCGCTTATTGAAAGCCGCTACCGACAAGGTGATTTTTTTCGGATGGTAGCTTGTTTTGGTGAATTGCAATCCTGCTTCCAAAAACGCGACGCCTCTCCCGCGACCGGTCAAATCAGGTTTCATGCCGAGCCCGATATCGACCCTCTCCTCGTCCGTTTGATGAAAACTGTAGAAACCGGCGAGTTCGTTGTTGTGCAATACTACAAAATAACTGTCCGCGCGTTTTTCAGGGTCCAAAAACTCCTTCAAATCCTCAGGGTCTGCATCCATATCGTAAAAGGAATATTTCCCTTCATAACGCCAATTCGCCGCAATGTCTTCTGCTTGTTCTTGCGTCATTTTTTGGAACGTGTAATGCATTATTTCTTCACCTCTTTGCGCCAAATCGATTTCTTCATGTTGACCAGAGAATTTTACTTTCCTGTTCGCCCAGCTTCTTCAACCCTGCTTTTTCCAACACGCGGATGGAGGCCTGATTATCGTTGTCACAGCTCGCGATAATTCTTTTGATGCCTGCTTGTTTCATTCCCCAAGACATGATCGCCAGCGCCATTTCCGTCGCATATCCATGCCCTTGGTAAGCAGGCACAATGCTATAGCCCAGCTCCAGCTCTTCCGGATTGCCAGTGCTTCGCCTGAAACCCATGTCTCCCATGATTTTCTGATCGCCTTTATGAACGATCAAACCTTCCCACTCATTTTCTTCAGGATATTGGCGATAGCGCTGAATTTTGAAAGGAAGAATTTCTTTATAGTCATCGGACGGATATTCATCAACGACTTGATAACCCGTAGCTTGTTCCAACTCACGCTCGTTTGAAATCGCGGCTTGCATCATTTCTACAGTGAAAGTGATTAACATCAATCTATCTGTCTGTATATGCGGCATTTTCCAGCCTCCTAATCTTCAGTTTTTCACAACTACTTTAAAAAAACATTGAACGCAAATATCCCTGACTAAACGTACACTTCATTTTCAGCAGCATCTTCTTTCTCAAAGTACTTGGTTTTTTCTGCCTTCGTTATAAAG
This sequence comes from Bacillota bacterium, assembly GCA_051750505.1. Classification (GTDB taxonomy): domain Bacteria; phylum Bacillota; class Bacilli; order Bacillales_A; family Planococcaceae; genus Planococcus. The sequence goes on from JBNJJS010000001.1 coordinate 254,235, forward strand.
AATGCCAGTACGAAAGCCCCCGCAAGCATCACCAGTGCTAAAGCAACAATCGTTACTCGCAATGAAACGACATCCGCAAATACACCGACGGCCAACAGAAAGATGATCTGCAGCACGCTTTGAAACAGCTGAAAAATGCTGGTGATGCGCCCCATCAGCGCCACCGGAATATTGTTCTGGTAGAACGTGGCGAGACCAGCGTTCATGAAGACGATGAAAAAGCCCAAAATCAAAAAGCCGGCCATGACCGAGGCGAAGGACCAAGAAAACGCATAGATTACATAGCCAATAGTTGTCATGAGTAAGCCATACACCATCATGGACCTCAATGAAATTTTAGAAGAAAAAACCGAAAGTAAAATACCGCCGCTCACGGAACTAATCCCGGTGAGGCTGATCAACAAACTATAATCGAGTTCCGACAACCCGATGACCTGCTGGGTAAAGACCACTTCTTGCGCATCCATTGCGAAAGAGAAGATGAGGACACCCATAAACGCCAGATACACGAAGGTGATGTATTTATTTTGGGCGATATAATCGCTCACGACTTTAAAATCGCTGATTACTTGTGAAACGGTTAGTGATGGGATAGATGCACGATCAATGTCTTCCAATTTCGGAAGCTGTACGACTAATAACGCTGCCAGGACAAAGAATATTGCATTGATCCATAAGGTCTCCTCGATTGAACTGCCGAGAATCAGCACACCGCCGATTGCCGGGCCGATAATGAACGCAGCCGAAGAAGTGAAGGAGCGAATCGAGTTGAAACGTTTCCGCTTCCCTTTTGGCACCAGCATGGTTATGTACGTCACAGATGAAGGGCCGAAAAAAGATTTTGCGATGCTCAGGAAAACGAGAATAACGTAAATGACGAAAACATTGGGGGCCAACGGAATAAGCGCGATGAAGCCGGCCCGCAACAGGTATGTAGAAATGATGACCGTTTTTTTGCTTCGGTAATCGATGAAACTGCCTGTCCAAAATTTCGTTAAAATATTGACGATCGGGCCAACAATCCATAGCCCTGCGACAGCTGCCGCGGAATCGGTCATTTGATAGACGATAATATTGATCGCCACTAAATAGATAAAATCCCCGATGCCTGCGATTCCAAGGGAAAGCAGTAAAACAGAGGGATTTTTCCATCCTTTGAGTTTTCTATCCACTATAGTTTCCCCTTTTCCGCTAAATCGCTTACTTAAATAATCATTTTTTAATTGCTTTTACAATCAGAAAGTTCGGCGCTTTCATCAAGCGTTCATAACGCTCAGTGTCCAGCTCTTTAAATTTTTGTGTCGGTTTTGGTTCGATGACGTCTTCCATAGAGAAATGCAGAAGCGTTTTCGCTAATATGTCGCTAAATGGCCTTCTGAAAAACGGCACTTCGTGGACTTTTCCTTCCTTTTTCCATTTGTCCACGATCAGTTCGGTTGAAAAGTAATCCATTTCCCGTGATAGTTTGATATCGATGAACGGATGATGGACCGAAAATAGCAGGACGCCCCCGAGTTTTAAAATGCGGTGAAACTCTGTGAACGTAAGCTCCCAATCTTCTATGTAATGCAGTGTCAAAGAGCTGACGATGTAGTCGAAAACTCCATCTTCAAAAGGCAAAACAGACGCCAAATCCAAACACATGACATCCGCTCTATCTCCAACGCGTCTCTTTGCAGCCGCCGCCATTTCGGGACTCATATCCACTGCGGTTACTTGTGCTCCTCTACCCACCGATTGTTCTGTGTACCAACCAGCCGCGCATCCGGCATCTAATATTCTTTGTTCTCTTAAATCCTTTGGCAACTGACCGAGCATGGCCGGCCTTTCGTATTCACTATTGTATAAGTTTTGCGTGTCTATCGAATGTTCGTATGCGCCGGCAAGGCTGTTGAAGGTTTCTTTGATTCTGTCTTTCATGATTCACCTCTCTTGATTTTGAGGAAGCAGCTATTAACAGTTCTGTATTTTACTCAATACGAATTTCCATTTTTCTCGCCTGGTTGTTCATTCCCATAGACTTGTAAAAATGAATGGCTTCTTCGTTAAATTCCCAAACCCCCAGTTCCAAAGTAGCCGCGTCATTTTCTTTTGCAAACTTCATAGCTCGTTGAAATAATTTTCTTCCAAGACCATATGATCTGTATTGTTCTTTCACACCCAGATCCTCCATAAAAAGATATTTTCTTTTCATGATAGTCGTCCGGTTTGGCGATTCGTTGATTCTTAGAATCGTAAATCCGATAATTTCGTTGTCGTTTTCAATGAGATAAATGGCCCCTTCATCTGATTCAATAAGTTGAGTGAAGTATTGCTTGTCCAATGTACGATCGGCTTCTTTGTAAATATCCGGTCTTCCATCGACATGGAAATCATGCACTTCTTTATGTATATCCTGCAGCTTTTCATAATCAGTAATCTCGGCTTCTCTCATTGTATATTCCACACTCACCGCTCCTTTTAATTCACAAAACTGTTAAATGAACGATTCCTATCCCTGTAAAGAGAGTATCCGCAGTAAGTTCAAGATGTTATTTTTCATATGTGCATAAGTCATCCCTAAATGAATCGGGCACCCTACTTTGATTTCCTAGTGGGTTTGGGCAGGAAAAAGGCGCTGCCTCCCATGAAATAACCACCTGTTATCGCAAGTGCAGTCCCGACAGTCACTGCTAAAGTGGATAAGTATGTGGATAAATATACACCTGCCATAAACATTATTAAGCCTGTGGAAAACATAATTATGGTTTTCGCCATTTCTTCCACCTCCTTAAACAAGTTATCCCCCGTTTTTCACGAGGAAAGCAGTTCAAGCTCAATGGCTAAGCCGCCCCATTGTTTTTCCCGCTCCGGTGAATACAAAGTGTGGATAGCTTCCACTTGCTTTTCAATATTGTTATCCACAGTTCCGAATTTCTCAGCAGGAATATCTTCGAACATTTCTCTAAACGCGGCATATGTGGGTAACTCCATATTTTTCACAGAAATTCTTCTGCCGTCTCAAACACTGGTGATTGCTACAATAGTTGGTTTGTTAAAACCGTTCACTGGCTCTCCTTCATAGAACCATCAGTTTCCGGCCTTTTTTTGTTCAGTCTAGAGACAATGACAAACAGCATGGCTATTAGATTGGCCAAAAACATGATGATGTAATAGAGGTGGGTGTCGCCTTCCAATAAGTATGTGCCGTATCTCAAGGTATTGATCGCTAGGACAATGACTAAAAAGATATGGGTTCTTTTATTCACAATCGGCCTCCTTTCTTTCATCCCTCTAGTTGCGGGAGTTCATAAATATCCGTTCCAAAAACCGCGATAAAGAGTCCTTAAATTTTCGAGAGGCAAGCCCCTATACTTTTTTTGGAGCTGCACTAAATCAGGCTCGTTATCGATCTTCACATAGAAACTTTTCAGGAATTTTTTACAATTGGCGTATAACTGCCAATAGCTTTCTTCTGCCAGTTGGACTTTTTGCATCTCCAATTCAACAGGAATATTTTCTACGAAGCCTTGAATCACTTCATGTGGCAACCCCTGCTTTAAAGTTTCCAAGAGAGGCATCAAGATCCTTTCTTCTTCATCGTGGATATAGACGTAGTCCGCTATAAATACTTTGTTCCATAAGACATTTGCTATCTCTACATAATCATCCGTGGTGATTTTTTTATTTTTGATGAGCTCATCAAATGCATCTGCAATATGGGCGATGCTGTGTGCCCAGCCTTTATCGGCAACAAATCCCCTTAAGTCTTTTTCGAGAGTTATGTAGGAAATTAATTGATCTTTCACTTCGAATATTAACTCTCCTGAAAGAAAATCTTTCTGGTTATCTGCGTGTAGAATGAGCGCTATTAACAAACTGGTAAAAGACCTCGTAAAAACGTTGTCTGTTCCGGATTCGCCTATCCCTTTGAACAGCATTTGTTCGTTTAAACAAGACTTGAGCATCTCGTTTAATACATCCGCCTCTATTTTATCTTCTAAAATCAACTCACAGAACGTACCGTATATTAGGCCGTCGCGCAGTTCACTATCTGGGGAGCCGATATGCATCATCATTGATTTTATTAGAATTAATTCATCTTCTTTATCCCAATTTAATTTATCTTTTAATATCTTCTTTAACATATCCGCTTTTAATGGGACCGGATTACTCAAGGCAGCCATAACTCAACTCCATTTTCATTGATGAATGGAACTATCTCTCCTCTTTACTATATCCAATTATTGTATATACATCCAACCAATTTACAGAATATTGTAGTATAATTAAGGGAATATTTTTGCAAGCAGTAATTTGAAGGTTTTTTTAATGAAATGGAGGAAGAACATGGCAAAGCAATGGATAGGCGAGTGCGTGGATATTGAAGGAATAGAGCTTTATTTTGAAGAACTCGGTGAAAGCACAGAGAGTCCCGTCATTGTTTTTGATTCAGGCAATGGATGGAGAACGAAAAATTGGAACCCGATTAAAGCGGAAGTCTCCGCATTTTCCAAAATGCTTGTGTACAACCGGGCGGGGCTCGGAAAAAGCACCATCGACGACCGACCGCGCCATAGTCTGCAAAACGTTGAAAATTTACGGCTTCTGCTTCAAAAAGTGAAACTAACACCTCCCTATATTTTAGTCGGCCATTCTTTCGGCGGCTTGAACGTCCGTTTATATGCCAGCCTATACCCCGAGGAAGTAGCAGGTGTGCTGCTCTTAGACGCTTGCCACGAAGACCAAAACAAGCTGATGGCGCAGGCTTTGCCCCCTCAGATGCAGGTGCAGTATTTCAGGCAATTTTCAGTAGAAGGCACTTTAGCGGAATTCGAAGAAAGCTTGGAGCAAGTGCGGAAATACAAAACGCTCGGCGACATGCCATTAACTGTCGTGACCGGCGGCAACCAGCCTGATCATACGGCAGAATCTTGGAATCACTGGATGAATTTCCAAAAGGATTTAGCGGCTTTGAGTTCGAATAGCCGGCACGTCGTTCTTGAAGACGCGGGACACGCCGTGCACATCGATAATCCACAAGCAGTCATTGATGAAATTAAAAAGATGCTTGAAACTTTGAAGCATCCCGCTGAACCCTTACTAAAGGAGAAGTGAGAAAAATAGGTTTTAACTGAATCCTTAACAAATAATAAGGCTGTGGATAAGGTTAAAGTTTTATGGGTTCAGCTCGAGTTGACCGATGATATCGTTGATGAGCAAAGTTTGGGGAATAAGCAGCATTGAACCCGGTTATCCGCCCCTTATGATTGAACTGACTTACCCAGTAGGAGTAGGAAACGGAAAGGAATTAAGAAGGATTACAAAGCATCAAGCAATTGATTTCGAGCATTTCTTAAGATGTACTCTCCGAAAGTGTTTTATATTTTATTTATTTAGATTTAGTTATAAAAAGGAACTTTTCAAATTATGTGATTTGCGTGATAAACAACAAAACATCAGATGTTTATCTTAAAACCAAAAGGGTAGCAGTAAAGTAGAGACATAATTAATGAAAGGGCGGATATTTATGATTAAAAATAAATGGATTAAAATCGGAGCTGCAGGAGTTCTATCAACTAGTATTCTGGCTGCTTGTGGTGAAGATGAAACTTCAGAAAACGCCGAACCGGAAGAAGTACTCGAGTCAGAAGAACAAGCGGATGAATTAGAAGAAGAGACAGATATCGATGAGGAACAAGCGGATGAACTGGAAGAAGAAACAGACACCGATGAGGAACAAGCGGACGAATTAGAAGAAGAAACAGATGAAGCTGCCGAAGAAGTAATAGAAGAGATGGATTTAGGAAATATTGATATGGCCGATCTCGAGACGACTTACCTCACGCCTCTTGATTGGACAGTAGCAGAATTCGATTCTTACGTACAAGATGAGCATGGAATGGCCATTGCTGACTTCAGTGATTTCTCTGAACTTGAAACTACTGTCGGTCCAGCCGAAGAGATTGAAATGGCCGAGTAACTTAATTATATTCACGTAAATATTTTTCTGATTAAAGGACAAGGCTTCCGCTTTGTCCTTTTATTTACGCTCTTTTACCATGCGTCATGAATATTTGAAATAAATGAAACACTCGTTCTGTCCCCAGGTCATTAATTAAGAGTCTAAGATGACTTCGAGGGCAACCGATATGATGCCTTAAGGCCATGTTAAATAACGCTGTTGATATTAACTAGAAAAACCCTATCGGTGTAGGGTCTCGAGATAGTTCTATTGCTGATTTTAAATTTAACTTCAGATGCTTATAACGAGAGGAGAATTGCCTCGTTTAATTCGCTTGCAACAAACCCATTCCCACAACTTCTGCAATGCCTTTTGCTGCTGCCGATTTATTTGCATATTCATTCATTTTCATTTCTTTATCGAATATATAGTGCACCGCTTCTTGCGTATAAAGAGAATCCGAAGAATTGGCGACCATATAATCAGCATCGGAATCCCGCATTCTGATTTCTGCTCTTTTAACGAGCGCTACTTTGTCCAAATCGCTTTCCAGCTTAAAACCGACCAACAGCAAGCTGGCATCCCATGATTTAATTTGCTTCAGGATTTTCGGTGCTTTCTTCAAATGGATTATAGGGGGATTATCGCTCGATATTTTTCCGTCCTGTGATATGATCTCGCCATTTTGATCGGTCAGATAATCTATGATCCAATCAGATCCCGCCGCCGCCATGATTACGGAATCGATTTTTTCAAGGCAGATTATTTTCTTCATCTGTGCCTCGAGATCTAAAATCCCTTCAAAGCTTTCCAATTGTAAATTTTGTCCCTCTTTCGCAACAGGCTTTGCCGAAAAATAGCCATGCAAATAAATAACATCGGCTCCCTGATTCAAGAATTCTTCGGCTATCAACTTGCCCATGCTCCCAGTCGCTAAATTGGTATGGCCGCGTACCTTATCCCATTTCTCTAAACAGCCGCCGCTCGTTATTAATATTGTTTTTCCTATCATGATCACTGCCCCTTGCTTTTCCAGATACTCGTAAATTCATTTAAACCAAATTTCGCCATCTACCTATCACCCAATAAAGAAAAAATAAACGCATCGTGGGAGCAGTCGTCCTGATAAAGATAGCCCCTTAGCACGCCTTCTTTTTCAAACCCCAATTTTCGCAGCAAAGCGATGGACACCGCATTTTCGGGAAACGTGACGGCACCCAAGCGGAATAATCCGAGCTGGCCGAAACAATATTCCAACACTTCTTTAACTGCTTCTGAAACATAGCCTTTGTTCCAATAGGCAGGATGCAGCTCAAAGCCGATTTCCGCTTTTTTGCTTTTGAGGTTCAAATTGTTCAACCCGACTGTCCCGATGAAAGCCCCTGTTTCTTTTACGACGATGCCCCAGCGGATTCCTCTATTGCTCTCGAAGGTCTGCCTGAACGACTCGATTATTTTTTCAGCATCGCTGATTTCCGTTAAGCTGCTCATGCCGTAATATTTCGTGACTTCGTCTCTCGACATAATATCGAAGAAGCTTTCGGCATGATGTTTTCCGATATGTACGAGTTCCAGCCTGTCTGTAGCCAATTCCTGAAAATCCATGCCATCGCCCCTCTTAAAGTTAACTAGTTGCTCTCCGCTCCAATACTTCCGCCAGGTTTCCGGCTTCTGATGCCGCCAAGGCTTTTAATTCAACCGCTAATATCGCCAGCCTGTCTTCGATTTGCTGTTTGTCGCCGTAGCGGATGCGCGCTTCTTCCGGCAGCTTTCCAGACAATAAATGAAAATGGCTGTAGGCGGTTTCCAGCAGCTGCAGCAATTGCTCACCTCTCACCTCGGCCATCGCTTGTTTGTCGCCCTTGCTATAGCTCGCCAAAAATCCTCTGGCGATTCCCTTTAACTTGTCCTCACAATCTGCAAACCGATGTTTTCGGTAGCGTTCGGTATCCGATAAAGCGATAAAGAACGTTTCATAGAGGTTCATGAAGTTCCCGGCCATTCCCCGCGGGTAATAAATATTCGGAAACGGGTCGATCAGGCACATCTGTGTGCCGTTCATCAGAATATTTTCCGGTGAGGCGTCTTGATTGCTGAGGAGTGGCTGTGTGAATCCCCGCTCCCTGATCTCCACCGCCAAGTTCAGCGCATCGCTGACGGTTTCGTCCTGAAATTCAGGCCGTGCATCGCTCAATTCCCGGTAATCCGACAAATGCTCTTCGCTTTCTTCTTTCAAGAAACGGCGGGCATCTCCGGTGATGCTGCCTCTCAGCCCGCTTTTCTCTGTCCAATGCAGATAGCCGAAACCGTCCAAACCGTGGGGGATCTCTTCTGTTTTCCGGTAAATCTCACCGAGCGCCTTCCCCGTTTCAAATGCTTCCGTTTGTGTGATGTTGTGCAAATTGATGTGCTTTCCGGCGAACGACTCGAGCGTATAGCTCAATTGTTCAGAAACGTGGAATTGGAAAAACTCGGGTGCCGCACCCTTCACAGCCTGATTGACCGAGCGGTAGTAAAGTTCTGTCGCCGCGTATTCGGCGGTCAATTCTTCTTTGTTAAATTCAGCCGGCTTGCCGTAAATGACGTCCTTTGGAATCCGCAATACCAGTTCGCGACCTTCTTTCTCGACTTTCCACGCATGATGCCATGCGCCTTCCCCTAAAAATTCCGGAGACACCACTTCGGCGTGAAGGATGGCTGCTTGTAATTTCGCTTTATTCATGTGATTACCTGCTTCCCATTTCAAAGATTTCCCGTACTAAGTTTTTCGGTACATAAGCTTTGTTTCTACTATATCCAATATTTTCTTTCGTCGCCATTTGTTTTCCAATTATTTAGAGTATAATGAATACAATTCATCCTGAAGATAAATTCCCCAAGGTTTGTCTTCCTTACGAAAGGAACATCCGACGTGACAATCAGTCCAATCTAAGTTATCCCCTGCACTAGAAGTCATTTACGAAATAGACTCTTGGGGGATTAATAATGAAATTGAATAGAAACTTCCATTTGTTGCTGACGGGCCAGTCGCTTGCGAATATTGGCGACGTGCTCTACATCGTCAGCATCATTTACCTGATTTTCGAATTGACCGGTTCCGCCACGGCTGCCGCTTTGGTGCCGTTTGTCATTACCAGTTCGATGTTCGTCTCGAACACCTTAACGCCGCTGCTGATGCAGCGTTTTGATTTGAAATGGCTGCTTGCAGGATCGCAGATGGGCAAGACCTGCTTGTTGATAGCTTTGGCATTGTTTCTGCCGCAGTTAACCGCAGCCAATTTTATTGTGCTGTTTTTATTGATCAGTTTGGTGGCGCTTTTGGATGGCTGCGCCAATCCGGTGACACAGGCCTTAATCCCAAATTACGTGAAAAGCGAACAACTATTGAAAGCGAACGGCATTACCGAGACCGTTACGCAGCTGATCCAAACGGCGATGTGGTTTGTTGGCAGTTCCTTATTGATTTGGTTGGCCGCCATCGAACTGGTCTGGCTGACGGCGGGATTGTTCCTGCTCTCAAGCCTGTTGTTGAGCCGCTTGGATAGAGTCGACAGCGCCCCGCCAGAACTGCAAAACAAATGGCGCCAAATCACTAAAGGCTGGCAAACCGTCTCAAAGACGCCGGTATTAAAGCGTATTGCTTTGATGGAAATCCTCGAGACAATTGCCGGCGCCGTGTGGATTGCCGCTATTCTGTATGTATTCGTCAGCGAAGCGCTCGCAGTCGATGAGAAATGGTGGGGCTTTATCAACGGTTCGTTCTTTATCGGCTTGATCGCAGGGAGCCTCATTTGCCTGCGATTTACAGAATGGGTCGAGAACAATCTCAGCCGTTTCATACTAACCGGTGCCATTTTCAGCAGCGCGGCGACTATGCTGTTCGGGTTGAACAGCATGCCGCTCGTAGCGCTCCTATTATCCGTTCTGGTCGGCGTCTTCAGCCAGCTGAAAAACATCCCGCAGCAGACCGTCGTGCAGACGAGCGTACCGAAAGAGCAGTTGCCAACAGTCTTCACGACGCTCGGGGCAATCGGCATGGGCACATTCGGCGTTTCTTCGCTATTGATGGGGATACTGGCCGACCTGTTCGGCATCCGCTCGATCTTTGTCTTGTCTGGTCTTTTGCTCGCTATCGCCAGCTGGATCGCTTACCGTGGCCGCAGCTCTTTTCAACGCACGATTCATGAATAAATAAATACACCAAAAAGGGACAGCCGGAAGATATCGGCTGTCCCTTTTTTCTTCGAAATTTTTCAATTAAACGCTCCCAAATAAACCGAATTCCCGCTGCCGCTTTCAAACTCCTGGATAAAACAGCGGATGCCTCTCGGATAAATCCGGTACTTCAATAAGTCCTTGATCTCCACCCATTCGAAGCCGGTTTGCTGCGTATCAGGGTTCGACGGTGCGGCCGCTTGCAAGTCATCCAGCAAAAGGCATTCAAAATAATATTCGATCCGGTGAATGCCGCGATCGGTCTCGGCATGTTCATGGCGCTCACCTATGTATTCGCGGATATGGATCAGGCTTTTCACTTCGACGGCGCAGCCGATTTCTTCGATGCATTCACGTACGGCTGCTTCCGGCAAAGTTTCGCCGAGCTCCTGGCCGCCTCCCGGAAATAGATAATAACTGCCTTCTACGTCTTCATTAGTCGTCAGCAATACTTTGCCGTCTTTGACAATGATCGCTTTCGCGGAATTTCTAATGGCCATTTATCTCATCTGTCTTCCCCTAATTTGATTTAATTCTGCTGTTGAAATAATTCTTTAATTTTCAATGTCTATCCACCATACTGAGTTTAAAAACATTTAAAATCATCCACCTCAAAGGCACACACTTTTGCAAAGAAACTTCAGTTCCAGAAAAGGGAGGACACAGTATGCAACATGATACGATTTACAAAAAAGACGGCAAATCGATCATCGCCAACCATTACGACAGCTATTTATCAAACTTTGGGTGCGAAATCGAGCAAACCAATGTGAACACGAATGTTGGCGATACCCATGTGCTTGTCGCTGGGCCGCCGGAAGGAAAACCTGTTATTGTTTTTCAAGGCGGCAATTGTATCAACCCTATGACCTTGTCATGGTTTTTGCCGCTCATTAAGACTTATCGCATCTATGCGCCAGATACAATCGGACATCCTGGATACAGTGAACAAAGACGTATTTCAGCAAAAGATGACAGCTTTGCAAAGTGGGCGACGGAACTTATGGATCATTTCTCCATCGAGCGCGCTGCAGTCGTCGGACCGTCTTATGGAGCAGGAATTATCTTGAGGCTCGCGACTTTTTCTCCTGAGCGAATTGCCTGTTCGGTACTTGTCTCCCCGGCTGGTCTCCGGCTAGGCTCTAAATCAAAGATGGTTAAAGACATCTTATTCCCTTTAGGCATGTACCAGCTCACCAAATCCGAAAAGCACCTCATCAAACTTACCGATAGAATGTCTGATGGTCTTATGCAAGATCAAGATAGAAGAATAATTGGCGATGTATTTAATTATGTTCGCTTGGAACAGGACATGCCTAAATTAACAACAAAAAAAGAATTATCAAACTACCATTCCCCTACCTTGGTCATTGCCGGAACTAAAGACGTCTTTTTCCCGGAAAGCAAAGTAAAAAAAGCGGCGGAAGAAGTCATTCCCAATCTCACAGCTTTTAAGACTTACGAAATGGGCCACTTCCCTTCTATAGATCACCTCGCAGAAATTAATGAAGACATTTTACTGTTTTTAAAAAATCATTATTGAGTTTCACTTTATTCTAAAGCGCTCTCCACCGCTACTCGCGCATGGATCTTTGCCGTATCAAATAGCGGCACCTCTGCATCTTCGTCGTGAATTAACAAACCGATTTCCGTACAGCCAAGAATGATGCCCTGCGCCCCGCGATCGATGAGGTTTTGGATGGCTTGTTGGTATTTCACTTTTGACGAGTCGTTGATTTTCCCTAAGCACAATTCGTCAAAAATGATTTGGTTGATCATGTCGCGTTCTGCCGCTTCCGGAATCAAAACCTTGATACCGCTGTCAGCAATGCGTTCTTTGTAGAAATCCTGCTCCATCGTGTACTTGGTGCCGAGCAACCCTACCGTATGGAGATGGTTTGCCTCGATCTCTTTTGCGGTCGCATCTGCGATATGCAAAACAGGCACCGAGACAGCTTCTTCTATAGAAGAAATGACTTTGTGCATCGTGTTCGTGCACAATACGATTAGCTCCGCCCCGCCTTTTTCAAGCGAACGGGCGACATCCGCCAATCGCTCGCCTGCTTCTTGCCATTTCCCTTCTGACTGAAAGCGTTCAATCTCCTCGAAGTCGACACTGTACATCAAGCATTCAGCTGAATGCAGGCCGCCCAAACGCTGTTTCACTTGTTCATTAAGCAGGCGGTAATATTCCGCCGACGATTCCCAGCTCATCCCGCCGATCAACCCGATCGTTTTCATCGTATCCCTCCTCAATTAACGAATCCATTGCTCCGTGATTTCAACTCGTTTTTCGGTCGCATCCAATGTGACGGTTTTGCCGATTGGCATCGTCAGCATCGGTTGGGTGTGTGCGCAGTCAAAATCGGCAAGCAACGGCAGTTCGCGGTCTCCCAGTACTTCCAGCAAAATCTCGTATGGTTTTCTTCCTGTTCCTTGATCGTCGAATAATTCATGCTTGCCCAAAATGATTCCTGACACTTTATCGAAAACGCCGTTGAGCTTCAGCAAATTGAAATTCTTCTCCACGACGGCGGCCGTTTTCATCGTGTCTTCCAACAGCAAAATATCGCCGCTTTCAATTACCGGCATATACGGGCTGCCCATGATACCGGCCATCGTATTCAAATTCCCGCCGACCAGGCGCCCCGTCACCTTGCCTCGTGTCACGCTCATCCACTCGTTATTTCTCATTTCCTTTTCCTGCGTTTTTTCTTCCCAATTGACCGGTTCATCCGTCCAGTACGGCGGCAACTCCACTCCATATGGAAGGGTTTGTTCATGCATCAATGTTTTTTCAAAGTATTCATATGTATAATCCACGAACGGTTCATGTTCACCGAAAGACGGCACCAGCGCCGGGCCGTAAAAAACCGGAATGCCGGTCTTGGCATAAATGGCGAGCAGCACAGCCGTCGCATCCGAGTAGCCGATCATGATTTTCGGATCTTTTATGAATGCTTCGTAGTCAATATACGGCAAAAGCGCATTGGAATTCGTCCCGCCGATCGTCGACATGATGCAGCGGACGTCCGGGTTGCGGATCAGTTCGTTCAGCTCTTCTGCCCGCTCGCGGATCGTGCCCGATCGGTAGAAATCCCGCTTGCCCGTCAAGCTGCCTTCCACGACTTTAAAGCCTTTGGATTCCAGAAAACCTTTCGCCCGCTTGAATCGTATGGGCGAATTATAAGTAATCGGAGACGACGGGGAATAAATCCCGATTTTGTCCCCTTTTTTCAATCGATTGAATGTGGTCATATGCTCCGCTCCTTTCACATTAGTGAATTACATTCTTCTCTCTCAATGATTCAACTCAAAATGGGATTCTCTCAATTCGGCGATCTCCATACCCGGATTCATTTCCGCGATTTTCTTCGCCAATGTTGCTACGCCGAAGATTTCCGTAAAAGTATGGCTCCCGACGAGTAAATTGATACCGGAAAATTGGGCATACTGGATCGTGTAAAGAGTTGCTTCGCCGGTGATATACGTATCGCAGCCTGCTTCGGCCGCCTGGCGGATCAGTGTCGAGGAATGGCCCGCTCCGGTCAAGACACCGATTCGTTTGACGGGCTGGGCATTATTTTTCCAAGTGCGTACCGGTTCGTTTAAAGCAGCGCGCATTCTTTCGGCCAACTGCTCGAAACTTAAAGAAACATTGAATTCCGCGATACCTGGAAGTTCCCCGTGTATTTCACTGTAGGTGGAATAGGTTTTGATCTCGTCGACTTCCAAGACGTTCATTAATGACGTACAAGTGCCAAATTCCACAAAATCCAGTGGTGCATGAATCCAGAAATGGCTGATCTCGTGCTCTTTCAGCTTATTGACGCATGCTTCTCTCAAGCCGTAAATGAAATCCCAAGCATCGTGATGCGTCACCACCAAATCAACGCCTTGTGCGATGGCCATTTCTACGGTTTCAAGAGACAGATTTGTCGAATAGCCAATTTTGTGGATCTCCCCCTCCGATGTGGCCGTGAAGCCGTACTCATCAGCTTCTTTCAGCAACTCTTCACCGAAAAGGTGCCGGATCGTTTTCTCGAAATCTTTTAGTTTCATCTTAAAAGCCCCACTATTCTGTTTTTTCTTGATTTTACCATATTTAATTCCTTAGATATTATTGGCAGTTGGATTTATTTAAGAGATTGTCGCTTTGAAACGTTTTGTTTTGACATATCGAATAGTATCGATATAAGATAGCCCCATGGAAAATTTAAATGTTATCGATGTATTTAAAGCTTTGTCGAATGAAACCCGTTTGAACATTTTAAAATGGCTGCGGGAGCCCGAGAAGAATTTCCCTGCACAGCAAGCGCATTTGCCCAAGGAGGTCAGCATCGAAGGCGGCGTCTGTGTCGGCGATATTCAAGAAAAGGTGAATTTGTCCCAATCCACCGTCTCGCATTATTTATCGCTCATGCAAAAAGCTGGATTACTCGAAGCTGTGCGCTACGGGCAGTGGACTTATTACAGGCGCAATGAAGAGACATTAGCGAAGGTCGCAAAATTCATCAACGAAGAAATTTGAGACCGGGCTCGTCTCTTTTTTTGATTTCCTATATCGATATTATTAGATATTTCTATATTTAAATCAACTTATTTCCCCAATGCTTACATAGAGGAGTAGATAGTTATGGAAACAGCTTCACCACAAGAATTGTTCACTACCAAACAGAAAGTATTGGCGTTCACCTTGACCTTGTTGACGTTCGTCATGGGCACGAGTGAGTTCGTCATTGTCGGCCTGCTCGCAGAAGTATCGGCTGACTTGAATATCAGCTTGGCGGTCGCGGGTACGCTCGTGTCTGGTTTTGCAATCGCTTATGCCATCGGAACGCCTTTTTTGACCGCTTTTGTCAGCCGCTTTCCAAAATATCCATTAATGCTGACCTTGATTTCCATCTTCACCGTCGGCAATATCATCAGCGCCTTATCCGGATCTTATGAATTGCTGATTTTCTCGCGCATCATCACAGCCGTCGTCAGCGGCGTCTTGGTCGCTTTATCGATGAGCATCGCCAGCGACATCATGCCGGAAAATAAAAAAGGCCCGATCATCGCCCTTATTTTTGCCGGTTTCACCATTTCCAATGTCATCGGCGTCCCGCTCGGCACACTCATCGGCCAGCTCGGCAATTGGCAGCTGACGTTTTGGTTCACGACTTTGCTCGGCGTCATCAGCTTAGTGATGGCTATCTTTATCCTGCCGCGCAAATTGAAAGTCGTCAAAGCTTCGGCTAAGGACCAGCTCGGATTGTTGGCGAATCCACGGATGATTTTGGCTTTCTTTATCCCGACCTTTTCCATCGCCGGCACCTATACGATCTATACGTATATCACGCCGATCTTGGAAGATGGCATGGGCATCCCGACACGCTATGTGAGCGCGATCCTGCTCGCTTACGGCGCCTTTTCGATTCTCAGCAATGTATTGGCCGGCAAGATCGCCGGGCGCAACGGCGTCAGCAAGCTGCGCTATGTATTCATCGTGCAAGCTGTCATTTTAGCTTCCCTGTATTTCACGATGGGAACGACTTTCGCAGGGCTCGTCAGTCTCATGCTGATGGCGGTCATGATTTATGCGATGAACGCCACCATCCAAATGTATTTGATGAACTTGGCTACGGTATACTCGCCCGCAGCCAAAGATTTCGCTTCTTCGCTGACGCCTGTCGCTGTGAATATCGGCATCGCGCTTGGCGCAACACTCGGCGGATACGTGGTCGCACAAGGCGGCTATATCCATCTGTCATGGGTCGGCGCATTATGCGCATTGCTGGCATCAGGGCTCGCGTTTCTCAGCACCCGCTTGGACCGGGCGGATGAATTTTCCACAGCACGCGCGGAGGCTGGCTTCGAGCAGTAAGCGATGCAGCACTTGACGAAATTTCGTCCTGTGGCCAGGTTCATTTTTTCGGAATACGAAATGTTTCTCTTGACCGCAAATCCTGATTTCTATAGCCTTAGAGGCAGAAACACGAGGGGCTGCCCTACTGACTGGACGATTAAACTGGAGTTTTTATGAAAACTTGAACGACATCAAGTTGCACGTAAAGGAAATGACTCTATACATCAAAGATGACTGGCAGGGTCCCCCCAGGATATGGGGAGGAACGAAAGATGAACGAAAAACAGAGAATGTCCACACACGATTCATTGAAAGCCGTTTCCTACAAGCTGTTTCAAGTAATCAGTGATGAACTCGGCGTCAACACCGCTTATGTAACACAGCGCGGCCCGACCGCGATGGAAGTCATTAGTTCGTTCAATAAAGACCACTATATTATTCCTGAAGGCTATGAGGTAGATTACGACGGCACGTATTGCCGATTAATCATTCAAAGCGACCAGGAAGCGATGCGCACAAATAATCTTGGCTCATTCACCTTAACCAAAGACTTGGAAGTGACGCCGCAACTTGAAGTAAAAGGCTTTCTCGGCGTAACGCTGCGCGATTTCTACGGCGAAGTGTTCGGCACTTTATGCGTCATGGACAAAGAGGAAAAAGATTTTACCGATAACGACATCCACTTCCTCAAGCAAATGGCGGAAGTGCTGTCTTACGTCATCCATTTGGACACTACCTTGGGAGACATCGAGTTATTGAGCGTGCCGATCATCCCGATCAAAAAGGGCTTGGCGATCCTGTCGCTGCAAGGGAACATCAACGAAGCACGCTCCCAGAAAATCATGGAAGACACTTTGCATTATGCAGCCGACAAAGGCATCCATTCGTTTATCATCGACTTGTCGCAATTGATGCTGCTGGAAAACCGGTTCCCGGATGTCTTGAAGAATTTGGTGTCGGGCTTGAACGTCATGGGTGTCCAGGTGATGATGACCGGCCTTCCGCCTTGGCTCGTCCAAATGCCGGGCGTCAGTGAACACTTGTCGCAGTTGAAAACCGAGTATGTCGCCGACATTGAATCGGCGTTGAATAAAATCGGCTATAAGCTGGAAAAATAAAAGGAAGGGAGAAGCTCTAGGGCTCCTCCCTTCCTTTTGTTATGGCGCAAATCACAAGCACTCACCTAATGTCAGTGTCCGTCATTCCTTAAAAATCAAAGTTATCCGGGTCCGGGCCGACGCGGCGGTCTTCGTTCAATGCCGAAATCCGTTTCATGTCTTCCTCCGACAACTCGAAATCGAACACTTGCGAGTTTTCCACAATGCGCCCTTCATTGGTCGATTTCGGAATGGTCACGACGCCGTTTTGCAGATTCCAGCGCAAAATGACCTGGGCGACCGATTTACCGTATTTCGCTGCGATTTCTTTCAGCTCCGGCTGTTCGAGCGCTTCGCCTGCCATGAGCGGCGACCAGGATTCCGCCTGTATGTCGTTTTCTCGGCAGAACGCGAGCAAGCTCTCTTGCGTCAAGCGCGGGTGGTACTCGATTTGGTTGACGACCGGCTTGATGTCCGCGTCTTCCATCAGGTCTTTCAAATGGTGGATCTGGAAATTGCTGACGCCGATCGCTATGACCTGGCCGTCCATATAGAGATGCTCGAGCGCTTTCCATGCCTCTTTATATTTGCCTTCAACGGGCCAGTGGAGCAAGTACAAGTCCAGATACTCCAGCCCCAATTTCTTCAGGCTCGTCCCGTAAGCTTGGATGCCGGACGTGTAGCCGAAATCGTCGTTCCATAGTTTTGAAGTGATGAACAAGTCTTCTCTCGAGATCCCCGCCGCTTTGATCCCCTGGCGTATCCCTTCCCCTACACTTTCCTCGTTTCCGTAAATGGCGGCTGTGTCGATGCTGCGATAGCCGTTGACGATCGCCGTTTTGACGGCTTCAGTCGCTTCAGGGCCGTTTTCTACACGGAATACGCCGAGTCCGAGCCAAGGCATTTCGCTTCCGTTATTTAAAGTGACAGTAGCTTGTAAATTTTTCATGAATGATTTCCTCCAGATTGTTTTAATTTGCTGCGGCACGTATAAAGTCCGGACCAGCATAGTTTAACTGCTTATGCCATTCTTCAACTTGCCGCCGATCGGATTGCTTACCGGAATACCATACCCTAAAAAGGAGAATGTTATCGCCTCACGAGTCAATTACTGAGTTATCGAAGTAGAAACAAGCGGGATGCTTGAAGATGTTTTTCAATCTGGAATTTTTAGTAAAAAAGCCAAAATGTACTTGAAAAGAAATTATATTGGTTTAACGTGATTTTAACTTTGGGCCCCGATAATAAAATCATGAACCGTAATCATCGGCATTACTTCCATCAAAAGAAAGGGGGCACCTAGTATGATGATCGACACCCAAGTTCCGAGTATCACTATCATTGAAAGTAAAGATTACTGGGATAAGGTGGTGAATGACTTTCCAGTGAATGATGTTTACTACACTTATGAGTATTGTCAATGGAACGCAGAAAAAGAGGATGGCCAGGCAAAACTCGTATTCTTTGAAAATAGCTTCGGAAGTGTCATTTATCCGTTCATCCTGCGCAGAATAGCCTACCATTACACAGGACAGCCGCTTTACGATATTACAACGCCTTACGGCTACGGGGGGCCTCTCGTTTCGGGTGATGAAAAAGTTCTTGATGAGTTCACCAGTCTGTTCCGGGATTATTGTTTGGAAATGAATATTGTTTCAGAAGTGGTCCGTCTGCATCCCCTCCTCAATAACGCCCGTTACCTTAGCGGATATTGCAATCTAAACTATATCCGAAAGACCACTGCTGTGGATTTATCGGAGAGCCTAGAACACATTCAGCAGCGGTACAGCCAGATGACCAAGCGGAATATCAAGAAAGCCGTCTCCAATAATCTCTATTGTAAAAAAGTAATTAAGAGCGATGAGAATATCGAGACGTTATTGGATTTATATAATGGCACGATGAACCGCAAAGGAGCTGCCGACAGTTATTACTTCTGTTTTTCAACCCTTAAAAAACAGCTCTCGGATACAGCGGTCTCGCAATCTCATCTATTGTTCGTCTACTTAGGCGAAAAAGTCGTAGCTGCTTCCATCCTTTTCACGACAGAACATTTTGCCCATTATCATTTGGGGGCTTCGGATAAAAACTATCTGGATTTGCGGCCAAATAATTTACTCTTCAACTTCATGGTAATTGTATCCCAAGAAATGAACTGTAAATTATTGCATCTAGGCGGCGGTTGCGGTGAAAATGATAGTTTGTTCAAATACAAAACGTCCTTCACCGATAATAATAATTACGACTATTTTTTAGGTACCAATATATATAACGCCGAAATTTACGCCGAGTTAACGGAAATGGCAGCCAGCCATTCCCGTTTGCCGGAAGGGTTTTTCCCTTCCTACCGAAGTATTTGAAAATGAATGGAAGTATTTACTATGTATTTACAATATTAAGGAAGAGGTGGTAGAGATGAATATTCAAGGAAAAAAAGTAACTTTGCGTGCGCTGGAACGGTCCGATATGGAAAGCTTGAGAAGTTTCCATAACGACCCGGAGATCGGCCATTTGCTTGGAGGCTGGTCCCATCCCATATCATCGGATCAACAGAATAAGTGGTTTGACGGACTGGCCTTTGACGGGCAGCATCTGCGTTTTGCGATCGAGACCCCGCTCGATGGGTTTATCGGCATTTCAACGATAACCAATATCGATGTTAAAAACCGGTCCGCCTACCACGGCATCATCATCGGGAAAAAGAATATGCAAGGCCATGGATATGGCCGGGACACAGTGATGACGACCATGAAATATGCTTTTGAAGAACTGCAGCTGCACCGCTTGGACGGCGACATCGTCGAACATAATGTTCCTTCTTACAATCTCTACGTCAAGAAATGCGGATGGCAGGAAGAAGGCAGAATCCGCGAGCATGCCTACAGGCAGAACCGCTATTATGACCGGATCATCGTCGGAATCCTGAAAAGCGAATACGAGGAACTATGCGAACAGAGCAGTTATTGGGATGAAGAAAAAAGCGAGCAGGCCGTAAGCCGCTGAATCGGCTTCACGATGTTAAGGGATGGAGGGAAATTCATGGCTGGAAGACTGGAAGGCAAAGTAGCTGTCATTACGGGGGCAGCAGGTGCTCTCGGAAGAAATACCGCAGAACTTCTGCTTCAGGAAGGCGCAAAAGTCGCATTGGTCGATATTAACCAAAAATCGCTCACTGCACTGGTCGAGAGCCTGGCGCCTAAAGGGGAAGTATTAGGCTTGGTCTCGAATCTGAGTGACGAAAAGCAAGTGGCCCTTTATGTGGAGCAAGTCCTCGAGAAATGGGGAAGAATCGATATCTTTTTAAACAACGCTGGGATCATCGGCAAAATAGCACCACTCACTGATCAAACGATCGAAGACTTTCAATCGGTCATCAATATCAATGTGCTCGGAGTCTTTTTGGGACTAAAACACGTTTTGCCAGTTATGAGTGCCCAACAAAGCGGCAGCATCATCAACACCTCTTCCGTTTCCGGCCTCATGGGAAGCAGCGGCAATTCACTCTATTCGGCTTCAAAGCATGCAGTGGTGGGCCTTACCAAAACGGCAGCGCTGGAAGTAGCAAAAGATTCAGTGCGTGTGAACTCAATCCATCCTGCACCTTTGGATTCGAGCATGATGAAGACGATTGAAGAATCGTTGAACGCCGACAATCCTTCTGCCGTCAGAAACAATATTTCTTCCCGTATCCCACTGGGCCGCTATGGAAGCATGGAAGAAGTTTCTAAACTGGTATTGTTTTTGGCGAGTGATGATTCTAAGTTCATCACCGGAAGCCAGTACAGGATAGACGGCGGCATGGGCGCGCGTTGAACTGAATATTGCCCTGTAAAGCAAAAGGCCCTCCAATGGGGGCCTTTTGCTTTTGCAAATATTTACCCTCTTTATTTTTTAAAAATAGTATTGACTTTTCCGCTTAGAGGCGTATATTTTAGCTTGTACAACAGAATTCCACCTTTTATATCGCTGAGACAGAATGAATTTCTGTGCGGGGGAACCAATTCGATCGCAACTTGATCTCGGGGTGAATCTTCAATTTGAAGAAGGGGTACTCTCCATCCCTAATCCGACAGCTAACCTCGTAAGCGTTGAAAAGAGAGAAAAGGTCTATCTCAGACCGTTTCTTTGAAATGGTTTTTTTTGTGCTCAAATTTAACAGAAAAGAGTGGAAGAGAAATGGGATTGAAGAAAAAGCAGTTTGCAGTGATCGGATTAGGAAGATTCGGTGGCAGCCTATGCAAAGAACTGCACCAAATGGGACATGCTGTACTGGCAATTGATCGGGACGAGAAGAAGGTCGCAGAATTCGCGGAATTTTCTTCCCATGCCCTTCAATTGGATTCGACGAATGAAACGGCATTGAAAAATTCAGGCATCACCAATTTTGAAAATGTCATTGTCGCAATCGGCGAGGATATCCAAACGAGCATCCTCACCACGCTCGTCCTGAAGGATCTGCAAATTCCCAAAGTCTACGTTAAAGCACAAAATCGCTATCACCAAAAAGTACTGATGAAAATCGGAGTCGAGCAAGTCGTGCAGCCTGAAATAGAAATGGGCAAAAAAATGGCCGAACACTTGGGATCGCAAAAAATCATCGATTCCATCGAGCTATCTGCGGACTATAGCATAACCGAATTGCTGGCCACCCCCAAAGTCAACCGGAAGTCTTTGGATGATTTGAAAATCCGCCTGAAATTCGGCGTGACAGTCCTCGCCATTAAGCGGGGAGAGCAACTGAATGTCTCGCCTTTACCCGATGATATTCTACAAGCAGGCGATATCCTTACCGTGCTCGGAACAAAGAAAAATATCCATCAGTTCGACCGGGCAGGTTTGTAATTATGAAAAGATCCACCTTATTTAAAAAAATTAAAATGTCCCCACCTCAAATTTTAGCGATAACGTTTTTGGTGGCGATTCTTTTTGGAACCATCTTATTGTATTTGCCGATCTCCACGGTTGAACCGATTTCTTTTATCGATGCTTTGTTCACCGCCACTTCCGCGACGACAGTGACCGGCCTCGTCGTCGTCAGTACCGGAAACGATTTTACGATGTTCGGGCAATTCATCATCATGATCTTGATGCAGATCGGCGGGCTCGGACTCATGACATTCGCCATTTTGATCGTGTTGCTTTTGGGTAAGAAAATCGGCCTGCGGGGGCGGATCTTGATCCAGCAGTCGTTCAATCAATATTCGCTCGGTGGAATGATCCGCCTTGTACAGGTTCTGCTGTTCTTCGCTTTCGGTATCGAATTATTGGCCACTGCGATTTTAGCAGTTCGATGGGTGCCGGAATATGGATGGACAGATGGGCTTTTCACCAGCGCTTTCCATTCCGTTTCCGCCTTCAACAATGCAGGATTCTCCTTATGGGATGACAGCCTTAGCGCATACGTGGGCGACCCTACGGTCAATATTCTTATCACCTTATTATTCATTTCAGGCGGTATCGGTTTTACTGTTTTATATGATTTATGGAAAACGAGAAACTTCCGGCAGTTGTCCCTTCATTCGAAAGTGATGCTTACCGGAACACTCGTGGTGAATTTAATTGCGATGTTGTTTTTGTTTGTTTCAGAATATGCCAATATGGATACTTTAGGAGCGCTTCCTTTCGGCGATAAGCTATGGGCTTCATATTTCCAAGCGGTGACGCCGCGGACGGCCGGTTTTAATACACTCGACATCGGCAGTATGGAGACCGGCTCGATCGTGCTCATTTCCTTGCTCATGTTCATTGGTGCAGGCAGTGCCTCGACCGGGAGCGGCATCAAGCTCACGACTTTTTTGGTCATCGTCCTCGTCGTAGCTTCTTATCTTAAAGGAAAAAAAGAAGCGGTCGTCTTTAAGCGTGCGATTCCTTCTCATCTATTAGAGCGCTCTTTGGCGATTGTCTTTATCAGTATGGCCGCCGTCTTCTCCGGCATCCTGATCTTGAGCTATACGGAAAGCGCCCCATTCGAATGGATCGTTTTTGAAGCTTTCTCTGCTTTCGGGACCGTCGGCTTGTCGATGGGCTTGACCGGTGAGCTTTCCACTACTGGAAAATTCGTCATCATGGTGCTCATGTTCATCGGCCGGGTCGGCCCCGTCACTTTGGCATTCGCCTTGGCGCGTCAACATAGAGACCAAATCAGCCACCCGAAAGGCGATATTTTTACAGGCTGACTTTGGACTCAATCAAATGAAAAAGCTGCATCCCCGATTTTTGGGGATGCAGCTTTTTCATGCGATAAAAACACCTGACTTTTCATTGGCATTCAACACATCGATTCACTTTACGGACGATTCGGCTTTATTATTTCCGGGGAAATAAATTGTGTATATTTTCACTCCAGAAATCGATTCCGGATTTAATGAAGGATACCTCCCCATATCCCGAACTACTTCTTGATTTCAAATTCCGCCGCCAGAGCAAGCTCCTCTGCTCCTTCGTTAATATAGAAGGTTTTGACGATCCTATATGTTCCGGCCGTCAGTTCGTAGTCCAAAAATTCAAGTGGCATCTCCTGTTCAAGCTTCTCTCCCGCCCCCAGGCCCAACCCAATATCCGTGAAAGCGAACTGTTCTCTGTAAGGAACTTCATACCATTTGTCTTCTTGTAGTTTTTCCAGCGCTCGATGCTCACCGAATCCGACATTACTTGAACCCGAGTTGGAAATGATTAATATTATCTCATCGACAGGAAGCGTGTAGGTTTTTTTATCGCTTTGCATTGAAAATACAGTTTCGCCATTGTTGAAGGTGTGTGGCAAATTTTCATGTGAAGAAGTATTGTCTAGAACTTCTTTCTTTTGATTTGTTTCAAACATTGAACAGCCAGACAGTAAGAAGAGTGAAGTTAATAGAAAGATCGTTAGTTTTTTATCGGTCATCTTGCCACCCTTTCGATACCTATTGATTGATTAACTAAATTCTACCATTTGATGGATGCAATAGAAGCCTATTTTCAGATATCGTTCCATTTCATACTAATAAAATCTTCAATTACTGAACCTTCTCCGATATTCATTGGTGTGAATATATTTACTAATAAAAAAAGCACGAAAGAAGGTCACTTCTTTCGTGCTTTTCGTTCTATAAGGCCGCTTTTACCGTTTTTCTGTAATAACCGACTGCCAGTACCGCGAATACCAGGTAAATCAACGCATAGACACCCATCGCCACCGACGCCGGGAACAGGATATCGGTGCGGAACAGGAACGATGCAGCTTGAATGGCGAAAATGGAATGTGCCAAGCCGATCGCCAGCGGAAGCCCGAAGACAAAGGCTTGCTTGCGGACGATGCCGCGCATGATGTCTTTAACGGTAAAGCCGAGCTGCCGCAATGTGGCGTAGCTTTGCTTTTCCTGCTCGGCTTCGGTCATTTGCTTGAAATACAGGATGCTGCCGGTCGAAATGAGGAACACCAACCCTAAAAACCCAGCGATGAATATGAGCAAGCCATTCGACTGAACAGAGTCTTCATAAGACGAGTAATAATCCACGTGAAGATCCGAAGTTTTATACTTGTCCTGCTGGTAGATGGCGGATGCCGCGGCCATGTCTTCTTCTGCAACATGGAACCCGTCCATTTGCTGAAGCGCCGTCTCGCCTGTCTCACCGGCCAGCTGCGCTTTCAGCGATTGGTAGGTTTCTTCGTTCACCACGATTTGGCTTGTGAAGAACGACCAATTGAGCACATTGTGTTGGGCGATTTCCGTAATGGATAAAGTAGGTTCACCCTCGTCTTGGAAAGTGAGATCGAACGGCAGATCCACCGAATTGAAAAGCGTCGCGACCGTTACGTCATGGAAGCTCGCTTCGCCATTTTCCGGCGCGCTGACCTCAATGCCTGCCTGCTGCAATTGTTCGCTGCTGAGCAAGGCAATATCCGTCGCCCGGTCCAAATACGGGGCTGGCTTTTCTTCGAATTCAGCCGGTACGACAAAGGTTTCCACCGCTTCGCGTTGATAGGAAATCCCGTTGTCGTCCAATTCCCGGCTGATGTCATCGGCCAGGCCATCTTCATTTTCAAACATGAAGTCAAATGGCATGATGGCCTGCGTTTCCCGCTCCGTCGAATAGTACATGGAATACGCTGCAGCAATCATCGTCAAAGTCATCGCCGATAGCACCGTGATGATCGTCAATGAATTGGCGTTGCTTTTCATGCGGTGCATGAGCGGCGCCAAGGACAGGCTGTTTTCCAGTCCGAGGTGTCCGTTTTTACTGCGGCGGATGCGATACAGCAGCCAGCTGATCGTCACACGGAACACTAAATAAGTGCCGAAGATGACAGTAGCCAGAACCGCCAGCATATTAAAGAACAGCATCTCGTTCAGCATGCGGCCAGATAGCCAATAGCCGAACGCGATAAGCCCGATGCCCGACAACGCCAATAGCGCGGAAACTGCGGTTTTCGGCTTTCGGGGGTGCTGCCCCTGCTTTTCCGAATTGAATAAGGACAGCAAGGAATTGCGGTACACCATAGCTACCATCTGGATGGTCGTCAACACGAAAATAGCGAGGAAGACAAAGAAGGTTTGTGTGACCGCGGCTGCGGAAAACGATACTTCAATGAACGCTTCGTAGCCGATCAGCTTCATGAGCAGCAGTAAAAAGACGCGGGAAACGAGCATGCCTACTGCAATCCCGACAATCAGCGCCATGATGCCAAGAAGCATGTTCTCGAGAATCAATAGCCTGGCGACGGCGCGCTTGGTCAGCCCGATCAATTGGTACAAGCCGATTTCCCTGCTTCTTCTTTTCAGGAAAATGGCATTGGCGTAGACGATAAAAATGCCTGCGATAGCGATCAGCAACACTCCAGCCACCTGAAATGCGGTGCCCATCGTTCCTGTGCCTTGTTCAGCTACTGCCGCATCGTGCTGTAAGGTCGCGAACACGAAATACAGCACCACACTGAGGATCAATGCGAAAAAATACAGGTAATAATGCTTGATGTTTTTACGCATGCTGCGTTTGACGAGATCAAAGAGCGTCAACGCTGTCACCCCCGAGCACAGCCTGCACATTCAGGATTTCCTGGAAAAAGGCTTGTCTCGTTTTATCTCCCTTGTACAGCTCTGAATAGACATTGCCGTCTTTGAGAAAAACGACGCGGCTGCAATAACTCGACGCGAGCGGGTCGTGTGTCACCATCATGATGGTCACGCCTTGCTGCTTGTTGACGTCAGCCATCGTCCCGAGAAGCGATGAGGCGGATTTCGAATCGAGCGCGCCTGTCGGTTCGTCGGCAAATACGAGAGACGGCTGGTTGATGAGCGCACGGGCTGCCGAGGTGCGCTGCTTTTGCCCGCCTGAAATTTCATGCGGGTATTTATCCGCCAGCGCTTCAATATCGAGAATTTTTGCGATCGACTGGAACTGTGCCTCTGCCGCTTGTTTCTTCATCTTCCCGAGCGATACCGGAAGCAAAATGTTTTCTTTTACCGTCAATGTATCGAGCAAATTATAATCCTGGAAAATGAAGCCGAGCTGGTTTCTGCGAAAAGCGGATAGTTCGGCATCTTTCATCTTGGAAATATCGACGCCATCGATCAAAATGGTGCCTTCAGTCGCCCGGTCGATGGTGGCGAGAACGTTGAGCAAAGTCGTCTTGCCTGCTCCCGACGCGCCCATGATGCCCACGAATTCCCCTTCCGCCACGCGCAAATCGATGCCTTTCAGCACTTGCTGGACATTGCCGCGCGCACCGAAAGATTTCCGGACATTGTGCGCTTGCAAAACGGTTTGCTTGCTTGTTTTTTGTGTGATTGTTTTATTTTCTGTCGTCATGATATGGCCTCCCTGTAAACTTCTCCCCTTATCTTACTGCGTAAAAATGGCCGGGTCGTTTGATTTGTGTGACAAACCGGGAGGCTAATGTGACGATGATGTCACTTACGGATATGGTCGAAATCGTTTTCCAGAGGGAACGCCATTTCCATCGTGGTCCCGTGCCCCGTCCGGGAATCTGCTGAGAGCGTGATGCCGATTTTATCCGACACCGTTTTCGCCAAATAAAGCCCGAGCCCTGTCGCCGCATTATGGAGCCGCCCTGTGCCGCCCGTAAAGCCTTTGTCGAAAATGCGCGGCAAGTCATGGTCTGGTATCCCCGGCCCCTCGTCTTGAACCGTTAGGATGCGGTGGCCCGTACTGTCTGTGCGCGCAGAAATATGGATCGTGCCGCCTTCTGGGCTGTACTTCACCGCGTTCGACAGAATTTGGCGCAAGACGAAGCGGACCCATTTCTTATCGCTCATGACTGTGATGTCCAACCCGTCCAGTTCGATTTCCAACTGTTTTTCCCTGCACCATGCCATCAATTCACGGACCTCAGGAGCCACCACATCTTTTAACACCACATTATCCACTGCGTAATCGGCTTCTAAAGAAGACAGCCGCGATATGTATAATTGCTGGTCGATCAGTAAGAACAGGCGCAGCCATTCCGCTTCGATCCGCTGCATGCCGGGAGCCGAGCGATTCGAATCGATCAACAGGCGAATCGCCGTAAGCGGCGCTTTCGCTTCATGTACCCATGCCGCTGTGTAATCTCCTTGGATGAGGTTCTGCTGGCGCAATTCATTTAATTGCGCCGCCATCGATGCGGCGGCTGCCTGCAGTACTTCGTTCATCTGTTCATCGCGCTTGAACTTCGCTTCAGGCAACAGTTCATGCCAATCCGCTGCCGCTTCGCCTTCCAGACGCGCCAGTTTCCAGCTATAGGCCGTTTCTCTTCTGTAGCGCCAGAAGACGAACACCCCCAGTGAAATGAGCAACAACGCATTCATATACAGTAGCGAGGAAAGTTCCACGGCAAGCCCTGCATCGAGCCACAGCAATACATCCGCAGCTGCTAAAGCCATAGTAAAAAAGAAGATCCAGCTTTTCATATCGTTCACATAAGGCCAAAACATCGAATCCCTCTTTTCTATAAAGTGACGGCCACGTAGCCCAAGCCTTTTTTCGTTAAAATGGCATCGCCGAGTCCTAAATCCGCCAATTTTTGGCGCAGCCGCGTGATGTTGACGGTCAACGTGTTGTCGTTGACGAACCGCTCATCGTCCCATAGTTTGCGGATGATCTCGTCGCGCGAGACGATTTCATCTTTCGCCTCGACGAGCACCGTCAAAATGAAAAATTCGTTTTTCGTCAGTTCAGCTTCCTTGCCGCCGAGCCGGATGATGCCGCGCTTCAGATCGATCATTGCCCCGTTCCACTCCAACACGTCAGAAGTTTCTTCGCCGTATGAATAAACCCGTCTCAAAGTCGCCTGGATTTTCGCCAGCAACACATCGGAGTGAAACGGCTTTTGGACATAATCATCTGCGCCCATCTGCATGGCCATGACCATGTCCATCGGATGGTCGCGTGAAGACAGGAAAATGATCGGCACTTTCGAAATCGCCCGGATTTCACGGCACCAATGGAACCCGTCATACACCGGCAGTTGGATGTCCATGATGACCAATTGCGGCTTCTCAGCCATGAAACTGCCCAGGACATCACCGAAAGAATCAGGGCCGACCACTTGCATCCCCCACTTCTCCAAGCTTTCCTTCAGGGATTGGAAAATCGCCTGATCGTCTTCCACGATGAAAATCTTCATGTCCATTTCGCGCACTTCCTTTCGCTCCTATTGTTTCCTTTATTCTAATGGAAATCCGAATGGACAGGAAATGAGAACACAAAATACTGTTTGCTTTCCATTAAAGGATCAATAACTTATTTTCTGCTAAGTCTCTTACTCTGTTCATAAAAAAAAGACTGGAAATGGGCTTCACTTTCCGGTCTTTTCTATGTGGTTCTATTGGAGATCTAATGGTCAAGAGGGGTTCGTCCTACACTAACTATACGTCAGTTTTTAAATTCTCTATTTCTATTTGTGCGTAAGCGATTCCGCTATGCTATTTCACCGCCAGCCAAATTTGATTGGATGAATCGTCCTTATATGAATCGGGATCCGTGTAAGCTTCGATAGCCGGGATATCAGCTACTTCATAGCCATTGGACGGAATCCATTCCGTGTAGATTTGGTTCCAGGCTTTGGGCATCGCAAGCGGGGCGGATCCCCGAACTTCAAAAATAGCCCATTTGGATTTCGGCACCGTGAATGCATGAAAATCAGCCGGTACTCTACCGGTATGCTCTACTGCAATCCAATAATCGACCATATTCTTCTCTTCGTTATAGTTATCGGTAATTCCGAGCAAACCTTTGATTTCACCGTTCATCAGCTCCGCCAATTCGGCAGATATTCCACCAGCATTGGCCTCCATCCAAAACTCGGCAACTCCGTTCACTTCGCCAGTCTCTCCACACGGACATTCCCGTTTGACCCCAATGACTTGAAACGCATCTTTTTCAACGATTTGGTAGTTCATCGGCCTAGCTCCTTTCAAGTTCACTTGAATCATCAAGCGGTTATGCGATTGCAGTGGTCCCCTCCCTTTTCGCGCATCACTTGGACTGATCCCGTGCTGTTTACGGAACGCTTTTGTGAATGCTTCCGGTGTTTCGTAGCCGTAGCGATACGCGATATCGATGATTTTATAATCGGTATTGAGCAATTGTTGAGCGGCCAAGGTCAGGCGGCGACGACGCAAATATTCCCCGACGGAGATATCGGTCATGATTAAGAACATGCGTTGAAAATGGAAAGGAGAGACATTTGCTTGTTTTGCGATTGCTTCGATGGATATCTCACTCAGCAAATTCGCCTCCATATAGTCGATCGCTTTTTGCAAAGACTGCACCAAAGCCATGCTTTCAACTCCTTCCTTGAATAATAACCGGGTGGCGATTTGATTTCCTGTCATTTTGTGCGCTGTTTGGACAGTTTTCCTCGTCTGGCATTCAACTGATTCAAGGCTTTAGAAATTCTTCAATCCGTCTCCTTGCGACAACTGCCTGATTACTTTGTAATAAATCTCCACTTGCTCATCCGTTTCGATCGTTCGGATTTTTTCCAATTGAATCTCCATGTCATCCAGGTGTGCGAACATGCGGGTCCCTGTACCGAGCAGCACCGGGGCGATGGCGATTTGCAGTTCGTCCACCAGATTCGCACGCAACGCTTGCTGTCCGACATCGGCACCAAGCACGACAAGGTCTTTCTCCCCTGCGGCGGCTTGTGCTTTACGGACTGCGTTCTCGATGCCGTCGGTCACGAAGGTGATGCTCAAGTTATCATTTTCTTTCGGATGCTTGGCCGGCGGATGGTGCGTCAGGACAAAAATAGGCACTTGAAATTCATAATTGTCGGCGTAGGCGTCCGGGTCGTCGGCCATATCATAAGTACGGCGGCCCATGATGACCGCCCCTGTATTTGCCATCACCTCATTGATTTCCTCATTCGGCTTGAAACTTCTGTAGAGCTTGTCGAGTCTCCCTTGACTGTCGCTGATGAACCCATCGAGTGAGACGATCATTCCAAAACAGACCTTAGCCATCATCCCTCCCTCCTTTCTTCTGGACGTCTGTATCGGTTATCTTCGTTACTCTATTCCGCCCCGCTCCCCTTTTTCCTTCTATAAAAATCTTATTCAGAACAAGAGAGGCAAACTTCGATTGAAGTTTGCCTCTTTATAAATTCAATGGAAATCACATAAGCTAAATTCCTTTCGCCTCGAAACGCTTCAAGTCATTGCGATGTCCCATGGCGACGAGCACATCGTCCAACTTCACTTGATCGTCCGGCATCGGCGCGACGTTCACTTCATCTCCGCGCTTGATGGCGAGGATCGTGCATTGGTATTTTGCCCGGATGTCCAGCTCCAGCAAACTTTGGTCCATCAGTTTTTCCGAAGCCACCAATTCCACGATGCTATAGTCTTCCGATAAATCGATATAATCTACAACCTTTTCCGAATCCATATGATGGGCTATGCGGATCCCCATCTCTTTTTCAGGCTGGATGACACGATCTGCCCCGACTTTTTCAAGAATCATCTGGTGCTGCAGATCTTTCGCTTTAACCCAAACAAGCGGAATGCCGATTTCTTTGAGCATCAGTGTACATAAGACGCTAGTCTGCATATTCTCGCCGATCGCCACAACCGCATGTTCAAAATTCCGCACGCCGAGTTCCCTTAAACTCGCTTCGTCTGTCGCATTCGCTACTGCGGCATGGGAAGAGAATTTCCGCATCAAGTCTACGCGTTCCGGGGATGAGTCGATTGCCATGACATCATGTCCCAGCTTGAACAGCTCTTTGCAGATGCTGCTCCCGAATCTCCCAAGGCCGATCACGATAAATTGTTTCTTCAAGTCATTTCCTCTTTTCTGTTTCCCATCAAAAAAGACTTAATTACAGAGCAAACCCCAAAGCCTGTTCTGTCGATGATGGACCCCCGTTTAGTTTCCATGTCAGCCTTATATATTTTTCAATTGACTAAAATCTACATCTGTTAAGTATTATTGTCAATATATTAACAATAGAAAGTTTTATCCCATTTTTACCCTTTCTGATCACAAAAAAAATACTTCTCACCCTAGTGTTTGAAGATAGGGGTTGAAGTATTTGCAAAGGTTCGATGGATTAAATGTTATAGCAAGGAAAGTTTCCAGATACGATGGCGGCGCGTCTTGCTGACTTGTGCCAGCTCTACACGCCCGTCAGCCGCACGTCTTTTCACTCTGCAGTTCGCATCGTTGTTTTCGGTTCACACATACTATTTTATCGTTCACACATTCGATCAAATAGAATATTAGGCGCTTATTCCCGCTGAACTGCTGCGGATTTTTCCACAATTGATGAAAAATTTCTGCCAGGACACGTTCACAAACCGCTTGGTCGTTAAATTCCCGCTTACAGACTTTCCATAATAATAAATAGTATTGATCATATATTAACTCCAAGGCGGCTTTGTCCCGAAACTTCAGTCTTTCCAACAATTGTCCATCCGTAGTCATTTAGCACCTCTCTCTTCTTATTCAAAATACCCATAAGAAGAAAAAAGAAACCCTAACTTCATTACAATATTAATATAATTTAATAAGACCAATGATTATCACTCCAAAAAAAGGATCGACGCCTTTTTACGGCGCGATCCTTATCTCTTCATTATCCGATTAAGACTGAGCTGTTTCTAAACCTTTATGAATCGTCACTTGATGGGGAAAAGGGATTTCGATGCTATTTGCATCAAGCGCTTCTTTGATCGCCTTGCGCAGTTCGCGCTCGACTCCCCATTGCTCTCCGCTTTGCGCTTTTGCGATGATGCGCAACGTGACATCCGATGCCCCGAACGCTTGAACCCCGATCACATCGGGCCCTTCGACGATGGCAGCATTGTCTTTCGCGATTTTTTCGCATACCGTTTTCAACACGGCCATCGCTTCGTCGATATTTTCGTCATACGATACGCCGATATCCACGAGTGCACGCATATTGCCGCGCGAATGGTTGCTGACAGTCGTAATATCGCGGTTTGGAATGAAGTTCAAGGTGCCGTCAAAGCTGCGGATTTGCGTCGTCCGAAGACCGACAGATTCGACGACGCCATCGATGGCCCCGACCGTTACATAATCGTTCACGTCAATCTGTTTCTCCAACAATAGGAAGAAACCGGTGACCACGTCGCTGACAAGTCCCTGAGCCCCAAAACCGATCGCGAGTCCGACAATCCCCGCACCGGCGATGAGACTTGCGACAGAAAGCCCGAATATACTGAACAAGGTCGCGACCAAAACAAAAATCAGTGCGTATGAGAAGACGTTTTCCGACAGCGCGCGGAGTGTCAATGCGCGGCCATTTGTCACATCGCCTTTTTTCGTCAGCCGGTCAAACGAACGGTTGATCAACTTTTTCCCGATCGCCCGGACAATCGCAAACGCAATCAAAATCCCTACGACTTGAGCGGCAATAACCCCCGCATCAACTAACAGATTTCCCCAATCAATATCAATGAAATCAAACAAAAAATCATTCCTTTCACTTTCTTGCGCTGTGTTGAATAAAATTCAAGCGGCGCAGCACTTATGTATTTGCCTGTTTCTTTATAACATACTTTTACGGCATATTTCATTCCTACAACCC
This sequence comes from Bacillota bacterium, assembly GCA_051750505.1. Classification (GTDB taxonomy): domain Bacteria; phylum Bacillota; class Bacilli; order Bacillales_A; family Planococcaceae; genus Planococcus. The sequence goes on from JBNJJS010000001.1 coordinate 287,378, forward strand.
GGAATTGCTCTGCTTAAATTGGCTATAAATATTTCCTCCGCATTGAAACGCTTACATTTCCAATAGAGGTTTCACTCTAGTTTCAAGTGGTAGATAAAGGTAGAAACCAACTATTACCAAACCGAGGAGAGATTGAAATGGCGAATATCCAAAATCCTAGAACACAATATACGACGGAAGATTTCCCGAAACAATACCAGGAAGCCCCTGGCGTACAAAACCAAATGACTCCTGTGCCGGACTGCGGCGAGAAGACGTATAAAGGTTCCGGCAAGCTTGAAGGACGCAAAGCGCTAGTAACCGGCGGTGATTCCGGAATCGGCCGCGCTGCTGCCATCGCTTACGCGAGAGAAGGCGCAGACGTGGCAATCAACTATTTGCCAGCTGAGCAATCCGATGCCGATGAAGTGAAACAATTGATCGAAGCAGAAGGCCGCAAAGCCATCTTGATTCCAGGCGACTTGAGCGACGAAGCGTTCAACAAGGAAATGGTTGAAAAAGCGAACACGGAACTTGGCGGATTAGACATTTTGGCACTCGTTGCCGGCAAACAGCAAGCCGTCAAAGACATTGCCGACCTTCCGACAGAGCAGCTTGAAAAAACATTCCAAGTCAATGTCTATTCCATGTACTGGACAGTGAAAGCGGCGCTTCCATACCTTCCAGAAGGCGCGTCGATCATCACGACGAGCTCGGTCGAAGGCTTTGACCCAAGCCCGATGCTGCTGGATTATTCAGCTACGAAATTCGCGATCATCGGCTTCACGAAATCCTTGTCCAAACAATTGGCGGACAAAGGCATCCGCGTCAACTCGGTCGCGCCAGGCCCGATCTGGACAGCGCTTCAAATTTCCGGCGGACAGCCGCAGGAAAACATTCCTGAATTCGGCAAAGGCACACCAGAGACGCCGATCGGCCGCGCAGGCCAACCGGCAGAACTCGCTTCTGTCTATGTCTTCCTGGCATCCATCGAATCCAGCTATGTCACAGGACAGATCTACAGCATCACAGGCGGCATGACGACCGCATAAGTTTATATTTCAAAAAGCTTGGGGCACCGAATCCATCGGTGCCCCAAGCTTTTTTCTATTAAATATTTTTCAGCCAAGTCATCAAACGCAGCAGCCCCAGCGGATCGGCCCAAGTGATGACGAAAAGGACGATGAAGAAGACAGAGAGCGACCAAACTTTCAATTGTCCCGGCTCTTTTTTTAACGCAGCAATGAAAACGGCGGCCGCGCCTGCAAATAGCAACAGAAAACCGATGAGTGCAAGCGGCTCGTGATACTTCGACATCGGCCGGTCGAACATAAGCAGCAAGCTCCCCAAAACGATGAGTCCAATTGAATATTTACTGAACATCTCGTCCCCTCCTTTTTCAAGAAAGCCCGCTGTTAATCATCACGGCGCAAAGCCATAGTAGAACAGGATATGTGCATAAAAACCGACGAATGCGACTACCAAAGTCATCAGGACAAATAACACCATCATGATGATTTTGGAAACCTTGCCGATCTGTAGCCTCCATATCCCTTTATAAACCTGCACCCATAGCGCAATAGCTAACGGAACGACCATCAAAAAATAGAAAATGACAAGGCCATTCCCAAAGACATCGAAATAATCCCGGTTCACACTTTCGTCCGTCCTGAAATAACGGCTCATCCAGAAAAAGAACGCGAGAAATGATAGTTGCACCAAAAGCCCGTAGATAAACAAAGGCACCCTCAATTTCCCCAGGTTTCGCAGCATCCACAGGACAGCACAGTACAGGATGGCGATTAGAATGGCTATGTAAAAACTGAATGGATAAAAAATAAGCGCACCACCTTTTGTTCATTCATGTTTCATCAAAAATTTTTCGTGTTAAAGCTTCACGAAACAATTCCTGATTCGATCAATTGCCTTCTGTACTGAATTTCTTGTAGCCGTCCCAATCATAAATGACTTCATGCTCTTCACCGTTCACTGTGTAGTTGATCTTGGCAGCACGGTCGGGATCCTCGGATACTTCGCCGAGCCTCAATTTGAGAACGATGCGCCCTGTTCCATCAACTTCGTATCCATTTACATCTTCGACCGCACCAATCTCATGTCCTTCGCCGTAAACTCCGACTTGCTTCAGCGGATCGGCCCCATGCGCTTCATAGGCAATGCCGTCCTCCTCAAAGGAAACCGGTTCGCCCTGTTCTTTTACCAAATCAAAAGAATTGATGGTAGCAGTGTTTTCCCCTGTCCATTCTATTTCATGAATCATGGAATAAGTGGTATCCGCTTCAATAGAATCTACGTATATACTGTCCAACAGAAATTCTCCGCTTTCTTCCTGAGCGTCGTGTTCCGAATCGCTGCAGGCTGTCAATGAAAGGATTAGTGCTGAGGCGAATAAAGCTGTTGATTTTCTCATGGCATGCATCTCCTTAAATTAAAGGTTCAATTGGCTAATCCAAAAAACGTAAGCTACCAAAGCGGTTGTTCTTCATCACTAAATTCAACTAAAAATGGATAGGCAGCTATGATAACGGCACCACTGGCGATGATCAGCATTAATATAGTAATGGAAGAAAGATCAAGTAAAACCCCCAAAAGCATAACCAATGGCGTCAGGAAATTGACAAGGCCGGCTCTTTTTTTCGATTGTGTGGTAAGAAATTGCTTTTTCCCGCAATACGGACAGATCATTCCCGTATCCAAGGTGAACATCTTTTTGACCGTCTGCTTCCAACTCCATTGCTTGTGGCAGTTATGACAAATTGGCATGTTCTCCCTCCAGCTTTTTCTTGATAATGCATTAAATTGATTTGCATTCGATTTCATTTATTGAAAATTACTTTTCATAAACATAAAAACGGCATTTCTATAATGATTATTCAACTAGAAGAATCGCATTTGCCCATTGAATGCTGATGTTTTATATTATTAGACTAACAGAGATAACCAAAAATTCCCACGATATATTTTCCATATATTTGGTATGAAATGATATCCCATTATTCCTCCCCCCATATTTCACCCGTGAAATTTTAACGAAAAAAGGGAAAGAACCGTCTTCTGGTTCTCTCCCTTCCTTTACATATATTCAGTTTTTCAGTGCATGTAACGGTGCTTTCTCAAGCTGTTTAAATTGGATATTTCCTGCAGGAGCTCTTGCCCGATATTCGTCTCCCGCACCTTTTTGCGCTCGAGTTCTTCGTCGACCAATCGTTTGATCGACAAGACGTCGGTGCCGTTTTGCAATACTTCATCTTTGGAATTGAAGCGCTGGTGGGCGACGAGCTGCATGCCGTAGGAATTGTACAATAGCGTGTAGCCGGCGATTCCGGTCGTTGACTGGTAGGCTTTCGAAAACCCGCCGTCGATGACGATCATTTTGCCGTTCGCCTTGATCGGGTCTTCGCCGTCCCGTTCCTTGACCGGCGTATGCCCGTTGATGATGCGGCCGTGCTCCGGGTTCAAATCGAATTCCGCAAGCATCTTGCGGCACATGTCTTCGTCTTCACGCAAATGGTAATATGGATTTTTCCGTTCTTTATGTGTTTCTTTGTCTTTGATGAAATAGCGTTCGAAAGTCGTCATTTCGCGTTTGCCGAACAGCGAGGAGTTTTCGCCTGTCCATTGGTACCACACCATATCGGTCGCGAAATCATCGCTTTCTTCAGGATGCGCGAATGCATAGCGGGTATATTCTTCGAAAACATCGAGCAATTCCCGTCCGGCATAGCTTTCGCCTTCGATCTCCATTTGCTTCATATCGCCGTTCTCTTCGAGCGGGATGCAGCCGTGGATCAGCAAATTTCCGTTGTATTGGAGATATAAGCTGCCTTTTTTCATGAGGAAATTCATATGCCGCGACAGTTTCTCGGAATGCTGGATGGAGAACAGCAATTTATCGATCACTTGCTGCTCTTCGTCGAGCAAGCGGTCGGGATGTTCCGGATCGATCGTGGCAAAGCACGTGTTCTCAAGCGGGTAGGTTTTGCCATGGATCGTCGCTTCGTTTTTATCGTAATCGACTTTCTCCAACAGCAAGCGGTCTTCCATATGGAAGCATGAACGCCGTTTGATGATCGGACTTTCCAATTTGAACTGGATGATCGAAATCGCCTGGTGGATTTTCGTGATCTGCAGCTGTTCCTGCTCCGTCAATTGTTCACCTGAAATCCGTTTCGGATGGAAAGCCGGGTTGTCTTCGTAATATTTCTCCGCCAAATTCAACAGCGGCCTCAGATTGATGCCGTACACATCCTCGATGATATCCAGGTTGTTGTAGCGGGCACAAATGCGGATGATGTTCGCCAGGCAGACTTTGGAACCGGAATAGGCGCCGATCCAAAGGACATCGTGGTTGCCCCATTGGATATCGACGGAATGATAGTCGATGAGCGTATCCATGATCTTGTGCGGATCCGGTCCCCGGTCGTAAATATCGCCCACGACATGCAGATGGTCGACCGTGAGCCTCTGCATCGTATAGGCGAGCCCGACGATCAGCTTGTCCACTTGCCCCAAGGAAATGATCTGCTCGAGCATTTTTGCGTAATAGTCTTTTTTGTTGGTGAACTCGTCCGTCTTATACAAGAGCTCTTCGATGATATAGACGAACTGTTTCGGCAAGGCTTTGCGCAATTTGGAGCGTGTGTATTTAGACGCGGCATAAGACACCAGCTTGAGCAACCGCTCGATCGTTTCGATGTACCAGTCCTTCAATTCTTTCTTGCTGCTGAAATGGCTTTTGATCAGGCTCAATTTCTCTTCAGGATAATAGACGAGTGTCGCAAATTCATTGAGCTCTTCTTCCTTCATCTCACCTTTGAACAGATCCCTGATTTTTACTTTTACGTTTCCGGAGCCGTTTCGCAACACGTGTTGGAATGCCTGGTATTCGCCGTGGAGGTCGCTGACGAAATGCTCCGTCCCTTTCGGCAGGTTCAATATAGCTTCGAGATTGATGATCTCCGTCGCCACTTTTTCTTCGCAATCGTATTTTTCTGCCAGTAAATCCAAGTATTTTGAACTGATCATACAGAATCCTCCCTTCAAGTTTCACGCTCTAATTTAAAATCAATGAAAGTAAATTCCTGTAAAGCATATTCATCCAGACCATTGTGTCGAAAGGAATTTCTCTATATTTCCAGTCTATAGCAGTTTCCTCAAAGGCTCTAGTGTTAATTGAGCGGCGGCGGGAAATTGGCAGACAGACAAAAAAACAGCGTCCTGCACAATTCAAGTGCAGAACACCGTTTTTTCGGTTTTTTCAACAACCCGCCCTTGTTAATCGAAAGCCGCTTGAAGCACTTGTTGTTCTTTTGCGCCTCCTAAATTTTTGTTTACGACACGGCTTGCCTCAATGCCCAATTCGTCTTCGAGCAGTTTGGCTGTTCTTTGATGGCCGATCAATACCAATTCGGACCAATCGTATTCTTTGTGCAACTTTGCAAGTTCAGATGAAATCCCGCGGTAAAATCTTCTGATCTGCTTTTCTTTGCGGCTGTCGAATTGATCGACTTGGCTGCTCGACGAAGCCTGGCCTTTTGCGCTTCTTCCTTGATATTTCCGCCAGTTATCGGTGTCCAAGTCCAATTCGAATATCCAGCTATCTTCAACTTCGCCCAATCTTGAGTTATGGACGGTCACAGTCTCCGTTTGCGCGACGACAATACCGGTTTTCGGAAATTTCCGGTCCAAGGTTTCCAATTGGGAAACGCTTGCCGTGTCGCCATATACAAATTCATTTTCCACATCCAATTGCAGGAAATGCAATTCGAAAAGCCCGCCTCCGCCTTCCGCAAAAATGACGATGCTCCGCAACATGCTGCGTTCGCTGTGCTCCAACTCCTTTTCGACTTTCGCCCTTAACTCTTCGAATGCCTTAGTTTTTTGGGCATCCCCTTCGAGTTGATGTTCGATTTGCTTAAAGCCATTTTTTAAATGGTTTTTCCATTTGCCCCGGTCCTCCGGTTTGGTGCTTAGGTAAATCGACAGGATGCCAGCTTCGGAATTTTCAAGGTTTTTCAGCTGATTGATTTCCGTATACAATCCCACGCTAATCCCTCCTTTTTTACTTTCCGGACCCTTTCCATTATTCACAGTTCTTCATCTGTTCTTGTCACTTTGCCCCCGATTTCGTCCACTAATCCATCCAGCACAGATTCTTCATACTCTTTTCCGATAGCGACGACCCCCGTGGTCCCAAGTTCGATATTCCCGATTGTTTTTTTGAACAACTCTTCAGTGGATTTCATTCTTTTCAATTCTTTGCTAGTCCCGATCATGCCGCCAGTCAATGTGCCGAAAAGCACGCCGAACGGGCCGCCCAAAATGCCGACTGCCATACCGATCAACGCACCCTTGGTCGCTTTGTTTGATCTGGATAAATCGGCAGCGTCTTTGAAAGCGAACGATCCATTCTCTTCCCGTTCAATGACGACGATCTGCTGCAGTTCGAGCTGCCCTTCCACATGATATTGCTTGAGCTGGCTGAACAATTGATAGGCCTTCAAATTGTCTTCAAATGACAAAGTGATGATGTGATAGTGCTCGGACTTCTTTCTAGCCATCGATATCTCCTCCAATTTTTAATTTTCGGCGGCAGCAGTCTCTTGGTCAGTAAATAAATGATGCTAATATCCCTGTAATGAACACCGAAGTGATCGTCACAGTCGAAAAGCCGGCAACGACCATTTTCGGCAAAATCTCATCTTCTATAATTTGGATCTCGTCTTCCGTCTCACCGATGTTTTTGGCCGCTTCCTCACTCAGAATCAAAGTCCCCGGAAAACCGTATAGTGAGGACAAGCCGATTGCGATCGCCATCGGATAGGTATAGCCGAGGAATTTCCCCGCCAGCATCGCAAACAGCACGATTCCGATAACACCTAGACTAAAGGCGATCAACAACGGAACTAATAATTCCAGGAGGTCCGCAAACGACGTGGTCGCGAGGGGCCCAAAAATGATCAGAAGAATTGCCAGCATCATCAAGCCGTACGCATCGATCCCGTTCAAGACATTCGGTTTCAAGACACCGGTTGCCCGCAACGCAATACCTAGCAATAAAGCGATAACGAAAGTATTCAACCAGCCATTCGTCAGCCCGCTTAGGAACATGGCGAGAATGACGACGAGCCCGACGACGCCCAGGGTGCCGGCTGTCGTTTGGAAAGCTTCCGGCAAAATCGTCTGCTTGCTGTCTGTCTGCTCTTCTTCCACAGCTGTCTTCCGTATAATACTGCCGTCACGCACACCATCGCGAATCCGCATGGCCTCTTTCCTTAAAATGATGGATGTGAGCGGAAATCCAATCAAACCTTGCAAAGCAGCAATCAGCACCGGAAATACAGCGACCGAAATCAAGCCCGCATTCAGCGCCTGCTCTTGGACGATGATGACTGAAATCGTTCCGCCGCTAATAGCTGCGATGGCACTCAGCACGTAATTCGTATCCAGCAGCAGCCTTCCGATGGTAAACAGCATGATGGTGATCCCAACAACCGCCGAGACACCGATCAAGAAGGTGCGCCACTGCCGTTTGAATTCCTCCAGGCTGATCAAAGTACCCAAATGGACGATGATCATCCCGACGATGGTTTGGCCGAGGGGCAATAAAGAGGATGTCGGCAATAAATCTTCCGGAAACAGATTGGTCTTAAACCCAATCAGGAAAATGATGGATGCGACAAACAGGGATGACAATAACGCCTTGGTCTTTTTTGAGATATAATCACTGATCGTCCAGATAAGCATGATGAGTGTAAATGCGATGATGGGTGTCATGGCTCTTCCTCCCTTTTACACAGCAGGTGATAATGCATTTAGAGCCCATGAATGTCTGCAGTAGTCAATGAGTGAAAAACAGCTGTGCAAACCCTGTGAAGATTCGAAAAGAAGATCAAAATGCGTATGGTGTTTGCCCGAGCGAACCTTAACAATGTTGCGGCTTGCAAGTTCACTCCACCGGATCAGCATGAAAAGATGGCATTCTTTTCACTAATTGAAGCGCAAATTCAACAGCGTATTCGAATTCATCAATCGGAATATACTCTACGACAGTGTGAATGTTCTCATAACCTATGGACACATTGACGACTACTTTTTCCTTCTCGTTAAAGACGTTGGCGTCCGTCCCACCTCCACTCTGTTCGAACCGGACTGGCCGGCCCATTAATTCGAGACTGCGCTCGGCATGTGCGAGCAGCGGATGCGTTGGGGCGAATTGATAGCCCGTGATCAGTTGCGTCGATTGAAAATCCAGCTGTGCGCCGGACCGTCCGGCTTCTTCTTCCAACGCCTTGCGGATCGACTCTACTTGATCCAGGCATTTCCGGTGATCCAGAGAACGGACTTCCGCGACGAGATCCAACTGGTCCATGACGATGTTCATCGCCGTACCGCCGTGAATCTGGCCAATGTTGGCCGTCGTCTCTTCGTCGATGCGCCCAAGCTTCATCCGTGCAATCGCACGCGCCGCGACTTCAATGGCGGATATTCCTTTTTCCGGCTCCAATCCCGCATGAGCTGCACGCCCCAAAACGCGGATGTTGAGGCGGTGCATCGTCGGACTCGCCGTGATGATGCCGCCGACCGGACCGCCATTATCCAGCACATATCCGTACTTCGCATGCAATTGACCCATATCCACTGCCTTCACTCCAAGCAAGCCCACCTCTTCACCAGGTGTCAAAATAAACTCCAAAGGGCCATGCTGGACATTGCGCTCTTTCAACCTCTTGATCAGCTCGAGCATGATTGCGATGCCGGCCTTGTCATCCGCCCCTAAAATGGTCGTCTGGTCCGATTCGACGCGCCCGTCCGTTTCGATCGGCTGAATTCCCTGTCCCGGAGTTACCGTGTCGATGTGTGCAGAGAAAAATAACGGTTCGATTGAAGAATCCCCGTCAAGACGGGCAATAAAGTTATTGGCACCTAAGCCTGTCTGCGCCATCGTGTCATCTTCCCAAATGTCCAAGCCGAGCTCTTTAAAACGCTCGATCAGCTCTTTTTGGAACGGCCCTTCAGCGAACGATTCCGAGTCAATTCGGACAAGCTCCTTGAACTCCTTGACTAAACGTTCTGTAGACATATTTGTCCCTCCTGTTCATCGTTCTGTATTCAATTTTTCGAAAAAGTGAGCAACACCGGCTGATGGGCTGCTTGTCCGTTGGGAACAGTGCTGAGAATCTCCTTTCAATTTATGCATGCAAAAATGCGGCGTCCGCAATATGCTCGCATTTTGTATTTTTCTTTTCGATCTATTTGTAAGATTTGGAGCTGTTAATAATTCGGTTGAAGAAATATGTATACGTTTTTTGCATCAAACTATGTAGGCATGAAGGGATGCGAAGGGTGATTTTGAGGAAGCGTGCATCGGATAAGAGTTTTTGACGTCTATTTAGATGACTATGTTTTAAATGGAAAAATTTTAAATAAAAATGTTCTTAATTGCTTGTTAGCACTTATACAATATAGCGTTTATCTAATAATAAAGAACTACGAATAAATAATATAACTTTAGTTACCCGATTATTCAGTAAACTAACGCGATTTTTAGCTAGTGTGAATTTTTTTACTGGATTATCAACAAATTTATGACAAGTAAGGCTGCATTTCAAAAAAATCAAATTCCCTAACAATCAGGATGCACTTTACGATGAACAAGCAATCGGGAAGGTTTTTTCACGCCCACCCTTTCTATGCGTTCCAGCCTGTAAAGTGTTGAAAATGCTTTGCTGAACAATTTATGGGTAATAATGAATAACAGGAACCCATGAACTTAATTCTCTAATGGAAAGGAATTTTTATGGCACAATCACTCGCAAGCTTGGCCATTCTGGCTTTTATCGTGGTAACGCACATCTTGGCTTGGAAATGGGCAGCCTATATTCAAGAAAAATATGCAGGAGATGCACAGAAACGGAGGATCGCTAGTTTCGCCCTCTTTATGTCTATTGCTATGCTTTTCGGATTGACAGCGTTGTTTCTCATTAAATCATCTTTTTAAAATTGCAGTTTCTCTTATAGCGGCTTTCTTTTTATCTCACACTTAGCGGCGAGTATTATGTAGAACTTCCAATAGGTACATAGCTACTATTTTAATGCAACATACTGGAATTATAATAAGGAAAAAACTGAAAAAGGCAAACTTACCTGAAAAGGAAGGACGCAAAGCCATGAGCCTACCCACTGCCCGCGCAGTGCACGGTCGTCAGGTTGCCAGGCACCCATTCTGTGGGCCCCGGCTGACAGAATGGAGGAATAGAATATGTTGAAGAAAGCGGCGATGGTGATGGTTGTAATGTCTCTCATGCTGGCGTTCAGCCATGCTGAAAATGCACAGGCAAGCGGTGATGCGCCTGAAACCCGTGCCACCTGGCTGTGGAATCCATGGATGTTCGTGGAAGATGAAGGGGCAGTGCTCACTTTTCTCGAGAATAAAAGCGTCAATAAAGTCTATGTTCAAATCGACCGGGACATTCCAAAAAGCATTTACCGCAGTTTTGTTGCGCAAGCGCACGTACGCGGCATAGCTGTATTTGCACTTGACGGAGCTCCTTCCTGGGTGGCGCCGAAGGGCTATACGAACCAGAACATGTTGATGAACTGGCTGGAGAATTACCAAAGCGGATCTTCGGAGCAAGCACGTTTTGACGGGATCCATCTGGATGTTGAGCCTTATTTATACAGCGGGTGGAATTCAAAGCGCGCTGCTACTGTGAAATCCTATCAAGCGCTTCTCCAACGAGCTGCGGTGAGCTCAGCACAGCTGAATCTGCCGCTTGAGGCGGATATGCCTTTTTGGTTTGACGAGATTCCTTATAAAAACACCTTCGGCAGCGGATTATTGGCTGAATGGGTCATAGCGAATACGGACGGGGTGACGCTGATGGCTTACCGGGATTCCGCGCCGATGATTATCGACATCGTCAAAAATGAAATCGCCATGGCCGAAAGATATGGCAAACCCGTTGTCGTCGGTGTGGAAACAGGCGTCACCGATGAAGGCAGCATCATCACCTTTGCCGAAGAAGGCGAGGCGTTTATGAATCTTCAACTCGCTGAAGTGGCGGCCCATTACTCAGCATCTCCAGCCTATGAAGGAATCGCCATCCATCACGTCGGCAGCTGGATGACGCTCAAGCCATGACAAGACAGACACTTCTCATGATTTTTGGGAGTGTCTTTTTGTTTTTCATTTTCCTGCACTTCATTTCAAAAATGGATTGAACAATATCATTGTAAAATTATGTTTCAAACAGTAAATCACATACGGGGAAGCGAATTGATGTTATTCTATAAGTGGAAAATATTATCTATTTAACTATTTAAATTACATAATTAGGAATTACATTTTTTAATTATAAAACCGTATATCGTCCTGCATCAAATCCAGGACATTCTTTTAAGGAAGGTGAATGAAATTGGCCCAGACAGATTATAAGACTTTACTTGCCAATCGCCTGGAACGGGATTTTTCGAAATGGACTGCTCAAGGTGACATCCAGGAGCGTGAAGTCTATCGGTTTTTGCATACGATGAAAGGGACCGCCGGAACGATCGGGATGATGGAGCTATCCGATTTCTGCGCAAGCCGGTTGGATGCTTTCTCGGAAAACAGCAGTGCCTTGCTGCCGGTCGACTCACTGACAGGCTTCATGTCGTCATTCCGCAACTATTTTACAGATGAAGAACCGGAACCAAAAAAAGCGGCACTGACCGAAATCACTCGAAGCGATCGCTCCTCCATTGATGAGGCACTTGTGCTGATTATTGATTCGGACGCGGAAGCTGCCGCGCGAATCAAAGAGAAATTAGAGCCTAATGACATGACTGTTGTCATCGCATTGGACGGCCAAAAAGGGACGGAATTATTCTATATATTGCATCCGCAAATGGTTCTGTTGGATACGAAACTTCCGGACGTTGATGGATTCAGGCTGGCTGAAAGAATCGTTGAAGCTGGCAGAAGCCGCCACCTTCCCGTTGCCCTTATGGGTGAAGATGACCATATCGACAACCACATTCGCGCGATGGAAATTGGGGCCACTGACTTTCTGTCCAAGCCATTGAGCATGCCGTATTTAATCCCTTATATGAGGAATCGCCTGCAAAAACAGGAAATCATCCTGCAAGGTGCGCGTATTGATGAATTGACCGGAGCGGGCAACCGAAAAGGGTTTGATGAAGTCTTGCAACAAATGATTAATCTGGCGGACAGGACCGGCAAAACTTTTACGCTTGTGTTGCTCGATTTGGATCATTTCAAGAAAATCAATGACACTTATGGCCACCCTGCAGGCGATGAAGTGCTGCGTAGTTTCAGCCAGCTCGTGCTGAAGCTGAAGCGTGATGAAGACCACTTCTTCCGCTATGGCGGAGAGGAATTCGCTTTGATTCTTCCTGAAACGAAGGCCCGGGAAGCTATAGCTCTAGTTGAACGCCTGCACAAAAAACTTGCTGAAACCAATTTTGGCATCGGCACTTATGAACCTTTTCCCGTGACATTCTCTGCTGGAATCAGCGAGTACCGTGTGAAGCAGGAAAGCCTAGTGAATAAAGCAGACCAAGCCCTTTACCAAGCCAAACGAAATGGGCGTAACCAGACGAATGTGTACGAATCCGAACAGCACCAACTGAAGCGCAAACTGAACATCCTCATCGTCGATGACGACTCACTTGTGCGCAAATTGGTATCCAAGCAGTTTTCCAATTGGAAAGCGGCAGATTTCGATATCCATATCGAGGAATATCCAGACGGGCTTGCTCTAGTCGACTCCGATTGGTATCGGCCAGATGAAAATTACATGATCCTGCTCGATGGCGTCATGCCCAAAATGGACGGGCTGGAAGTTCTGAGCCATGTACGTACGCAATATCCACACGATAATATCGTCATTTCCATGCTCACTTCCCGGACCACTGAATCCGATATCGTGTTGGCTTTGAAGAGCGGAGCCGATGATTACATCGTCAAGCCATTTTATGCACAGGAAGTCGTGGCCCGCGTCCAGCGGCTCACAAAGAGGATGTTCAATTGAATTTGTCTCATTTCTGGATCCTCATAGCCTTCCTGTTCCTTGGCCAGTTGCTTCTCTTATTCCTTCTGGCTTGGCGCAAGCGGCAATCGAACAAGAAGGATGCCGCGATCGAACAACAATATAATGCTTTAACCGAGCCATTCAGTTCCTATATGATGGACCCTTCCGACGAACGGTTTATCGAAGAACTGAAAGTTGCCCCTTACAGGCTGGTCGTGCTCGAACGCTTATTGAACCATTATGTATCTGTCACCAAAGCAGGCGCTGATTCCCCGGCCATTTCCCGCTTATCGGAAAAGTTCCTTTCGCAGCGCTATATCAAGCAGCTCAAACGCGGCAGCTGGGCAATGAGGATGAATACTTTGTATTTCATAGAAGATTTCCGGATGGCATCGCTGGTTCCGCTACTGAAGGAGAAATTAGCGAAAAGTTCCCGGCTCGACCAGGAGACGCAGCAGTTGATCCGCACCCTCGCGTCCTTGAACGAAACGGCTGTTATTTCTGCGCTGGCGAAATACCCGGATGCTCCGGCCCGCTTATACATCGATGTTTTTAAGCGGCTGGATGAGCTGACGAAACTGGACGAATTGGATGCTGCTTTAAAGAATGAAACGGATAATCAAGCGCTGAAACATTCCGCCATTTCCTATATCGGAATGGCCGGCATGACGCTGTTTCTCCCCCGCATTGAAGGAGAATTGCAAAATCCCGAAATGGAGATGCGCATTCAAGCGTTGAAAGCGATCCTTCATCTGCAATATATGAACTCCCCGAGCGCCCTAGCGCCGTTTTTCCAGTCGACGGCTTGGCCGGAGCGCATGTTCGCTGCCCAGATCGCCGGCAAGCTGCAATTGTCGCGCTATAAGGAAACGCTCAGTGAACTGCTCGGGGATCCGGTGTGGTGGGTCCGCTACTCATCAGCCGAAGCGTTGACGCAGTTTGCTGAAGGGGATATCGTACTTACCCATCTCGCGGAAAGCCATCCCGACCGCTATGCGCGCGACATGGCCAATCAATGGAAAACCTCCCTCTTAGGAAGTGAACTATGATGCAAGAAATAGCGCTGGTTTTATCTTATATCGTCATCGCCTATATGCTTTTCTCAAGCCTAAGCTACCTCGGGCTCTTTGCGCTCGCATACGGGAAAGTCAAAAAAGAAAATAAGCTCGATAAACGCGAGTCTACAGAGGATTTCTTAAGAAACCAGTCCACTTACCCGGTGTCGATCCTGGTGCCAGCGTACAACGAAGAAGTCGGCGTCGTCAGTACGGTGCGCTCGCTATTGGCGCTTGAGTATCCTGAAAAAGAGATCATCGTTATCGATGACGGCTCGAAAGACAGCACATCGATGCGCATGATCGAGGAATTCAAGATGAAGAAAATCCCTTTCGCCGTCCGCATGCACATCGAAACGGCGGAAATCGAAGCCATTTACCAATCTTCGATCTTTCCTTATATCCGCCTCATCAAAAAAGCGAATGGCGGCAAAGCCGATGCCTTGAATGCAGGAATCAATCTATCTTCTTTCCCTTATTTCTGCGCCATCGACGGGGATTCCATATTGGAACATGACGGCTTGCTCAAATGTATGAAGCCCATCATCGAATCGGACGGGCAAATCATCGTCACCGGGGGATCTGTACGGATCGCCAACGGTTCGACCATTTCAAGAAGCAAAGTTGAAGTCATTGGCCTCCCGAGAAGCCCTGTGGTCCTCATGCAAATCGTTGAGTACTTCCGTGCCTTTTTGATCGGCCGTCTCGCTTTAAGCCATTTGAATATTTTGCTTATCGTCTCCGGGGCGTTCGGCGTCTTCAACAAAGAACGCGTCATCCAAGCCGGTGGTTACAATAAAAACACGGTCGGCGAGGATATGGAACTGGTTGTCCGGCTGCATCGCCTGCTGCGGGAGGAAAAATCCAAGCAGCGCATCGAATACATTCCTGACCCGGTCTGCTGGACGGAAGCTCCTGAATCATTGGAAGTTCTCAGGTCACAGCGGATCCGCTGGCAGCGCGGGCTGTTTGAAACTTTGTGGACACATAGGAAAATGATGCTAAACCCGAAATACGGCTCGATTGGCATGTTTTCCATGCCCTATTTCTTGTTTGTCGAACTTTTGGGTGCTGTATTCGAGTTTATCGGCTATTTCATCATTTTCGGCGGTTTCTTCTTCTCGCTGGTCGACCCGCAAGTCGCCGGTGTCATGTTCTTGGTGACGGTGTTCTACGGATCGCTCATCTCGGCCTTGGCCGTGTTATTGGAAGAATTGACGCTCCACAAATATCCGAAAGTCTCTCATTTGATGCGCCTGTATTTCTGGGCCTTGACTGAGGCCTTTTGGTACCGCCCGCTTATGGTGCTTTGGAGAGTCAAAGGAATTTTCGCCGCTTTCCAAAAGAAAGCGCATTGGGGCGATATGAAACGCAAAGGAATTTCGACTTAATTGCAAGGAGGATATTTATGAAGAAAATATTAGTCGCAGATGATGAAGATATTTTGCGCATACTGATCGCGGATACACTGGAAGACGACTTCCTGATCGAAGAAGCCGAAGATGGCAAAGAAGCCCTCGAAAAGATCCGGGCCAATGATTACGATTTGGTCGTGCTGGATTATATGATGCCTTATATGACCGGCATGGAAGTGCTCGGGGAAGTCAGAAAAGACCAAAACGACACGAAAGTGCTTATGCTGACGGCGAAAGCACAGGATGCGGACCGTGAGAAAGCGATCTTGAACGGGGCGGATTATTTCATGTCCAAGCCGTTCAGCCCGATGGAATTATTGGCGCTCGTGGAAGATATATTGGTGTCATAAAAAAACGACCAGCCCCTATCTTAGGAGCTGGTCGTTTTTAAATGTCGTATACTATTTCTCAGCTCTTCGGCTCTTCCAGGCCGTATGTGGCGTAAAAGATGACGCCGTTTTGCTCCTGGCCGTTTTGCAGGTTCTTCATCACTTCCGATAAGTTCACCGGAGCGTATGGTTTGGTCAGGTAATGATTGATCTTGTTGATTTTATTGGCATCTGCCGACGGATCGAGGGC
Source organism: Bacillota bacterium (assembly GCA_051750505.1). Lineage (GTDB taxonomy): Bacteria > Bacillota > Bacilli > Bacillales_A > Planococcaceae > Planococcus. The sequence continues at coordinate 303,458 of JBNJJS010000001.1, forward strand.
AGAGGAAATGACGATTGGGATATCCTCTGTAGCGGGATCTTCTTTCATCATATCGACCAGGTCCCAGCCGCTCAATTCCTCCCCTAGCATGATGTCTACGACCGCTCCGACTAACGGAGTGCGCTTCGCTTCTTTGAAGGCTTCTTTCGGTGAAGTGTGGTAAATCACTTTGAAGCCATTAAGTTTCAGCTCTTCCGACAAGAGCAGTGCGAGGCTCATATCGTCTTCCACGATCATTACAGGCGGGTTCTCTTCTGCGCCTTCTTGTGCAGTATATTCCTGCAGCCCGGAAATGAGCGGCAATTCAAAGTGGATGGTCGTGCCTTGCCCTTCCTGTGATTCTATCCAAATCCTGCCGTCGTGCTTGACGATTATTTCCTGGCATATCGCAAGGCCCAGCCCGGTTCCGCCGATTTTGCGGCGTGAACTATTATCGATGCGTTGGAATTTGGAGAACAGCTTTGGAATGTCTTCTGCTGGAATCCCGATTCCTTCGTCTTCAATGGAGACACGCAGGTTACTGAAGTTGTTCTTCATACAGATGGTTACATTGCCGCCCTCAGGGGAAAATTTGATGGCATTGCCGATCAGGTTCATCAATACTTGTGCAAGGCGCTCTCTGTCGCCTTCCACTTTCACGTCCGAGGCATCGTCGATCAACACGATGGAATGAGTCGACTGAGTCCTGAATTTTTCTGCCGCTTCTATGACCAACTCATTCATCGACAACTTATCCATCCGGTACACCTGGTCCCCGGATTCCATCCGCTGCAAATCCAAGAAATCGTTGATCAAATTGGTCAGCCGCTTCGCCTCTTTATAAATCGTCTTCAAATAACGCACTTGCTTGTCCGGCTTTAATTCCTTATTGAGGAGCAGCTCCGTAAAGCCAAGCACGCTGGAAAGCGGTGTCCGCAGTTCATGGCTGACGGTGCTGACCAGTTCGGATTTCATCTTGTCGACTTCGTGTTCTCTTGTGATGTCGCGGTGCACAAAAATCGTCCCCGTCCGCTCCCCATCGACGATGACCGGCGTGCTGTACACATCGATTACACGCTCGTAAGGTGCTTTGACGGTATATTGGAAAGTCTTCGCTTCGTTCTCTTTTTCACGGATGCACGTGCTGAGGAATTCAGCCATCGCCCCTGGAGTTGTAGTTTGTTCAGCCATACTGTGAATCCACACATCTTGAGAGATTACCGCATCCAACGGGACATTCCCACAGCTCAGCATCGTGCACATCGTATCGTTATGCTGCACCATGCTGCCATTTTTTGCGATGAATTGGATGCCTTCATTGATATTATTGACGATGCGTTCATTCAAGGTACGTTCATGGATAGCGGCATCATACAATTGGATCCGGTCGATCGCCAAGTGGATACGTTTGAACAGCCCATCGATATCGGCTTGTTCTTCTTTCGAAAAGGCTCTTCCGACGCGCGACAAGCCGATCAGCGCGATGCCTTCGTTTTGTTCGTTTTTCACAGAGGCGTACAAGTCATGGATGTAGACAGGGCCGTTCGCAAATCCTTTTTCCTCCAGCGCTTCCCGCCTCACCGTGAAGGATTCGTCTTCTTTCAGGCGTGCCGATAGATAAGGGATTTGCTGTTCCTGGAATTGCTCGAACATGGTGTCCGTAAACCCTTTTAACGCGTACTCCCCAGAAGCCGGCAGCCACAAGACCCCAGTATCGATTTCGTAAATATCAGTGAAATATTTGAGTGTGGCATTGATCAATTTCTGTTTATCCAAAGTGAATGACAGGATATGGTTCAGATCGTTGAAGCGGATCAACCGGTCTTTTGTTTTCCCGGTTTCTTCCAACGCATCTTCCAGTTCCGTCTGCTTTTCCTGCAACTGGCCTTTATTCAGCAATAAGGCTTGGTTTTGGGACGTAAGGTCTTCCTGATTTTTGCGGATGGTGTTCATCATCCTATAGAAGGTCATGGACAATAGGCCGATCTCATCTTTCCGTTCGAGGGGAGTGTAAGACATTTGCTCGCCATTCCCAAACTCTTCGATGGATTCCCGCATCCCTTCCAAAGGTTTGACGATATCGTTCATGGCTCTATAGATGATCAAAGCCGTAATGAGGAACAGCAGGATGAACAATAAAATCAAAGCGAACGAAAAACTTTCCGACTGCCTGATCATTTCCTCATTCAACTGCTCCCGTTCTGCCTCTGTCACGGATTTGTATTCATCAGCGAAAGCAACGAATTCATTTACCGTTGCATTGGTCCCGTCGCTTGAAAGGTTTCTTAGTTCTTCGTAATCGTCGTTTTGTACAGCTTCGATCGCCTGAGGAAATACTTGGTCTTCGAATGTCGTTATAAAAGTTTTCAAATCTGAAATGCGCTCTTGTTCTTCGTTATTTATAGGTAAATTTTCCAATTGGCCAATTGAATCCTTTAAGCTTTCCAGTTCTATATACGCCAATCTCAGCTCTTCTTGATTTTGAAAAGCATAATATCCCCTGGACCGGAAAAAGAGCTGGCTCACCGATTCGGAGAGCTCTTGCAGCGTTTCCTGCTTTTCAGCCAACAGATCGTATTCCGCTTGTTTGTCCTCTTGCTGTTTGTTCATATAAAAATAAATTCCGGCTATCAATAAAGAGCACACAAGCAAAGAAGATAAAGTTAACCGAAGATATTTATGCCTGATGCCTTTTTCCGATGTTTTATGCATGGTGTCCTGCCTCCAACTCTTCTTGCCTTGATAAATGATAAAAAAATTTCAAAATTTAACCTTCATTGTAAAATTTCTTCTCTTGTTATAGTATACGATTTTCCGTATTTATAGCATCTTTTTTTCGCTTTTCTTTCTTGGATAGCGGATCTCCAAACAATAAAAAAAAGCTTGAGGCCATGGACGGCTCAAGCTTTAGCGTTCTTTTTGCGAAATGGCGGCGACTTCATAATATCGGCGACACCAGTTTCGCAATATCCTGTTTGGCTTTCTCGATCCAATGCTGTTGCTTGAAGTCTGCTTCCGTTAATTCGACAGAGAGCTTACGGTCCTGCAGGAAAATGTCCGCCATTTCCTGGGCCGACTGCGAATGATAGACGAAGGCGTTCAATTCGAAATTCAAGGCGAAGCTGCGGACGTCCATATTAGCCGAACCGACCGAATAGGCCTGTTCGTCGACAACGAGCGTTTTGGCATGCAAGAACCCATTTTTATAGCTATATACTTTGACCCCGTCCTCCAGCAAATCGCGGGCAAACGACAAGGTTGCCGAATGGACGAATAGGTGGTCCGCCTGATTCGGAATCATGAGCTGCACATCCACCCCGCCGAGCGCTGCCGTCCGAAGCGCATCCATAATGGACTTATCCGGAATGAAATAAGGCGTCTGCAAGTAAATCGAATCGCGCGCGTGATGGATCATTTTCAAATAGCCATTTTTAATATCTTCATGGATTTCCAGCGGGCCGCTCGCGACCATTTGGGCAGGAGCGCCTGTCTGACTGTCCATCTTCGGAAAATACGTTTCCGCATACTTCATCGGATATTTCGCAGCCGCCTGGTTCCAGTCGATGAAAAAACGGTTCTGCAGGGAATGCACCGCTTCCCCTTCAATCCGAAGATGCGTATCGCGCCAATAGCCGAATTCTTTCTTCTCCCCGATGTATTCATCTCCGACATTAAATCCCCCGATATAGCCGATCTCCCCATCAAGCACGGCGAGTTTCCGGTGATTGCGGTGGTTGAGCCGCGGATTGATGCTTGGCAGCATGGCCGGCAAAAATGCAGCAGTCTTTCCGCCGGCTTCGTGGAACTCATCAAAGAAACGCTTCGGCAGGCTGCTCGAACCCAAGTCATCATACAAGAACAGCACCTTCACGCCTTCTCGCGCTTTTTCAGTGAGCAGCGATATGAGGCTGCGCCCGAGATCGTCGTCATTGAGGATGAAATACTGAAGGTGGATATGCTTGGATGCAGACCGTATATCTTCGAATAAAGCATCGAATTTCCTTTTGCCGTCGTTGAATATTTTGATATCCGTGGCGGTCGACAAAGGGGCATCGGTCCGCGCAATATTCATCTGGACGATATCCATCCACTTCTCTTCAAGTGCTGTCGGTGTTTGGAAGCTTCCCGATTTCATTTCCGCCAGCTGACGCTCCTTCAGATCTGTGAAATCACGGTTCTCGTAGGCTGCCGGCCGATTCAGCCGTTCAGGCCTCAACGGTTTTCCGAACAGCAAATACAGGATAAATCCGAGTATCGGAATAAAGAACAGGATCAAGATCCACGCCCAAGCCGAAGAAGCCGTTTTCCGTTCAAAGAATAAGATAAAAAAAGCTAAGACCAGATTGACGATCATGAAAATATTGCTTATCGTGCTTAACCATTCAAATGAAATTGTGACCCCTCCTCACGCTTTGCCATGTCCTTATTGGCCGTTCAATAAAGCTTGTATGAATGTAATACCCTTTGGCTATTGATATTAACGTCTTGATAAACAGAAAAAACGGACCCCGGCCGATCCGCTAACAGCGGCTTCAGCCGGGGCCTTGTTCTGTCTATGGGTCCAGCGAACGCTTATTTCCCAGAAGCGTTTTTCTGCATCAAAGTAAACCCGAGCTGATCGATGGCGATCTTCAGTGTCGCTTCCATCCGCTCCCCTTTTAATGAGTGGGCGAAATGTGGGACTTTTATCGCCATCGAAGGCAAGATGCCGGTGATGATCGGGGTGATCCCCATAATCTTCAAGGCTTTGATCAAATCCAGCAAAGGGTGCTCGATGCGCGGGTCGATTTGGGTAATCCCGGAAAAATCCAGGATCAGGTAATCGACCCCGTCACTTGATTTCATCACGACGTCATCGATCAGCTGATAAGCGCGTTCGAGCGTAATGTGCCCGATGATCGGCAGGATTGAAATCTCGTCCGATAAAGGCACAAGCGGAGAGGACAAAGTTTGGATTTCCTTCTGGGCTTTATCGAGTTCAAGGATATAGCTCAGCAAAGAAGCCATCATCTCGAACATTTCCTGCTGTTCTTCCGTGAAGTTGAACGGGTGCTTGTCCAAACCGCAGATGGTGCCGTACACTTCCCCGCTTTCGTAGTAAATCGGGATGCCGATGAATGCGCCGTTGCCGAATTGGGCGGCAATTTCAAGTTTGCCGGCACTTTCATCTTTGGAGATATCTTCGATCAGCAACGGCTCCTGTCCATAATTGATGGCCAGGCTGCAGAAGGTCTGATCAAGCGGCGACTGGCTGTCTTCTGTTACCAATTCTTCGCCTCTATTGAAAGCTTTCTTGATCGTATTGGTTTTTCCGTCATTTTCAGCAATGAAAAGCGTGTTGATGTCCATTTGCTTGCTCAGCATAGCCAGGATCTGGTTGGCTGCATCATTGAAGTTCTGAAATTTTCTGGAAGGGCCGATTGTCTGGTGTTGCATATTATCCCTCCTCTTTTAGGAAGTGCACATGAATGGATTTTGTGCACCTGTTCATAGCTGCGGCAAGCTGTTTGACGATAGTGGATTCTCAATGTGTAAGAAAGGATACGCCATCCAAAAACCAGGCTCAGAGGAATTCACCCCGAGCCTGGTTGCTTCACGTATTCACCGGTAGATATTGGTCTGAAACGATGAAATCATCTTCGAGAAGAACGTAAGGGTGGGTTTCCATCAAAATCTTCTTGAGATGATCCGGCATTCTCTTTTTTTCGTAAGCGCAAATCAGCGGAAAAGAATATTCGTTGACTGCTTTGTCCACGATTTTCTCGAAATCTTCTATAAGATGCAGCGGCTCTTTCACACTTTCCCACTCGACATGGGCCCAGGAACGGAACGATTTCCCCTCTTCCACATAAGGCTCCACGGTTTTCGTGAAGTACTCGTGGATGGCAGGAGGATGATAGCTGCCGCTCGACCAATAGAAATGAAGGCTGTTGACGAAATGAACCAACCCCATTTGCTCTTTGGTATATTTTTCACTCATTTGTTTTTTAACCATGGGGACAACACGTTCATTTTCAATCACCAGTACGTGATCCCCAACTGAAATCCCATCATCTATGTAATTCAGCAATTGATTCAAATAGTTTTCCATTCCGCTGAAAGCATACAATACGTGAACTTTCCGTTCGTCGGCAAACAATTGGTTCATTTTATTTTTCAAGCGCTCAACCTTCTTTCCCTAACAGTTTCAAAAAAGAAGAAGTTCGATAACCATATAAAAGAACGTCCGAGACAAAGCCTGCTTCTCTTCTGTCTTGAATTATAGCATTAATTCGATAAATTCTGTTCTTTATCACCAAATATTGGCTAACTGTCCAGCAACAAGTCCGGATAACAACTTCAATTTTCCGGCGTCATCATTACACAGCTGTCTGTTTAGGAGTTCAATATTATTCTATTTGTATATGAAAGTAAAAAGTTAAGCATTTAAAGTACAGTTTTATTATTTCCCATCCGAAAAAAGGATATATAAGGTTCTGATATAGGTATTTAGTCAACAAAAAAGGGAGAGCCCTCAGCTCTCCCTCCTTAAACTTATTATTGATTTCTATTATAACGATACGTCAGTGTTCCAGCTGCCATGAAGATCAATGTGCTGAGTGCGACCCATAAGATCATCGTATTGGATTGGCCGGACATGCCGCCGAAGCCAGTTGAAGGCATCTTGTCAGGTGCCGTGTTCTCGAAGTTCTCCGGGAATTGGTCGACGATTGCGCCGCTCAATCCTTTACCGATATCGAACATGATCGCATAACCTGAGCGGTATGTGTCATATGAAGCGGCATAGTCACCGTTCACGTATTGCTGGAATGTATCCACAACGGATTGTTCATGTGCTTCCACGCCTGCAATCGTTTCATCCAACGGCATGCGGTCTTCTGTAGCTTTGTTCAAGAATGTGCCAAGGTCTGTCGCGAATGTGCTTGTCAAAGTGGAAGCGGCTTGCTCTTTCGCTTGCTCATCTTCTGAAGCTGTCGCATTCGCCAAGTCGCCTTGGACAGCGATGTGCTCGTTATTCCATAGTTCAACAAACTGGTTGCTCGCTTCTTCACCGTAAACAGAAGCTAGAGCCGAACGGAATTCTTCAGTGTTTTGGTCTTGTGCCCAGTTGACGAAATCGAAGTCAGCCGAACCGTTGAAGCCTTTTGCCATGCTCAATTGCGAAAGGGCGAAATGTTCCGCTGCAATGCGGTTAACTGTGGAACGGAAGTCGCCTGCTGGCGTGTTCGGGTCAGAAAACTGATCCGGGAATTGAGCCGAAATCGCGCCGCTGATTGCGCTGCCAGCGCCGAAGATTTGCGTGAAGCCTTCAAGGTACATCGTATAAGCGGCTTCATAATCGCCTTCTACATAAAGGTCGAACGTATCCTGCACGTAATCTTCGTGTTCACGAAGCGCTGCTGTAGCACCGTCTTCGGGAAGATTGCCTTCCGTTGCCGTGCCAAGGAATTCGCCCATTTCATCGACGAAAGACTGGATTTGCGCTAATGCTTCTTCTTGCATCGCTGCGTCATCCGCTTTCACTGCCGCTGCGTAATCATCCGTTCCCATATTGTGCTTATCGAAGATCTCAACGAAAGCCGCTCCACCATCTTCCCCGTAAACGGAAGCGATGACCGGTTCCATATCGGCCGCATTTTCATCGAGTGCCGCGATGGCTTCATCCGCTGCTTCGTCGCCATCGTAAATTTTCATCATGGAATCCACTGCGAGCGCATAATGCTCGGACAATAGCGAATCCAAAGTTGCGCGAAGTTCCACGCCTGTCGTTTCGGTTGGCGGTGTTTCCTCAGCCGCCAACACGGTGGAACCTATTCCCGGAACCAAAAGCGATGCGCCTACTACTGGCAGTAAAAGCTTTTTCATTTTCATCTAACCACTCCTCTGTTTTGTTTTGTTATAAGCTCAACGGAGCGGCTTTGAAATTAGATCACCTATTCTCAAAAAAAGTTTCCAACTGTTAAGCGGTTACATTGAAAAAGCCGGTTTAGAGCCCATTTCAGGTGGTAGTTAAGATAAAGTATCGTCATTTAAATACGCAGACCCCGGCACAAGATATGGCCGGTCAGATAACGGGATTTTCAAGAACACACTATATAGAGGAGGAACAGAACATGGGTAAACTACAAGATAAAGTAACCGTCATTACAGGCGCGGCAACAGGCATCGGCAAAGCGACAGCGGAAGTTTTTGCACAAGAAGGCGCTATCGTCCTGCTGGCGGATATTAAAGAAGAGGAACTGCAGGAAACAGTCGCCAAAATCAATGAAAACGGCGGCACGGCGAAAAGCTTCCAGGTGAATATCGCCAAGGAAGAGGACGTCACTTCTTTCGCCAATCAAGTAAAAGAACAATACGGAACGGTCTACGCGTTGTTCAATAACGCCGGCATCGACCAAGAAGGCGGCAAAGTGCATGAGTATCCGGTCGATTTGTTCGACGACATCACCGCTACTGACTTGCGCGGCACTTTCTTGATGAGCAAATATTTCATCCCGCTCATGATGGACAATGGCGGGGCGATCGTCAACAACGCTTCCATGTCCGGCAGCTTTGCCGATTTGGACCGCTCTGGCTATAACGCAGCGAAAGGCGGCATCATCAACTTCACAAAATCCATCGCCATCGAATACGGAAGATCCGGCATTCGCGCCAATTCCGTATCCCCTGGCACGATCGAAACACCGCTGATCGATGAATTAGCTGGCTCTAAAGAGGAAGAAGCCGGACGTGAGTTCAGAGAAAGCAATAGATGGCTCGCTCCTCTAGGGCGCCTTGGCTTACCGAAGGAAATCGCTACGACGGTATTGTTCCTCGTCTCAAGCGACAGCTCTTACCTGACGGGCCAGGACATCGTCGTCGACGGCGGGCTTACCGCCTACACATGGCCGGGCAAAATGGTCATGGACGACAGCTGGAAGAAAACGACCACAAAAGAACAATGAGGTTACAAAAAGAACCCCGAACGGCAGCCGCTTTCAACAGCAGCCCGTTCGGGGTTCTTTGCTATTTATCTTTGGTTTTCTGTTTCGATGTCACCTTAGGATTGCCTGCCTTCACGTCCAGCTGCTCGGGTCGCTCAAGTTTCACTACCGCATACGCGAGCCTCATCAACATCATGACCATCACACCGACGCCGACAGCCAAATAAATCATCGTAAAGGCTTTGCTCAAATTGCCTGTCGGCGCAAGACCGGTCTCGATACCGGTCGGAATCAAGCTGACGAAGGCAAAATAAAAGGCATCAAACAACCCCCAACCTTCTATTTGATAATAGAACAAAGTCCCCGACAGCACGATGAACGCCAAAGTCAGCAGCAAGGTCCTGAACAAGGGCTCTTTCCCGATCCGGAAAATGGCCGACAGCAAGCGCCTCAAGGTCAGCATAAGTGAAATCATCCGTTCATCACTCTCTTTCGTTATCCTCTACTTATACTTGGACAATAACGTTGTTGGGATATGGCAATAATCATCCGGGCATTTGTCCAAACGGTCCTGATGCTCTTCTGCACTCGCCACATAATTTTCAAGCGGCAAGACTTCGACTGCGATGCGCTCCGAATCCGTTCTTTCATTAATGAAGGCTTTCGCCGCCGTTAAATGCTCGGGGCTTTCGCTATAGACGCCGGTCCTGTATTTCTCGCCGACATCCTCACCTTGTTTATTGACGCTATAGGGATCGATGATTTCAAAGAAATAACCCATCAACTCCTTCATCGACACATGCGAAGGGTCGAATGTGGTTTTGACGCATTCCGCGAAGCCATCATAAGGGCCTTCAAGCGACTGCGTCCCGCCATTCGCCCGCCCCGCTTCGGTCGACTCGACGCCAGGTAAGGTTTTGATGAACGCCTGCACGCCCCATAAGCATCCGCCTGCAAAATATACAACTTCCATCTCGACACTCCTCTTCATCTGTAAATGGATCTTTCTATTGCTCCGGCACATAAGCCGAGCTGTTTCATTCAGTATATCATTTGAAGGAATGCAGCATGAACCTTCGTTAATTCCCCAATTTATCCTTTTAGGTGAGCCGGGATGTATTATTTCAAGCTGCACAGTCACGGGTGATGGCGGCGACGTCCATATCAACCCCGGCATCAGCAATAAAGCGGCGTTCCCGGAAATCAAATAAAAAAAGAGCAGAAAATCTTCCCAAACGATTGGGAAGTTTCCGCTCTTCTTTCTGGCCGAACTTATTATATCTCTTGAATTTCCACAAGGCTTCCTTGAATAATATAGCGGTCTGGTGCATATCCTATATAATCAAACGGATAACAAGTGGTTAAGGTCAATGTCGCTTCATCTTTATCCACGATGACGGTTCGGTCATCGGCATCCGTTATCCACATTTTTTCGACTGCATATTCATAGCGCTGCCCCTCATACTCCAGAAAGACGGAATCGCCTTGTTCCACCTCTTCCAGTCCTGTAAAAACTGTATCCCGGTGGCCGCTCAGCACCGTATGCCGCTGTTGATCAGGAGTAGTGGTCCACTCGCTCACGTACATGCCAACTCCTTGTTCGAGAGTTGCTTCATCCGCACCCCAATAAGTGGAATAGCCTGTTTCAATGGAAGGAATCACTAACCGGCCGACTTCTTCACCTTGTTGATGGTCATTCATTTCGTTACTCATTATGGGCGGTGGTTCTTGAACCGGATCAAGAGAGCTTTCCGAAGTCTGCTCTATAGATGGCGTCATGTTATTTGGTTCTGCATTATCCCAGCCTTCGATTTCCTCCAGTGACACCGTTTCAGTTGCCTGTGCACTCTGCCACCACTGGAAGCCAAAATAGCTTGTCATCGAAAGGCCCGCGATAAGAATGATCGTATACACTTTGTTCATGAAACCGGCTTGCACCTCCCTCTTTACTGAAATAAATCATTCCAGAACAAAAAACCGCATACAAAGATACGGTTTTTGTTTTTTTATTGAGTCGTTGTGCGTCTTCTGAACAGCAGCAGCCCAGCACCTAAAGCAGCCAAGCCCATTCCTGTGAACGCATATAATGGGTTGTTGCTGGCTGTGTCCGGCAATTTGCCGCCTTCTTCACCGACACCTTCCAACGGAACCGCATTATCCAATACATCTTGTGGAACCGTGATCGGTTCTACGCCGTTGAAGTTGCTGATTGTCATGTCCGTGCTTTGAACCATGTTCAAGCTCTCGCCTTCTGCTGAAATATCCATATCTACATGCATAGATGTTTCCGTCAAATAGAAGGTATCTTTCTCAATGGTCATTTCATAGCTGAGATCGTTGAAATTGATTTCTTCCATCATGCCTTCCATGGACATCGCTGAATCTTCTTCGCCCATCATGGATTCAAACGAAGCCATAACTGCTTCCATCAATGCTTCTCCGTCGCCTTCATAGGTCAACTGGTACGCATCTCCCGTGTCTTCCACTGACATGTCTTCCCCTAGCGCTTCAGCCTGGGCAACTTGATCGCCGGCAGTCGTCATCGCCATCAATTCATCCAAGCCTTCAGAAAGTTCACTCGGTAATTTCACCCAGCCTTGCATCGGATCTTCCTGGTAAAAACCATCTTCTGTCCAGTAGGACTCCAAAGTCTCTTCTTCTCCATCAGGGCTGGAGGTCGTGACTGTCTGATGCATCGCAAACGGATTGAACGTCACATCTTCTTCCGTATGAACCGGGATCGTCGTCGTTTCTCCAGTGGTAATGTCAGGCATGGTGATTTCCATAATCGTCTCGCTGGAGTAACTATCCAATGACGACATCGCCTCGTTGGATTTTTGCAGTACGTCGACCGCACTCATTTCCTCCGCTAAAGCCGGGGTGGCGCTCCCTACCGCAAGCACCGTCACAAAGGAGGCAGGTATCACTTTTTTCAACATGTAAACACGTCCTATTCCATGAGTATTAAGAAGCCGGAATGAAATCTCATATATGTATGTACTTTCCAATTAAGCCTCTTATAGTTCCTACTTCCCTATATAGTTAGGATAAAACATTCATAAAATCCCCGGTTTTCGCCAATTGAACCTCTCCTCTTCCAATAGGGAATCATATGTTAATTCTAAATCCTTTATACTTTTGTTGCCTGCAAAGAGTAATTCCCCTCGAACTTCTAGCGATAATGAAAAAAGCCGGCATAAAAGCCGGCTTTTTTAGATCATTATTATGCTTTTTCCCATATGGCTTCGATCGGAATTCCTGCTGCTTCAGTGCGCTTTCTGTATCATCATTCTTCGATCAATCCTTGTTCGATCAGGAATTCCAAGGCTACATCTCTCGGTTGGGCGTCATCAGAATCCACCCGGGCGTTCATGGCCAACATCTCTTCTTCGCTGATTTCCCCAGCGAGCCCGTTCAGCACTTCTTCCAACTCCGGATATTCTTCCAGCGTATCCAGCCTCACGACCGGTGCGGCATCATATTTCGGAAAGAAGTTCATATCGTCTTCAGTCGTCACCAAATCGAACAGCCCGATTCTGCTGTCCGTTGTGAACGCCGGGATGACGTCAACATCCCCATTCCGGACAGCTTCGTACATGATGGCAGGATCAAAGCTTTCCGTCGCAGAGAATTCAAACCCGTATGTTTCTTTCAAGTCTTCGTATCCGTCCCCTTCCCTTTCATAGATCGAATGGGGACCGCCGAAAGTGACATCTTGCGAACGGGAAAGGTCTGCCAGCTGAGAATAAGTTTCCGCGTCGAAGCCACTGTCTTTTGAATAGGCCAGCGTATAGCCGTTTTCAAATCCAAGCGGCTCCAGCCATGTCGCTCCCAGTTCCTCTTCATAGCCTTCGCGCACTTGCTGAAGCACGTCTTCAGAAGATTGGCCCGCTTCTGATTCTCGTTTCAGCACATCTTTTAACCCCGTCCCGGTGTACTCAACGTACATATCGATATCTCCCTGCTCCAGGGCAGGCGTTAATATGGCCACTTCCCCTAAGCCGTCCTGATATTCAACGGTATATTCTGAATGTGCCTCTATGTACTCTCCCAGAATATAAGGCAGGATATACTGTTCCGTCCATGGCTTGCCCCCAATAATAATTGGATCCGCTTCATCTGCACCTGAACCACAGCCATACAATGCTGCCGAAGCCAATATGGAAATGCCGATCAGTTTTTTGTTCATCGCTATTCCTCCTAATCTTCTTGTAGCCTCATTTAAGGAATGAAAGATGGCTCCTTTCTATATTATCAGAATTTTCATTTAATACATGTAAGATAGATGACATTTTAATCACGTTTAAGTCCGATATATACAATTACTCAGTTTTATCCAGCCATTATCTCTACATACGCGTAGTAGGCATCCCGATTTTTCAAAAGCGGAAACCCTTGTCTTTTTTTCTCAATAGGCACATTCTGAAATAAATTGCGATGTTCAAAAATATTATAGGCGTGAAAAGAGACCTCCATTTCAGTTAGTTTGTTTTTTGCCTTTTCAACATTTGGTGCACCCGGGAACTATGAATAAACTGCAGTCAGACGCCTTTCCACTAAGAGGAAAAGAGGGAATTTTAACCATGGATAAACTGACACTCCTTTCGCATATCAATCTTTTTGACGAACTGCCCATGGAGGACATGAAATTACTCGATAGAAACAGCACCATGACGCCTGTGAAAAAAGGAACACAAATACTTATCCCCGAACACGACACCTGCGACTGTGCTCCCGATCAATGAAGCTTCACCAGCTTAGAGTAATTCGAAACAGTGGTTGTTTGTCGAGAAACGACCATTGTACTCACTCCTTTTTTCTTCAGTATAAAACTGCCTCTGAAAAAAATAAGGTATCTAACAATTATGATATTTTTTCATTTATTTGTTTGTTGGCTATTGAATCAAGCAAAAAAGGAGATCAGAGGCCACGCCATGCCCTGGCCAGCCTTTGATCTCCCTTTTTAATTATGCAGCTACTGATAATTCTGCAATATGTAAACTATTCAAAGTCAAAACTTTATAACTCGTCATTTTAAAAAATACAAGACCAGAGATCCGATAATAATAGGTAAAGCTATCAACAAGACCGTGTTTGACAAATCAATCGTTCTATCTAATTTTATAATTGCCAGATTTCCTATCACAGGGGCAGTTGGGCTAATGAATCCTGTTTTCAAAAAGCCCCCGATTAAGATGCCTCCAATTCCTATTATACCGGTCACGTTCATAGCAAGTTCAATGTTACTTTGCATAATAAAGAAACCTAATATGAAAATGAAAATCAAAGCTCCCAAAGCTAACCTTTTCATAAAAGTCTCCTTTCTGTTAATTATTAATTTATGCTTTACCTTCTATATTTGTCAGTTGAATTTAATCCTAATAAAGAATTACAAGAACTCCTTCTAGTCTACCAAATAAATACATATATTCAGAGTTATTATTTCAATTATTCTGATTCATTATAAACTTGGTAACAAGAATGGGTTAGGTTACTACTTCTCAACCTTTTGTAGAAGGGTCTTGTCGAAATAAAAAAGAAGAAGCTCATGCTTGAGCCTCTTCTTCCGATAAAGGGGTCATATGTAAACTACAATCTTTAAAAGTCCTTTACTTTCAAGTTTATTCCATTACTCTTGAATTTCAATCTTTTCTGCTTCGGCCTGACCCGGATAACTTTCTTCAATATGAGTTGTCCATACAGAAACAATTTGCCCCGTGCTAACAGAATCAATATCATCTGTCGTAAACCAAATTGCATCTGGACTTCCATCCGATAGTTCTTCTGATTGGCTTTCAACTAAAAACCTTCCATCGTTAATTTCAACAATTTCACCTTTGATCGCAAACATTAATTCTTCTTGCTTTTCATTGGCTGAGCAGGCTGTAATAAACAATATACTGATCAGTAGTGTTGCTAGCAAAAGTTTTTTCATACTGATACCTCCACAAAATCGATGATATGTAAGCTGAAAAATCGTTTACATTTATCTTCACTTCCAAGTCTCATCCAAGTTATTTGAATAGAATTCAATAGCCTTTTTATACGATTGAATATCTTTGTCATTAGACGTCTTCAACAAGCATTGCAAGAGAATCTCGATCGCATTTTGATACTCTTATAGATATCTTTACAAACAAAAAAGGAAAGAAGGTTTGCTCACCACAATGCCTTCTTTCCCATTTGTTTGTGCTACCTCCGATAAAATGATGATATGTAAACTTTATCTTTCTTTAATAAGAGATCACAAATAACCGGATAGGTCTTTCTCCATTACTCTTCTTTTTTGTTCCAATCCTTTATCATAAAAAACATAATTATAAAGCTATAAATTAACACAGCCCACGAAGTCCCTCTTGGTTCAAAACCTAACTGTATTTGGAAAAAGATATCCACTATTGCGTATATAAAGGCAAGAAACGAGAGCACTAACACAAAAATCTCACTTTTCCGTTCAGATAATCTCATATTATTTGGATGGTTACAGTATTCATAAGCATCCTATCGCCTCCAACTATATTCTATTGCTGGAATTGCCTTATATGCAGCGATTATTTCGCTGCATATTTAAGCTGGTTAATAACAGCTTAAATATTTCCAACATAGGATTTACGATCTTTTTTTCTTTCAATAACGCTTGATAGGGAAACTCAAATGCTTTTGAAATGTAAGTTTTCAAACCTTATGTCACTGCCTTTTGAATATATCATATTTTCGTTTGAAATCAGTTTCGGTGGATTTTCTAATAAAGCGCATGGGATTGGGAGGTTGAATGTAACTTAATTACACTTAAGTTACATTCAGTTTAAGATAATTTAGTTAAACAAGGTCTGTATTTTTATGGCGACTTCTTTTGGCTTAACCTCAAAAGAATGTAATTCATCTATATCAACCCACATAGGCAAGTATGTTCCTCTGTTTCTATTTTCATCCGTGTATTCTTCACCTTGTCCAGCTCCAAAAGTTCCTTCTGTTATTTCTGCAAGAAAAAAATATTGAGTTCCATTAAAATTTATTTCAGCAATACATTCTTGAATGTTAACTTCAATGCCAACTTCCTCCAAAGCTTCTCTTTTTGCTCCCGCCTCAGGTGTTTCGCCTTCTTCAATTCCACCACCAGGAAACACATAATAAACTGAATCCTCTCTAACTCTTTTAATAAGGCCAACTTTATTATTTTGAATAAGCACTACTGATCCTCTGTCTCTCAAACATTCTCCTCCAGTGGGTTCTTTCATTTCGATTTAATTTTCTTCAACTAAATCTGAATGTAACTTAATTCACATTAAGTTACATTCACAACCAATTATAAATACTAAATGATTTAGAGATCCTATTTGATAATTATCCCCCAAAGGTGTACCCATAATAAGTAATTAAAAAAATTATAATGTAAAGCACACTAACCAGAATGGTAAATAAAGGAACCATTTTTACTCCTTTTTTTTCGCTGACGACTCCGGCTATTCCAAAAATTAACCCTAAAGGCGCAACAAAAGGGCTTATATACAACAAAATAACTATCGACCAAAGACCATTTATATAAAGCATTACCACAATTAAAAGGGTTAGAATGACGAAGATTAACAACATAATTAAAGAAATTTTGCCTAGTAAAGTTCGAGGCATCAAACCACTCCTTTTTATTTACTTCCTAACGATTCTGCATGTAACTTAACTACACGTAAATTACATTCAAAACCTAGTCTTTGCCCTAAAACTTCCACTTGGATCTTGCTGGGGCATTTTTCAATTCGTCCAGATTGGTTTGCAACTGCTGGACGATGGCCAACAATTGTTCTTCTCTTTCCTGGCTCTTTTTTCAATTTGTTTTTCATGTGCGTTTGTACCTCCGTATGGTCTACTGGGTCCGGCAATTGTTATTTTGACTGTTTTTCCATGAGTTGCTGCAGGTCGCTAATTTTTTGATTCTGACCCATGAGCGACTCGACAATCTGATTAAGGAATTTCGGAGCAATCACTACATCTGTGTCCATACGGTTCACTTCTCCGCCGAACCGTTCCAACGACTTGGCTTCTACTTCTAGAAAGTCCGTCCGTTTTATTCCCTTCGTTTGATGTGCCTGAATTGTCTGGTCGATCAACTCGATGCGTTCCTTTTGATGATTATATGGATTTAATTAGGGTAATTTGATACTAAATGTAAATTAAGGGAGATGTAATAATGAGAAAAAACCAGTTAATTGGATCGACTTTATTCATATCTGGTGTAATCTTGTTTGGTATTATTCATTTAGCAGTAGCGTCTTATATTCCACATATGGGAGTTTATGAAAATCCTCCTGGAAGACTCTTTACTGTCTTAGGAAGTATTACAGCTTGGGTTCCTTATATTCTAAGTATCATCATGATGATCGGTGGATTTATTTTGCTTCTATTACCGACTTTCAAACAAACAGAAAGAAGTTAAAGAAGGTCATGGTATAGAAATATATCGTGACTTTATTACTTCGAAAAGGTTGAAAAATTATGCCTCAATAAAAAATTGTCCATTAGACAATTTGCGAAATAAAAGCGTTCGTATAAGTAGTTTCACAAACAAAAAAGAGAAGGAATTTCATTTGAAGTTCCTTCCTCATGATATATAGACTTAAAACTTAATCGACCGTCTCTTATTTTCATGTACACAAGAACTTATAAGCTCTTCTCGATTGTTATAGCCTGAAGTTGACCTTTCCTCCCCTGCATTCAAAATCTTTGTTTCCGATTTTGAATACAATTACATTTCTGCATCGAGCATATAGTAAACCTCTCTATCTTTATCTACCTCTACTATTCCCTTTTTTTCTTCAGCTTTCATATTTTCAAAACTACTCTCATCAAATTTCCCTATTTTAAATATCACTTTATTTTCTTCGTTAGTTGAAAAATCAATTCCTACTGGTCTTTCTGGATATTTGCTGCTTAGTTTTACCTTTGCGGAAGTATCATGCCACTCGACATCGCCTGTTTCTTTTTCTTGAAAATTTGCAACTCCATAAGAGCGTTCATTATTTACGATTCTTTCAAAAATGACAAAATATTCGTTATTAAACTGGTGCTCTCCTATAACATTCTCTTCGCTGATAAGCTCATCTTCGTATAAGGCCTGTTTTGCTTCAGCTAGAGAATTATACGAACTTCCATCACTACATCCAGATAACACAATACTAATAACAAATATGCTGAAAAATGAGCTAAACTTACTCAAATTGAAAACCTCCTCGTAAATATTAAAGTGACCTTGGAATAATATGCATTCTTAAAACATGGATCACCTGATGGAATCCAGTTTGTCATTCATCAAACCTTTTCCATGGACGAATTCCTAAACTTGTTGCTATTTATCAAAAATCTAGTTGGAGCAAAACTAGGTTGGATAAGCTTACGCCTAATTGTAATTAATATTAGTTTTTGAGGTTTCTTTCCAATTTCAGTTATAATTACTGCTTTTAAAATTCAGCATATTTCTATCAATAGTAATTTCACAGAATACTTAATCATTATAACGATTATAACTTTCTTCGATTAAAGATCCAACCGTTCGTAAAAGTACACCTTCCCGAACGCTCTCAAAATCCCCCTATAACCCAAAAAAAGAACGTTCGTAAAGGTGTCAAAACACTTTACGAACGTTCACTTATTTCCCGGGATATTTACGAACGGTGGCTTTCACTCAGCACTTGATGATGGTCCGCCCCAGGTGCTCGCCGTTCTTGATAGCTTCAATCGTTTCAGGTACTTGTTCAAGTGAAATTTCATCCGTCAATGTCGTCTGGGTAATATTCCAGTCGCCCGCCATCTTCTCCCAGATCGCCCCGCGTTTTTCGATCGGCACATTGACCGAGTCGATGCCCAGCAAATTGACGCCTCTTAGGATGAATGGCAAGACCGTTGCCGTCAGTTGAAGACCGGCCGCGTTGCCGCACATGCTCATGCTGCCGCCGTAGGAAATCTGCGGGATGATGACAGAAGCCACGTCCCCTCCGACTGTATCAAGCACATAGTCGAATTTCGGCTTGTTCAATGGTTTTTTCAGTTCGCCCAGATCATCCGGGAAAATGACTTGCGTCGCTCCAAGCGATTTGGCCACTTCCACTTGATGCTCTTTACGCACCAAGGCCGTGATGTTCGTATAGCCGATTTTGGAGAGAATCTGCAGGGCGACGCTCCCAACGCCTCCCGTTGCGCCTGTCACCAATAGTTCGGGGTTATTCTCTGGATTCATGCCATTTTGCTCAAGCGCTTGGATGGAAAGTGCCGCTGTAAAACCGGCCGTCCCGAAAATCATGGCATCTTTCAAGCTCAGCTTCTCTGGCAGCGGGACGATCCATTCCGCTGGCACGCGTGCATACTCCGAGAACCCGCCGGTGTGGCTCATGCCCATCTCAAATCCAGTGACGATCACTTCCTGGCCTTCTTGAAAACGTCCGTCACCTGTATGTACAATCGTTCCACTGAAATCAATTCCCGGAATCATCGGGTAGTTGCGGATGACGCCGCCTTTTTTCTGCACCGCCAGCATGTCCTTGTAATTGATCGACGAATACGCGACCTTGACTAAGACATTCCCTTCCGACAACTGCTCCTCGCCGGCTTGTTCTACACCAAAAACAACTTCATCTTCCTGCTCTTTTACGACAATTGCTTTGAATGGCTCCATGATGATTCCTCCTTTATAATTCTTCAACAAAATAGTTCGATCACAAAATATTTTTCACACAAAACCTAACATGGTATGCTATACAATGTCAATTTGGAGGAGATTTTATGGAATTAAACGAATGCGTGAATTATTTATTAAGTGTCAGCCAAAATAAAGTGTTCAAATACTTCAGTGGCCTTTTAGAGGAATTCGGGCTGACCCCTGCCCAATATGGCGTGTTGAATTGCTTATGGAGCGAAGGGCAATTATCACCGAAGCAGATTTCGGAAGCTATGCACCTTGAAGCCACAACCGTTTCAGGCATCTTGGACAAGATGCAAAAAGCCGGATTTATCGAGCGCTCGGTAGCCCCTGACAACAGGCGCAATGTGTTAGTTGTGGCTACGCCGAAAGCGGTGAGCATCCGGGAGCAAGTGGAGGCTGCAACGGCGCAGATGAACCAAGCCGCCCTTCAAAACTTATCCCCCGCCGAGCAGGCTGCCTTGCTGAAAGGTTTGGCTGCCATCATCGAGACGGAATTGTAAGTTAGATTTGACTTCTTTTCCATACAGGTTATAATGAAAAACAATATCTGCATAACGAAGATTTGCCCGAGCATTTCGGAGTATAAGAACAAAAGCGATGATAAGAACGAGTACCTGTGACTGAAGCATACAGAAAGCAGCCGGTTGATGAGAGGCGCATGCGGTGTCCGGGGAAATACCTCTTTGAGCTGTGTACCGAACCTTCAGTAGGCTACACCGGAGTTGCATCCGTAATCCATGCAGGAGTATCGCTTCGGCCGTACTTTCCAAGGGGAGCTGTGCGAGCAGCTTCCGAACTAAGGTGGTAACACGCATATCCGCGTCCTTTAGGGTTTTTCCCTAGAGGGCGCTTTTTTGTATTCTTATAGATTTTGCGATATGACTATTCCAAGACAAGGAGATGTTAGCATGCGACTCACACCCGCTGAACAAATGAAAATCATCGAAAAAGGAGCTGCCGAAATCATCGAGGAAGGCGAATTGCTCGAAAAGCTCGAACGCTCATACAATGAACAGCGCCCGCTCACCATCAAGCTTGGGCTCGACCCGTCCGCACCTGATATCCACCTTGGCCACGCAGTAGTTTTGCGCAAAATCAAGCAATTGCAAGACCTCGGCCACCAGGCGGTCATTTTAATCGGCGACTTCACCGGGCGCATCGGCGACCCTTCCGGCAAGGCAAAAGGACGGACCGCACTCAGTGACGAAGAGGTCCGGCAGAATGCGGAGACTTACTATGAACAGATCTTCAAAGTGCTCGACGAGTCGAAAACGACGGTACGCTTCAATAGCGAATGGCTGTCGAAACTGAATTTCGAGGAGGTCTTGAAGCTTGCCGCCAGCACTTCGGTTGCGCGCATGCTCGAGCGCGACGATTTCCAGAACCGCTACCAAAACCAGTCGCCGATTGGTATCCACGAGTTTTTCTACCCGCTCATGCAAGCCTACGATTCCGTTGAACTAAAAGCGGACATCGAAATCGGCGGCACCGACCAGACCTTCAATATTTTGATGGGCCGCACGCTTCAAAAGCACATGGGCCAGGAAAAGCAAGTCGCCATCTTCATGCCGCTGATCGAAGGGCTCGACGGCGTTGAAAAGATGAGCAAAAGCCTGGGCAATTACATCGGCGTCAGCGAAGCGCCTGAAATCATGTTCAAAAAAGTGATGGAAATACCAGATCCCTTGGTCTTCAAGTACTTTGAACTGACGACAGATGAGCATCCTTTGGCAATCGAATCCTTACTCGACCGTCTTGAAGACGGCGAGAACCCGCGCAACATCAAACTGGAACTGGCGGAAATCATCACGGCGCTCTACCACGGCGAAGAAGCGATGAAAGAAGCGAAACGCTACTTCGAGACCGCCTTCCAAAAGCGCGAAATCCCGGAAAACATCCCTTCGCTGCTGGTGGAAAGCGGTAAGGAACGCATCGAAGAAATCATCCCGCAGTTTGTGGAATCCGGATTTGTCCGCAGCAAAAGCGAATTTGTCCGGCTCATCGAACAAAACGGCGTGTCGTTCAACGGCGATAAACTGACGCGAGACGAACTCGACACCGTCGTACGTAACGGCGACGTCCTGCAGATCGGCAAAAAGCGCTTTGTGCGTTTTGAAAAATAAGAACAGAAAAGGAGAGTGACCGAAAGGAAAGGCTGATGTCCATTGCGACGGACGCTTTCGGGGCCACAGGATGTGGGTCATGCAGCTGGCGCGACAGGACGTCGCGTTGCCAGCTGCCAGGGCACCATGTAATTTCGTTGCTCCCGCATCTGCAATGCAGATGCGTCGCAAATAAATGAACTCAGTTCCACTTCGTTCATTTATTCGCCGTCTCCATTTCCATCAGCTGTTGTAAAACTAAAAATTATAAGAAAGCCAGACATAATTAAAACAGCCGGAGAAAAAGAATCTTTTTCTCCGGCTGCTTCATTTTATATACATATTTGACAGACCCTTGTTTACTTTATTTTTTATACTGCATATAAACGACTTGTGTGGCAAGGAAGTCTTCCATGCCGTGCTTGCCGTCCGCCCCGCCGAGGCCGGATTGGCGCATGCCGGCGTGATAGCCTTGGACAGCTTCGAAGTTTTCGCGGTTGACGTAAGTTTCGCCGAACTTCATTTCGTTGACGATACGCATCGCTTCGTTCAGGTCATCTGTGTAGACCGAAGAAGACAGTCCATATACGGTGTCATTCGCCATTTCGATTGCTTCATCCAAGGTGCTGAATGTGGTCATCGGGAGCACCGGCCCGAAAATTTCTTCCCGCATAATATCGGAATCATGCGATACATTCGTCAAAATCGTCGGCTTATAGAAGAACCCGGCATCAAAGCTTGTGCGCTCTCCGCCTGTCGCAACGGTCGCCCCTTGCGTTACCGCTTCTTTAACCATGTCTTCTACGGTTTCAAGGCGGTCTTGGCTGATCAATGGCCCCATTTCCGCTTCTTTATCTTCCCTTGGATTGCCAAGCTTTGTCGATTCGAACGCATTGATAAGCTTTTCAGTCAGCTCCTCTGCGACACTTTCATGGACGTAGAGGCGCTCTGCGTTTGTACATGCCTGGCCAGCGTTCGATAGTCTTGATGTGGTGATGGCTTTTGCTGCAAGGTCCAGATCTGCATGCTGGGTGACGATGGCTGGTGCTTTGCCGCCCAGTTCCAAATTAACTTTGGTGATATTTTTCGCTGCCGCTTCCATCACTTTCGTTCCAGCCGGCAAGCTTCCGGTCATCGTGATCATCTGAACTTTTTTATGCGAAGCTAGCGCATTGCCGAGTTCCGACCCGGTCCCTGTGACCAAGTTGTAGACACCTGCTGGAATCTCGTCCATCGCGTCGATGATTTTCGTGAATTCCATCGCGGTATTCGGCGTCTGCTGGCTCGGTTTGATAACGATTGTGCAGCCTGTCACCAAAGCCGTTGCGACTTTTCTTGCCAAGATGAACACCGGGAAATTCCACGGGATGATCCCCGCTACGACGCCAATCGGTTTTTTATAGATGAAAATATTTTCGTTCGGCTCATCGCTCGGTACGATTTCCCCTTCGATTCTTCTCGCCCATTCGGACATATAATGGAAGTAGTCAATGGCCGAATCGACTTCACCGCTTGCCGTCTCGAAATCCTTGCCTTGCTCTTCCTGCAGTAAATCGATGAATCGCTCCCTTTTCTTGGCGATCTCATCTCCCAACTTGCGGACGATTTTCCCGCGTTCGATATTCGGCGTCAATTCCCATGCCTGCTGTGCCCGGGCAGCTGCTTCTACTGCTTTATCGACATCTTCTGGCGTCCCTTTTGGAATTTTGGAAATCACTTTTTCCGTTGCCGGGTTGATGATGTCGATCCATTCGTCTCCAGTGGACTTTATATATTCGCCGTTAACGTACATTTGGTGAGTTTGCAAAAGATCTCCTCCTAATTTTCCAATTAGTAGGTTTTTCCCTTTCCGGTTATCGGTAAACTTGGCCTTCTGCACTAACATGCTTAGACACGGCTTAAACTTTCACACAACGTCAGGCTTTCCCAGAAACCTGGTTTCCAGTTCATGTTCATATCCCTCGCCTACACAGTAAGCTTTGGCATAAGGGCGCGAACTGACAGCGCTGTGCAAGTCCTGTCCGATGTAATGAAGCCCTACGCCGTCATCCGCAGCGAGCCCTGGCTTGATTTGCCCTTGTTTGAGCAATCGCTGAAACGTGGGGCGCCGGTGTGCTTCCCCGTCGTAATGGGGGCAATTGCTGCCGGGCAGAAAGCCTAAGCATGCCAACGCACGGAGCTCCTCGCCGAATGAATCAGTGACGCCTTCTTCAAACCAGCAAATCGATCCCGCACTGATCCCTGCCAGGACGATTCCTTGATTCCAGGCTTTTTCAATGATCCGGTCCAAGCCCCACTCCCTCCACAGCGCGAGCAAGTTTTTCGTATTGCCCCCGCCCACGTAAAGAATGTCCTGCGACAGGACAAACTCTTCCAGTGCTTGTTCCGGCGGCTTGAATAACGACAGATGCGTCGGCTCGCAGTTTTGCTGTCCGAAGAAATCATAGAAGCGTGCGATATAGCTGTCCGCATCCCCGCTCGCTGTTGGGATAAAGCAGATTTTCGGCGTTTCTTTAGCCGATTGTTCCAATATGTATAAATCGAGTAAGGGATTGTCAGGCTCCATCGAGAAGCCGCCTCCGCCTAGTGCGATAATCTGTTTCATAGGGTTTCCTCCTAATCCTCTATTCCCCATACAGTTTTTTGTCTTTCCGGTTGCTTAAGCGGACATAATAAGGAAACAGCACGATGAGCAAGAACCCGATCGTCCCGCTCAAATAGCCAAGACCCATCAAAAATCCGCCATTCTTGAACGATACATACTGCCTCGCGCCGCAATAGGGGCAGTTTTTTCCGTCTTTCGCCATGCCCAGTTTCCATATGTGCTTTGCTTTCCATTTGTATCCGCAGTTTGTGCATTGCGCCATGATCGGTCACTCCTTTTCGATATTTACGCATCGCTTGCTGAAAGGTTTCACCAGCCTTATGAAATCGCAGCGGTCTACTGTAGCTGCTTCAGGATTTTTTTCTTTACAATCCCTGGAAAATCCTATTAAACTAAACCTATTCAAGAAAAATATTGAATAGTTCAAAGGAGGGCATCTTCAATGGAAGCACGTGAATTCAAGAATTTCGCCTATGGGCATTTCACTAAAATCAGCAAAGCTTTATCGAGCCCTCGGCGCTTCGAACTGCTCGATTATTTAGCGCAAGGGCCGAAGACGGTCGAACGCTTAGCTAAAGAAACGCATATGTCGGTGGCGAATACGTCACAGCATCTTCAAGCCCTGCGCGAAGCGCGTCTCGTCGTTTCTTCGAAAGTAAAAAACCACCATTATTATGAACTCGCAGACAGTGAAGTCGCTGAGTTATTGCATCTGACGAAACGGCTCGCTGAACGGCAATTTCCCGATATGGGTGAGGTCCGGATGATGGAAACAACAGCGGGTGGTGCGGTTCCGGTCATATCCTCGGCCGAGGCATTGGAAGAAGTGGCTAGCGGACGCGCTGTTTTGGTCGACGTGCGGGCTGAAGATGAGTACCAGAGCCGCCATCTGCCGGATGCAGTGTCAATTCCGATTACTCAGCTGGAGGAGAAAGCTGAAGAATTGCCCGCTGGAAAGAAAGTCATCGCGTATTGCCGGGGCGCGTATTGCCTGTATGCGAGTGATGCTGTGCGCATCCTCCGCGAACGTGGGTTTGAAGCTTACCGGTTGGACGAAGGGCCGGCGGATTCCGCTATTTCCCGGGAAATAGATGCGCTCGGTGAGGAGAAGCGATGAGAAACATACAGTTCGGCATTAAAGAAAATATCGTCCAATTTCTCCTGCTGGTGCTGACGAACTTTTTCGTCGGTTCGATGGTCGGTCTCGAGCGGACTGTCCTGCCAATCATCGGCGAGGAGGAATTCGGGCTCGCTTCAGCGAGTGCCGCGCTTTCGTTCATCATCAGCTTCGGTTTCTCGAAAGCGATCGTCAATTACTTTGCCGGCGCCATCGCCGACCGGTTGGGCCGCAAGAAAGTACTTATCGTCGGCTGGAGCGCCGGGCTTTTTGTGCCGCTGCTCGTGATTTTCGCCGACGCTTGGTGGATGATTGTCGTCGCCAATATTTTCCTTGGCATTAACCAAGGCCTCGCCTGGTCGATGACGGTCAACATGAAGATCGACCTCGCGAAGCCAACAGAGCGCGGTCTCGCGGTCGGGCTCAATGAATTTGCAGGCTATACGGGCGTGGCCGTCATGGCGGCTTTGTCCGGTTATGTCGCCGCGACTTTCTCGAACCGGCCCGAACCGTTCTATATCGGTTTGGCGGTCGTCGCCATCGGACTTGTGCTGTCGTTTCTCGTCCGTGATACCGGCGAACACTTGAAGCGCCAGGCGAAGTCGTCTACACAAGACGCGGCCCTTTCCGCAGGTGAAGTCTTCAAGCGCACGGCGTTCAAAAATCCGACACTGTCGACCGCCACCTTCGCCGGGCTTTCCACGAATTTGAAAGATGGCATGGCGTGGGGCTTGTTTCCGCTGTTTTTCGCCGGTGTCGGGCTGAGCGTCCCGGAAATCGGCTTGCTCGTCGCTTTGTATCCGGCCGCCTGGGGCTTTTTCCAATTGTTCACGGGGGCACTGAGTGATCGCTGGGGTCGGAAATGGCTGATCGCCGGCGGCATGTGGCTGCAGGCTGCCTCGCTATGGCTTTTGCTGATGGTCGATCAATACAGCTTATGGATTTTGGCTTCCATCCTTCTCGGCCTCGGGACCGCAATGGTCTATCCGACCTTGCAGGCAGCGATCAGCGACGTGGCCGCACCTTCTTGGCGTGCTTCTTCGATGGGCGTCTACCGTTCATTCCGCGACAGCGGCTATGCATTCGGCGCTTTGTTCGCCGGCATCTTGACCGACGTCATCAATGTCGAGTGGGCGATCGGCTTGGTCGCCCTTCTGCCGATGATTGCCGGTGTAATGGCCGCGCTGCGCATGAAAGAGACGCTTCCAGAGAAGGCCTCATAGAATAGTTCCATAAGAAATTGCAGGGATGGAGCAACTGATTGACGATCCGGAAAACGAAGAACAGGAAGTTCATAAAAAAAGCCGACAGGAAATTTCCTGTCGGCTTTTTGCATTTTTTGATAAAACTCATTCACTCATAAACAGAAAAACTTGCTTGTCCGCCTGGCCTGCTTCTCCAACGAGGCAATCGGTGTAGTCGAGCCATTTGGCGCGTTCGCGGCGGGTTTCGATTTTTTCGCCAAGTTCTGCTTCGATTTTTTGCATCATGGTGGAGATTTCGGTAAACGAGCGGTTGAAGCGGTATGCCGCCTGTTCAAATGGAGAATGAATGGCAAGCAAACTTCTGAATTCCTCCACCGTATCCGCTTGTTCAGCCAATGCGTCTTCCAGATCTGTGATGAAGCGGTATAGTTGCCGCTGCTCATCACCCAGTTTTGCCACTTCACATTTCAGCAAATAGGCAATCATGCCGTCATTCATCGCCCCACTCCTCTTTCACTGTCTTACCAACTTGATTTTTTGACGCCTGGTATCTGCCCTTTATGTGCAAGGTCGCGGAAAGCGATGCGGGACATGCCGAATTTGCGCATAAAGCCACGCGGGCGTCCAGTCACTTCACAGCGGTTCTTCAAACGGGTCGGCGAAGAATCTTTCGGCAGTTTCGCCAATGCTTCGTGATCGCCTTGCGCTTTCAGTTCTTTGCGGAGTTCCGCATAGCGCGCCACCATTTCACGTTGTTTTTTATCGCGTGCTACTTTTGATTTTTTGGCCATCGATAGGCTCCTCTCTATTATGCTATAAATTTCGGGTGATTACTTTGTTTCACGGTGCAATGTCACTTTTTTCAAGCGCGGGCAGTATTTCTTCAATTCGATGCGTTCTGGGTTGTTGCGCTTGTTTTTGGTCGTCGAGTAATTGCGGTCTCCTGTTTCCGTGCAGGCCAATGTAATATTCACTCTCATGCTAGTTCCTCCTTTTTAATGGGTCATCGCTGTTTGTGGCAGCGGATCGTTGAATCGGCTCCAGTCCTGGGCCATCTCTTGTTCTGTCAGCAAACAGTCATCCAAAGACTGTGTCATTGCCTGTTGATCCATGTCGATGCCGATCAGCACCAACTCAGTCATTTTCACGCCGTAATCTTCGTCCCATACTCCAGCCGTTTCAAGGCTTGCAGAAGGCCCTGCCTGAGACAACAAGGTTGCGGCCGAATCGCGCGTAGCGATGCGCAGAAATCCTTTAGCGCGGACAACTTCCACCGGCCAGTCCATAATCCATTCAAACAAACGCTCCGGGTGGAATGGCTTTTGGTTGCGGTAAACGAACGAAGCGATGCCGTATTCCTCTGTTTCAGGCACGTGCTCTTCGTTCAACTCTTTGACCCAGCCTGCGCCTTGGCTCGCCTTTTCCAAATCAAAGCGGCCGGTATTGAGCACTTCACTGAGCGGCACTTGTGAACGTTCAGTGCGCAAAATATTCGCCGACGGGTTCAGCGCCCGTAGTACGCCATGGAGCTCGTCCGCTTTTTCATCCGTGAGCTGGTCGGTTTTGTTCAATAGGATGACATCTGCGAACTCAATCTGGTCGATGAGCAAATCGGAAATTTCCCGTTCATCGGATTCCGTCGCCCCTTCTTTCCGGTCGAGCAAAGTTTCACCGGAAGCGAAATCACGCCAGAATCCGTGGCCGTCGACGACCGTCACCATCGTATCTAGACGGCACATGGCGGACAGATCCACGCCGAACGCATCGTCCATGTAGCTGAAGGTTTGCGCGACCGGAACCGGCTCACTGATGCCCGACGATTCGATGACAATGTAATCGATATCGCCCTGTCGTACGAGTTTCTCCACTTCGACAATCAAGTCTTCACGCAAGGTGCAGCAAATGCAGCCATTTTGCATTTCAACGAGCTTTTCTTCCGTGCGTGAAAACCCGCCGTTTTGGACAAGGGCGCCGTCGATGTTCACTTCGCTCATGTCATTGACGATAACCGCTACTTTCAAGCCTTCGCGATTACTTAGGATATGATTCAACAGCGTTGTCTTGCCTGCGCCCAGATAACCGCTCAGCACTGTGATGGGTATTCTTTTATCCATAAATTAAAACTCCCTTAATCTTTGCCGTCAACAAATCGTAATGATTACGTTTTATATGATAACCGCCTTTTTTCCATTGTGCAAGCATTTTTCAACAAAACCATGATTATCCTATCTATAAAATCTGCCTCCGCTTCCTGGAAGCTCTTGTCTTTTTTTCATCTTGCATGTATGCTATTTTAAGTAAATCGTAATTATTACTATTTAAAAAATGAACAAGGTCCGTATTTTTATAAATCAGCTTTTGCTTAATTATTTTTGACAGTTGGGAGTGAAATGCTTATGCATAAATGGATTATTATCGGCGGCGGTATCCAAGGAATAACGCTGGCCAATTTTTTGCGGAAACAAAAAGGAGTCACGCCTGAAGAAATTGCGATCGTCGATCCCCACCCTGAACCGCTATCTGAATGGAGACGCTGCACCGAAGCCATTGCTATGCCTTTTTTGCGCTCTCCTTTTGTCCACCATCTGGATGTAGATCCCTTCTCTTTGAATAACCATGCCAAAGATAGCCCGTTTAGCGAAAGCGCATCTTTTCTCGGAAGATTCAAGCGGCCGTCTTTACTGCTTTTCCATGAACATTGCGACCATTTAATGCGCGAACAGGAAATCCGCCGCAGCTGGATCCAAGGCCGTGTAGAATCGATCAAGCGCTTGGAAGATGGCTGGCAAGTCCTCTTGGAAAGCGGGAGGCATGTCTCAGGCGCCAATATCGTCCTCGCAATCGGCGCTGGCGAGCAACTGCACTGGCCTGAATGGGCCCAGCGGCTACGGTCGGAATCCCCCGGTTCAGTCTTTCATGTATTTGACCGGGAACTGCCGGAGTTCGATGCCTTACAAGCTCCATTTACGATAATCGGCGGCGGCATCACGGCGGTCCATTTGACCTTGAAGCTCCATAAGCTGTTTCCCGGGCAAGTTACGCTGCTGAAGCGGCACCCATTCCGCGTCCATGATTTTGACAGCGACCCTGGATGGCTTGGGCCGAAATACCAGCAGGCTTTCCGTAAAACGCGCTCTTATAAGCGCCGCCGGGAAATGATCGTGCATGCCCGCAGAAAAGGATCCATCCCGCGGGATTTGAATGCAAAATTGCGCACACAGCACCGGCAGTTTCCGGGACTTGTCGCCGACGGCCATGTCCATGGAGCTGTTCGAAAACAAGAGGTCACTTCACTAGTGGATGAACACGGCGGCCTGCTTCATCAAACAGGCACCGTCATTTTAGCAACCGGTTTTCAGCCACAGCTGCCAGGACGTGAATGGCTGGCGCCTGTCATCGAAGAACAGCGCTTAAAGTGTGCCGACTGCGGCTATCCTGTCGTCACGCACACTTTGCAATGGGGACCGGGGCTTTACGTGATGGGACCACTTGCGGAACTTGAAGTCGGCCCGATTGCACGAAATATCTCCGGTGCACGCGAAGCCGCCTCGCGTATCGTCCAAGCATAGTAAAAGCCCTGCCTTATCGGCAGGGCTTTTCTCTGTTTCAAATGTTTCATTTCTTGTGACCGCCGATTAGCTTCGTGCGGTCGATCGCCGTGCCGGCGTCTGTACCGGAAACGCCCCGGTAGATCGCGGTCGGGCCGTGCTTGCGCTTAATCGCATCCATCGCGGCGCCAAGACGCCTCCTTTGCCATTTATCCGCTTCGAACAAGCTCAGCTGCATCGAGGTTTCGTCTTCCAGATTGGTGATGGACAGCGAGATTTGGCGCACCGGTTGGCCGGTGTAGAATTCCCGGAACAGTTCTTTGCACACGGCGTAGATTTTCAAGGTGTCGTTGGTCGCTTCGTCGATCGACCGCGAACGCGAGAATCCGCCGCCGAATGAGGTTTTGCTGTAGCTCATGCCGAGATGGATCGTCCGCCCGGCCATGCGCGCTTCCCTTGTGCGCATCGCGACGTCTTCGCACATCTCCAGCACAATCGTCAGGATGTCTTCACGCGTTTCATAATCGCGGTAAAGAATTTGGCCTTTCCCGAAGCTTTTCTGCCCTTCGATGAGCAACGAACCGAGCTCCGAATAATCGATGCCGCGCGCGTGCTGGTGCAGCTGATGGCCCATGATGCCGAAACGGTCTTCAAGCCGCTTGACGTCCGCCCTCGCCAAGTCGCCTATCGTGAATATCCCCATATTATTGAGGTTGCGCTCCATCCGGCTGCCGATGCCCCACATTTTGCTGAGCGGGGAAACCGGCCATAATTTTCTCGGCACGTCTTTCATCGTCCAATGCGCGAGCCCTTTTTTCTTGCCTTCGAGATCGAGTGCCAGCTTGGCCAGCAGCATATTCGGCCCGATGCCGACTGCAGACGGCAAGCCGAACTGGCGCATGATCGAATCCTGCATGTCGATGGCCGCTTTTTCAGGAGTTCCATACAAATGAATGATGCCCGTCAAATCGATGAAACTCTCATCGACGCTGTAGACATGGATGTCTTCTTTCGGGACATACTGGGCGAACAGATCGGTGATCGCCATCGAGATCTCCAAGTAAAATTGCATCCTCGGCTCAATCAGCAAGATATCCGGATGATCCGGAATTTCAAATAGCCGTGTGCCGGTTTTGACACCGAAGCGTTTTTTCATTTCCGGCGAGGCTGCGAGCACGACGCTGCCTTTTCGCTCCTGGTTCCCGACGATGGCAATGCACGCTTCCATCGGATCAAGTCCGCGCTCGACTGCTGAACAGCTGGCGTAAAAGCTGCGCATGTCGATACAGGCGATATAGCGGGGCTTTCCTGTTTGTTTTCCCATGTTGCCACTCCCATACAGAACGTTTGTTCTTATTTTAATGGAAAAGATAGAAAGCGGCAAGAGGCAAAAGAGAGGAATTCCCAAAAAGACAGAATGTTTTGAACTAATTTCAGATAATCGGTAAGCTAAGAGAGAAGGCTTGGAAGATCAATTCAAAGGGGGCAAAACAGAATGGCAAGATTGCAAGGGAAAGTGGCCGTCATTACCGGAGGCGCTGGCGCTATCGGCAAAGTGACGGCGAAACGTTTTTTGGCGGAAGGGGCAAAAGTCGTGCTCGTCGATATCTCTGAACAAACGCTCCAAGAAACGAAACAAGAATTAGGGGGCGGCGTGGAAATTGTCCAAGCCGATGTTTCCAAAGAAGCAGACGTCAAAAACTATGTCGACAAAGCGGTCGAAGCGTTCGGCAAAATCGACGTGTTCTTCAACAATGCAGGGATAGAAGGAAAAGTCGCTCCGCTCACCGAGCAGACGGTGGAAGATTTCGATCAAGTCATCGCCATCAATGTGCGCGGCGTCTTTCTTGGCATGAAGTATGTGCTGCCGGTCATGTACAAGCAAGGCTCTGGGAGTGTCATCAATATGTCGTCGGTGTCGGGCCTTAGCGGTTCACCGAACGTCAGCCCATATATCACATCGAAGCACGCGGTCGTCGGTTTGACGAAAGCCGCAGCTTACGAAAGTGCGCGCCATCAAGTCCGCGTCAATTCGGTCCACCCGTCGCCGGTCAATTCACGCATGATGCGCTCGCTCGAAGAAGGACTCGGTACAACCGAAAAAACTTTGTCGAAAACGATTCCGCTCGGCCGCTACGGCGAATCCGAAGATATCTCCAATCTGGTGCTGTTCCTTGCTTCCGATGAAAGCACGTTTGTCAGCGGAGCCCAGTACCGCGTGGACGGCGGCATGGCTGCGCTATGATCAAAAAAAAGGCGGAAGTTGCGAGCAGGTTCGCAACTTCCGTCTTTTACTATTGCCCACGCCCCGGGACCTTCAAGTCTTCGACCGGGTTGTGCAAAGTTTTGAACCCGTCAATACGGCATTCGACCACATCGCCGTCGCGGATGACGACTGCTCCCGGCGTCCCGGTTGAGATGATATCTCCAGGCAAAAGCGTCATCACTTCAGAATGAAAAGCAATCAGGTCCCGCGGCCGGAACGTCATATTCGAAACGCTGTTTTTCCGGCAGACTTCCCCGTTCTTGACGGTCGCCACCGTCAATTCAAGCACCGCCTCCACTTCGTCAGGTGTCACGAGTTCCGGGCCGAAGCTGAAGAAGGTGTCGAAACTTTTGGCACGGGTCAAATAACGCGGGTTTTTCTCGAGTATGTCTTCTGCGGTCATATCGATGATTGTGGTGAAGCCTGCCACTACATCAAATGCATCCTCTTCCGATACGTTCTTGCACGCCGTTCCGATGATGATGCCGAGTTCCGCTTCCGCTGTGACCCGTCCGGACTGCTTCGGCAGCTCGATTACATCTCCCGGCCCGATGATTGCGGTATCGGGTTTCATGAAACTCGCCGGTTCGGTGTCGGGTGATATTTCTTTCAAATCCGCCGCATGTTCGGCGTAGTTCAAGCCGATTCCCCAGATTTTTCGCGGATGGCGGTATAAAGGTGCGTAATCCGCTTCTGAAAACGGCATGAGCGATGCTTCGAGCGCCCCTTCAGGCATGCGCTCGAACTCTTCCCTCAGCCACCTTTTCAATAGCTCGAGCTCTCCTGTTTCAATCAGTGTAAACAACTCGGTCGGCCAGTTTTCAGCAGTATGTTCATTGAGCTTGCGCAGCGGCAAAAAACCGTCCTTCATGACCAGCGCCGCTTCTTCGGTGCCGTTCCAATGGATTGTTGCGAGGCGCATTGCACCTCCCCCTTTCCTTTCCTCTTTATTTCGGGTTCTTTTGCCCGAAACCCTGCCGGAAGACAGAAAAACAGGCCTTCCTTCTAGAGGAAAGCCTGTTTGTATCAATCATTTTCTTTTAGTCCATCGATATACTGCTTCGCTTCGAGGAGCGAATAGCCGAAAGCGACACGTGCCGCTTTCACGGCCCGTACTTCTTGACCTTCGGCGATCAAGCGGCGCAGCTCCTCATTGATTGCGGGTTCTTCCAAATTCACTTCCGCTTCGAGTTGTTCGATTCGTTTTTCCATACGCTTCATGCGCACCTCCACTGCTTTAATCCGTTCCTGGGACAGCAAATACGCCACTGCCACAACGCCCGATACCACACCAATCGGCCAAATCCAATCCATGAATTCCATCATCTAGCGTTCCAGCCGATCGAGAAAGCGCTCGAGCCGTTCGAGTGTCGTAAGGCGGGCATTGCAAGCCGTTTCATCTGCACAAATGTACTGCCCGTGCTTGACGTAACTGTCGATGTTCGCCCCTTTTGTCTTGGCCATGAATAAACCGACCGCACTGTGTTTATGGCAAATCATGCAAACGCCCTGTTTGCGGCTTGCGCCGAATTGGCCGCTCACAACCTGCAGGCGCCCGTTTCTTTCTGCGACCAAAAAGCGGTTGGTATTTTCTTGCCAAGCGAGGTATGACAACTCATGAAAATCAAGCGATGTTAAGTTAGGCCCTTTCAGCCTTTTCGCTTTCGGGAACAACCGCTTCAAATTGTCGAGGTCAACGGCCGGAAAGGGGATCAAATAAGGGCGCAGCCCAGATAGAAACTCTTCCCCTGCGTCAGTGTCTTTCACTGATGTAAGCGGCCGCAGCACGTTCTTCTGTTCTTCCGTCAAAGCCGGGAACAGCGCGAACACTTTTTCATGGCTCAAATGGCGCAGCACGCTGAGCACTTCCGCGTCGTTCGCCGTCGCATGCGCCGTTACGAGCGCCAGCACTTGTTCTTTAATGAAATTATATTGATGGTTGCGGATGAATGCTTCCGGTTGGCCCGAAACATTCTGCCGGTCCGTCGATTCTTTGATGATAGCCATCGTTAGCCTCCTTGAAAGGTATGACTTTCCTGTGATTTTACCATATTTTGTCCTTAATCGCAGATAAGGCACCCTGAATTCAGGATGCCCTTGTTTAAGCTATCAATATACCTGTAAGCGCGCCATATAGCAGGGCCAACCCAATAACCAGTGCGGGATGCAGTTTCCATTTCTCGAGCATCAAATAGCTGGCAACCATTAGGATCGCCGTCTGGATGCCGCCGAGTGAAGCTTGTGAAGTTAAGATGAAGTCGAGCGTCATGACGCCGATCAATACGGCGATGACGGGCTTGACGACTTTCGATATATTTTTCACTTCACGTGAATCTTTGTATTTAAAAAGAATCGCCATAAGCGCAATCATCAAGATCAATGAAGGGGCGACGGCGCCGAATAGGCCGACCGCTGCACCGAGCACCCCTCCCTCGGCATAGCCGATATAGCCTGCCATTTTTGTCGCGATCGGGCCGGGCAAGGAATTTCCGAGTGCCAACACTTCACTGAACTCTTGGGTGTCCATCCAGCCATAGCGGCCGACGACTTCCTTCTCGACAAGCGGAATGGAAGCCGGACCGCCGCCATAGCCAAGGATCCCGGGGATGAAAAACGCCAGGAAAATCTGCCAGTAAATCATGTTCTGTTCACCGTCCTTTTAATGAAAGGTACAAGGACCAATAGAATCAGGCCGGCGATCAGAAACGCCGGGTGGATGCCCAACACTTCAAGTAAGACGACGGATAAAACAATCAATAGAATGGCGCGGCTCCAGCCGAGCGCTTTTTCGGATTGCTGGATGAAGTTCCACGTCAGGACGCCGAGCATAACCGCGACGACCGGAACGACCGCATTCGACATATTCGCGACCCATGGCACATCTTTGTAATTTTGCAGGATGCCGAGCAGGAGAATCATCAGGACGACGGTCGGGATGATGGATGCGGCGAGCGCGATCAAGCACCCGCGAAGCCCCGCCACGCGGTAGCCGATATAACCCGCGAGTTTTGTCGCGATCGGCCCCGGCATGGTGTTCGACAGGGCGATCGTGTCGCCGTATTCTTCATCCGTCAACCAGCCGTAACGGTCTACCACATCGCGTTGCATGATAGGAATGACCGCCGGACCGCCGCCGAAACCAAGCATTCCTGCACGGAAAAAGGCCATGGTGAGATCAATCGATTTGACGCCTTGTTCTTTTACCAAACAGCAATCGCCCCGTCCGTGCGGGATTCGGTGCCTCCTGCCAGCACCCCTGTTTCCGGATTGCGCCAGATGATCTGGCCGCGCCCGAAGCTTCCCGGATCAGCCATCACTTCCACTTGATGGCCTTTGCGCTGCAATTCCTGCGCCAGATAGTTCGGGAACTCCGACTCTACGGTCACTTTCTTGCCGCCCATCCATTGCCAGCGCGGCATATCGAGCGCCGCTTGAGGATTAAGAAGATAATCGAGCGTATTCACCACCACTTGGAAATGGCCTTGAGGCTGCATATAGCCGCCCATGACGCCGAACGGCCCGACCGCTTCTCCTGCTTTCGTCAAAAATCCTGGGATGATTGTATGGAATGTACGCTTGCCGGGTTTCAAGGCATTCGGATGGTTTTCATCGAGCGAGAAATCCGCGCCGCGGTTCTGCAGTCCGATGCCCGTTCCCGGAATGACGATGCCGGATCCGAAGCCCATGTAATTGCTTTGGATATACGAAATCATATTGCCTTCTTCGTCGGCTGCGGCGAGATAGACCGTACCGCCTTGTGGCAGTTCATACGGAACCGGGTCGACGGCTTCAGCGCCGATTTCTTTCGCACGGCCCGCAGCATACTCGTCTGATAATAAATGTTCAGCCGTCACCGGCATATCGTCCTGTTCCGTAATGAATGCCTGGCCATCCGTGTAGGCCAGTTTCATCGACTCGATCTGTTGATGGAGCGTGTTGGCGTTTTGCCACACCGGCGCGTCCAGCTGCTTGAAGGTATTGAGCGCCATTTGCGCGACCATGCCTTGGCCATTCGGTGGAATCTCCCATACTTCATACCCTTTATAACTGGTCGAGATCGGCTTGACCCATTCAGGCTTATACGCCGCCAAGTCTTGTTTTTTCAAGAAACCGCCGTGTTCAATCATAAAGCTGTCGATTTTCTCTGCCAGCTCGCCTTCATAAAAGGCTTTTGCATCGGTGTCGCCGATTTTGCGGAGCGTGTCGGCGTGGCCTGGTGATTTCCACATTTCGCCGATTTCCGGCGCACGGCCGTCCGGTGCGAAAGTTTCGAACCACGCTTCAAATTCCTTAGTGGTGAAATTCTTTTTGAAGGTGTCGTACGCTTTTTTCCAGTACTTGCCGAGAATCGGCGTCAATGGATAGCCTTCTTCCGCGTAGCGGATCGCCGGCTCCAATGTTTCCGCAAGCGATAATTTGCCGAAACGCTTCGATAGCTCCGCCCATGCCGCCGGGACGCCGGGAACGGTGATCGGCACCAAGCCATGTGTCGGCATCTTGTCATGCCCTTTCGCCTTCACCGCTTCGATCGTCAGTTCCTGAGGGGATGGCCCTGAAGCATTCAAGCCATGAAGCTCGCCTTTTATCCACACAAGGGCGAATGCATCTCCCCCGATGCCATTTGAAGTCGGTTCGACGACCGTCAATGTCGCAGCTGTCGCAATCGCTGCATCAATGGCGTTGCCGCCTTTTTTCAAGATTTCAAGTCCCGTCTGTGCGGCAAGCGGCTGCGATGTCGCCACCATGCCTTTTTTGCCGAAGACGGTATGCCGTTTCCCTGGAAAGGGATGATTCGAATAATCCATTATAATTCCTCCTATTTAGGTATGTATTATGCAAGAAGTCTGGTCGCTTCTCGAATAAAGGGTTATTTTCATATTATTCAAATTTTACGGGAGTGGACTGGATAAGTAAAATTAAATATATTTAATAGTATGATTAAAAAAACTCATCGAGGTGAAATGATGGATCATAAACTGGAGATTTTCGTTACTACAGCAGAGCAGAAAAGTTTTACACGTGCAGCTGAACTGCTGCACATGACCCCTTCCGCCATTTCCTTGAGCATCAAGGCACTCGAGAAAAAACTCGGCGTCCGGCTGTTCGACCGCAACAATAAATATGTCCAATTAACGGAAGCCGGGCAAGTCAGCTACGCGCAGTCAAAGGAAATCCTATTGAAATACGATCAATTGAAAATGGCATTGATGGAGCTTGAACCGTCGACTGCGATGCCGCTGTCGATCGGGGCGGCCTATACTTTCGGCGAATACTTTTTGCCGGGCATCATCTACGCGTTCAGTAAACGCCATCCGAACATCACGCCAACCATTACGATCCACAACTCCAAGACCATTATCGAGCAAACCCATAAGCAGGAGCTCGATATCGGGTTTATCGTCGAAGGCGACATCGCTAATCCGGATATCGACATCAAGTTGTTTACGGAAGAAGAAATGGTCATCATCGCACGACCGAACCACCCGATCATCCGCAATGCCCAAGTCGACCGCCGTTTGCTGGAAGCAGAAACGTGGATCATCCGCGAACCCGGCTCCGGCACACGCGACGTCACTGACAAGCTATTCGCACAGCTCGGCATTGCACCGAAAAAAGTGATGAGCTTCGGCAGCTCGCAGACGATCAAGGAATCGGTCGCCCTAGGCCTTGGCATCTCCTATCTATCGGAGTCCACTGTCAAAAGCGAGACGAATCTCGGCACAATCGGCGCCATTAGCCTGACCGACTTTCCAAATAAAAGCCGCTTCCATTACATCACTCACCAATCGAGCTTCCATACACAAGCCGCCCAGCTGTTTTTGGACTTTCTCGCATCCTATGTCATGGATGAAAAAGTTTCGGTGCATACGAAGAAACGTTTGTCAGAACTATAAACACTCTTCTTGCTCCGGCTTTTTATAACGATGTGGAGTGCTTGAACAAATCCTATACCTTCGACAAATCAATAGTAGTTCGAGATTCCTTATATCAAAATAATTATATTGCCTGAAATAGCATTTATTGAGCTGAAAGAGAGAAAATGATGACTGAAACAGAATATTTTTGAATAGTTTAAATACTTTCGGTTTTTATCCTCAAACCCGCGTGGACACTGGATTTACTGTAATGATTTTCTCGCTCGGACACGAAATCTCTCCTTTAAACAATGTAATTCGTTGCTTAGTGAAAAATGAGTAAATATTCCCAATCGGTTTTGTGCTTTTCTGAAAACGCTTACCTTTTTCCGGCTATTTTTCCCTTTTTCTATGGAAAAGAGCAGTTTTCACCCTTCGGATCTTCATAAATGATGACTTTCTTTAATAGAAATATCATTTATTTATTAGAGTAGTTTCTTTATTCTGAAAATTAGTTTGTCGAAATAGTGAAAACCGTGTATTCTCGAAAGAACAGTTTCACTAACCGAAGGAGGAATTTCACAATGCAGACAAACAAAAACAGATGGCTGATCGCACTCTCTGCCATCGCGATCCAATTGTCAATCGGTGCTGCCTATGCCTATAGTGTCTACACAAAGCCCATCAGCGAAACGATGGGCTGGTCTCCAACAGAAATCACTTACGCCTTCACGATCATGATGGCACTCGGCGGGATTTCAGCCGCGTTCTTCGGCGGTTTTGTCGAAAAGAACGGACCGCGGAAATCCGCCATGGTGGCAGCAGTCCTGTTCGGCCTCGGCCAAGCTGGCGCCGGATTCGCGACTCAAATCGATTCACTCGTATTGTTCCTGCTTACATATGGATTCATGAGCGGGATGGGGCTTGGCGTCGGTTATATCGCACCGATTTCCACATTGGTCAAATGGTTCCCTGACCGCCGCGGCCTGGCGACTGGCATGGCCGTTATGGGCTTTGGCGCAGGCGCACTCATCACCGCTCCGGTTGCTGCAAGCTTGATCGATTCAGTGGGTGTCACAACAACGTTCTATATTCTCGGAATCAGCTACTTCATCTTAATTTCACTCGGTGCTTCCTATATCGCACCGCCGCCTGAAGGTTTCATGCCTAAGGGAATGGAAGCGGACCTTGCTTCCGGCAAAAAAGTGATGAAGAAAGACTTGGCGCAGTTAACAGCGAGGCAAGCGGTGAAAACACGCCGCTTCTGGATGCTATGGACGATGATGCTCATCAACGTCAGTGCCGGCATCATGATTATTTCGGTGGCTTCTCCGATGGCACAGGAATTGGTCGGCTTGACGGCAGCGGGTGCCGCGACACTGGTCGGTATCATGGGGATCTTCAACGGCGGCGGACGCCTCGGTTGGGCAGCAATTTCCGATTATATCGGGCGCCCGACTGTGTTCATGATTTTCTTCATCATCCAGATCATCGCTTTCGTCATGCTTCCGGGCATCACGAACGTCATCATTTTCCAAGTATTCATCTTGCTCATCGTCAGCTGCTACGGCGGCGGCTTCTCGAACTTGCCGGCGTTCATCGGCGATATGTTCGGGACTAGACAGCTTGGTGCCATCCACGGATACTTGCTGACGACTTGGTCTCTTGGCGGGATCATCGGGCCGGCAATCGTTTCTCAGGTATATGCAGCAACAAACAGCTATGTACCGGTCTTCTATATCTTTATCGGCTTGATTTCTGTCGCACTCGTCTTGTCCATTTTGATCCGCATGGACATCCGTCGTGTGGAACGCAATTATGAAAAAGAAGACAAAGTGCAAGCAACTCAACAAGCCGTTTCTTCTTAACAACAAAAAAAGCGCAGGAAAAGAACTCCTTTTCCTGCGCTTTTTTTGTTTTCTTCTATTATAGGCTCACAATCCGGTCAGCCGTTTCTTCCGCGAACCGCTCGAGATGCGTCGTAAACAAAATGGTCTTGCCAAGTGCACGCTCTTCTTGCAGGATATCCTGCAATCGCCCGATCCAGTCGACGTCGAGTGCGTTGGTCGGTTCATCAAGTAATAACAGGCTTGCAGGCCCCAGCAAACATTGCGCAAGATTCAGGCGCTGGCGCATGCCCTTGGAAAACCGGCTGACTTTTTGGCGCCTTACATCATACAAGCCAACTCGCCGCAGCACGTGCTCTTCATCTGAAGTGGACAGCCCTTTCAGTCCGGCAAGCAGGTGAATGACTTCACCTGCCCGAAGCTCCGGTGGAAACTGAAGTTCATCAGGCATGAAGTTGACCGTCTCATCGCCAAACCAATCGATCCTGCCCGAAGTCGGTTCCTCTTCATTTGTCAAAAGCCTCAGCAATGTGCTTTTGCCTGCGCCGTTCGCACCGGTCAGCGCGACGATTTCCCCTTTTTCAAGTTCCAACTGCATGTCTTTTATGCCTTGGCCACCCTTATACGTTTTCGTCAGTTTGTCGACCTTGAGCCTCATGTTTGCCGTTTCCTCCTTTTTAAGACGGATGCCGCGGCCATTAGCGGCAAGATAATCCATGCCGCTGTAACGAAGAGCGCAAGCACCCCTCCCTCAGGCGACGAATAAAAGCCGGTCAATCCGTAAAACGCCGGTCCCAGTGCATCGCCATTTCCGGTCGCGAGGAAAAAACAGAAACGCATCCATTCGACCGGATTCAGATGGATATCAATGATGATGAGTGTTTTCACGACATGCCCGGCAAGATATGTGCCAAGCGCCATCAAGGCATAGGGGATAAGCAACAGCCACGCCGCCCAAAACACTAATGACAACGCAAGTGCATGTAGCCGGTTTTTCGCCACGGCCCCGAGCAATAAAGCAAGTGCTGCAAAAACAAAAATAAGCATTACGGACGTAATGAAATACACGCCCATCCCATTCAGCGTACCCACGATGCCACTGATCATCAGCACTGCCCCTAAAGACAGCAACAGGATAAGCAAAAAGGCAG
This sequence comes from Bacillota bacterium, assembly GCA_051750505.1. Classification (GTDB taxonomy): domain Bacteria; phylum Bacillota; class Bacilli; order Bacillales_A; family Planococcaceae; genus Planococcus. The sequence continues at coordinate 344,747 of JBNJJS010000001.1, forward strand.
CCGTAAGCGCCATGTATTTCCCCGCTACATACCGGTGCATTTTCACCGGGTAGGTTTTCAACAGCTGAAGCCAGCCCGATTCGGCGTCGCCTGCGATGTTCATGCTGCCGATCGTCAGCAAAAACAATGGCAGCAAAAACAGTTGGACGTTGAACATGGCGGCTGCCTGTCGGCTGAATCCGGCAGACGGCGGAATAGCAAGCTGTTGGATGGCCATAACCGCGGAAAAGACAAAGACGAATAATAAGCCGACCAGTTGCAACCAACGGCTCCTGATCATCTGTCTCCATTCAAGCCGCGTGAAGCCCCCGTTCAATGATGGCGCCCCCAGTCAAAGCCATATAAATCTTCAAGAGTCAGCAACTCCCCTTCGTTCCCGCCTTCAATCCATTGCCGTGCCCTCTCTATGTTCTCAAACGCTAGCACATGATAAGCCATCGGTGTCCATTCATCTGGCGCATAAACATATGCCGCCCGTTCGATATTTAGCCATTCATTCGTTTCAGCATCCTTGATAAAAGCCGCACCAAGTTCTGCCGTATCCATTTCGTTAATGTACTCTATGAGACAGCCTAAATCATCAAAAATCAGATGATCGCCGTCCTGCTCAATCAACTGTCCCGCATATTCTTCATGAGTGATGCTCATATTGCATACTGCGCAGACGTCCGTTTCGGCCTGGACCGCACGGGGGGTGAAGTCCGTTTCGCCGCAACCGGCAAGCCCGACAGAGGCGGCTATGATAAGCATTAATCTTTTCATCCTGCGCTCTCCTTTCTCCATATAAATACCCCGAACACCACAATCGCCGCACCGAGCAATAGCCGCCAAAAGGAAATCGTTGCTGCTGCCGGCGCATCCGAGGGCGCTTCCATCAAAGGTTTATCGTCCACCAAAATGGATCCCCCAAGCCGATTCATCTGGCGGTCCATTTCATTCAGCAAAACCACTGCCGGCGCTTCCGTAAAATATTGATAGACCGGCTCACGCACCATCCATTGCCCGTAGCTTTGCAGCGCGGCATAAGGGGTATCGCCGTAACCGTCTTCGTCGATATCGAGCAGCGCGGCATCGTCGTAATAATTGCCGGCAATTGAACCACCAAGGGCGTCCGAGCGCAATTGTATGATATTACCGGTGAAAGCATTGCCGGCCGTTTCATTGCTATCCGCTGAATTGATGAATTCCATGCCGATCTGGTTGCCGAAAAACCGGTTTCCCGTGACTTCGGAGTCTGTTGTTTTCTGAAGCGACAACCCGAGTGCATTGGCGGTGATTTCATTATCTTGCACTTGAATGTTCTGCGCTTCATACAGCACCAATCCCGCAGCATTCGGCAATATATGCTCTTCGATTGCATTGGAATGGATACGGCTGTTTTCGGTCATCATGAGCATGACACCTGCCACATTGCCCGAAAGCTTGTTTCCGTTGATGTGGGCTTCTTCGCTGTACATGAGGTGAACTCCGTATCGGCCGCCCCGGATGGTGTTTCCTGTCGCGCGGAGCATGGCTGCGCTTTCGATGTAAATGCCATCCCGCACATTTTCGATCATGCTATCTGAAATCTTGATTTCCTCGCTATTATATAAAGCAATGCCGTTGCCTTTATCGGAATAATGGCCCTGCCGCCCTTCTATCGAGAGATCCCGAAAGAATAGCGCGTGTGATCCATGCACTTGCACCGCTTGATCGGCGGCTGAAAAAGAAGTCTGTTCGACGACGATGTTCTTGCTGTCCTGCACAAGCAACGCCGTTTTCCCTTGTTCGACTTCGACGCTGCGGATGGCCACATCTTCTGTGTTTTCAATAGTAATCGCCGGGATTTCACCCTGGACTCGAAACACGGCGCCATTTACCCCATTTATAGTCAGCGGTTTTGTGATCGTGATCGGTTCGTCGTAAACACCAGGCTCCAACACCAGTTCAGCACCCACGGGAAGTGCATCAATTGTTTGCTGTAAACTTTCCGCCGATGCTTCCCCGGGCCACAACAAAAGCAAGGCCGACAGCAGGATGAGACGCTTCATAACGGCACCCTCCGCTGCAGGCAAGGATTTGTTTGCTTATTCTTCATCGTCTTTCATGCCATCTCCATCGTGGCTCCCGCCATGCTCATGGCCCATACTTTCTGTGTCGCCGCCGTGGCCGTCATTGGCCTCGCCATGGCTATGCCCTTCCCCCATTTTCTCCTCGCGCATTTCATGGCGCTCATACGACATGGCACCGACCGCATCAAGATCGGAAAATTCCGCGTCACCTTGTTCGCTAATGAAATCCAGGGCAGCTGCTTCGTTTTTGAAGAAGGCAAAACCATAATTCATCGGTGTTTTCAAACCACTTTTGACGATGGACGCCTCTTCAAGCGGAAGCCACTCCAGCGTGTCATAGTCGCGCACGAACTTCTCCATCTCCTCGCCGTCGACGCGCTCCTGATTGAGCATACAGCCGACATCATCAAAAAACGCATTCGATCCGTCTGCTTTGATGCCTTGCGCTGTAAATGCACCGAGTTCATGTGTGGCGTCATAAACCGTCATCTGGCAATATTCACATACCGTATCTTCATCGGGCTCTTCCAAACGGTCCAGCGCCGCCTGCTCCAGTGCTGTTCCATCTTCTTCCGCCGCTTGTCCTGTTTGAGGAACCCCAGTCTCCCCCCCTGCTTCATCTGTGCCATTGCAAGCTCCGAGCATAAGCAAGCCTGCAATTACCAATGCGCTTAAATAAATCGGTTTCATATGATGTTGCCTCCTTTTTTCAATGCCTTCAGAATATCGCCCATTTGTGAAATAAGTTTGAAATTCCGGTGACTGATTGATGGCAAGCAATGGGTATGTCTGCAGATGTAGGAGGACGTTTTCCGGCGTTCATTGAGAAGCTATGCCGAAAAAGCCAACTTCATGCTCTGCTCGTACAGGAAACTTCGGAAAAGCTGTATCCTGGGATTTCTCTACAAGCAGAAAAAAAGAGCTCCCGATGCGGGAGCTCTTTTGGTTATGGTCACTCAAAGAACGGATTGCCGCGTTGGCCAATCCATAAATCACTTTGTTCGAATTGCTTAGCGAGCTGGAGCAAGCGGTGTTCATCGCCTTTTTGCGCCATCACTTGTACGCCGATGGGCAAGTTCGCTTCGGTCACGTGGAGCGGCATGGACATTGCCGGTTGCCCTGTCAAGTTCGCGAGCTGTGTAAACGGCGTATAGCTAAGGCTCGGCAGGAACATCGCATAGATCAATTCCTGCTGATCCGCTGTATCGCCCGTTTTCTCGAACGCTTCTAGCAGCCGCATACGGGATTCCGGAGAGTGGCTCAATTCACCGATTGCGGGTGCTGCATGAGCTGTGGCCGGGGTGATGTAAAAATCATAAGTTTTGTGCAGCTCGGCCATTTTTGCCGCTGCCGCATCCCACGCCGCCAGGCTCGCGGAGTAATCAGCTGCAGATACCTGTCGACCGGCCGAGGCCAGCAGCCAAGACTCGATTTCCATGTCGTCTTCCGTCAGCCGGCGTCCGAGCGTTTTCTCGAGATTCGCCCGGAGCAACGCCATTTCCCCGCTGTTCATCAAATAATACTCGCGCATCAATTGAATGCCATCAATCCCGGCAGATACTTCCTCGACCCGGTGGCCTTGCAGTTCAAGCCAGCGCACCGATTTCAACACCGCTTTTTTCGCGTCTTCCGAAACCAGTGTTTCGACCGGTGATTCCACTGAAAACGCGATTTTCAGCGGTTGTTCAAAATCTTGCCCGAGCCGTTCCGTATATTTCCCTGGAAATAGCGGCGCCTGAAACGCAGCTTCCGGCTGGACGACTTGCAACACATCGAGCAATGCTGCGCTGTCCCGCACTGTCCGGCTCAGCGCGAAATCGATCGATGCCCCTTGCCATTGCCGGCCGGATCCAGGTCCGACCGGCGTTCTTCCGCGTGTCGGCTTTAAACCGAACAAGCCGGTGAAGGAAGCCGGTATACGGATCGATCCGCCCCCATCACTAGCCCCGGCAATTGGCACAATGCCGGATGCGACGGCTGCCGCCGCGCCGCCGCTTGAGCCGCCTGGGGAATGCCCCGTGTTCCACGGATTGCACGAAGGGCCGAACAGCTCCGGTTCTGAAATGTTTTTCAAGCCGAATTCCGGTGTATTGGTATGCCCCACCGGGATGAGCCCAGCTGTTTTCAGACGGGCGACAAAATGAGAATCGCGTTCCGGGCGGAAATCTTTCAGCAATTTCGACCCTGCGCTCAAACGCTCCCCAGCGAGTGCCTGGGATATATTCTTCAGCGCAATCGGCACCCCGCCGAGTGCACCGTTTTCTATGTTGTTTGCATCCACCATCGCCTGTTCACGGCGATCTGCGGTAAAGGCACGGAGTTTCGGTTCTACTTCGTCCAACCGGCGGAAGCTCGATTCCAATAGTTCCTTCGGGCTCACTTCCCTGGCTTTCACCAGCTCCGCCATCGCTGTTGCATCCAGTGTCAAATACGTTTTCATGTCCATTTCTTATGCCTCCATTCCGGCTGTTGCAGCCCTTGATCCTCACTTTCAAGTGTAGCATTTTCTACTATGTGGAAATAGCAGAGGCATTATGCTCGTTTGCGGCTTGCTTTCATATTGTCCGTTCTCATTTCCGACATAAACTACAATGACACTTGTCACGTATTTATTAAATCACCCCAAAAGCTGTTGACTTTCTTTTCTCAGTAGCTATAATTGACATTGAGAATCATTTTCATTTGAATGCGATTCATCATTACATACTAAAGGAGAGACATTCATGAAGAAATTACTTTTATTCCTATTAGTGCTCGGCACTCTTCTCGTGCTTGCTGCATGCGGCGGTTCGAACAGCTCTGAAGAAGAGCCAGCAGAAACGAACGGCGACGAGGCAGCCGGCGAAGAAACTGCCAGCACTGAAGTTAACCTATATACAGCTCGCCATTACGATGTGGACGACCAGCTTTACAAACAGTTTGAAGAAGAAACAGGCATCAAAGTCAATTTGATCAAAGGGGAAGCAGACGAGCTCCTTGAGCGCATCAAGCGTGAAGGCGATGCAACTCAAGCTGACCTATTCCTTACGGCTGACGCAGGGCGTCTCGACCGCGCGAAACAAGATGGCATTTTGCAGTCGGTTTCAAGCGATGTTCTCGACGAACAAGTTCCAGCTAACTTCCAGGATTCAGACCAAATGTGGTACGGCCTGACAAAACGCGCACGTGTCATTTTGTATGACAAAGAAAGCGTCGATCCGTCCGAACTTTCCACTTATGAAGCATTGACGGAAGAGGAGTGGCAAGACCGCGTCTTGATCCGCAGCTCTGAAAACATCTACAACCAGTCCTTGCTTGCTTCGTTCATCGAATTGAATGGTGAAGAAGAAGCGAAAGAATGGGCAGCAGGCATGGTCGAAAACTTCGCACGCGACCCTGAAGGCGGCGACCGCGACCAAGCGAAAGCGATCGCAGCCGGTGTCGGCGACGTCGCAATCATGAACACATATTACTATGGCCAAATGCTGAACTCTGAAGATCCTGCGGAAGTCGAAGTTGCTGAAGGCCTCGACGTTTTCTTCCCGAATCAGGATACAACAGGCACGCATGTTAACGTCAGCGGTGCTGGTGTGGTAAAATCAGCTAAGAACCAAGAAAATGCTATCAAATTGCTGGAGTTCCTCTCCGCACCGGAAGCACAGGAAACATTCGCTTCTGTCAATTACGAATATCCAGTGAACGAAGCAGTGGAACCATCCGAATTGCTGCAATCTTGGGGTGAATTCAAAGAGCAGGACATTTCGATGTCTGCACTCGGCGAAAACAACGCTAAAGCGATTCTATTGTTCAACGAAGTCGGCTGGAAATAATTTAAAGTTAAAGCCCCTTGCCGCCTGTTGATTGCGGCAAGGGATTTCTTGCGATTTGGAAAGAGGTGCCTGGATTTTGCAACGCAGATTGGCCAATTTCAATGTCTGGACCGTGGGAGCGGTCATCATCATCCTGATGCTGTTCCTGCCGAATTTGACCATTGTCACCGGGCTTTTTACGCCGTCCAATGACAATTGGGAACATATGAAAGAATTTGTATTGCAGCAGTTTGTCATCAACTCACTGATCTTGACGCTCGCTACGGCGGCCGCCACGATCTTGATCGGGCTGAGCCTGGCTTGGCTGATTGCGCAATACGATTTTCCGTTCCGGCGCTTTTTGAAGTGGGCGTTGATCCTCCCTCTTTCCATCCCGCCATTTATCGGTGCTTACACTTACCACGGCATCCTTAACTACACAGGTGTTGTGCAGCAAACGCTGCGCGAAGGCTTCGGAATGGAACTGGACCCGGCATATTTCGATATCATGAATTTGCCTGGTGCGATTTTCATTTATACGATGTTTTTGTACCCTTACGTTTATACGATCACCCAAGTTTATTTATCCGAACAGTCAGCTTCCCTGATCGAAAGCACACGGCTTCTCGGTAAAGGTCCATGGCGCACGTTCTTCCAAGTCGTGCTGCCGATCTCACGGATCTCGATCATCGCCGGGGCGAGCTTGGTCGTCCTCGAAGTGCTGAACGATTACGGCGTAGTGAAATATTATGGCATCCAAACTTTCACGACCGCCATTTTCCAAACCTGGTTCGGCCTCGGGGACTTGGATACATCGATCAAACTTGCCGCTTCTCTCATGGGCTTCGTCATCATCATCCTGCTTATCGAGAAGCTTCTGCGCGGCAGGCGCCAATACAGTTATTTCTCGACGAAAGTCCGGCCTTTGCAGCTCATTCCGCTGAAAGGCTGGAAAGGGGCTGCCGCAACGGGCTATGGCCTGTTCATATTAAGCCTCGGCTTTTTCATCCCGGTCATTCAGTTGATCGATTGGACGATTTTGACTTTCGGGACGATTCCAATGGAAGAATTCATGAGTTACGTGACAAATTCGGTGTTTGTCGCCGGGCTTAGCGCAACGCTCATCGTCATTTTTGCACTCATCGTCGGAAACTTCGCCCGCATGATACAAGGAAAGTACGTAAAACTGCTGCCAAAGCTGACGGTGCTTGGTTATTCGATTCCAGGAGCGGTCATCGCCGTTGCGGTCGTGACAGCATTTATCGCACTTGATGGGTATCTCGCTCCGTTGTATCTTGCCATCGGGCTCGAGACGACGCTCGTACTGAGTGTCAGCATCGTTCTCCTCTTGGCCGCTTACATCATCCGGTTCTTTGCAATCGGCTATAACTCGATCGAAACGGGTTACGATAAAATCGGCACGAACTTCCGGGATGCTTCACGCATGCTCGGTGCAGGGCCGACAAAAACCTTTTTCAAAGTCGATGTGCCGATGATGAAAGGCGCGATTATCAGTGGTTTTATCTTGGTCTTCATTGATGTGCTCAAGGAGATTCCCTTGACATTGATTCTCAGACCGTTTAATTTTGATACATTGTCAACAAAAGCATTCCAGTACGCAAGTGATGAAAAAATCATGGAAGCTTCACAAGCTTCCCTTTTGATTATCGGTATCAGCGCCTTGGCCATTGTGATTTTCTATAAGATACTCGAGAAGGAGATGGATTGATATGTTTGTCGCCATTGAAGATGTGAGTTTTTCCTATCCGAATACGAAGGCCCCTGCACTTGACCGGTTCACGCTTGAAATCAATAAAGGCGAGGTCATTTCGATCCTTGGCCGCAGCGGCAGCGGAAAAAGCACGATTTTGCGCTTGCTTGCCGGGCTTGAACGGCCAAAGAACGGACGCCTCGTCATACAGGACGAAACTTTGTTCGACGACAAGACGTTTCTGCAGCCTGAAAAACGCGGAATCGGCATGGTCTTCCAGGACTATGCGTTGTTCCCGCATATGACAGTCGGCGCGAATATCATGTTCGGCTTGTCGGGCATGAAAAAAGCCGATAAGAAAAAGCGCATGCGCGAAATGCTCGAACTGGTCGAATTGGAAGATTACGAAAAGCGTTATCCTCATCAACTGAGCGGCGGCCAGCAGCAGCGTGTGGCAATTGCCCGCGCGATTGCGCCGAACCCTCATTTGATCTTGCTCGATGAACCGTTCAGTAATTTGGACGCCGAACTGCAAGGGAAAATCCGCAAAGATCTTCGGGAGATTTTGAAAAAGGCGAACATCACTTCCATCTTCGTGACACACGATGAAAAAGACGCACATATCCTTGCTGACCGCATTGTAAAATTGAAAGATGGCAAGATGGATTTCGTCGGGCGTCCGTGCGATATGCTCGATACGTTCCGACAAGAAGCGATTGCCGAGTCTGAAGAAGTATTGAAATCCCAACCAATCGTCAATGTGTAATTTACAAAAGCCGGCCCTTCCGTCATGGAAGGCCGGCTTTTTTGATGGTCAGCTAAACAAGGAGTTGCTTTGGCATTTTTGAAAAATCTTCCTTTTTGGCGTACATTGGATAGTAAGAATAGACGAGGGGGATTATATGGATGTATTGATGTATTTATTTCTTGCAACATTGTTGATTCCGGCAAATATATTCATCATCAAATGGCATAGAAGTGGAAAATTCCCGCTCTGGGCTTCGGGTATATTATTGGCTGTTTTCGGTATCGGAATTGGCTATGCCGCCCGTTTCATCCTGGTTGATATCGGGGCTACCGGCCAAGGAGGCGCCATAATGGCGGTGTTCATAGGTCTCGTTGTACTGGCAAATGGCGTGATCCATTTCGTGATAGGGCTTGTAATGGCTCTCATAAAACTAGTTGCCAACAAGCGTGCGCAAGCATAAGAAACCCCAAACTACGCAGATTCTGAGCGTAGCTTGGGGTTTTGATTTATACATATCCTATTAAACAAGACGTTTCACATTGGATTTTTCCAGCAGTCTGATTTCAACTATTGATGTCATCGAGTTCCACTTTCATCCATCCGCGGACGCTATTGATGAACCAGATGGCGTCGAACGTATGGAGTTCGGCTTTTCTCAAAACTTTCGTTTCAATGCGGCCTTCTTCAATCAGCTGTTCGCGGTATGTGCCGGCAAGCAGGCCGCTTGATACGGGCGGCGTGTAGAAACGGCCGTCTTTTTCTGCCACCAGGTTGCCGATGGTGAACTCGGTCAGTTCTTCTCGTTCATTCCATAACAGCACAGAAATTGCGTCAGGTGCCTGCTTTTGGTGCTGTTCATAGATGCCGCGGTTGGTCGTCTTATGATAAAGAAAGGCATTTTTGCTGTCGACCGGTGATTTGGCGAGTGCGCAGCGGATCGGCTGTTCGATCGGCGATGCCGGCTGTGCTGCCAGTTCAATCTTGCCGCTTCGCTCGAGTGTCAGGCGAACTTTGAAAAGGCCTGTCGAATGCTTTGAAGCAAGCGATTCCAAACGCGCCGCGAGGGTATCTTTATCTAATGAAAAACGGAAATATGCAGCGGTTTTTTCCAATCGCGCAAGATGGAGCGCCAGAAGCGGATAGTCCCCATCTTCCAATTTGAGCGATTCCAACAAGGCAAATTCCGGCCGCCGTTCGGTAAGCACGCGGGCTTTCGTCAATAGCTCCTCGTACTCGCCGTCAGACGTGGAATCCCATGTGATGCCGCCGCCCACGCCGTAACGCGCAGTCGATTTATCCTGATCGATGACGACGGTGCGGATCGGGACATTGAATACGGCGTTTTTTTCAGGAGTGATATAGCCGATCGCACCACAGTACACTTCACGGGGCGTCTGTTCGAGTGCTGAGATATAGTACATCGTGCTGACTTTCGGCGCACCGGTAATCGAACCGCATGGAAATAATGCCTGGAACCAGTCGAATACACTGAGTCCGTGCGGAAGATCGCCTTCTACGGTCGAGGTTAGCTGATGGACAGTCGGATATTTCTCCGCTTCAAACAGCCTCGGCACTTGCACCGTCCCCGGTTTGGCGAGGCGGCTCATATCGTTCCGAAGCAAGTCGACGATCATCAAATTCTCGGCGCGTTCTTTTTCCGATTCGAGCAGCACATCCAAGATCGCCTCGTCTTCCCCACTCGTCCTGCCACGCGGCGCGGTGCCTTTCATCGGCTTCGTGCGGATGCGTGACCCATCGATGCGAAAGAATAATTCCGGCGAAGCCGACAAGATCTGATGCCGGCCGATATCAAGATAGGCACTGTAGTCCGCTTGCTGGTTGCGTGCAAGCTGCTGGTAAAATGCCTTCGCATCGCCTTTGAATCCGGCGGTCAGGCGTTCCGTGTAATTCACTTGATACGTATCGCCTTCTTCGATGGCCTGGCGGATTTTTTGGATGCCCTCCTTATACTGGGGAACAGAGCCTTCAAGTGTCCAGTCAGATACTTCATAATCAGCGGCTTCCACTGTTTTGGGCACTTCTTTTTCGCTATAGATGCCAAACCAGACGAGTGGCATTTCAGCTCCTTCGTGTACAGCCATTTCCGGGCGGAAGGCAGGCGCTGCCTCATAGGAAACATAGCCTGCTGCGTAATAGCCTTGCTCTGTGTAGTGGTCGATTTCCGCAAAAACCGCCGCCACTTCCGCAAGCGATCTCGCTTCAAGTATCGCTAACGGCTCGGAAAAAGCGAGCGCTTCCGGCGTTCCGTCTTCTTTCACGAAATCAAACTGCAGATAAGGGGCCATCGTAAGCGCCTCCTTTCTTTTCACGGTTCCATACCTGTGCGTTTTTATATGCCGTCGCAAGCATCTGAAAACCATCCTTCGTCAAAATCGACTCCGGGTGGAACTGGATGCCCTCAACCGGCAATTCTTTATGGCGTACGCCCATGAGGCTGCCATCTCCTGCCTGTGCAGTCATTTCCAACACTGCCGGAAGCGCTTCACTGTCTGCAACAAGCGAATGATAGCGTACGACCGGTGTCGGTGAATTTAGTCCTGCAAAAACTCCTTGCCCTGTGTGTGCAACTTCCGACACTTTCCCATGGACAGGTTTTGCGCCTTTATGGACTTTGCCGCCGTAGAACTCGACGATGCTTTGATGGCCAAGGCACACGCCGAGTATCGGTATTTTTCCGCTGAGATGTTCAAGCGTTTTGGTCCCTGCTCCCGGTTGCAAGGGCTTGCCCGGCCCTGGCGACAGAACGATCAGTTCCGGCGATAGCGCCACGATGTCCTGAAGGGCGGCCTGGTCATTCTGGAAGACCTCCACACGCGCACCGAGCCGTTCGAAATAATGCACAAGATTATATGTAAATGAATCATAATGATCGATGATGACAATCACGGGAAAAACTCCTCTTCAAATGGAATGTTGCGTAAGTTCATTATAAAGGGAGGTTGAGGATTAAGCATGGATTATCTAATTTCATGCATACGGGAAACCCATGGATACAACAAAGCTGTTGCTCAAGCTTTGGATGGATTAGAAAATATCCCCGTTCCATCTTTTCATATCTCCTGTGAGTTACAATAGGATTAACTTGTAATGAAGGGAGATATTGGGATGGAGAAAAACCTATTGGTTTACATAGCAGTGGGCGCTCTTCTTGGATTATTCTTTGGCGGGATTTGGCAAGGAATAGCGGCAATGTCATTGGTATATATTGCCCTGCGCCTTGATCATTTGATTAAGTTATTGGAATTCAGAAAGTAGAACAACAGCTCGAGTAATATTGCTTTGCCGTTGTGCAAGTTATCACTGTTTAGCATCTGCCTGCTCTTGCGCTTCTTTCCTTTTCACTCTCTTCTCAAACCAAAACCCACCACGTATGAATAACGTGATGAATAACGCTCGGAAAAGGTTTTCCTGTAGATTCCATACTCCTTCTTGCAGGTTGTCCATCCAACTATTGAAAGCCGCAAGCACCAGAAACCCTATGAAATATAACATATTTTTGCGCATGCTCAACCCTCCAGATGGATTCGAATGTTCCAGCATGCCCATCCTATCATGCAGCACATATTTTTCCAAATAAAGGATGAATATTAAAAACCCGGATGTATGACAATCCGGGTTTTGTCTATTTAATCGATCTCACGCAATGCAGCTGCGAGCCGTGCCGCAAAATTCTCCGGCGGCTCTTCTGCTATCAGTCGCAGACACACGATATTCGGGTTCGAATCGATGCTTTGCTCAAACTCCGTCGGCAATGCGATCGGGTATTGCTGCAATGCCGCAGTGAATACCGGCACTTCTTCAGGAAGCAGATAAATATCCGCTTCGTTTGTTGCAGAACCATCGGATTTCAGGTTTCTGAACGATATATCGTGTTCAAGGGTGCAATCAAAGCTTTTGGCATGCAGCTGAATCTTTACGGTTCGGCTTTTTTTGATCAGGCATTCCATATCCGTCGTATCCGTTTCCGCCTCAAGTAAGTTCCCGACCTGCTGTGCAAGATCCATAATAGTATGTTCGATATTCATATCGTTCTCCTTTCTTAAAGCAGCTGCGCTCAAAAGAAAACGCCGAAAAAAACCCGGACAAGGGCTTTTTTCGGCGTTGGTTCCAGCGCTATAGTCTGTTCCATTTTACCAAATCATTATTGTTTTTCATTGATGTGCCTCTTTTAATGCGTAATCGGAAATACTCTGGCTTCCCGTTCCTGAACATTATAAAATACATCACCGCAAAAGGAAACTATAGACCTATATAACGGGTGGACATACTCAGTATTCAGAATCTTCTTCCATTTCATCCTCTTCCTCAAGCTCCACTTCCGGATCTGTATCTTCTTCTTCTTCATTACCAGGCAAGACATCCGTTTCCTGTTCCATTTGCGGTTCGTCTTCGTCTCCACCGCATGCTGCCAACATTCCTGCAGATAAAACCGCCGCGGCACCGACTTTCAGCCATTTCTGTTGTGCCATGGTCATTCCTCCTCCGTCTATATTGCTTACTAGCTGTATACCCGCTTGCCCAAAGGAGAAACTATAGGAGGCTTCAAGAGTTGACCGCTGACTGCAGTCCTTTGTAACTGCTGTATTTCATCAGTACACTTCCCGCGAACGCGTCACAGCGCGTGCGATCGTCTGTGGACGGCATCTGTTCCACTTTTAGCGTTGCGGCTAAGATGGTTATCGCATGCAGCATATCCCGGAACAGATCCACCGCGCCGCAATACGTCGCAAAGCAGCGGTCGCCTGTGCCGAATACGCCTGTAATAAGAACTTTCTCTTGCTGTTCCATTGCTTCAAACAAGCCGTGCAGCTGCTTCGGGATTTCTCCGTTCATCCATGTATAAGTACCGACTAAAACTATATCGTAACGGGATAGTTTAGCAAGATCGAATTCTTTCACACGAAAAACATCCGGCTGCAGCCCTTGCCGCACCAACGCATCCGCTACCATATGGGCGAGGCATTCCGTATGCCCTGTCGCAGAAGCATAGACAATTGCGACGTTCGACTTAAAGTTCATCAAAGCCATTCGACTCCGATACTTTCGTATAGGCGCGCGATTTCTGTTCGAAGAAATCCGACTTCGTGCTGTTCATCATGTCATCGCCGAAGACGCGGATCCACGGCATCGGATTGTCGCGTGTTTCATAGAGGTTGCCGAGGCCGATTTGGCGCAGCCGCTTGTTTGCCAAGTACTCGACGTATTCGTTGAACTCATCCAAATCCAGGCCGTCGATTTCCCCGAGGATGTGCTGTGCCCATTCTTTTTCAAGTTCCACTGCGTGCGCCACTTCATCGCGGATCCAGTCGTTCATCTCGTCTGTCGCGAGTTCTGGGTTTTCTGCGATCAGGATGCGGATAAACTGGGAAACGAAATAGGCGTGCTGCATTTCGTCGCGCTGAATATAGCTGATCATCGTGCTGGTCTTGAGCATTTTCTGCTGGCGCGCGAGATGGTAGAAAAACGCAAAGCCTGCATAGAAATAAATGCCTTCCAAATTAATCGAATTGACCGCAAGCTTCAATAAGTTTTTCAAATCTGGCTCGGTGCGGAACGCTTCGTACGCAGACAAGATCCGTGCGTTGCGCTTTCTGACGAGCGGATCGTTCTTCGCTTCATCAAAGCGCCGGTTCTGTTCATCGAGCGGCACGAGCGAGCTGAGTACATAGGAATACGACTCGGTATGGACCGCTTCCTGCTGGGCGATGACGGCAAAAATCGACTTGAAGCTTGAATCGCTGACATAGTCCATTACTTGGGTCATCGTCGGCGTCTGCAGGCTGTCGAGAGACGCGAGCTGCGTATTGATGCGCAGAAACACGTCTTTCTCAGTGTCCGATAGTGAGTCCCAATTTTTAATATCATCCTGCATATTGATTTCCTGCGCTTTCCAGAAGTTCGCGAGCAGCGCTTGGTACAATTCATACATATGCGGATGGGCGATGTCATTCCAATTGAGCAAACCGGAGCTCGCCCCGCCGACAATAGCGGTCGAGCGGTTCGGTGCATCCGGATCCATCAATGGTTGTTTCGTTAAAGTTTGCATACTCCTCATCCTTCCTTAGCTTTCACATGCCTCGCATGCTTCGATTTCTTCCTGCGACGTGCTGCGCACATAATAGCTCGTCTTCAATCCGCAATTCCACGCTTCGAGGTGCAATTCCAGCAATTCCTTGGCGCGGATCGTGTGCGGCACATACAAATTAAAGCTGATTGACTGGTCGATATGGCGCTGTCTCGCGGCGTTTTGGCGAATGCTCCATTTCTGGTCCAGCACGTGGCGTGCACGGCGGTAATAGTCATACGTCCGGTGGTTCAAATCCGGTGCCGTTACATTAAAACGGAAGTTCTTTTTCTCTTCTGCGTATTCGACGGCATACAAAGGATCGATGCCGTCTGTCGAACCGCCGATTTTAGCGGTCGACGAGTTCGGCGCGACCGCCATCATCCAGCCATTGCGCACGCCGGATGCTGCAACTTTGCGGCGCAATGCGTCCCAGCGTTCGCTGTTGTAGCCGCGGCGTTCGAAGAAGCTGCCCGTATGCCATTCAGAATCCTTGAATTCACTGAAGGCTCCTTTTTCTTCTGCCAATCCCGCAGATGCGCGGATTGTGTGCCAGGCGATTTCTTCGTACAAAGTATCGGCATACTCGACCGCTTCTTCTGTTTCCCAATGGATGCTGCGAAGCGCCAGCAGATGGTGCCAACCGAATGTCCCTAATCCAACGGCGCGGTATTTGCCGTTCGTCACTTCTGCCTGGCCAACCGAAATGGTATTCAAATCGATGACATTATCAAGCATGCGCAATTGAATCGGAATGAGGCGGGACAAGACGTCCGCCTGCACTGCTCTTGGCAAGTTGATCGACGACAAATTGCAGACGACAAAATCGCCAGGTTTGCGCACAGTGACCAAATTGCCTTCTTCGTCTTTGTATTCTTTGATGATTTCAGTCGGCGACATGTTCTGAGCGATTTCACTGCACAGATTGCTGCAGTAGATGGACGTTTTGCCGATGCCGCGCAAGTGCTTGTTCGGGTTTTGGCGATTCACTTCGTCGCGGTAGAACATATACGGCGTGCCGGTCTCAAGCTGCGACACCATGATGCGCGCCATAACGTCCATTGCACGGAACGATCTTCTTGCCAATAAAGGATGGTTAACCGCTTCTTCGTATTTTTCCGCAAAGTATTTACGGTCCGTTTCGTCATAGAAATCTTCCAAGCCAAGCGGATTGCCCTGATCGTCTTTCCAGCCCATTACTTGCTTAACTTCGTGCGGGCAGAACGTATGCCATTCGCCGATGCTGCGGCCGTTTTCATCCGTTTCCTGCAATTTTTGCATAAACAAATCCGGAATCGAGACGCCGGTAAAAATATCGTGTGCTTTACGCCGCTCATCTCCATTGTTCGTTTTCAAATCCAGGAAGCCGTTCATGATGTCTTTATGGAACACATCCAAATAGACCGCCACTGCGCCTTGGCGCTGGCCGAGCTGGTCGACGCTGACGGCTGTATCGTTGAGCAGGCGGATCCACGGGATAACGCCGGATGAATTACCTTTGAATTTGCGGATGTCCGAGCCGAGTGCTCGTACTTTTCCGTAATAAACCCCGAGGCCGCCGCCATCTTTGCTAAGTCGCGCGACATCCCAGTTGTTCTGGTAGATGCCGTCAAGCGAATCCGCCACGGTGTCGATAAAGCACGAAGACATTTGCCCGAAGCTTTTCCCGGCATTCGACAAAGTCGGCGTCGCCACAGTCATATACAAATTGCTCATCGCCCAATACGCTTCCTTAACGAGTTCCAGGCGGCGTACTTTCGGTTCTTTTTGCATCAAAGTCATCGCGATGATGAGAAAGCGCTCCTGCGGCAATTCCCACACACGCCCGTCATAGTCTTTTGCCAAATAACGGTCCGCCAGCAAGAACAAACCTATGTAATTGAACAATTCATCGCGCTCCGGTGCAATTTCTTGTCCCAATTGGCGAATTTCGTCCTCGGAGTAAGCTTCCAATAAATCTTTCGAATAAATGCCAAGTCGGCTAAGCCCGTAAATCAATCCGTAAAAATCATCGTATTTGTTCGCTTCGCTGTAGCCGCGCGTTTGTGCCGCTTGCTCGTATAATTTCTCCAAATATAACCCTGCCGCCTCAAACGTCCAATGCGGTTCGTCCATCGACACCCGGTCCAATGCATCTTGAATTTTTCTATCGCGTTCTACTGCTCCTAAAGTCATTTCAACACAGCTCCTTTGCGTATTCGTTTGCTATCATTCGGCGTTCTTTTCGTTCCTGTGCGTTCTCAAATAATCGTTTTTCATTTTCCGTTTCCGGCAACACGCTCGCGACCGGCGTCGGACGGCCTTCTGCATCTACTGCCACCATCGTCAAGATCGAGGTAGTCGTTAAGCTGCGCGTGCCGCTTTCGATGTGCTGGCATTCTGCTTTGACGTATACTTCCATCGAAGTACGTCCTGTCGAAATGACGACGCCTTCCAAGATCAGGATGTCGCCGACTTTCGCCGAGGACAGGAAATTGACGTTGTCGATCGACGCGGTTACGACGGCGCGCCGGCTATGTTTCATTGCCGCGATGGCCGCGATTTCATCAATATATGCGAGGACGGTGCCCCCGAAAATCGTGCCCATATGATTGGTATCCGGCGGCAAGACGAGCCGGGACTGGATGGTCCTGGATACGCCGGCCGGAAGTTGTTCTCTATGCATGCTGACTTCCTCCTTTTGAAAACACAAAAGCCCCCACTCTCCGGAGAGAATGGGGGCATAAACGCAAGTTAATTAGGTGGGCATACTTCGGCCACACGAACCAAACCTTTGTCATCCTTCCCAATTCCCGGAGAAGTGCAAAACGACAACTAAGGCAGGTCTCCTGGCTCGCGCGTCACTCTCGCCATGCCCTTCCCGTCCATTGGACAGTGGGATTTCATGGTTCGTCTGCGCTTACAGTTGCGGGAACAGCTCCGGTATTTCACCGGATTCCCTTTTAAGCCCATATTGGGCACCTTTGTTGCGGTATCACTATATATGGTGTTTTTTTTTTACATCATCACCAAATCTTGTAGTTTCACTATAGACCAGTTCGAATTTCGCCGCAAGGATTTTCTCGCACTTCCTGCAGAAAGTGAAAAAGGGTCTAGTCGCTGGCATGTTTTTCGTATAAAACTTTCAATTCGTAGTTATTTTTTGATACGAAGTTCCTCAAATTTTGTTGTTTGAATGAAGATAGCGTGAGCTTGCTTGCGGAACTGTTTCGGTCGTTGGTATGTGCTTCATCTTGGTAGTCGCCAGCCTGCTTTGGGTTGGCCTTTAGCAATAAACCAAGAAGGGCGCTTGTCTTATTGCGTCGGCTCACCCTTGTCGCTGGCTGGCTAAAACATTTCATAGATTCGTGTGTGTTTAATTAAATCTGCTTCTTTAATGAGTTCCCTGCTAGTGGGGGAATCGCTTCCCGGGACAGGGTTCAGTGAAGACAGCGTGAACTTTCTTGTAGAACGGTTTCGGTGATTGGCTTGTTCATCTTGTTGGTAGTCGCTGCCGTGCTTTGGGTTGGCCTCTTGCCATAAGCCAAAAAGAGCGTTTGTCTTATGGCATCGGCTCACCCCTTTGCGCTCGGCGGCTGAGAGATTTCATTGATCTGTGTGCGTTTAATCGGCTCTGCTCCTTTAGGTAGTTGCCGGCTAGTGGGGGAATCGCTTCTCGGATTGGGCATGTAATTAGGTAGTGAGAGTTTGATTGTGGGATCGTTTCGGCGTTCTTTTTGTGCTTCATTTTATTAATCGCCGCCGGGCTTTGGGTTGGCCTCTTGCCATAAGCCAAAAAGAGCGTTTGTCTTATGGCATCGGCTCACCCCTTTGCGCTCGGCGGCTTAGAGATTTCATTGTTCTGTGTGTGTTTAACCGGAGCTGCTTCTTTAGTTAGTTGCCGGCTAGTGGGGGAATCGCTTCTTGAGATAAGCATCAGCAAGATAGGCAGGATTTTCTTATGCAATCGTTCCGAAGCTTGGTTTGTTCTTTCAATGAGTTTTCGATGCCTCGCTTTAGAGTAGCTGCCGCAAAACTCCGCCGCTTTCCTCCGTCATTTCTATTTCCCAGGAAATAAAAAGGCCGCGCAATTGCCTGCGCGGCTTTTATTATCCATCGACCCATTCAGATTCAGCTTCAGCTTCTGGCTGTTTTCCTTTTTGGTTGGTGGCTTCTTTATTGTCTTTGCTCGTGTACGGCTTGAAACTCTTGGCCTTGTTCTTGCCTTTTTCCCAACGGTTCCAGCCTTTTTTGCCGGTTCCTTGGCCTACGCCGCTTTTTGCTTTTGTTTTCGCTTTGCCCATTTCTTTCACTCCCGTTCACTCATCGTGACGTTCAGCTTACCACATCCCGCCGCTTTCGTGAACAATTCGTGTTTAGGCGCCGAGCACTTTCTGGATGTCTTTGTGCATCGAATCGGGTGTATCTTTAGGCGCGAACCTCGCCACGACTTTGCCGTTCGGGTCGACAAGGAACTTCGTGAAATTCCATTTGATGCCACTCGACAGGAAGCCTTTTGTGTTCGACGTCAAATGATCGAATAAAGGATGCGCATCTTTTCCGTTCACTTTGATGATGTCGTGCATCGGGAACGTGACGCCGTAAGTCATGCGGCACGACGATTCGGCATCTGCCGCTTCCCCGACTTCCTGGCCGAATTGATCGGATGGAAAGCCAAGCACGACAAGGCCTTCATCTTTGTAGCGCTGGTAAATTTTTTCGAGGCCGTCAAACTGGCCGCGCAAACCGCATTTAGTCGCCGTATTGACGATGACCATCGGCTGGCCTTTGTAGCGTTCGAGCTTGTACTCTTCCCCGCTGGCATCGGTAACCTTAATATCATAGATTCCCATCATTCATCACTCCTGTTTCCATGAATTTTCACAGATCCATCTCGCTGAAAAATGCATTCAAGGCTTTCAAGTTCTTCATCAGTTCGATGGCATTGACATCGAGATAATTGCAGCTGGTGATCTTGTCGTAGATGGCCTGCTCAATCGGTTTTTCATCGGCTCGTGATTGTTCGGTCAAGGAGATACGGAAAGCGCGCCGGTCTTCGGTCGACTGCTCTTTCACGATGCGGCCGTTTTCGATCATCCGGTTGATGATCGGATTCAGCGTCCCGGTGCCGAGCCCGAGCTGCCCGCCGATCTGCTTCATCGTCAGGCCGTCTTCTTCCCACAACACGAGCAGGACCAAATACTGCGTAAATGTCAGCCCGAACGGCTCTAATGTCTTGGCATAAAGTTTCGAGAAATTACTCGAAGCTTTATACACTTCAAAGCATAATTGCTGTTCCAGTTTTGTCGGTTTGTCCATGTCATCACCTATTTTCCTGCTTATCGAACGACAATCTCCACGTCCACTGAATCTTTGATCGCTTTGGAATACGGGCAATACGCGTGGGCTTTGTCGACATACTCCTGTTTCTTGCTGTCTTCTAAGCCGTCGATGTCCACTTCCAGGCGCACTGCGAGTTTCACGCCGCCGTCCGCTTTATCGCCAAGCAAAGAAACCGTCGCTGTGACTTCGCTGTTCTTCACTTCCACTTTATCACGTTCCAACACGAAGTCCAACGCACTGTTGAAGCAAGAACTATAGCCTGCCGCAAACAATTGCTCAGGGTTCGTTGCTGTATTCGGCTGGCCGCCGAGCGCGACCGGTTTTGCCACATCGAGGTTGAAAATATTGTCCGGTGAATAGACGGTGCCTTCGCGTCCGCCGCTGTTGATCATTGTCGTTTCAAATATTGGTTTCATTTATTATATCCCTCCAAGAATTATATCTTACACGATGTATATTAATTTAAATCGTACACGATGTAAAATGAAACGCTTTGGTTTTTGCAAAAGAAAAACCCCGGATGCAAGATCCGGGATTTCCACTTCTTTATTCGCGATAGCTGAGCTTCAATAAATATAAGGAATCAAGCGAGCTCGGTGCTTCATCCATTCCTTATACTCGGGGCCGAACTTTTCGACGAGCAAGGCTTCTTCGTGCTGCATTCGTTTATTGAGTGCAAAAGCGAGCAACAAGCCACCGACAACCGCCGCGATCAGGCTCGTGAAGAATAGCGCCATGCCGATACCGATCAAAAACAAGCCGGTGTAGAGCGGATGGCGCAGCTTGCGGTAAGGCCCGCTGCTGACTATGCTATCGCCTTCCCGTACCGTCACGTGGCGTGTAAATTGCGATTTCAAATGGAGGATTCCCCAAAATCGCAGAAAGACACCTACGATAAGCAGCACGAGCCCAATCGGCCTTAGCACCGATGCAATTTCTGCTTCCGCCAGCTCCTGAAGCCAAAAACCAACCACGATGGTGGCGATCAGCGACAATAGGATCCCGAAGAACGTCCTTTTTTCGACCGGATCTCCTTGCCCGGTCTCACGGTTTTTAAAAACGATGAATTCAACCAGCCAGATGAAGCTCACGGCCGTAAAGATCCAGTCCATCCATCCCATTACACCCACCTCTTCTTTCTTCTTAAAATATTATAGAAGATACTGCTCAAATACAATTTCCAGCCCTTCCAATGCCAGGCAATCCAGCGCATTAAAAAGAGCTGTGCCGGCTTGCTACCGGAACAGCTCTTCTTCTATTCTTCGTCTGTCACCGACAGCTCAACAAGCATGGCGGTGAAAACGATGAAAATGACGATCAATGCGAGTGTCATCGTGAACATTTCCCTCAACTCCTACCAAGTAATAAACCCTTTAGATCCTGGTGGTGCGTGTTGAATCATATGCGTTAATGGAATTGCATAAGCGACGATGATCAATACTGCGGCGATGCCGATCCAAATCCACCAGTTCTCAAGCCATTTCGGCGTATTGGACATGTCACTTTCCGCCAGCGGAAATTCCACCATCTGTTCCGGTGTTTCAGCTTTTGGTGAAACGAACATCGTCATGATGACGATATACATCAAGATCATCGCGGACAGGAACAAAATTGTCCCCCCGATCGCCATCGTTACATGGTTGGAGACAATCCCTTCGAACCATTCCATCGCAGCAGGATGGTCGTTATAGCCGCTGTAAGCTGTGCGGCGCGGTGCCCCCATAAGCCCCAGCACGTGTTGCGCGGTCGACATGAGCAGCATGCCGATCGACCAAGTGATGATCTGGACGAATCCGAGGCGCTGCATGCGCTTCGTGAAACGGCGTCCCGTCAAATAGGGGATGAGCCAGAAGGTCAAGCCCATAAAGGTCATCGCTACAGGCGTGCCGACCGTAATATGGAAATGTCCGACGATCCATAAGGTATTATGGACGACTTCATTCAATTGGAAACTGGCGTTGATGATTCCGCCGGCGCCGCCGGGAATGAAGAACACCATCGCGATGAAAATCGAAGTGAAGCGGACATCTTTCCACGGCAGTTTCTTGAACCACCCAAACAGTCCAGTGCCGCCTTTTTTGCGTCCGGAAATCTCAAAGGTCGCAAACATCGAGAACGCCGTCATCAGCGACGGCACGATAACCATGAACGTCAAGACCACCTGCAGGAACTTCCAGAAGTTCGAGATGCCCGGTTCCGTCAATTGGTGGTGGAATCCTACCGGAATCGAAAACAGGATGAACAAGACGAACGCGAGGCGCGCCAAGGAATCACTGAACACTTTCACACCGAGCAGCTTCGGCACAATCGTGTACCAAGCGATGTAGGCAGGCAGCAACCAGAAATAAACGAGCGGGTGGCCGAAATACCAGAATAAGGAGCGGCTCAATTCGACATTGATCGTATCCGTCCAGCCGAAAGCCCAAGGGATGTATTGGAACAACACCGTCGCGACGACCCCGAGGCAAGCGATGATCCACAAAACAATGGTTGTAATGGTCATGAATGCGAATAGTGGGCTCAACTGCCCTTTATTGCGCCGGCGCCATGCAAGATAATGGCCGACCAAAGCAAAACTTGAAATCCATGTACCGACAACAAAGAGCGCGAGGCCTACATAATAAAAGCCGTTCGCTTTCATCGGTGCGTAAAATGTATACAAAACAGAAGCTTCGCCAATAAGGATGAGCACCGTCGCCATGACCGTGCCGAATAATGTCACCCAAAGGCCGATCCAGGAAAACAGGCGGACTTTCGGGCCGAAGCTGCCGAGGCTTTTACTCATGCCTGTAATGAAGAATGCAAAAATGAAAAAGGTCGTATAAATAAGTGCAAGCAATACACCGTGCGCCGTCAGAACTTGGTAATAATCAAGCCATGCGGGAAGTTCAAGGGAATCGTTGCGTACAAATACCTGCAAGACTCCCATCAGCGTGCCGATGAGAAAAGCGGCATAGGCAACGCCGATATGCCATAAAGCGATTTTGCGGTCTGAATGGGCAATCATCTTAGTACACCTCAATTTCCGTATACATCATATGGTGGCCGGTGCCGCAATATTCATTGCATAAAATCAAATATTTACCCGGTTCTTCAAATGTATAGGACTTAGTAGTAATGCGGCCGGGAACGACCATCATATTGACTTTCGTATTATCGATCGTGAAGCTATGTACGACGTCTGTGCTCGTAACTTTGAAAATGATTTCCTTGCCGGCCGGCACCCGTAGATCCGGTGCAGTATAACCGAAAGCCAGTGCGACGATCGCCACCTGGTAGGTATCTTCATCCAATTGCGTCACGCCCGGGTTATCAAAGGGCGCGGTCTCGTTTACTTTCTCCGGGTCGATCGTTTCCATCCCGCCGGACGGGGTGTGATCTTGCGAAAAAGCACTGACGCCGACGACGCTCAAAAAGACGATGAGCGAGACGATGCCAAAACTGAGCCAAATCTTCTCATATTTATGGAAATGCATGATGAATCTCTCCTTTTCTTATCTTGCTACATACATCAAATAAACGGCTACCCACATGACAATGATGACGATGCCGACGAAGAACACGCTGACGAGCGTGCCTTTTAAATTTACATCATGATCCGATTGCTTCTTTTCCAATACTCCCACCTCTTCATTCGTTTGCTGTTTCCTTTAGCATAGGACCTAAGTTCCGGTTTAGCTGTGACAAAAATCACACCTGTGTACTTTTATTTTCAGCTGTACATATTTTCGCCAAAAAAAGAAAGCCTGCATTTGGGCAGGCTTTTGAGTATCGCTACTTGTTCGAATGAATGGTGGAGATAGCTGGAGTTTGCGTGTGGCATTATTTCGCTGTTCTGTTGAAGCTTCATTTTAGTAGTCGCCGCCGTGCTTTGGGTTGGCCTCTCACTGTAAGCCAAGAAGAACACTTGTCTTACTGTTTCGGCTCACCCCTTTACGCTCGGCGGCTGAGAGATTTCGTTGAGTCGGGTGCGTTTAATCTGAACTGCTTCTATACGAGTTGCCGGCTAGCGGGGAAATCGCTTCCCGGGTCAGGCATCGGTGAAGATAGCGAGGGTTGGCTTGTGGATATGTTCCGATCTTCTATTTGTTCTTCGTATTTAGTATTCGCCGCCCTGCTTTGGGTCGGCCTCTCGCCATAAGCCAGAAAGAACGCCTGTCTTATTGCGTCGGCTCACCCTTGGCGCTTGGCGGCTGGGAGATTTCGTTGATTGGGATGTGTTTAATCATATCCACTTCTTTAGTTAGTTGCCGGCTAGTGGGGGAATCGCTTCCCGGGTCAGGCATCGGTGAGGATAGCGAGGGTTGGCTTGTGGATTTGTTCCGATCTTCTATTTGTTCTTCGGATTAGTATTCGCCACCGTGCTTTGGGTTGGCCTCTCACAGTAAGCCAAGAAGAACACTTGTCTTACTGTGTCGGCTCACCCCTTTACGCTCGGCGGCTGAGAGATTTCGTCGAGTCGAGTGCGTTTAATCAGATCTGCTTCTTTATTAAGTTGCCGGCTAGCAGGGGAATCGCTTCCCGGATCGGGCGCGTGCAGGATAGTTGGAGTTTACGAGCGGCGTTGCTCCCATGTTCTATTTTTCTTCTTGGTAATATTCGCTGCCCTGCTTTGGGTTGGCCTTTAGCAGTAAGCCAGAAAGAACGCCTGTCATACTGCGTCGGCTCACCCTGGGCGCCGGCAGCTGAGAGATTTCATTGTCTGTAGATTGTTTAATCGCATCTGCTTTTATATTGGGTTGCCGGCTAGTGGGGGAATCGCTTCCTGTGATGCAGCGTCTGGCACGTTGGTGCTTGAGGCGAGGGTTTTGGTGATGAATCATAACTAACTAGTCTCTACCCCAAACTACAAAGATGACTTGAGCTGCAAAACAGGAAGCATTTCCACATTTTCTAACGAATGGACAAAAAATTTTTCTTACCCTCTAAAACTAGAGACGGAGTGGAAGGGGCCGACGCCTGAGGGACCGCGCGGGCTGGCGAGACAAATGAGCTGCGTTCTTTGCGGCTCATTGGCTCAACACCCGCCCCATACCCGGGCAGCTGAAAGCGCGACGTCCTGTCGCTTCAGCTGCATGACTCGCATCCTGCGAGCCCCAAGCAGCCCCCTGCAACGCAGTCGAAAAGCCGAAGCTTTTCCCCTCGCTTCTTTTTCTTTCCTGGATCTTGTGGTTCAATTGCATAATTCATTTCTTACCCACCTCTGCACCACACTCTTAAGGAAAAAAACTGATATTACCAGAGCACACAAAAAGCCTACCGCAACGGCAGGCTTTGGAATCAGTCGATTTTGCAGAGGTAGATCGGGCATTCTTCGCAATTGATGTCGAATTTCAGCTTCGGGATATTGTAGAGAACGATCTTGCCGTCCTTCATGCCGACTGTCCCTTGCTTCCGCAAATCGCCAAGCATCCGGTTGACCATTTCACGGCTCATGCCGCAGAAATTCGCCAGCTCCTGGTTCGTCAGCACAACATCGATCAATAGGCCGCCTTCCGCTTCTACGCCGTAGCTGTTGCCGAGGCGGATCAAAGTGGAATACAAAGCCCCTTTTTTCCCATGCAGCATCAAGTCCCGGAAGCGGGTTTGCGTTTTCTGCTGGTCGATTCCCATCCATTTCATAAACGCCATCGCCAATACCGGGTCTTTTTCGAGCGATTGCTCAAGCTCTTCGACAGGAATTTTCAAACAGACGGTATCCGTAAGCGCCCGGGCATCGAGCAAATACGTCGAACCTTCCGCGAACACCGTGATTTCCCCGACCATCTGCCCTGAGCCGCAAATCTTCAATGCCAGCTCACGGCCATCGGGGGTCACTTTGCCTATTTGCACTCTGCCGGAACGGAGGATATAGAGGCCTTTTACGGCTTCCCCCTCATGGAAAAGGTAATCGCCTTTTTTATATTCTTTAACGTGATGGCTGATCGTCAAGAGCTTTTCGAGCTCTGGGGCCAACTTATCGATTCCTGATTTCATGAGGGGCTCACTCCTTCTTAATGCCATTGTTTTTCATTAAGCGTAACATACATTTTGTGGGACTCGCCTGTCTATTTTATAAATCCGCTGCAGCCTGCATGAAATTTTCTGAAAAAAAGAAGGAAGTCCGGGAGGCAATATCGAAAGGTAGCAGTATAGAAGGAGGAATGGACAATGACATTGAAATATTCCCGAATTATGGTGGCAGTAGATGGTTCTAAGGAAGCGGAATGGGCTTTTAAAAAAGCTGCAGCCGCTGCTTCACGAAACAATGCTGACCTCTATCTTGTGCACGTCATCGATAATCGCTCTTTCGGTTCAATCGAAGCATACGACCGCACAATTGCAGAACGCGCTCTGAAAAGCGGTGAAGAACTGCTGGCCCGCTACAAGGACGAAGCCGCTTCACACGGTGCCACGAACGTCCATACGATGATTGAATACGGTTCCCCTAAAACAGTCATTCCAAAGAAGTTGGCGAATGAACTGAAGGTGGACGTCATCGTTTGTGGCGCTACCGGCTTGAACGCAGCGGAACGCTTGATCATGGGCAGCGTTTCCGAACGCATCGTGCGCACTGCAAAATGCGACGTCCTTGTCGTACGCAGAAACCAGGAAGATATCGATGCAGACGAATAACAGGAATTCCTATAAGAAAAGCCTTTCCCGACTAAAGCGGGAAAGGCTTTTCTTCGTCCTTATTCAGTTTCGCGTGTTTGCTGGAACGCTAGTGTATCCCAGAATGATGTGTCTTTCGTATCAATCGAGCCGTCCGCGATGGCGCGCACTGTCGAATCCAATGTTGTAACGGTTTGTTTAATCAAATAACCGTTGCTTTTTTGGCCAAGGACGTATGATTCGTAGAAGTGATCAGACATTCCGCGCATTTCGAAAAGCAATGTGGAAATGCCGTACTCGACCGCAATGCCGTTTCTGCTGATTGTTTCGGCGTCACCGCCTCGATATTTGCCGAGATGGCCCCAGCCTTTTTCATCAATAGCATCAAAGACCACTGCTCCGAGCTTTTTAGAGCCTTCCACTACGTCAGGGTCGGCATTCGGAGTTGTCGGATAAAGAATCGATCCTGAAACTAATTCACCATCACGCTCACTGTTGGCCCC
Organism: Bacillota bacterium; assembly: GCA_051750505.1. Classification (GTDB taxonomy): domain Bacteria; phylum Bacillota; class Bacilli; order Bacillales_A; family Planococcaceae; genus Planococcus. The sequence continues at coordinate 371,549 of JBNJJS010000001.1, forward strand.
TTGATGATGTAAGTCGATCATATAGTCAATGTCGTATTTGCTCATGACATTTGTGTGCAGCGCTTGTGTTTCCGGCTGGATTTTTGTGATGTGATCGCGATTCAAGTCAACGCCAAGTGCGTTGTAACGTGTTAAGTTACGGTCTCCCGATGCTACGTAATCGTCCAATGAAAAGTCGACGTCGCCCATCGCCCCGTCCGCGTTGAGCATTGGCACAACGAGGATGTTGACGTTATCTGTAACGCCTTTCATTTTGCCGGTGCCTAGATGCTTGATGAACTCAAGTGCACCTTCTGTGGTCAGTTGTTCATTTCCGTGTTGCTGGGTCAAAAACAGGATGGTCGGATTTTCCGGGTTGGTCATATATTTCACTAAGTACAAATCGCGCCCTTTGACACTTTCCCCGATTACTTCAAGTTCCATGTTCTGCTGCTTTGCTTCCTGCTTGTGCAGAAAATCCGCCATTTCTGAATATGTCGTCAAAATGGATGTATTGATTGTTTCATTTCCGCCAAAGCCTGGCCCGTTTCCAACTGCTTCTACCACCGTAGTATTCATCGGCACTGCACTTAAGGCAAGAGCCCCTGCCAATGATAATGTTAAAACCCCTTTTTTAATTGATTTCATCGATCCATCACTCCTTTTTGTATGTTGCCATCCCACCCTTTCCGTTTTTACACTTCGTATTCCTGCCGTTTTTTTAAAAGCGATTCCTTCGTAATGCGAAACAAGCTGCCATCCCCAACTGCAGCCCTATCAGAATAAAACGATAATATGAATTATTCTGCAAAAATATTACTTTCTACTTATAAAAGATTACATTTCATCTTCTTATGTTTCGCTTATGACAAATCGAGAGAAGATTTGATAAGAAACTGTAATAATAAATGAGTTTATGCAGTGGTACAATGGGTCTGCCGGATTTTTTGAAGGCTTTTTTTCATGAAATTCATGACGTATTTACTACTGTAGAAAAAGAAATTTCAGATAAAGGTATAACAATTAATAAGGAAATGGAAAGGAGCACAACACATTGACTACATGGTCCAAATGGTTCGTAGCAGCATTATCCGCTGTTCTGGCGCTATCGATTTTCTTGCCGACAGCAAGTGCTGATAAATTATCCGACCTCGAAAAAGAAAAACAGCAGGTCGAAGAAGAAAAAAACAATTTGAATTCCGAAATCCAGTCCAAAAACAATGCAATTGCGGAAAACCAGACAGAGCTCGAAAAAATCATGAACAAAATTCAGGAATTGAATGGCGAGATTGAGGAGACTCAAGGAAAGATCGATGCTGCTCAAGCACAAATCGACCAAACAAAAAAAGAAATCGATGAATTGAAAGAATCGATCGAAGAACTTGAACGCAAAATTGCTGAACGCGAAGAACTTTTGAAAGAACGCGCACGCGCCATCCAACTCAGCGGCGGTTCCGTTGACTATATCGATGTTTTACTTGGCGCTAACAGCTTTGTCGATTTTATCGACCGTGCTTCTGCGGTCAACACATTGATCGAAGCAGACCGTGAGATCATGCGCGAGCAAGCTGAAGACAAAGAGCTTCTGGCTGAACAAAAAGCTGAAGTTGAAGAGAAGCTTGCAAAGCAAGAAGGCCAAAAAGCTGAACTTGTTGAGTTGAAAGATTCATTGGACGCACAAAAGAAAAAGCAAGACGATTTGCAGGATGATTTGAAAGCAGAACAGAAGCGCCTTGCAAAAGAAAAATCAAAGCTTGAAGAAGAGCATGCAAAAGCGATGAACATCAGTTCTTCATTGGAAACGAAAATCGGCAAAGAACAAAAACGTTTAGCGGAAATCGCGCGTAAAGCAGAAGAAGAACGCAAAGCGAAAGAAGCCGCAGCCCGCAAAGCAGCAGCCAAAAAAGCAGCTCAATCCAACGCTTCTGCAAAAACCGTTACACAAGCAGCAGCGCCTAAATCAAGCGCTGGGTTCATCCGTCCAGCATCAGGACGCCACACTTCCGGATTCGGAGGCCGTGATATCGGTGCCGGTCACGAGAACCACCTAGGATACGACATCGCCAATAGCACAGGCACACCAATCCTCGCATCAGCAAGCGGTTATGTATCCCATGCTGGTTCCATGGGCGGCTACGGCAATGTCATCATCTTGACGCATGTCATCAACGGACAAAGCTATGCAACAGTGTACGCACACTTGAACTCCATTAATGTCTCGGTCGGCCAAGCAGTTTCACAAGGGCAGAACATCGCCGGCATGGGCAACACTGGCCGTTCAACTGGCACGCACTTGCACTTTGAAATACACATCGGCGGCTGGAACGGAGCCCGTTCTAACGCAGTCAACCCAGCATCTTATATCGGCGGCTAATGACCATCCGCTATTTAAAGGCAGTACCCGGCAATTTTGGGTACTGCCTTTTTTCGGTTTTATTGAATTCCAGCAAAGGGTTAAATTCTTCCTTTTATATGTTAGACTGAAGGAAATAAACAGATTTCTTTCTATATAATAGTCATTTGCAAATATGATTTATCATTTAAAGGAGGCGGTTCATTCTGTTGGGCAAACTCAATTTCGGGATGGCGGTCGCGGCATTACTCTTATTAGTCTTGTTATTGACTGGCAATGAATTCAAGCCTTTCCCTAATTTCATCTTCGCTTTTGTGGCATTGATGTTTCTATTATAGGGCATCGAAAGCTTTCTGCAGAAAAGAAAGTGGGAAGGCTTGCTACTGAGTTTCGTTTCTTTGATTTCTTTTTCAGTCGTCATCACTAGTTTTTAAGCAGTCGATTGAGCATGCCAATGGGAAAGGAGTTAGTAAAATGACCACACTTCTGGAACTTATCCGCATCTTTGCAATTTTGATCGTATTGGGAATGGGCGGAGGGCTTATTTTGGCAAGCTTCTATTCAAACAGCCCTGAAACCGAACCTTATCGATGGCTCGGTGGCATAGCGGTGCTTTTATTGATTTTTGTGCTTTATCGCAATAAATTGCAGTTTTCCGGCTGGTATAAAGGAAACGGCCGCGATAAACTGCGGCGGCCTGTCACGATCTCCTTGGTGTCCGCTTCCGTTTTGCTGATCATCTCCCCGTTTGTGTTGGGGATGTTATCCGTCTAAGCATGAGATTTAAACGATTTCTATAAAATGAGGTGTATCCATGCATTCCAATCCGGAGAGGAAAGAAAAAGAAGTACGCAATCCATACCTATATGTATGTATCGGCGCTATAGGGATGTTGCTTCTAACTTTCGGCATTTTTGAATTACTTGAGCTTATCAGCATCAAAACCGCTCCTGCATTTATACTGATAGTATCAGGTTTGATTATCTTGGTTCATTACATATACCATTTGGAAAAGAAAGCTGGCATTAGCAATAAGTTGATTTGGATCAGGGCTATTGCGCTTATTGCCATTTTCGCTGGAGCTGTATATATCGCTTATTAATCTGCTTTTCCAGAATAAATGAGGGGCCTTTGATGAAACAGAAACTGCTATCCATCTTTTCTTTCCTGTTATTTCTAGCACTCCTCATCCCGTTCGCTTATCCTTCAAGCCGTTTGGGCATTTTATTATTCGAAGGGCTTTTTGCACTCGGCTTTTACTCGCCGCTCGTGCTGGCCATTATCGGATTTGTCGCGGCCTGGTTCGGGGTCAAAAACGTTTACCGGATGCTGCTTGCCAGCGGACACGGAGTCCTTTTTGTACTGTATGCCGTCTTGCTGTTTGTCGCCAAATTCGGCTTTCAGGAACCGTAATAGCCAAATACAGCCAGTAAAAAACAGAGAACCCCATCAGAAAGGGATTCTCTGTTTTTTCGTGTATTTACTTATTTCGATCCGCCGTAAAGCTGCTCGAGCTCTTCTTCTTTCATCGTGAAGCGGTGCTGTTCTTTCGGGAACGCGCCAGTCTTCACTTCTTCGACGTACTGGGCGAGCCCTTTTTGCATGGTCTCGCCCGCTTCTGCGTAAGACTGGACGAATTTCGGCAAATGGTGGGAGCCGTATTTCACAGTGTCGTGATAGACGAGCACTTGCCCGTCGGTTTCGCTTCCGGCGCCGATGCCGATGACCGGGATATTAAGTTCCTTTGTGACTTGTGCGGCCAGTTGATGCGGGATGCATTCGAGTACGAGCATGCAGGCTCCTGCCGCTTCGCATGCTTTGGCGTCTTCGATCAATTGCTTGGCGGCGCTTGCGGTTTTGCCTTGCACTTTATAGCCGCCGAGCACAGCTGCCGATTGCGGCAATAAGCCGAGATGGGCAACAATTGGAATGCCTGCCCCGACGAGCTTTCGCGTCACTTCGAGTACTTCTCCTGCGCCTTCGAGTTTCAAGGCTTGCGCGCCCGTATCCTGGAAGATTCGCATGGCGTTTTCAAGTGTGCGGTCCCAGCTGCCGTGGAATGAACCGAAAGGCATATCGACGACGAGGAAGGTATCTTTGGCCCCGCGCCGTGCCGCTTTCCCGTGATGGACCATGTCATCGACTGTCACCTTGACGGTCGAATCATAGCCGAGCACGACCATGCCGAGCGAATCGCCGACAAGCAGCACATCGACTCCCGCTGCTTCCGCGATTGTAGCGGACGGATAATCGTACGCCGTCAGCATTGCGATCTTATCCCCTTGCTTTTTCATCTTCATCAATGAGGCTGTATTTTCCATTGTTCTCTCCTTCCGGGAAGGAAACCTTTGAAAAAAGCCCGCCGCAAAAGAACGGACGGACAGAATTTGATTGCGTCGGTTTCTCCGTCCCTGTCATTTTTCAGATCAAGGCAGATCTATTCAGCTGTTGAAATTATTACAGGTGCAGTTCCTGGAAGATACCGCCCTGTTTTCACTATAGCAGAAGCTTAGGATTGCTGAAAGTCACTCATTCCTCAGCATTACTTGGAACGCGGCGTAATCGGTTTTGAACTCACTGGTTTTCACGAATCCGGCTTTTTCATATAAGCGGATTGCACGGATATTGAACTGGGCGACCGTAAGGCGCAACGGCTCGCCGGGATGGCGTCTATCAATTGTGCCGAGAAGAAACTCCAGGAACGCTGCCCCCCTTCCCGCTCCTGTTTTAACAGGTTTCATGCCCAGCCCGATATCGATGCGGCCTTCCGGATAAACGCCCCATTTGTGTCCAGCTGGCACTTGCGCACCCTTACCCGTGCAATAAAAACCGAACAACTCCCCATGCTCCGTCACCACCCGGTAGCTGCCGTTCATCAGTTCCTGCAAACTTTCATCTGTCGCTTCCCCGTTATAGAAGTCGTACGGATACGGATAGCGCCAGCCCATAATCTCCCGCGCATTTTCCTCCGTCATGTCGCGTTCCGAGAAATTCATCGTTCATCGCCGGTTTTTCCAGGGCGACGGTTTTCAGGTTTTTTCAGCCAATGGCGCAAGCCTTTTCCGGCATATGGTTCGTCATTGAAACGCGGTATGACGTGGAGATGGCTATGGCCGATCGATTGGTTGGACGCCTCTCCGACGTTCCAGCCGAGCGTGTAGCCGTCGGGCGCTATTTTATCGAGGAAAGGTTTCACAAGTCCAAGCAGCTCTTGTGTCTCCTGCCATTCTTCCTGCGTCAGTTCGAATGGCGACGAGCGATGCTGTTTCGGGACAATGACACCCGATCCTTCGAGCACGTCCTGCGCTTTCTCATGCTGCAAAAACCAGCAGTTGGCGGTTTCATAAACGATGCGCTGGTCCATGTCGTAAACCGGGTGGCAGAACGGGCATTCAGGACGCAATTTAATGACTGCGCCGCAATGGGAATGTGCATTGAATTCACACTTTGCGATATTGGACAATGCCGCTTCGAGTTCGTCGAAAACGACATATGCTTCCTCACCGTCCCAGACGTTTTCATATTCATTCCGGCAAGCTTGCTGGTCTTCCGACGTCCGGAAAGCGATATCGCCAATCAACAATGTGCCGCCCGGCGCCAGCCTTTTCAGCAATTGTTTGATGAAACTCCATTTATCTGCATCCTCCAGGTGATGGAGTGCGTACGTACTGACGATGCAATCAAAAAACAGCCCGTCAAAAGCGGGAGGCAGGCCGTCCGCCATGTCCCATTCCACCAGTTGCGCTTCCGGCATCTTGTCTCTTGCACGTTCAATCATTTCGGAAGAAAAATCAATCCCGAAAATCCGGTGCCCTTTTTCATATAAAGCCGACGCCAATGCACCTGTCCCGAAGCCGATATCCAAAACCGACGCCTGTGGTTTATGGTCAACTGCCTCGAATATCTCAGTCAATACGTCTCCATAGCCGGCAAACGGATACGTCCCTTTGCGCTCGCTTTCGCGGACCGTCTCATCGTATTCCGCTGCCCATTCATTGAATCCTTGTTTCCCTAACATCCTGCCGCTTCCCCTCTAGTTTTCATTTGCTGATTGTTGCTGTCGCCATTCCGTTTCCAATAGCGAATAAATAAGTGCATCATATGACTTGCCGCGCTGATACAAATATCCACGTAGCCGCCCTTCTTGTGTAAAACCCATTTTCCTCAACAGACGGTTCGAGCCTATATTTTCCGGGTACGTTACCGCCCCGATACGATACAAACCGAGCTCTTCATATGAATAAGCGAGCACCGCCCTAAGCGCTTCTTCCATCAATCCTTGCCGCCAATAATCGGGGTGCAATTCATAGCCGACTTCAGTCTTCTTCGAGCGCAGCTGGAGTTGGTTCAATCCGATCGTGCCGATCAATTCTTCCCCGCCGCGCAACCGGATACCCCAGCGCAGGCCGCGCTTAAATTCGAAAATCACGCGAAAAGCCCGGATCATCTCGATTGCTTCTTCTTTTTCCAACAACCGGTCCATGCCATAATAATAGGTCACATCTTCCCGTTGCATAAGTGCATAGTATCGGTCCACATCCTGCTCAGTAATTTCCGTCAATTGCAGGCGCTCTGTCTCAAGTTCTGGAAACTGCATGCCACCGCTCCTTTTCCATTTGATACACAAGCACAGCTTGTTCATTACGGAAGGTTTTTCCGCTGTATTCCATACCGATCGCTTCGGCCACTTTCCGGGAGGCATGGTTTTCCGGCTGAATGAGTGAAATGAGGGCGGTTTGCCCATGCTTCATGAATCCTTCCTGGCAAAGCAGGGCAGCAGCTTCCCGTGCATAGCCGCAGCCCCAGAATTCCGGTGCAAGCCAGTAGCCGACTTCGAGTTCTGTCTGCCCATCCACTGATTGCGGCACTAGCCCTGCATGGCCGATTCGTTTGCCGTCATCTTTCCGGACCAACAAGAACAAACCATGCTTGGGATGCTCCCTGTACATGCGGTATATCCAGTACAGGAATTCCAGTGCCTGCTGGCGGCTTTTCACCTTGCCGTCGCCGATATGCCGCATAACCTCCGGCTGCTTCAATAAAGAATAAAGAAATTCAAAATCCTCATCCCGGTATCGGCGCAACAACAAGCGCCCACTCTCCAATTCCATAACCACTTGCCCCTCCCCGTTTCACGTGAAACATTTTTCAGAAACCTTCCATTATCGAAGCCGTTTGCTGCCAAGCTTTTCAACGGTTTGGTAATCTTTGGACTTCCGGAGCTCGAGATCGTTGCGCTTTGCAAACTGTGATAAATCTTCAAATAATCCATCCCCGAATAAAGCGAAGCGCAAGTCGATCCCTTTTTTCACGCGGACCAGTGCCACTTTCGAAGCCCAATTGCTGCGCTTGAACTCAATGCGGCGGATATCCTCTGCATAAACCGTCTTATAATAGAGCGGCAAGCTCCATAACTCGACACGGTAAATGATATTGCTGTCCCGGACCTTGACGCGCGCTTCTATGAACAAAGCCAGTACAATCAACGCTGAAACGAAAAGCTGAAAATACAGCGCAAAGCCATCCGGAAACGAGCTAAGGAGCAACGGCGGCAAATTGACAGCCAATAACATGATGACAAGCAGCCAACGCTGCACTTTTCCTTGGTGAACCATTCCGCTCTCCTCCTTGTTTCAACCGTCCCTCAACCGAATCCTTAAAAAACAGATCACCGAATTCCGGTACAATTACATCATAATCACATATAAAAATCGTCAGTGAAGTTGGAAGCGTCACCACATGCTTCCTTCATTTAATTCACGAGGCTAACCAACAAACGGAACTCATCCAATATGAGTCCGGAAAATTCCGGGAAAAAGGCAATCATGCACGTACCGACAATGACTGCACCGGTCAGGAATTGCAGCAAGCTGTATTTATAATCATTCGGGTTGTCGGCATGGGTTTTTTCCATATAAACAGTGTAAGCTCCCTGCACCCCGTTGACAGCAAGTAGTGCAGCTAAAGGTAGAAACGAACGGGTTTCTTGAAAGATAAAGAATGCTCCGATGGAAACCGCTGCTCCGCCCCAACGGAAATAAGCATCCACTTTTTCATGGCGGTCATTGACGAAATTCGACGACCTGGAGAAGAACTTCTTGCGCTCGACTCCTAAAATTTTACGCAGGATCCAGTTTACGCCCATGATCGCTAAGCTAATGACCGCAATAAATGCAATCAGCGGCCATACCCAGTCATACTGCACTTCGTAATACCCCATTCCGCCTGTTCCGCCGACTCCGCCCATTTTATCGCCCTCAACTTTCTGCTGAATGCCGCATCGCATCGTTTTAATAGTTATATCGTATCATGAGGGGTTGGGAAATTATAGAATATTCTTTGATTTTTCAGACACGCATTCATTGCTTGGGCTTTCTGTCGGTTTTTGTTCTTCGCTAACGCCCCCTTCTCCTGCCGAGTTCGCTTCTTTGACAAAACAAAGGGCATAGGCTATCGTAATTAAGTCAAATCCGACTAAGTTTATAAGGTTTTTAAAAAAATAAATCGAAAAAAGGAGGCGCTTATGAAAGCTCTTTGGAAATCCTATGCAAATGTATCGCTTATCTTGAAAATTACTGTGGCGCTCATCCTCGGCGTCATTGCCGGCTTGATCTTCGGGCCAGACACGGCTGTATTGGCACCGCTTGGAGATTTGCTCTTGCGGCTCTTGACCTTCCTGATCGTGCCGCTCATCTTCTTCACGTTGATCGTCGGCATCAACCAATCGAAAATCGGGGATCTTGGCCGAATGGGCGGAAAAGTCTTTCTGTTCTATACGCTGAGTTCAGCATTCGCCATCATTGTCGGCTTAACGGTCGCAAGCATTTTCCAACCGGGATCGGGCATGCAGCTCGACGGCTCGGAAACGTTCGACGTTCCGGAAAACCCCGGCTTTACGAGCGTGCTGTTGAATATTGTGCCGTCCAATATCATCGCGGCGTTCAGTGAAATGAATCTGCTTGGCATCATCTTCACCGCCTTTGCGTTTGGCATCGCGATTTCTTACATGAGAGGTTCTGCGGAATACGGCGAGCTGGGCAATCATTTGATGAAAACGATCAACGCTTTGAACGAAGCGACCTTGCTTGTCTTGAAGGCCATCCTTCAATACGTGCCGATCGGCATTTTCGCCATCATGGCGGAGACAGTCGGTTCACAAGGCTTGAACACGCTCCGCGAACTGCTCGGCATGGTCGGTGTCTTGTATATCGCCATCGCGGTGCAGATTGCGATTTACACCGCGGCGATGCTGTTGTTCAAAGTCAATCCGCTGACTTTCTTCAAGCACGCGCGGACGCCGATGCTGACCGCTTTTGTTACACAAAGCAGCTCCGGCACCTTGCCATTGACGCTTGAAGCCGCACGCGGGCTCGGCATTCCAAAAAGCCTGTATGGATTCAGCCTCCCGCTCGGGGCGACAATCAATATGGACGGCGCGGCCATCCGCATCGCTGTTTCGGCAATATTTGCCGCCAACATCATCGGCGATCCCCTGAGCTTATCCGAAATGTTCATTGTTGTGCTGATCGGGACACTCGCAACGGTCGGCACTGCCGGAATCCCTGGCGCTGGCATCGTCATGATTGCCACTGTCTTCGTACAGCTCGGATTGCCGATGGAAGCGGTCGCGCTTCTTACTGCAATCGACGCCCTCGTTGGGATGGGTGCTACAATGCTAAATGTCACCGGCGATTTGGCTGGCTCGAAACTGATCGACCAGAGCGAAAAAAGACGCAGCCCGGCCAAATCCTGAAACTCCTCACTCCGGACAAATCGCGGATTCTTGTGATACAGTGGAAGTATCTCGTATCCCATTGAAAAAGGAGACATGCTTTTATGTATATCGTGACCAACCGCATCAAAATGAAACCGGGTTTTGCTGAAAAAATGGCACCCAACTTCACCCGCCCAGGCGCATTGCAGGAAATGGAAGGCTTCCATAAAGTCGAAGTGACCGTCACGCAGGGCCTGGAAGAATACGATGAACTGAATGTCAATATGTATTGGGAAACACTGGAGAATTATGAAGCGTGGAAAACGAGTGATGTGTTCAAGCAAGCTCACAAACGCCCTGAACCAGCAGAAGGCGAAGAGAAAAAAGAGTCGCCGATGCTCGGCAGCGAGCTCGTCATAACGAAAATCGCTTCTGTCATCGAAGCGGCTAAATAAGAGAAAACAGGCAGCTCTTGCTGCCTGTTTCTTTTTGCCTTCTTCCCCTTTCATGCAGGACTTTTGATATACTTGGTATATTCGTTAAAATTACCTGTTCTGGAAGGGATCCATATGAAATCATTATCGCTGAGAAATTATTGGGGTCTTATATTCGCTGTCTTTATTCTGTTTTTTGCCGCTGTCCTCAGCATGCTTGTCTCCGAAGTGAGCACGAAGCGGCTCGAAGAAGAACGCGGCAACGCTTTATCAAGCGCGGCGTTTCAAATGAAGGACCGCTTGGACCAATATATGTGGGGACGCTATAGCGAAATCAAGACGTTCGGGGAAATCGAGGAACTTGGACTTGCCACGACCCCAGAAGAAAAGCGCGCTAAAATCGAAGTGCTGCAAGATCAGGTGCCGGCTTTTTCCTGGATCGGAATCACCGACTCGGCCGGGAGAGTGATCGCGTCGACCGACGAAATGCTCGAAGGCATGGACCTCTCTGAGCGTCCCCTTTACACCCAGGCACGGAAAACAGATTTCATTGGAGATGTCCACGAAGCACTCCTGCTGGCAGCGTTATTGCCGAATCCGGGCGGCCATGAACTGGAATTCATCGACATCAGCGTGCCGATCACCAATTCGGACGGGTCATTCGGCGGGGTCGTCGGAGCTCATTTAAGCTGGACTTGGGCGGAAGAGGTAATGCAATTCGTGCTGCGCCCGCTCAATCGGACTGAAAATGAACTCGAAGTTTTCGTGCTGAGCCCGGGAGACCACCGAGTCATTCTCGGTCCCGAACAATACCTTGGAAAACCATTGCCGATTGATTCCTACTCCCTCACTCAAGGAACGCCCGCCGGTTGGGTATTAGAAGAATGGCCGGACGGCGAATCGTATTTGACCGGCTTTTCTGCCGGCCGTACCAATTGGGAGTATCCAGACCTTGAATGGACCGTCCTTGTCCGTCAACCCGAAGAAACAGCCTTCGCCGCAGCCCGTGACTTGGGCCGCCTCATCATGCTGAGCGGTTTGGCGAGTGCGATTCTCTTCGCTTTAGGCGGCTGGCTCGTCGCTGGACGCATTTCCCGCCCTCTCAATGATATTTCACAAAAGGCTAAAGCATTCCGCAAAGGCGGGCAGCTGAACTTGCCGAAAAACACAGGCGTCCGGGAAATCGAAGACCTGTCCACTTCGCTGGAGACCCTTGTCCGTACGCTTGGCACAACGGAATCCGATTTGGTCCGTATGCAGGACTTGGCCCAGCGCGATCCGCTGACGGGTTTGCCGAATCGTATAGCATTGGAAGAAACCGCTGACCGAATGATGAAACAAGCACATATGGACAAAGGAAAACTAGCCTTTTTCTACTTGGATCTGGATGGCTTCAAAAAAGCGAATGATACGTTGGGCCACTTGGCTGGCGATCATGTGCTGCAGAAAGTGGCTGAGCGCCTGACGGCTGAACTGCCTAAAGATGCGTTCATTTCACGCATCGGCGGCGATGAGTTTGTATTGTTGTTTCCTTGCACGAGTCTTGGTGAAACTACGACACGGCAACTGGCCGATCAGCTGATTGAACGGCTGAGCACACCGATTACCGTTGACGCCGGACACGTCCAACTGGGCTGCAGTATCGGAATTTCGCTTTACCCGAACGATGCGGAAAATTTGTATACTTTGTTATCGTACGCAGATGCCGCGCTTTATGTATCGAAAGAAAATGGCAAGAACCAGACGACGTTCTATACAGACCTCACTTCAGAATGAGAGGAAGTTTTCTTTTTAAGTGAGAATCGCGACGCCTAGGATTGTGCTCTAACTGCCTCTTAACGATGGGGTAATCGAATCACCCACCCAATGCCGCCAAAATAGGCGGCATTTTTTAGATACCATATGTTGGACGGTGCACCAGGCTTCTGCTACGGTTAATAAAGGCGAACGCCAAAGATACGTACATATAGCGCTGTTTTTGTGCTTTTAAAGGAGTCTTGCATTTGAGTAACAACAAACCTAAATTATGGACGCGGGACTTTATCGGCGTTTCCGTCGTCCATTTCCTGCTATTGCTTGTTTTTTATTTATTGATCGTCACGATCGCTTTATACGCCGTCGAAGAATACGGGGCTTCGACAAGTGAAGCCGGGCTTGTCACCGGTATCTTCATCTTGGGCGCTTTAGCGGGACGCTTGGTCATCGGCCGCACCCTCGATATAATCGGCCGCAAACGCGCATTGGTGCTCGGTTCCGCATTATTTGTCGGCATGACTGCACTTTACTTCCTGCCGCTCGGCCTGCCTTTCTTGATGCTGAACCGCTTCTTGCACGGAGTGACGCTCGGCGTCGCGAGCACCGCTGCCGGCACGATCGCCGCACAAGTCATCCCCCATACACGTAAAGGCGAAGGCATCGGCTATTTCAGCATGAGTGCCACGTTTGGCGCCGCTTTCGGCCCGTTCATCGGCTTGATGATGAGCCAATGGACTGGCTATAATATGATTTTCGCTGCCTGTGTAGCGATCGCGGTATCCGCACTGGTCTTGAGCACATTTGTTGAAGTGCCGCCGCTGGAGAAACCGCCTGCCGGTGGTGAACCGAAGTCCGGCTTTCAGCTTTCCAATTATTTAGAAGCGAATGCCGTGCCGATCGCCATCGTCATGTTCCTGGTAGCGCTCAGCTATTCGAGCGTATTATCATTCATCAATTTTTACGCCAATGATAAAGGGCTGGTGGAAGCAGCGAGTTTCTTCTTCCTTGTCTATGCCGTCGTCATCCTGCTGACGCGTCCTTTCACCGGCCGCATCATGGATCTGTACGGCGCCAATTACATTATGTACCCTGCACTCGTCTCGCTCGCAGGCGGCCTGCTGCTGCTGAGTATCGCCGATTCAAGCTTGGGGCTGTTGTTTGCGGGTGCTTTGATCGGTCTTGGGTTCGGCAATATGCAATCGACGACGCAAGCGGTCGCCATCAAGCTGACTCCTCCCCACCGGATGGGGCTTGCAACATCGACTTTCTTTGTCGCGATGGACGGCGGCCTCGGCTTGGGCCCATATGTACTCGGCTTCATTATCCCCTTCACCGGCTATAGCACGCTTTATGGCTTGCTCGGGATTGTCGTATTTGCTTTGATCGTGCCGTATTATTTCCTCCACGGGAAAAAAGAACGTAAGCTCGCTTCAGCACATTGAATGGATGCAACATAAAAGAACGGCCGACAGTCATCTGTCGGCCGTTCTTTATTTTGCCCTTATTCTTCCTCTTCTGCTGCGTCCGCTTCCGCTTTTGTTTCATGCACTGTGCTGTGCGGGTGTTCAGGCGGTGCATAGATGGAATAGATCTTCAGCGGCTTATCGCCTGTGTTTGTGACATTATGCCATTTGCCTGCGGGGATGAGGATGGCGTAATCGTCTTCCGCTTTTTCTTCAAAGCTTAAATTATCTTCGCTGTCACCCATTTGGACGAGTCCTTTTCCTTCTTCAATGCGAAGGAACTGGTCACCATGCTCGTGGACCTCAAGGCCGATGTCATCGCCTGCTGCGATGCTCATCAATGTCACCTGCAAGTTTTTCCCGGTCCAAAGCGCAGTCCGGAATGTCTCATTTTGTTTTGTCGCATCTTCGATATTGACGACAAATGATTCAGCACCATAATCTTTTAATTCCATGTGTGGTTCCTCCTCCGATTTGTTGTTCTGTCCTATTCCTCCTCTACCCTTGGGGGATCGGACATAAACAAACCGGTCAGCGCATCGCCTGTTTTTTTAGCGCCTGGTTGCGGGAGTTGAACACATCATTATGGGAAGATACCATCGCGATATTGGCAGCATCCGGCTCGATGAATTTTTTCGCTTTATTGACGGCATTGGCGGCGTCTGTGAACGTGCCGGCGATTAAATTGAGCTTGCCGTCGTGCTGGAGAATGTCCCCTGCCGCAAACACTCCCGGTACGGAAGTTTCGCTTGCCGGCGTGCCTTGTAAATAGAACTCGTCTTTTGTTTCCAAATCGAGCGGGCTGTTCTCGAGCAAGCTCGCATCGCGTTCATAGCCGTGGTTGATGACGAGCTGGTCGACCGGCAGCATGCGCCGCTCACCCGTCACCTGGTTCATCACTTCCACGAGTTCGACGCGGTCGCCTGCATCCGATGCCACGAGCCGTGTGATGGCGGAATCCAATAGGCATTCGGCCCGGCTTTCAAGCAATTGGCGCACTTGTGCTTCATGGCCTGCCATTTCGGATTTGCGGTGGACGACATAGACTTTCTCGGCTATTGGCTCGAGCTCGTTGGCCCAGTCGACCGCCGAATTGCCGCCTCCTGAAATGAGCACCGTGCTGCCGCGGAAACGTTCGAGCGTTTTGACCGTGTAATTGAGGTTCGCCACTTCAAAACGTTCGGCTCCTTCGATCTGCAGCTTCTGCGGTTTCAGAATGCCTCCGCCAACTGCGACGATGACCGATTTCGAGTAATGGATTTCACCCGACGCCCCAGCCAACACAAACAAGCCCTCTTCGTTCTTGGCCATGCTTTCGACTTTCTCATCCAGACAGACCGTCGGATCGAAAGTGAGCCCTTGTTCGACCAATTGAGTGATCAGCTGTTCGCAGCGGATCGGTGTCTGCCCCCCCACGTCCCAGATCATCTTCTCCGGATAGACATGAAGCTTGCCGCCAAGGCGCGGCTGGAACTCGATAATCTTCGTTTTCATTCCACGAAGGCCGCTGTAGAAAGCTGAATACAATCCTGCGGGGCCTCCCCCGATGATGGTTACGTCAAAGATGTCGTGATTGGCCATTTTTTACATCCCCGTTCTATAGAAATTTTCATTGACAACAATTCTCAATAACTTTATAGTATTCATTGTAATGAAATTGAGAATCATTATCAATATTTATCTCATTTTTATTTATTTGCTACATAATTACGTGTTTGAGAAAAGGAGGGCTGTCGATGGGACGCCTTTTCACCGAAAACCTGGAAGTCAGCTATGGCGACAGGAAAATCGTCAAAGGCTTGTCCCTGTCGATTCCAGATAAAAAGATTACTGCCATCATCGGACCGAATGGCTGCGGGAAATCGACTTTCCTGAAAGCGATGACACGCGTCATTCCACACGAATCGGGATCCGTCATTCTCGATGGCCAGCAAATTGCAGAAGAGAAAACAAAGCAATTGGCCAAGAAAATGGCGATTCTTCCCCAGTCTCCGGAAAACGCTGCCGGCCTGACAGTCGGCGAGATCGTCTCTTACGGCCGCTTCCCTTATCAGAAGGGATTCGGCAAGCTGAGTGCGCGGGATTACGAAATGATCGATTGGGCGCTCAATGTGACCGGCACGCAATTTTTCAAATACCATCCCGTCGATGCCTTGTCCGGCGGCCAGCGCCAACGCGTCTGGATTGCGATGGCACTGGCGCAGGAAACCGAAATGATTTTCCTTGATGAGCCGACGACTTACCTCGATATGGCCCATCAATTGGAAATTTTGGAGCTTCTTCAGCAATTGAATGCAGACGAAGAACGTACCATCGTCATGGTGCTGCACGATTTGAACCACGCCGCCCGCTTCGCCGACCATATCGTCGCGATGAAAGACGGCCAGATCATCAAGGCCGGGTCACCCGAGGAAGTCATCGTTCCAGATGTCCTGCGTGAAGTTTTCCGCATCGACGCGGAAATCGGCCTTGACCCACGAACGCAAAAACCGATTTGCCTAACATACAATTTAATTAAAGGAGCTTAACCAGATCATGAAAAAATTACTCATCTTGTCCATCGCTTTACTCTTTATGCTGGCGCTTGCCGCTTGCGGTTCTACAGAAGAAACGACAGAGGAAACGAGCGGTTCGGAAGGCGAAGCAAGCGGATCCGATACCATCCAATACGAATCCGAAAACGGCACAGTGGAAGTTCCAGCAGACCCGCAGCGCGTCGTTGCATTGGCTTATGGCGGAAACGTCATGTCACTTGATGTGCCGCTTGTCGGCATTGACGCTTGGGCAATCGACAACCCGAACTATGAACCATACTTAGAAGGTGTCGAGGAAGTGTCAGAAGAGAACTTGGAGAAGATCATTGAATTGGATCCTGATTTGATCATCGGCTATTCGACTCTTCAAAACATTGACAAATTGGAGCAGATTGCACCGACTGTCACTTACACTTACGGAAAAGTCGACTATTTGACACAGCACTTGGAAATCGGGAAACTCTTGAACAAAGAAGACGAAGCACAAGCATATATTGATGACTTTAAAGAACGCGCACAAACTGCAGGCGAAGAAGTGAAAGCGGAAATCGGTGAAGATGCAACTGTCTCCGTCATCGAGAACTTCGATAAGCAATTGTATGTATTCGGCGATAACTGGGGACGCGGGACAGAAATCCTGTACCAGGAAATGGGCTTGAACATGCCTGAAAAAGTCGAAGAAATGGCGCTTACTGATGGATTCTATGCATTGTCGCAAGAAGTTCTTCCAGAATACATGGGCGATTATGTGATCTTCAGCAAAGATTCCGAACAGGATAATTCATTCCAGGAAACGGATCTTTATCAAAACACGCCAGCTGTACAGAACAATCAAGTGTTCGAAGGGGATGCGAAGAAACTTTATTTCAACGACCCGATCTCCCTCGATTACCAGCTTGAGTTCTTCCAGGAAAAATTCCTTGGCCAATAATACTAAAAGGGATTCTGCACAGCGGAATCCCTTTATCCTTTCTATAGAAAAGATGATGAATCATGCGATATAACGCCCGTTTTTCTTACATATTTGGACTTAGCCTGCTGGCACTTGTGCTGGCTTTTGTTGTGTCGATGATTTTCGGCGCAGCCGATGTCAGCCTGAAGAACCTGTGGCTAGCGCTGTTTTCCGACAGCACTGGCCAGCAGATTTCAGTCATCCGGGAAATCCGCCTGCCGCGTGAAGTGGCGGCGATTTTTGTCGGGGCCGCACTGGCTGTATCAGGCGCAATCATGCAAGGCATGACCCGCAACCCGCTGGCGGACCCTGGCCTGCTCGGTTTGACTGCCGGCGCCAATGCCGCACTGGCCGCGACTTTGGCGTTCATCCCAGGGGCCAATTATTTCGGCATCATGATCGCCTGCTTTATCGGAGCGGCAATCGGGGCCGGGCTCGTCTTCGGTATCGGGGCATCGCGGCGCGGCGGCTTCTCGCCATTTCGCATCGTCCTTGCCGGAGCGGCAGTATCGGCTTTTTTGACCGCCATTGCAGAAGCGATCGGCTTGCTCTTTAAAATTTCCAAAGACGTCTCCATGTGGACCGCTGGCGGCTTGATTGGGACGTCTTGGGGGCAGTTGCAGATTATCGTTCCCTTTATCACCATCGCATTGTTCATGGCTTTGTTGCTGTCCCGTCAACTTGCGGTCCTGAGCTTGAGCGAGGAAGCGGCGATCGGCCTTGGCCAAAAGACCGGACAGATCAAGGCGATGCTATTTGTCATCGTTACCCTGCTTGCCGGCGCCGCAGTGGCCTTGGCTGGCAACCTGGCGTTCATCGGCTTGATGATCCCGCATATCGTCCGCGTCATCGTCGGCAGCGACTACCGCTTCATCATTCCGATGTCCGCTGTCACAGGCGCCATTTTCATGCTGCTCGCCGATTTGTTCGGCCGCACGGTCAACGCACCGTTTGAAACACCCGTTGCAGCGGTTGTCGCCATGCTCGGCTTGCCGTTCTTCCTGCTCATTGTCCGTAAAGGTGGAGGTGCGTTCACATGATCCAACAGCATTTGATCCGCAAGCAGCGCATCACTTTAGTTGTGCTCGCTATTATCCTGGCAGCGACCGCCGTCTTGAGTCTAGGGCTTGGCTATTCGACACTCGGCTTTGACCGGATTGTGCCGGTGCTGCTCGGGCAAGGCGACTTCAAAGAAGAGTTCGTGCTTTATTCCATACGGATGCCAAGACTGCTCATTACGTTTCTAGCGGGGATGGCACTCGCTTTATCGGGCGCTGTATTGCAGAGCATCACACGCAATGATTTGGCAGACCCGGGCATCATCGGCATCAATTCCGGTGCTGGTGTCGCCATCGCCGTTTTCTTTTTGTTTATACCGGTGGAGCCTGGCTCTTTTGCTTTCTTGCTGCCGGTCGTCGCGTTTCTCGGCGCTTTTATCACGGCTATCCTGATTTACCTGTTCTCACGCGATCCGCGTACGGGCCTCCAACCGGTCCGCCTCGTCCTGGTGGGCATCGGGTTTTCGATGGCTTTATCCGGCGTCATGATTGTCCTGATTTCATCCGCAGAACGGGAAAAAGTTGATTTCATTGCCCAGTGGCTCGCGGGTTCCATTTGGGGCACCGATTGGCCGTTTATCCTGGCACTCTTGCCATGGCTTGTTGTGCTGATTCCTTTTGTTTTATATAAAGCGAACCGGCTGAACATCCTCGGGCTCGGCGAACCGGCAGCGATCGGACTCGGGCTCAATATCGGGAAAGAACGCGCTGTGCTGCTGCTTGCGGCAGTAGCGCTTGCGGCCTCTGCCGTTTCTGTTACCGGCAGCATCGCCTTTATCGGCCTGATGGCCCCCCACCTCGCGAAAGCGCTTGTCGGGCCGCGCCATCAATTGTTCCTGCCCGTCGCCATCCTGCTCGGCGGCTGGCTGCTGCTCGCGGCTGATACGATCGGCCGCAACCTGCTTGAACCTTCGGGCATTCCGGCAGGTGTTATGGCGGCGCTGATCGGCGCACCGTATTTCGTCTACTTATTGATGAAGAAATGAAAAAACGGCTAAAGCTCCCATTTTCGGGGCTTTAGCCGTTTTGCTATTTTTATACCGGTTCTTGCTGCGCATCCATTTCCATGCGCGCTTCGCGTTCTTTGAGCTTCTGCATTTCCTCATCGGTCATGAATTCCACTTTCCAACCGAGGAAGGCCATGAGGATTGCGATGATCGGTACGGAATAATTCAAGACCGCATACGGTGCGTAGGCGAATGGATGCACCGCGAGTGTCGCCAGGATAAACACGCCGCATGTATTCCATGGGATGAATGGCGAGGTGATCGTCCCTCCGTCTTCAAGTGCCCGCGATAAGTTTTTCGAATGCAAGCCCTGGTCCTGATAAGCTCTTGCATACATCCGTCCAGGCAATAGAATCGAAATATACTGCTCGGATGCCGTGACATTCGTCAAGAACGCGGACGCAACAGTCGCAGCGATCAAGCTGCCGGCTGTTTTCGCCAGCATCAAAATCTTGGTGACGATCGATTTCAACATACCTGTATGCTCCAAAACCCCACCGAAGGTCATCGCGAAAATGGTCAAGGAAATAACGAACATCATCGAATCGATGCCTCCGCGGTTGAACAAGGAGTCGACCACTTCGTTGCCGGATGTGATGACATAACCATCATGGAGCGCATTTACCGCTTCCCCTATGGAACCGCCCTGCACCAGAATGTGGCATAGCCAGCCGAGCACAATGCCGATGCCGAGCGCCGGCAAGGCAGGTACTTTCTTCATGACCAGTACGATGACCGCCAATGGCACAAGCAATAGCCAAGGTGAAATGACAAAATTCTCTTCAAGCGAAGCCAGGATGGTGTTGATATTGCCGCTGTCGACCGCATTCCCGGCAAACTGCCGCCCCAGGAAGAAATACGCGCCGAGGGCAATAATCATGCCCGGAATGGTCGTGTAGATCATGTGGCGGATGTGGACGAATAAATTAGTGTTCGTGACGCCTGCCGCCAAGTTCGTCGTATCGGAGAGCGGTGACATCTTGTCCCCGAAATAAGAACCCGAAATGACCGCTCCGGCCACCATTGCCGCCGGAATCCCCATGCTCGCGCCGATGCCCATGCCGGCGATGCCGACCGTCCCCATCGTTGACCAGGAACTGCCGATCGCTCCGGCAACAAGTGCGCAGATCAAACAGATGGTCACGAGGAATAACGATGGCGTAATAATTTTCAAGCCATAATAAATCATCGTCGCGACGATTCCCCCGCCGATCCACGAAGCGATGATCATCCCGACCATGATGATGATGACCAAAGCCGGAAGTGCGAGTCGGATCCCTTTATAAGCGCCTTCTTCGATCATGTGCCAGCGATACCCCAACCGCCAGGCGATGATGACCGCAATTGTCGTGCCGAGAAGCAAGGGAATATGCGGGCTACCTTCAAAAATGATGATCGTGACAGCCATTGCCGCTACCATAAAAATCAGCGGCAGCAAGGCTAGCCAAAAGGGTACTTCAATCTCCTGTTGTTTCGGACGTTTCTTTTCCTCTTTCATGTTCTCAAACCCCTTTGTTAAAATGGAATGAATGCTTGTATTTATTTTGCCACTATACTGATTTCATTACCATAAAAATTTTCAGATTACATCGATTTTTCGGAATTCGGAATAGTTCGATGCAGGATTATTCAATTCATTCACCGAAGTGTACCGGTATTGCCCTGGTTCCCGGAATCCTGTTATAGAAGGGAGACGATGAATGTGGGAAAACTTACTGTCTCTATGTATGTGACTCTTGATGGCGTCATGGAAGAACCTTCGTGGACTGCCGCATATTGGGACGATGAACTTGCCCAGTTCCAATTAGATCAGCTTTACAGCAATGATGCGCTGCTGCTCGGGCGGGTCACTTACGAAGGCTTTGCTGCGACATGGCCGACCGCCGAGGATAGTCACGGCTTCGCTGACCGAATGAATGAGATCCCGAAATACGTAGTATCAAATACATTGAAACGGACTGAATGGAATGCGCGATTGATCAATCAGCATGCCGTAACCGAAATCAAACGGCTTAAAAAGACTGGCCAGCGTTTGCTCGTCTATGGCAGCGCTGAGTTGATCGATACGCTGATCGAACATGACCTGGTCGACGAACTGCATTTGATGACCTTTCCGCTCCTGCTCGGTGAAGGAAAAAAACTATTCCAGGAAGGCGTGTCGCCGAAAGCGTTCAAGTTGTTGAAAAGCTTCTCGACAGACCAAGGCGTGTTGATCGCCAATTATGCCCCTGAGCGTTGATGAATATTTTCATCAAGACAACAGGCATTGTCTCCTCTCTTTTGGGGAAATAAGAAATGAGGCCTCCGCTTACATAAGGCCACCCCGGAAGGAGCTGCAGTCTTGCGATGACAGAAAACGAAATCACTTTAGCATTGATCCAGTCTCTGAAAGATGGGCGGACGCGAGACTTCCAGCACATACTTGATGAACTGCAGCCGTATGATATCGCTGTGCAATACCGCCACTTGCCGGAGAAACACAGGGAACGTTTCCTGCTTTACTTGACCATCCGGCAATTGACTGAGCTCATGCAAGAGCTTCACCGGGATGATCAAGTTCGGCTCCTTGAGCGCATGACGGTTGACCAGTCGACGAAAGTCCTTGATTTGATGGACAATGACGACCTCGTCTCCCTGCTGTCCGATCTCGAGCCGAACTTGATTGAAGAACTACTGTCACGGATGAACCGTGACGAATCTTCCTATATCCAAAAAACGATGAATTATCCGCCGGAAACAGCGGGCCGCATCATGAACAACCGATATGTCTGGATTCCGCGTCATTATACAATCCGGCAAGCAATTGACAAAATCCGCGATTTCGCGGAAATTGCCGAGTACTTGAACTATTTATATGTCGTCGATGAAGACAAGAAACTGCTGGGGGTCGTTTCCTATAAAGACTTGATCCTGGGCGAACTCGACGAACAAATTGACGATGTCATGTATACGCGCGTCGTCAAAGTCGATGCGTTGACCGACCAGGAAATCGCCGCAGACATAATCGGCCGCTATGATTTCATCACCTTGCCGGTCGTCGATACCGAAAATCGGCTGCTCGGCATCATCACCGTCGATGATGTCATTGACGTCGTCTTGCAGGAAGCGAATGAAGACATCGAAAAGCTTTCCGCATCCGGTAAGTCAATCGATTTTCAGACTCCGCCTTTTGTCGCTGCATATCGCCGTTTGCCTTGGCTGATTTTGCTGTTGTTTATCGGGCTGATCTCGGGAGGCATCATCAGCCGCTTTGAAGATACTTTACAGACAGTGGTCGCTTTGGCGTTCTTCATGCCGATGATTGCCGGCATGACAGGCAATACCGGCACCCAGTCGCTCGCCGTCGTCGTGCGCGGCCTCGTCGCCCAGCAACCCGACAAGAAAGGCACATTCAAGCTGATCCTCCGCGAATTATGGGTCGGTATCATCATTGGCATCACATGTGCCGTGTTGATTTTGCTCATCGCCTATATCTGGCAAGGCAGCCTGGTGCTCGGGATCGTCGTCGGCAGTTCGCTGCTTTTGACCTTGATCATCGGGACGCTCGCCGGCACCATCATCCCGCTCATCCTGTACCGTTTGAAAATAGACCCTGCGGTCGCATCAGGGCCATTGATTACGACCATCAACGATATCTTCTCTTTGCTCATCTATTTCGGGCTTGCTTCGCTGTTCATCTCTCGTTTGATGTGAACAGCGTTTTTTTGAGCTGTTTTCTTTATTCCGAGTAATCAACTATGTATAATAAGGAGAAACTTTATGCAGCAACTTTCTTCTGCCCACACCGGCTTGTTCCTGAGCCGATCGGCCATAAAACACCCGGAGGGATTATATATGACCATTCCAAAACCGCTCGTCCAGCTCAATCAAGCCTTTCTAGTCGCCACGGTATTAGCCGGGCTCCTCGTCCATCCGCTGATCCTGCTCGTGCCATTCGCCATCGGGGCCGTCACTTTGATCACCAAGAAAAATCCGCTCATCGCATTCGGTCGCCGCTTTTTGCCGAATTCCCCGAACAGTTATCTGCAGGAAGACCGCGATCAGCAATTGTTCAACCAATGGATCGCCACGGTGTGCCTCGCTCTCGCCCTCCTGTTTTTCGCCGCAGGCCTGCCGATTGTTGCTACGGTATTCGGCGCTATGGTCATTGTCGCTGCCGGTGTAGCGCTCATGGGCTATTGTATCGGCTGCACCGTGCGCTACCAGCTGCTCATGTGGAAACACCGCCGGACGAAAACGGATTATTGAGGTCTTTATAAATGAACAAAAAAAAGGGGAGACCTCAGTCTCCGCTTTTTTATAGAGTTTTGAAGAAGTCTATGGAACGCTAAAAATTAAAATGGAAATTACTTTTTCTACATTTAAAAATTAATGTTCTATCTAAGTATTTGGAGAAGCGTTCGCTCGACTCCAGTGGATCAGCGAGACGACCGAGACCCCGCAAGGCGCAAAGCGACTGAGGAGGCTTGGGCGCGAGCCCACGGAAAGCGAGCGATAAGCTTCGGAAAATACGGTTTCCTACCTTTCTCGACAAACTGTAAAAAAGCGGAGACCGCAGTCTCCGCCTTTTTCTTATTTGGTTTGACCATTGCCTTTAATGATATATTTCGTTGAGGTGAGTGCCGGCAAGCCCATCGGCCCACGTGCATGGAGCTTTTGCGTGCTGATGCCGATTTCGGCTCCAAAGCCGAATTCAAAGCCGTCCGTGAAGCGCGTCGACGCGTTATGGTAGACCGCTGCAGCATCCACTTCCGTGAAGAACTGCTGGACGCTTTCTGCGTTTTCCGAAATGATCGCCTCGGAATGCTTCGTGCCGTACTGGTTGATATGCTTGACCACTTCATCCACGCTTCCTACCGTTTTCAGCGCGAGTTCGTATGCCAAGTATTCAGTTCCCCAGTCAGCTTCTTCCGCCGGAATGATGTCACTGCCTGATTGCTGCGTCTTTTCATCGCCGTGGATTTTCACGTCTTTTGACTGAAGCGCTGAAATCAGTTCCGGAAGATGTTGCTCAGCCCATTTCTCATGGACAAGGATCGTTTCGCATGAATTGCAGACGGAAGGCCGCTGGGTTTTCGCGTTCAAAGCGATATCGATCGCCATGTCTTTGTCTGCCGTCTCGTCAATATAGACGTGGCAATTGCCTGCCCCTGTCTCGAGTACCGGCACTGTCGAATTCGCGACGACCGTCTTGATCAGGTTGGCGCCGCCACGCGGAATCAACACGTCCAAATATTCGTTCAGCTTGAACATCGCAGATGCTGCTTCGCGGCTCGTATCTTCGAGTAATTGAACCGAATCGACCGGCAACTCGCTTTGTTCGAGCGCGCGGTGGATGACTGCGACAATTGCTGTATTCGAATAGATGGCTGTTGAACTGCCACGCAGGACGACAGCATTGCCGGTTTTCAAGCAGAGACTCGACGCATCCACTGTGACGTTCGGGCGGGCTTCGTAGATCATGCCCACAACGCCAAGCGGTACGCGCACTTTTGTCATATCGAGCCCGTTCGGCTGCTGCCAATGCTCGAGTACTTCACCGACCGGATCGGTAAGTTTGGTCAACTGGATAAGCGCATCCGCCATATCCGAAAGACGCTCCTCATCGAGCTTAAGACGGTCGACGAGCGATTCGCTCATCCCATTTGCGCGGCCTGCTTCAATATCTTTCAAGTTTTCTTTTAAAATGAATCCTTTTTCAGCCATTAATTGCTGAGATATAAGTTCTAATGCTCTATTTTTCTGGACAGTATCGGCTTTCGCGAGTTCTCCCGCTGCGCCTTTCGCCTTTTTCGCTTTTTGTACCAGTTCTGTCTCCAAAGCTGCTTCCTTTTGAAGAACTTCTGTCATCCAATCTTCTCCTCTCGAATTTCCGTACCTTACGCCAATTCTTTGACGGGTTTTGCAATATAGGTGCCATCGCCGTTTCCATTAAGGATCTCGACGAGTTTTTCACTGCCTTCTCCTGTTCCGATAAATACATCGACACCGAAGTTATGTGCTGTTTTCGCTGCTTCCACTTTCGTTTTCATCCCGCCTGTCCCGACATCGGATCCAGCACCGGATGCTGCTTCCATCAATTCATCTGGAATAGTGGTGAGATGCGTATATTTTTCAGCTGCCGGATTGGTTTTTGGATTATCTGCGTAAATGCCGTTGATGTCCGTCAGAATGATCAATTGATCGGCGCGCACCAAGCCACTGACAAGCGCTGACAGCATGTCGTTGTCACCGAACGTTAAGTCTTCAACCGCTACCGAATCATTTTCGTTGAGGACCGGCATCATGCCGCGCTCCAACAATTTTGAAATGGTATCGTTCGCTTTTTGATACAAGTCTTTCGTCAACAGCAATTGTGCAGAGACGATATCGAAACTCTTGAATTCCGTCGCATATGCTTGCGCGAGCAGGCTTTGCCCTACCGCTGCCGCCGATTGCTTATCGACGACCGTATCCGGACGCGATAAATAGCCCATGCTTGTGCATCCGGCTGCAACGGCGCCAGATGAAATCAAAATGACATCATGACCTTCTTCTTTCAATCGGGCCAGTGCCCCGACATGTTCGCGCAACTTCGTGATGGACAATTTACCGTGGCTGTCCGTCAACGAGCTGCTCCCTATTTTCACTACTATTCTTTTCTTTTCCATTGTTACAGTCACCACCCGATTTTGATTATTTAATGAGCTCTCCCATTACGATCAAAAGCGGAAGAACCCGGTCTCCGTAAAACGCTTTACAATGGCTGACTTCCGTTGTCTGATAATAAGAATTATTATGCAATCAAATGCATTTTAAGTCAACTATTAATTTCAAAAATACTTACAAAACAGTTTTTGAAAAGCTGAAACTTGCATATTAATGAATATTTATTCAATTATGCGAGTTTCATTATAAACCGTTTCTAGTTCCGGAGATGGCGGATCGGCCTATTTCTGCTGATGGGGCTTTTCCAGTCGCCATCAATCGCCGCAACACGCCAATCGTAAGTAGCAAGTGTAACATAACCAGAGGGTATTTCAAGTTGAGGGAGGGGATTTCGCCTTATGAAAGGGCTTACATTCATGATATAAAGTAGGCACAAAGACATATTTAATGGTCGACAAAAGCCCGTACCATAAGGGATACGGGCTGAATGCGTACAAGTGTTGCTATTTCATTCTAAAGTACCACCAGATTGCGCCTTGCTCATCCAGGTGGTGCTTCCATATTACCGCGCTTGGCAGCCCGTCGATATCCTTGGATGACATCGCTCAAGGCCCCGACAATCATGATGATCAAAATACCTCCAAAAATCCACGTCAGCGCATTTGTTCCCCCGAACGTATCGGTCAGGAACTGCCGGAATTCCGGATTAAGCAATTCAGAGTTGATGATTATGAGTATGAAAACCAGCACCGAGACGGTCTGCACAGCGGCATTGAATGTGGCCAGCCGGTAATTCCAATAGCCCGCGCGCCATTGCCAGATGGCTAGCGCCAACTCCAAGACAATAACAAGCGCAACGAACGGCCAATACGATAACAGCACATCTTGGTTGAAGACTGCCATTTCAAAGCGCAAGCCTTCACCATCGTCAGTGTAGATGCCTAGCACTTTGTCGGCATTGAAGTAGACGGTCGTCCAGATGACCATCCAAATCAAGCTGCCGAAAATTTGGCTTTTCGCTACCTTCGCTTCGACTGGCTCGAGCAGCGATTCTTGGCCCTCCCACTTTTTCAGATCGTCCGGGGTCCACTCTTCCATCGTCAGCCCGAGAGGTGTCTCTGCACCCGATTTATCCGCCCAGTCCATAAAGGCGACGACTAGCGTGATCCAGAACAAAGTTTGCATGATCGTATTGAGGATCGCACTGACAAGATTACCAATGAGCGAGGCGAGCACCGAGAAAAGTGTCTCTTCCTGTCCGATTCCCGAAACGATGCTGACAATGGTTACGACTATGAGTGTAATCAGCACCGCCAGTGGAATGATGAGTTTCAGCAAGCGGACATATAAGTCGAAATAACGGGGACCGATCAAATAACGGCGGACCTTCCCGTAATGCTCGGCCATCAGTGCGGGGTGGCCGAGTTCCTGCAGTACTTCCCGCTCCTCGCTTTCTGTGCTTTCTTCCGTTAGGCGCTCTGATAGTTTTCGTCTGAGATCCTTTTCCGCCTCCTGCCGTTTACTTTGTTCCAGACGATCGAGAACTGCACGGATATAGCGTTCACTCAGCTTCATGGCCCCCAGCTCCTTTTGAGGTTTGCTTATTAGTATTATCATGAAGGATTTTTTTGGAAAAAACAATAGAATAATCAAATTATTCAGACATTAAAATTCCATTTCTATTTTTCATTGCATGGCAAAAAACCGGCCGTCGAGTCCCCAGCCGGTTTTCCATTTCTTCTATTAGAAAACATATTTCATCAATCAAGCTTGATCGTAATGGTTTGTGGAGGGGCGAGCAGCTCTCCGTCCGCAGCGAATAACTTGCTGGTGGTCAATTGGAGCTCTTGTGCGCCCTCTTCCACAATAAAGCCGACATTCCCTGATTTTACTTCTCCAGGCTTCAGCCCCTCATTCAACGACTCCAAATACACGTCGTCTTCCCAGGTCTTCACTTCACCGCTCCCTGTCTCGATCAATGCCACCGCTGCAAAATTCACTTCTTCATTTGACGTATTATTGATTTCGACAAAGAACTTCGCCAGCTCGAATTCCTGGTCGTGCGTATAAGAATGATAGAAATCGATCAAGCTATAATCCGGCGTGTAATGCAGCAGCTTCGTTTCATGGATGGTCAGCTCGATATCCCCGACCTGCACTGTCCGGGCTTCCATGTCAGCAGCCATTAGTTCCAGGCTGCCTTTCGCATCACGCACTTTCTGGCCCGGTTCCTGCAGGCGGCGGTCATCGCTCACTTGCGGGCTGAGGACATATTGTTCCGTGTACTCGGGCGCATCCGACAAAGACGCCGCATTCGCGGTTCCTTGCGTTGCCCCATCCTGGCAGCCCCATAATAATGCCAATGGGACGAGCAGCCATGCTAATCTCACTTTCATCCAATCCGCTCCCTGCTATCGTTTATTGTTTATCGTCGATCGTGACGTCCGCGCCCATCAAGTCGAAGATGATGCCGGCATGATCCGTATTGTCCAGTTGCCCGGCAAATTTCTGGCTGGCAGGCCCGTAAGCATAAACCGGCACGTCTTCTCCCGTATGGCCGCTAGTTGTCCAGCCGGTATGCGAACGCTTATCGAAGATGCGCTCGATGGCATTGTCGATGTCCAAGTATTCGCCTCCGTCTGCCGCTTTCTTCACAGAAGCGATTTCTTCTTCAGTCAAGTCCAAGTCGATATAGCGTTCCAATGTTTCCTCCACGCCGGCACCTTCCGTAATTTCAGAAGCCATGAAATCCGGGGTACGCTGTGCGGCGAGAATCGGCTCGGCGAACCAATTATAGATGCCGTCTGCACCGATCGAGAAGCCGCCTGTCGAGTGGTCGGCCGTCGCCACTACCAATGTGTTTTCATCTTGTTTGGCGAATTCGATCGCCGCCTGGAATGCAAGATCGTAATCCTCCATCTCGCTCATCGCTGCAACGATATCGTTGTCATGCCCTGCCCAGTCGACTTGGCTGCCCTCAACCATCAGGAAGAATCCGTCCTCGTCCTGCTTCAGGCGGTCGATCGCAGAACGCGTCATGTCTTCAAGGGAAGGAACGCTGTCTTCACGGTCGATCATTTTTGGCAAGCCGCCTTCTGCGAACAAACCGAGCACTTGCCCATCATCATTTGCGAGCAGTTCTTCTTTCGATGTTACATAGCCATAGCCGGACTCTTGGAATTCATCCGTCAAATCGCGGTCTGCGCGGTCGAATAGTTTCGTGCCCCCGCCGAGCAAGACGTCGATTTTATGTTCGCCGTCGATGCGCTCGTCGAAATAATCATCGGCGATGGCATTCATATTGCGGCGGCTGATATCGTGTGCGCCGAATGATGCCGGTGTCGCGTGGGTGATTTCAGAGCTCGCCACAAGCCCGGTCGCTTTGCCTTGTTCTTTCGCCGCCTCGAGTACGGTTTTCACTTCCGATTCGTCGTTGTCGACCGCGATGGCATTGTTATAGGTTTTGATGCCCGCTGCCATGGCAGTGGCGGCCGAAGCTGAATCGGTGACATTTTGATGCGCATCTTCCGGGTAAGTCATTTGCTGGCCGACCAAATACGAGTCGAAAGACATTTCGTCCGCGAAGCGTGCAGATGGATCGTCCTGCAAATAACGGTAAGCGGATGTATAGGCTGTGCCGACGCCGTCGCCGATCAGGAAAATGACGTTTTTCGGTGCATCTTTATCTTTATCTTTCCCTTTTCCTTTTCCAGGGTTTTTGTGTTCTTTATGTACTTCGGCTTTGCCATTTCCGTGCGCTTCAGCTGGCGCGGACGGGGTAAAACTCGTTACGGCGACCGCTGCCACCACGGCTGCTGGAACAAGTTTCTTCATCGATTTTCGGATCATCTGGCATTCCTCCTCATGTTTGTTGACCATCGCCAGTGTATCGAAGGAATATTAAGGATATGTTGAGTGCGTGTATGGAATTTGTTAAAGGAATTCTATTTCCCAGGAAATAATTTCGGGGATATTTCCAAATTAAAAACCGGCCCCCATTAAGGAAGCCGGTTGTGCGCCGATCAATCTTCGCGATCGACGAGTGATTTGTTTTTCTGGAATTTACGCAATACTTCATAGACGACCGGCACGACAACGAGTGTCAGCAAGGTCGAGGACAATAAGCCGCCGATGACGGTGATCGCCAAGTCTTGGGAAACGAGGCCCCCGCCACCGCTTGAGACGGCCATTGGAATCATGGCGCCGATCGTGGCGATTGCCGTCATCAGGATCGGGCGCAGACGCGTCGCTCCTGCTTCAAGCAAGGCGTCGCGCACCGTCATGCCTTCGCGTTCCATATGGATGACGCGGTCGACAAGGACGATGGCGTTCGTCACCACGATCCCGATGAGCATAAGCAGCCCCATCATGACCGATACGGAAATCGTCTGGCCGGTTACGAACAGGCCGACAAATGCACCGATGACCGCAAACGGCAACGAGAACAGGATGGCGAATGGCGCAAGGCCGCCGCCGAACGTCACGACGAGGATAAAGTAAACGATGGCGATTGCCGCTGCCATCGCCAGGCCGAGCTGGGTGAAGGTTTCATTGATATCCGCCGTCACGCCGCCGGTTTCTACCGTCACGCCTGTCGGAAGATCCAGTTCATCCACGTTTTCCTGAACAGCTGCGCTTGGTGCGGACACGTCATTGCCCGTCACGGTGCCGGAAACAGTCGCATAATAAGCGCCTTCCGAACGGCTCAAGGTATTCAATGTGGTGCCTTCTTCGACTTCGACCAATTCACCGACTGTCATCATGGTGCCTGCAGCTGTTGGCACCGGCGTCTCCAGAAGCTCTTCAAAAGTCGCTGCGTCTTGCTGGGCTTCACGCTGGACGATAACTTCAAGTTCACCGCCGTTCGTGTTGACGGTCGTCAGCACTTCATTTTGGCCCCCGCCGGACAACGCCATCGCGACTTGTCCTGCCGTCAGGCCGTATTGGAGAATTTCCTGCTGTTCGATGCGCAAAGTGTGTTCGACATAAGGATCTTCCGCATCGGATGTCACTTCTTCCAAGCCGTCGACTTCGCTCATGGCGCCTTCGACTTGTGCAACGGTGTCCATCAAGTCATCCAGGTCTTCGCTGTACAAAGTGTACGCGACTTCGCTCGATGCCATCATGCCGCCGCCCATCATATCCTGTTCGCCCCACTCGCCTGACTGGTCGAGTCCTGCGAGATAGTCCGTGACTTCGCTGCGGGCTTCTTCAAATTCATCGACTGAAATCGAATCATCAAAGATTAAATACAATAATGCACCGTCTCCGCCGCCCATCATCATTTGGGCCATATCGGCATTGGCTGAATCGTTGATCGATAATTGAAGAACGTCGATATCTTCGCGTTCAAGCAAGTCCTGCTCGACCCCTTCGATGTTCTCGACAGTCTCTTCCTGCAACTCCCCGGCTGTTGGGGAATATGTGATGTACATCATTTTCTCGGTTTGCGAGCCGAGGAACGAGAAGCCGATCAATGGCGTGAGCGCCAAAGACCCCACAAGCAGCACAACCGCGATGATTGAGGTAATCCATTTATGGTTCAAGGCTTTTTCCAGGAATGAACGGAACCAAAGCGCCAGCTTCCCGGTTTCTTGATGCTTGGAAGCCGTTTTCTCGCCGTATAGCTTCTTCTTGAAGAAACTATGCGACATCGCCGGCACGATGCTCACTGCCACTGCAAGCGACGCGAGCAAAGCAAACGACATCGTCAGTGCGAATGGCAAGAACAATTCGCCGACCATTCCGCCGACAAAGACCAGCGGCGCAAAGACTGCGATCGTTACAAGCGTCGACGACAAGATCGGCTTGAACATTTCGATCGTCGCGGATTGGATCAATTTGCGGCCGGATAATTTCTCTTCTTTCAAATGCATGCGCCGGTAAATATTCTCGACGACGACGATCGAGTCATCGATGACACGGCCGATCGACACGGTAATGGCACCGAGCGTCATGATATTCAAGGTGATATCGAGCCAGTTCAACAGGAGCAATGCGACGAAGATGGACACTGGGATCGAGACGATCGCAATGAGCGTCGAACGGAAATCACGCAAGAACACCAAAATGATGAGCACGGCAATCAAGCCGCCGAACAAGGCTTTTTCCACCATCGCGAAGACCGATTCCTCGATCGGTTCGCCTTGGTCAAGCGTAATGTCGACGATCAAGCCGTCTACTTCACTTTCCAAATCCACCATCAAGGCTTTTACTTCATTGACCACGGTGACCGTATTGGCTTCCTGGCCTTTGACGATTTGGATTGCTATGGCATCTTCGCCGTTGGTCCGGGAAATCGACTGCACTTTCCCGACCAGTTCCACATCGGCAAGTTCAGACAAGGCGACAAACGGTTCCGGATTGTCTTCAGAAGGTGTCACAGGAATCAATAAGTCCCCAAACTCTTCAATAGAAGTAACCGAACCGTCGATATAGACCGCCTCTTCACCTTCTTCAAATTCACGAAGGCCGAGCGACAGCGCAATATTGCTCGCTTCGATCATCTGCTGGATGTCTTCTTCCGTGACTTCACGGGCAGCCATCGCTTCTTCGTCATAGGTCAGATGAATTTCTTCGACGTGCTGTCCGGTGACGGTCGCGGAGGCGACGCCATCGATTTTCTCGATCTCCGGCAAAATGGCCGTCTCGACACGGTCCGTCAATTCGACGATCGATTCCGTGTCACTGCTGACGGAAAGCGCGACAACCGGGAACATATTGAGGCCGATCGACATGATCGACGGCGTCTCCACTTCTTCCGGCAAGCTTACGCCATCGACTGCGGATTCGAGTTCGCGCTTTTTCTCATCCATATCGACGCCGTAATCGTATTCG
Organism: Bacillota bacterium; assembly: GCA_051750505.1. Classification (GTDB taxonomy): domain Bacteria; phylum Bacillota; class Bacilli; order Bacillales_A; family Planococcaceae; genus Planococcus. The sequence continues at coordinate 404,283 of JBNJJS010000001.1, forward strand.
ATCTGGATTTGGGAAACATTCGAGGAGGAATTCGAATAGACCGCTTTGACATCCTCCAGGCTTTCGACTGCCTGTTCGACAGGTATCGATACCTCTTCCATCACCTGTTCAGGGGCAGCGCCCGGGTAGACCCCCGAGACGATCAAGTAGGGAATCGAAATATCGGGAATCGACTCCATCTTCATTTGAGTTGTTGAATAAATGCCGGCAAAGGTTACAATTAAAGTCAACAGCCACACGGCAAATTTGTTTTTCAGAACAAAACGCACTAATCCTTGCACACAAATTCTTCCTTTCTTTGACGAAATCCGTTTACTACTTCATATTAATGACCAACCGGTCAAGCGTCAAACAAGTAAGGGGAAAAGAGGAATCAAATATGTCAAAAAAGCAACAGATCCTGGAATCAGCGCTCCAACTTTTTGCTGAAAAAGGAATCGAAGCAACGTCTGTCCAGCATATAACCCAAGAAGCTGGTATCTCGAAAGGCGCATTCTACCTGTCTTTCCCATCCAAAGAGTCGTTAATCAAAGAAATCATAGATTCATTCATGAAAGGCTTTGTCGCCGATATTGACCGAGTAGTCAACAGTTCGAAAAAACCTGATGAAAAGCTCCGGCTGTACTTCCTCGCCCATCTGGCATTGCTCGAAAAGCATGCCGATTTCGCCAAGATTTACGCACAGGAGCCGATGCATGCCCTGAACGAGGAAATTTTGGAGAAACTCATCCATTACGACGCCTGGATTGACCGTTCACTGCTGTCGTTATTGGACGAGTTGTATGGGGAGCAGCTCCGGGGGAGACGCTATGATTTGCTCATTTCCATCAAAGGCTTCGTGCGCATTTATTCGCAGCTGGTGCTGTTTCATCCGTACCCCCACGATATCGGAAAAATTGCAGAGCTCCTCGTGGAAAAAACCAATGTTTTGGCCGCCTATTCCAACACGGCTTACCTGACGGAAGAAATGGTCGAATTGCCGATGCCGGGGCCGGAAGAAGTGACCACTGCGGAAAAACTGCTGTCGGTCATCGATGAATTATTGGAAGACGAGCAGCACCCTCCGCTCATCGCCGAATCACTATCGCTGCTCGCTGAAGAGCTGCGGCTGGATGCACCGCGACGCGCCATTTTAAAGGGCTTGCAGGCCAATATCTACGATTACTCCCCCACTAAATGGCTATCGTATCTACTGAAGAAATATGAACAGAAAAAAAGCCCGGACAATTGATGTCCGGGCTTTTTCCAGAGTGTTGAAGAAGTCTATGATCCGCTATGAATTAAAAGGGGGTCACCTTTTCTGCATTCTAAAATCAAAGTTCTATCTGAGTATTTGGAGAAGCGTTCGCTCGACTCCAGTGGGACTAGCGGGTTTGAGAGACCCCGCAGGCAATGAATGAGCGAAGCTTCGCTGAGCGCATTCATTTGCGATGCTCGAACGCAGTGAGAGTTGAGCAACGTTTTTAGTGACGAGGAGGCTCGATTCCCGCCCCACGGAAAGCGAGCGATAAGCTTCGGAAAATACGATTTCCTGAGTTTCTCGACAGCCTGAAAAAAGCCCGGACAATTGATGTCCGGGCTTTTTCGCACTTTCTGCTATTTCACTTCCACTGTCCAACCTAATGTGTCTTCTACTTTGCCGGTCTGGATGCCGGTGATCGTGTCGTAAAGCTTTTGCGACAATTCACCGATTTCGTGGTTGTTGATGATCATTTTCTGGCCTTGCCAGTTGAGTTCGCCGACTGGGGAAATGACCGCGGCCGTTCCCGTACCGAAGACTTCCTCGACTTTTCCGGCTTGATACGCTTCGTAAAGTTCATCGATCGCCATGCGTTTCTCCGTTACCGGAATGCCCCATGAGTTCAATAATTCGATGATCGACATGCGCGTGATGCCTTTCAAGATACTGCCGTTCAATTGAGGCGTGAACACTTCGCCATCGATTTTAAAGAAGATATTCATGCTGCCGACTTCTTCGATATAGCGCTTCTCGACGCCATCGAGCCACAAGACATCCGCGTTGCCTTCTTTCTTGGCATTCGCCTGGGCCTGGTAGCCGGAAGAATAGTTGCCCGCCGTTTTCGCCATCCCCGTACCGCCTTTGACTGCGCGCGTGAATTTATCCTCGACATGGATAACGACCGGTTGCAGTCCGCCTGGGAAATAAGAACCGACAGGAGACAGGATGACCATATATTTGTACGTAGACGATGGCCCTACTGCCAAATTGGCATCGGTGGAGATGATATACGGACGGATATAGAGCGAAGTGCCCGGTGTTTTCGGCACCCAGTCTTTTTCAAGCTTGATCAATTGCTTCAGATGCTCCAGCGCCAACTCTTCGTCGATCGGCGGGATGCTCAGACGCTCACTCGACAAATTCAAGCGCTCGAAGTTTTTCTCCGGACGGAACAACAAAATACGCCCATCCTCGGTGTAATACGCTTTCATGCCTTCAAAAACCGTCTGGCCGTAGTGGAAAATCATAGCTGCCGGATCCAAGGAAATCGGACCATAAGGAACGATCTTCGGATCATACCAACCTTTATCCGTTTGGTATTCCATGATGTACATATGATCAGTAAAAGTTTGGCCGAACGCGATCTGGTCCTGTGCCGGCTTGTCTTTTTTCGCAGTATTTTCGATTACTTCCAATTGATAAGTCGTCATGGTCATATCTCCTTCTATGCAGCGATTTTATTTTCACGATTTCGAATAATTATACACACATTCCAAGAGGCTGAAAAGGCTGTTCGGGAAATTCCCCAAATATCGGACAATCGGCTCAGCGGATGACTTCCATGAAATGCATCAAAATTTTTGCGGTCAGGCCCCAAATGACTCGGTCTTCGTATAAATAGAAAAATTCATCCACTTGGCGCGCACGCCAGCTGTAGTTTTCCCCACCGGCAATCAAGTCATATGGGAAGCTTTCCTCAGGTTGAATATCGAAATCGATGCGGTACACACGAGGTTCGTTATCCAAGAAAAACTGAAGCGGCACCGTGAAAACACTGTCGACTTCCGGTGGATTCGGCGTAAAATCCGTTTCAGGGTCGATAAAGCCGGCAAACGAATAAACAATCATGCCGAATGGGGAGACGATGTAATCGAGCGGAAACACATTGCTGATCGCCTCTTTGTGGATGCCGAGCTCTTCCATCGTCTCCCGCAAAGCCGTCTCTTCTTCATCTTCGTCGCCGCGGTCGATTCGGCCGCCCGGGAAACAAATCTCTCCCGGCTGCCGCCTCATTTCAAACGAGCGCACTTCAAATAAAATATGGACGCCGTCTTCCTTTTCAATCAATGGGAGAAGAATCGCATATTTCGAGAAATCACGGTTGCCGAGTACTTCAGGCACCCGCCCTTTGACTTTTTCCAAAATCTTTTCCGGTTCCATGCCATCACCTCGACTTTCTTTCCTCCTATCTTACCAAATAATCGAAGGGCCGGGCTTTTCAATCACTCCGGAAAAATGAAAAAATCCGAAATCTCTTGCTGTCTATTGGCGAAGGTCCTGCGCCTTCGCTACAATGGGAGCGGAGGGGATAGACTTGAACCGAAAAACTTATATCGATAACGATTACTATATAGCGGGCATGACCGTAAAAGACCCGCACACAAGCGATAACAATAACTTGGCGCTCCACGCAGGAAGCCGCCGCACACATTCACTCGCCAACCGGGAAGCTTTGCTCACTATACTTGGCCATACAACGGATGACCTCGTTTGCGCCAATCAAACCCACAGCAACCATTTCCAAAAAGTGTCGCGTGCGGATGGAGGCAAAGGCGCACGGACCACAGATGACGCGATTGCGGATACCGATGCGCTCTACACGCGCGAAAGTGGACTCGTGCTCTCGAGTTTCGCCGCCGATTGTGTGCCTGTAACTTTCTATCACGTAACGGAAGAGTTGGTCGGTGCCGTGCATTCCGGATGGCAAGGAACCGTAAAGGAACTCGTGCCGCACTTGTTTGCCCATTTGACTGCCAATGAAAACTGCGCGCCGGAAGGATTCCGCGTCCAGATCGGCATGGCGCTCAGCCAGGAAAAATTCGAAGTGGACGAAGACGTCTATGTAAAATTCAAAGCACTCGGCTATGCCGACCCGTTCATCGACTTTAACGAAGAAACAGGGAAATACCATATCGACAATCAACTAACGGTCAAAACCCAGCTGGAACGCGCAGGCATTCCCGCCGAATATATCGACATCGACCGGAGCTGTACCTTCAAAAACCCAGATGGCTTTTCCTACCGCGAAGACAAACAATGCGGCCGCCACATGGCTTATATCGTCAAGAAATAGCAAAAAGCTCTTCCCCCTAGGGAGAGCTTTTTGTGTTTTTAGAGTATGTGCGACGAGGAAGTTCGGTTTCCGCCCGAAACACAATCTCAACTCCGGATGACTATCTATATATCAATCAAATCATCAAAATCTCCCGAATATCCTCTTCACTCATCGACTGCACGGCTTCCGAACCCGGCTGGATCATCTCATCCACCAGATCCTGCTTGCGCAGCTGCAAGTCATACATCTTCTCTTCGATCGTTCCCTTCGCCACCAACCTCAGCACTTGCACTTCCCGTTTCTGGCCCATACGGTGCGCACGGTCCGCCGCCTGCTGTTCGACAGCCGGGTTCCACCACAAATCATACAGGATGACGGTATCAGCACCCGTCAAGTTGAGCCCGGTCCCGCCTGCTTTCAAGGAAATCAAAAACAAGTCCTCTTCGCCTTCGTTAAAGCGGTCGCATAATTCCACACGCTCTTTCGGCGGCGTCGAGCCGTCCAGATAGAAATACGACCTTCCTGAGCGCAAGAGTGACTGCCCGATGATATTGAGCATGCCCGTGAACTGGGAAAACACCAGTACGCGGCGGCCCGTCAAGCGCGCCTCTTCCAGGATCTCCAGCAATTGCTCGAACTTCGCCGAGCCGCCCGAGTAATCTTCCACAAACAACGACGGATGGCAGCATAATTGCCGCAGGCGCGTGAGTCCGGCAAGAATGCGGATGCGGTTCTTGCGCATGCTGTTGTCGCGCAGATGCTTCAAGGCTTCGTGGCGAAGTTCCGCCAAGTAACCGGTGTACAGTTTCTTCTGTTCCTCGTGGAGCTCGGAATGTTCGATGCGCTCGATCTTTTGCGGCACTTCCCCGAGCACTTCCACTTTCGTCCGGCGCAATAGGAACGGCCGCACGCGCTTCGCGATATCGGCGTTGCGTAGTTCCGCGAACTGGCTGCGGTCCGGAAGCAGCGCCGGAAAGACGACGTGGAAAATCGACCATAATTCATCGAGCGAGTTTTCAATCGGCGTCCCAGTGAGCGCAAAGCGGTGCCTTGCGTCCAGCTCTTTCACAGCTTTTGCGGTTTGGGTCGCCGGGTTTTTGAAGGCTTGCGCTTCATCGAAGAAAATCGTATGGAACTTCCAATCTTTATAAGCCCCCCGGTCCATCCGCATCGCCGGGTACGAAGTGATATACACATCGCCAGGAATATTCAAAGCTTGCGTCCGCTTCGCTTTCGGGCCGTCGACGATGACCGTCTGGATATCGGGTGCAAAGCGCTCGAATTCGGCTTGCCAATTGTACATGAGCGAAGAAGGCGCGACGATCAACGCCGGTTCGTCGCTGCTGCGGATGTCTTCCAGCACCGATTGCACGAAAGCGATGCTCTGGACGGTTTTTCCGAGTCCCATCTCATCCGCCAATATGCCGCCGAACCCGTATTTCGCCAACAAACGGAACCAGCTGAATCCACGCTTTTGGTAATCCCTTAAAATGCCTTCAAAATGCTCCGGCAATTGTTGTGATTGCGTCCACGGATGGTGCAGCTCTTTCAGCAAGCGCGCAAATTCCGTCCCGGTCTCCGATAATTCATGCTGTTCGAGGCTCCCTGCAAGCCGCATGCCTTCCAGCAGCGGAATGCGCTGGACGCGTTCAAAATTGTCTTCATCGATATTCATGACAGCTAAGTATTCTTCAAACGCTGTCATAACAGGAGTTTCGAGAGACATTAACGTACCGTTAGGGATGCGGAAATAACGTTTTTTCTCCCGGATGGCGCGGATAATCCCCCGCAATTCTTCTTCCGGTATGCCTTGCAAGTCGAAACGGAACTCCAGCCAATCGGTCCGGTCTTTCGGCAGATTGACGCGGATTTTCGGCCCCGGCAAGGTTTTTTGGATGCGCATTTTCACCGAAGTTGTCGCATAGACCTCGAGCCATTCTTCGAGCAGCGGCACCGTATCGTAAAGGAAATCATATTCCGCTTCTTCGTCCTGGAGATAGAAACCGCCGTCCGTTTTTGTCAGACGCCCCGACTCCATCAACTCCATGATCGCCCGCTCTTTTTCGAGCTGCCGGAACACGCCCGGATACTGCCGGTATGTTCCTTCGGGCTCTTCGCACGGATTGATGATGAGTTGCCCGTAATGAAATTCAAGTCCTGCAAGCAGTCGGCTGCGCACGCGGTCGAGATACAGTTTCGCACGCAGCGGCGTTTCCCCGATTTTCTCTATCGCGTTTTCAGTCACGATGACCGGACCGAGCTTTTCCAACCCCGGCAAGACGGCTTTCATCATATGGGCGACTTGGCTTTCCTCGACCGCCAGCTCCTCGCCTGCCCCTTGCATCAATTCCTGCAAGCCTGACAGACGCTTCATATCGGCACTCGCCGGTTGGACGATCGATTCTTCCGTCAAGGCGACGCCGTATTTCGGAAAGATGTGAAGACGCTCCAAACCACGGACGATCAAGCGGTATCCGCTATTGCCGTGGTCCAAGCGAAACGACACCGGGAGTGTATCCGTTACGTGAAACGGCAGCACTTCACCGAGCGGATTTTCGAATTTGGCATGCGTTATTTCGCGCAACAATGGCAACAAGCGCTCCCAATCGCTTGCGGAAACGAGCAATTTTCCGTTTTCACCCGGCTGGGGATTGCTTTTGTCGAGCACTTGAAGCAGCTCCAGGGCCGGCTGTTCGAGCGCATGGCGGCTCGGGTCGTATGGAATCGCTGCGGTCTCCTCGTATTGGCCGTTCGACAGAGCCGAGACGAAACGCAGGGGATCCCGGACATTTTTCAATATCGCCGTGCCGCTCCTGAACGTCAGTGCCAATTGTCCTTTGCCTGCGCTGCTTATGGCTGCTTCCACGTGATACGGCACGCGCCGGTCGAAGCGATGCAGCCGGGCAGAAGGTTTGTCCTGTTCTTCAAACAAGCCGAACATCTGCTCAGCCAGCGGGCGTTCCCGTTGGCCAAGCTCTTCCGCGGCGATCATCACCGCTGCAATATGATGGCAATATGTATGGATGAACCCGACAGGCGGACAGCTGCATTCGGCGTGGATGGTGCCCGCTTGGGAGCGGGTCAAATTGACGTGGAATGAATCGCGTCCTTCAACGACGGCTTTTATGCACTGGCTGCCCGCTTCTGTGATGCGGACTTTTCCGGCCATTTGAAACGCCTGGCCTTTTTTATAGGCAGCCTGACCGCATAATTTGCGGATATGTTTATCGCTGATCCAGAATTCCATAGCGGCCCCTTTCTTCTGCGTGATATTGTCTTGCCTTCATTATCCGGCATGCTGCGTTCGTCTTCAAGCGGATGAGCTTTACACATGCAGTGCTTTCGACTTATAATAGACTTAATTTTCAGATATTAATTAATGGTTTGATTCCAAGGGGGGATTGCAATGGCTCGTGCCCATCAAAGCATATTCATCCAAGCACCGATCGACGAAGTATTCCAGTTCGCCAAGAAGCCCGGAAACTGGACGAGTTTCTACAATCATTTATCAACACCGGAAAGGATCGAAGGAACGGGTGAAGCAGGCACCGAAGTCGAGACGGTGTTTTCCATTGTCGGTTTGCGCTTTCCTGTGACGATCAACGTGATCCGTTGTGAACGCAGCGGCGATGAAGGCTTTTGGGAAGGCATCATAACCGGAAGCTTCGTCGCCCACCAGAAGAGCCATTACCGCTCATTGGAGGGGGGAACCGAAGCCGTATTCGAACTTGAGATCGACTTGCCCCACAGTGCATTCGACCGTTTCACCGAGCGGCTCGTCTATGACCGGCTGGAGAGGAACACACTTCGCCATACGCTTGAAAATCTCAAAGCGGCCTGTGAATTGGAGCGGTAAAATCTAATTACCGAAAGGATGAATCAGATGAGGTTGGAAGGAAAAGTAGCGATTGTCACTGGAGCCGCTTCCGGCATGGGGAAATCCATCGCCGCCTTGTATGCCAAAGAAGGTGCGAAAGTTGTCGTCTCCGATATCAACCAGCAAGGGGCCGATGCTGTCGCTGAAGAAATCAGATCCACAGGCGGCGAAGCGATTGCCGTCGCCTGCAACGTAGCGAAAGAACAAGACATCCAAACGCTGGTCGACAGCGCTGTCGCTGAATACGGGACACTCGATATCCTCGTCAATAATGCCGGCATCATGGATAATTTCGAAGCTGCCGCAGACATCGAAGACGATAGCTGGGAGCGCGTTTTCTCCATCAACACGACAGGGGTCATGCGCGCCACCCGAAAAGCGCTGAAAGTATTCCTTGAAAAAGGCTCCGGCAATATCATCAACATCGCATCCGCCGGAGGTTTGCAGGGGGCGCGAGCCGGCGCTACCTATACCGCATCGAAGCACGCAGTCGTCGGCTTCACGAAGAATACCGGATTTATGTACGCAAACAGCGGCATCCGCTGCAACGCGATCGCACCAGGCGGCGTCGAGACCAATATCGGTTCCACCATGACCCATATCAGCGAATTCGGCATGGGCCGCACGCAACCCGGCATGGCGGTCAACCCGCGCATCGGCAAACCGGATGAAATCGCCTATGTCGCCTTGTTCCTCGCCTCGGATGAATCGAGCTTCGTTAACGGCACCGTCATCACAGCGGATTCCGGCTGGCTTGCTTATTGACCAATTGAAAACCCGTGCACCGGCAATTCGGCGCACGGGTTTTTTGGCATTAAAAAACACCCCGCATAAATGCGGGATGTATCGATAGCTGCGGCGTATCAGGCCACGCTCCACAACGTGTTCCATAAAGGAATGCCTGTCCGTCTTATGCAGCTTAGCTCATCGCGTAGTTAACAATAGCTCATGCAATGACTTCTGTCAACTTTTTGTCATGACAGACAGCCCAGATTTTTAATTCTTCGGCTCATCCGACTCATACGCTTCTTCTTGCTCGACGCTGCCATGCTCTTTGTCGCCTGTCATGATTTTGGCGAAATATGCTGTCGGCAATAATAATCCAATCGCCGCTTGGATCAAGGAGAAAAAACGAGCACTTCCGACCGGAACAAGATCACCATATCCGACGGACATCATCGTCGTCCCACTGAAGTATAAATAATCCCAGAAATCATGCGCTCCAGCTTTTCCTTCGGGTGTAGAGAGCCGGATGACGACACTCTGCATGCCGAGCAAGTAGTAGAGCACTGCAAACCCGATGGTGATCCCAATCAATGAATAGAATAACTTTTGAAACAAAGGCGGATGAAAATTGCTTTTATGAAATTTTCTCCCTGTGAAAAAGAACCATAAATTCGCCGCCATAAATAAGATCGTCAACCCTATCAAGATCGTGCCAAACATACAATCGTTCCCTTCTTGTCGGTTCATCTTGTTATTAATGGTAAAGGAAACAGCGGACATTAGCACCTCTCTGACTCACATCGTATGAAGTTCAATTGGGTCCATTAAAACTGACCCCTAAAAATTCTTCATTATTGATACTTTCAACTAGGTCAATTACTTGCTAAAGTAATCAAAAACTACATGGCGTTACTTACAGGCATTGTGTCATTGAGTGACCGGAAAGAAGGAATTGTTTCATGCAAAAAACTACGACTTACTCCAGCGGACGCACATATAGCATGATCATCACATCGATGCTCATCGCACTCGTCTTCGTTGCAACATTGCTGCTCAATATTCGCCTGCCGATTGCAGCAAACGGCGGCCTCGTCCACCTCGGCACGACAATGCTGTTCACGGCAGCTCTATTGTTCGGGCCGAAAAAAGGCGCAATCGCCGGTGCTGCCGGCATGGGGCTCTTCGATTTGGTGTCCGGCTGGACGCTATGGGCACCGATTACGATCATCGCACGCGGATTGCAAGGCTTCCTCGTCGGCAAAATCGCCTGGTCGGGCGGCCGCAACGGCGACAATATGGGCCTCAATATCCTTGCCTGTACCTTGTCGATTCCGGTAATGGTCGCCATCTACTATCTTGGTGAAGCGATCATCTTCAGCAGCTGGATCATTCCTGCTGCGTCTATACCGGGCAACCTTGTCCAAAACGCAGTCGGGCTGGCCCTCGCCATCCCCGTCGTTGCAGCATTGAAAAAAACACCTTATTTCAGAAATTAATAAAATGCCGCCCCTGAAATTTCAGGAGCGGCATTTCTCATTTAGGGGATGATTTCCTGAAGCCGTAAAAAGGCCGGAATCCGTTTTCTTCATAGAAAGAACTCGAAGAACTGGATGCCAGAAGATCGATTCTTGTGTCAGGGTGCAGTTCATGTACGAAGTCCAGCAGCCTCCTCCCTAAACCATATCCTCTATAGGGCTGGGCTATAAGCAGTTCACAAATATACGTACTGATATAGCCATCGGTGGAACCCCTGATATAACCGATGAGTTCCTGGTTTTCTGATTCTGCCACGTAAGCGATGTTCGAATTTTTCCAGGCTTCTTTTGTTTGTCCATCTCTTTTGGTTAAGCTTGTCCATCCTTCTTGTTTGTTCAATTGCTGTATTTTTTCCATATCTTTCCCGTCATAGCTCCGTATAATTAGTTCCGGTCCATCCCCTGCCTTTGACATACGGACACCCCCTGCCAAAAATTTTTGTACATTGCCCAAGGCTCATAAAAAACCGCTGAGAAAGTCTCAGCGGTTTTGTATTGATTAAATTTGCGGTGTCAAATCTTCCGGAGCATGGTCTGCCGGTTTCACTTCATTCAAATCAAGCGTTTCGGCAGTATATTTATGAACGTGCTTCAATAGCTCTTCGTTGTTCATCAAGGATTTGCCGTAGGACGGAATCATTTCCTTGATCTGCGGCTCCCATTTCTCAAGATCTTCAGGGAAGCAGCGCGCGAGCACGTCGAGCATGACATGGACCGCTGTCGATGCACCCGGGGATGCACCAAGAAGCGCTGAGATCGTACCATCTGCTGAGCTGACGACTTCCGTGCCGAATTGCAGCGTGCCTTTGCCGCCTGCATCGGTATCTTTGATGACCTGGACGCGTTGTCCTGCGACGACAAGCTCCCAGTCATCGCTTTTCGCCGTCGGGATGAATTCGCGCAGCTCTTCCATGCGCTGTTCTTTCGACTGGATGACTTGCTGGATCAAGTATTGCGTCAACGACAAGTTCTTCGCTCCGCCTGATAGCATCGTCAATACGTTATTCGGCTTGACGGATGCCACCAAGTCCATATAAGAGCCGGTTTTCAGGAACTTCGGCGTAAAGCCTGCGAACGGCCCGAACAACAAGGATTTCTTATCGTCGATAAAGCGGGTGTCCAAGTGAGGCACGGACATCGGCGGTGCGCCGACTTTCGCTTTGCCGTAAACTTTCGCGTGATGCTGTTCGATGACTTCCGGGTTTTTGCAAACCATGAACAGGCCGCTGACCGGGAATCCGCCGATATGCTTCGATTCCGGGATGCCGGATTTCTGGAGCAAGTGGATGCTTGCGCCGCCGCCGCCGATAAAGACGAATTTCGCCGTGTGTACATCGAGTTTGCCGGTCTCCAGGTTTTTAACTTTCAGCAACCAACGGCCGTCTTTCATTTGTTTCAAATCCTGTACCATGTGGCGGTAATGGACATTGACGTCTTCTTTTACGAGACGGTCGAATAGCATGCGCGTCAAGGCACCGAAGTTAACGTCTGTACCTGTATCGATTTTCGTCGCCGCGATCGGCTCGTTGTCGGTACGGTTCGCCATGATCAACGGCATCCATTCTTTCAACACTTCCGGGTCATCGGAAAATTCCATGCCTGTAAAGAGCGGATTGGCAGCCATTGCTTCAAAGCGCTTTTTCAGGAAACGGATATTGTCCTCGCCCTGTACCATACTGATGTGCGGAAGCGGGCGGATGAATTCCTCCGGGTTTTTCAACAATCCCGTTTTCACTAGGTGGGACCAGAACTGGGCCGATACCTGGAATTGTTCGTTGACGTCGATGGCTTTGCTGATATCCATCGTGCCGTCCGGTTTTTCTTTCGTGTAGTTCAATTCACAAAGGGCAGCATGTCCTGTACCGGCGTTGTTCCATTCGTTTGAACTTTCTTCACCCGGGCTCGACAATTTCTCGAACACATTGATTTTCATGTCTGGGGACAATTCTTTTAGGAGAATTCCCAAAGTCGCACTCATAATACCGGCACCGATTAAGATTACATCTGTATCAGTTTCTCTATTGCTCATGTATACCTTCCTTTTCTACGCGAGTATTAGCAGCTTTTCGAGTCCGCCGCTTCCGTGTTAAATCCATCATCTATTGTATGCCTGTTTGACACAAAATTTCTACTACTAACAGATAATTATAAACCATTTCCCGCAAGGATTAAAGAAAAGAAGCCTTTATTGTACAGGGGATCGCTGAAAGAGCAGATTCCTGCACTAAGGCATGTAATCCCTTCGTGAAAGAACAAGCTCATTCCACTTTGCGGCTACGCCACGCGAAAAAAAAGGCTGCCACAACGGCTGCCTTTTTTAAAATTTTCTATGGTCGGCAAGCATGTCACCAGCTTGGCTTGGAAGCGAACTTCTTATAGACGGCAAGCAGGCACCAGAACAGCAAGGCCGTTGCGAGGAAACTCGCCACGTACCAGATGGGTGAAACTGAATAGGCGAGGGATACTCCGGGCTGCAGAACCTGCTCATTCGCCCATAATGTTTCGATATTTGGCTGATACAGCACCATTTTCGCATACCCGATTGTAAATGTAGCAATCCAATACAGAAGATGGACCATAATCGCTCCGGCTGCTGCCTGGCATACCAGTTTCATCCCGCTCACCCCTTTTCCATATTTTATCATAATAGTTAAAGGGTTCCTACATAAAATTCCAACTGTTCCCAATTTTTCGGCTAATCTATTTTCGGTTCGCTGTATGGAAAGGACAACTGATCAAATGATCATCGACCATGCCCACTGCCTGAAGAAATGAATAAGTCGTGACCGGCCCGACAAATTTGAACCCGCGCTTTTTCAAGTCCTTGCTGAGCTTCACCGACAGCTCGGACTGGGCAGGGATCTGCCCGTCCGTTTGCCATTCATTGATGACCGCTTCGCCGTCCGTGAAACTCCATAGATACCCGGCAAAGCTGGTGAATTCGGATTGGATAGCTTGTACCGCCCGTGCATTCGTGCGGACCGAGTCGATTTTGGCGGCGTGTTTGATCACGCCGGACTGTTCCTTGATCGCGCTTAGCGCTTCATCCGTCAATGCGGCGCAATAATCTATATCAAAATTGCGGAAAGCATCTTTGTAGCTATCGCGTTTCGACAGCACAATCTGCCAGGACAAACCTGCCTGGGCGCCCTCTAATATCAGCATTTCAAATAAATAACGCTCATCGCGGCTCGGCCTGCACCATTCCTCGTCGTGATAGGCTTGCATCAGCTCGTCGCCTTTTGGCCATGCGCATTGCGCCATCCGAACACCCCCGTTTCGCTTTTTGGCTAGCTATGAAAAAAAGAAGCGGCCCATCTCCCGCTCCTCTGCCCTATACTATAATTTGTTTTCTGAATCTGTTTCCTTTTTCTCCACTTCACTGGCTCGCTCGCTTTCTGAAGAATCCGCCGTATGTTTGTGGGGCAGATCATCCACTTTCTGCGATTTGCTTTTCTTCAACGCCATCAAAATACTGCCGACGATAAGGCCTGTAAGGAGAAGAAAGATGCCGAAGATAATCACCGCTATTGTAATACCATTAATGCCTTCAAGGAATTCCATTGCATATCCCCCTCTCTAGTTCAGTTCACTCATTTTCCCGGTTCTTTCTCCAGCGTTTCCACACGCATCTCCAACTCATCGATGCGCTTTTTCAGATCCATTTCATGCATTGGCTGACTTTTGTTCTTTTTAACCAATGCTACCACTAGAATGACAAGAAAAAGGAAAAAACCTAAAATAACTATAGTTGCTAGAATATCCCCCATATTGAACATTGCCGTTTCTACCACGACCCACTTCCCCTTTCAATATTAACTAATCTTCTACAAATTTAACGAAAAACCTCTAAAACCGCATCCGAACACAGCATCAAAAGAGGAGCCTGTTGGATAATTTCCACGGAAAATAGTGAACATCGCAGCCGAAGGCGAAGCGCCAGGAGTCGGTGCTGTCCCTCTACAAGATTCGTAGTCAGTTAGGGTCATGAAAAATACCGAAATCCCTTAAAGGGAGTTCGGCAGTCCGTTTTATGAACCAGACGATTATCTCATCATTTCATTGATGAAATAGAGCTGGTAAACGACCGGCAGCAAGAGCGCTCCTGCAAGGCATAAAACTGCTGCGATTTTCGCCTGTTTGCGCAAGCGCTGTTCTCCATCTTTCAATTGCTCGAAAAACGTCAGCGTGAAATAAAAACCCGCCACTAACAGCAACGCTGAAACGATTCCCATCCAGCTTGCCGCTCCGAACATCCCCATATCCGACATCCCGATCTCCCCTTTCGGCCAATTGCTATGTATTGCTTACACCCTCAGAAAAAAACCTTGCCACGATACTGCAAAGATGAATAATACAATCACCACATAGGCATAGCCCCAAAATTCTTTCTGGTTTTTCTCGATTTGCTCGAATCCCGCAACCAACATGAACAGACCCAAGAGCAGCATGATGAGCGGCGTCAATATCATGTCCGAGCTTATCAAAGCATAGCCAGCAACTCCTATAACAGTTATCTGCAGGACAATCCGGATGATTCTCAGCATATCTATCGCCCCTTTCACGACTTTTCACGGATCGGCTCGTTGGTTTTAACCCATATCGACCTGCAATCTATCCGCTTTTCTTTTCTGATTGCAGCTTCTTTTCAATTCCCATTTTTTACATACTATCATGGTTTTGCAGCGAAAGAAATAAATTGTGGGAATTTTTAACAACTATACTCCACACGAAAAAAACCACAGTTTCTCATAAAGAAAAACGGCGGTTCAATCTCGGGATATATAAAGACAGGAAAAGCGACCGGCCCGCGCTGAAGGCAATGAAAGCGAGCCACAAACCATGGTTGCCGTAAACCGGCACTGCAAGAAAATAGACGGCCAAAAACAACAGCAACGCGAGCAGCATCGATTTTCGGACCGGCGCCGTATCTGTCGCGCCAGTAAAAATTCCATAGAAAATGATGCCGATGCTTGTGGAGATCGGAAATAGCAAGAGCCACATGCTATAGCTTGTGGCGATGTCGATCACTTCCGGGATGCCGGTAAACAACCGGATGACCGGCTCGCTGAACAGCCAATACGAGAAAGTCAGGAACGCGGCCGTAATGAACGCCCACTGGCTTGATAAAGCAAGCGTCTTTTTATATAGACGGGCATCTTTGGAGCCGACTGCTTTGCCCGACAAAATGCTCGAAGCGTTCGAAAAGCCGTCGAAAAAATACGCCATCAAATAATGGATCTGGATGAGCACGGCGTTGGCAGCCAGCGTTTCAGTCCCGAACGACGCACCTTTATACGTGAAAACGTTAAAGACGACAAGCAGACAGACAGTGCGGATAAACAAATCCTGGTTGACGGAAATCATCTTTTTCAAAGCCGTTGCTTCGAATATTTGCTTCATCGGCAATAGCTTAAGCGTGAATTGAGTTCTTTTCACGAGAAAATAAATGCCGAGCAGCATCGCGCTCACTTCGGCGATTAAAGTCGCAGTTGCCACCCCCGCCACGCCCCAGGAAAACACCACGACAAACAACAGATCGAGGGCGATGTTCAGAAGGTTCATGGCAATTTGGATGGTGACGGCGAGTTTGATACGCGACATGCCCATGAGCCAACCGAGGATGACGTAATTGATGAACGTCACCGGCACCCCCCAGACGCGGATGTGGAAATAATCCAGCGCTAAAGATTCCACATCCGCCGCAGGGTTGAGCAAGGCCATGGCAGCATATGCGATCGGGTTTTGGGCGATGAAAAAAATGAGCCCGATAGCAAGGGCGATGAAGAACGGCCGGATAAACGACAAGCTTTCCTGCAGCTCATCTTTTGCCCCGAGTGCCTGCGCTGCAAAACCGGACGTGCTGACGCGCAAAAAGCCGAACAGCCAATACATCGTATTGAAAATCACAGTGCCGACCGCGACGCCTCCAAGATAGGCGGGGTCCGGCAGCTGCCCGACTACCGCCGTATCCACTGCCCCAAGTAAAGGCGTGGTCACTGTAGAGAAGGTTAAAGGCAAAGCTAGTGCCAAGTATTTTTTTTGGTTCATCATGTACCCCTATTCAGTCGAATAACGAAACTAATTGTTTCGTATATGAATGCCGCGCATCCGAAAAGAGCTGCGCTTTGTCGAATCGATCGACGATCTCTCCGTCTTTCATCACCATGACACGCTGGCTCATAGCTTGTATCGCGGACAAGTCATGGGAGATGAACAAATAGGATAAGTCGAGTTCATGGCGGAGCTTGTCCAGAAGATTCAAGATCGACACTTGCGTCAACACATCCAAGCTTGATGTCGGTTCATCGAGGACGATGAGCGAAGGCTCGAGGCTGATGGCGCGAGCGATGGAAATCCGCTGTTTTTGCCCGCCGCTCAATTCATGGGGATAGCGTGTCAGCAGTTCATGAGGAAGTTCCACCGCCTCCAGGAGTTGGTGCGCCACTTGTTGCTCTGTAGCGTGCTGAAACTGCTTTAACGAAGCCTGCTCCCCGTATTGGCGGAACGGTTCCATCAACGAATGGCGGATTTTCAATTTCGGGTTGAGCGACGCGGCCGGATTTTGCATGACCGTTTGGAGATGGCGCCGATATGGGCGGACTTGGCGCTCGGTTTTAGTGTGCAGCGGCGTTCCTTCAAAGATGATTTCCCCGCCGTCGAGCGGCTCTAACTGCAAGATGCAGCGGGCCAACGTGCTTTTTCCGCAGCCGCTTTCACCGACCAGCCCAAGACATTCCCGGCTATCCAAAGTGAAATTGATGTCTTTTAGTACCGGAGTTCCTTGTTTATACGATTTATGGACATGTTTCAGTTCAAGTACGGTCATCCGGTATCCTCCCGGGTGAGCAGATCGGCGGCAGAGGCCAAGGCGGGTGACGCGGCGATCAAGGATTTGGTATATGGATGCTGCGGGTTTTCAAGAACGGCCCGCTTGTCTCCCTGTTCCACCACCGCGCCTGCTTTCATGACGACGATGCGGTCAGCATATTTCCGGACATGCCGCAAATCGTGGGTGATGAAGAGCATTGCACAGCCGGTTTCCTGCTGCAGATCGGCGAGCAAACGCAGCACTTTAAAAGAAGAGATGCTGTCGAGTGCGGCCGTCGGTTCGTCTGCTATGAGGATGTCCGGTTTTGCGAGCAGTGCCAACGCGATCGAACTGCGCTGAAGCTGTCCTCCGCTCAATTGAAACGGATAGCGTGCGTACATCGCCGCCTGCAAACCGACCGACTCAAGCGCCCGTTCCGCCATGTCCCGACGCTGTGTTTTCGGCAAACTGAAATGGGCTTTCAGAAATTCATCGAAATGGCGGCCGATCGTATGAAACGGCGTGAACGAGCCTTGGTAATCCTGGAACACGTAGGAAATGGACGTGCCGCGCAAACGGCGCATCCGTTTCGGTGCGAGCTGCAGCAAATCCTCCCCATTATAGAGAGCTTCGCCATGTGCCGTTAAATTCGGCGCGAGCAAACGGCCGATTGCAGATGCCGTGACGCTTTTTCCGCTGCCGCTTTGGCCGATGATGGCGAGCCATTCGCCTTTTCGGATATCAAAGGAAACCCCTGTGACAAGTGGCTGGCCTCCGATTTCAACTGATAAATTGTTCACTGACAGCAAATTCATTGCGCCACTTCCTTTTTCACATCAAATTTATCGCGCAAGTAATCACCGAGCAAATTGGAAAATAACACGACAGTCACGATGGCCAGTCCCGGATAAATCATCAAAGCCGGAACCGTTTGGAAATACGGGCGGGCTTCATTGAGCATCGCTCCCCATTCCGGCGCAGGCGGCTGGGCGCCGAGGCCGATATAGGACAAGGAGGAAATGAGCAAAATGATTTTTCCCAAGTCGAGGCTCGCCAGCACCAAAATATGGCCGATGAGATGAGGGAATAAATGCTTGGCCATGATGCGCCATTCGCTCAAGCCGTTGATTTTGGCCATGACGATATAGTCTTTCTGGCGTTCTGCCACCACTGTACTGCGCGCAAGTCGCGCGTAATTCACCCATTTGACCAAGACGATCGCCAATAATAGATTCTCGATTCCCGGACCGAGCAAGCCGCTGAGCACGATCGCCACGACCGTATCCGGAAACGCCAAAAATGCATCGGCGATCCGCATGAGCACGCGGTCCACCCACCCGCCTTTAAACCCGGCGATGACACCGATCGGCACACCGATGAGAACGGCCAAAACGAGTGCCAAGAAGCCGTAGCCGATCGTCAATTGAAAGCCGAGCACAATGCGCGTCAGCACATCGCGGCCCAAATGGTCGGTGCCGAAAGGATGCTGAAAGCTCATAGGCTGCAGGCGCTCGTTCAAATTGACGAACGACGGGTCATGGTTTAAAAACAGCAAAGCATACGCCGTAATGGCCATGATCAAGGAAAGGATGGCAATCAAAGAAGCCATTTTCACGCGTATTCTAGTTAAGTGAAGTTGATTCATCATCCCGTCTTCCCCTTTTCTTTTAAGCGCAGCTCCGGATTCAAGTAACGGTACGATAGATCGACGATGCTATTGATGGCGAACACCAAGATGGCCATGACGAAAATATAGCCTTGGATGACTGGGTAATCCCGTCCACGGATCGCATCGACGACCATTTTGCCGATTCCCGGATAGGCGAAAATCACTTCGATGACAACCACTCCGCCGATCAAACTCCCGAGGCTGACACCGAACACCGTGATAACCGGAGGCAAACTCGACCGCAGCACATGGCTGAAGAAAATCCGCGTCTCCGGAATCCCGCGGGCACGTGCGGCGCGGATGTTTTCCTGATTCAAGGAATCGATCAAACTTGAGCGCAACAAGCGCACATAGACACTCGAAATGGCGAGCCCCAACGTAATAGAAGGAAGGACGGCTGAATGCAAGCCGTCCCTCCCCATTGTCGGCAGCCATCCTAAGCGCACGCCGACCAAATCAATCAATATGAGCCCGAGCCAAAAACTTGGAATGGCGGCACCGAGCAGCGACACGCCGCGGCTCACTTGGTCGATCCAACTGCCTCTGTAAAGAGCGGCGAGCGAACCGAGCGGCAACGCGACGAGCACCATGACGAACAGCCCACCGAGAGTCAATTCCAAAGTAGCCGGAACGCCGCTCCATAGCATATCCATGACGGGCTGATTGGAAATATAGGAATTTCCGAAATCGAGCCGGGCAAAATCAGCCAGCCAGTGGCCGTACTGGACGAGCAGCGGCTCGTTGAATCCCATGTCTTCACGCAGCTGTTCCACTTGTTCGGTGGATACCGATAAATCATCGACCCGCAGGATGGATAGCACCGGATCTCCCGGAGCCATGCGCGCGAACAGGAAGCTGACAAAAGTGATCAATAACAGAAAAACCGCTACTTCAGCTAAACGCCGGGTTAGAATGCGAAACACTTACTCCACATCCAATTCATTCGTCAGCATATAGTATTCGCTTCTCGTCGTCGTCCAGTTTTTTACTTTATCGGAGTTATAGGCAACGAGTGTATTCGGATGCAGCACGAACGAGTTGTACATTTGTTCGTCAACATAGAGGGCGATTTCCTCGGCGATGTCCGAGCGTTCCTGCTGGCCGACCACTCCATTCAATTCATCGATCATCGCGGTCAGTTTGTCATCGTCCGCGCCGCTGAAATTGAGGGCGCCGTCCGGATGATAAGTGGCGTTCAAATAATAGCCGGCATCTCCGCGCGGCGCGGTTAAGTTGCTGTAAGTTGTTAAATCCCAGTCACGGTTAGCAGCCATATGCTCTTCCGGTATTTCGATCTGCTCAATCTCCACTTCAATGCCGAGCTGGCCGGCATCCGACTGAAACACTTGGGCAATCAACGGCAAATCCGCACGGGCGCTGTAAGTCAGAAGCGTCCATGTCAAAGGCTCTCCGTCTTTTTGCATGACACCGTCCTGTTCTGTGTAGCCTGCCTTCTTCAATAGCGACCGGGCTTCGTCAATTCCGGACTGCTTTTCCGGATAGTCCGGTGCAAAGGAGAAAGAGGAAGGAAACGGGCCTGTCGCCACTTCCGCATGCCCGCTCAAAATCGTCTCGGCGATCATTTCGCGGTCGATCAATGCGTCAATCGCTTGGCGGACGTGGACATCTTTCAACGATTCACGCTCGAGGTTCATGGTCATCTGATGGACGCGGAACGTCGAAGTCGACTCGACCGTCACGCCTTCGATCGCTTCCAATTGCTCGACCGTTTCCACTTCCGGGCGGAAGACGATATCCGCTCCTTTTGATTCGAGCGCAAGGGAACGGGCATTGGCATCTTCATTGAATGAAAATCTTGCTTTGTCCAGCTTGGCAGCGCCGTCCCAGTAATCCTCAAAGCGCATCAGGTCTACTGCAGTGCCCGGTGTGAAGGATTCGACGGCAAACGGCCCGGTGCCGATCGGCTTATTGATAAAATCGGTTTCGCTGACATCGATGATCGATGTGTTCGGGTGCACAAGTTCAGAAGGGAATTCAGGGAACGGCATCGTCGTTTTAATCTGTAATTCAAAGCCTTCCGCAGCAATCGACTCGATGCGCAGCGCGTTTTGGATCGCCACATTGTCGGCCATCGCCCGTTCAAGTGAAGCTTTCACCGCTTCAGCGTCCATTGGGTTGCCATTTTGGAACTGAACGTCTTCGCGCAGCTTGATCGTCCAATTTTGGCCATCTTCGCTTTCCCAACTTTCCGCGAGCCACGGCTCAATTTCCAAAGTTTCGTCATTCAAGTAAATCAAGGTCTCGGAAATGCCGGCCCGCAGCGGTAAATAGCTCGTATCGACATGAGGGTCGAGTGAATTGGTAGCAAAATTAAATAATAAGTTCACTTCTTTTGTTGCATTTTCCCCACCCTCCGCTGATGAGTCGGAACACGCGGACAATAATAGCGCCACAGTGGATAATGCAGCGAGTATGATAAGTAGTTTCTTCATGAAATTTTCTCCTTTTTGAATAAATTGGGCCAAACTAGCAAGAAATGTAAGTCTTTCTGCTGCTGTTTGATAATGGTATAGCCATAAAAAGTAATTATTACGATTTATAAAATCGAAAATTTTTTAGCCACCTGTAGAAGCGCGGCTAAAGATGTCTTATGTAAAGAAAAGCATTCCGAAGCGAATTTCGATATTATGAACCAGAAGCAAAGAGTAAACATTACGATTTACATCATATACCTTTGCTTTCAACTGCGCAAGTTTATTTTAAGATAGATAGTCCCGCTCTTAATCCCGCAAAAAAAGAGCCCAGCTCCTTTTGCAGCCTGCTCTTTGTCTCCATTAATCCATCTTCTCCTTGATATGCCGAGGGATCATCACTGCCTCGACGGCTAAGTCGACCGGTTCGAAATCCGGATCGATGCATTTCCTCCAATACGCCATATGCTTTTCATCGATCCAATGCGGCGAAGTTTCCACTGCCTGTCCGCCTTGCCCTTGCACCGAATACCAGTACAAATATTCAGCACCATCCAAGGTTTCCCGGAAAATCGTCTCGACGTACATTTTCTCGCCTTCCAAAGTGACTAGCACCTCTTCCATATGATCGTTCAAAAACTTCAACCATTCGTCCACTACGTGGGACTTTCCTTGTTTTACACGAAACCTCGTCAATTCCACATTCATTGTTTGCCCACACTCCTCTCCAAGTACTCCATAGTCTGCTCTTAAAATAATTTTCCTAAAGATTATTGACATTGAAAGATCTTAGACGTAGGATAAGAATAAATCTAATTGAAAATGATTATCATTATTGATTGTTTATGATTTTAATCGTTTCCTACTATAAAGGAGAAAGAGAAATTGAAAAAATTAGCATTAGCTTTTTTGCTTTTCCTGTTTTTCGCCGCTTTGAGTGCTTGCGGAGCTGCTGAATCGGCTGAAGATACAAACGCTGCAGAACCAGCACAGGATGCGGCAGCAGAGACGATTACATACGAATCGGAATCCGGCGCAGTTGAAGTGCCGACAGACCCCCAACGCATCATTGCGCTGACAAATGGCCCGAACGTCTTGGCGCTTGAAGGCAATATTGTCGGCATCGACGAATGGACCAATGCCAACCCGCTTTTTGAAGATATGCTATCAGATGTGGAAATCGTTACGGAAGACAATCTGGAGAAAATCATCGAATTGGACCCAGACCTCATCATCGCAGGCACGCACATGAAAAACCTCGACAAGATGAGCGAAATCGCACCGACCGTCGCCTTCACGTGGGGAAAACTCAGCTATTTGGATCAGCAAGTCGAAATCGGAAAATTGCTCAATAAAGAACAGGAAGCCACAGATTGGGTCGCTGATTTCCAAAGCCGCGCACAAGCTGCCGGTGAAGAAATCCGCGCCAAAATCGGTGAAGATGCTACTGTCTCAGTCATTGAAAGCGGCAATAAGGAATTCTATGTATTCGGCGATAATTACGCACGCGGCACCGAAATCCTCTATCAGGAAATGGATTTGAACATGCCTGGAAAAGTCGAAGAACTGGCACTCGAAGCGGGCGTCCACACCTTCTCGCTCGAAGTATTGCCTGATTTTGCAGGGGATTACGTCGTGCTCAGCAAAAACCCGGATGTCGACAATTCATTCATGGAAACCGATGTCTGGAACAGCATTCCTGCCGTAAGCGAAGAGCGCGTTATTGAAATCAATACGAAAGCCTCCACTTACAGCGATCCGATCACCCTTGAACATTTATTAACTATCTTCAAAGAAGGCTTCCTTGAGAGCAATTAATTGAAACGAAAGCCTCCGTCCGAACGGTCTTCCACTCCCCCCGGAAGCCGTTGGGACGGAGGCTTTCGTTATTTCCCGCTTTTATAGCAAGCATTGCATGTAAACTGTGCTTCATTTTTCAAATATGCTTTGATCTCTGTGAACCCCCGGCGCTTCGGATAACGCATCTCTATGTGCACTGGCTCACCGCCTTCGATTTCCTTGCCGCAAACTGTGCATATCGGCGGTTTGTTAAACATGGTTCCCCCTCCTATTCAAACGTCCATCATTGTTTCAAACGATCCGATAACCCTTGGTCGCTCGTATAAGTGAATTTCCCGATTTTCCCTTCTTTGGTTGCCGAAAAGAGAACCACGCCTTCTATCTCTGCATGCTGCTCTTTCCCGCCATTCTGCCAGTAGGCGACTTCTGCTGTGAACGAATATCGGTTAGCCACAGTTTCGCTGCGTTCGATTTCTGTATCTTCCAGGCGCAACTCATATCCATAGATATCGGCCAGACTCGGAAAATATGTACCAAACACCCGCATGAACGTGTCCAGTTCACTCTCCATAAAATAAAGCCCGTACGTTTCCCCAACATACCGGTCAAATGCCTCATTCACTTCCACGCCATCGACTACCCTTTTGTTGGCAGGATTCCATAACGCCTCCAATAATTCCTCGTCCGGTCCATTGAATTGCAGCTCCAATACGTGCTCTATCGTCTCCATATTCGGATCGTCCGCTTTCGCCTCCGTGCAGCCGGAAACGGTGAACAATGCCGTGAGCACTACCAGCCCGGCTATTGCCAGCTTCAGTTTACTTACCCCTTTCTGCATCCCGTTCGCCTCCTTTGCCCTTAATACGGAAGAGCAGCAAGTAAGTTTCAATTTTCTGGAATTTAATAGAGTCAATTCGGGATTAGATTTTGTTTTGAGAACGTAAAACGCCTCTCATCCCGCTCCCCATAAGGTTCGCAAGCTGAAAGGCGTTTTTGATATGACGTTACGTATCCAAGAAGCTTTTTCCGTTTAATTCATTCGACGATAAAATAAAGTGTTTCACCAATTCCACTGTGTGATCCAAATCTTCCAGGTCCACGATTTCAATCGGTGTATGCGTATAACGGGAAGGAATGGAGACGACGCCGGACGAGACGCCTTTATGCGTCATATGGATCGCTCCGGCATCTGTGCCGATGCCCATAAAAATTTCCTGTTGATACGGAATCGCTTGCTCGGTGGCCACTTTCTCCAACAACCCCGTCACCAAAGGATGCGAAATCAAAGATTTGTCCGTAATCTTGATGCACGGTCCAGCGCCCAGTTTTCGGGTTCCGGTCATGAGCACATCATTCGTGTCGCTCGTCGGGGTTGTATCGATCGCCAAAGCGAAATCCGGCTGCAGGTTTGCGCTCAAGACGGAAGCGCCGCGAAGCCCGACCTCTTCCTGTACAGTGAATGCGAAATGGATATCGCCATGCGCCAAATCGGCTGCTTGATGGAATTCGTTGATCACCTCCATCAATACGGCACAACCTGCACGGTCATCCAAGGCTTTTCCGACGACGCGGTTTTGCTTGGCATCGCCAATCAGCTTCAATTCGCTGCCGTAGCTGACCGGCTGGCCGATTCTGACGCCCATTTGCGCCACTTCTTCAGGCGAAGCCGCTCCGATATCGATATACAGCTCCCGGTGCGAAGCGATGCGCTTCGGGTCGTCCCATTTCACGTAATGGACAGCGAGCGTTCCGATCACCCCTTGAATATAGCCGTCATCGCCTTTGATCGTCACCGGCTGGGCCAGCAAGGTGCGGTTGTCGAATCCACCGAGCTGTTCGAAGCGCAACGTGCCATTCGCTTCGACCTTTTTCACAATAAAGCCGATTTCATCCGAATGCGCGGCAAGCAGAATCGACGGCAAGGAAGTATCCGTCGCCGGAATCGTCGCGATGATGTTGCCGAGCGGGTCCACTTCGCAAGACGCCACTTTTCCTTCTATTTCGCCTTTAATATAGCGTTGTATGTCTTGCTCGAAGCCGCTCGGCCCCACCAATCCACATAAATCCTTCAATACTTTATACACAATGGCTCAACTCCATGCTTAGTTTGATAGATACACATCGGTCATTAAATCGTTGCTCATCGGATGCGGGTTGTAATCTTCCACATAATCACTTTGTGCCAAAGGCGGTGTCGTATAAGCGAGCATCACCCACGGGGCATCTTCCTGGAACAATTGCTGGGCTTCCTGGTACAGCTCCGTCCGCTTGTCCTGGTCGATCGTTTCACGCGCTTCCGTAATCAAGGACGTGAATTCGTCGCTCTTATAAAACGCGATGTTTTGTGCAGGCACTTCAGCATTCGTTTTGCTGAGATTCGGATACAGGAAGTTGTCCGGGTCGGCCATAACACCAGTCCAGCCGTACATCGCCATGCTGTGCTTGCCGCTCTTCGTGTCTTCTAAATAAGTAGCCCACTCAGACGACACGATTTCTGCTGTGATGCCGATTTCAGCCAAATCCGATTGGATCGCTTCCGCAATTTTCATCGGTTCCGGCAAATAAGGGCGCGGATTGCTCATCGTATGCAGTTCCGTTGTAAAACCATCTTCATAGCCTGCTTCCGCCAATAGTTTTTTCGCTTCTTCTACATTGTAATCGTATTTCTCCATCGACTCGTCGTGACTCCAGAGAGACGGTGGCAGAGGGCTTGTCGCCGGGTCTGCCAATCCGTTGTAAAAGGCATCGACAATTTCTTCTTTGTCGATTGCCATATTGATAGCCTTGCGCACCAAGGGATCATCGAATGGCTCTTTTTCCATATTGAACGCCATATAACCGATATTGAAACTTGGGCGTTTAATCAGCTCAATGCCTTCTGTGTCTTCGACACTCGTCGTATCGCTTGCATTCATCCCGTCCAAGATGTCGATTTCACCTGTCTGCAAGGCATTCAAGCGCGCAGAGTTTTCAGGAATAACCTGGTAGATGACTTGGTCGAGATAAGGCTTTCCTTCCATCCAATACTCTTCATTTTTGGACAGCGTGATGGTGTTATTGCG
Organism: Bacillota bacterium; assembly: GCA_051750505.1. Taxonomy (GTDB): domain Bacteria; phylum Bacillota; class Bacilli; order Bacillales_A; family Planococcaceae; genus Planococcus. Next base: position 430,490 of record JBNJJS010000001.1, read on the forward strand.
GTTCCATTCCTCAAACTTGAACGGCCCTGTGCCGACAGGGTTCTCGCCGATGCCAGCTCCGTGCTGTTCAATTGCTGCAGGACTTGCAATCCCGAACATGGAAATCGCCAAATAGCTAAGGAACGGCGCGGTTTTTCTCTTCAATACAATTTCAAGTTCATGTTCGCCTGTCGCTGTCACCGATTCAATCAGGTGGTTTTCGTCTCCTTTAAACCCACCGTACAGGAACGGATAATAAGGAAAATCCCCTTCATGGTACGGGTTTTCCGGGTCCATCCAGCGCTCGAAATTAAAAACGACGGCGTCTGCGTTAAAATCGGTGCCGTCATGGAAATTCACGCCTTCACGCAGCTGGAATGTCCAAGTCAGGCCATCCTCGCTCGAACTGTATTCAGTCGCCAGTTTCGGCTGAAGCTCCAAATTATGGTCATACTCCAAGAGTGTTTCATATATATTGTGCGTGACCCGGATCGATTCACCGTCCGTCACATTGATCGGATCCAAACTGACCGAATCGGCACCGCGCCCATAAACCAAGGTGCCGCCGCTTTTCTCGTCTTCGGATGCAGCGCCGCCATCACTTTCCGTGTTGTCGCTGGAACATCCAGCCAATAATACGATTCCGAATGCGATGAAAAAATAAAATAGATTACGAACTTTCTTCTCCAACTGGCTTCCGCCTCCTTTTTTCACTCTCTTTCTCTAGCACAGTAAAGTTTCAGAGAAAACAAGATAGGTCCAAGTATAAAGTTATTGGAATTAATTTTCAAATCTTTTTTTTCAGAAATTTCACGTTATACATCAAAAAACACCCACTTTATTAAGTAAGTGAGTGCCCCTTAAGTATAGAAATTTACTATCGTAGAACGGAGATCACTACTTGCACATTATCCTCCAGCCGCGGCCTGGTCCGCTTTCACACAGTCGATCGCCACAACGAGAGAGATGATGAGATGCTCCATGTTTTCATCGACGATATCCACTTGATACGCATCTCCCCAACTGAGCAATTGCTTGCTCACAGACCCGATCACTTCTCCATGCCGAAGAATATCGAAAGTCATTTCCCACCAATTCCCTTGCACGTCTATGCCCTCTGCCTCGATGGCATAACGCGGCTTCAAAAAAGTAAACTCTTTCTTAATCGCGACTGCTTCTTGCCCGTCCACTTCCACAAAGAAAGTTGGCAGAAAGCTGAAAGTCTTTTTTGTAATACCCCCGATTTCCTGATGTTCTGCGTCCAGGATGGAGAATGTCTTCGGGATTTTCAAAAAACTTCCCTCCACAAAATAACGATCCCGCTCCTGTTCATCTTTCACCGTGAATTTCTCACTCAAGCTGAATACTTTCTGTTTAATATAAAGTTGCTTCACCATAACTCCCCTCTCGCGTTTATACTGCGGCCTAATTATATTTTCACGCCATCGCTTTTGTTCCACGTGAAACATCTTCAGGCTTTCACACCTTTAAAATCCCCCTGAACCCTCTGGCTGCGTAATAGGAATCCGCTCCGTTATGATAAACGAAAACCTGCCCGTACCTGCGATCGCCGAAAATCGCCCCGCCCCGTTCCCGGATCTCCTGTGGGGTTTCTAACCAACTCGAAGTCTTCAAATCAAATTCGTCCAATGTCTGAAGAAGCCGATACTGTTCTTCTGTCAATAATTCAATGCCGATCTCATCAGCCATATCGACCGCCGAATTAGCGGGCTTGTTCTTTTTACGCGCTTCAAGCGCTGCCCCGTCATAGCACAGGCTTCTGCGTCCTGCCGGGCTCTCTTTTGCACAATCGCAAAACAAAAACATCCCTGTCTCCAGTTCATAGCCGATTACATCCGGCTCTCCACCGGTCTCCTCCATTTTGTGTAAAACCGTTAGCTTCTGAGGGTTTTCGTCCAACCTCAGCAGCACATTGTCCCACCCCATCTTCTCATGGCGCTGCTCATTTTGTTCAAAGCGATTTTTTAAAGTTTTGAGCAACCGGCTTCGTTGTTCATCTGGCAATTGCATTTTTGAATTCTCCATTGTCCTTACCTCCCTTATTATTAGATTCTCTGATTCTTGTATATGAAGTTGGCTGTTGAACCTTGCATTTCCTCTATTTACGTTGAACAGAGTAAAAATCAACCCCGCAGCATCTTATAGATGCTGCGGGGTAACTGTCTTTCAATAAGACCGTTTATTTGCTTCTTACTATGACTATTTCCACTACCGGACCGTCTTCCGTTTCAGCAGAATACGTAATTTTGTAATTCTCGACGTACTGGACATAAATATAGTACTGGGTTTCCGCTCGATCGTATCCTAGCTCTCCTTTTGTTCCAAGGATCTCATCGATTTCTTCAAACGTCATGCCAATGCGGGTATCAAAAACGGAGACATCCGGATTGGCGACAAAAAATCCTATCGCAACATCCTGATCATCCAGGAAATAGCCGTCTTCCTTGTTAAAAACAACAAGCCGGCTACCAAGGAAGAAGTCATCGTAGGTCGGTTGCCCGTAGTGTTCAATTAAATCAGCCAGAGGTGTGCCAAGCGGGAGCGGCATGGTGATGCCCCCTTGGTCTGCGGGCACCGCTTGTTCCTGCTCTTCACCCATCGCAGCAGCTTCAGATTCTGTCCCTTCTTCACTCTCTGTCTCTTCAGCTTCTGCCGGTTCGGTCTCTTCCGCTTCCTCTTCCTCCACGTCTTCTTCCGATTCATCGGAATCGCCTGATGCCGTCGTTGTTGCTACTTCGGTTTCTTCACTTTCTGCCGGTTGTTCCGTTACGGTTTCTGCAGTTCCGCAGCCGGCTATGAACAAGGTCGAACTGAGAACCCCGACACTCACACTTTTCTTGTAAAAACCCTTGCGTTTCGGCAATACAATCCTCTCCTTACAGTTTTTTGAACTAAACCAATAACGTCCATATGACTGATGTCCGAGAAACTTGCTCTTAGATGACTGCTCTTGCCTTCATTTTATCATTAAAACTCCAGTTAAATTACATTTTTCTGAAAATTAGGGCCAAATTGGCTGCTATTGCCAAAAAAAATCCTGGTCAAGATGAAGCTCCTGACCAGGATAATTTCTAATTATTTTTGCAGATCGAAACGATCGGCATTCATCACTTTGTTCCATGCTTTAATGAAATCACGGACGAATTTCTCTTTATGGTCATCTTGTGCGTACACTTCGGAAATGGCACGCAGGATGGAGTTAGAGCCGAATACGAGGTCGAAACGCGTCGCAGTACGGACGACTTCGCCTGTCGCACGGTTTTTGCCTTCGTATTTATTGAACTCTGCCGGTGTCCATTCAATGTCCATATCCAACAAGTTAGCGAAGAAGTCATTAGTCAATACACCGACTCTGTCAGTGAAGACTCCTTCAGTCGTCCCTTGGTGATTCGCGCCAAGGGCACGCATTCCGCCTACTAAGACGGTCATTTCCGGTGCTGTCAAGCCGAGTAATTGCGCTTTATCAAGCAGCATCTCTTCTGGGCTTGTTGCATATTCTTTCTTCTGGTAGTTTCTGAAACCGTCTGAAATCGGCTCCAACACTTCAAAGCTTTCCGCATCGGTTTGTTCTTCGAGTGCATCTCCGCGGCCTTGAGTGAATGGAACTTCGACATCGAAACCAGCTGCTTTGGCAGCTTGTTCAATCGCAGCGTTACCGCCAAGTACGATCAAGTCCGCAATGCTCACTTTATCGCCTGTTTCAGCTTTCAAATGCTCATAGAAGTAAAGCACTTTTTCCAGTTCTTCCGGCTCGTTTGCATCCCAGCTGCGCTGTGGAGCGAAACGGATACGAGCACCGTTTGCGCCGCCGCGTTTGTCTGAATCGCGGTATGTGCTGGCAGAAGCCCAAGCTGCTTTCACTAGCTCCTGTGGGTTTAATCCGCTTTCGAGGATTTTCGCTTTCAGCTCATCCAATTCTTTATCTTTCAATTTGCCTGGTGCTGCTGGTACTGGGTCTTGCCAGATCAATTCTTCAGCTGGAACTTCTGGTCCCCAGTAACGGGCTTTCGGGCCCATATCACGGTGAAGAAGTTTGAACCATGCACGCGCGAACGCATCTTGGAACTCTTCCATATTTTCGTAAAAACGGCGCGAGATCTTTTCGTACTCAGGATCTACGCGAAGCGCCATATCTGCAGTCGTCATCATCGTTTTCACTTTGATGGAAGAATCTTCTGCATCCGGTGCCATCTGTTCTTCAGATAGGTCTACTGCCGTCCATTGGTAAGCGCCGGCAGGAGATTTTGTCAATTCCCATTCATAGCCTAATAATTGCTCGTAATAGCCATTATCCCACTGGATCGGGTTGGCAGTCCATGCGCCTTCGATGCCGCTTGAAATCGTATCGCGGCCTTTACCTGAACCGTACGAGCTCTTCCAGCCAAGACCTTGGTTTTCCATCACTGCTGCTTCCGGATCGTCACCTACGTTGGATGGATCTCCAGCGCCGTGAGCTTTACCAAATGTATGTCCGCCTGCGATCAACGCAACGGTCTCTTCATCGTTCATCCCCATGCGAGCAAATGTCTCACGGATATCGAACGCACTTGCAAGCGGATCCGGTTTGCCGTTCGGCCCTTCCGGATTCACATAGATCAAGCCCATTTCAACGGCAGCAAGAGGGTTTTCCAATTCGCGATCCCCTGAATAACGGTTATCCGACAACCACTCTTTTTCATTGCCCCAATAAACGTCTTCTTCCGGTGCCCAAATATCTTCACGGCCTGCACCGAATCCGAAGGTTTTGAAGCCCATCGATTCAAGTGCCACGTTGCCTGTCAAGACGAGCAAGTCAGCCCATGAGATTTTGTTTCCGTATTTTTTCTTGATCGGCCAAAGCAAACGGCGCGCTTTGTCCAAGTTGACGTTATCCGGCCAGCTGTTAAGCGGCGCGAAACGCTGGTTGCCGGTAGAACCGCCTCCACGGCCGTCCATCGTACGGTAAGTACCTGCGGCATGCCAAGACATACGGATGAACAATCCGCCGTAATGGCCATAATCAGCCGGCCACCAGTCTTGGCTATTGGTCATCAAATCACGAAGATCCTGTTTTAATTCATCGTAATCCAGTTTTTCAAATTCTGCTTTATAATCAAACTCTTCCCCTAAAGGATTGGATTTCTTATCATGCTGGTGAAGGATGTTGACATTCAGCATGTTCGGCCACCAGTCTTTGTTCTGGGTTTTTCCTGGCTTGTTCGAGGTGGTAATTGCACTGTCAGCGTGGCCGCCAGTTTGGCTGGTTGGCTGTCCGCCTCCGCCTGTTACCGGGCATTGTGCATCCGAAGCAGCTGTGTGACGCTTTTGTTCGTTGTTGTCATGTGAATTGTTTTCCATCTTTTAAACCCTCCTAAAAATAATGAAAAATATTGAACTTTGACTCGAAACTACCGATGCCTGATATTGCTCCTGGCATATAATAATTCTTACATTAGAATTATACTAAACTAGAGCCTGGCTGAAAAGTATTAAGGATTTAAATATGGATAAAACTTTCCGGCGATGCTTGAATGCCGAATGAGTTGAACATAGTAAGGCACCCGGAATAGAGCGTTCCTTCTCCTATTCGAGTATGTTTTACTACTGACATACAGGAGTTTGGGGAAACGCTCTATTATCCGCTTAAATCCGGAAAAACGCGGAATGATGAAACGAACTTTCTTCCCGTTTCAAGTGTCCTTTTAATAGAACTGGCTAAAGAATGAAGCAAACAGCACAAAGACGATAATCAGAACGATTACCGTGATAATGATCCCCGGTATCACAACGATGAAAAACCCTTTCCATGACGAGACGCGATGGGCTTCGCCTACCGCTTTGCAGACGATGATGAATGTCCAGATAGATACGACTGCCATCACTATAGACATGATGACCACAAGCAGATTCCCTTCCACATCAGTGCGGTCTGCAAAGAAAGTCGCCGGTGCAGCAAAAGCCCAGATAATCAGCAGCGGCAGGAGCCAGATTTGCGGGATTTGCGCTGTGACCAATGCCTTGAACATTTCCTGATAAGTCGCCGTTCCTTTGAACAACCGGCCAACCAGCGTCAATACAGCAGCACCGAGAAAATAGCCGAAAGCACTCCCTATCGGACCGGTTATGAGTGCCTGTAGAACGGCGGCCCACGGTGCCATGTCTGCGCTGCGTTCGTTCATGAACCCGATCAGTCCGGAAGCAAAGCCCGTCAGGACAATGAGCAGAATGATGAATTTGGCGGATTTGTGCTCAATGACAAAGCGCACGGTTTCACGTGTGCGCAGCCAGATGTCGGTGAACGGATTCATCTCGCGCTCTCTTCTTAATCGTTCTTCCCTTACCATAGTTTCTTCCTCCTTTTTTTCGCTTTTCTCATCGGCAGTCAGCAGCAGCGGGAACTCCCTATTTTTCATTACCCCTTTCCGTACTAAATTATCTGAATTATTAATTCCTTTAATGAATTATACTTTAAAATGGGTGGTCAAGTTGAAAAGGAGCTGTTGCGCAATGGAGATCGAGAACTTGCTTAACGTTACGACAAGAGAGCAATTAAGGGCGTGGCTAGAGGAAAATTCAACTACAGAGAAATGTTGTTGGGTAATGGTCAGCGTCACCGAACGGCCAGGTGTCGTCCGGTATTTGGATGCTGTGGAAGAGGCATTATGCTTTGGCTGGATCGACGGCATCATGAAGAAGACCTCCGATACCGAACTGGCCCAAAGGCTGTCACCACGAAAGAAAAACAGCAATTGGACTGAATTGAACAAAGAACGCGTCAGAAGGCTGGAAAAGCTGGGCTTGATGACAGAGCAAGGGTTGAACATCCTCCCCGATATGCGGCCTGAGTCGTTCACGATCGACCCCGAGATTGAAGCGCGCCTGAAGCAAGACCCGCAAGTGTATGAGAATTTCATGAATTTCCCTGAACTGTATCGGCGCATTCGGATCGATAATATACAAGGTTACAAGCATGATGACCGCGATATTTTCGATAAGCGCTTGGACAAATTGATCGAACACACAAGGAACAATAAGATGTACGGCCAGTGGGATGATAATGGCCGCTTGAGTGATTACTGAGAGATTCTCGCAAACTTCTACCTAGCACAAGTAGATATTTCCACCTTTGTTAAAACAGAAGTTTGTTTAGGCAAGAAAGTGCCTGTTCATTATTTCCCGGGAAATAATGAACAGGCACTTTCTTGTGCTCCTTTCAACTCATTACAGCAGAATATTTTCCAAAAATTCATCCGCAACTCTATATTTCTTCGGGCGCTGGCTAACTATTTCCACAAAAGCCTCTTTTTCTAAATAGGCCATTACTTGATTGGTTTTGTATCTCGATTGATTGGTCAATTCCATAAGTTGTGGCATAGACAAAGGTTCGCTATCACTAACAAAAACATTTAAGTGCAGCATTACACGCAACACATTTTTTGCCTCCTGCCGATTCTCCCAACGGCTTTCTTTAAAGAACGCCTTGATTTGTTGTGCTTTCGCGAGGTTCATTTCCAATTCTTCAATGATGCTTTGCTGCCCTTCTAGCAACAACTCGAGCATATCAATTAAAAAAAATGTTGTTTCGCCCTGATTGAATGGATTTGGAACTTCTTCTAATGCTTTGTAATACTTGGATTTGTTATTGTTTACAGCATAGGAAAACGTAATCGCAGAATATCGCTCCAAATATCCCGACAGATAACTGCACACGAGTAGACGCCCGGTCCGTCCATTCCCATCATAAAAAGGATGAATGTACTCATAATAATAATGGGCGACCATATAACGATACAATTCCGGATGGGTTTCATCCTCAAGAAAATGGATGAGCGCATCGAGTGATTCTATAATTTTCGCTTCAGAATTCACGCCTATATGGGTAGTTTTTGTACCATCATTGATTTCAACATAGTCTTTCCGGAACATCTCACCATCGGGTTTATCGTCTTTATCGTCTTTATCGTCTTCATCTGAGACCAGATCATCATAGAGCTTCCTGAAATCAGCGACATCGTTAAAAGGATTGATTTCATCAACGAACAAATAAGTTTTCATCATGCCTTTAAAACGTTTAGCGTTTTTCTTGGACTTCATTACGTCCTGTAAGACGTCTTTCAATTCTTTTTTCGTACTTCGGATACCTTCAATCTCATTATTGCTTTGCGCTTCGTTAACGATGAGTTTGAGAAAATACGGTTCGATAACAAAAGGCGGCAATTTATTGATCAAGGAGGAAATTTTTGAACTGTTTAATAACACCTGATTATTCAAATTCATCAGCACATGAGTATTCACATAGAACAATGAATACGTATCGTTCACTACTTTCCCTTTTCGGAAGCCATTGATCTCCAGCTCCGTCAGATAACTCCCATAACTGCTTTTTCTCTTTTCGATTTCCTGTTCATAAAAAGGATTTCCTTTTTTATAAAAAACCTTAGATAGTTTATCATAGCTCATCGTTTCCACCTCCTTAATTTAAAAAAGCACTCTTTTTTTAAATTATACCCCGAATTATTTATAAAGAAAGTAAAGAAACCATATTTTTTAACTTGATGCTATCGAATATAAAACAAAAAAAGACTCTTTAAGACTAGATCAGCCTAAAAGAATCATTTCTTTTTATAAAACTACTGGATCAGACATCTACATTAAAAATCGTCCCCACCGGCAATGCACTGTTTTCTTTTACAAATCGGACAGCCATTTCAACAATATACTCCACCTCATGGTCCATGGAAGCGATGTGGTAGGAATCGTTCAGTTCGTATTTCTGCTTTCGGTCCGAAGCGATATTGCCGAGGATATAATCGGTATTTCCCGGCGGCACCACATGATCTTCGAGCGATTGGAAACACACAGCCGGACAGCGAACCTCGCTGAGTTTTGCCCTGACGGCATCCATATAGTCGAGCAATTGATGATACGCGTGGACCGGCGCCTGTCCGTAAGTGATTTCCACCGCGTCCGCTTTTTTGATGTCCGGCGCGTCTTCTGTGACATACGCATCGGCCGGACGACTGCGGAATGTTTCAAATGCCGGGATGTCGATAGCCGGGTTGATTAACGCAAGGCCCTGGATTTCAGGATGGCGGCTGGCCAGATCCAAACTCAAGGTGCCGCCCATCGATTGCCCGATGACAAAGACCGACGTGCACGATTGCTTGAGTTCTAAATAGGCCTGCTCGACACTCCGGAACCAGTCGTCATAAGAGAACTGTTCCAGATCCTTGAAATGGGTGCCATGGCCCGGAAGCCGCGGACAGGAAACCGTATAGCCTTGTTTGCCGAGCGCTTCACCTAATTCGCTGACGCTTTGCGGCGTGCCCAGAAATCCGTGGCATAACAGGAGGCCGATGTTATTCCCTTTTAGAAAGAAAGCTTCCGCCCCTTGAATGACGGGATATTGTTCGTTCATGCAAATCCTCCTTCCGCTATTTAAAAGTCAGGAGGCTGGCTTGCTGCCTCTAATACGAAGTAATGCGAAAAAGCTTATTCACATTAGACTATATTTAAAACCCACTTGTCAACTAGGTTTTAAAACCGCATATTTGAGGCAGCATCATCTATATTTCGGACGGTTAAATTTCACGAGCCCACTCGGCCACGGCGGCGATATCGGCAGGCGTCGTGCTGCAGCAGCCGCCGATGATTTCGGCGCCCGCTTTGTGCCACGCTTTCGAGTTGGCTGAAAAAGTATTTGCCGAAGGTTCCTCGCTCCAGGATTTGCTTATCGGATCGTATGTTGCACCGGAATTCGGGTACACTATGACCGGTTTCGAAGTCTTGCTTTTCACTTCTCGAATCAAAGACTCGATAAACTGCGGTGCGGTGCAATTGATGCCGATCGCCGCCACTTGCGCTTGTCCATCCAACCACTCAGCACAATCCGAAATTTTCTCCCCGTCGCTGATATGGAAATCGTCCTTCGCACTGAATGTGAACCAGGCACGGGCGTCCGGGAATTCTTCCAACACCTTCACGATGGCCTTCGCCTCTACCAAGCACGGGATGGTTTCACACGCTAAAATGTCTGCTCCCGCTTCCACCAACACTTGGATGCGCTCTCTATGGAAAGCAGCCAATTCTTCTTCCCCGATCGCGTAATCGCCCCGGTATTCAGAACCGTCTGACAGAAAGGCGCCATACGGCCCGACAGAAGCTGCCACTAAGGGTTTCGGGCGGCTCGTTTGATCGTCTAATCCCACCCAAAACTCATCGCGGGCTTGTTTTGCCAATTGGACAGACTTTTTGATCAACGCGATCGCTTGTGATTCTGTCAGTCCTCTTTCCTGATAGCCTTCAATGGTCGCCTGGTAACTGGCCGTAATGGCACAATCCGCCCCTGCCTGGAAATAATCGGCATGCACTTTCTTGATCAACTCCGGGTTTTCCATCAATATTTTCGCTGACCATAAGGAATCATTCAAATTGCATCCGTAGTTTTCAAGCTCTGTCGCCATGGCCCCGTCCACAATCAGGACCGGGAACTCGTTCAATATCTGTTCAATCGGGTTCATTCCAAACCATCCTTCCGCTATCAGTCGTTTCACTTTATTCCCTCAGCCTTGGACGGCTTTCCCTAAAAATTGCCTCGTTCTTTCGACGGCGGGTTCGGTGAAAATTTGCTCAGCCGTGCCTTGCTCGATAATGATGCCGTCTTCCATAAAGATGACGCGGTCCGAAATTTCACGGGCGAAGTTCAGTTCGTGCGTCACGATGAACATCGTTTTTCCGGTATCTGCCACGCTGCGTATGGTTGCCAGCACTTCTCCCACTAGCTCTGGATCCAGGGAAGACGTCGGTTCGTCGAATAACAGCACTTCCGGGTCCAAAGCCAGTGCACGGGCGATGCCGACACGCTGCTGCTGACCGCCGGACAATTGCGCAGGGTAATGGCTCAATTTAGATGATAAGCCGACCTGCTCGAGCATCTCGATGCCTTTCTTGTCAGCGTCGTCTTTTTTCATCCGCTTGACGCTCGTCAAACCGACGGAGACATTTTGCAGCACGGTCAGATTCTTGAACAGGTTGTATTGCTGGAACACCATGCCCGTTGCAGTCCTGAGCGCAAAGATCTCCTTTTTCTTGGCGTTAGCCGCATCCACCCGCTTTCCGTCGATCTCCACAACGCCGCTTGTCGGCTCCTCTAAAAAATTGATGCAGCGCAACAGCGTCGATTTCCCGGAACCGCTTGGCCCGAGTACCGCCACCACTTCGCCTTTATCGACGTTTAAATCGATTCCTTTCAACACATGCTGGCTGTCGTAATATTTATGTATATTCTCCAATTTGATCATCAGGCAATCCCTCTTTCATATCTGCGTGCACGCTTCTCGATCTTCACCAATAACCGCTCGACGGCAATGCACAAAATCCAATAGACAATCGAGACGGCGATGTACACTTCAAAGAACGCCAAGCCGCGGGAGCCAAGGATTTTCGCCTGCCCCATGATATCGATGACGCCGATGATGAACACGAGCGAGGTGTCTTTGATTGTGCTGATGAACATATTGCCGAGGTTCGGGATCGCTACCGTCAAGGCCTGCGGAAAGACGATCTTCAGCATCATCTGCACAGGGCTCATGCCGATCGCTTTGGCGGCTTCGAACTGCCCGCGGTCGACCGATTCGATCGCCGAACGGATCGTCTCGGATAAATACGCGCCCAAATTGATGGAAAAAGCCATCAGAGCATAGAATTCCGGGGCGATGCTATTGACGTCTGCCGATAAAAACCAGCCGTATTCGGTCTGGAGAAAATATATGATTTTTGGAATCCCGTAAAACACCAGGTAAATCTGCACCAATAAAGGCGTTCCCCGGATAAAGGAGATATAGATCGACGTGATGACGCTAAGCACTGGCACTTTGTAGATTTTGATCAATGCCGCAGCCATACCGATCACCAAACTCAAAAGCAGCGAGCCGACTGCTATGCCGATCGTAACCGGCAGCCTGGAAATAATGGCAGGAAAGCTCTCGATTAAGAAATTCAAGTCCAGTAAATTTTCCATTGTCTCTGTCCTTCCGCTAGCTTATTCAGGGATGTAGTCGCCGCCGGTCCATTTCTCGGACAGTTCGGACAAGGTGCCGTCTTCTTTCAGCTGCTTCAAAATCGGGTCGATCAAAGCTTTCAGCTCTTCGCCTTTTTCTTCGTCTTTCAAGACGATGCCCATATCGTCATTGACCAAAGGCTGCCCGACAATCTCCACGCCGAGGTCATTCTTTTCCAGCACCGCGTTCATCATGATCGGGTCATTGACGTAAGCGTCGACGCGTCCGTTCTGCACATCCTGCAGAATTTCCGACGGGTTGCCGCTTTCGCTGTATTTCAGTTCGATCGGCTCGGCGGCGGTTTCGTTATACTCCTCAAGCAATAAAGTATAGGAATCGCCTGCCAAAGCCCCGACCGCTTTGCCTTCCAAATCTTCAATCGTCTGAATGTCTTCTCGGCCTTCTTTCACCGCGATGACCGTTTCCGCTGCGAAATACGATTCATCGGTGAACAAATACTTTTCTTGGCGCTCCGGGGTTTTCGCTACTTGGTCGGCGATGGCCTGGATTTTATTCGACTCGAGCGCGAGGAACATGCTGTCCCACGGCACGGCGACATATTCGAACGTATAGCCGTCCAATTGTTCATCGACGGCCTTCATCATATCCACGTCATAGCCCGTCAGCTGGTTGGCATCATCCGCGAAAGCGAAAGGCGGATAGTCGTTTTGCGTCCCGACACGGATCACTTGGTCTCCTGTAGCGTTCGCCGTCTCTTCCGATGAACAGCCGGCAAGTGTTCCGGCAAGACCTACTAAACAGGCAGTTGCGAATACATAAGCGTTTCTTTTCATAATTCAAGCTCCTTTTGGTGTGTAATTTTTTTATGATAGGGCTGGACTTTCCGCCTTGTGTAGAATGCCTGCCCTCCTTTTGGATGCAAAAAAGCCTCTTTCAATAGGAAAGAGGCTTCGACCAATTTCTTATCTCTCAGAATGAAAACATCCTGCAGGAATTAGCACCTCTCATGAACATGATGGTTGCTGGACGTCATAGGGCCTGTCCCTCAGTCTCTCTGGATAAGTTATTTAATTTTTTTAACATATTAACGATAGTATTTGAGATGGCTGTCCCTGTCAAACACTTTTTGCAAAAAACCGAATATTTGTATAAAAATTCAAGGGTGAATTGACAAACCTTGCCACATTGAATACCATCAATTTAATATTCAATTGCTGGCGGGTTTTAGCCCGGGAGGCATGCATCCAATACAAGAGCGGAGTGAACACAAAATGAGACAGGAAACTGTTTTTGACGTTGCCATCGTCGGTGCCGGCACGATGGGGATGGCTGCCGGCGCCTTTTTGGCACAGCAAGGCAAGAAGACATTGGTGATCGACGCATTCGACCCACCCCATACGAACGGCAGCCATCATGGAGACACTCGTTTAATACGCCACGCTTACGGGGAAGGAAGGAATTACGTAAGGTTAGTGTTGCGCGCGCAGCAATTATGGGAAGACTTGGAGAAACAGACCGGCTATAAAATTTTCGAAAAGACCGGCGTTATCGGACTGGGCCCGGAAGACTCCCCTTTTCTGTTGGAAAGTATCGCAGCCGCCAACAGCTACGGTTTGCCGCTCGATATACTCAGCAGCAGAGCAATCCAGGAAAGATGGCCGGGCTTTACAGTGCCCGAACATTTCATCGGCTGCTTCGAAGCACAGGCGGGCGTATTGTACAGCGAAAATGCCATCCTCGCCTATAAGAAGCTGGCTCTTGAAAACGGCGTCCAATACGTGCCGAATACACCTGTCCAGCATATCGATATACAGGACGGGGGCCGCGTGAACATCTCCACCGCACAAGGCGTTTTCTATGCTGAAAAAGTGATCGTCACAGCTGGTGCATGGGCGAGTAAGCTGCTGCCGGACCTGCAATTGCCCATCCAGCCGACACGTAAAGCGGTGGGATGGTTTGAAGCGCCGGAAATGTATGATGCCGACAAATTCCCCGGTTTTTTCGTTGAAGGCCCTGAGATGATGTTCTACGGCTTCCCGAACATCGACGGCGCTGGCGTAAAGGTCGGCCGGTCTGACGGCGGGCAGCCGATCGACCCGGACGAACAAACCCAGAACTTCGGCCAATACGGATTCGATGAAGGTGACTTAAGGCAGTTCCTGGACCTGTATATGCCCGAAGCGAGCGGAGAGTTGAAACAAGGCAAGACTTGTTTATACACCGTCTCCGACGACCATAACTTCATCATCGACCGCCATCCCGATAACGAGCGCGTCATTTTCGCCTGCGGCTTTACCGGCCACGGCTTTAAATTCGGCAGCGTCATGGGCGAAGTGTTGAGCCAATTGGCAACAGACGGCCACACCGAATTCGATATCGCCCCCTTCTCACTCAACCGCTTCAAATTGTGAACTAAGCGGAAAAGAGGTTCTCCTTATTGTTAAAGGAGAACCTCTTTTTAATAGTTGCCGACTATTAGTGGATCGTTCATGGCAACCAGCCTAAACTCTCCAACAGCAAATAACTTCCGGTAAACAATAAGATGGCGTACGTGAAAACAGCCTTATTGATATCTCGTTGTAACGGGTACACGAATGCAGAAATGCTGCCTCTACCAGTTGTCCGGCACTCTATCAGTTGAGGCTTTCCATTGAGAAATCATCTACGCTTTTTAGCATTAATTATATTCTGAAATATTTAATAATTATTAATTTCACAATCACGACCACGCTTTCAGCTTGTCCAATTTCGAGCGAAACACCCTTCATTGACTGATTTTTATTAGTGTTTTCTAAGAAAGCGTTTACACCTTAGGGTTCTCTTTGACAAAATACCCGTTTCATATGACAATGGAAATAGAATTAGAATTATTATAATTAGATAACGATATTAATTGAGGCTAACCACTTCGATTAATTTTTTTTGGCGTTGTCGATTATGGTCATTCTAAAAAACCATTCAGGAGGTAATTTTTTTATGTCTTTGATCGGAAAAGAAATCCAACCATTTAATGCGTCAGCTTACCAGGCGGCGAGCGGCGAATTTATCGATGTCACTGAAGAAAGCATGAAAGGCCAATGGAGCGTTGTATGCTTCTACCCGGCAGACTTCACATTCGTTTGCCCGACTGAACTTGAGGACCTCCAAAGCCAATACGCGGCATTGAAAGAGCTTGGCGTTGAAGTGTATTCCGTTTCTACAGATACTCACTTCACTCACAAAGCTTGGCACGACCATTCAGATGCGATCGGCAAAATCGAATACACAATGATCGGTGACCCATCGCAGCGCATTTCACGCGGATTCGATGTCTTGAACGAAGAAGAAGGCCTCGCACAGCGCGGTACGTTCATCGTGGACCCGGACGGCATCGTACAAGCTGCAGAAATCAACGCAGACGGCATCGGCCGCGACGCAAGCACGCTTGTCGGCAAAATCAAAGCAGCACAATACGTGCGCAACAACCCAGGCGAAGTATGCCCGGCTAAATGGGAAGAAGGCGGCGACACATTGAAGCCGAGCCTTGACCTCGTAGGCAAAATTTAAGGAGTTTTGAAGATGATACTAGATGCGCAAATCAAAGCACAGTTAGAGCAATACTTGCAGCTTTTGGAAGGCGACGTGCTGCTCCAGGTGAGCGCCGGCTCCGACAAAGTATCAAAAGATATGGTCGATTTAGTGGAAGAGCTGTCCGCGATGTCCCCGCGCATTCAAATGGAACGCGCTGAGCTTGAGAGAACACCGAGCTTCAGCGTCACCCGTCCCGGAGAACAAACGGGCATCACTTTCGCAGGCATCCCGCTCGGCCATGAGTTCACTTCGCTCGTCCTTGCCTTGTTGCAAGTGAGCGGACGCGCGCCGAAAGCCGAACAGAAAACGATGGACCAGATCAAAGCACTCGATGGCACATACCATTTCGAGTCGTACATCAGCTTGAGCTGCCAGAACTGCCCGGAAGTCGTGCAATCACTCAATTTGATGAGCGTCCTCAACCCGAACATCACGCACACGATGATCGACGGCGCGGCCTTCAAAGAAGAAGTCGAAAGCAAAGACATCATGGCCGTTCCGACGGTATTTTTAAACGGCGAATCGTTCGCAAGCGGCCGCATGTCGCTTGAAGAATTGCTTGCGAAACTCGGCAGCGCACCGGATGCTTCCGAATTCGATGGCAAAGAGCCGTTTGACGTGCTTGTCGTCGGCGGAGGGCCGGCTGGAGCCAGCGCGGCGATCTATGCGGCGCGTAAAGGCATCCGCACCGGCATCGTCGCCGAGCGTTTCGGCGGACAAGTGATGGATACCTTGAGCATCGAGAACTTCATCAGCGTCAAGCGCACGGAAGGCCCGAAATTTGCGGCCAGCCTCGAAGAACACGTGAAGGAATACGATATCGACGTCATGAACTTGCAGCGCGCGAAACGCTTGGAGAAAAAAGACTTGTTCGAGCTTGAGCTCGAAAACGGCGCTGTCGTCAAAGGCAAGACCGTCATTCTTTCAACAGGTGCCCGCTGGCGCAATATCGGCGTCCCTGGCGAAGAGGAATTCAAGAATAAAGGCGTGGCGTACTGCCCGCATTGCGATGGCCCGTTATTTGCCGGTAAAGACGTCGCGGTCATCGGCGGCGGCAACTCCGGCGTCGAAGCGGCGATCGACCTCGCCGGCATCACCAACCACGTGACGGTGTTGGAATACAACGCAGAGCTCAAGGCGGATTCCGTTTTGCAGGACCGCCTGAAGAGCTTGCCGAACGTCACGGTGCTGACGAATGCACGCACGCAGGAAATCACCGGTACCGATAAAGTGAACGGCATTTCCTATATCGACCTTCAAAGCGGAGAGGAAAAGCATGTCGAACTATCCGGCGTCTTCGTCCAAATCGGCCTCGTGCCGAACACCGACTGGCTCGGTGACTTCGTCGAGCGCACCGCGCACGGCGAAATCGTCATCGACCAACGCGGCGCAACGAATATGCCGGGCGTATTCGCAGCAGGCGACTGCACGAACGTCCCATACAAACAGATCATCATTTCGATGGGAGGCGGCGCAACAGCTTCACTCAGCGCGTTCGACCACCTCATCCGAAGCGATATCCCTGTGTTGGTGTAATAAAGATAAAAGGACTGCGAAGAGAATTTTCTTCGCAGTCCTTTTATATGTACTTATTGTTTCGCTTCGTGCAAACGCCGATGAAGCTGGTGCACTTGTTGCGCGAGCTCCGCCACCGGCCCATCTACTTTCGGGTCTGTCAGTATTTCCGGGATGGACAGGTTGCGGACAGGCGAAGGCGGAGCGCCGAGCTCTTGCATCCACCCTGCCAATTGCTCCGATGAACTCGCGTAGACGATGCGGCCGAGCCCGACCCAGCCATGCGCCGCCGCACACATCGGACAATGCTCGCCCGATGTATAGACGGTCGCTTGCGCCCGTTCTTCAGGGGCTAGATGCTCTGCCGCCCAGCGCGCAATCGCGAATTCCGGATGCTGCGTATGGTCGCCGCCTGCCACATGGTTATGGTCTTCAAACAGCACCTCACCCTGTGCCGATACTAGGATTGAACCAAACGGCTCGTCCCCTTTTTCAAGCGCCTGTTCAGCGAGTTCGACGCAGCGCTTCAAGTGCTGCAGATCGGTTTCAGTTATCATATTGGACCTCCTCTTAGGGATTATCACCCGGAAAATAGCATTCATATGCGCTTTACCCGATTCCTTCCCTGCATAAGCAGGTCATACAGCAGAGAGAAAAAGCCTGCTACTCCAACTCTTCCTCAGCCAACAACTTAAACCCTTCCACCACTGTATCCTCTTCCACTTCGATCAGGATGCAGCGCCGGCCTTTGTAATTGACTTGTTTGACGTAACGTAAGTCTTCTGGGCCGATCTTGATTTCAGCGACTTTCGTGTTGATCTTGATCGATTTGGAGCCGTAGTTCGGGACGATATGGCTCGCTTTCATCTCGTACTGGCGGTCATCGGTCACTTGCTGGAAAGCCTGTTCCACTTTCTCCGTGCTGATGTCTTTGATGCCGCTTGCCTTCAAGACGCGTTCGACTTCCTTGGAATCAAGCATCGGTGCCGGCTCGTCCTCGTCTTCCGCTTCCACTGCGAGCATGCTGTTGATCTCGTCGTAGACGCCCGCGAGCGTTCTCGAATTGACCTCATCGCCGATGACCTGCTTGACGATTTCTTCAAAGACCACTTTATCGTCTTCCGCGGTGGTGATTTCGTCGCCGTTCAGCACGTTTTCGATAAACTGGAAATCCGGCTTATTGGCTTTTGCCGCCGAATACAAGATGCGGTTGACGTCTGCGGCATTGTTCGTGAAGCTCGGGAACAAGAACCCGCCGACCGGAGACGAAAGCTTGATGACCGGGTCCGCCATGATGTTCGACCTGAATTCCTTTTCGATAAAATCAAACACCAGCGACGATTTCGGCAGTTCGGTCTGGTTCATGCTGCTGAGGACGAACGGCGTCGTGTACACCTCATCGCGCATCGCGGCTTCCGTCTCGTCGGGCTCGCGTTTCGTCGTCTTGAAATACGTGCCGCGGATGAAGGTGATGACCATGTCCTTCTCGTATGGCGTTTCTTCAACCATCTTCAAAGCGACGCGCTGCATATTTTCTTTCCAGCCTTCCGCATCGTCCGCATGAAGCCCTTCGTATAGCAAATGCTGCGTATGGTCGGCTTGCCCTTCTTCCGGGCGCTGGAACTTCACTTCGAACAGCTTGATGTCGAGCTTGCCCGCGAGCACTTTCTTGAAATTGGCCAAGAACAGCTCTTGCTGCTCCCGGTCGAGCAAGGAAAACGAACGGCTCTCCTCGTGGAAGATCTCGCTTGTGTCCTGCTTGATATATACGTTGTAAATTTCGGCGATTTTCAGTAAATCCGTCTCCAGCTTGAACTGCTTGCGGATTTCGGCAATGTCTTTTTTGTTCATCTCTATTTCCAACTCCCAGCTAGTAAAATCCATGTTTTTGCAAAAAAAGAGCATCGAAAGCCTGCGCTTTTGACACTGCTCCATTATACCAGTTGAAGAGGGATGCAGGTATTGTGCCCTCTCCTGTGTAAGTAAACTATGATTAAAATTTCACCGGGCCCTGCACTAGCCAGATCAATCAAACTTCCGCTGAATGACCTCAACACAAAAAGGATGATTTGCTAAACAGAGTGGCATTGCTTATCACGAATAATAGCCAGACGACGGGGAGAGTTGACCATGCGAAATATGACTAGCAAGCTTGAGCACGAAATTTTATGGCAAGCGAGAACAGGTGACGAACCGATCTATTCCACTCCCATCTTCACCATTTTCAGCAACGGCAAACGGGTCGTCATCTATCAGTCCTGGGACTGGTACATTTATGTGCGGGAAGTGGCAACCGGGCAATTGGTTTGGCGGTATCTATTCGGCGCGCCGAATTATGGGCGCCCCCAAGCAGCTGATGTGGACGGCGATGGCAAAATCGAAATTTTCGGCGCTTCCCACGATGGCCATGTTTACTGTTTGAATGAACAAGGCGAAAGGATTTGGTTCCACTCAAATCTCTATTACCGGGAAGGCAGCGGCCAAGTCACCTCGGTAAGTGAATGGGGAATCACCGATTCATCGAAAGACTGGGTTGAAAATTCCTTCCTGAGGATGGACGGCAACCACGCCGAGCTCGCCATCGTTTCCGGAACCGGCGCAGGGCAAAGGCGGAAAATCAGCGGAGTCGAAACGGACGCTATCTGGATCGAGGAGGCGTTTGACACTTTACCCGATGCCACCTCGACTTACGAAATCGAGCCTTTCCATGAATCCGATGTTTATTACCAACATGCCGGCCAGTTGATGGAAGAGCCGGACGGTTGGTACCTATATACAACTTCATTTGATAACCAATGCGTCAAACTGAAAGCAAGCACGGGGGAATTGATATGGAAATTCAGCTCGCTCGAACAGAACGAACCGTTCCCGGCAGTCGTGGATATCGACGGAGACGGGAAGCTGGAATGCCTATTCAATAGCATCGATGAGCATGTCTATTGCCTGGATGCGGAAACCGGGAAGCTGAAATGGAAGAACCATGCCGGGTTTGGCATCGATTGTTTCGGGAGCTATGCCGATATGGACAAGGACGGCGTTTACGAATACATCATCAACGGCCGGGGCGGCAGGACGCTTTATTTGGACGGTGTTACGGGCAAGACGAAATACAAATCGACGGATTGGTCGGTTTGGGCGACCAGCGAAACCAATTCAAGAGCGACAGTATTCGATTGCGGCGCGGATAAAAAAGCGGTGGTGTTCGGCGGCTTAGCCGGCTTCGTCTATTGTTTGGATGGCCAGGCAAATACCATTTGGCGAACCTATCTGTCTGCGAATATGCGGGGGTCGACGACTGTCTTGGACATCGATTCAGATGGAGAAGACGAAATCCTGGTCCCTGATATGATGGGAACCCTTACGATTCTTGACAAACTCGGTAAAGAAATCGGCCAAGTTCACGTCAAAGGCGGCATTGAAGGGACGCCGCTTGCCGGTGATTTGGACGGGGACGGGAAAACCGAAGTATTTTTGACGAGCCTTGATGGCTACGTGAACATGATCAGATTCATTTAAAATTACGTGCTTTCCCATATTGAATAGCCCTCCATATTAAGCAGGCTGAGTCCGATATCCATTCGGGCTCAGCCTGCTTTTTTTTAACCATTTTAAGATCATCTCTTCCCTTGTCAGAAAAAATACTAGTTGAAATGCACCAGATAACAATAAAAAGTCAAAATATATTAATTATCTATTTTATATCAACTTAAACCATGCCTATTTCACTATTTATAAATTAATTATTATTTATTTTTAAATTCTATTGACACTTTACTACTAGACTAGTTATACTCACACCTTAATTGTTTTAAAATTCATAAAATAAAAAATTAATTAGGAGGTACCTCAATGGAATTTTCCCAGCTTTTTTCTGGCCCATATAGTTTCATGACAGGATATGTTTTTGTTTATCCTTTTGCGATGGCCCTTTTCTGGATAGCCGGTTCTATCCTTTTCCTTAGAACCAAGGAGTTGAAAAGCGACCCCTTGGATCTTGAAGAATTTGACTGGCCCATGATCAGCATCTTGGTCCCTTGCTATAACGAAGAGGAAACTATTGAAGAAACCGTCCGTAACCTGGCTGGACTGTCGTATCCGAAAAAAGAAATCATTTTAATCAATGACGGTTCGAAAGACGGGACGAGCGGGATTCTCAGAAGATTGTCGGAGCAGTACGGCGATGTCCGAGCGATCCAGCTCCATGAAAACCGCGGCAAGGCGAACGCTTTGCAAGTCGGCTTATTCGCCTCCAGATCGGAATACCTCATTTGTGTCGATTCGGATGCTTTGCTTGCCGATACCGCTCCTTATTATTTAATCCATCAGTTCTTTAAACAAGGCGAACGGGTCGGTGCTGTAACCGGCAATCCCACGATCCGCAACCGCAATAATTTGCTTAGCCGGATGCAGCTGGTCGAATACGCCTCCATCATCGGGGCGATTAAGCGGACGCAAAGATTGCTTGGAAAAGTAATGACCGTTTCCGGAGTGGTCGTCGCTTACCGCAAAAAAGCACTTGTCGACGTCGGCTTATGGGATCGCGATATGATCACCGAAGACATCGCGGTCAGCTGGAAACTCCAAAAGCGTTTCTGGGATATCCGCTACGAACCCCGGGCGCTGTGCTGGATGCTCGTGCCGGAAACGGTATCAGGCATTTGGAAGCAGCGTGTCCGCTGGGCGCAAGGCGGACAGGAAGTTATCCTCCGCCATTGGAGAGTATTGTTCAGCTGGAAACAGCGCAGGATCTGGCTCGTTTATCTCGAACAATGGTTCAGCATTCTTTGGGCATTCTGCTGGTTGTTCATCACGCTATTATTGCTGTTCACGGCTAGCACACTGCAGGAAATGCTGTTCTGGTTCACCTTCAGCTCCTTCGCCTTGGTTTTCATCAGCCTGATTCAATTATTCATTGCGCTGTCCATCGACTCCCGCTACAACCGTAAACTGAAATACTATTTCTGGGCCGCGTGGTATCCGGCCATTTATTGGATGATCAATACGGCTGTCGTCATCGCAGCCATCCCGAAAACAATCTCATCTCGCCTTAAAGGAGGGTACGCTGTATGGAACAGCCCAGACCGCGGTATGAAGAAGAAAGTTTCCTGATCGTCGTCAAGCGCCCCTGGCTCTACGCCAGCATCGATTTCATCTTTTCGATGCTGTGCTGGCTTTATAGTGTATTAGTCGTCTCATTTATCGTCTCGGCCACTTTCGGGTTCAACAATATATTAACGAGAGTCATGAATTCTTCATTCAACATGACCAACCAAGACATCCGTCTTTTTATCGCAACAGCGCTTGCCGTTTTCCTTCTTTTTTACGCCTTGCTCTACATCAACCATGTCTACAATAAAAAGCGGTTCGGCACATTGAGAAGGCGGCGTTACCCTGCCCCGGCGAGCAATGCAGAACTCAAATCATTGGGGTTAATGGATATAGAAGCGATCGAGAAATTGCAAAACGAAGATTACGCTGTTTTTGAAACAAACCCGATTGTTCCTCTTGGAGGTGAGAGCATTGATCAAAAAGATCTTTATTTGGACGACCATTATCGCATTAATTAGCCTGTTCTTCTTATCGCGGAAAGAACTTTTCGTCGAGGCGTTCTCAGAAGACAAGCCCGCTATGTCATTTCCGGAAGAGTTGCGCGAAGATGGCTGCCTCGGATTGAATTATCACCGGGTTCTAGACGATGCTTTATTTGTCAAATCGGCGCGAAACGTGTTGCAAACCAATGAACTGGTGCAATACAGCGTGCTGAAAAGTGAATTTAAAGCACAGATCGATGCTTTAGTGGAAGCGGATGCCACCTTCTTGAATGAAGAACAATTATTGAAGGCGAAGGCTGATGGCGACTTCCCCGAAAGATGCGTGTGGATCTCATTTGACGATATCGATGTGTCGGTTTATGAAAATGCTTTTCCTATTTTAAAAGAAGCGAACGTTCCATTCACCATGTTCGTCATTGCAGGGCAAGTCGGGAATAAGGACTTCAGCAACCTGGAGATGTCCACATGGGATCAGCTGCGGGAAATGAAAAACAGCGGATTAGCTGACTTCGGTTCACATACCTTTGATATGCACCGATTCGAAGGCGAAATCCCCGTTTTTCTAATCCCGGGCCAAGCTGATGCGTTTAGGGAAGACCTGAAAAAAAGCGTCGAAACGATCGAGTCGGAACTGGATGTCACGGTGAAAAGTTTCGCCTATCCATACGGCAATACCAATGAACAAGTCGCCGGCATATTAAAAGAGCAAGGACTTGAAGCCGGCCATATTTTAGCCCCTCAAGTCATCCGGGCGACTGATGACAATTATTGGATCAACCGGGTCATCGTCAACCAGACAACCTTTGATGATGTGCTGCTGCCTTACCTGGAGCAAAACTAACCTTCATCCTCAAAAGCAACCAGCATATATAGAGCATGTCGCTTTTAGGAATTGGCGGAGGCCAGTTTCACAAATGGACCGGGTTTGTCTGCACCCTTCATAAGAAAGCTCCTTTCCATAGGATATGGATTTGATGAGGCCGTCATCCTATCAATGGAAGGGGCTTTCCTTTGTCTTCAGCGGGTTATTTTAAGGAACCGCTCTTATATGCCCTGAGTGGAGAGTTTTGTTTATCTGGCCCCTTCTGAATCAGTTCAATTATTCGCTTCTCCCGCCACATGAAAAAGTATAAAAAGGCGGAATGACAATGAAAAAATGGCTGCCATTAACCGTCCTCTTCATATTAGCCGGCTGTTCCCCAAAGCCTGCTGAACCTAACGAGGACACAAGACAATATGCACACGGTGTTTCCATCATTGAAGATTCAGTGCTGTGGTCTGAAAAAAGCGACGAACAGCGCAAGTCTGGCTGGACACATGATATTTATAAAAAAGAAATCGGGCAAACCCAGACAGAAACACTCGTCGCAAATCCTGAAGCGCAGGAACCCGTCAGCGCAAGTGCAACTAAGGAAACAACCATCATCACCTATGAGGATGGCTATGATTCCGAAAATATCGTTTCCCAACGTTTTAAGCTCTATGATGACAATTGGCAAAAATTATATGAAGCCACATTGCTCGATGGTGGACATTCCGGGCACGCAGCTTCGACAGATACACATCACGTCATTTTTTGGTCCAACGGCTGGGTCGACGGCGGTGGTGTAAACGAACTGGGCACCGGCAAGGAAGTCATTGTTTCGACGATTTCAAACGAAGGTGAACGATTGCATGAAATGAATCTTTCCCAAGCGGATGACCGCGTCAGCTGGCCGATGCTTGCCGCTTCTGACGACAACGCGCTACTCGTTTGGCAAGATTTCAATGACGAAGCCACCGAGGCAGCGCTCCATTTCGCCATTTATGATCCTGCCGCTAATGCACTGACTGCAGCTCCCTCTGAACTCGTTCCGCAAGTGGATTTTTATATCTACAGCATCTCTTATATACAAGCGACCGAACAATACGCAGTCGCAGCACAGACCAACGAAGGTGGCACCTTGCTATTACTCTCAAAAGACGGGGAACTGATGGACCAAATCGATGTCCCCCACCTCGTCAGAGAAGCTACCCCCGCGATACAGGGAAATACACTGGTCTTCCCACAAATGCCCGCGAACTATTTTACCGTTCAAGTTTCCGACAACCAACTCGAGCTGCACCCGTCTTACTCATTGGATGTGAAATGGGGAACTTCGGGCACAACAGGCGTATTTTTGGATGCGCATAAGGTCTATTTTGCGACCTTGAAGGAAGATGGATTGAAGGAAGTGCATGTGGAGATTGATAATTAAAATCAGGAGGCATCCCTAAATTATTTTGGGGGTGCCTCCTTTATTGCTGCTTACAACCCGGCAAATCAGATCCGCTGCAAAAGTTTTTTATTTGATATAGACGATAAATGCCGCTTTTTTTCAGTAGCCCCATCTCCACCTTCCCCCTTTCGCGCCTCTTAAATTCCTTTTTATCCGTCTGCAACTACTCCCAGCCAATCCAGGGCATGAAAAAAAGAGCGTCCAAGCAATGCGCTTTAAACACTCTTTTATTACATCCAGCTTCAGGAAAACGGCCAGGATACAGTTTATGGTCTCTTAAGTGGCAATCCCGATCGACTTGTTTTCGTAAGCTGCATCCCCCAGCGCTTTCAAGATAAAATGCGCCACGTCTGCGCGCGGAATGGTCTTCGATTTACTCGGCACGCTGTCTTCCGACTCCCTGTACTGTCCCGTAAAGGAATCATTGGTCAACCCCATCGGCCGGACAATCGTGTAATCCAGCCCAGCCGCTTGGATGGCATCGACAGCGGCCCGGTGGTCGATGAGCGCATTCTTCAGCACGCCCATCATCACTTTACCGCCAATGCCCGGCAATTCCTTGTTGATTCCGGCAGAGGCCGTATAGACGATCCGCTTGACGCCATGCTGCTGCATGCCCGCCACAATATTTTTCACCATCTCTTGCAGGTCGGTCGATTTGTTCATGCCTTGATTCGAGCCCAAACATGACACGACCGCGTCATGGCCGGCAATCGCTGCGGCCACTTGTTCCACGTGGAACGCATCTCCCTGCACGACTGTTAGATTGTCGCCTGTCGCTTTCAGCTTGTCCGGTGTCCGCACAAATGCCGTCACATCAAAACCTTGCTCCAATGCTTGCTTGACGACCGATCGGCCCACGCCGCCCGTCGCTCCGAATACGATGATTTTCATGTCGCTTCACCTTGCTTTCTTATGAGTTTTATCGAATCCAAGATTTAGAAGAAATCAACGCGATTCCACACGATCCGAAATGACTTTTACAGCCTTCACGAATTCCGCAACGAACTCTTCCCGGTCCACGCTATGCAGAACATGGACATTCGGCTTTTCTCCTGTGCGATTCGTGAAATCCACCACCGTTGAACCGGCGGTGATGCCTTCGAGTGAAGTTTCTACATAACAATCCTGTCCTTCAAACAATTCCGGCCGCAATACATACATGACCGCGCAGACGTCGTGGAAATGCAGCACTTGATCGTAATTCTCCTCGTGAAAAGGCGTTCTCTTGATGACATCCAAATAATGTGTGACAAGGCCGTACGCCTTCTCCGCAAATTCCGTGCCGATATCCAAAATGCTCTTAGCTTCCTCAAGCGTCACGAATGCTTTATGCGTCACATCCAAGCCGCTCATGACGACCGGCACGCCGGAGCGGAACACGATTTCCACCGCGTGCGGGTCGACATAGGCATTGAATTCAGCGGACGGCGACATATTGCCGCCGACTGCCGCTCCGCCCATCCACGAGATGCGTTCGATTTTCGGTTTCACTTCCGGATGCGCCAATAATAAGGCCGCCACATTCGTCAAAGGACCCGTCGCGACAAGGGTCATTTTTTCCTCGCTCGCAAGTAAAGTCTCCAGCATCGCGGTCACGGCCGGCCGTTCGCTCACTGGCAAAGTCGGAGGCGGAAACTCGATATTCCCAAAACCGCTCTCCCCGTGGATCTCTTCCGCCATCTCGAGCTCGCGGAAAATCGGCTGCTCCAAACCGCGCGCCACTTCCACCTGTGCCCCGATATAACTGAGGAAGGTGCGTGCATTATAATTCGTCTTATCCTGTGAAATATTCCCCGAACACGTCGTCACCAAGCGCACATCCAACGCATCATCATGCGCGAACGCCAAAGTCAGCATCATCGCATCGTCAATCCCCGGGTCCGTATCGATCATTATCGGCAATCTGGCCATCCCTCAAAACCACCTTTTCACATCTGTTGGTTTTGATTTTACGCTAGTCGGGGCTTGGAGTGAAATGATATCGAATGTCTTCATTGATTACTCAAGAATCACTCCATATAAAAAGCCGTCAAAGTCAGGGACCTTAATGGCTTGTTGGTTATATGTATTAATAAAATTCGATAATTACTTCGTTATATGCAGGAGTTTCAAGAAGTGCAGTTAAAATCTCTTCTGTGTTTTTGTCTGCTTCTTCCAAGAATCCTTGTTCGATTTTCTCTTTTCCAAGTTTTTCTTTTTCAAGGTTTATATCCTCTACAATTTTCTGAGAAGGATAGTCCGAGAATAGCTCATCTTTGATATCTCTTATTTCCATATTTTCAGTGTCAGCCACATTCTCAAGTATCTCTGCTTTCGGTACTCTAACTACCAATTGCTTTGTGCTCTCGTCGTATGAAGTTTCAATTTCCGAAGCTTTGGATCCCGCTTTTATATACCCATCGTATTCAATTAACCTGATCGCTTCTGCAAATTTAATATCCGACACCCCAGGCAAGGAAACGTTCTTATCGGTCTCACTGACTATGACATTGCTATATTCATATTCAAGTGATGCCAATTCCGCAATTTTTACGATCTGATCCTTCACCAAGGAGGCGTCGGAACTGCTATTGGTAGTGACGCCAAATAAACTTGTTTGTGAAAATGCATATCCAGCAGCTGCCCCTATGATTAATACAAAGAATAAAATCCCGACCAATTTTTTCATCGTTTAGTTCCCCCATATGTTCAATTCGTTGCTCTCGCTATGGTAGATACGCATATTGAAAAATAAGTTCGCCGTCTTCTGTGCCCGCTGGTGTAAACTCCAACTTTTTAAGTAACTGGATAGAAGCGTGATTTCCTGGAGATGTCCCGGCTTTAATTGGAAGGCCGGGATATGACTGTTGGATCCAGTGAATCATGGCTCTAATCGTTTCATAAGCATAGCCTTGTCTTTTAAAAACAGGATTGATGGTATAGCCGATCCAACAAGCTTCGGCTTCCTTTTTAATAAACACATCCCCCATTAAGGACTCGTCGGCTTTACGGATAATTGCTAATTGAGCACCCTTTTCCACAGATGGCTCTCTTAATAAAATTTCTTTATATTCTTCTCGGGTCAAGCCTTTAAAATATTGAAATTCCATCCATTCGGGATTATTGCGGTATGCAATAAAAGCGTCCAAATCGCTTTCAATAAAAGGCCTGATGTAACACCTTTTCGACTCAAAGACAGCTTGCATTTCATTGTCTTTCTCCATTTCTTGCGCTCCTCCTCATAACCATGCATCTTGTCACCCTGGTCGTTTGCAGTCCAGGAACGCTCAACCCGTCTACACGATTGATGCTTCCTTCTGTATATATTCTAACAAGGCAGCGATGAGACCTTTTTCTCCGAATACTTCGAATGCCACGAACCCAAATTTCCTACTGTGATCCAAATGCTATATACTGATTACAAATTCTTTATGACTTTACTATGAGGTTTGGAGGAGATCAGATGATGTTCGAAAACAAAGTAGTGGTTGTGAATGGTGGGACGGATGGAATTGGCAAGGAAGTGGTTCGTTTCTTTTGCAAAGAAGGAGCGACCGTTCATTTTACGGGAAGAGACAGTGACAAAGGCGCTCAAGTGGAGAAGGAATGTGACGGGAAAGCCCATTTTTACCAAGTCCATAACGAAAACCCGGAAGAAATCGAAAACTTTTTTAAAGCACTTGAAACTGATGGGCATACTATCGATATTCTGTTCAACAATGCCGGTGTCCTGTCTATCGGAATGGGGCCATTGTCTCGAGTAAAATTAGATGACTGGAATCAGTTGATTGCCGTCAATCAAACGGCGATTTTCCTCTACATGAAATACGCTTTAGCCGTGATGGGTAAGCAAAAACATGGCGTCGTGATCAATAATGCCGCGATCCTTGGAAACGATAAGGTCAATCCGATGCTACCAGCTTATAGCGGCACCAAAGCAGCGGTCGTCGCGATGACCCAAAGCACCGCCCTTCGCTTTGCCAATCAAGGAATCCGGGTCAACTGCATCTCCCCCGGCCCAACAGAAACCGACCTGGCCATTAAAGCATATGGCGGAAAAGAAAATTATGAAAAGCAATCCCAGGGACACCCTAGAGGAGGCTACGGGCAACCAAGCGAAATCGCAGAAGTCGTGCTGTTTTTAGCCTCAGACAAAGCATCTTATATAAACGGGGCAGAAATCGTCGTAGATGGTGGTTATTCGTTAAAATAAATATTTAAAGGGACAGGGACTTTGTCTGATGACAAAGTCCCTGTCCCTTTTTTTCATGCTATTATAAATGATTGTTACTCGATGATGGCGCTCGGACAGTAGTTATTTATGGTAAGGCTCTCCATAATGTATCTAAATGAGGTTTTATTGAATCAGATAATTCAATTTGAAGCCTATCTCCTCAAATATTATTTTTTATAGTCTCCATTTTCCAAAAAGCTCCATGTTACTACTTTTGCTACAGATAATAAATTTGACTCATCAAGAAATATTACTTCATTTTCTTTCAAATCTTTTAGGTGTGCCATCATTAGTTCTTCATTTCTATCCTCAAATACTTTAAAAACGCCCGTACTGTCTCTTAAGATACCACACGCATAATTACGAGTGCTTTTAATTTCAATTACCTTTTGTTTTAAAGATTGCCAATCTACAAATTGTTGAACTGGTGAATCCTTTAATTCGTGAAAAACTTCGTCGGTAACCAAAGTCATGACATCTAAAAAAAGATCAAATCCTTCTATTATTTTTATATTATCCAATTGATGTATATTGCTGAATATCGAACTTTTATCGGTGAGATTTGCGTTTGCAAATTTCAGAATAGCTTCTTTAAATCTCTCAGGTAATTCATCAAAACAAGGTTTGATCGTTATATCAAATTCCTCTTTAACAATTTTTGCAAGTGGATCATAAGCAAATTCAAGCTCTTCTTCCGAAATTTTTAAAACTTGCTTTTTTAATATAGAGTTTACTAACCATCCGTACTGGACTCCCAAATTAAAAAAAAGTTTAAGTTTCTCAGGATTTCCTTTTAAAAATTCATCATTAATCCATTTATTATATATTTGAATATTTTCGACATTTTCTCTAATATTCTCTTCAGGATTTAAGTGTAAACTTAGAGTCGGTGGTTTCAATTCTTGTTTACAATCTTGACATCTAAAACCAACTTCTTTGGAAGGTTGCGCAAGATCGATTAATAACCAGTTCAAAAAAGAATGCATTTCAAACGAATGCTTCTTAATACTCGAAACGTGTTTACACACACCTAGCATAGAACCATAGTAAAATAAATCCCTTAAGTTTATTTTACCGAATGCAAATAATTCATCTTTAATAATTTGCTCAATTATCTGAAGTCCAATCTCCGGATCATGGAAATTTTTTTCAAAAAGATAAGCTTCGGGAATAAAACGATCAGATGCACCTGGATGTAATAAGATTTCATCCGTAAATTCACTTATAATACCCCAGCTGTCTATGTAGAGTGGTAATGTTAAGTTCATTCTTCCTACACGATCTTTTTCCCAATTTGTATTTTCTCCCCAGACCATTGTCGTATTGGGATATTTTTTAAGATAGCACACTCCATTTTCAGCTAAATGTATTAAAGTTCTCTCTAATCCTTTTTCTCCATCAGCTTCTATAATATGCTGGGCTAAGGGGTTTCCATGATTTTTAGGAGTCATATCTAAATTTATAGATTTTTTAAATATTTTGTACGGATCTAAAATATATATTTTTATCGAATAAGTATTATTTTCTAATTGTGAAAGCAATATAAACCCGTGAGAATGATTTCTCTCTCCTTCTCTTGCAATTAGCTCGCTAGCTGTTTTTAATATTTTTTTAGGATTTGATACATTTTCAAAATTTATCTGAATTTCTTTTCCAAAGAAAAATTCCTTATCTAAATAATTTATATCTAGATCTGACCATGAAGTAGGTAATACAATATCTAATCCTAAGATTTTGTTACCATCGATTAAGGGTTTTAAACACAGTATTTTATGAGTATTGTTTAAGAGCAAGTTTCCGACAGAATGCTGTAGAAGTGTATTGTACTCGGTAGAGACAATAACGAACAAAAAATTGTAATTAGCTAAGAAGGGTAAATGATTTTTTACCTCATGAGCATATCCCGTTATTTCAGTTACAGTTTGTCTCTCAGCATTCTTTTCTCTTTTTAACTCTATAATAATTACTTGCTGGGTTTCGTCATTAATTAATAGAAAATCAGGTTTTAGATATTCGCCCTTCTGCAATGAAATGCTTCTTATATTCTCTCCATTCAATATTGTAAACCCTTCTTTTAGACTTTCTATAATAAATTTTGCTGATCTATAAGTTTTTTGTCTAAGTAGATAGTCGATGGTAAACTTTGGAAACGCATAATCATCATAGTCACTCCCATTAAGACGCTCAATCTCCTCAATGCCCTCAATACTATTGTAAAATTGACCAGATTTAATAATTCTCAATAATTCTCCTTGCAAAATTTCCTCTTGAATCCGAGTCATACGCGTACCTCGCTTTTATAATTAATTTTAGTAGTATATTTTATAACTCACAGCTTTCTTGATCTTTTTATTTACTCTCGAGTAATCAATTATTTAAGTATAAAAGATTACTTGTATAAAAGTAGATACTATTTTGTTAAAATTAAGTTAATTAGGAATTTTATTAGAATGGAAGTGTAAAATTGTATACACAAGACCTTAAGCCTCTAGAAGTAACATTAGATTTTGATAATCCTAGGTTTTCTCTTTTTGAACTATCTACAGAAGAAGAAGTTATTCAACACTTATTAGAATTCGAAAACTTATATGAGTTAGTTGATTCTTACTTAAAAGAAGGTTACAACACTCTGGGCGAAAGAATAATAGTTTTAGAGCAAAATCACACTTATATAGTTTTAGAAGGTAATCGAAGAATTGCGGCCATAAAATGTCTATTTAAATATAATAACTTACTAAAGTCTTCTTATAGAGAAAAAATTAAAGCTCTGAATATTAATGAATTTGATGTATCTTGTGACATAGTTAAAGAACGGATGGAAGCAAGTTATAAAATTGCCGCTAAACATATATCTTCTATTAAAAGTTGGCGCAGTATTGATAAATACGTATACTATCACAACATGTTTCATCAGTTGTTGTCCAAACATTCCGTAAAAGATGCTTTAGATTTCATAAAAGAGACTACACCTGAATCCTTGTCAGAAATAAAAAAAGACATTAAATATTATAATTTTTTGTCTGAGATTCATTCTCTAGTAAAAAAAGAATTCCCGGATCTTGAACCTTTATCTCTCTTAGACAATGACGTTTTGACTAGTCGAGTTTACAATGCTCTCAAGAAAGAGTTGGGTCTTCGAGAAGAGCAATGGATTAAGTTAAAAGTTCCTACTCAAAAATCAGAAGAATTTTCTAAAATTATTTTCTTAATTGGAAAAGCTGCTTGGAGAGGTAATATTAATGAGAAAAGTGGCCCTGTATTAAACACTCGTACCTTTCAAAAACAAGATCAGTGGAATAACATAGTGAGTGAAAATCGTCTTATTCCTAATTTAGATGTTCTTATAAAAAAATGGCATTCTTCTGAACAAATCTTAGGCGATAATAAAGAACCAAACAACGCTATAAATGAAAATAACCAAAGTCCTTTTTCCACCGAAGAAGTTAATGATCCAATTGGTAGCTTAGATGTAAATCTAACAACTACTAACGTTATCAATAATGAAAGTCAACCAATTGAAAGAACAAAATATCGTCTATTTATAAATAAAACTTGGACAAACAATCTTTTAATCGATAACACAAAAGACACGGATTTAATAAATGCCGTTTTGTTATATGATGATTTTAATAATATTATCCCATATAAAAGTTCTGAATATAAGAAAGTTCAATTTTCTGCAACTAATCAAAGAGGAATATTATTAAAAGAATCTACTGTTTTGCAGAATACAAAACCTGCTATTTATACTATTTCAGTCTCTTTTAAAGGTCAGCAGGAAAATTTTACAGTCACAGTTATTAGTAAAATCAAATCAAAAGCTCCATATTTTTTAGAAACATTTATTGATGATAAATGGCTAACAGAAATGACTACTTCTCTTGAGAAAAGTTATAGATATGAAAAAATCATTACAACACTGAATTCATTGTCTAAACAATCTAAGGGAAATATGAATTCAATTGAAAAAGCTGATGTTTTAATTATTTCATTTTTAATCAGAACACTACTTGAATATATTTCTAAAGCCTATGGTGATATTTATAAAGAAATTTATAAAAATAAAACCGCTTCTGATAATCTTCCAAATTTAATTAAATTTGTTGCAGAAGATATGTTCTCAAAAGATCCATCAATGTTTACTATCGAAAAAAAGAAGGCTATTAAGTCAAATGACGATATTGAACTTTTAAATGGAATAATTCATGATTATAGTACTGTATTAAGTAATCAAGACTTCAAAAGAATTTTCGCCAAATATATCCCCTATATTGAATCCGTGATATTCTTTTTAGAAGAAAATAAATAGTTGGAGCTATATGTATGGAGAAAAAATTTAACAATTATAGTCCCTTAAGATATCCTGGTGGGAAAAACAAAATTTATGAATTTGTAAAACATCTCATTTCTGATAGCAAAACAAGCACTTATATAGAACCCTATTGCGGTGGAGCTGCTATTGCATTAAAGTTACTCATTAATAAGGACGTTGATAAAATTATTATCAACGATTTTGATAGGTCAATATATGCCTTATGGTATTCTATTCTCAATTACCCCCAAGAGTTAGCTAGCTTAGTAGAAGATGCAAGTTTTTCAATTAACGAATGGGAGAAGCAAAAGAAAATTCAAGAAAACAAAGCTGCAGAGGATCTATTATTTTTAGGTTTTTCAACTTTGTACCTTAATAGAACAAACAGGTCTGGAATTATCAATGCTGGAGTAATAGGAGGGAAAGATCAAACAGGTAACTATAAAATGGACTGTCGCTTTAATAAAGAAGATTTAATTAAAAAAATTCAAATAATAAGTAAAAATAGATCTAAAATATTTCTTCATAATAAAGATGCTATTTCTTTTATAAAACAAAATGTTTCCAAAACCAAAAATTCTTTTACTTTTTTTGATCCACCATATTATCTTAAAGGGAAAGCTTTATATACTAATTTTTACGAACATACTGATCATGTAGAGTTAGGAATAAATATTAAAAAGCATTTACCAGATAAAAAATGGATAATTACTTATGATTTAGCTCAAGAAATTGAAAAAATATATAATGAGTACGAACATTTTGTCTACCAGTTAAATTATAGTGTCGCAAATTCAGGAAAAGGAAAAGAATACATCTTTTTTTCTAATAATGTTTCTTCATCAGAAATAGAAAAGTATTTATTATTAAATTAATAAGATTTTATATGTTTCTTAAAAATTTGAGTTTAACTTGATTATTTATTCATATTTCGTCTTTTACTACTCTATTTTATAGATTTTAAAATCAATAAATCAATAAATCAATAAAGTAATATCAGATGAATAACAAATTTTTAGCAAGACTAATCATAATCGATTTTAAGAATTAAAATTACTAATTTAAAAAGACTCTGTCATCTTTCGCTGACACGAGCCTTTTTTATTTTCTATAGTTTATTGTATTCTAGTTGTTTTAGGCTTTTATAATACTACTAAAAACCTCATTTACTTATGATAAGGCTCCCCCTTCATAATCCGGAAAGCTCGATAAACCTGCTCCAGCAAGATCAACTTCATCAATTGATGCGGAAACGTCATCTTCGAAAACGACAATTTCTCATCCGCGCGCTTCAATACTTCATCATGCAACCCAAGAGAGCCCCCGATGACAAAGACGACTTTGCTGCGGCCATAGGTCATGAGCGATTCCATGTCTTTGGCGAGCTGCTCAGAGCTCTTCATCTTGCCGTCGATCGCCAGGGCGATGACGTAGGCGTCTTGAGGAATTTTGGCAAGTATGCGCTCGCCTTCTTTCTTTTTGACGATTTCCATATCCGCCTCGCTCAATTGCTCCGGCGCTTTTTCATCCGCGACTTCTACCTCTGTAATTTTTGCATAAGCCCCTAAGCGTTTTGCATATTCTGCAATACCCGCTTTCAAGTATTTCTCTTTCAGTTTTCCGACCGTCACAATGGAAATGTTCACAACTTATCCCCCTTTACACGAAATTTACAAACAAGTTGCCCACAGAGTTTATGCACATATCCACAGGCGATTCTACATATTGTAGAATTTTATTTACTCGCCACAAGATACAATGCCTGTTGTTCACAGTAGTTGCACTTTGTGGATAACTTTTCGCTATCTGATAATTCTGTCAGTATAGGATAGCTTTCCGTTTTGGCGACAAATTCGTCAAGCCCTTGTCCCACATGCGTTTGGCAGCAATATAACTCCATTTTTACGCCTCCTTTCGATTTCCGAATATTCAACACAGTTATACACATTTCGTTCCCTTTTATCCACAATCCATTTTAACAGATATAAAACACTACGGATAGCGAAGCTTTTAGCACCTGTGGATTGTTAACAATCGATTTTTAATAAAAAAGTTATCCACATGCTATTTTTCCGAACAATAGCCCCTTTTCAACTAAAAATTCGAGCTCCGAAGTGTATAATATTCAGCTGATTTTTGTTTCTTCCTCTCATTTCCGGAAATGAAAAAAAACAGTTCCAATCGGTGCATAAAACACCAATTGGAACTGTTGGGATATTACTGTGTGGAATTGTCGGTGAGTTCAAGCTCGAATTCGAGCAATTCGCCGTTTCGGTATGCTTTTACTTGCAGCATATCCCCAATTTGTTTTTCATTATAAAGATGCTGGCGCAACTCGATAATATCGCCAATTTCTTCACCATCCAGCTCAACGATGACATCGTATTGGCGCATGCCCGCTTCATCCGCCGCAGAAGACGGGACAACCGAGCTGACCACGACGCCCGCCGTGATGTCTTCCGTCAAATTCAATGTATCTTCACGATATGTGCTCGGCACTTGCGCCAAATCAATCAGCGTGATGCCCATTGCCGGACGCACCATTTCACCCGTAGCTTCGAGTTGATTGATGACTGGCAGCGCCGAGTTGATCGGAATCGAGAACCCAATGCCCTCGACTTGCGAAGTGGCGATTTTCATCGAATTGATGCCAATCAATTGCCCCGCCAAGTTGACGAGCGCGCCGCCGCTGTTTCCGGGGTTGATCGCCGCATCCGTCTGCAAAACTTCCGCTTGCCAGTCTTCTGTACCGTCGCCGTCCAAATCGACCGGAACTGCCCGGTCAGTGCCTGACACGACGCCGCTCGTCACAGAACCGGAGAATTCAAGGCCAAGCGGGTTGCCGATCGCGATGACCGCTTCTCCGCGCTTCAATGCATCCGAATCGCCCAGCTCCACGACGCCTTGCACTTTGTCATTGCTCATTTCAAGGACAGCAAGATCGGTCCAAATATCACTGCCGACTACTTGCGCTTCGACTTTCGTCCCATCAGCCAATGTCACTTCGATGCCGCTCGCACCGTCAACAACGTGATGGTTCGTCACGACATACGCGGTATCGCCTTCACTTTTATAAATGACACCAGAACCCGTGCCGACTGCCTGTTCCTGGCTTTGCGAGAAGAAATCCCCGCCTGTCTGGAGATTCGACACGCCGACCACCGCATCCGACGCCTCGTCGACGGCTTTCGTCACATCGGTCGTGATATCAAGCGACGCGCCTTGCTGTTCACGGCTTTGCTGCTGGATCTGGGTGCCGGAATTCGTCGATTCGGTGCCTGGCAATAAGCCCGGTGCTTGCGAAAATAACAGCCACATTAACAGCGCCCCGACCATTACGCCAAAAACCCCCGCAAAGAAACTGCCCGCACGGCTCGGCTTCGGCTGCCTGCCATTCGGCGTTTGATTGTAATAACCCATAGCCTCCATCCTCTCTTATGCCTCTCTTTTTATCATAAGATGTACCCGCCAAAATGCAAGCAATCCTCCCTGCCCAAGCCCATCAGGAAGTCATCACTCAACTTACTTTGTACACTTTTAAACTGGATGATTGGTCGCAGCGCAGTAAGATGATACTTCCCACAACTATTACTGCGACCTCTATATTCATCCCACACTAGCTGATGGGAATGGAGGCGGCGAATAAATGGGCGAAGTCACGCTAAGCCCATTTATTTGCGACACATCTGATTGAGAAATGCGGGAGCAACGTAGTTACCCGATGCGCTTCAGCAACTTTTCCCCAATCACTGTGCTTTTTCGGCATAAAGATCTTTTTAAGCAAGCTTATAGAACTAGTCTATAGTATTTTTCCCCTCACTCTAGCTGATGAGAATGGAGGCGGCGACTCCTGCGGGAGCAGTGACGGAGCCTTGCGACGGAACGACGCGAGCTGAAGACCCTGGACTGAGCGCAGCGAGGGAAGCGGCTGAAGCCGTGCACGCGGAAAGCGTCCGCCGCAATGAGCATCAGCGGCTCTAAAAACAAAAAAGACTGCCCCACAAGCCGTATCTAAGGCTTCTGGGACAGTCTCTCCTCTTACATCTATTCACACCACAACCAAAGGCGTCGCTTCGGTCGGCGAGGTATCAAATAAATCGACATAATCGCCGACGATGATGTCTTTTGTCTGCAGTGTCTGCTCGACGCTCATGCGCGCGAGGTCTTTCATGTTGTTATCTTTGCTCAAATGCGACAAGTAGATGCGCGTCGGCTTCTCTGCAAGCACTTCCGACATCGCGACCGCCGCGTCTTCATTCGACACGTGCCCGACGTCGCTCAGAATGCGTCGTTTGACCGACCACGGATAGCGGCCCATCTGCAGCATGCCGATGTCGTGGTTGCTCTCAAACACATACGCATCGGATGCGCCGATGATGCCTTTCATGCGGTCGCTGACATAGCCCGTATCGGTGATCAGCGCAAGTTTGCGGCCATGTTCATGGAATACATAAAACATCGGGTCCGCCGCATCATGCGACACGCCGAACGATTCGATGTCCAGCCCGCCGAATGATTTCGTCGTCTCCATATCGAAATGGAAACGCTGCTCGACCGGGATCTCACCGACCAGCCCGTCCATCGCCGTCCAGGTTTTGGCGTTGGCGTAAATCGGCACTTTATGCCGGCGGGCGGCGATGCCGAGCCCTTTAATATGATCGCTATGCTCATGGGTGACGAGAATGCCGTCGAGCTTGCCCATATCGCGGCCGATGGAGGCAAATAACGACTCCAATTTCTTGCCGCTAAGCCCTGCGTCCACTAAAAACGCATGCTCGTCGTTTTCTATATAGATGGCATTGCCAGTCGAACCGCTGGCCAATACACTGAAGCGCATAGTTAAAATCTCCTTACTCTGCTGTTTCCTCGTTCTTTCGGTTCAATTCGATGACCCCATCCTTGATGGCATTGACGAAATGATCCTCTTCTTCACCATCCGACTGCTGGACACGGATGCGCCATGTCGGGACGAACATTTGCCGGTTTTCCGACACTTGCACATGCATTGAATAGCCGAGCTCGGCTTCAGTGATGCGGCTGTTCGTCTCCAGCAAGCTCTTCTGATACAAAGTGTGGATAGCTTGCAGCGGCTTGATCAATTCTTTTTTCTCTTCATTCTCGATGATATTGTCGAACAAACTCTGCTCGAAGCCGATGATGTCTCCGTCTTCATTCCAGAACACGGTCAACTGCCCATCCCCGCTATGGAATAATGGGGTGTCTAAAATCTGTTGGAAAAAGACAGCACGGTTCTGATCTTCATCGATTTTCCACAACGCGTATTCTGAGCTTTCCGGCACTTCATCCGCTACAAAGGCTTCAAGTGCTTCCTCGCCTTCTTCTTCCAATGCGATCGGCTCATCATACGTCACTTGCAGCATACGGTCCTGCAGTACATTAACCACGCCGTCGATGTCTATTTCCGAACCGGTGAAGATCTTCGATTCGCCCCGGACATACGGCTTTTCTTCGGTCGTTTCCGGCAAGGTCGCATATGTGATGTTATCCCCGCGCAACTTCTCTTCGATGGTAGATTCCGGAAGCAGCTCGATCCGTTCCGCTTCTGTGTAGCGGTCAAGATAGAGCGAATACAAAAAGACGTTGAGAATCGAAAAGACGATGATGAAAATCGTTTTCGTTTTACTCCAATCCAAGCTTCACGCCCCCCACTGATTCATCTGATAGCCGTGTCCATTTGCCATTCGATTTGAAATACCAAGCCGGTTCGAACGTAATTAAAGGCTCGTCTTCACTGCGGGTCAGCTCATAGCCGATGGTCACCGCTTGAATCATCGACAAATCTTGGTCAAGGCGTGTCAAGGCTTCCAACACGTCCGCTCCCGGCGCCAACTCCACGGTGCGGGTTTCTGCGACCGAATCGAGCAAATAGGTCGGGCGGCTGTATCGGAACACTTGCTCGACACCGCTACTGCTGCCCCATTCCACATCCAGGCTGACCGCTGTTGTGGTGCTGAAGACCGGGGCATCTTCAAAGAACAGCTGATAATTGATTTGTTGATTGACCGACTTCATTCCAAAATACATATATTGATCGGTCCATCCCCCATGTTCATTAATGAAATTAATCGAATTGAAAACCAGATCGGATGGGATCGCCGGGTCCGAAGTCTCGGCTTTCGGCTGTACGTAAGTGACGCTCTTCTGGCTATTCAATTCGCGCATAATTGCACCTGAATCATCCGTAAATTCCTCGCTCTGCATGTCTCCCGCAAATTCTGCTGAGGGGCTTTCCATAATGGCATCTGCAAACGCTGATGCTGAAGTTTCCTCAAGCAGATAATCGAAACTTGTCATTTCAACGGGGTCTTCAGGTACATATATCGGCAAGGCACCGATGCGCGCGTCGGTTACATAATGATTATGGCTTTTGGTCTGCTGCACGTAATCGCCGTAGAACTGGATAAGTGCTGCGTCCGATACTTGCGCTTCATAAATCCGGCCAGAACCTGTATTGATGAAGTAAACGACAGGATCTAAGTTGTCGTCCGTCCCCCATTCGATGACAACACGGTTAAATGTCGACTCCGGCAAATTATTGTCGGTAATGTCCATGATGACGTCGAATACCGGAAACGGCACAGCCCCCGGGTAGTAAAGCACGGTGCGGCCCGGGCTATGCAAATACCGCTCAAGCACTTCTGGACCCGCTTCTTCTTCAAATAACAAGACATCGGAAATCTCCCATTGCTGGATCGTATCAAGCATGGTTTCGATTTCCGTTTGAGAGAACGTTCCCGTCACTTCATCTCCCTCGTGGTATAGCACTTTAACCGGCCGCACCACTTCATCAGCAGTGCGTTTATCGCCGATTGCCACATCCACTTGGCTAGGTGTTTCCACTTCTTGAAGCGTCGGAGTGAACGTCCAGATGGTGAAGGTCAGCGCCAGGCTGAGCAAAATCAGAAGCAACAGCGCAGCTGACTTTACATGCTCCAAATACTTCAATCCCATTCACCTCCATCGTCAATTTCATATGGCAAGGTGAAGTAAATCGAAGTCCCTTTGCCGTACTTGCTCTCCGCCCATATCTTGCCGCCATGGGCATTGATCATTTCCTTGGAAATCGCCAAGCCTAGGCCGGTTCCGCCCATAGCCCGCGAACGCGCACGGTCGACACGGTAGAAGCGGTCGAAAATGCGGTCGACGTTTTCTTTCGGGATCCCCATTCCTTCATCAGTGATGGCCACCAACAGTTCGCCTTCTTTTTCACGGACGGAAAAACGGACCTTGCCGCCTTCCGGTGAGTATTTCAAGGCATTTGAAATGATGTTATCGATCACTTGCGTCAATTTATCAGTATCGATTTCTACAAAATACTGTGATTTCGGCAATTTACGCTCAAATGATACATTCTGGGATTTTGACATCTCGAAACGGTCGATGATGCGATTGAAGAATACGCCGAATTCGACCATTTCCCTGCTTAAATCCGTATCGCTCGAGTCCATCTTCGACAACTTCAGCAAATCGTTGACCAAACGGATCATCCGCTCCGTCTCCGTCTGTGTGACGTTGAGGAAATTCGGCGCGAGCTCCGGATCCTGCCAGGCGCCAT
This sequence comes from Bacillota bacterium, assembly GCA_051750505.1. GTDB lineage: Bacteria > Bacillota > Bacilli > Bacillales_A > Planococcaceae > Planococcus. The sequence goes on from JBNJJS010000001.1 coordinate 471,488, forward strand.
CAGCGAGCGCCTCTAAATAGCTGCGCATCGTCGTAAGCGGCGTCCGCAGTTCATGCGATACGTTCGCCACGAATTCACGGCGTTCAATATCAATTTTTTCCTGTTCGGTATTGTCATGCAGAACAGCAATCAGGCCGTTGACAAAGCCTGTCTCTTTTTGGATGACAGAGAAGGTCGTGCGGAGAAGCGTCGGCTGCTCCTCGGAACTCATATCCAGCGTAATCGCTTCGCGCATATCGATCAGATCTTCAAATGTATAGGATTCATCAAGACCCAGTACCGAGGTGACCGGACGGTTGATGACTGTTTCACGTGAAACATTCAATAAATGCAAGGCCGGTTCATTGATGAGGATGATGCGGCCGCGCCGGTCTGTGGAAAGGACCCCGTCGGTCATATTGGCAAGAACGGATGCAAGCTTGCGCCGTTCGCTTTCCGTCGATTGCTGGGATTCCTGCAGCCGGTTGGTCAAATGGTTAAATGCCCGGGCGAGCTGGCCGATCTCGTCTTCGCTGTATACACGAACTTTGCGCGAGAAATTGCCTTTCGCCATCGCCTGCGCTTGCCTGCGCATATCGGCGATCGGGCGTGAGATCGTCTGGGCGACCAATACGCCGAGCACAGCGGTTATAACTAGGGCAATGGCCGTACCGCCCGCCAAAATAGAGTTGATTGCGTCCATTTGGTTATAGACGTTCTCCACTTCAGCTTTGACATAAAGCGTACCAAGCATCTCGCCACCCACCGCAGTGATCGGCAATGTCCTTACCCACACCCGCTCTTCGAGATTTCCGTCTACATAAGTCTGCTCCAGCAGGGTCTCCCCGATAATCGAACGGCGGATTTGGTCATCTGTCGAACGCTGGCCGACGAGCGACTGGTTTTCGCTCGCGGAGGTCGCCAAAATACGGTAGCGATTATCGACGACGCGGATTTCATTGATATCATCCGAATTAAAATTAGAAAGGACCGACCGGAGGCTCTGCTCGATGGTCAGGTCCTCTTCCGTCCGATTTCGGATCATCTCTTCCCGGACACTGAACTCGATGATTTCCATCCGGTCTTCAATCGAGCTCTCAAAGTTCCCGCGCAGCGTTGCTTCCAGCTGCTCGGAAAAATAAAGCCCAATAATCTGCATCGCCAGGAGAATGAGCAAAATATATATTAAAACAAATTTCACATGTATCGACTTAAAAAAACTGGTTTTCAGCATTCAGCCTACTCCTGTTCAGGGTTCCGCAGGTAGTAGCCGACACCGCGGCGCGTCACAATCCATGCCGGATGACTCGGGTTGTCCTCAATCTTTTCGCGCAAGCGGCGAATCGTTACGTCCACTGTCCGCACATCACCGAAATAATCATAGCCCCATACCGTCTGCAGCAAATGCTCACGTGTCATCACTTGGCCGATATGCTTCGCCAAATAATGCAGAAGCTCGAACTCACGGTGCGTCAATTCGATCGTCTCTTCGCGCTTCAACACCAAATATGCATCGGGCTGGATCGTCAGCGCGCCCACTTGGATATCGTTCGAGCCAATGCCTTCTTCTTCTGCCGGCACGACATTCTGGCGCCGCAGATTCGCCTTGACACGCGCAATCAATTCACGCGTCGAAAACGGCTTCGTCACATAATCATCCGCTCCCAGTTCAAGGCCCAACACTTTGTCGATCTCCGAGTCCTTCGCCGTCAACATGATGATCGGAAAATCGAATTTCTTGCGCACTTCGCGGCATACTTCCATGCCGTCACGGTTCGGCAGCATGATATCGAGTAGCATCAAGTCCGGCTGAATTTCTTCAGCCACTTTGATCGCCTCGTCGCCATCATAAGCCACCACTACATTAAAGCCTTCTTTTTTCAAATTGAATTGCAGTATATCCGCAATCGGCTTCTCATCATCCACAACCAATATCGTTTTATTCATCTATCTTCTCCCCCTCTGCATCCCAATTGTTCCACATGTACCCAGCCGTTTTGAGAATCTTTGCTATCCCTTTACTTTATCATTATTTCAAGCATTTCGCACCTTTGGATGGTCACAGCGGGGCTCAGCGGCGCACGGGTTCTAGAGGCGTAAAAGTCTGGTAAGGGTTTGCTTGTGGAAACTGTTTTTGCATTCTATTTGTGCTTCAGCTTAGTAGTCGCCGTCCTGCTTTGGGTTTGCCTCTCGCCATAAGCCAAGAAGAACTCTTGTCTTACGGCTTCGGCTCACCCCTTTACGCTGGACGGCTAGGAGATTTCATTGATTCGGGTGCGTTTAAATAGATCTGCTTCTTTAGCTAGTTGCCGGCTAGTGGGGGAATCGCTTCCTGGGATGAGCATGAAGATAGCAAGAAGTTTCTTGTCTACCTATTCCGATCTTCTATATTAGGCTTCATCTCAATAGTCTCCGCCCTGCTTTGGGTTTGCCTCTCGCCATAAGCCAAGAAGAACTCTTGTCTTACGGCTTCGGCTCACCCCTTTACGCTAGGCGGCTTGAATATTTCATTGAGTCGAGTGCGTTTAAGCAGACCTGCTTCTTTACCCGGTTGCCGGCTAGTGAGGAAATCGCTTCCCGGGATACGCATAGAAGAAGATAGCAAGAAGTTTCTTGTCTACCTATTCCGATCTTCTATATTAGGCTTCATCTCAATAGTCGCCGCCCTGCTGTGGGTTTGCCTCTCGCCATAAGCCAAGAAGAACACTTGTCTTACGGCTTCGGCTCACCCCTTTACGCTGGACGTCTAGGAGATTTCATTGAGTCGGGTGCGTTTAAATAGACCTGCTTCTTTAGCTAGTTGCCGGCTAGCGGGGGAATCGCTTCCTGGGATGTAGAGTCTGGCACATTGACGCTTAAGTCGAAAATCTTGTTGGTGAACCAGAACTAACTAGCCTCTCTACACCAAAGATGACTTGAGCTACAACACCTGAGACATTTCCACATTTAATATTGAATGAACTGAAGAAATAATATTCCACTCTAAAACTGGAGACGGAGTGGAAGGGGGCTGACGCCTGTGGGACCGAGCGGGCTGGCGAGACAAACGTGGCGCGCCCTTTGCGGCACGTTGGCTCAACACCCGCCCCATTCCCGGGCAGCTGAAAGCGCGACGTCCTGTCGCATCAGCTGCATGACTCGCATCCTGCGAGCCCCAAGCAGCCCCCTGCAACGTAGTCTAATAGCGCAAGCTATTTTACTCACTTGATCGAATGTTCTGCAACACTAGAACCACTATCCCACAAGCCATCTATTGAAATACAAAAAAGCTCCCAGCACGCTGGCAGCTTGTTGATCGTTTATTTCTTCACGTAATCCAAAGGGTCGCGGTCCTGGCCATCGTAGGATAGCTCGAAATGCAAGTGGATGCCCGTAGAGCGTCCTGTCGTGCCCATGTCGCCGAGTTTCGTATGTGGAGACACTTTGTCCCCCACCTTGACGTCAATCGACGATAAGTGTGCATAGATCGTCTCATAGCCATTCTTATGGTCGACGACGACGCGGTTGCCGAATGTACCCGCTGCACCGGCTTTTGTGACGGTACCGTGGTCTGCAGAGACGATATCGAGCGTATCCGGCCGGGCGATATCGATGCCTTTATGTGCACGTCCCCAGCGCGGCCCTTTTTTGCTCGACACATAGCCGCCGTCTGCCGGCCACGTGAATTCGCCCGTGCCGATGCCCGGCAATTTCTTCTTGCCTTCAAGCACGACTTTGTCCACCGGCTCTTCCAGGGTTTTTTCCCGTGTTTCGGAACGGCCGACGCGTTCGCCGTTGACTTCGCGCACGGCGTAGCTTACCGCTTTTTCGCCGCGCTTGCCTTTCTGGCCGATTTCCGTTTCGCCGATGTAGACGTCTTTGCTGTCTTTTTCGACCGTTTCGTACGGCATTTTCTTCAATGCTTTTTCCGCTTTATTGACGAGCACGTCCACGCCGAGCTCATCCTTTACATGCTTCGCGGCTTGTTTCGGCTCCATTACCTGTTTCGGGTCGATCTGCTTCGACAAGCCGTTGATCGGTTCCGAGAAGGAAATATTAGTGATGCGCGACTCGCCTGCTTTCAGTTCAGGCAGCTCCGCTTCGGCTTGCTGCTCTTCAAATTGCTTCAGTTCATCTTCAGACAACGCGCTTTGTTTCATGAGACGGACAGTCTCTTCATAGGCTTTGCGGTCTTTTACATAGACTGCCGCTTCGCCGCCGACTTGCAGGGCGAACGCTTCCGCCTTGATGGCCAATTGTTCGTCCAGCTGGCTGATGATGGTATCATCGTCCTTGGCGCTGGACGCCACAGCTTGTTCAGTTAAAATGTTCAGCTCTTCACTCGGCGCAAGGCGCAAATTGTCGTGCTCACTTGAGGCTTTTTCCAGTTTTTCGTCGATCAATTCATCAATCGGCGCATCGTCTGAGACGGCTCCGAGGTAACTGGTGTTGTGATATATATGATAAACCGGCTCCAGGTTTTGCGGCTCATTCGGTTCGGCAAAAATCGTGTTGGCGCCGAACGCACTGGCAGCTAAAACAAGGGCGGTTCCGATTTTCCATTTGCGCAGTTTCATCTTTTCTTCGTTCTGGTGTTTCGCGTTCATGGTACTGGTCTGGCTCCTTTCCTACTCCTGTTCAGGGGTTTCCGTTTTTTCAACTCCCCCACTTTACCACATCCGTTTTCTGAAGCTCGCAGGATAAACTCATTGTTACAGAAGTGTTATTTAAGATACAGTATTATCCAGTTAATGTCATTATCTTCTTTAATTCTGCAAATGAAGGCAAAAAACTTATTATCAACGTTCATTTTTCCCATTTAAAAGCTTTTCCTTGTGATATTCCTGTCATAAACATCACACAAGAGCCTGCCGACGCTTTGCCAGTTATGGCGAATTTGTAGCAAACGCAAAAAAAGCCACTGTGCTCTTGAAAAAAGAGGCAGTGGCTTGTGGGTATTCGATTAACGCCAAACGCTTTTGACGATGTTTGTCTGGTTGCGGTCCGGTCCGACAGAGAAAATCGAAATCTGGACATCCGTCAATTGCGAGATGCGCTCCAAGTAATGGCGCGCGTTTTCCGGCAATTCATCCAATGATTTGCAAGACGTGACGTCTTCTGTCCAACCTGGCATCTCTTCATAGACCGGTTCGCAGTCTGCAAGCATGCGCAAGTTCGCTGGGTACTCTGTGATCAACTCGCCTTTATAGCGGTAAGCTGTACAGATTTTCACCGTATCGAGGCCTGTCAAGACGTCGATCGAGTTGACTGTAAGATCCGTCAATCCGCTGACACGTCTTGCGTGGCGTACAACGACGCTATCGAACCAGCCGATGCGGCGCGGACGCCCTGTCGTTGTGCCGAACTCTTTGCCGACTGTGCGGATCTGGTCGCCGATGTCATCGAATAATTCGGTCGGGAACGGGCCGTCGCCGACACGTGATGTGTAGGCTTTGCAGACGCCGATGACGTGTGAAATCATCGTCGGGCCAACACCCGCGCCGATTGTCACGCCGCCCGCTACCGGGTTTGATGACGTGACGAATGGATAAGTTCCTTGGTCGATATCGAGCATGACGCCCTGTGCGCCTTCAAACAAGACGCGGCGGCCTGCATCAAATGCATCGTTCAATACTTTCGACGTATCCGTCACGTATTTCGCGATTTCTTGTCCATACTGATAATACTCTTCCATGATTTCCTCGACCGTGAAGCCTTCTGTTTCATAGAATTTCTCGAACATGCGGTTTTTCTCTTTCAAGTTCATCCGCAATTTTTCCTCGAACACGACGTGGTCCAGAAGGTCTGCCATGCGGATGCCGACACGTGCCGCTTTGTCCATATACGCAGGCCCGATGCCTTTCCCGGTTGTTCCGATCTTGTTCGCACCGCGGCGCGCTTCTTCCACTTCGTCTTGCTTGATGTGGTAAGGCAACAGGACGTGTGCGCGGTTTGAGATGCGCAAGTTCTCTGTTGTAACGCCCCGGTCGTGGAGTCCTTTTAATTCCTTGACGAGCGCTTTCGGATCGACAACCATGCCATTGCCGATAACCGATGTTTTATCTTTATAAAAAATCCCCGATGGAATCAAGTGCAATTTATACGTTTCGCCGCCGAAAATGATCGTGTGGCCGGCGTTGTTGCCGCCTTGGTAACGCGCAATCACTTCTGCGTGTTCCGATAGAAAATCCGTGATTTTCCCTTTTCCTTCGTCTCCCCATTGCGTTCCTACTACTACGACTGATGTCATCGTCCGCACCTCCGTTAGGCTTGTCGCCCTGTTTCAAACAGTGTTAATTGTATCAATAGAGCGCCATGCCGTCAATACGGAATAGAAGAAAACACGAACATCAAAATGTAGGTCTGCATTTAATGTTCGTGTTTAATAGCCGTTTTAGAAATCGCCGCCACCTTCATGGTCAGCCCAATCGATGGTGACGAATTTATTGTATTCCTTCACAAACGCCAGTTTAACGGTGCCGGTCGGGCCGTTCCGCTGCTTGGCGATGATGATTTCAATCATGTTCTGGTCTTCGGTTTCTTTGTCGTAATAATCTTCACGGTACAAGAACGACACGATATCGGCATCTTGCTCGATCGATCCGGATTCCCGCAAGTCGGACATCATCGGACGTTTATCCTGCCGCTGCTCAACCCCACGGGACAGCTGCGACAGCGCGATGACCGGGACTTCCAGTTCACGGGCCAAGCCTTTAAGGGAACGGGAAATATCGGATACTTCCTGTTGGCGGTTTTCGCCGGATTTACCGGGCCCTTGGATAAGCTGCAAATAATCGATCATGATCATGCCGAGGCCGTATTCCTGCTTCAGACGGCGGCATTTTGCGCGGATATCGTTGACGCGGATACCGGGCGTATCGTCGATGAAAATGCCGGCATTCGATAAACTGCCCATCGCCATCGTCAATTTGCGCCAGTCTTCATTCTGCAAAGCACCGGTCCGCATGATTTGAGCGTCGATATTGCCTTCTGCGCAGAGCATCCGCATGACGAGCTGCTCCGCTCCCATTTCCAAACTGAAGATCGCAACATTCTCTTCGGTTTTCGTCGCGACATTTTGTGCGACGTTCAAGGCGAAGGCCGTTTTACCGACGGACGGACGGGCGGCGACGATGATCAGGTCGTTGCGCTGAAAGCCTGCCGTCACTTTGTCCAAATCACGGAATCCGGTCGGAATGCCGGTGACATCGCCTTTACGCGTATGCAGTAATTCGATATTGTCATAAGTTTTCACTAAAACATCTTTAATGTGGATGAAGTCTCCAGCGTTCTTGCGGCTGGACACTTCCATCATTTTCTTTTCCGCTTCCGCAAGCAGGGCTTCCACTTCGTCTTCGCGCGTAAAGCCGTCTTCGACGATTGTAGTGGCCACTCGGATAAGGCGCCGCAGCAAAGCTTTTTCTTCAACGATGTGGGCGTAATGCCCGACGTTGGCGGCTGTCGGGACCGCATTGGCGATCTCGGTCAAATACGACAAGCCCCCGACATCTTCGAGCTCTTTTTTGACCGATAGCTCTTCTGTCACCGTAACCAAATCGACCGCTTTTCCGCGGTCCGTCAAGTCGACCATCGTCTGGAAAATTTTCTGATGGGCGAGGCGGTAGAAATCCTCCGGCATGACAATTTCCGCAACGGAAATCAGTGCCTGTGGCTCCAGGAAGATGGCGCCGATAACGGATTGCTCAGCTTCCTGGTTATGCGGCGGGACGCGGTCTATCGATTCGTTCATATTTATTTCCCCTTACGCTTCTTCAGTAACGTGCACGCGCAGTGTCGCTGTCACTTCATGATGCAATTTCACCGGCACGTTTGTATAGCCGAGGGCGCGTATTGCGTCGTCCAGCTCCATTTTGCGCTTGTCGATTTTGATGCCATGTTTTTTCTCGAGTTCCTTCGCAACCTGTTTCGTTGTGATAGAGCCGAATAGACGGCCGCCTTCACCGGATTTTGCTGTCAGTTCAACTGTCAGGCTTTCGAGTTTTTCTTTCAATTGCTTCGCTTCGTCAAGCTCCTGTTCGGCTTCTTTCTCCTGTTTCTTCTGTTGCCCTGCGAGTTTGCTCATCGCTGCTTGGTCAGCTTCAACAGCCAAGTTGTTCTTCAGCAGGAAGTTATTGGCATAGCCATCCGCCACGTTTTTAATATCACCTTTTTTGCCTACATTCTTTACGTCTTTCAAGAAAATTACTTTCATTCTTCAAATCCCCCTTCATCATTTTCCGTTAATACGGCTTTCAATTGACCGACCGCTTCTTCAAGGGTCGCATCCGGCATCTGCGTGGCCGCGTTCGTCAAATGGCCACCGCCGCCAAGATTTTCCATAATGACTTGAACATTGACTTCGCCGAGCGAGCGTGCGCTGATGCCGACGCCGCCTTCTGTCCGTTCTGCGATGACGAAAGATGCGTTGACGTCTTTCATCGTCAGCAGGATATCGGCCGTCTGGGCAATCAGCACAGGGCTATAGATGCGCCCCGGCTCGCCTTTCGCGATGGCGATGCCTTCGCCGACAAATTCGACAGTCTGAACGATTTTCGCCCGCTCAATGTATGTCTCAAGATCTTCTTTCAATAACCGCTGCACGAGCACGGTGTCTGCACCGTTCGAGCGCAAGTAAGACGCTGCCTCGAAAGTGCGTGCGCCGGTGCGCAAAGTAAAGCTTTTCGTATCGACAATGATCCCGGCGAGCATCGCTGTCGCTTCGAGCATCGTCAATTTCTCGTGCTTCGGCTGGTATTCGATGAGTTCGGTTACTAACTCTGCAGTTGATGATGCGTAAGGCTCCATATAGACGAGCATCGTATTGGTGATGAATTCCTCGCCTCTGCGGTGATGGTCGATCAATACAACGCGCTCCATACGCTGAAGCAGGCGTTCATCGATGACCATCGATGGTTTATGCGTATCGACCACAACCAGCAAGGAATGCTCGGTCATTTCCGCCAGTGCCTCTTCCGGGGTAATGAATCGCTCGAATAAGTCCGGATCGCTTTCGATTTCTTCCATCAAGCGCATGACGCTGCGGTCATACTCGTCAAAATCGATGACGATGCGGCCTTTGACACGGTTCATTTCCGCCATCTTGGCTACACCGACGGCTGCGCCGATCGAGTCCATATCGGGCATTTTATGGCCCATGACAAAGACTTGATCGCTTTCCTGGATCAAATCACGTAGTGCGTGCGAAATGACGCGTGCACGGACTCTCGTGCGTTTTTCCACCGGGTTGGTCTTGCCCCCGTAGAACTTGACCTTGCCGCTCGGATGCTTGATCGCCACTTGGTCGCCCCCGCGCCCAAGCACCAAGTCCAGCCCCGATTGCGCCATGGCGCCCAGTTCGATCAATGAAGCGGAACCCGCGCCGACGCCGATGCTCAATGTCAGCGCCATATTGTCTTTCGCCGTCACTTCACGGATATCATCGAGCACGGTGAATTTGGTTTCCTCCAACTTTTGAAGAATCGATTCATTGAATACCGCCATGAAGCGGTCCGAGGAAATCCGTTTTACGAAAATGCCATTATCGCTTCCCCATCTATTGATCAAGGAAGTCACCAGGCTATTTAAATTACTGCGCACCTGATCGTCCATCCCTTGCGACAATTCATCATAATTATCGATGAATAAAATGCCGATGACAGTCCGGTCCGCATGATACAATGTTTCGATTTCCACTTGTTCGGTGATATCGAACAAATAAAACAACCGGTCATCTCCACGATAATAAACGCGGTATTTGCGCCCGGCGAGTGAAATGACCATTTCATTCGATTCCGCAGATTTGACCAATTGGTTAAATTCTTCCGTCAAGCTGTAGACCGATTCACCGATCAGCGTCTCATAATCAAGTGCTGAGGTGATATAAGGGTTGGCCCATTCGATCTGCTGGTTTTCATTGACCAGTAGAATCCCGATCGGCATCTCGAGCAGCGCTTCCTCGCCGACTTTCTTCATCCGGTAGGACAGCGTTTCGATATGCTTTTCGGTCTCTTCATAATTGCGTTTCTCCAAAATCCACGCCGACGTAATCGCCGCCCCGTAAAGGATGGCGAAAATGCCTGCGCCCCATTCTGACCAGAGGGAGATGAGGATCACAGCGGCCATTCCAAGAGCCAGCAATGCCAGCAATGGATATCTTAGATTACGCTTCCTGAAAAAAGCCGACATTTCTCTTCAGCTCCTTACTTTCCTTTAGAGTCGTGTGCCCGCTTGATCCAGCCCCGGATGTCGAAACCGAGATCCAAAATCCCGATGATGCTTGTGAAAGATTGCAAAGGAAATGCAAGAACGGTCACAACCACCGTCACCCAGCGGGGCCAGCCCTCTTGGTGGATATAGAAATGATAGAATGATAAGCCCTGCAAAAACAGCAGGAACTGCAGTAGCATCGAGGCATTGGCAAAAATCAAATACGCCATGGTCCCTTGCTCAAAATCAGACAGCAAGGATACCAAAATGACGACTAAATAATACCATAGCACGCTTTTCGGCAAGCGCATTTCGCGGAACGGCGGAAATTTCGGCACTTCGATTCCAAGCCGTTTCAAAATCGGCAGCAGAATCAATAACAAGATCCACACCGTCGTAAATACCGACAAAATCAATAGCGTCGGCATCAAGGTCTCAAAGGTCAGCATGAACTGTGCGACCAGTTCATCGTATTCTTCCGTCGACTCCGATCCGAGCCGCTCCAGCCAGCTGCCCGCTTGCTCATAAGAACTGCGCATCGTGGCCGTGAATTCTTCGAGGAAGTTGATGCCAAAAAAGGCAATCGCCGCCATATACTGCAGCATCAGCGACAACAGCAAAACGATGCTCGCTCCCATGAACATGAACAATTTACTTTTCTTATAGTGGATCGACAGCCCGATCATCAAACCGAGCGGAATATGGATAAGCGCCAGCGGAATCGCAAGCAATCCACCGATCAAAAAGCTTAACACGGCCCCGACCACTGCGACCAGCGCCGAAGCCTTCACCGGATACTTGGCACTATACCAAGCAATCGGCAATGCCAAAAACAAAGTACTGATCAAACTCAGCACCGGTACATATACAGAAATAGCCAATAGGACGGCAAACAGCGCCGTCATCATGGCTCCATTCGTCAACTGACGTGTCTTTTGGTTAGGCATATCTGCGTTTTTCATCTTCTTTCAGGTATATTTCATCCGTATAATTGTACCATGATTCAAGCCCCCGAACAAAAAAGGGAGGTTGCCTCACTGTAGACCTATCGCCCCGTTTCGAGAAGGAAAAAGTTCGCGCCCTCCGGCAATGGCTGCCTATAGAAAATCATTATCGCTGATTCGCCGGCGGATGGGAATAGTAGGTGGAAATTAAAGTGTGGGAATGTGGCGGCATTGTTTGAGGGGGTAGTCAGATCTGCGAAGAAGATGGTGAAGGTTTGCGTGTCGAACTGTTCCAGCATTCTATTTAAACTTCAACTTACTAGTCGCCGCCCTGCTTTGGGTTGGCCTCTTGCCATAAGCCAGGAAGGACGCCTGTCTTACGGCATCGGCTCACCCCTTTACGCTGGGCGGCTGAGTGATTTCATTGATTCGGGTGCGTTTAAGCAGATCTACTTCTTTAGCTAGTTGCCGGCTAGTGGGGGAATCGCTTCCCGGGAAAATATATAAGAAGCTAGTGAGAATTTACGTGTCGAACTGTTCTAACATTCTATTTTTGCTTCATGTTACTATTCGCCGCCCTGCTTTGGGTTGGCCTCTTGCCATAAGCCAGGAAGAGCGCCTGTCTTACGGCATCGGCTCACCCCTTTACGCTGGGCGGCTGAGAGACATCATTGATTCGGGTGCGTTTAAGCAGATCTGCTTCTTTAGCTAGTTGCCGGCTAGTGGGAGAATCGCTTCCCGGGAAAATATATAAGAAGCTAGTGAGAATTTGCGTGTCGAACTGTTCCAGCATTCTATTTAAGCTTCAACTTACTATTCGCCGCCCTGCTTTGGGTTGGCCTCTTGCCATAAGCCAGGAAGAACACCTGTCTTACGGCATCGGCTCACCCCTTTACGCTGGGCGGCTGAGAGACATCATTGATTCGGGTGCGTTTAAGCAGATCTGCTTCTTTAGCTAGTTGCCGGCTAGTGGGGAAATCGCTTCCCGTACGCAGCATCTGGTCATGTGATGCTTGAATCGAAAAAGTTCTTTGTGGATTAGGACTCACAATCGCATTCTCTTTGATCCAAAAGATATGAGCTACAAAGCATGACACACCTTCCATTTTCTATCGAGTGGATTGAAGAAATTATCCACCACTGCAAAACTAGAGACGGAGTGGAAGGGGCCGACGCCTGGGGGACCGCGCGGGACTGGCGAAACCTATGCGGCTTGCCGCAAGGGTTCGACGCCCGCCCCCCGGCAAGCGTGCCCCTGCAACGTAGTCTAATAGCGCAAGCTATTCTACTCACTCAATTAGCTTCCCCTCCCGTCAATTTCCCAAAGCATATAAAAAAGAGGCCGGTTTCCCGGCCTCTTTGGACAATCTTATTTTTCTTCCGCTACGAACGGTAGAAGTGCCATGATGCGAGCGCGTTTAACTGCAATCGTCAAACGACGTTGCCATTTAGCGCTTGTGCCCGTAACACGACGTGGCAAAATTTTGCCTCGCTCAGAAATGAATTTCTTAAGCAAATCAGTGTCTTTGTAGTCGATGCGTGTAATGTTGTTTGAAGTGAAATAACAAACCTTTTTACGCTTCTTGCCTCCGCGACGTGGTGCCATATCGAATTACCTCCCTTGTTTTCAGATTTCTTTTCGCTATTTGACGCCTGGTTTAGAACGGCAGATCGTCGTCCGAAACTTCGATCTTTCCGCTTCCGCTTGAAAACGGATCGTCATCTACGCGAGTATTGTTTTGCTGACTTGGACTCGACGGTTGGTTCTGTTGATAAGACGGCTGGTTCTGCTGTCCATACGAACGATCGCCTGAACGATCCCCGGAGTTGGCGCTTTTCGGTTCAAGGAATTGAACGCTGTCGGCCACCACTTCCGTCGTATAAACACGCTTGCCATCTTGACCCTCGTAGCTGCCAGTCTGAATGCGGCCTTCGACACCTGCAAGACTTCCTTTTTTGAGGAAATTCGCTGTGTTTTCTGCCTGCTTGCGCCAAACGGTACAATTGATAAAATCTGCTTCACGTTCACCTTGCGCATTGGAAAATGTCCGGTTTACAGCAAGTGTAAAACGGGCCACCGCCGCTCCGCTTGGCGTATAGCGAAGATCAGGATCTTTTGTCAGTCTTCCGACCAATACAACCCGGTTGATCATCAGAATTCAACCTCCTTTTCAAGTCATTGATTATTTGTATTCCACAAATCGCTTACGCGTCTAGGCGTACAGCCATGTGGCGGATAATGTCTTCATTGAAGTTCGCAAGACGTGTAAACTCGTTGATAGCTTCTGTTTCAGCATTAGCTTTCACGATCTGGTAGAAACCTTCTTTGAAATCATTGATTTCATAAGCCAGACGGCGTTTACCCCATTCTTTCGACTCGATGATTTCAGCACCGTTTGAAGTTAGGATTTCGCTGAAACGCTCAACTAGAGCTTTCTTCGCATCCTCTTCAATGTTCGGGCGTACAATGTACATTACTTCATATTCTCTCATCGTTTTGTCACCTCCTTATGGACTTGGGCCCTGCTGATTCCAGCGGGCAAGGAGCAAGCAATCATAAATATTACTCACATCAACATATTGTAGCATAACGGCATACTTCCGGCAAGCGCTAATTTCCGTTATACTGAGAGCATTAAATGAAGGATGTGAAGCACATGGAGCCGCACAGAATCATCGATTTGAATATAGAAGAAATCGCACCGAAAGCGCTGTGGTTCAATGTACTGCTCGTCGCCGCCTTCGCGCTCGCGTACCAGTTTTTCCGCGAACCGCTGTCTTTCGGCTTTTCGCTTGTGGGGATCCTTTATTTCATCGGGGGCTATGCGCTGTTGATCGTGCTCCATGAATTGTTCCACTTAATCGGCTTTGTGGCATTCGGCAAAGTGCCCATTTCTTCGCTTCAGTACGGGCTCAACCTTCAAATGGGCATCGCCTACGCGACGAGTGACAGGCCGGTGAAAAACCGCGCCATGCGAGCAGTCCTGCTGCTGCCGTTTTGGATGACCGCTTTTTTGCCGACAGTCATCGGTTTTTGGATCGGCGACCAGGTACTCGTGCTGCTCGGTGCAATGCTGACAGCAGGCGCTTTTGCAGATTTCCTTATGTACTGGGAGCTCAGAAAAGAGCCGGACGAGACATGGATCCTGGACGATCCCGAACTTCCCCGGCTTCATGTCTATTCCGACTACCCGGCTCATCAGAAAGAGTAAGCTCTTTGCGCCATCCCCGCTCATTTAAAATGAGGGCCCTCATATAAACTAAAACGGACAGCGATGCAGATTTCCTGCATCGCTGTCC
>JBNJJS010000002.1:0-365115 GCA_051750505.1 Bacillota bacterium
TTGTGGAATTTGGACCATGAGGAAATGAAAAATCGCGTTGACAAGAAGAAAAGGAAGTTTTATAGTATGTGTAACCGGTTACACATAACCCGAGAACGGAGAAGAGCGATGACAACGATTAGAGATGTGGCGAAAAAAGCAGGCGTTTCCGTTGCGACGGTTTCACGTTTTTTGAATGGCAGCGGCTATGTTAGTGCAGATGCGGCCAAAGCGGTGACAGAAGCGGTCGAGGAATTGGAATATGAATTGAATCCGGTTGCACGCTCTTTGAACACGAAACGCTCCAATTTGATCGGGCTCATTTTGCCGGATATCACGAACCCGTTTTTCCCGGAGCTTGCGCGGGCGGTGGAAGATGTCGCTTTGAGCTATGGCTATACCGTTATCTTGTGCAACTCAGACGAAGACCCGAAAAAAGAGAAAAACTATATTGAAACCTTGAAGAAAAAATACATCGCCGGCTTTATCGTGACATCCAACCAGCTGGACGCGCCGCATTATGCGGATACGAAACTGCCGATTGTGGCACTTGACCGGGCGATCAATGAAAAGATCCCCGTGGTCTCATCGAATAATAAAGAAGGCGCGGTGCTTGGGACGAATGCGCTGCTCGAGCGCGGATGCCAAAACATCCTGTTCCTGAGAGGGCCGGAAGCGCTGAACCCGGCGAACGACCGCTATGACGGATTTATGGAAGCGATCGGAAAAGCGGATGTCGATCACCGCATCGTCACTTGCCCGTTCCATTACGCCGATTCACAAAAGATCGTCGAACGGGAATTGCAGAACGACCCAACAATCGATGGAATTTTCGCGTCGAGTGATGTATCTGCTGCCGGAGCCTTGAAAGCGGCGGCAATGCTCGGCAGAAAAGTGCCGGACGATTTACAGATTGTCGGATTCGATGGCATCGCAATGGGCGAGATGCTGTCGCCGGGGCTCTCGACTGTCGCACAGGACGTCTACAAAATGGGCGCGATCGCCACCCGCGTCTTGATCAAGCGGATCGAGAACAAGCCGGTGGAAGAAAGCTTCTACGAAATTCCGGTCAAGCTTGTCTTACGGGGCACAACAAGGAGTGTGGAATGATGATTACAGTAGTAGGCAGCATCAATATGGACCTTGTCGTCGGAACAGAACGCTTTCCGAAGCAAGGTGAAACGGTGTTAGGGAATTTATATACGACCGTCCATGGCGGAAAAGGCGCCAACCAGGCAGTAGCTGCAGCAAGGCTCGGCGACAAAGTCCAGATAGTCGGGGCAGTCGGCAGCGACGCGTTCGGCACACAGCTTCTCGAAGGGCTGGAAAAAGAACAGATTGATACACAGGGCGTCAAAAAAACGGACGGGGCGAGCGGAATCGCCAATATCCTGTTGTCAGAAGGCGACAACCGCATCATCGTCGTCCCAGGTGCCAACCACGAACTGACGAAAGCCGACATCGATGCACAGAAAACGGTGATCGAAAAAAGTTCGCTGGTCATCCTGCAGTTAGAACTGCCGATTCCGGTCGTGGAATATACGCTGCAGCTTGCTAAAGAACTCGGCGTGCCGGCTATTTTGAATCCAGCGCCAGCAGGCGGATTCACTGATGCAATGAAGGATGCGGACTTTTTGACGCCGAATGAAACCGAAGCGCAAGAGCTATTCGGCACGAACTGGGAACTTGAACTGGAACGCTATCCGAACCGCATGGTCGTGACGCTCGGAAAGAACGGAGCCCGCTATTTCGATGGCGACAAGCACGTAACGGTCGAAGGATTTCCGACGCAAGCGATCGATACGACGGGCGCGGGAGACACATTCAATGGCGCATTGGCAGTTGCATTAACGGAAGGCAGCGAGTTCAAGGAAGCTGTCCGCTTCGCCAACGCTGCCGCCTCCTTATCGGTGGAGAAATTCGGTGCACAAGGCGGCATGCCGAACCGTGAGGAAGTCTTTTCCCGGATGGAGGAAGCCAAATGAAAAAACAAGGCATGATCAATCGCGACATCGCCGGTCACTTGGCAAGATTCGGGCATACTGATCTGCTTGTCATTGCGGATTGCGGATTGCCGGTGCCGGAACATGTGCCATGCGTCGATTTATCGTACCGCATCGGGGAGCCTTCTTTTAGGACGGTGCTGGATGCAGTGCTCGAGGATTTTGAAGCGGAAGCGGCTTATATTGCCCAGGAAATAAGCGATCACAATAAAGGCTTGGAAGATAGCATGCAACAGCAATTGAATTGCCGCTACCTGAGCCACGAGGAATTGAAGGCGATGAGCCATAACGCCAAACTGATCATCCGTACAGGGGAAGCAAGCCCTTATGCGAATGTCATTCTCCAGTCGGGCGTCATCTTTTAATGAGGCAGGTGAACGAAATGATCAATATGATCAACATGACCGATATTTGCAAGTCGTTCAGCGGCAACGCCGTCTTGAAAAATGTCCATTTCTCCCTTCACAAAGGCGAAATCCACGCCTTGATGGGCGAGAATGGGGCCGGCAAGTCGACCTTGATGAAAATCATGTCCGGGATCTACACGCGCGACTCCGGAACGGTGGAAGTGAAAGGCAAAAAAGTCGAATTCACGTCACCGAAGCAGGCAGAAGCGGAAGGCATCGCCGTCATTCACCAGGAATTGAATATCCTGCCGCACCTGTCGATTGCGGACAACCTCTTTCTCGGACGTGAAGAAACCGTCGGGCGCACAGGAATCCTGAAGACCAAAGACATGGAACGCAAAACGAAAAAGATCCTGGGGGATTTAGGGCTCGATATCGACCCGTCGCTTCCCGCGAGCACATTGTCTGTCGGACAGCAGCAATTGGTGGAAATCGGCAAAGCTTTGTCGATGGATGCAGAAATGATCATTATGGACGAACCGACCGCAGCACTGACAGACCGGGAAATCGAAACTTTATTCGTGACCATCCGCGACCTTCAAAAGCGCGGCGTGTCTTTCGTCTATATTTCTCACCGCATGGAAGAAATCTTTTCGCTATGCGACCGCATCACCATTTTGCGCGACGGCGAATTTGTCGGTGAACGGAAGATCAGCGAAACCAGCTTCGAAGAAATTGTCCAATTGATGGTCGGCCGTGAACTCGGCGACCGTTTCCCTGAACGAAGCTCCACGATCGGGGACGTAAAACTGTCGGTTAAAGGCTTGTCGCGGAAAGATTGCTTTGAAGACATTTCCTTCGATATCCATAAAGGGGAAATCGTTTCGATTGCGGGGCTTATGGGGGCAGGGCGTACAGAAGTGGCGCAGTCTCTATTCGGCTATAAGAAAGCGGATTCAGGAACGGTGGAACTCGATGGCAAGCCGGCGAAGATCGACAATCCGCAAAAAGCGAAAGAGCTCGGCATCGGCTATGTGACCGAAGACCGCAAATCCGAAGGGCTGATCGTCGACTTTACAGTAGAGGAAAATATCAGCATGGCGAACTTCGAATCGATTTCAAAAAAGGGCCTGCTGTCGAAAGACAAAGAACGCAGCCTGTATGACCGGATGGTGAAACGCCTCGGCATCCGGACATCAGGGCCCGACCAGGCGGTCAAATCGCTCAGCGGGGGCAACCAGCAAAAAGTCGTCATCGCGAAATGGCTCGGCATCGAACCCGATGTGCTCATCCTCGATGAGCCGACACGGGGAGTCGATGTCGGTGCGAAGAAAGAGATTTATTCGATCATCAACGAATTGGCCGCTCGTGGCGTCGCCATCTTGATGATTTCTTCCGAACTTCCGGAAGTGATCGGCATGGCCGACCGTGTGCTCGTCATGCACGAAGGCAAGCTGACGGCAGATCTGCCGAAGCAGAAAATGACTCAGGAAACGATTATGCATTATGCAACAGGAGGTGGGAAACTTGAAGCTGAAGTCCGCTAATACAAGCTTGTTCCAAAAAATCGCGCCGTTCATCGGTTTGATTTTGATCATCATCATCATTACCGCAATTAACCCGAGTTTTCTATCCATGAGCAATATCTTGAACGTCCTCCGGCAAGTGTCGATCAATGCCTTGATCGCATTCGGCATGACCTTCGTCATCTTGACCGGCGGAATCGACTTATCGGTCGGTTCGATCTTGGCGCTTACGGGTGCTGTGACAGCCGGCATGATGGCTTCAGGAATTGACCCGATCTTGGCGATGCTGTTGGGGCTCTTCCTCGGGGCAGTTCTCGGGGCCATCAACGGTGTCATCATTGCGAAAGGGAAAGTGGCGCCATTCATCGCGACGCTTGCGACGATGACCATTTACCGGGGCTTGACGCTCGTCTACACAGAAGGCCGGCCGATTTCAGGGCTTGGCGACAGCATGGCTTTCCAGATGCTTGGAAAAGGCTATTTCCTCGGCATCCCAATTCCAGTCGTGACGATGCTCATCAGTTTCGGAATCCTTTACTTCATCTTGAAGAAAACGACATTCGGGCGCCGCGTCTACGCAGTGGGCGGCAACGAGGAAGCTTCTGTGCTTTCGGGAATCAATGCCGACCGCATCAAGATTTATGTATATTCCTTGGTCGGTGTTCTTGCTGCCTTGGCTTCGCTGATCTTGACTTCGCGTTTGAATTCAGCGCAGCCGACAGCCGGCCAGATGTTTGAACTTGATGCCATCGCAGCCGTAGTGCTCGGCGGAACGAGCTTGACTGGCGGCCGCGGGTGGATCGTCGGCACGTTGATCGGGGCGCTGATTATCGGGGTCTTGAATAACGGTTTGAATTTGATTGGGGTGTCCTCCTTCTTCCAGCAAGTGGTGAAGGGTGCAGTTATATTACTTGCAGTATTGCTAGACCGTAAAAAAACAGCATAAGGAGTGGTAGAAATGAAGAAGATGCTATTGATGTTCGTCCTTTTGGCAATGATGGTTTTGGCCGCATGTTCCATGGAAGCACCAGGTTCGGATTCAGAAGAAACAACAGGCGGAGAAGAAGCGAGCGGCGATTACACAATCGGTTTCTCGATCTCGACATTGAACAACCCGTTCTTCGTGACATTGAGCGAAGGAGCAGAAGCCAAAGCTTCTGAACTTGGCGCAACTCTTTCTGTAGTGGATGCACAAGACGATGCATCGAAACAGGCAAGTGATGTAGAGGACTTGATCCAGCAAGGCGTGGACATGATTCTCATCAACCCCGTTGATTCTGAGGCAGTTGCTTCAGCCGTGGCTTCGGCTAATAATGCCGACATCCCGGTCATTACAGTAGACCGCAGCGCCGAAAGCGGCGAAGTCGTTTCCCACATCGCTTCGGATAACGTAGCGGGCGGCGAAATGGCTGCTGAACATTTGTTGTCGCTTGTCGGTGACGGAGCACAAGTGGCTGAACTTGAAGGAGTCCCTGGATCTTCTGCAGCACGTGAACGCGGAGAAGGCTTCAATAATATCGCAGCGGACAGCATGGATGTCGTTGCCAAGCAAACGGCGAACTTCAACCGTGCAGAAGGTTTGTCGGTCATGGAAAACATCCTGCAAGCAAACCCTGATGTAACCGGAGTGTTTGCGCATAACGATGAAATGGCGCTTGGCGCGCTTGAAGCGATTGAAGCTTCAGGCAAAGACGTTACAGTTGTTGGATTCGACGCGACAGATGACGCTGTTGCAGCAGTAGAAGAAGGCCGGCTTGCCGGAACGATTGCCCAGAAACCGGAAATGATCGGTGAAATGGCTGTCGAAACAGCAATCCAGCATTTGGACGGCGAAGAAGTGGAAGCATCGATTCCAGTAGAATTGGAATTGATCCAGGAATAATGAAGAAACCGCACCGGCAATTTGCCGGTGCGGTTTTTTTGATGCAGCTAGGTGGAAAGAACGTGGAGAGAAAGAATTCAAGAAAAAATCCAGATTTTATTTGGATTTATTTACTATTATTATAAAATAGTAGTAAGTCGTTAGTTCTGATTATTCAGGTATCAGAAAATTCCCTCTTTATTTGTGGTACATTTTTGTAAACCACTTGGAGGAGGAAGTAAAATGGCGAAATTGAATCGATGGAGAGCAGCGGGATTGCTCGTGCTGGCAGGGGCTCTCGCGGCATCCCCATTGCAGATGGGAAGTGACGGGAAGATGGCAGTAGCAGATGGTGAATACGCAGCATTAACTGCGCAAGTGAATGATATTCTGCAAGATGAAAGCTTGGACGGTGCGCTAGCAGGCGTCAGCATCCGAAAAGCGGACAGCGGGGAAAAAATATACGATCATTTTGGCGACATCCGGTTGAAACCGGCTTCCAATATGAAGCTGTTCACCTTGGCGGCGGCACTTGAAACTTTAGGGGAAGATCACCGGTTCTCGACAGAACTGCATACAGATGGGGAACTGAAAGGCAAAGTGCTGCAAGGCAATCTTTACTTGAAAGGCAAAGGCGACCCGACATTGCTCGAGGAGGATTTCGAGCGCTTTGCAAAAGAATTGAAAGCACAAGGCATACATAAAGTGAAAGGCGACTTGATCGGCGACGATAGCTGGTTCGATGATGAACGTTTGTCTGAAGACATGACATGGAAAAATGAAGTGTATTATGTCGGAGCCCAAGTGTCCGCATTGACCGCCTCACCGAATAAAGATTACGACGCCGGGTCGATCATTGTGGAAGCGAACGCCGGAGATGCGGCAGGAGATGAGGTGCGGGTAAGTTTGTCACCGGAAACGGATTATGTGACGATCACCAATACAGCCCAAACGGTGGCAGCTGGTGAACCGAAAACGCTGAGCATCACGAGAGACCATGGCACGAATGAAATTATCGTAGAAGGCAATATCCCGGAACAGGGCAGCCGGACGCGCGAATGGATCGCAGTCGATGAACCGTCCGGATACGCGCTCAGCTTGTTCGAAAAGGCACTCGGCAAAGAAGGGGTCGAGTTGATCGGGAACTCACAAACCGAGATGGGCGTAAAGCCGTCTGATAGCCGCATGCTGGTAGAGCATCACTCGATGACGCTCGCGGAACTGTCGATCCCGTTCATGAAATTGAGCAATAACGGACACGGTGAAGCGTTGGCGAAACAAATGGGCCGCGTGGTGAACGGGGAAGGCAGCTGGGAAGCCGGGCTTGAAGTGATGGAGGCAACCGCCGGCAAGCTTGGCGTCAATGTCGACACGATCCATCTGCGCGACGCTTCCGGAATGTCCCACGTCAATTTGATCCCGGCGAATGAAATTTCGCAGTTATTGGCTGGAGCGCAGGACGAACCATGGTTCGATACTTACCTCGAATCCTTGCCGGTAGCAGGGGCTTCGGAACGCTTTGTCGGTGGAACCTTGCGCAACCGCATGAAAGGGACGGCGGCGGAAGGCAATGTCCAGGCAAAAACCGGCAGTTTGTCTTCAGTCTCCTCTTTGGCAGGCTACGCGACGACACAAGACGGGGAACGGTTGATCTTCGCGATCATCCTGAACAATGATTTGGCGAATGTCACGCCGGTCGAAAATGCGATAGCTGAAGCGATCGCCGGGTATCAAGCCGAGTGACAGGCAAGATTTTCAAAGGACGATGAAAAATCAGTTTTGACAGAAACAGCGGCGGAAGGCTTCGCGTCTTTCGCAGGCTGTTTCTTTTTGATGGGAAAGATTGGATTGTTCTTTTCATATGGAAAAAACTTCTGTATGGTGAATATATCAAGTATTCGAACAATTTAGGAGTGATGGAAATGAGACCGATCATCGGCATTACCGCGTCAAAGGAATTGGGAAAAGATGAATACAATGTAGAGCTTGCGGATACAGAAGCGATTGTCCGGGCGGGCGGCTTGCCGATCATGCTGCCGCATATTGAAGGGCAGGCGGAACTGGAAGAACTCGCCGAGCACATCGACGGATTGTTCCTTGCGGGCGGCTGGGATATTGATCCCACATTATTCGGTGAAGAGCCGCATCCGGGTCTTGGCGTCATCATTCCATCCCGTGACCGCTTTGAGCTGGAGTTACTGGAAAAAGTGATGGAGAAAAACAAACCGGTGCTCGCGATTTGCCGGGGCGCACAGATTTTGAATATCGCAGGCGGCGGGGACATGTATCAGGATACACCGTCGCAGCTGGCCGGAAATCTGCTTCAGCACCAGCAGCGTGCGCCGAGAGAACATGGCTCGCATTTTGTCGAAGTAGCGGAAGGTTCGCTATTGCACCGGCTGACGGATTCTCTGAAGCTGAAAGTCAATAGCCGTCACCACCAGTCGAACCGCCGAGTGCCGGATCATTATCTCATTTCCGGAATCGCAAGCGACGGGGTCATAGAAGCAATTGAAAGCAAAGAGCATGGTTTCGCGCTTGGGCTGCAATGGCATCCTGAAAATATGGCGCGTGCAGGTGACGCAGCGTCTCTGCGCATCTTCGAAGGCTTTGTCAGCGCATGTACAGAAGAAGGGGATGAGTGAGTGCAGATCATCGATACGCATTGCGACGCGCTACTGAAGCTCCAGGTGGCGAAGCGCAACGAATTGTTTCGGGGAAAGCCGTTGCATTTTAAGGATGCGGAAGAGCTCGACACCAATTTCCAACGTCTGCAGCAAGGGGGCGTCAAAGTCCAGTTTTTCGCGGTATTTGTGCATCCGGAACAGCCGGACAATGAAAAATGGCAGCACGCATTGGAGCAGGTCGATTTGTTCTACAGCGAAGTGCTCGGACAGCCGCTCATGAAACATATCCGCAACTGGGAAGACATCGACACGCTGGGCCCGGGAGAAATCGGGGCGGTGCTCGCGCTCGAAGGGGCGGATGCTTTCGGAAACGACCTTGCCAAATTGCGGCATCTCTACAGGCTCGGCGTGCTGTCGGTCGGGCTGACGTGGAATTTCTCCAATCTTTGCGCGGACGGCGTCGGAGAGCCGAGAGGCGGCGGGTTGACGCTGCTTGGCAAGCAAGTGGTGCAGCTGAATAATAACTATAATGTTTTCACGGACGTGTCCCATTTGTCGCTTGCAGGGTTTTGGGAGGTGATGGAACTCGCCGATTATCCGATTGCGAGCCATTCCAATACACGGAAGCTATGCGACCACCCACGCAATCTGGACGACGGGCAAATCGAAGCGATGTTCTCGCGCAACGGCTTGATCGATGTTGTATTCTGTCCGGAATTCATCAACCCGGGGAGCCAGCAGGCGACGATCGAGGATTTGCTGCGACACATCGATCATCTTTGTACGCTTGGCGGAGAGCGGCACATCGGCTTGGGGTCCGATTTTGACGGTATTTTCGATCATGTCACACATCTTGAAGATGCTTCGGCTTATCCGAATTTAATCGAGGCCTTGCAAAAACGCTATTCGGAAACCCAAGTGGAAGGTTTTGCGTTCCGGAATTTCCTGGAGCATCGACCGGGTGTTGCCAATCACTCAATATAATTTTAAAAAAGCCATCCGCTTGTCGATCAGCGGATGGCTTTTGGCCTTAATATTTATTCATCGACGACTCTGTGTCACCAGATTCTGCCGTCTGCAATTTACTGTCTTCCGAATCGCTCTCCGCATGTTTGCGGCGGTGAAGTATCGCGTTGATCTCAGCACCGATGACCAGGATCAAACCTGTAAGGAAGAACCATAGGATCAAGATGATTAAACCACCGAGGCTTCCGTAAGTAGCAGAAAAGTTTCCGAAGTTTGAGACGTAGAAAGAGAAACCGAGAGAAACAAGCTGCCAAAGAACCGTAGCGATGACTGCACCGATAATGACTTCCTTGAAAGGGAAGCTCTTATTCGGCGCAAATTTGTAAAGCATGGCCAAGACAAGGCTCATGACTACAATTGAAATGACCCAACGCAGTACTTGGAAGATGATTTCTGTTTGCTGAGGCAAGCTCAGGAATTCGGTGATCATGTTGATGATTGCACCACCGAAAATCGGCAGGACAAGTGCCACGATGACAGCAATCAACATGAAAATCGTCAAGATGATTGCCATACCTTTTTTCACGAAGAACGAACGCGTTTCTTCGACGTCGTATGCTTGGTTCGTCGCATCTATGAAAGCGGTCATTGCATTGGATGCCGACCAAAGTGTACCCAAGATACCGAAAGTCAGCAGTCCGCCGGATGGTGTCGTCACGACACTGATAATGTTTTCTTCAAATGTTGTTGCGACTTCGCCTGGCAGGACGGTGCCGATGAAATCGACTACCCGTTGCGGGTCAAGCTGTAAATACGGCAGGATGGCCAGAAGCAAAATCAATAAAGGGACAATTGCTAGTAGATAATAATAGGCCTGAGCTGCCGCAAGTGTCGTCGCATTGTCTTTCTTGAATTCTTTGCCAAGTTCTTTGGCATAAGACGTCACTTTGCTCATAAGTTAATTACCTCCATTTTTTTTAAAAAGTTATTAACTATATGCCCCCTTGGCTTAAAGCTTAACCTTAAAATAGGAAAATACTTGTTTTTGTTTCATTAAAAGCACGTTTCAATCGATCATCCGGATGCCGACAAGCTTCGTGAAACAGATGCGAACTGCACTGGAATTGCTCGTCATTTCCAGTGTTTGACGAAAAAGATCGATAGCGGTGACGATACCTGTGATAGCCTTAAGCTCGTTGTCCCAATAACGGATTTCAGCCATACATTGACGCTGGTGAGCGATCCCGATTTCTTCCTGCAATAATTCAAGTTCGTCTTCATCGAGCTGGGGGCGTTGCTTGGACGGATCCGCCGCTTCCCATTCCCGCAGCATGCGTACATGTTCCGGAAGCATCAGCGAGCCCCACTTTAATTGCCCACGGTCCAA
This sequence comes from Bacillota bacterium, assembly GCA_051750505.1. Taxonomy (GTDB): domain Bacteria; phylum Bacillota; class Bacilli; order Bacillales_A; family Planococcaceae; genus Planococcus. Next base: position 10,697 of record JBNJJS010000002.1, read on the forward strand.
TACCTCGCCTTTTACTGTTAAGTGATGGGATTTTTTCATAGTTATCACCCTCTCCATGATAGGAACGTTTGTTCTTATGATAAAGAAGAAATGTGATATGGTCAATTGCGTATTGTGTCGCGCCAAAAAAAAGCAGAAATACCCGAAGGCATTTCTGCTTATATATCCATTTCCGGATAGTCAGTTTTTTCGAAAGCGACTTTTAGGATGTGATGGTTTTCCATAGCGATGATTGACCACCAGTAGCCATCTTTTTCAAACGAATCTCCCGTTTCGGCTTCGATGAGCTGATGCTGCATCCAGCCGGCGATGGTATCAATTTCTTCACTGTCTGCAAACTTCAAGCTGAACCGTTCTTCCAAATCCTTTAGCAAGACACGGCCATTGACCACATAGCGGTTGTCGCTTTCTCTTACAATTTCAGCTTCTTCTTCTTCATCGAACTCATCCCGGATTTCCCCGACGATTTCCTCCAGGATATCTTCCATCGTGATCAGGCCGGAGGTGCCGCCGTATTCATCGATGACCAATGCGATGTGGGTGCGGTCTTTCTGCATTTTCACAAGCGCCATCTGAAGAGGTGTGGTCTCGTGGAAATATGGAAGATCATGGATCAGTTCGGTCATTTGCACATTGCTGTTAATCGCATAATGTGTCAGTACTTCCTTGGCGTTGATGAAGCCGATAAGATCGTCTTTGTCGCCATCGCGTGCGATCGGATAACGAGTAAAGCGGTGCTCCCGAAGCTCTGCAAGCAGTTCATCAGTAGACAGCTCATCAGGAAATGCGACCATCTGTGTGCGCGGGATCATGACGTCTTTGGCGCTGCGCTCATCAAATGCAAAGATATTCTGCATATAGGAAAGTTCGGTTTGGTTGATTTCGCCGCTCTGGAAGCTTTGCGCCATGATGATCTTCAGTTCTTCCTCTGAATGGGCTTGCTGTTCACCGGCCGGTTCGACACCGAACAGGCGCAGCAGCAGTCGAGCAGAGCCGTTCAGGACAAAAATGAACGGATACATGATTTTCCCGAAGATATATAATACGGGCGCAAGAGCTAAAGTCATCCGTTCAGCAAATTGAAGCGCCAGGGATTTCGGCGCCAATTCCCCAATGACTACATGCAAAAATGTCACGAGCGCGAAAGCAAATGCGAACGATACAATAGTCGAGACAGCTGAAGGCACACCCAGCGAGTCGAAGAGTGGGCGTAGAAGCCGTTCGATGGTCGGTTCGCCGAGCCATCCGAGGCCAAGGGCTGTCACTGTGATGCCGAGTTGACAAGCGGACAGATAATAATCCAAGTCCCCGACGACTTTTTTGACGATAACGGCTTTTTTATTGCCTTCGTCAATCAATTGTTCGATGCGCGCCATGCGGACTTTGACGACGGCGAATTCCGTACCGACAAAAAATGCGGTTAATGCGATGAGTAATACGAGAAGAGCTAAATTCAGTAAAAGTATGGGGTCCAATAAATTCCCTTAAATAAGGGATTCACCTCCGAGGTAGTTTGTTCTAATTTATCATAAGTCAGCAAGTGATGCTCAGAAAATCCATTAATGGGCTTCTAGGACGCGTTTCGTAATTTTCCGGATATCGATAGCCGTATCTTCGATCATGATGTCATCGAGTATCACTTCGCGGAAATAGGCGACACTGGCGGTAAGTGGCAAGTCCAGGATTTTGCTGAGCGCGATCCGGTACATTTTCAAAAATTCCCTGTCGGTATTGCCGCGTTTCAATTCGGCAAATGCTTCATAGAATTGGTCGAGCTTATCGGCGAACTCCAAGAGGCGCCCTTCAAGGGACTCATCTTTGCCTTCTTTCATGCGGTCGAAAAACACTTCCTGGAACTCTTCCGGAATTTCCTTCAGGATGAATTTCTCCATCATTCCTTCTTCGACCTTCGCGAGAATTTCCTTGAGCTCTGGCGAAGCATATTTCACCGGTGTTTTGATGTCTCCGATAAATACTTCTGCAAAGTCATGGTTGATGGTCCGCTCATAGAGGGATTTCCAATCAACGGGGCGGCCGGCACGCTCTTCGATTGTAGCGAAGAACATTGCATACTGGCTGACTTTCCAGGAATGGGCAGCGACGTTATGTTCTTCGAATTTGAACCTGCCGGGTGCCCGAATGATGCGTTCCAAATCATTCAATGACGTAAAAAAGCGGTGAATACCCATAAAAAACGACTCCTTTTTGCTGATTTCCATGTCTTCAGCATACCCGAAAAACGTTATAATAGAAATTAAAGCGAGCGAAGCAAGGCGCGAGGCAAAGCTGAACGAATACCATTGACACCTATTTGCGTAGTGGATTTGTTAACGGCGTTGCCCTGAAAGCAATTTTCACCACCCATTTACATCATCAAGAAAAGGAGCGCAACAGCTATGACAGGGAAAACCCACATCACAGGAGGCATCGCAGCAAGTCTGGCATTTGCGCAAATAACTAATTACGAACCAGCTGTGTTATTGATCGGCGGCGTGGCAGGGGCGTTGATTCCTGATATTTGCCACAGGTCCAGCAAAATCGGCAGAAGATTACCGATCCTGTCTAAGCTGATCAGTACTATTTTTGGCCACCGTACCTTTACGCACAGTCTTCTGTTTCTGTTTTTAGTAGGGATACTGCTTCAAGCGATATTGCCGAACGAAGCTTTGGTTGCCGGGATCTTGGTCGGGATGATCAGCCACATTATTTTGGATGTCGCTACGAAGCGCGGCGTGAAACTTTTGTTTCCACTGAACGTGACGGTCCGTTTGCCGCTCACAACGTCGACCGGAAGCTTTGTGGAACATGTGGTCTTTGCGGCATTGTCGGTTCTGTCGGTTTATTTCGGCTATAATCTGTTCAGCTTTTCATAATACGTTTTAAGCGGTGCTCTTCGGGAATATGAAGGGAAAGCAGTTCAAAGGAGGAAGAACAATGCCTAGAGACGAATTTTCCAGAGATGCAAATCCGACAAGTGATAAGGACCGGAGAAAACGGGAAGAGTTTGAAGGGATCGACCGCGAATCACAGGAAGATGGCGAGAGGATGAGACAAGAAGGCGCCCACAGCAACACTGGCGTCGGCGATGAACGCAATCCGATCGACGAATCGGAAGAAAAATAATACGATAAGCACCATAAGAAAAAAACCGCCGGATTTTATTGGCGGCTTTTTTTATGGCTTCGTCCATAGGCTTTGTTCTGCATTAATTTTTCCGATTTTTTTAACGTGCGGCATAAAGGGACTCATCAAACAATTTATGGGGAAAATGAGCTTTCTTTGATTTAAGGGCCAATAAAGCAATGTTTTCTGATAAAATTATTGCATAATAAACCTCATATGTGACTAGTGACTCACAGAACAGCTCGCAGAATATCCTTTTATTTTGCGGAAGGAGGAAGAAGAATTAGGGAGATGAAGAATGAGAACTATAAATGTATTAGTAACCGGAATTGGCGGTCCAACCGCACAAGGCATCCTCAGAGGATTTTTAGGAAAAGACAATGTTCATGTAATAGGAGTGGACAGAAGAGCCATCACATCGGGAAATCAATTTTGCGATAAGACGTATACGATTCCGCGCTTCAGTGAAGTGCAAGCATATAAAGAGGCAATAAAAGATATCGTCGTACAAGAAGCGATCGATGTCGTCTTTCCAGCATTGCATGAAGAGATCGAGATTTTCCGCGAGTTCAGAACTGAATTGGACACGATGGTGGCCCTTCCTGAAAGTGAATATTTTGATATGCTGGTCGATAAAGAAAAAGTTTATCAGTTCTTGAAGGAAAAGGGATTGCATCGATACATACCGAAACATGTAGGCTTCAGCAATATTGATGAGCTAAAGCCGATCGTTGAAAAAGAGTTTCCAACTGAAGAATATATTGTTGTCAAGCAGGTCCATGGTTATGGTGCACTTGGCTTTGCAGTGTTGACGAATCGAGAGAATTACTTGAAGGCACTGGGAGAAGGAAAAAGTAAAATCGTCAATATCGATGACTATTGTGATATTCCATCAAACGATAGGCGGCTTGTGATGGAATATTTAGAAGGCACGGAGTTCAGCGTAGATGTCTTTGTCCATGACGGGAAAGTCGTGGTTGCAGTTCCTCGCGAACGGACCGGTGTATCCAATGGAATCGTCCTTGATGGAAAAGTAATTTACAATAAAGAATTGATTGAAGCTGCCACGGAAATTACAGAATGTCTTGTCACTGATGGATTTATCAACCTCCAATTCTTCTCATCGGAACACGGCTATCAATTGACGGATGTCAATGCCCGTTTCTGCGGAAGCCAAGTGATGGGGCTAGGGGCAGGAGTCAACTTCCCGTATTTATTTATCCAGTACAAGCTGCTCGGAGAAAATGAAGAAGTATCGCCGAGGTGGAATACGCGGATGATCCGTTTCCGTGATCATTTTTTCGTGTATGAAGATTGAAGGGGCAGGCATGTTGCGAAAAACGGATTTTTTATTGAGTCATAATTATGTAGCTTTGTTATCATGCGTTGCACCACGTAAAGAGGTGGCGGAATGAAAAAAGCCGTCATTCTTATCATGATTCTGACGATTTTTTCGAAGTTCATCGGATTTTTCAGGGATGTCACTTTGGCTTATTTCTACGGTGCTTCAGGCGTCAGTGATGCTTATTTGATTGCGTTGACAATTCCCACAGTTATTTTTGGGTTTGTTGCAACCGGGATCTCTACAGGCTATATTCCAATGTACAGCCGCATTGAATCGGAGCATGGCGAAAAAGACAGCAAAGCATATACGAACAATCTATTGAATATATTGTGGGCGTTCTGTACGCTGATGGTCATTCTAGGGCTGATTTTCACACAACCGCTAGTCAAATTATTCGCCAGCGGTTTTGAAGGGGATATTCTGGAGCTGGCTGTGAGTTTTACGCGGATTACTATAGTCGGCATTTATTTCACGATGACGATCCGGATTTTAAGCAGCTACCTGAACATGAAAAAGTATTACGTAGTGCCGACATTAATCGGTCTGCCCCTGAACATTGTAATGATCATTTCAATCGTGCTCAGTTCGAAGTTTGATTTGGTACTGGTGTTGGCCGTCGGAAATTTAGTTGCCATCATGGTCCAGTTTGTCATCCTGGTTTATTTTGCGTATAGAAAAGGATTCAAATATCAATTCATTTTTAAACCGAAAGATAAGCACATTAAAAACATGGTCATACTGGCCATCCCGGTTATCATCGGTTCCTCAGTCAACCAAATCAATAAACTGGTCGACCGGACATTGGCTTCCCAAATCTCCATCGGCGGAATCTCGGCCTTGAATTATGCCAACACTTTGAATCTATTCGTACAAGGGGTCTTCGTCGTCTCGATTTCGACCGTCATGTATCCACTCATTTCAAAGATGGCTTCAAAAGGAAATATGGAAGGTTTGAAACGCTCAGTGTCCCAGGCGATCAATGGCATCAGCTTGCTTGTCGTCCCGGCGACGGTCGGTTCGCTGTTATTCGCGGAGCCGATTGTTATATTGCTTTTTGGCAGGGGAGCATTCGATGACACGGCGATAGCATTAACATCCAGTGCATTCTTTTTCTACTCGATCGGCATGGTCGCCTATGGATTGAGGGAAGTTTTGTCCAGGGCATTCTATTCGCTTCAGGATACACGGACACCGATGGTTAATGCTGCTATAGCTATGGTGTTGAATATCATTCTGAACTTCATATTAGCGAGATACATGGGAATCGGCGGATTGGCATTAGCGACTAGCATCGCAGCGATATTTGGGACTGTGCTATTATTTTTCAGCTTGCGGAAAAAAATCGGCGCTTTCGACATGAAGCAATTAGCCACTTCTTTTCTGAAGATCATGGTAGCGTCGATTGCAATGGGGGCTGCCGCTAAACTTCTGTATACGGTCTTGCTGCCTGGACTCGGTATGTCAGTTTCATTGATAGTGTCCATCATTGCGGCAATCATCTTATACTTTGCCTTCATATATATCCTGAAGATAGAAGACGCAGAAGAAATATTCCAAGGCATAAAAAGAAAATTGGCAAAGCGTTAAAAATGATGGGAATTGAAGAGAATCTCAAAAATGTTTGGCAGGGGAATTTTCCAGCCAAACATTTTTTCTCTTGTTCTGAAAATTGAAAAACGCTACACTTAATCAGATGTAATAATTGAAAAATTCTTATTTTTGGAAATGGAGGGATTTTATGATTGCAGCTACATGGAACTGGATGTGGGAAAAGCATGATCAGGCAAAAGACATGCTGCGTTTTTTTGCCAAGCCCGGCTCACAGATAAAGCCGGATGATCGGGACCGTGCGGAAGATGCTGGTACATATGACGAACGTTTTAAAAAGAAAAGCTATAACACGCCGCAGTTGATCGGGTTGATCCTCGGGCCATTGCTATTCATCTTGACGATGCTATTTTTTAATCCCGAAGGCTTGAGTCCGGAGGCGAAAGCGATTTTGGCCAGCACTATCTGGATCGCCACCTGGTGGATCACCGAAGCGATACCGATTCCGGCCACTTCGCTATTGCCGATTATTTTGTTTCCCTTATCCGGCGGCTTGGACGTGGGAGAAACCACTTCAGCTTACGGCAATGACACAATTTTCTTGTTTATGGGCGGCTTCATGATCGCCTTGACGATGGAAAAATGGAATCTCCATAAACGGATCGCCTTGACGATTATTTCCTTGATCGGCACGAATACCGAGCGGATCATCCTCGGGTTTATGGTGGCGACAGGATTCTTGTCGATGTGGATTTCCAATACTGCGACGGCGATGATGATGGTGCCGATCGGCCTGGCAATCATCTATCAAGTATCTGAAGCGCTCAAACATGACGACTCGATCGATACTTCCCAGGAAAACTTCGGATTCGGCAAAGCGCTTATGCTCGGGATTGCGTATTCCGCTTCTTTGGGCGGGATCGGCACGTTGATCGGCACACCCCCGAATACACTTCTTGCAGGGGCAGTCAATGAAATCTACGGCATCGAAATCACTTTTGCACAGTGGATGCTGTTCGGTGTACCGCTTGCTTGGATTTTCATCCTCGTTGCATGGTTTTATTTGATTAAAATCGCGTATCCGCTGAAATTGAAAGAACTGCCTGGCGGGAGTGCAGTGATCAAAGAACAGAAGGTGGAGCTTGGTAAAGCATCCTACGAAGAGAAAGTGGTTTTCGCTGTTTTCCTGCTTGCTGCATTTGCCTGGATTACACGCTCGTTCCTTCTCGTAGACTTTTTGCCTGGATTGAACGATGCAATGGTCGGTTTGATTGCGGCGCTGATTTTGTTCGCGATCCCTTCAAAAAACCGCAGAGGCGATCATTTACTGGACTGGGCGACGGCTGTTAAATTGCCATGGGGCATTTTGCTGCTATTCGGCGGCGGTTTGGCGATTGCTGCAGGTTTCACCCAATCGGGGCTGTCTGAATGGGTCGGCGGCCAATTGATCGGCCTGCAAGGAATCAATGTGCTGATCATTGTCCTAGTCGTTGCGGCATTCGTGCTGTTCCTGACAGAAATCACCTCCAACACGGCAACCGCTTCAATGATGTTCCCTATTATGGCTTCCTTGGCGGTAGCACTCGGCATTCATCCTTATGCCTTGATGGTGACAGCTGCAGTGACAGCGTCTTGTGCATTCATGCTGCCGGTAGCGACACCGCCGAATGCGGTGGTGTTCGGCTCGGGCTATTTGAGGATCATCGATATGGCTCGCACCGGCTTTATTCTGAATGTTTTTGGGATCATTTTTGTCGGTCTTTCTGTCTATTACTTCCTCCCGCTAGTATGGGATATTGATTTGTTGACCACTCCAGCAAGATTCCTGGAATAGAGCGAAAAGAGCCGCCTCATGCAATTGAGGCGGCTCTTTTTCTATACCAAGTAACAAGCAAAACATAAAGCGCCGGCATCAATGCGCAAAGGACGATCAGCGAATTCCATCCGAAACGGGTCCAGACAGGGCTGAGCAATGAACTCCCAGCGGCCACGCCGATGTAATACGAGACAAGATACAAGCTTGAGGCGCTGCCTTTATGGTGCGTGGCCTGCTGGCCGACAGAAGCGGCGGTCAGTGAATGAGCCGTAAAAAAACCGAGGCAAGTCACGCATAGGCCGACTGCCACCATCCAAAGTTCAGGCCCAAGCGTCATCAACACGCCAGCTGAAAAAATGAACACGCCGATAATGCGCACGCGCCTCAAGCCGAATGCCTCGGCGGCGCGCCCCGCAAGCGGCGAGCCGATGACCCCGATGCCGTAGGCGAAGAACAGATAGGAAATCGCCTGCAGCGACATGGAGAAGGGCGGTGCTTCGAGGTGAAACGGTAAATAGGTCCAGACACCGGTGAAAGCGATTTGGAGGATCGCCCCAAGGCCGAACACAACGAGCAGTGCCGGATTTTTCAAATGGAACAGGAAGCCCTCTATGTCTTTTGAGAAGCTCAGTTTGCTTGGCTCGAAATGGTGTGAGGGCGGCAACAGGAAAAAGACAGCGACGAACAAGGCGATGCCGGTCGCGCCGAATGCGAAAAACGTGAACTGCCAGGAAAATGCATCAGTCAAAAAACCGGTCAGGACGCGGCCGAGCATTCCGCCGAGTGCATTGCTCGATATGTATAAAGCGGTGGCATAGGCAATATTTTTCCGGTCGATTTCCTCGCTGATATAAGCAAGCGCCGCAGCCGGAACGCCGGCGAGCGCGAAGCCCTGGATCAAGCGAAGCGCGAGAAACACGGTGAAGGATTCGACAAACGGAAGGATAAAAAACGGGATGGCGGACCCGATTAAAGACCAGATGATATAGGATCGCCGGCCGTTGCGGTCAGAGAAAAAACCGAGAATGATCAATCCTGCGATCAGCCCGATGATCGTCAGCGAAAGGGACAGGCTGGAAGTTGAAACCGACACCCCGAAATCAGAGACGAATACCGGCAGCAAAGGCTGGACGGCATACATATTGGCAAAAATAAATAACGAAGCCAAAAGCAGGCTCGCAATGATTTTCCAAAATTCACGGTCACGTACCGTGTATTTGCGTTTTTCCATGGGAGACAGTCACTTCCGTTTCGTAAATGCTTCTGTGATTCATTCTATCACTCATCAGCAAGCTAGTGTGAATGGCAAAAAGGCCCAAAAAAAGCCCGCATGGAATATGCGGGCAGACGTTAAAGCTTATTGAAATATGCGAGAATTTGTTTACGGGTAGGTTCTTGCAGGCGATAGCGCAATTCCTTGTTTTGGGTGTTAACGAGATGATAGGCCGGGTTTTCGACAACCGTAAACTTCCAATGCGGTTTTACGTTCTTTTTCTTCAATTGCAGTTCAGGAGGCATCATCTTTTCGGTGAAACTTTCAAGCTTAGCCATCAGGAACGTATCCATATAACGGACAATAACAAACCCTTGATGTTTCTCAGGGTCATATTTCGATAGATTATACTCACTAACATCAAAACCTTTTTCATAACGTTGCACAGACGGAGAAAGGACAAAAAAGTCCTCATTGTAAAAAACATTCGAGTTGCCGAATTGCTTGAGGCCCAATTCCTCAACCAAAAGATCCTTATTGACCAAATTCATTTCGCGCGCAGTAGCCATGCAATTCCTCCTCATTTCCTTATAGTCTCTCCATTATAACATTCTTTTGGTTTGAACGCTGAAAGGGCGCACCTAAAGGAATCGACAGCGGATTGCTAGAGAAGTTTGAAAAATCTGTTATATTGGAGTTAAGACAATCCACTTACGATAAGGAGAGGGTTACCGTGTGCGGAAGATTTGCGTTATATGCAGATTACGGAGCATTGCTTGAGCGCTTTGAGATAGAAGAAGCTGCGCTCGACCAAGCTTCATACGAAGAGAATTACAATGTGGCGCCTTCTCAGCAGATCGCTGCGGTCATCAATGATGGCGAGCGCAACCGGCTGGGGACATTCCGCTGGGGACTTATCCCTTCTTGGGCAAAAGACCAGAAAATCGGCTACAAGATGATCAATGCCCGGGCGGAAACAGCAGCAGAAAAACCCAGTTTCCGCCATGCATTCAAGAAAAAGCGCTGCCTCATTCCGGCGAATGCATTTTATGAATGGAAAAAAGGACAAAGCGGCAAAACCCCGATGCTCATCCATTTGAAGGACGATGAGCTGTTCGCGTTTGCGGGATTATGGGAAACATGGAAATCGCCAGACGGGGAAGTGATCCATAGCTGTACGATTTTGACGACGCAGCCCAACTCATTGATGGCGGATATTCATGATCGCATGCCGGTAATTTTGGCGAAAGAAGCTGAAAAGGCCTGGTTGGATCCGAATATACAAGATCCGGAAGTTTTACAGCAACTCATCAAGCCTTACGATGCAGGAGGGTTGCAGGCGTATGAAGTGTCTGACGCCGTCAACTCCCCAAAAAACAACGGAGCGGAATTGATTCGGGAAATCGGATGATCAAACTTTCTGAGAGGGGTGGATCATAGTGAAAAGCGGATTGGTTTTGGAAGGCGGAGGCATGCGCGGCGTATATACAGCAGGTGTGCTTCAGAAGTTCATGGAGGAGGATCTGTTTGCTGATTATGTAATAGGGGTTTCCGCCGGGGCTTGCAATGCCGTATCTTATCTCTCCCGGCAAAGCGGCAGGAACCGCGAAGTGATGATCGATTATGTGAAGCATCCGGATTACATTTCGGTGAAGAATTTGCTGAAAAAACGTGAATTGTTCGGCATGAACTTGATTTTCGACGATATACCGAATCGGCTTGTACCGTTTGATTACAGTGGTTTTGGCGCATCCGCAGAGGAGTTTGTCGTCGGTACAACGGATTGCATGACCGGAGAAGCGATTTATTATCAGAAGCCACTGGCGCCGGAAGAGCTGCTGGCGGTAGTAAGGGCATCAAGCTCGCTTCCATTTATGTCGCGTCCGGTCGAATATAATGGCCGCTTGCTGATGGACGGCAGCCTGGCAGACCCGCTGCCCATTAAAAGAGCTCTAGCGGATGGAGTTACAAAGCCGATTATCGTTTTGACACGGGAAGGGAGCTATCGGAAGCGACAAACGCCGTTGGGAAGACTTGCACCTACGTTTGCCCGGCAGTACCCCGGACTTGCCCATGCACTTGAAGAACGGCAGCGTGTTTATAATGAATCACTTGCCCATATTGAAGCTTTGGAGGAAGCGGGGGAGGCCATTATTGTGCGCCCGCGCAATCTGCATCGCCTGCGCGGCATCGAACGCGACCAGGAGCGCCTAGCTGCTTTGTATGTCCAAGGATACCGCGATGCGGAACTGATTGTACCGTATGCTAAAAAATTTGTCGGCTCAACAGGAGCTTTAACGCTCGGAAGGAGTTCGTGATGATTACCCAATTAGATCATACAAACGAAAAGACAGCCCGTTCCATACAGTCCATCCAGCGGCCAGCATACCGGATCGAAGCCGAATTGATGGGATATCCCCATATTCCGCAAATCTCTGAGAGAGTCGAAGAAATTCAACAGAGCGATGAGGTTTTCCTCGGCTATCAGGACGAGTATCTAAAAGGATTCATTTCTTATAAGGAAGAAGATGGAATTATCGATATTTACCGGCTGGTCGTAGATCCGCTTCAGTTTCGCCAAGGAATCGCAAGGAGCCTTGTCGATCACCTTCTGCAACACAAAAGAGGGATGGATTTCATTGTCAGCACCGGAACTGCGAACACTCCAGCAAGAAAACTATATGAGTCGTTCGGATTCCGTGAAGAAGAAACGTTTGAAGTGGCTCCAGGTGTGACATGCACACAATTCCGCTTATCCGCATAGCAATTTGCCGCCGCAGTTCCTTCCAGAACTGGGGCGGCTTTTTTGGCATCAAGGGAAGTCCGAGCACATTTATTTATTTTTAATTCGAGATAATATAAAATGAAGGAAGTGGATATGTCCCTGTCCGCACAGAAAGGAGTGCGATTCAGATGATTAAAATTTTGCCGCGCATTAATGAATTGGCGCAAAAAGAGCGCAGCTATGGATTGAGCTATGCGGAGATCCGGGAGCAGCAAGTGCTCCGCCGCGAGTATCTTCAAGAAATCCGTGGGCAAGTCGAGACAACCGTAACGAATATGACGGTCATCGACCCGCTCGGCGCAGATGTCACGCCAAACAAAGTCAAAGACTTGAAATAAACGAACAAACCCAAACGATTTCAGAGAGGAAGAAAATAGATGAACGATTATTTAGTGAAAGCATTGGCTTACGACGGACAGATCCGCGCCTTCGCAACGCGCACGACAGAAACGGTGAATGAGGCGCAGCGCCGCCATTACACCTGGCCGACCGCATCCGCGGCACTCGGCCGTTCGATGACAGCAAGTGTCATGCTCGGTGCCATGCTGAAGGGCGAAGAAAAATTGACGATCAAAATCAACGGTGGCGGCCCGCTCGGCACGATTCTGGTCGACGCCAACGCAAAAGGCGAAGTACGTGGCTATGTTTCGAATCCACAAACCCATTTTGATTTGAACGAGCAAGGCAAACTCGATGTCCGCCGGGCAGTCGGGACAGAAGGGACACTGACTGTCTCCAAAGATATCGGTTTGCAGCATCCATATGTCGGCCAAGTGCCGATCGTCTCGGGTGAACTCGGGGATGATTTTACCCATTACATCGTGACTTCTGAACAGACGCCATCCTCTGTCGGTGTCGGCGTTATCGTCAATCCGGATAATACCATCCTGGCTTCAGGCGGTTTCATGATCCAATTGATGCCGGGAACCGATGAAACTGTAATCAGTGAGCTGGAACAGCGGCTTGCTGAGATCCCGACCATCTCCAATATGGTACGTGCCGGCTTGACGCCGGAAGATATACTGGAAGAAGTGCTCGGTCAAGGCAATGTCAAAGCGCTTGATACGATGCCGGTGAATTTCCAATGCCAATGTTCGCGCGAACGCATCCATAATGCAATTCAAGGGCTGGGTACGGCAGAGATTGAAGACATGATCGTCACAGACGGCCAGGCGGAAGCTCAATGCCATTTCTGTAACGAAACTTATTTATTCACAAAAGATCAGCTGCAAGACATGCTTGCATGATTATATCCATGGCCTGTGGGATGTTCCGCAGGCTTTTTGATTTGGATGATTGCACTAGCTATGGTATCATTTTCTCGAATTCAAGATAATTTAAATGGGAGGTTTTTTCATGTTGAAACATATTTATAACCCGCCAGTGGACGCATCAAAGCCGACATTGCTCCTACTGCACGGAACCGGAGGGACTGAGACCGACCTGTTGCCGGCTGCTGGGCATATCGACCCTGAAGCAGGCGTTTTGAGCGTGCGTGGAAATGTCTCCGAAAACGGCATGCCGCGTTTTTTCAAGCGTCTTTCAGAAGGTGTATTCGACATGGAGGATTTGCGAGAGCGGACAGAAGAATTGAATGCATTCATCAGCCAGGCTGCTGAAGAATATGGCTTCGACCGGAACAATGTCGTTGCAGTCGGCTATTCCAACGGGGCGAATATAGCTGCGAATCTGTTGTTTTCATACAAAGACTCATTGAGATCGGCGATTTTGCACCACCCGATGGTCCCGGATCGCAATAAGGAATTACCGGATTTGACCGGGACACGCGTTTTTATCGCTGCCGGCACAAACGATCCGATCTGCCCGAAAGAAGAGTCGGAAGATCTGGAAAAACTTCTTAGCGGAGCAGGGGCAACAGTAGATTTACATTGGGAAAACCATGGCCATCAGCTGACTATGGAAGAATTGAGGGCAGCTAAAGCATGGTATGAAAAAGCTTAAACGAAGCTCCTCCTGGCACGGGGGAGTTTTGTTTTGCAATTTTATACTTTGACAAGCAGGCGGGGCTTCGGTCATGATTAATTAAAACGAACCGGAGGAGGGATGGCGGTGCAAAACAATCCGCGCATCACCGAGCAGCTAGAAGCTTGGGTGAAAGAAAATAAAGGACATGCCGTTCTTGGCACCACAGCCCAGTACATACCGGCTTTGGGCAAGGTCGATCCAGGGAAACTTGGAATTTGCATGATCGACGAAGACGGCAATTATTATTGTGCAGGAGATACAGATACTGAATTCACTTTGCAGAGTATATCGAAAGCACTGACATTTTTGGCACTTAGCCACCATTACGGTTTGGAGTTCGTGTTGGAGCGTGTGGATGTTGAACCGACGGGCGAAGCGTTCAACTCCATCGTGCCATTTGAAATCCATCGGCCGAACAAACCATTCAACCCATTCATCAACGCGGGAGCGATCACGATCTCTTCCTTGCTCCCGGGGCAGAATGCGCAAAAGAAGTTTGACTATTTAAAGGGCTTTCTCGAGGAGCTGCTTGGGCACTCGATTGAAATCGACAAAGAAGTCTACGATTCGGAATGGGCGACCTCCCACCGCAACCGGGCGCTTGCGTATTATTTAAAAGAAGCGAATTTCCTGGAACTCGAAGTGGAAGAAGCGCTCGACATCTACATCAGCCAATGCTCCATTAAAGTTTCAGTAAAAGACCTGGCGCTGCTCGGGCTAATCCTCGCCTATGACGGTTATAATCCAGTCACGAAGAAAAAACATTTCTCAGAGGAAATCGCTCAAGTGACAAAAGTCTTGATGGTGACTTGCGGCATGTACAATTCGTCCGGCAATTTCGCGGCGCACGTCGGCATTCCGGCGAAAAGCGGTGTTTCGGGTGGCATTATGGGTGCGGTCCCCCCGAAACTGCATTCCCAAACGTATGAATTCCGCGCAGGCGCGGGCATCGGTGTTTACGGGCCGGCGATTGATGTGCAAGGAAACAGTGCTGCCGGGACGATGATGCTTCGGCAAATTTCAAAAGAATGGGATTTAAGCATTTTTTGATGAAAATGTCAAAATAGGGAAAGGCCTTGCAGTGAATTCACTTCACTGCAAGGCCTTTTTTCATAGTTTCTTTCGATTTTTCTATTTATTTGTTTCCGGTTATGAAGAAGGGGTACAGAAAGACTAGGAATGTATAAAAAGATGAGGAGTGGAAAAATGGCAAAAGATCCGAAGAAAGTCGATGAAAACAGCAAGAATGAACAATTGGAGCAGTTCCGTACAGACGATAGCGGCAAGGATTTGACGACGAATCAAGGCTTGAAGTTATCGGAGGACGAGTTTTCCTTAAAAGCGGGTGAACGCGGGCCGACATTGATGGAAGACTTTCATTTCCGTGAAAAAATGACCCATTTCGACCATGAGCGCATTCCAGAGCGCGTAGTCCATGCCCGTGGTTTCGCGGCTCACGGTGAATTTGAAGCTTATGAATCGCTTGAACATTTGACGAAAGCGAAATTCCTGTCGAAAAAAGGAAAGAAAACCCCTGTCTTCGTCCGTTTTTCCACAGTAGCCGGCTCGCGGGGCTCAGGAGAGTTAGCGCGGGACGCACGCGGTTTTTCAACGAAATTCTATACAGAAGAAGGCAATTACGACTTAGTCGGCAATAATATTCCGGTATTCTTCATTCAGGATGCCATTAAGTTCCCGGATTTGGTGCATGCGATCAAACCAGAACCGCATAATGAAATCCCACAAGCGGCGACAGCCCACGATACGTTCTGGGATTTTGTAGCGAACAATCAGGAATCAGCCCACATGGTCATGTGGACGATGTCTGACCGCGCCATCCCGAGAAGCTTCCGGACGATGGACGGATTCGGGGTCCATGCATTCCGCTTCGTCAATGCGGAAGGAAAATCCCATTTTGTGAAATTCAATTGGAAATCGACGCTAGGAGTTCACTCAGTCGTATGGGATGAAGCCCAGAAAATCAACGGGAAAAATCCGGATTTCCACCGCGCAGATCTGCATGAAGCAATCGAAAGCGGCGATTATCCGGAATACGAACTGGGCGTCCAGATCGTTCCGGAAGAAGATGAGCATAAATTCGATTTCGATCTGCTCGATGCGACGAAAATGTGGCCGCAGGAAGAAATTCCGATCCATATAGTCGGCAAGATGACCTTGAACCGCAACGTCGACAACGTCTTTGCGGAAACCGAGCAAGTGGCGTTCCATCCTGGGCATGTCGTTCCAGGGATTGATTTCTCGAACGATCCGCTTCTCCAGGGGCGATTGTTCTCTTATACCGATACACAATTGATCCGCTTGGGCGGGCCGAATTTCCATGAGCTCCCGGTCAACCGTCCCGTCTGCCCGTTCCACAACAACCAGCGTGATGGCTACGGCCGCCAGACGATCAATAAAGGAAAAGTGTCCTATCAGAAGAGCTCATTTACAAACAATACGCCGGCTCCTGTCAGCGAAGCGGACGGTGGTTATGTCCACTACCAGGAAAAAGTGGAAGGCCGTAAAGTACGCAAACGCAGCGACAGCTTTAAAGATCATTTCTCGCAAGCAACGATGTTCTGGAACAGCATGAGCGATGCGGAGCAACAACACATCATCGAAGCGTTCAGCTTTGAGCTGGGCAAATGCGACAGCATCGACATCCGCCAACAGATCGTGGATATGTATGCGAACGTCAACCTCAAACTGGCGCAGGAAATCGCCGGTAATATCGGCGTCAAAGCGCCTGAGACCGGCAACACAGACACGAGCAAGAAATCACCGGCATTAAGCCAGGAAAATACCGTTAAATCAGCGAAGACGCGCAAAGTGGGCGTAATTGTGGCACCAGACTTCAATGGCAAGGAAGTCATGGAAGTGTTGGATCAATTGGAATCCAAAGGGTTGCAATATGAAATCATCAGCGAAAAACAAGGGAAACTGGACATTGGAAACGGCAAGCAAATGGAAATCGACCATACTTTCACGACGGCAGACCCGGTATTGTTCGATGCAATCTATGCAGTCGGCGGGCCGGACATCAGCAAGAAATTCGCAAGAAACGCTGCTTATTATGTGACAGAAGCATTCGGGCATTTCAAGCCGATCGGAGCAACGCACGAGGGCAAGAAGTGGCTCGATGCCAATGGTTACACTGGGGAGCCTGGCGTCGTTACGGGTGACTCCATGAAAGGCTTTGCAGATAGCTTTATTGAAGCGATTGAAGCCCATCGCCATTGGTCGCGCGAGGTTTGAAGAATATGGTGGAAAAGTAGTATTTTGGCACATTTCAATCTAAAAATGTTTAATAACACACCTGAGGGGTAATTTCAAGACTAGAAAGCAAAAAACTTCTCGAAAAAAATGGAGGAATTTGAAATGGCTAACAATAAATTCATGGGAACATTCGACACAGAAACAGAAGTTCTGAAAAAGATCGAAGACATGAAAACGCAAGGCTCGCGTGAAGAAGACATGTACGTGATGGCACGCAACGAAGACCAGATCTCGATGGTGCGCGGACGCACAGACGTGGATTATAAATCATCCGAAGGCAATTGGATGGACAAGTTCATGGGCTTCCTATCCGGCAACGAACCGACGCGCGAAGCCTTCTCCAATATGGGCGTAGACGAAGCAGAAGCGGATCGCTACTATAACGATGTGCAAAACGGCAAAATCCTGCTGTTCGTCGACCGTGAATTCGGCGCGAATTATGAAGGTAAAGCACCATATGACAATACCACTTACGGCGATGTAGACAGCACGACAAGCACTACAAAAGTCGATAATTCCGCTGTTGCACGCGATGGCCTAACCGTGGATACAAACGAAGAAAACGATGTAGCGTACAATACAGAGCGCGATTCATTGGGCTCTGAAACGGCGGGTGTCGACAGAGAACGCGGCACTGGATTCGGTTTAGGAGCCGAAGACCGCAAAACAGATGATGTCGATGCAACAGGCACTCACCGTGCGACATCGGAATTCAACGATGAAGCAACAAACCGCAATCGCACAGTGGCGGACATCGACCGCGACTTGGACCGTGCAGAAACAGAAGAAGAGCGTCTCCAATTGCACGAAGAGCGTTTGCAAGTCGATAAAGAGCGCGTCCAAACAGGCGAAGTCCACGTCGACAAACATGTCGTTGAAGAAGAACAGTCGCTTGAAGTTCCGGTTGAGCGTGAAGAAGTGTATGTTGAGCGCCGCCCGGTAGACGAAGAAACAACAACCGGCACGCACAGCTATACAGAAGGTGAAGACATTAACGTACCGGTTTCTGAAGAGCGAGTGAATGTCTCGAAAAAAGACGTTGTCTCTGAAGAAATTACTGTAGGTAAAAACAAAGTTCAGGACACTGAGCACGTGAGTGAAAAAGTACGCAAAGAAGAAGCTGACATCCACAAAGATGGCGACTTAGTCGAAGAAGACGAATTTGACCGTAAAGATCGTACAGACCGCGACAGACTATAAGCATTATTGATGAAAAGCGGGGGGATTCCCTCCGCTTTTTTGTGCGCAGAAGGCAATTCGATTATAATGGAACCAAGCTTGGAGGGATGAAGATGGACGGAAAAAAAAGAAGCGATGTAAAGCCGGGGCTTGAAGTCAATGTAATCTTGAAAAAAGACCAGCGGACCGGCAAAAAAACGAAAGGTGTCGTCAAAGATTTGTTGACGAACTCGGCGACTCACCCTCATGGCATTAAAGTGCGCTTGGAGGACGGGCAAGTCGGCCGTGTCTGTGAAATTCTAGACGGCAAGTGAAAGGACGGGATTTGCATGAGCGATCAAAAGAATGACGACCTTCAATCCTCGGACCCGAGAAGGATCGGGGCGAATCGCACGAGCAAAGAACAAGACGAAAAAGAGCGTATCCATGAAGATTTGGCAACGAGAAAAGACAAACGCCAAACAGGCGACCCCGCCAAACCCCAAGAACGCAATTTTATTTGAACGGAAAGCAGGCCGCTTAAATGGGCCTGCTTTTATGCTATTATGAAAGAGATTGCCAACGCAAAAAAGGAGTCTACCATGAGCGATTTTTTTGAACGAAAAAAACAAGAGCTCGGTGTCGAGCTGAATAAAATACAAAAAAAAGCGGTGACCAAGACACAGGGGCCGCTGTTGCTTCTTGCCTGTCCGGGTTCCGGCAAAACGACGACCATGATCATGAGAATCGGCTATTTGATCGAGGAAAAAGCCATCCAGCCAAAGCGCATCAAAGCGATCACCTTCAGCAAGGCATCGGCAACCGATATGCTTGAACGCTACGCACGGTTTTTCCCAGGCCTTGCGCCGGTTGATTTTTCAACGATACATAGCCTGGCCTTTCAAATCACGAGGGAATACTTATCGGCGGCTGACTATGTAATGATCGAAGGGGGCGACTCGAACCGTTTCAATAAGAAACGCTTACTGAAGGAGATATATGCCCGTCAAAACGATGAGCCGATCACTGACGATCAATTGGAAGAATTGATGTCGTTCATCAGCTTTGTGAAAAATAAAATGGTGCCGAAGAAAAAGTGGAAAACACTTGATGAACCATTCCCGAGTGCCATCGATATCCTGACCATATACGAAGAGTCCAAAGAAAACCACGAACCGAGACTTGTGGATTTTGATGACATGTTGACGATCGCTTTTGAGGCTCTGAGCACAGACCGCAAGCTATTGGCAAAATACCAACAGCGTTGGGACTATGTCATGACCGATGAAAGCCAGGACACGTCCATGGTCCAGCACGCCCTCGTCGAAAGATTGGTCGAAAGCCATCGCAATTTATGCGTCGTGGCGGATGACGACCAGTCTATTTATACTTGGCGGGCGGCGGAGCCGAGCTATCTGCTCAAATTCCGCCAAGTGTACCCCGATGCCTATATCATGAAAATGGAGCGCAATTATCGCTCGTCAGGCACCATCGTCAACACAGCCAATAAATTCATCAAAGCGAATAAATTACGCCATGATAAAAACATGTTCACCGACAAGCCAGAAGGCGGGCCGATCGTCATTCGCCGCCTCGCCTCACAAGAAGCGCAGCTGAAGTACATCCTGAAAGAACTTTCTGCTCTAGAGGACTACGGGAATGTCGCGATTCTGTACCGTAATAATTCCTCTTCGACTCTATTGATGGATGAGCTGGATCGCCTCGGTATCCCGTTTTATATGAAAGACGCGGACAACCGCTTTTTCAGCCATTGGATTGTCCAGGATATCTTAAACTTCATGCGTTTCAGCCTGCGTCCGGAACGAGTGGATTTATATTCCAAGATCGCTTCGAAGACGAATGCCTATTGGTCGGCCTCTCAGCTCAAGCAATTGGGGCGGATGCAGCTGACAAAGCAACATGCTTTCGAAGAAATTACTTTGGCCATCACGATGAAGGACTATCAGCTTCGGATTATCGCGGAACAGCGGAAATCGATGGACGCTTTGAAGGGCATGGCGCCTTTGAAAGTGATCCAGACGATCCGCCGCGATATGGGCTATGACCAGATGCTAAAAAGCCGTGCAGAGAAATTCGGCATGAAGCTCGATTATTTGCAGCAGATCCTCAGCACGCTTGAACAAATCGCCGAGCCGCTTCCCACGATGACGGATTTCGCGAAACGATTGAAACAGCTGGAGGAAGTGACGAAGCAGGCGAAAACCGAAAAAACCGATGACATGCTGACATTGTCTACGATGCACAGCTCAAAAGGCTTGGAGTTTGATCGCGTTTATTTGATCGATTTGGTGGAAGGGATTGTGCCGACAGAAGAAGATGCGGACGACCCAGCTTTGCTGGAGGAAGCAAGGCGCCTGTTCTATGTCGGGATGACGCGGGCGAAGCGCCATCTGGAATTGCTCAGCTATGACCAGGAATCGCGGTTTGTAGAAGAAGTGCGGCGCATTGCTTTGCCGAAAGTGAAGGAGGCGGAAACTCGCAAGCCCTCCCCACCGACCGCTCCAAAATCGAAGGTTTCAGTGCCGGATAACCCGGATGCAGTGAAATCAATCGGTGAACTGCAAGTCGGTGCGTCAATACGCCACCGTGTCTTCGGGGGTGGCCGGATTACAGAGTTGGATGAAGAGAAAGTCGGCATCCAGTTTGCCAAAGAACATAAAGAGTTTCTATTGGAGATTTGCCTGCAATATCAATTGCTTGAACTGGGATAGACAGACCGATGACGGAGAAGTGAGGCACCGAAGATGAAGATCAGAGATTGGAACCGCAGCCTGAAAGTCCGGCTTGTCGGCGAGTTTTTTATGAATACAAGTTTTTGGATGGTGTTCCCGTTCCTGGCGATTTACTTCGCCGAAGAATTCGGGAAAGGGATGGCGGGCTTGCTGCTCATTGTCTCTCAAATATTTGCCGTAGCCGCCAATTTACTCGGCGGCTATTGTGCGGACCGCTTCGGCCGCAAGCGCATGCTTGTGGCGGCGGCTACTGCACAAGGCTTCGCTTTCGCTTTGTTTGCCTTTGCGAACTCGCCGTGGCTCAGTTCGCCGGAACTCAGCTTTATAGCCTTTACGCTGGCGAGTATGTGCGGCTCATTATACTGGCCGGCAAGCCAGGCGATGATTGCTGACGTCATCCCGGAGAAATACCGCAGTGACGTGTTTGCGATTTTTTATACCACCTTGAATATTGCTGTGGTGATCGGCCCATTGTTCGGCGCCATCCTGTTCTTCTCGTATCGTTTTGAACTATTGCTTGGCGTAGCAATCATTTCCATGCTGCTCGGCCTAGTGCTGCGTTTGTTTACCGATGAGACATTGCCCTCTGAAGTTTTGGGCAAGTGGCAGGCTGGAGCCGTAACAGGTTGGAGAGGCGCGGTGTTCAAGCAATTGAAAGAATACGGCATCATTTTCAAGGACCGCGTCTTTTTGCTGTTCGTGATTGCGGGTGTGTTGGGTGCGCAGACTTTTATGCAGCTGGATCTCGTCATCCCGATCTATTTGAAGGAAACAATCGATAGCCAGGTGATTCTCGATCTGTTAGGGCGGGAGTGGTCAGTGACTGGGGAAACCTCATTCGGCATTTTGCTTGCGCAAAACGGTTTGACGGTTGCCTTATTGACCGTTGTCATTACGCGCTGGATGACCAAATTTCCCGAAAAATGGGTATTTTTCTATTCCGCTTTATTGTTCGGCTTGTCAATGGCGATTTTCCCGATGACTTCGTGGTTCTGGGTGTTCGTCGTCGCGATGGCGGTTTTCACATTCGCTGAATTGATGATTGTTGGACTGCAGCAAAGCTTTATCTCCAAGCTTGCGCCCGAATCGATGCGCGGCCAATATTTCGCCGCGGCGAGCCTGCGCTATACAATCGGGCGGATGATTGCGCCGATCTCCATTCCGATGACGGCTTGGTTTGGATTCGGATGGACATTTATTATCCTCGGGACATTCGCGGTGTTGAGCGGCTTCGTCTATTTATTGATGTTCCATTTATATGAAAGTAAAGCTGCCGCCACCACGGGTAGCTGAGCATAAAAAAAGCCTGAGCGGTTAAGCTCAGGCTTTTTGCAAGATCAATTTTGTTCTTTTGCCAGTTTCACTAGCATATGTGCAAGCATATGCTGTTCTTCTTTGTCGCCTACTTGCCATAAGCGCTGCAATAGATATTCTTCGCTATTTTTTGGATCTTCTTTTTTCGCAAGGTAATCAGCTACTTTAGAAGCAAGCTGTGCAATGCGTTCCTCGCTTAAGCCCATTTTTTCGCCCATCTGTACTTTATCGCCTAAATAGTCGATGAAAGTAGAAAACTCGGCCAAAATCTGTTCTTTCTTCTTACTGTCCGTATTACTTAATTTTTCTTCTACTTTTTTATCAACATTTTCCATGAATAATTCACTCCTCATCTTTTTTGTTGCTAGTTATTGTTTACCACAGCCCATGTAGTTTAAACGTTCGAATATTGAAAAAGAACTGATATGGACAGTTTAAGTGGAGGCGGTTGGGGTATTCAGATAACAAGTAAGGATTAAAGGAGGATGATGGCTAATGACATTATACGACGAAATCCAAGAGCTGAAACAATTTGAGTGTGAAGATCGCTGCGTGCTGAGCGTTTATCTCAATACGAACCCCGCCGATCGGGAAGCTCAAAATGGGGCGTGGAAGATCCAGTTGAAAAACGGTCTAAAACGACTCGAAGAATATTTGACTGCCTCGAACAACGAAAAAGAATTGAAAGCGTATAAGCAGCTGCGTAAAAAAGTGGAAAAGGAAATAGCGGATAATCAAGGCGACCTCCAGAAGGGTGTCGTTATTTTTGCATCTACTCAGGATGATTTATTCTGGGTGAAGCATTTGCAGATTTCCGTCAAAACCGATTTCCAATGGGAAAATAAACCGGCGCTTGATCAATTGCGCTATATCTACAAAGCATATCCATATGCAGGCGTGATCCTGCCGAGCTTTAAAGGTATCCGCGTGCTTGATACCTCTGTCGGCATCGTCAATGAAGAAGTCTATTATGAATTCGATGCAGGACTCGAGGTATGGACAGAGCAAAAAGGCGTCAGAAGCTCTGGGCGCATCCAGGGACGGAGTGGTGCTGGGTCGACTGGTGGCGGTGCTGCCGGCGGAAACAGCCCGGTCATCGGAGGCAGCGGCGGAGGAAGCCCGACCGACGAACTGGACCACCGCTTGAAAGAAAACTTGGACCGTTTTTACAAAGACATGGGCTCGAAGA
Organism: Bacillota bacterium; assembly: GCA_051750505.1. GTDB lineage: Bacteria > Bacillota > Bacilli > Bacillales_A > Planococcaceae > Planococcus. The sequence goes on from JBNJJS010000002.1 coordinate 34,203, forward strand.
TCGAGAAGCTGAAAAAAGACCGGCGCTGGGAAGAAATCCATGTAATCGGTGAGGCTGAACACGCCCAGTCATTTGCTAAAGTGCTACACAAGAAGCCGAACAGCTGCATCCATAAAAACTTGATCAATAATAATGCGGATAAAATCCTCCACGAAGTCTTCGAGAAATGACAAAAAGCTCCGGCGATGCCGGAGCTTTTTTTAATGGGGCTGTGGGCAGAACGTACACGTGCCGAACGCAGCCAATTCTTTGTACAAACAGCAAGTTTTCCGCATCGGCTCAGAAACTGCCCGTTCGAGAGGTGTAGTGCCGATGAAGTTTTTCCACTCGGATTTGCGGAGCGGTTCCCAACTCTTATCATCCATTAGCCATTCGATATCTTCAGCTGCCACCCGTGGATGCTTCCGCTGGAGAGTGGCATAATACCAGGCAAGAGAACCGAGGACATTTTCCCAACAGGTGATAGGCGAAATCTTTGCATGGCGGCGCAATTGCTGGAGCAGCGCGTTTGTCTGCCCGATCAATATATGTCGGAAAGCGTCACTTCTTTGTTCGGGGGAAACTTCAATGAAGTCAGCTGACTCGACGTGGAAAGAGATAAGCGGCAAACCGTAATTATGTATACGGCCATAACGCAGGTTTTCAGGACGCGTCTTAAAATAGCCCCCATGGTAATGGATAAGATTGAATTGCGCCGTCACGAACAATGCGAATTGGCGGAAAAAATAGGAAACAGCGACTCCATTGTTATCCGTTCCGCACCAATCCTTCAGCTCTTTGGCCAGTAATTCCGGATCTGGAGAAAAGGGATGGGCTGGATTATGGTCAACGATGACCGATTGCATTTGAAGAGCATGTTTTGCGGCCGTAGACAAGTGCATCTCGGCACCCCCTTTTTCTCCATGCTACCGCATGGATGACAGACTGCCAAGTATCGATGGGTATATGTCATTAAACGCGTGCCCATAAAAATGCCTCTTCCGTTGTAAGGAAGAGGCATTTTTGATTTAGATGGATTGAATGGCGACAGCAGGGCCGAAGAATTCATAATGGATCTGCTCATCGGACATGCCGATTGCGTGCAATTCGCTGATCATCTTTTCCATGAATGGGACCGGTCCGCAGACGTATACTTCGCCGCTTGCATCGACCATCTCTTCCAAGACTTCGCGAGTGATATAGCCTTGCGGTTCATCGGAGTACAAAGTTTTGTATTTGGCATTGTCCATCGTAGCGACGTATTTTTGGACGTCTTTATCGAAAGCGTGCAAAGTCTCATTGCGTGCTGCGTGAAGAAATGAAACCGGACGTTCCGGTGTTTGTGTGGCAACCGTTTCGAACATGCTCATCATCGGTGTGATGCCGACACCGCCGCTGACAAATGCGACAGGGGTTTTGCTTGTTGTATCGAGCACGAATTCGCCGGCAGGCGCGCTGACTTCTATCTGGTCGCCTTCGTTCAGCTGCTCGTGCAAGTAGACAGAAACGAGCCCGTTCGGATCGTTGTCAGCTTCGCGTTTAACAGAAATGCGGAACTCATCCGGACGCGATGCTTGGGACAAACTGTACTGGCGGTTGAAAAGGAATTCCTCGCCGGGGATCGAAAGGCGGACCGTGATGTATTGGCCAGCTTCGTATGTTGGAACATTTTTGCCATCTGATGGTTTCAAATAGAAAGAAGTGATATTGCCACTTTCTTTGACTTTACGGGCAATGGTGAAATCCTTGAAGAAAATCCAGCCGTTGTCTTGAGTGGCCGTTTGTTCGTACATGCTATTTTCAACGCTGATGAACACATCGGCGATGACGCCATATGCTTCGGCCCATGCGTTGATGATGTCGTCAGTTGCCGCATCACCGAGCACTTCTTTAATCGCTTTCAGCAAATATTCCCCAACGATCGGATAATGCTCTGCTTTGACGCCTAGGCTGACATGTTTGTGGGCAATCTGTTCGACGGCTGGCAGAATCGCTTCCAAATTATCAATGTGCACGGCGGCCGCATAGACGGTGTTGGCAAGTGCCGCTTGTTGGCGTCCTTGCTTTTGGTTTGCTTGGTTGAAGATATTTAAAAGTTCAGGATGCGCTTCGAACATATTGCTGTAAAAAACGGTCGTGATGGTTTTGCCGTGTTCAGCTAATACAGGGGCGGTGGATTTGACGATTGTTCTAGTTTGTTCGGATAACATAGTCAATCTCTCCTTTTGTTTTCTATAGTCCCACTATACCCTGAATGAAAATTAAAAGATATATATAAAATACATCTTTAAAATTCAGACACATTTCATTTCACAGAAAAGTCACACATGGAATGTTCGCGTAAAATGCCGGAATTCTGTAGATGCGTTTCCTTTCCAGAAATTCAGGCGGCGGTTATAATGGACGTGCAGGGAAGGTGAAACCAATGAGGTTAACGATGTATACCGATTATTCATTGCGTGTACTCATATATTTAGGGACAAAAGAAGACGGCAAGCTAACCACCATCCAGGAAATTTCCGATGCTTATCATATATCTAAAAACCATTTGATGAAAGTAACGTTTGAACTTGGCAAAGCTGGCTTTATAGAGACTGTCAGGGGGCGGGGAGGCGGAATTCGCTTAGCGGATCGACCGGAGAATATCAATGTCGGCGCTGTTGTACGCACCATGGAAGAAGATTTCCATTTAGTGGAGTGTTTCAATTCTGAGACCAATACCTGCCCGATATCCCCGATCTGTGGGCTGAGGGGTGTGCTTGGCAAAGCTTTGCATGCTTATTTATCAGTCTTGGACGAATATAATTTGCAAGATCTTCTATTCAATAAAGAAGGGTTGCGCGATTTATTGCGCACGTAAAAAAGCCTCCGGTACCGGAGGCTTTTTGTTTATAGTTCAATTGTTTGGGGGTCTTTACCTTTGCGGTTCATCAAACGTACGCGCGTCGGCGTGATCGCCAAGATGATCAAGTTCGGGTCTTCAGGGCCGTCGAACCAGCCATTCAAGTGTTCATTCCATACTTTGTCGATCAGCTCGCGATCATCCCGCAGTGACATCTGCCCTTCGATTTCGAGGAAACTGTCGCCGACGCCTTCCCCTTCGTAGCCGAGCAGGATATGTGCGTTCGGATTTTTCTCCAGTTCATCCACTTTCTGTGTTTGCTTGCTTGTTGCCGTATATAAAGTGAACTCATCATTGAAGAAAGTCATATAGCGTGAATGTGGCTTGTTGTCTTTGATCGTCGCCAAAGTCCCGATCATGCTGTCTTCCAAGATTTTAAGTGCTTGCTGTTTCAGTTCTTCTTGTGCCATTCAAATCGCTCCTTCGCAAATTTATAGTATTCATAGGAAACCGCGGAAAGATACTCCGCGAGTAGTGTCAGTCCGGGTGTTTTTCGTCGCTTGCTGAATCATCTTTCGTATCGCGCGGGTTCTTTTCATCTTTCATGTCCTGCTTCAAGTCTTCGAGTGGGATGGAGTCGACATTCATTTCTTCTTCATGCATTTCAGTCATGGTTTCTTTATCCGTTTTGACTTGTTCTGGATTGTCCATTGGAGCCCCGTCGCTTGATTTTCTTTCTTTTTCGTTGTAACGGTCTTTTTCTGCCATAATTAGCACCTCTCCTTTAGGGTTCTTGTCTATCTATTCCTTAATTGCAGTGCTTTAAAACATTAGAACTTGCTGGGGTTAAAAGGCTATCGTATGATTAATCAATAGGACTAAATGGGGAGGATGGCTATACAATGACTCAACAAACGAATATAAATGTGGGCGGCCTGGATTTTGAATGGGACCTCACGCAAGGGCGCTTCTTATTTGAAGGGCAGAACTCAGTGCTGTTTTGGACTTCCACTGCGATGAAGATGTTCTTTGATTCCATCGAGGAAATTTCAGGCGAAGAAGCGGCAGCCGTCGTTTTGGAGTCGACAGGATTTCGCCAAGGCCAGGTAGTCGGGGATTACTTCCATGGGATGGGCGGCATTTCGGTTTTTAAAGCTTCCGAACTCATTACCAATACATATGCATCGGCTGGTTGGGGATTGGCAGCGATCCACAACTTGGATGAGGAAGCCAGCACCTTGGAAGTGACGCTGAAAAATAGCTGGGAATATCAAATCAACCTGGCACAAGGAAAAAAGACCGGAGGCAGCTTTTTGCCGGCACATTATGCAGGGATCTTCAGCTCGCTCTTGGACCGGAACATTTGGTATGAAGTGGTCCATTCGCAAATAGAAGGACATGAAGAGTGCTTGATCCGCTATTTCCCGTCAGATGAGACCATCGAAAAGAACATCCACACGCTGGCACGCCGCAAGGAATCGGAGAAAATCCGGGAACTTGAACAGCTTGTGGATGAAAAGACAGCAGACCTTCATGATATGATCCGCGAAATCTCTTCGCCGCTCATTCCGGTATTGGAAGATATTGTGGTCGTCCCGCTTCTTGGGCGCTACGATGAAGCACGGGCTGAAGAACTATTGATCAAAACGCTCGAGAATCTGCCGAAATATAAAGCGCATTATTTGCTGCTCGATTTGACCGGGCTCAATGAAAGCTTCAACCAGCATGCGGCGATGCTGATCGAAAAATTAGGTTCTGCCGCGAATTTGATCGGCACGAAAACGGTGCTGGCCGGCATTTCGCCGCATACCAGCATGACGATAACAGAAGCGGGAGTGGACCTTTCAGGCTACGAATGCTTCCGTACACTTCAACACAGTATCCACTTCGCTTTGGCGCAAAACGGCAGGACCATTATTTAATGAAAAAGCTTTCCCTATTAGCAGAACGCGTAGGGAAGGATTTTTTGGATATTTTTGAATAAATTGGATAAAAATATAAAGAAAATACTATTTAGTATATTGAGATTTCTTGAAAGAAATGATAAGCTCGAAAAGAACTATACATAGCTGACCACTGGGGGAGCCGGAATTGACTGGCTGAGACGAGCGAATGCTTGGACCCCTTGAACCTGATCTGGACCATGCCAGCGTAGGGAAGTGGTACGTATGCTTCCTTTTGCCTGCATACACCGCTTCCCCATGGGAAAGCGGTGTTTTTTTTATGGGCTTTGGGGTCATGCATAAGCTGAGAGGAGTTGAGACATTTTGGAGGAAACATGGGGCTATATGGAGTCGGGGCTTTGCACGCCGGCCCACAATATGGCAATGGACGAAGCGCTGATGAACTGGCAGCGCAAGACGGGCATGAAGCCTGTCCTTAGGTTTTACGGATGGGCGCCAGCCGGGATTTCAGTGGGATTTTTCCAGAAACTGAATGGCAGCATCGATCTCGAGAAAGCTGCGCAAATGGGGATTCCTTTGGTCAGGAGGCAGACCGGCGGAAAAGCCGTACTCCACGATCAGGAATTGACTTACAGCGTGGTGATTCCGGAACATCATCCATCCATGCCGAAATCAGTTAAAGAAGCGTATTTGGTCATTTCCCGAGGCTTGCTCGAAGGTTACCGTAATTTGGGGATTCGAGCACAACTGGCTGCGGAGAAGAAGCGGTCGAAAGAATCTTCGGCGGTATGCTTTGAAGAACCGTCTTGGCATGAATTGACTGTTGAGGGTAGAAAAGCGGCAGGAAGCGCGCAGACAAGAAAACAAGGCATCATTTTGCAGCACGGCTCGATTCCGCTGCAGCTTGATGAAAACCGGTTGTTCGAATTGTTCGTTTACCCGAGTGTTGCGGTGAAGGAACGGGCGCGCCAAGCTTTCCGCACACGCGCCGTCGCAATCAACGAACTGATTGGGGAACCGGCAAGCGTTGAAGAAGTACAGCAGGCATTCAAGGATGGATTTGAAACGGGGCTTGGCATCCGTTTGGAGAAATTCGAACCGCCAGCTGAACTGCTGGAAGAAGTGCGCGTGCTCGAAGCCAAATACGCGAGCGAAGAATGGAACCACCGACGAGAAGAGAAAGGGGAACTTATGCGATGACAAAAACAAAGCAGCGTGAACGTAAACCCGAATGGCTGAAAGTGAAATTGAACACGAATGAAACCTATAATGATCTGAAGAAATTGATGCGCGAGAAAAAATTGAACACGGTATGCGAAGAAGCGAGATGCCCGAATATCCATGAATGCTGGAGTGAACGCCGTACCGCGACCTTCATGATTTTGGGGGATACGTGTACAAGAGCGTGCCGGTTCTGCGCCGTCAAGACCGGGTTGCCGAACGAACTGGATTGGGGCGAGCCGGAGCGCGTAGCGGAATCGACGGAAATCATGAACTTAAAGCATGTCGTCGTCACAGCGGTCGCCCGTGATGATTTGAAAGACGGCGGGGCTGCCGTCTTTGCGGAAACCGTCCGCGCCATCCACCGGAAAATGCCGGAAACTACGGTCGAGATTTTGCCGTCCGATATGAAAGGCGATTACGAAAGCTTGCATATGTTAATGAGCAGCGAGCCGGATATTTTCAACCATAATATTGAAACGGTACGCCGCCTGACAAAGCGCGTCCGTGCGAGAGCGACTTACGACCGTTCACTGGAATTGCTATTGCGGGTCAAGGAAATCGCGCCGCATGTGCCGACCAAATCAAGCATCATGGTTGGGCTCGGGGAAACGAAAGAAGAGATTATCGAAGCGATGGATGATCTGTTGGCGCACAAAGTCGACATCATGACGATCGGCCAATATTTGCAACCTACATTGAAGCATTTGGATGTTGTCCGTTATTACCACCCGGACGAATTCCAGGAATTGAAGGAAATCGCATTGGCTAAAGGTTTCAAGCATTGCGAGGCCGGCCCGATGGTGCGTTCCTCATACCATGCGGATGAGCAAGTAAACGAAACAGCTGTGCAGAAACGCATCAAATACATGAAAGGCGTCGAATCGACTGGCGCAAAAATCGAACGCATCGAATTTTAAAATAATGGAGCCAGTGCATAAAAACCTTTCTTAGAGGAGAGCTTGAATTGAGGAAAATACTTATTGCGGCCATGCTGTTAGCTGCTGCGCTGTTCGTTATGAGCGCATGCAGCCCGTTTCTGGCGGCAGAGGAACCAGACCTCTTTGAGTATGAAGGGGCGGCAGTCGGGAATAACAGTGCCGTCTTCAACACCCTTAACAGGCTGCCGGGTGCGGAGCATTTTACAGGCTTTGAATTGGAGACGAAACAACAGCCTTATGGAATCACCGCCTCTTATGATTGGGAACAGGCCACATCATCGGATAAGGAAACGGCGGCACATAATGCGACTTATTTATTTACGCTGATCGACAATGTGGAGTGGGTCCAATTTGACTTCGACACAGGAGCAGGCGTGGAGCAATACCGGCTAACGAGAGAGCAATTGCAAGCTTGGTATGAAGTGGATTTGACCGAAATTGATGAGCAAGAGAAATTGGAAGAGCTGCTCGAACAATATTTGGATGAAGACCAAAAAATTGATGCGCTGTTAACACAACCTTGAAACTGCATGAAACCTAAAAAAGCAGCGGCATTGGGCCGCTGCTTTTTTGTATAGAATCGTGCTGAAAAGATTTTCCGGGAAATTGATAGAGGAAACTGGTCATTTCGCGGTTTTTGCGACCTCAACAATCACTTGAGTCGCTTTTTCCATGTTTTCAGCGGAGATGAACTCGAATTTGCCGTGATAGTTTTCGCCGCCTGTGAAGATGTTCGGCGTCGGCAAGCCCATATAAGATAATTGGGATCCATCCGTGCCGCCGCGTACAGGGATGATGTCCGGGGAAAGCCCCAATGTCTTCATCGCTTGTTCGGCCTGGTCGACAATTTCCATTACCGGCTCGATTTTCTCGCGCATATTGTAATATTGGTCTTCAAGCTCGAGTTCGATCGCTTGTTCCCCGAATTCTTTTTGCAATGCGGCAGCCACTTGTTCCATATGGCGTTTTTTCGCTTCGAATTTGTCTTTATCGAAATCACGCACGATATACTGAAGCACCGCTTGTTCGACGGAACCATTGAAATTGTTCAAGTGGATAAAGCCTTCATATCCCTCTGTTTTCTCGGGCACTTCCTCGGAGGGCATTTCCGCCTGGAAGCGCGTCGCGACCGTAATGGCGTTGACCATCTTATTTTTGGCGGAACCGGGGTGGACGCTGGTACCATGGACAGTCAATTTCGCGCTCGCGGCATTGAAGCTTTCGTATTGAAGCTCGCCAAGCGGCCCGCCGTCCATCGTATACGCGTAATCTGCACCGAAACGAGCGACATCGAATTTATGCGGGCCGCGGCCGATTTCCTCATCCGGCGTGAAGCCGACGCGAATTTTGCCGTGCTCGATTTCGGGGCGCTTGATCAGATATTCCATGGCGGTCATGATCTCGGCGATTCCTGCTTTGTTGTCGGCACCGAGCAAAGTCGTGCCGTCTGTCGTGATCAAGGTGTGGCCGACGTAATTCTGCAAGGCCGGGAAATCAGCCGTTTTCATCGTCACTTTGTCGTTTAATGAAATGTCTTTCCCATCGTAATCTTCGATGCGCTGCGGGTTGACGCCTTTTCCGGTGAAGTCGGTCGCCGTGTCGACATGTGCCAGAAAGCCGATGACAGGGCGCTGTTCTTCCGTGTTCGCCGGCAAAGTGCCGAATAAATAGCCGTGGTCGTCCACTTCGACTTCCTCCAAGCCGATGTTCTTCATTTCTTTTTCCAATTCAGCGAGTAAATCCCATTGCCCCGGTGTAGAGGGAGTTGCGTCATTTTCAAAATCGGATTGCGTGTCGATTTTGGCGTAGCGAATCAGGCGTTCGATCAAGTTTTCGATCATGGTAGAGCCTCCTATGTATGTAATGACTCCATTTTAACACGAAATTCGAAATACATAGAAAAACCTCGAAAGCCTTTCACGTTACGTTCCAGCCGGACGCTTTCGGGCCCACAGGATGTGGGTCATGCAGCTGGCGCGACAGGACGTCGGGTTGCCAGCTGCCAGGGCACAGTCGCTGGCGCTAAAAACATCCTGCTCACCTCTCACTAAGTTCGAGCTTCGCAAACGAATGACTTCGCTCATTCGCTTGCAGGGTCTTCGGCTCGCGTCGCTCCTTCGCTTTGCTCCGTCACTGCTCCCGCAGGAGTCGCCGGCTTGCACTCCACTAGCGTCGAATAATTATCTATTCAACTCGCTTTTATATTTCATTAGAAATTAATTAGGAAATTAAATAAATAATTTGTAAACGAAAAGCTATGACTTCCTTAACACCTTTAAAAAACCAGCGCAGGGGCGCTGGTTTTTAATCTTGTTGTTTGGCGGCAAGTGACCGGATATGGGCTTGTTTGACTTGCGCCAATAAAGCGTGTTCAGTCAGCAGGCGGTAGCCGGTGTGAGCCAGTGCTTTTGCGCCTTTGATAAGGGCTTCGTTGCCCGCTTTTGAACGTGCGGCTTCCCGGAATTCTTCAGTGTGGGCAATGAGGCTTTCGGGGCCGATTTTGATATAGCCATGGGCAGTCGGCACTTCATAGCTGATATTGCCGGCATCGGTCGATCCGAGCCCGGAAATGCGTGAATCGGCTACTTTGTCGCCCAATTTCTCAAGTTCGGCTTTAAGGATTTCATCAAGTTCTGGGGTTACGACAAGATCTTTCACTTCGTTCTGGAAACGTTCGATTTCGACACGGGCGCCTGTCGCAAGGGCGGCGCCTTCAGCGACGGCCCGCACTTTTTTCGCCGTCTCGGCTGTCTTTTTCCAAGAATCGCCGCGGATGTAGAAGCGGGCAGAGGCGTATTCTGGAATGATATTCGGCGCGTCGCCTCCGTGCGTGATGATGCCATGCACACGTGCATCATCCGGCAATTGTTGGCGGAGGGCGTTGATGCCATTGAACAATTGAAGCACGGCATCGAGAGCATTGATGCCTTTTTCGGGAGACCCAGCAGCATGGGCAGGCTTGCCGTAGAAATGAAAACTCAATGGGTCGACGGCAAGTGATGGGCCCGTTACAGCTGAGTTTCCAGAAGGGTGAAGCATCAATGCGGCATCGATATTTTCAAGTAAACCGTGTTTGACGAAACTGCCTTTCGCGCTGCCATTCGGTCCGCCTTCTTCGGCGGGGGTACCGAGGACGACGACGCGCCCGCCGGTCAATTCCAATGTTTTACTGAGCGCAATAGCTGCTGCGACACTGGTCGTGCCGATAATATTGTGTCCGCACGCATGGCCGATGCCGGGCAAGGCGTCGTATTCAGCAAGAAAAGCGATGGTCGGCCCCGGCTTATGGCTGTCGCGAACTGCATAAAAAGCGGTGTGGTGGCCAGCTACGCCCTCTTCAACCTGGAATCCCGCTTCCTCGAGCAATCCGGTCAAGAGCCCGCTCGCAAACACTTCCTCATTGCCGATTTCCGGATTTTCATGGATGGCATGGCTGATGCGTAAATATTGTGCGCGGTTCTTTTCGATCGATTCTGTAATCGTCTCGCGCGCTTCCTTAATGATGGTCATGTGATGTCCCCCTCGAATGGAATTTCATTTTTCAACGGCATGCAACTGCAGATCGTTTGTTTTATTATTGGTAATCGACTAATTCTTCAACCGAAACGAAAGTCGGGATTTGAGCGCCTTCTGTATGCTCGATCACAAATTCAGCTGTATCTTCTTCCTGGTACAATTCGACGATGCGCTGATACGCTTCGTTATCTTCTTGTCCTTTTTGAGCGGCGATCAGGTTGATATAAGGTTTTGCCGTATCGCTTTCACGGGCAATCGGATCTTCTGTCGGATTCAAGCCGGCGTCGACTGCGATGCCGTTATTGACGATGGAAGCTGCGACGTCAGCCATAGCGCGGGGTGTATGGGCGGAAGTCATCGGGACAACTTCGATATTTTTCGGATTATCGATGATATCTTCTTCCGTTCCGGTCAAACCGGCATCGTCGGATAAAGTGATGAGCCCGGATTCATCGAGCAAAAGGAGTGCACGGCCCATGTTGGTCGCTTCGTTCGGCATAGCGATTTGAGCGCCTTCGGGAAGTTCGTCGATCGATTCGTATTTATCGGAATACAAGCCCATCGGCGCAATGACGGTAGAGCCGATCGGCACGATGTCGACATTGTGCTCTTCGACAAACTCATCGAAATAAGAGATGGTCTGGAAGGCATTCAAGTCAAGTTCGCCTTCAGCGAGTGCCAGGTTCGGCGCAACATAATCAGAGAACGTAATGATGTCTAGCTCGATGCCTTCTTCAGCTGCTTTGTCGCCGACATAATCCCAGATCGTCGTGTCCGATCCGCTGATGCCTAGTGTCACTTTCGTCGTTTCTCCAGCTGAGCTATCGTCTCCACATGCGGTGAGAAGAGCGGCTACGCCTGCTGTTGCTAAAAGAGCTGTAATTTTTTTCATGATGAAATCCTCCAATGGGTTTTTAAAGTAGTGGTGCTGATGAATAAATCGCTTTATTGATTTTGATTGACGTGAATAAAAGGACTTAGCTCCGGCGCACTCTGCGGGACATGAGGTTGCCAAGCGATTGGACGCCTTGGACAAGGACGACCAGAATGGCGACAGTCAATAGCATGACCAATGTGTCGAAGCGCTGATAGCCGTAAGTGATGGCCAAGTCGCCGAGCCCGCCGCCACCGATCGCACCCGCCATTGCGGATGCACCGATCAAGCCGACGATGGCGATGGTCAATGCCAGGACAAGGGAGCTGAGCGCTTCTGGTATAAGGAAGCGGAAAATGATCTGGCCGGGAGAAGCGCCCATCGCCTGGGCTGCTTCGATGACGCCTTTATCGACTTCAAGCAATGAGTTTTCGATGAGGCGGGCGATATACGGCCCTGCGTAAAATACCAATGGAACGATGGCTGCGGCCGTGCCGATCGATGTGCCGACAATGACGCGCGTCAATGGAATGATGGCGACCATCAAGATGATGAAGGGAACCGAGCGGAATATATTGATGACGATATTCAATACGTTAAATACAGCTTCATTTTCGAGCAGGTGGCCCTTTCTCGTGACGACCAGCAAGATGCCAAGCGGCAAGCCGATGAATAGCGAGAAAACGAATGATGCCCCCGTCATGTAAAGCGTCTCCCATAAAGCTTCTAAAATTTGCGATTGATCAACCTGCATGTTGCTGAACCTCCTCTACTTGAATATTGTCGTTTCGGATTGAGGCGAGTGCCCGGTCGATTTCTGCGGGTGCGCCGTCGAACTCGACAATCAAGTTGCCGTATGGAATGCCTTGGAGTTCTGTAATATTGCCGAACAGCACATTCAAATCGAGCTGGTATTCACGTGACACCCTCGACATGAATGGCTGCCCGACTGAGTTCCCGGTAAACTGCACACGGTAGATCGGCCGTGTGCCGTCGTTATGGCGGATCTGCTCAAGCAGCGAATCCGGCAATTCATCGTTCATGACAGAACGGACGAAACGCTTCGTCGTCGCGTGCTGAGGATTGGTGAACACTTCAAACACGCTGCCTTGCTCGATGACGCGGCCTTCTTCAAGTACGGCCACTTTGTCACAGATTTCCCGGATGACGCCCATTTCGTGGGTGATGAGCAAGATGGTGATATTGTATTCCTGGTTGATGCGGCGCAGCAGATCCAGTATGGACTGTGTCGTCTGCGGGTCGAGTGCCGACGTTGCCTCATCGCATAGCAATATCGAAGGATTCGTTGCCAGTGCTCTCGCGATGCCGATGCGCTGCTTTTGCCCGCCGGATAATTGATCGGGATATTTTTGCGCTTGGTCGGCAAGCCCGACAAATTCCAATAGTTCCGCCACTTTCCGGTCGACTTCCGCTTTCGGGGTCTTGGCCAGGAGCAGCGGCATCGCGATATTATGGTGCACTGTTTTGGAGTTCAGCAAATTGAAATGCTGGAAGATCATGCCGATGTCTTTTCGCATATCGCGGATTTTGCGTGCGCTTAAAGTGGAAATATCTTCTCCGTGGATGAGCACGCGGCCTGTTGATGGGCGCTCGAGCAAATTCACCGTGCGGATCAACGAGCTTTTTCCCGCGCCGCTAAATCCGATGACGCCGTAAATTTCGCCGGTTTCGACGCTCAAATCGATGCCATTGAGTGCATGGACTTGCTGCTTGCCGGATACATAAGTTTTCTTGACTGCTTCAAATTGAATCATGGTGTCCCTCCTGTGGCTGCAAATAACGATTCGAATGAGTGCGAACGAACACTTTCTTGAAATAACAACAAAAAGCCCTCTTTTTTCTTATACGCAAGAAAAAAGAGGGCTCCAAAATATGAAACCATCTCATTCTCATCTTCCAAATGCCGAAGCATTTGCAGGAATTAGCACAGTTTTCGCTGATTTGCGAATCTGCTGCCGAAACGTCATAGGGCCTGTCCCTCGGTTTCTCTGGATAAGAAAGTGATGTAAGCTATTCAATTCGTGATTCCTACTCTATTTCGAAATAGCGAAAATGTCAACGGGTTTTACAAACTTTTTTTGTCGGCAACTGCCTGCTTATAGTAGTTATAATTTTTAGAAAAATATGCTTGACTTTAGCCGGCGCTGTCCTCTATACTTTTCCACAAGCAAAAAAATAACTGAATACTCTTATCACGAGAGGCGGAGGGAATAGGCCCTACGATGCCCGGCAACCAACAGGCTCATGTCTGGAAAGGTGCTAAATCCTACAGCGCGCATTTGCGTCGCTGAAAGATAAGAGGAGGCAAATCCGTATATGACGGCCCTCTTCTTTCTGAAGAGGGTCTTTTCTGTCCTCCTCAAACATCTCGATATTTTAAAATCATAAGAAAACAGGAGGAATTAACAATGACAAACTTCAAACCAGAAACTCTTCTATTGCACGGCGGGCAAGAACCGGATCCGACTACAGGAGCGCGGGGAGTGCCGGTCCATAAAACAACTTCTTATGTATTCAAAGATACAGAACACGCACAAAACCTATTCGGCTTGAAAGAAGCGGGCAATATCTATTCACGCATCATGAACCCGACAGTCGATGTATTCGAACAGCGCGTCGCACTTCTTGAAGGAGGGACCGCTGCAGTTGCTTTATCTTCAGGGATGGCGGCGATCGCATTCTCAGTGTTGAATATCGCTGAAGCGGGAGACGAAATTGTCGCCGACAGCAATTTATATGGAGGAACCTATAATCTATTCGCGAATACTTTGCCGCGTTATGGCATTAATGTGAAGTTCGTCGATGCAACCGATCCTGAAAATTTCCGTGCAGCGATCACGGACAAGACGAAAGCCTTGTTCGGTGAAATTATCGGGAATCCGAGTTTGAACGTGTTTGACGTCGAGCGCGTAGCTGACATCGCACACGAGAACGGGGTTCCGCTTTTGATCGATAATACATTCGCATCGCCTTTTGTCAGCAATCCGATCGAATTCGGTGCAGACGTTGTCATCCATTCCGCAACGAAATGGATCGGGGGGCACGGGACGACGATCGGCGGTGTAGCGGTCGATGCCGGACGTTTCAACTGGGACAATCCACGCTTCCCGAATTACACGGAGCCGGATGAATCCTATCACGGCATCCGCTTCGGAATAGATGTGCCGGAAGCGGCATTCGCGACGAAATTACGTGTCCAGCTATTGCGCGATTTCGGTCCATCGCTCAGTGCGGACAGCGCCCATGCATTGCTTCAGGGACTTGAAACTCTGCATCTCCGGATTCCGCGCCACGCGACGAATGCACAAAAGGTCGCGGAATATTTGAAAGACCATCCGCAAGTCGAGTGGGTCAATTACCTCGGCCTTGAAGGTCATCCATCCAAAAAGCTTGCAGATAAATATTTGAAAGACAGCTACGGTTCGATCGTCAATTTCGGAATCAAAGGCGGAAGGGAAGCCGGCCGCAAAGTGATTGATGGCGTCAACCTTTGGTCTCATGTGGCGAATGTCGGCGATGCAAAATCATTGATCATCCATCCGGCATCGACAACACACCAGCAGTTGACAGCTGAAGAACTGAAAAACAGCGGCGTTACGGAGGAATTGATCCGGTTGTCTGTAGGATTGGAAAACCATGAAGATTTGATCGCTGATTTGGAGCAAGCAATCCAAGCGGCAGTACTCGAGAACGCGTAAGGAGGGATTGGGATGACGAAAGTATCCATCGGCCGGCTGACACTTGAATCAAATGAAATTTTGCCTGAAGTGGAATTGGCATATGAACGCGTCGGGGAAAGTTCTGCGCCGGCGATTCTGGTTTGCCACGCGTTAACGGGCGACCAGTATGCGGTGGGAACTGCGGATCAACCTGGCTGGTGGGCAGGGTTGATCGGTCCGGGCAAGGCGGTGGATACCGGGCAGTTCCAAGTCATCACTTTCAATGTGCTTGGCGGCTGCAGCGGTTCGACAGGCCCGCTTTCAATCAATCCCGAAACCGGAAATCCTTACCGGGGGGCGTTTCCTGAACTGACCATCCGGGACATGGTACGAGCGGAGCGGAAAGCCTTGGAAGTACTGGGCATCGACCATTTGGCAGCGGTTATCGGCGGTTCTCTCGGCGGCATGAAAACCCTGGAATGGGCGCGGTTGTACCCGGAGTTTTTGGATACAGCGATTACACTCGCGGTGACGCCGTATTATGGAGATTACGGTGTTGCATTCAACCATATCGGCATACAGGCGATCGAGAATGATTCCGAGTTCCGATCAGGTGATTATCATCCAGGAACACGGCTGAAAGGGTTTGAAATCGCCCGCATGGCTGGCATGGTGACTTACCGGAGCAGCAAATTATTCAATGGGCGCTTTGGCCGTGCCCGCTGCGGAGAAGATTTTGAAGTCCAATCCTATTTGGATTACCAGGGGCGCAAGCTGGCAGGACGCTTCGATCCGAACAGCTATCTCGTATTATTGAAAGCGATGAATACACACGATGTCGAAGATGCTGAACTGTCTGCTGAGTTGCTATCGATTTCTTACAGCCACGATTTATTGTACCCTGGAGAATTGATGATTCCTTGGGTCGAAAACCAGCCGAAAGCGAAATGGGAGAAAATCGACACGGATTTTGGACATGACGGCTTCCTAGTGGAATTTGAAAAATGGGCGCATCATGTACAGGATCAATTACAGAAGACGGTGACATCTAAAAGCCGCGTATTAGCCTAATCACCATAGTAATCAAAAAAGATCGGAGCCATTTAGGCTCCGATCTTTTTTGCGCTCCGTCAATCCTCGTCTTTGACATCAACATCATTGGGGATCGGCGTATTATTCCATTCTTCCTGCTCAAGCTTCTCAACTTCGAGCTGCTGGAAGTGGGTTTCGAACTGGGAGGTGTTGATCAAGTATTGTTCTCCGTCATGGACTGCGCGAATCCGGCCTTCAAGTACATAGCGGTTGACTTGTTCTTCCGGCATCGACAAAAAAGCGGCAGTTTCCGGGACTGTCATATACATGCGATCGCCTCCTCTTTTAGTCTATTATATTCCCTTTCGAACTCTATCTCAAACTATCTGTGCCATGGTATGTTTAATGGAGCACGAAGGATATTTCTATAATATTGCATGAAACCGCCCGATTTCTCGGAGGCGATAAAAGGTGAATATCATTTTAAAAAGACGAAGTAACTTCTATTGGACATTACAGAGAGAAAGTGGTGGTAGCTGATGCAAATCAAGGCATACATATGGGTGTTGTTTGCGGCGATGCTGTGGGGGACGACAGGGACAGCCCAGACTTTCCTTGTGGGAGAAGCCCATCCGTTGACGATCGGGGCAGCGCGTCTCGCAATCGGCGGTTTTGGCCTTCTTGCATTTGTATGGATTTCAGGGAAGCTGAAAGGCGTAAGGATTCCGTGGCTTTGGGTTGGGCTTTCCGCATTGTGCATGGCCTTGTTCCAACCATTCTTTTTTTCGGCCGTGCAATTGACGGGAGTCGCGATCGGGACGGTTGTGGCAATCGGCAGCGCGCCTGCTTTTTCGGGAATATTGGAAGCGCTCGTGTTGAAACGCAAACCAGAGCGTGTTTGGGTATTTTCGAGCGTCTTGTCTGTGGCCGGCTGCATTTTGCTTTTTGCAAACCGTGATAGTTATATCGTCGACCCGTTCGGCGTGATGCTCGGCCTGCTCGCAGGACTGGCATTTGCGGGATACGCAATGTTCAGCAAAAACGTCTTGGGCATAATGGAAGTAGTGCCCGCGGTGGCTGTGATCTTTTCACTCAGCGGCCTTGGCTTATTGCCCTTCTTGTTTTTCCTGGATACCGGCTATTTAGCGGAACCGCAAAACTTGATGATCGTTGCTTATTTGGGCCTTGCCGCGACAAGCCTTGCTTATTTATTGTTCTCGAGCGGATTGAAAACCATTCCTTCCTCCTCTGCGGTCACATTATCGCTAGCAGAACCGCTGACGGCTTCCGTTTTGGGTGTGGCCGTAGTCGGTGAAGCTTTAAGCGGGCAGTCATGGGTCGGAGTTGCATTGCTGCTCGGGGGCATTGCGCTGCTCGCATTCGGCAAAAACAGCAAAGCTTAAGAACTTCACTTTATTGAACGCCACCAAATATTCATTAGCGGGAAGCCGTGTCTATATTTAGCTGGCAGAACAAGCTGGTGACTGGCCATGACGACAAAAAACGTCACGCGCTACGAACTGGGCGACAATACGGAAGAATTGTTCGAGCGCTTCAAGCGCGGCGACACGTCGCGGCAGGCCAAAGGCTCAGGGATTAGGCCCGCCATCGCCCAATCGATTGTGGATCTCCATGGCGGCCTGATGAAACTGGAAGTCCACGGTGATTTGTTTAAAGTGACTATAACTTTGGCGCATTAATATATGATAGAAAGAAAGCCGCTTCGCCCGCTAGCCGATGAATCGGCCAGCGGGTTTTTGCTTGTGCTGCTGTGGCTCGAATAAAGTTCTGGAAAAGCCCTCAAACTTGGCAGCTTGCGTTTAGGAAAAGTATAAGGGGGGATACTAAAAATGAATCACTAAATTGTAAAGGAGATGATACATTTGAATGACGTAAGCAACTCATTCCAGAATGTCGGGAATACTATCATCAATTATATCCCGAACATTCTCGGTGCCCTCTTACTGCTTGTCGTTGCATGGCTCGTCGCTACTATCGTCAGAGCTATCTTCGCAAAAGGGCTGAAAAAAATCGGTGCTGATAACGCCATGGTGAAAGGGCATATGGCCAAGACGAAGGAAGACGCGGATGACAAACTGGACTCTATCGGAAAAATTCTTTATTACTTAACTTTCATCCTGTTCATTCCAAGTGTTTTGCAAGCGCTCGATATGAATAATGTGGCACAGCCGATTTCGAACATGATGGATAAATTCCTGGCCTTCCTGCCGAATTTGTTCATGGCGCTCTTGATTTTGGTGATTGGCTACTTTATCGCGAAGTTTGTTAAAAAATTGGTAGAGAGCTTATTGGCCACGATGAACATCGACAAATGGTTCAATAAAATGACGAACAAGAGCGGGACAAATGAACGTGTGGCTCCAAGCGATCAGAATACGCTCGCTAAAGTCCTTGCAAATGTCGTATTTGTAATCGTTTTGATTCCAATTGTGACGGTAGCGCTCGAGACTCTGAATATCCAATCGATTTCTCAACCGATTGTTTCGATGCTTAACCAAGTGCTGGGCATGATTCCGAACATCTTTGTCGGCATCATTCTAATCCTCGCTGGTGTTTTCATCGCAAAATTTGTTGCGGATCTATTGATCGGCTTGTTGAATGGGACAGGAATCAATCGCTTTTCTTCCTATTTAAGCCCCGACAAGAATAAAGAACCGTCATTTGATATTGCGCAGATCATCGGCAAGGTCGTCCAGGCGATCATCATCATCTTCTTCGTTGTCGAAGCGATGAATGTCCTCCAGCTCGATGTATTGAATTCCATCGGCAACGCGATCATCGCTTACTTGCCGCTATTGATCAGTTCATTGATCATCCTGGGGCTTGGGCTCATTGGGGGCAGCATGCTAGGGAATTATATTACACGGGCTTCCGGCAATAGATTGTTCGGCGGCATCGTGAAGTATGCGATCTTCATCATCGCGATCTTCATGACGCTTGACCAATTGAACTTCGCATCGAACATTGTTAACCTTGCATTCCTGTTCATCATTGCAGGACTTGCAGTGGCATTTGCCATCGCCTTCGGAATCGGCGGACGCGACTTTGCGAAAAACCAATTGGCTAAGATGGAGAAGAAAATGAAAGAAGAAGACAATAAACCGAATATGTAAAAAGTAATCGAATGCGCCTGACTATTGTCAGGCGCATTTTCAGGCTGTCGAGAAACTCAGGAAGCCGTATTTTCCGAAGCTTATCGCTCGCTTTCCGTGGGGCGGGAATCGAGCCTCCTCATTCGCTACGCTCACTGCGGGGTCTCTCAAACCCGCTAGTCCCACAGGAGTCAAACGAACGCTTCTCCAAATACTCAGACAGGTCATTGATTGTTGAATGTAGAAAAGGTGATCCCATTTCTCATTCATAGCGGATCATAAACTTCTTCAACACTCTGCGAATGCGCCTGACTATTGTCAGGCGCATTTTTTTGCTCTTGAAAGTAATCACAGTATTGATGCTTCATTCAACAATGAATAAATAAACATAGGTATACATAATGAATTCCATAAAAATCCTTTTTTAGCTTGAATAAATTATATATTAAAATATCTTTATCATTTTACTCTTCTGAGAAGAACACGGTTGATTTCCTTGTGCCACAAGAAATAATTGAATGAAAGAGTGTTGAAATAGGCTTTGGATCAATAAAAATCTTATTTAAAGAGTTATTGATATAATTGTTCAAATTTTATAAAAATTCAGTTGACTATCTTTTATGCAAACGGTTACAATCAAAGGAGTTATCATGACAATAATTTATTGAAGGGGGATGGCTTGAACAAAATCTGAGCGAACGCTCAGTCTGGGGTGTATGAAAAGAGAAATTTCACAAATTGGAGGGGAAAATATGAAAGCATACAAAAAAGAAGTCCAGTTTACGATTTGGATGACGGCTGCGTTTATTCTTGTAGGGAATGTCGGGTTGATCTTTTCAATTTTTCCTGTGGATGCCATGTTATTCGGCTTTCCGGTCATGTATATCGTCCCTATCTTGATGGGATGGTTCGGCGTATTCCTGTTGACGCTCGTTGCAGGGAAAATCGGCAACCGGATCGATGATGAGATTGAAAGAGAAAATGACACGCTCGGCAATGCCGACGAAGTAAAGGAAGTGTAACCGATGGAAGGACAAAGCTGGCAACTCGAAAATCCAATAATGGGACTCGCGGTCGTAGGGGCGACATTCGTGCTATTTTATATCGTCGGTTATCTTTCGAATCGCAAAAGCAAGTCAGCTAAAGAACTGTATGTAGGCGGCTCGAACGTAGGGGCGATTACAAATGGTTTGGCTATGGCTTCTACATACATGAGTCTTGCAACGTTTCTTGGTATCACCGCTCTTATTTTACAATTGCAAGTCCCTTTTATTATGTTGTGGATCCAACTGATTCTCGCAATTCCATTGATTACGATAATTTATGGAACGAGTTTACGCCGGATGGGCGCATTTTCCCCGACTCATTTCATCCGTGATCGTTACGGGGTGACTGCTTCTATCATTGCTGCTTTATTTATGATCTTAGTTTCGATTATGTATGCACTCGGACAGATGATCGGAATTGCCATCACGTTTGAAACTTTACTGGGCATTCCTTACATTACGGGATTGTTTATCTTCGGAATCTTGATCGTCGGGTATATCACGATCGGCGGTATGGCTGGAGCAACGAATAATGCCGCGATCCAAATGGTCATCATTGCTTTGATGTTCATCGTTCCGCTTGCTGCGATCATGAAAGCAATCGGGGCAACCGGCTGGTATTTCCCGCCATTGCTTTATTCCGATATGGTGCCGGCAATGTTGGACGCCTTGCCGTCATTCTTTGACTATCAATTTTCACCAAAATGGTATTTCTCCATCATCCCGGCTTTGACAATCGGGGCGCTCGGATTGCCGCACTTAGCGATGCGTGTTTACACGGCTTCTTCTTTGAAAAGTGCGCGGTCGGCTATGGTTTGGTTTGCTTTCATTCTCGGGTTGGTCTTTTCCGCGACATACGCGATGGGCTTTGTCGGTGTCTTTGCGACAACCACGCAAGGCGTGACGATTTCCGATGCGGATGCGGATAAACTGACCATTATTTTGAATATGGTCTATAACCCTGAATGGGTGACGGCACTTGTCATCGCCGGGGCGATTTCAGCAGGCCTCTCGACATTGAGTGGTAACTTGTTGGCGATCGGTGCACTTATTTCACAAGATATCATCGCTACATTGAAACCGAATATTCCGCAGCGCTTGAACTTGCGCATCGGTTTTATCGCCATTTTTGCAGGTGGTATCGCGAGTATCTTGCTTGCGATTAATCCGCCAGCTTTCCTCGTCGTCAGTATACTGTGGGCTTTCGGGCTTGCCGGCGTAACCAATGCGCCGCTGATCATTGTCGGCGTCTGGTGGAAAGAAGCCAATAAATTCGGGGCTATCGCAGCTTCTGTTGTGGGCGGTATCATCTATATCATCGTTTCACCTTTCGTCTTCCCAAGCATCGTCTTGACTGGACACGCTGTAACAGATGGCATGGGGCTTTCTGGAGCGATGTTGGCCGTGCCGATCAGCTTTATCTTGTTGATTGTTGTTTCATATATCACCAACCGTATTCCAGGGCTTTCCGGAAAACTGACAAAACAGGCCGATATCGAATTGATCGAGCGGATTCACGGCTGGAAAGATATTAAGGCGTACCGCTACAATAGTACGCTTGGCGCAAGTATCACGGTCGTCGTTTCTGCGGCAATCGCAATCTGGGCATTGATGCCTTGGGGAATGTAAATGGTAAAGGGAGTGGCGAAGTTGGTCGGAAAAATGATAAGCCTGGATGATCCATCTTACCGGTCATTCCTGGAACTACCGAAAACCGAAACGGTGAGCCGGCTTTTGCTGCTCATCGTGGGAGTAGGCTACGGCGCGATTTCTATCGCGTCGCAAGCCTCATACATAAGCAGTTTTGAATCTGCGATGCTGCAGAACTTCCTTGTACCCGCTATTTTCCTCATTTTTGGGCTATTGACGGCATTTATCACGAAAGTCGGGGTGGCAGCGCTGCTGTGGGCAGGTTCCAAAGCATTCGGCGGAACTGCGAGATACCGCACGATAAGCATGATGACTCCTATAGCTCTATTGCCCGGTTTGTTGGGGGCACCGTTCTTGGCCGGTCTTGGTAACGGGGAATTATGGGTCAACTTGCTCCTCATTGTGGGTGTAGTTTGGATGTATTTGGTCAGCGCGAAAATCATTCAGGTTGTACAAGGGTTTACGTCAGTGAAAGCTTACCTATCTGCTATGGTGGCGTTCTTATTTTTAGCAAGTGTTTACTATTTGGTTATCCCTGCAAGCTAATAGCAAAAGGAGGAAATTAAATGAATGTCGAACAATTGATCGCACCTGAACAGTACAATATCACTTCTGAATTGGAAGAGTATAAAAACGATGCCGAGCGGATTGCTGTGCGTTGGTTTGATGCGGAAGAGAACCGGATAGATTTGTCTTATAAAGAACTTTTTGCCAAAATGAATCAATATGCACAAGCCTTCATGAAGCTGGGGCTTGAAAAAGGCGATCGCGTCCTGATCATCTTGCCGAGGATACCGGAAGCATACATTACATATTTGGCATGTTTGCGGTCGGGTCTTGTCGCGATTCCTTGCTCAGAGATGCTCCGCAACAAAGACTTGAGCTATCGGATGGAGCATTCAGGAGCGAAAGCGATTGTCGCGCATTATAAAACTACAGCTGAAACGAACTCCATTGAAGAAAAATTCGAGGCATTGGATAATAAATTGATTGTCGGCGGCAAAGAACAAGGCTGGCAATCGCTCGAAGAGTTGGCCTCAACCGAATCGGAAGAATTTGAAGCGGTCGACACGAATCGTGAAGATATGGCGTTTCTGTCGTACACATCCGGAACGACAGGTAATCCGAAAGGCGTCGTCCATGTCCATGGCTGGGGCTACGCGCATGTCCGGACGGCTGCTACCGAATGGCTCGGCGTTCAAAGCGGCGATATTGTCTGGGCAACGGCAGCTCCGGGGTGGCAAAAATGGATTTGGAGTCCATTCCTTTCCACTATCACTCTTGGGGCAACGGCGCTCGTCTATAACGGCGGCTTTGATGCCTTGAAGTATTTGGATATACTGAAAGAAGAAAAAGTCAACGTGCTATGCTGCACGCCGACTGAATACCGCATCATGGCAAAAGTCGAAAACTTGAATGACTATAAATTGCCGCATCTCCGCAGTGCAGTATCTGCCGGTGAACCGCTTAATCGCCAAGTAATCGATGCTTTCCAGGAAGCATTCCAATTGAATGTGCGGGATGGGTACGGACAGACAGAAAACACCTTGCTTGTATGTGTGCTGCAGGATATGGCCATGAAGCCGGGCTCCATGGGCAAGCCGACACCAGGAAATCCAGTGGACATCATTAACGAAGATGGGCAGCCGGCTGCCCCTGGGGAAGTCGGGGATATTGCAGTGCATAAAAGCTGTCCTGCCCTGTTCCGTGAATATTACCGGGATCCGGAACGGACGAAAGCTTCTTTCCGAGGTGACTGGTATTTGACGGGTGACCAAGCTTCACGTGATGAAGATGGCTATTTTTGGTTTGAAGGCCGCAGCGATGATATCATCATTTCTTCAGGCTACACAATCGGGCCGTTTGAAGTCGAAGATGCACTTATGAAGCATCCGGCCGTACAGGAATGTGCAGTCGTCGCCGCACCGGATGAAATCCGTGGGAATATCGTGAAAGCATTTGTCGTGCTTAGGGAAAATGGCAAACAAAACGATGCGATGGTGAAGGAGTTGCAGGATCATGTCAAAGGCATCACTGCCCCTTATAAATATCCACGTGTCATCGAATTTTTGACGGAACTTCCGAAAACGACTTCCGGAAAAATCCGCCGTGTGGAATTGCGCAAATTGAAAGGATAAAAAGTAAGCCGTGCTGCCAAAAGCACGGCTATTTTTTGTGTCGAAAAGAATGGCAACTCATAATCAGTCCGGCTTCAACTTCGTGCTGCGTGGTGGAAGGCCTAGGCTGTTTAAGAAGGCGTGCTTTCGTCAATACATATATATAAGTAGGCGGACAAATACAGGCTGAGGAGTCCGGGTGTTTAAAGGGGGCCTCCTATGGAACAGTGGATTACATCGATTATGGAGAATTACGGTTATTTCGGGATTTTCCTGCTTATTTTGCTGGAGAATGTATTTCCGCCAGTGCCTTCGGAAGTGGTTCTGACGGCAGGGGGATTTATGACATCGACCACCAGCCTTACTGTAGGGGGAGTGATCCTGTCGGCTACGGCAGGATCTGTTGCCGGTGCTGTAATGCTCTATGGGCTCGGGCTTCTTGTGGATGTTGGACGGCTGGAACAAATCATCGATAAACATGGCAATTGGCTGCGCCTCAAAAAAGCAGACCTCTACAAAGCCGATCGCTGGTTTGACCGTTTCGGGGTTTTTGCGGTATTCATCGGCCGGCTGATTCCGCTTGTCCGTAGCCTCATATCGATTCCAGCGGGCATGTCGAATATGAAGTTTGTTCTATTCCTGGCTTTTACGACAGCAGGCACTTTAATCTGGAATACAGTGCTTGTCTATATCGGCCGGGCTGTCGGGGAGAACCGGAAAGAAATTCTGCAGCAATTGGGCATTTATTCGAATATTGTCTATGCCTTGCTCTTTGTCGCTGCCATTGTCGGGCTATGGAGGTATAAAAAAGGGCGAAGCGCGGGGCGGTAAATCCTATGAAATAAGGAAGCTAATCAGGAGAAGGGTGGAGGAGTTCCATGAAACCGATTTTATTCATTACCCAAAAATTGCCGGAAGAGGCAGTGGCGGATCTGCACGATGTTTACGAAGTGCGTATGTGGCCGGAAGAAGAACAGAACGCGCCGCGTGAAAAGCTGATGGAAGAGGCGCAAGAAGCGGAGGCGCTTTGGACGATGCTCGGTGATCAAGTCGACCGTGAACTGTTGGAGTCTGCACCGAAATTGAAGATCGTAGTGAATTTGGCGGTCGGCTACAATAATATCGACTTGGATGCAGCAAGAGACCATAAAGTGATCGTCACGAACACGCCTGACGTTCTAACCGAGACGACAGCTGATCTGACATTCGCATTGATGCTGGCGACCGCCCGCCGATTGGTTGAAGCGGAAAAAACCGTCAGGAACGGAGAATGGCAGGCGTGGACGCCGATGGGGATGACCGGACAGAATGTTCATGGCACGACCTTGGGAATCATTGGAATGGGCCGCATCGGGGAAGCGGTATGCATGCGTGCGCAAGGGTTCAATATGAAGGTCATCTATCATAACCGGACGCGCAAAAGCTTAGAAGAGGCGCAGTATGCAGAGCTCGATGAGTTGCTGAAGCGCTCGGATTTCGTTGTGATCCTCGCGCCGCTGACCGAACAAACGAAAGGCATGATCGGCGAACGTGAGCTGTCCTTGATGAAAGGTACGGCGATTCTCATTAATTGCAGTAGAGGTGGGATTGTCGATGAACATGCTCTTTATGAAGCATTGAAGAATAAATCCATTTGGGGAGCGGGGCTCGATGTGTTCGAACAAGAACCGCTGCCGCTCGACCATCCGCTGCAAACGCTCGATAACCTTACTGTCACACCGCATATCGGAAGCGCTACTGTACAGACTCGATTCGCAATGATGGAGCTGAACAAAGAGGCGCTGAAAGCTTGTGCAGGCGGCACCCCAGTAAAAAACAGAGTTTGTTGAATGAACTGCCCCTCCTGTGCGGAAGGGGCGGCTTTTCTGTATGGACATCCGCTTGAACCTGAAGTGCAGTTGAAAATTTGGCCCGTTTGGGGTAAAATAGGCTAGGTTTTTCCTGTTTAATCGGAACGAGCCAAATCGAAAATCAGGAGGTATGATTCATGCAAAATCATACACATAATGTCTTACTGTACTACCTATACACCCCTATCGAAAATCCGGAAGAATTCGCAGCTGAGCATTTGGCAGCCTGCAAGGAAATCGGATTGAAAGGCCGTATCCTCGTATCGGACGAAGGAATCAACGGAACATGCTCCGGAACGATCGAGCAGACTGAACAATACATGGAAATGGTGAAGAGCGATCCGCGCTTTGCTGACATCGTCTTTAAAGTCGACGAGGCGGATGGCCATGCTTTCAAAAAAATGCACGTCCGTGCGAAAAAGGAAATCGTCCACCTTGGACTTGAAGAAGATATCAACCCGAATGAATTGACCGGCAATTATTTGGAGCCGGAAGAATTTTATAAATTGATGCAAGATCAGGATACAGTGGTCATCGATGCACGCAATGATTATGAGTACGACCTGGGCCATTTCCGCGGCGCGGTACGTCCAGACGTTGAAACATTCCGCGATTTGCCGGAATGGATCCGTGAAAACAAAGAGCAGTTCGAAGGAAAGAAAATCCTGACCTATTGCACAGGCGGCATCCGCTGCGAAAAATTCTCAGGTTGGATGAAACGCGAAGGCTTTGATGACGTCAACCAACTTCACGGCGGCATCGTCATGTACGGCAAAGACCCGGAAGTGCAAGGCAAGCTTTGGGACGGGCAATTGTACGTCTTTGATGAGCGCATTGCTGTACCGGTCAACCGTGTAGAACACACAATTGTCGGGAAAGACCATTTCACGGGCGAACCTTGTGAACGTTACGTCAACTGCGCGAATCCTGAATGCAACGCGAAGATTTTGTCTTCAGAAGAAAACGAGCACAAATACATGCGTTCATGTTCGGATGAATGCCGCGAGCATCCACGCAACCGCTATGCTTTTGAGCATGGGTTGACCGGAGAGCAAGTTCAACAGCGCCTCGACGCGTTGAAAGAAACTGCACAATCATAAGCGATCGAAAAAGCCTGAACGGCAATATCCGTTCAGGCTTTTCTTTATGGATTAATTTTCGAGTTCTTCTGCACAATCACGGCAAATCAATTCGCCGTCGATATAGACGCCGTCCAAAAATCCGTCACGGCAATAGACGTCTTTGCCGCAATTGCTGCAAGGGCCGATGAGTTCACGCATGCTGTAAAGCATTCGCGTGCACATGCATCGCGTCTTTCAGATAGTCCGATAAGCCTTCGCCGTGCTGGTCGATGGTCCGCGAAAAGCGGCTGTCGTTTGCATAAAGGTTGGCCAAGTTACGGAACATATTCGGCGTGCATTCATAGAAGCGGTCGAGCAGATGGTAATATGCGGCCATTTCCTTCTGCACTTCAGCCGCGTCAGCCGGTAACTGCATAAGGCTTGCGACAGTGCTGTAGATGCGGTTCGCTTCACGGTCTATTTCTTCGAGGTCCTCTGCTTCTTTTTCCGGCTTTGCTGCTTCCGGTTCAGAGGCAACAAGTACAGAAGTTTCTTCCTTGATATTTTCGAGCTCGTCTGTCACGGACACTTCGATTTCCGGTTTTTGATAAAGGTCGATGCGGTCTGGTGTATGACGAATTGAAAATGCGTTAAAACGCTGTTCGTTGCTTAAAGGTTCATCTGCAGAAAATTCGTTTTGTGTCATGCGGGCGTTTTCGATCAATTGCTCGATGCGGAATTTTTTCTGCTCCAGCAATTCAATATGGCGTGCCATCGCATATTCTGCATCATATCCACTTTTTATGATTTCCTGGATTTTCTTTAATGAAAAGCCCAGTTCTTTCAAGAATAGAATTTGCTGCAAGAGCTTCAAATCTTCATCGCTATAATAGCGGTATCGGTTCGATCCTTTATTGCTCGGCTTCATCAAATCAATACTATCGTAATGGTGCAGAGTCCTTACACTGACTCCTGCAATTTTTGCCACTTCCTGTACTTTGTACATTACAATCACCTCTACTCTTGATTAGACTATGACGAATGGTCAGTGTCAACCGTTTCTGCACAAATTTCTTACAAACACGAGTCGAATATGCCGGTTTATCGAAAGCTTAAAAGGAACTTGGGAAAGCATGTAGGAATTTTAGATTTTGTAGGGAATAGTAGTAAGTAGTGGAAGCGTTTACATTCATTGCGGAAAGGGGTAATTCGATGAAACTGACGAATTTTGTGGACGGTGAATTCCGGGAAGAGTCTAACGCCGAGTTTGTGCCGGTCGTTAACCCGGCAACAGGAGAGGAACTGGCGCATGTGCAGCGTTCAACTGGGGACGATGTCGATGAAGCGGTGAAAGCTGCTAAAAAAGCGCAGAAAAAATGGGCGCTTGTGCCGGCGCCGAAACGTGCAGATTATCTATATGAAATCGGGCGCTTGATGAAAGAACGAAAAGAGCACCTTGCGTCGGTGCTGACGAGGGAAATGGGGAAAGTGATCGAAGAAGGGCGAGGGGAAGTTCAAGAAGGCATCGATATGGCATTTTATATGGCTGGAGAGGGCAGAAGGCTATTCGGTGAAACGACGCCATCTGAACTTGCGGATAAATTCGCGATGAGTGTAAGGGCACCGATTGGTGTGGTCGGCCTGATTACGCCGTGGAATTTTCCAGTGGCGATTGCCACGTGGAAATCGTTTCCGGCGATTGTTGCAGGCAACACCTTCCTGTGGAAACCGGCAACGGAAACGCCGATGATGGCATATGAAATGGCGAAAATCTTTAAGGAGGCCGGCTTGCCAGACGGCGTGGCGAATATCGTCTTCGGTTCAGGGTCGGAAGTCGGAACAGCTATGATCGAACACAAAGATATCCGGGTCATTTCATTTACGGGCTCGACGGATACCGGACGTAAAGTAGCAGAACTCGGCGGGCGCCATTTGAAGAAAGTATCCCTTGAAATGGGCGGGAAAAACGCGGTCATCGTCATGGATGATGCGGACCTCGACCTTGCAGTGGACGGCATTTTGTGGAGTGCATTCGGCACCGCCGGCCAGCGCTGCACGGCCTGCAGCCGCGTCATTGTCCATAAGGATGCAAAGGAACAGCTGCAGCAGCGCCTGCTCGACAAGATGGAAAAACTGACCATCGGAGACGGCATGGACGAATCCATCAAAGTCGGCCCAGTCATCAATAAAAAAGCGTTGGAGAAAATCCACTCCTATATTGAAATCGGCAAAGAAGAAGGGGCCGAACTTGTCAGAGGCGGCGAAATTTTAAGTGGCGGCCATTACGACAAAGGAAACTATTACGCACCGACATTGTTTGTCGGCGTGGCGCCTGATATGCGTATTGCGCAGGAAGAGATTTTCGGGCCGGTCATTTCCTTGATTGAAGTCGCAAGTTTCGAGGAAGCGATCGAGGTGAATAACGGCGTCATTTACGGTTTGTCGAGCTCGATTTTCACAGCTGACGTCAACCGGGCGTTTAAAGCGCAGCGCGACCTCGACACAGGCATCGTCTATATCAATGCTGGAACGACCGGTGCAGAAATCCACTTGCCGTTCGGCGGCACGAAAGGCACCGGCAACGGCCACCGGGATTCAGGTGTTGCAGCGCTCGACGTCTTTACCGAATGGAAAAGTGTTTATGTGGATTTCAGCGGAAAATTGCAGCGGGCACAGATCGACAACGAAGCATAAAGGGGGCGGCGGAGATGAAGTTTGCGGTACTCGGTGCAGGATTGATGGGGAAACAAGCGGCGCGTGATCTGCTAGGCAATGAACAAGTGGAAAAAGTGATTCTTGCAGACCGGACCACTGAAAAAGTGGCAGCGTTTCGTGAGCAGCTGGACGACTCGAGGCTTGAAATCGTCAAAATGGATGCCGGCAATGACGAAGAGTTGAAAGCAGTCATGCAGCAAGTGGATGTTGTCATCAATGCGCTTTTCTATACATTCAACGAAAAAGTGGCGAAAATCGCAATCGAATGCGGTGTCCATTCCGTCGACCTTGGGGGACATATCGGCGGAGCTACGGATAAAGTGCTCGGCATGCATGAACAGGCATTTGAGAAAGGCGTAACGATCATTCCGGATCTCGGTGTTGCGCCGGGGATGATCAATATCTTGACCGGTTACGGTGCTAGCCAGTTGGATCAAGTGGAGTCGATCCGGATTTATGTAGGCGGGATCCCACTTCATCCCGAACCGCCCCTCGAATATAAACATGTGTTTTCATTAGAAGGCGTATTCGATCATTATACTGATCCTTCCCATGTCATCCGTGGCGGTGAATTGAGGGAAGTTGACTCACTGTCGGAAATCGAGCCGATCACTTTTGAAGGTTTTAATGAACTTGAAGCGTTCCATACCTCAGGAGGCACTTCGACATTGACGCGTACATTCCGGGATGTTGATTCCTTGGAATACAAGACGATCCGCTACCGGGGACACGCAGATAAATTCCGCTTGCTGGTCGATCTCGGGCTGACTGGACGCCACGGCAAAGTGACAGCGGGCGGACATGAAGTGTCGCTGAGGGAAGTATTGTTGAAAGTGCTTGAGCCTATAACCGAACTCGGTGAAGACAAAGATGCCGTTTTGCTTCGAGTCATCGTCTCTGGGATGAAGAACGGCGAGGAATGCAGTTTCCAGTATGAAATGGTTACAGTCCGTGACATTGAAACCGGAGTTACGGCTATGGCGCAAGCGACGGCTTACAGCATCTCCGTAGTGGCGCAGATGATTGCGGACGGCCGTATCCGAAAACGCGGCGTCTATCCGCCGGAGCAAGCGGTGTCGGGTGCTGAATACATTAGTGAAATGAAGAGTCGCGGCGTAAACATTAAGGAAACGGTGCAACGGGCAACTCATCAGAACTAGCAAGGAGGGAACGGCATGGATTTTGAGCATAGCGAAGAACAGGTAATGCTGCGCAAAACCGTCCGTAAATT
Organism: Bacillota bacterium; assembly: GCA_051750505.1. Classification (GTDB taxonomy): domain Bacteria; phylum Bacillota; class Bacilli; order Bacillales_A; family Planococcaceae; genus Planococcus. The sequence continues at coordinate 64,975 of JBNJJS010000002.1, forward strand.
TGTCGATGAAGAGATCGTGCCTTTTATAAAGGAATGGGATGCTAAAGGGAGTTTCCCCGAAGAGATCTGGCAAAGGCTTTCCGATCTCGGGCTGATGGGCGTGTGCATTCCGGAAGCTTACGGAGGAAGCGGAATGGATTATAATTCGCTCGCCATCGTCTGCGAGGAACTTGAGCGCGGTGATACGACATTCCGTACAGCTGTGTCGGTCCACACAGGGCTCAATTCGTTATCGCTGCTTCAATGGGGCACAGAGGAGCAAAAGCAACAGTTTCTGGTGCCTCAAGCGAAAGGGGAGAAAGTCGGCGCGTTCGGGTTGACTGAACCAGGTGCCGGATCGGATGTTGCTGCGCTTTCGACCACAGCGGTAAGGGACGGCGAAGACTATGTGTTGAACGGGCAAAAAACGTGGATTTCACTTTGTGACCAAGCCGACCATTTCCTGATTTTCGCCTATACCGATAAAGCGAAAGCGCATAAAGGTATTTCGGCGTTTGTCGTGGAACGTGACCGGGAAGGGTTTTCGTCCAAAGCAATCAAGGGGAAATACGGCATCCGTGCCGGCAATACTGGCGAACTGTTTATGGAGGATGTACGTATCCCCGTAAGCAATCGGCTCGGGGATGAAGGGGAAGGATTCAAGATAGCGATGGCGTCACTCGACAACGGCCGTTTTACGGTGGCCGCCGGCGCATGTGGCTTAATGATGGCTTGTCTCGAAGCGAGCATTGAATATTGCCGAACGCGCACGACTTTCGGTAAACCGATCGGAGAGCATCAACTTGTTCAGCAAATGATCGCGAATATGGAGGCGGGGTATCAAATGAGCCGGTTGCTCGTTTACCGTGCCGGCGAATTGAAAAATCAAGGCAAACGCAACACGCGAGAGACTTCCCTTGCCAAATGGAAGGCATGCGATTTCGCCAACAAAGCGGCGGACGACGCCGTGCAGATCCACGGCGCTTATGGATATTCCGATGACTACCCTGTCGCCCGCTATTTGCGTAATTCCAAAGCTCCGGTCATTTACGAAGGCACGCGTGAAATCCATACGCTCATGCAAGCTGATTACGTGCTCGGAAAACGCGAAGATCGGGAATTGAACCGAATGCTGCCTTCGTGGCCTTTTGGGTGAAAAGTGGAATCTTGGTTAGGGCCGCCGTGTCTGCCGGCGACGCCTATACGTCCAAGGCTCCCCGCCGGCTTAATGCGATCTGAACGTTAAAATGAGATGAAAAAAAGAACGGACAATACTGTCCGCTCTTCCGACCGCCGGTTTTGTCCGGCGGTTTTTTAGTTTGGAAACAATCAGGTGAAGACATCTTCTTCAGCCGGCACAAGCAAGTTCAGTTTACCCGGTTGGACATTGATCGATGCCGGCGTCTTCATATAGATTTCCCCGTCTGTATCGATGTCCATAGGAGCAGAGGTGCGGATATCGATTTCGCGTCCCTGCAGGTGGATGATGTGTTCGAGATCTTCTGCCGTTAGGTGTGGTTTGGATAATGAAAACCATTCGCGGATGGCAGCGAACGACGAGCTTTGGATGATGAAAATATCCAATAGCCCATCCGCAGGGTCGATGCTTTGCATAGGGAACAAATGTGTACCGATTGACTTGCCGTTCATTACGAGTACGAGGACAGCTTCTTCTTCATAAACTTTACCGTCAATCGAAAGGGATACATCGAACGCTTCCGCTTGCCGCATCGTTTGCATCGCGCTCATGAAATAGCTGAGCTTGCCGTAGCGTTCTTTCAAGTCGGGATCGATATTGACGGAAGCATCAGTGATCAAGCCGATGCCGGCAAAGTTTAAAAATGTTCCCTCATTGATGGTGACGGTGTCGACTTGCTGTATGTTCCCGCGGCTCAAGGTTTGGGCGGCTTCATCAAGATACAGTGGGATATTCATCGTGCGTGCAAAGTCATTGCAAGTTCCGCTCGGCAAAATACCTAGCGGCGGCGGATTGTCGATCGAACTGAGCGCATGCGCTGCTAAGTGGACAGTGCCATCTCCACCTGCAACAAACAACGCATCTGCGCGTTCAGCCGCAGAGCGACAGACCGATTCGAGCTCTTCTGGGGAATCGGTCTTGATCAGCTCCAGTGTTTTCGAAGATGCGGCGAGTTCCGGTACTGCCAAGCCCATAACCGCATCTAACGTGGACGCACCTGCCTGGGCATTATACAATAATACGGAATGCGTGAATCCGGCCATGCGTAAGTCCTCCATTCTTCATCATTACTCAACCATTCCACAAATGGAGGGCCAGTAAACGCATCGGCGGAATTCCGTGAAAAGGAGTGCTCATATGACCAGGAAATTATATTACGAAGATCCGTTTTTGAAGCGGGAAAATGTCCGAGTAGCCAAGTCGGCAATAGATGAACATGGGCAATACGTGGTGCTCGACCAGACATGCTTTTATCCGGAAGGAGGAGGGCAGCCTGCAGATCATGGAATGATCGGCACGGCCTCGGTGCTTGATGTGCAAAATCATGACGGGGAAATCCGCCATTACCTGGACCAAAATCTGGCCCCGGGCGACTATGTGGCAGCACTGGATTGGCAGAGAAGGTGGGACCATATGCAGCAGCATGCCGGCCAGCATCTGCTGAGCGCTTTATTGGAAGATGGCCACGGCTACCGGACCACCAGTTTCCATCTCGGGCAAGAGCGGGTGTCGATCGATCTGCATAAAGCAGCAATCGACCGTGAAACATTGCAGCAAGTGGAACTTCAAGCCAACCGGATCATCCAACGCCACTTGCCGATCCGTACGCGTTTTGTAGATGAAGAACAGCTTGTGCAATTACATCTCCGGAAACCGCCTGCCGTCAGTGGCGACATCCGTCTTGTGGAAATAGAAGGCATCGATTTGAATGCTTGCGGCGGAACGCATCCTGACAATACAGCAGGAATCGGGCTATTGAAAATTCTCGGGACGGAAAAAGCGAAAGGCGGCACGCGTCTTTATTTTCTATGTGGAGAGCGTGCGCTCGAACATTTCGGCAAGTTGAGCGACGCGGGCGATGCGTTGATCGGGAAGCTGAATGCCCCGCTGACTGAACTTGTGGAAGCCGCAGATGTTTTACTGTCGGAAAAAATTGCAGCGGACAAGGAAATTGTGGAATTGAAAAAGCAACTCCTGCTGGCGGAAGCCAAGGCCTTGATGCCGGAGGAGGGTGTCGTGATCCGAGGGTTCGGCGACCGTCCAGTAAAGGAATTGCAGCAGTTGGCACGCTTGGCCACTGAAGAACATCCGTCCGCCTGTGTATTATTTGCAGCGCAGATGGAAGGACGCATTCGGCTGGTCTGTGCCCGGGGCGATGGATCTTCTGCGGATATGCGAGAGACCTTGAAGCGATTGCTCGCCGAAACAGACGGCAAGGGAGGCGGGACTGCAGCGCTCGCTCAAGGGGGCGGTGGAACGGCTGCGCCTTTTGAACGCTTCGGCGAAATTTTCCGGCAGCTTCACGCCACGAGCTGAAGACAGTCTGTAACTTTTTCTTGAGTTGAAGGTCTAATGGATAAATGGCACGGGAAAGGTCGTGGTTTTCGTGAAATGGAGCAGAGCCTGGTGGATAGCGGTGATTCTTTTGGTGTTTTCGGGAACAGCTTTTGTTTTGCTGACAGAAGATGTTGCAATAAGCGCTTCTTCCACGGCGCTTTCAGAGTCCGGATGGAGAGCGAATTTTTCCTCGCCACTCGATGCGGATGCGATTGAAAAAGGTGCTGTCTACATTACAGACGACAAAGGCCAAAAACTCGAGCTTGATATGCGGCTGACGAATGGCGGACGAACATTGGAGTTGCCGGAAATCAAAAGTGGAGAGTATGCGCTTCATGTCACTAAATCTGCATTCTCTAGCAGTTTCCTCAAGACACTTTCGACAAATCGACTTGCATTCACGATACAAGACGAAGTCCAGCAATTGGCTGGTGAGGAAGAACTGCGTACTTATTTCGCCCGGCTGTTGCAATTGCAAAAAGACAATCCATTTTACCGTGGCTTTGGTGAAGGGGTTGAGGAAGCGGAAGATAGCGCTTCGGGCGAATCGAACGGAATGGGAGGCGGCGACCATTCGACGACCAATAACCAGGTCGAGGGCATTGACGAAGGTGACCTAGTGCAAACAGACGGCGATTATCTCTATTCCATTAATGAATCGCGTGTCGTAATCTCAGATATCCGGGATCCTGGGAACATGGAAGTTGCTGCATCTATGGAGTTTGATGATGAAACGTATCCGCAGGAATTGTTTTTATCGGGAGATACACTTGTCGTCATTTCGAGCCGGTTTTCATTTATGGAAGCCCATGAAGGGGATGGAATGGATAGTTTCATGCCGTATTCTGGCATTACCGTTATTTCGCTATATGACATCACTTCACCTGACGATCCGGTGCTGGTGCGTGAGTTCGGCAATGAAGGGTCATTCAATAGCGCCAGAATCGCTGATGAAACCTTGTACTATGTCAGCAATGTATTCCCGAACTACTGGGTATTGGAGGAACAGCCGGATGCAGAGTTGCGGCCAAGGTCATTCGATTCCCGGGAAGGCGGAAAGCTTAATCCCCTGCCGTATGAAGATTTAACCATCCTCCCCGGAACGATGGAAGGGAGCTATAGCGTCATCACCGCCATCAGCCTGGAGGCGCCGGAAGAGAATGAAATATCAACAAAAGGCTTTTTGGGCGGCAATGAACAAATGTATATGAACGAAGCGCATCTTTATTTGACAGCTTCAGCTTTCCAAACTACGGAAGGTGAATTTGAAGATACTGCTCTCTGGGTCCCGCAACAGGCGGATACGGAAATTTTTAAATTTGTTCTGGATGGTGCATCGGTGGAATTTTTCGCTTCGGCACGCGTTCCGGGCTCACTTCTGAACCAATTCTCGATGGATGAATTCGAAGGTCACTTCCGATTGGCGACAACAGAAGGAGTTATGTGGGCGCCGACTTCCCAGCCGAAAAATCATTTATTTATTTTGAACGAACAATTGGAGCAAGTCGGGTCAGTGGAAAATCTGGCACCGAGCGAACGCATCTACTCCGTCCGCTTTATCGGTGACAAAGCCTATATGGTGACTTTCCGTGAGACGGATCCGCTGTTTGTCATCGATGTATCAGATCCTTCAATGCCGGAAGTACTTGGTGAATTAAAAATCCCTGGATTCTCCAATTATCTGCATCCGCTCGATGAAAATCATTTGATCGGTTTTGGCTACGATACAAAAGCAGAACCTGCCAAAGGAGGCGGCGAGCCGCGCATCATTACGGGCGGGATGAAGATTTCATTATTCGATGTCAGTGATTTGTCCGATCCGCAGGAAACCGATACGGAAATCATCGGTGGGCCTGGGACTTACTCGGCTTTGCAATATGATCATCGGGCATTATTCCGCCATGAACAACAAAGTCTATTCGGCTTTCCTATATCGGTTTATGAAGGTGACGGGACCGAATATATCGAATTTCAAGCGGAAGGTGCCATGCTTTATTCGATTACACCCGAAGGAATCGAGGGGGCCGCCGACTTGATGACCCCTGCAGAGCAGCCTTATGAAGATTGGAACACTTCCATCCAGCGCTTGGTTTACGCAAAAGATATGCTGTACACGGTGGCGAATAATGAAGTCACAAGTTACAGCTTGGCGAATTTTGAACAACTTGGCACACTGCGCTTTGACTAAGCCCGATAAATGAAAGCGGATCTTCCCGGGAGATCCGCTTTTTGCCTGTTTAATGGACAGAGAATGGGAAATTGACGTTTGTCCTTACAGAAAGAGGGAATAGGAGAAATATTCTGAAATCAAAACGGGAGGGAAAAGCATGAAGGCAGTGACGTTCCAAGGAACCAAAGATATGCAAGTCAAAGAAGTCAAAGACCCGGAAATCCAAAAACGTGATGACGTGATCGTTAAAATAACCTCCACCGCGATTTGCGGTACAGATTTGCACATCTATCAAGGTGCATTGCCGACAACCAAGGACACGGTCATCGGCCATGAACCGATGGGGATTGTTGAAGAGGTCGGTCCTGACGTTACCAAAGTGAAAAAAGGCGACCGAATCGTACTGCCGTTCAATGTGAGTTGTGGACATTGCTTTTATTGTTCACATGAAATGGAAAGCCAATGCGACAACTCAAACGGCAATCCCCATTTCGATACGGGCGCATATTTCGGTTTAACAGAGCGCTATGGTGATTATTCGGGAGGTCAGGCTGAATATTTGCGCGTGCCGTATGCTAATTTCATGCCATTCGTCATTCCGGAATCTTCAGAGCTCGAAGATGAACAAGTTCTTTTCCTGTCGGATGTATTGCCGACTGCTTGGTGGAGTGTTGAAAATGCAGGCGTTAAAGAAGGCGACACGGTCGTGGTTCTTGGCTGCGGCCCGATTGGCCTGATGACACAGAAATTCGCCTGGATGAAAGGCGCGGCACGTGTCATTGCAGTAGATGAACTCCCTTACCGTATGGAAAAAGCGAAAAAGATGAATAATGTAGAGATCGTGGACTTTAGCCAACACGATAATACAGGGGCATTAATCCATGAAATTACACAAGGGGGCGCGCGTGTTGTCATCGATTGTGTAGGGATGGACGGCAAGAAATCGCCGGCGGAAGCCGTGCAGCAAAAACTGATGCTGCAAGGTGGGACGCTGAGCGCCATCAATATCGCTAAAGATGCCGTCAGCAAGTTCGGGACCATTCAATTGACGGGCGTCTACGGATTGACGTACAATCAATTTCCACTCGGCAATCTGTTCGAGCGCAACGTGACGATGAAGATGGGGCAAGCGCCAGTCATCCACTTGATGCCGATGCTCTTCGATAAAATCGAAAAAGGCGAATTTGACCCGCGTGAGATCATCTCGCATATCGTGCCGCTTGATCAAGCAAGCGAAGCGTACCAAATCTTCAACGATCACGAAGACGAATGCACAAAAGTCATTCTGAAACCATAACAAGTGCTGCCGAAACGCTCCGGTAACCGGAGCGTTTTAATTTTGGCTTGCCTAAGGTATGATGGAACAGAAGAAAAAGGGGGGAGATCGGATGGCCGAAATATCGGAAGTCAGAAGAGAGCTTGCGCTGGATTGCTTTCTGTTGGCTGGCAAAGTCATGATGGAAAGCGGCGCGGAGACGTACCGGGTGGAAGATACGATGATCCGGATGGCGGTTTCGCAAAATATGATGGATTCCCATTGCTTTGTGACTCCAGCGGGCATCATGTTTTCCCCGAGCAACGATCTGCCTACACGTTTTGTCCGTATACATGGGCGCCGCACGGATCTTGAGCGGGTAGCACGTGTCAATGCCGTATCAAGAAGGCTCGTGGCGGGGCAATTGACCTTGCAGCAAGCATACGATGAAATGACAGAAATCGAAAAAAACCATTACTTGTTTCCGCTTTGGCTGCAGGTCCTTGCCGCAGCAGTCGCAAGTGCTTGTTTCCTGATCTTAATGGGCGGCGGTTGGGCAGATATCCCCTTCGCCTTCCTCATCGGCGGCACAGGATTCTATATTGTGGAAATGGTGCTCGTTAAAACACGAGTCAAGTTCTTCGCGGAATTTATCGGAGCGGTCGCCATCGGTACGTTAGCGGTGCTTGCTGTTTACAGCGGATTTGGGACTGACCCGGATACAATCATCATCGGTTCAGTCATGCCGCTCGTGCCGGGCTTACTGATCACCAATGCGGTACGTGACATGATGGCCGGACATTTCGTGTCTGGCCTGTCGATGGGAGCGGAAGCATTTCTGACAGCATTCGCAATCGGAGCAGGCATTGCCATTGTTCTGTCATTTTAAGGAGGAGATCGGATGAACTGGCCTTTGGAGGCGTTTCTTAGTTTTTTGGCAGCCGGCGCATTCGGCATCATTTTCAATATCCCGAGAAAAACACTTATCAGCTGCGGACTTGTAGGGATGAGCGGTTGGCTGTTTTATCGCAGTTATTTCCTCATGTTCGATGACCCTATCCAAGCAACATTCATCGGCGCCTTTATCGTCGCAATCGTGGCGCACATCTTGGCGAAAATCTTTAAGATGCCGATGATCATTTTCAGTGTCGCCGGCATCATCCCGCTCGTTCCAGGAAGCCGGGCGTATAATGCGATGCGAAATATTGTCGAAAATGACTATGTAGAAGCAGTGGATTTTGCAGTGCAGGCATTGATGATTTCAGGTGCCATCGCAATGGGCCTTGTGTTTGCGGAAGTGCTGATGCAATTGTATTTCAAGCATCAGGCAAGGCGCACACAGAAAAAAATGGGATTCACCCAGGAATAATCCATAACTGACAGGCTGCCTGCTTTGCGGGCGGTCTTTTTTATGGCCGAAAAAGATTCATGCGGGAGATGTCAGCGTATGATAAAAAACGCCCCGATCCGACACAAGCCCCGGGAAGCGATTCCCCCGCTAGCCGGTAACTCTTAAAGAAGCAGAGCTATATAAACAGCTTATAATCAATGAACTGGCATAGCTGCACCGCGCCAAGGGTGAGCCGACGCATCAAGACAGGCGGTCTTCCTGGCTTGATGCTAAAGGCCAACCCAAAGCAGGGCAGCGGATATCAATATGATGCCAACTCCGATACTTCAACAGCTCCACATCAAAGCTTCACTTCCTCAACCATGACACAAGCACCGGGAAGCGATTTCCCCGCTAGCCGGTAACTCTTAAAGAAGCAGAGCTATATAAACCATCTAAAATCAATGAAATGGCATAGCTGCCCCGCGCCTAGGGTGAGCCGACGCATCAAGACAGGCGGTCTTCCTGGCTTGATGCTAAAGGCCAACCCAAAGCAGGGCAGCGGATATCAATATGATGCCAACTCCTATACTTCAACAGCTCCACATCAAAGCTTCACTTCCTCAACCATGACACAAGCACCGGGAAGCGATTTCCCCGCTAGCCGGTAACTCTTAAAGAAGCAGAGCGATATAAACAGCTTATAATCAATGAAATGGCATAGCTGCCCAGCGCCAAGGGTGAGCCGACGCATCAAGACAGGCGGTCTTCCTGGCTTGATGCTAAAGGCCAACCCAAAGCAGGGCAGCGGATATCAATGCGATGCCAATTCCGATACTTCAACATCTCCACTTCCTCAACTCCGATACAAGCCCAGGGAAGCATATTATTGCAATTCCACAGCGAACGCTGGCACGCCTTCGCATCCAGAATCCACATCAGAAATATCCTGACACAACTAAAAAACCCCTAACTGCGGAATTTCCGCAGTTAGGGGAGTGGGAATCATTTTAACCATTTCTCGAGTTCTTGTGCACTCATTGGATGGCTGATGATATAACCTTGGATGCTATCGCAGTCCATAACCCGCAGCATCTCGAGCTGTTCATTCGTTTCAACGCCTTCTGCCGTGACTTGGAAATCAAGCGATTTGCCGAATTGGATCATACCGTTAATCATTTTCTGCATCTTTTCCTGTTTAGTAATCGACTGGATAATGGTCCGGTCGATTTTCAAAGAAGAAATCGGCAATAACAACATGTAACGGAATGATGCATAACCGGTACCGAAGTCATCCAGTGCGAATTGGATGCCTTGCTGATTAAGACGGTTCATTTGCTGCATGATCGGGCGTTCCGCTTCCGCTTCGAGGGCGAACTTCTCCGTGATTTCAATCATCAGGGAATGCGGGTCGCAATTATTCGCTTTTATCTGTTCAATCAACATGCTAGCCATGTCCTTATCGCGGAATTCGCGGATGGAGGAGTTGATGCTGATGCGCAAATTGATGCCTTTTGCTTTCCAATCTTTAATCTGCGCACAAGCGGTTTCCAGGACAAAGCTGCCGATTTCATGGATCATGCCATTTTCTTCAGCAATCGGTATGAGCTCGTCTGGCGTCACGATGCCGATTTCATCATCATTCCAGCGGACAAGTGCTTCGACGCTTTCTACGGTGCCCGTCGATAAGTTGACTTGCGGTTGGTAAAGTAATTGCAAATTTTTTCGGTCTAATGCATGTACGAGACGTTTTTCGATGAGCGCTTTCCGGTTGAGGCGTTCGTGATCGTCTGCCGTCAATGTAGAAATGGCGCTTCCGCCCCGGTCTTTGACTTTCTTGATTGTCGCGTAGGATGCTTTGATCAAATGGACGAAGCTTTGTTGGTCTTCCGGATATTTCGTGATGGCACCGCTGACGGTCAAAGGAACTGCCGAGCCGCCGAGATAGATGGGGTGCTGCTGCAAATAAGGCAAGAAGCCTTCAATAAACCAATTAGGCAATGGCGTAATCAATGCGAATTCATGAAGCCCAGCCCGTGTAATCAAGGAATCCGAGAAGTACATGCGCAGGCGCTTCGTGAATTCGGTGAGCAATTCGTTTTCGGTATCCGTATCCGATACATCACGCAAGGTGTAGAAACGGTCGATATCTAGGAACAGGAAAGAAAAATGACGGCCTTCCCGGATGTGTTCGTTGACGGCTTGTTCGAGACGGTGGCGATTTTCAAGCCCTGTAATTGGATCGATAAAAGCGATTTCTTCCAAGTGCTTTTGGGCATGCTTGGTTTCAGTGATGTCTTTCTCAAGGAAGATATAGTATGTGTCATCTTCTGATAATTGCATCGGGATAGCGGTCAAGTCCACCCAATAAGTTTCGCCATCCTTTGTTGCTTTTTTCGCTTCGCCATTCCAAACCCGGCCTTCTTTGAGGCTGCCCAGAATTGAATCGACAAATTCGAGGTCCGCTTCGCTGTCGTGGAACATCTGCCATACCGGTTTCCCGAGTACACGTTTCGGCGTCCACTTGCTGAGTTTTAGAAAATGTGGATTCGCATAGGTGACGAGAAACTCCTTGTCGAAATAAAGCATCATGAACGAATCGTCAAGGCCATGACGCAGATGGCTCAACTCTGTTGCAGCTGAATCAGCGCTTACGCTATCATTGATTTCATAAATGGTCATGAGAAAACGCTCGTCGTGCGATGTAAAAGCTTTCGTGACAATTGTAGAATAGTTTTGCCCACCGCTGCCGAATCCGATTTCCATGTTCTCGAACCGCACGGGATCAGTGCTTTCAAAAAGCGTTTCCCACGGCTGCTTATGCAGCGCGGCTTGTTCAGGGTTCATATAGGGAAAGGGCTTGCCTTTGTCGTTTGTTGTATTTAGTTGGAAGATGCGTTCGGCGTGCCCGTTGAACCAAGTGATGAGCCCTTCTTGATCGAGGATGATGATAGGGAAGGGAATATGGTTATATGCTAGGGTTTGTGCCAAAAAATCCTGCTTTTCACTCATGAACTGACGCTCCTTAACCGTTTTATACTTTCATTATAAAGAAGAAAAGGTCTTTCGTCACCACTTTGTAAAAATATAATACGGGAATTTTATCACAGAAAAGTTCGTGCGCTTTTTTCTCTACAATGAGAGAATAGGCATGATTCGATTGAAAATAGAGGGAATCGTTTAAAATGTCCCGGTTTTAAAGGGAGGCGACTATAAAAAGACCAGGAACAGGCCAATTCGTCATGGGTTGGTTTTTTCACATGGAAGGAGTGCTGGCGGATGGAACGTTTAAAAGGTGTATCCATGATACTGATAGGAGCGATGCTTTGGGGAGCTACCGGTCCGCTCATGGAATGGACGCTCGACGTCTACCCGATCTCTGTGGCATTTCTGCTGACCATCCGGCTCATTGTCGCAGGCATCGTACTGCTATTATTCCTGAAATTGAAGAAAGTACAGGTTACTTCAATTTTCCGGCAGAAAATATGGACCCGTCCTTTATTGATTTTTTCGGTAGCCGGCATGCTCGGGGTCCAATACAGTTTTGTTGCAGCTATTGATACGAGTAATGCGGTCTTCGCAACTTTGATGCAATTCCTAGCGCCGATTTACGTTATTGTATTCATTTCATTGAAGTGGCGCAAATGGCCGCCGAGGTATCAAGTGTTCGGCATGCTCGGGACGCTTGCCGGCTTGTTTTTATTATTGACGGACGGGCGCTTGGATACATTGGTCATTAGTGGGGAAGCTTTGTTCTGGGGGATTCTTGTCGGGTTGGCATTTACGTTCTATACGCTATATCCTGCGAGGCTGATGCAGGAATGGGGTGTGCTGCTTGTGGTCGGCTGGTCGATGCTCTTTGGCGGAATCTTTCTCGGGCTCGTCAATCCGATTTTCCTATCCGATGAATGGGTATTGTTAGCCGACCCGACGCTCATTTTTGCGATCGTCGCGATTATTTTAGTCGGGACAATGGCATTTGTACTGTTTTTGAGCAGTATGCGATTCATTTCTCCTGTCGAGACGAGCATCCTATCGGCGATGGAGCCGTTGACGGCCATGGTCATTTCCCTTATCTGGTTCGGTCATTTTCTTTCCCCGCTGCAATTCGGCGGTGCTTTGTTAATGTTGGTTTTCGTCACGTGGCTGTCTTTTGCAGGCAATGAAAAACCAACGCAAGAGCACTCTCAATGATTGATTACAATGAAGGCATGCAGCTAAAAGCTGTATGCTTTTTTGGTGCTAAGCGTATAATTAATCCGGTTTTTAGGCATGACAAAAAAAGGGATATCTCTACCTGATATCTGAAAATTATGGCATACTAGTTTTAATTAAAGTTCGAGTTTCGAAATGTTCAGGAGGCACCCTTATGAAAACTGTTTTTTCTTATACTAAACCATATTCATTTCTGATCGGCGTCGCTTTGTTCCTGATGCTTCTGGAACTGGCTGTTGAGCTTTTGCAGCCATTGGTCATTGCGAGCATCATTGATGACGGCATCGTTGCGGGAGACCAGGACACGATCATCCGCCTGGGGCTTGTGCTCATGGGCTTGTCATTGATCGCTTTTTTATCGGGTGTTGTCAATTCGTATTTCGCTTCCCATGTCTCCCACAGCTTTTCATTCGATGTCAGGCGGGAAGTTTACGGGCGCGTCCAGTCCTTCTCGCTCGCGATGTTCAATAAATTTCCCGCTTCCGGGCTCATCACCCGGCTGACGAGTGATGTTCAGCTGATCCAGCAAGTTCTGTATATGAGCTTGCGCATCATGCTGCGCGCCCCGCTTCTCGTCATCGGCAGTATGGTCATGGCGTTTGTCGTCAATGCACAATTGGCGATTTACTTGATCATCGTCTTCCCGATTTTGCTGGCGTTTTTATACTTCATGGTGAGAAAAGGCGTCGTCTATTTCAGTTTCGTACAGCAGCGGCTCGACCGGGTCAACCGCATGGTGCAGGAAAACCTGCAGGCGGTCCGGTTGATTAAAGCTTATTTGCGCGGGAAATATGAGGCGAACCGCTTCTCGGAAGTAGCGGGTGCGCTCAAGACCGATACGGTCAAAGCATTCCGCATCATGGAAATCATTTTGCCGATCTTGCTTTTCGGCATGAACGTATCGCTGTTGGCGGTTATCTGGTTCGGGGCTTTTGAGATCCGGAGCGGGGATGCGCAGATCGGGGAATTGGTGGCGATTGTCAATTATGCGATGCGTATGACCGGCGCCTTTTCGATGTTCTCATTCATTATCATGGCGTTTGCCCGGGCTAAGGCTTCATCTGAACGGATTGAAGAGGTGCTGCTCGCTGATGACGGCAATGAGGAAGCTGCACAAGGCGCAACCGCCCCGGTTGAAGAAGGGGCAGTGCATTTTGATGATGTTTCCTTCACTTATCCGGGCACTTCCCGGCAAGTGCTGAAAAATATCAGTTTCCACTTGGCTCCGCGTGAGAAACTGGCAATTATGGGAGCGACAGGATCCGGAAAGACGTCCTTGATGCAATTGATTCCAAGATTCTATGAAGCGACGGAAGGCTGTGTGACAGTCCATGGGCGCGATGTCCGCGATTGGGATTTGCAGGAATTGCGCAAGACAATCGGTCTCGTACCCCAACAGTCGATGTTGTTTACCGGCAGCATTTCCAATAATTTGTCATGGGGCAAAGAGCAAGCGGAGCTTTCGGAACTTCAGGAGGCGGCAGAAAAAGCCCAAATTGACGAGACAGTGATGCGTTTCCCGAAAGGCTACGAAACGCGCGTCGGCCAAAAAGGCGTCAATTTATCCGGCGGCCAAAAGCAGCGCTTGTCGATTGCCAGGGCGTTGGTCCGCAAACCGTCGATTCTGATTCTCGATGACAGCACGAGTGCGCTCGATGTGAAAACCGAAGGCGTACTATGGGAAGAACTAGAGAAAGAACAGGCAACGACATTGCTGGTGACGCAAAAAGTCCGTACCGCGATGCGCGCTGACCGCATTCTGCTATTGGAAGACGGAATGATTTCGGCTTATGGCACACATGAACAATTACTTGAACAATCCTCGCTGTACCGTGAAATCGCGCTGTCCCAGCAAGCAGAGGAGGTGGATGAATATGTTTGATGCGATCCGACGGCCTTTTGGCTATGAGCCGGTATTGACGAAAGAAGACTTAAAGAAATCACCGGATAAAAAGAATGAACGCGCGAAAAACTGGAAATCCACCTTACTGAGAATATGGAAGCTGGTGGACGAACAGCGGACGCTATTGATCATCGTCTTGGCGCTTGTGTTCATCAGTTCCGCGATGGCGCTGCTCGGGCCGTTTTTGATCGGTTATATCATCGATACGTATATTGTGCCCGGCGCATTCGAAGGCATGGGCTTGGTTATCGGCTGGCTCATCATGGTTTATGTGCTTCATTCGGTTTCATTGTACTTGCAGAACTACTGGATGGTCGGCATCGCCCAGCAAGTCATCTATCAAATGCGTGCAGGCCTATTCGGCCACTTGCAGCGCTTGCCGGTATCATTTTTCGATAAGCGCCAGCACGGTGAATTGATGAGCCGCGTGACGAACGATATCGAAAACGTTTCATCGACGCTCAATACTTCGTTCATCCAAGTATTCTCGAGCATCTTGACGCTGGTCGGGACGGCAGTGGTAATGGTGTTTCTCAGCCCGATCCTGACGGTGCTGACATTCATCATCATCCCGCTCATGTACTGGTCGATTCGCTGGATCACCAAGCGGACGGGCCGATTGTATAAAGAACAGCAAAAGGCTGTCGGTGATCTGAACGGCATGATCGAAGAAACCATTTCGGGGCAAAAAATCGTCAAAGCCTTTTCTCAGGAAGACCGTGTCATGGATGAGTTCCTCGTTAAAAGTGAACGCCTCCGCCGTACCGGGTTCTGGGCTTGGACCTATGCCGGGTTCATTCCGAAAGTGATGAACTTCCTGAACAACGGCAGTTTCGCGCTCGTTGCAGGTGTCGGCGGATTGCTCGCCTTGAACGGCTCGGTGACCATCGGCGTGATTGTCATCTTTACCGAGTATTCACGACAGTTCACGCGCCCATTGAACGATTTGGCGAACCAATTCAACACGGTGCTCTCGGCCATTGCGGGGGCTGAACGCGTATTTGCCATCATGGACGAAGCAGAAGAAGCGGACGATACGAAAAAGAACGCCGATAAACGGCTTGAAGGAAAAGTCGAATTCGACAAAGTGTCTTTCAAGTACGAAGGCGCCGAAGAAGAATGGACCATCCGTGATTTGAGCTTTACGGTTGAAACCGGGCAGACGGCGGCATTCGTCGGTGCGACAGGCGCCGGCAAAACGACCGTCATGCAGCTACTGGCGAGATTTTACGACGTCGATGAAGGGGAGATCCGCATCGACGGCACGCCGATCGGTGCGATGCCGCGGGAAACTTTGCGCAAGCAGATCGCCTTCGTCTTGCAGGACCCGTTCCTGTTCGAAGCTTCGGTCAGCGACAATATCCGCTACGGCAAGCTCGATGCGAGCGACGAAGAAGTGGTGGAGGCGGCGAAAAAAGCCAATGCCCACGATTTCATCTCCAAGCTGCCGGAAGGCTACGATACGGTGCTGTCTGGCGACGGCTCGATGATCAGCCAGGGCCAGAAGCAACTCTTGTCGATCGCACGCGCGCTCATTGCCGACCCTGTCATTTTGCTGCTTGATGAGGCGACAAGTTCGATCGACACCGTGACGGAGCTGAAAATCCAGGAAGCGCTTGAACGCCTCATGGAAGGGCGCACGAGTTTCGTCATCGCCCATCGATTGAATACGGTGAGGAAGGCGGATTTCGTCTATGTCATGGAGCTCGGCAAATTGGTCGAATCAGGCAGCCAGGATGAATTGCTGGAAAAAGGCGGGTTATACGCCAACATGCTGGCAGACGCCAAACTATAAGAAACACAAGCAGAAGGCGGGAACTTACCGTCTTCTGCTTTTTTATTGGAACTGAAGCGTTGGGAGAAGCAGCTTGAATTACAGGATTCGGGTGGCGGCCTGCGCTTTGGGCGGTTATGATAAGAAGAAAAAGGAAGGCGGGATGGAAATGGAATTATCCCTGTCGATTGCGTCGTTTCCGCTTGATGCGGAGACTGCCGGGGAAATGGAGAGACTCATTGACGGCGAGCCAGAAGAATGCCGGACATTGCTGCAGAATGAATTATGGCAAAAACCTTTTGCGAAAGGATTTGCGGTGCTCGCCTACACCGATACTGGGGAACTGGTTGCTTGTGCGGCGGCAGCGGACTTGGTCGGCTTGCATCATTACGAATGGTCGGCGTTTGTCTCGCCGGATTATCGACGGCTCGGTCTGGCAACGGCCTTGGCTGACGGCGTGCAGCATTCACTCGAACAGCGCGGTGCGGAAAGCGAACTCGCGGCATTCACGGAACATATTGCATCAGATAGCTGGCTAGAGGGACTTGGCTATAATTGTTCTTTCCAGGAATTGCAGTTTGAAGCACAACCGCTTTCCACGTACCAACTTACCGAAGCGGTCGACATCATACCCTATGAAGAAAAGTATTTGGATGAATTGGCGGATCTTCTTCGGGCAGCCTTCGATGAATCTGTCCTTCCGGTGCTCGAGCATAACCTAGAGGACCCGGAACGCCACGTTTATTTGATGCGGCAAGAAGGCAAACTCATAGCGACAGCTACATTGAGCAGTGAAGACGAAGCCTTGTGGCTGACGGCGCTTGCGGTTTCGCCGGACATTCAACGCGCGGGCCATGGCCAGGCATTTCTGAATTGGGTGCGGCATTTGGCGCATCAGAAAAAACTGAAGCGCGTGCTGGTAGAAGTGGAAACAGAAAATGTGGCTTGGCCGGTCTATGAGAAAGCGGGCTTTACAAAGTTATCGACGATTTCTTATTGGCAGCGCCCGCTGCATTAAAAAACCGCCCGGCGGATGATTCAGCCGGACAGTCATGTTTTAGCGCTTATTGATTTGTTTGTTCGTAGTTTTTATCGGAGCCGTCTGCATAGTCTACTTCAATTTCGATTTTCTTGAAGCCAGGGTCGATACCGAAAGCTTCGACAACTTGGCTGATGACTTCATCATCCGGTGTG
The DNA here is from genome assembly GCA_051750505.1 of Bacillota bacterium. GTDB lineage: Bacteria > Bacillota > Bacilli > Bacillales_A > Planococcaceae > Planococcus. The sequence goes on from JBNJJS010000002.1 coordinate 82,330, forward strand.
TCAGGAGTTAAGTTCAACTGGGACAAGCCTTGTTCCATTTCATTGAAAGCGTCATCGCCTGCCAGGTCAACGCCGTCGATTTTGTTCTCATATTCGGCCTCTACCTGACCGCGCTCTTCTTCGTAGCTAAGGTCTAGGGCGTCATCCTGGTCGGGCATATCGACATCAACAGACAATTCAGTAAATCCGTAAGTTTCGCCGTCCGTAGTCCCTTCAGTTCCGCCGCTTGGAGAAGCATCTTCAGTCGATTCCGCTTCCGGTGCTGTCGTTTCTTCAGCTGCATCATCTGTTACAGGCTGCGTGACTTCCTCGTCATCGCCGCAAGCCGCTAGGGCAAGTGTAGCGGACATGACAAGAACTGGAAAGATCATTTTTTTATGATTGGTCATAATAGGAAAACTCCCTTTCAATTTTGAATGTCTACCGTTCTATTCCCGAATTTATGGAAGATATGCAATCGGAAATGTTAAAAGTATCGCGCAATAGTAACTAAGAGCAGAGTAGAGCACAAGCTGAGCTTGAATGGAGCCATTTAAATGGATAAATACAAGAACGGGCAGAACATTGCCGCTGCAAATGAACAAAATATCCGCACCGACTTCAAGGAAAGCATGACTTATGGGGAATATTTGCATCTCGACAAATTATTATCTGCACAAGACGGCGTCAGCGGGCATCACGATGAATCGCTTTTCATCATCATTCACCAAGTATCCGAACTATGGATGAAGCTGATCCTTCACGAGCTGTCGGCAGCGATACGCCACATCGATGCGGACGATTTACAGCCCGCGTTCAAGCAATTGGCGAGAGTGTCGCGCATCCAGTCGCAGATTATCCAAGGCTGGGACGTGCTGTCGACCTTGACGCCTGCCGAATACCTGGAATTCCGGGATGACCTTGGCAATGCGAGCGGTTTCCAATCCTATCAGTACCGCATGATCGAATTCGCACTCGGCTATAAAACGAAGCATGTCTTGAGCATTTACGAAAAGGACCCCGTTTTGCACGAGCAATTAACACAAGCATTCCACGCCCCCGGCTTATACGATGCAGCGATTCAAAAACTTGCGCGCAGTGGCTTTAAGATTGACGAAAGCGTGTTATCGCGCGATGTCAGCACGGTGTATGAGCCGAATGACAGCGTCCGGGAAGCTTGGAAGGAAATTTACCGCAATGTCGATGAACATTGGGAACTCTATCAATTGGCCGAGAAATTGGTCGATATTGAAGATTGGCTCCAGCAATGGCGCTTCCGCCACATGAAAACGGTCGAACGGATCATCGGCTTCAAGCAGGGGACAGGCGGATCGTCGGGCGTCAATTATTTGAAAAAAGTATTGGATCAATATTTCTTCCCGGAACTTTGGCAAATCCGGACAGACGTCTAAAAGCAGGAGGGAGAACTATGGAGATTTTTGCGCATCGTGGAAGTTCCGGTACGCATCCCGAAAATACTGTGCCTGCTTTTGCGGAAGCGGCGGTACTGCCGGTTCATGGCGTGGAACTGGACGTCCATTTATCGAAAGATGGGGAACTGGTCGTCATCCATGACGAAAAAGTGCACCGCACAACGAATGGCAAAGGCTATGTAAAAGATCTGACGCTTGCGGAACTGAAAGAACTGGACGCAGGCAGCTGGAAAGGCGACAGTTGGATAGGGACGGAGATTCCAACATTGGCGGAAGTTTTCGATGTGTTTAAACAAACCCATCATGTGCTGAATGTAGAGCTCAAAACAGATGTTTTTCCTTATCCAGGCGCAGTGGAGAAAGTGGCAGAACTTGCGGCCAGACGAAACATGGAAAATCGCATCGTCATTTCTTCATTCAACCATCCGCATGTGCAGCAGGTGATTGATCGGCATAATATGTCAGGGGCGATTTTGGCTTCCAACATTTTAGTGAAGATGGAAGAATATGCGGGAACGGTCGGGACGAAACGGCTTCATCTATCTTTGCCGTATGCGCTTCGCCACGGGGCTGAACTGGTCACAAAGGGCTGTGATGTCTATGCATACACAGTCAACCGTCTGGACTACGCCGAGCAATTGCGGCATCTCGGTGTAAAAGGAATCTTCACTGATTATCCAGAGAAAATGCTGGAGGAATTGAAATGAAACAAGCTGCATTCATCCTATGGCTTACTGGAACCTTGATGCTTGGCTTAACCGGTGCGGCCGGATGGCAGCTAGTTGCAGGATTATTGCTGCTGCCCGCATTTTTCATCGGCAAGCCATGGTATTCCCACTTGAAGGGACGATCAATCGAACAGAAATAGAAAACCGCCTGCCTGATGTCTTTGCGACATTAGGCAGGCGGTTTTTTTATATTGGAATAGAAAGTGACTCACCATTTCGCATAATGTTCTTCTATCGAACCGAGCAATTGGTGGATTTTCAGTTTTTTGCCGTCGGCGTAGCGTACATAGCCATTATAATAGCCGAACATCTGATGTATTTCCGATTTCACAAGCCGGGCATCCGACTTTGAAATGCGCTCGTAAAAAGGGGTGAACGTCAGTTTGACGTCATCGGTCAGCTTTGTATGGATCAGCCATGGCTTTTTGAAATCTTCGGCATCATAGCGGAAGATGACATCTTCGCTGATTTTGGTCATGCGGCCATTCACGAAAAAGGCGTTTTCCGTCATGCCGGTGCCATCGGTCCATTTGCCTCCGAAATTCAAGCCAATCAATTTGCCGAGTGAGCGCTGGGAGGCCATCGCCCAATTCCACATTGCTTCGCGCGGCCAGACACCCCGGCCATAATCAAGGACTGAGAAGCTGTCCAATTCCTCAAATCGATAGTGCTTCGGCCCAATTTGGACTGAACCCTTGGTCGGCAACGCATGGTGCTTCGCCGTGAATTGGAAAGTTTGGCGATTCCAAGGAATGACGACATTTAACGACTCCATATCGCTCGGATGGCTGATAGCGAGGGAAGCCTGTAATTTTTCGCCATCAAAATCTGCGATATCGACCGATAGTTGTGTCGTCCCGTCTTTATAAATGGATTGGATTGTCATCGCTTCATTGCGGAATAGCGATGCATCCAATACACTTTCAGGCAGCTGCAAATGGCGTGAATAAGGAGTGATTACAGTCTTTTCATAGAAACGCTGAGTCTCGTAATTAAGGAAATAGACAAAGCAGATAGCAGCATAATCCAAATGGCATATGGTAGCGGAAAAAACGATTTCATCACCGAATACGCACCAATAATTCCATTTTTTCTTACGCATGAAATTACCTTTCAAATTGCATTCGATTAAAGGCTTCTTAGCATAGCCGATTGCGTTTGGGTTTAAATGGCCCTTGGCATCACATAACTTTACGCGTTCTGTAAGTTCCCGTTCAACATGTTGCATCGACTCCACCTCACAGTCTTTCTATGCCCTTATTGTATCAGCAATACCGAGGGTTTCCCGGGAAAAAACTGAAAGATGGGCCGAAAGACTATCGTTTACTTATACGTGTTCGGGAGGTCTTCTCCACATGAAGGCAAGTGTCCCTTCGCCGGCATGCACTGCCAGCGATGAACTGAGGTTGCCGATCAATACTTGTGCTTCAGGCGCAAATTTTAAGATTTCCGCCTTCAGTTCCTCTGCCTGTTCGGGAATATGGCCGTGCATCACTTGAAAATGGCTGATGCCGTATTCTTCGTGATCTTTTTTTGCGCGTTCGAGCAGATAAGAGAGCGCTTTCTTGTGGGAACGGACTTTGTCGATCGGCTCGAGCTCGCCTTTTTCAGTAAGTTGGACAATCGGCTTGATTTTCAAGACGCTGCCGATGTAATACTGCGCCCCGCTCATCCGGCCGCCTTTATATAATTGGCTCAAATTACCGATCAGGATGAAATTACGGAAATCCGATGTTTCCTTCTCAAGGCGCTCTGCGATTTCTGATGCAGAAAGGCCTTGCTCCTGCAGAACCAGTCCGCGTTCCACCAATCCCGAAAGCCCATAGGACAACGCTAAAGAATCGACTGTGTAGACCTTGAAGTCTGTCATTTCAGCGCCTGTCATGGATGAAGCGATCGTGCCGCTAAGTTTGGCAGAAGCATGGACAGCAATGGCGCATTCATATTCTTCTTTGAGCTTTTCGTATAGCTCTGCAAATTTACCCGCAGAAGGCTGAGAGGTCTTCGGGAACTCCTTTGAGCTTTTCATTCGTGCATACAACTCATCATTGGTGAGGTCGATGCCATCGTCCACAAATTCTTCTGAGCCGAAATGGATATTCAGCGGCACAATGTAGACATCGGGGTGCGCTTTGAATTGTTCTGTAACGTATCCTGTTGTATCCATGATCCAAGCTATTGGCTTTTTCATCTAAAAACCCCTATCTTTTGATTATTTTGAATAATAAAACTATAACACGGATAATAATAACGTCCTAGCTTTATTGGAAAAAATCATCTGAAACGTCATGGCTAAGGTCTTTTTGCAGGAAAACGATTGTCGAAAGAGGCTTGAATGTCGTTTTTATGGCGAATCACAATAATAATAATGGCAAGAAACAATGGCCAGACGGCCGATTGAACCTGCAACGCGAAGGAAACTGCGAAAAACGCGCTAAAACCGGCAAGCATCGATAAGGTAGCACTCTTCAGCCAAGGGTAGAAGGCGAAAGATAATACCATCATCGCAAGGAATAAATCAGGTGTCAGCCAAAATGCCACGCCCGCAAATGTAGAGATGCCTTTTCCGCCACGGCCTTTTCGCCATATCGGATAGATGTGACCGATGACTGAAAGCAACCCCGCTACGGCAACGGATAACAGGGAGAATTCAAGCCAAAGCCCTGCCCACACGACAATCGAACCTTTCAGGAAGTCACCCAGGAACACCAATAGGGAAGCTCTGCGCCCGATTACGGCTAACGCATTGCGTGCCCCGGGGTTTCTGCTGCCTGAAGAAGACAGGTCTACACCTTTCCATTTCCCTATCCATAGGGCGGTCAAAACAGTACCAAGCAAATAAGAACATATCCAATACAAAATAACCATCGTATCCCTCCAACGAATAAGCGTTCCGACAATAAAATGAATGGCCTCCCCGGTTAAGGGAGGCCACTGGTTTTCTTAGGCAAGCGTTGATGCTTCAAACAAGTAATCGCTGATGACACGCAGCCCTTTATCGAAGTTCTCCAAATGGAAATGTTCGTTCGGGGCATGGAAATTCTCTGAAGCAAGCCCGAAGCCCATCAAGACGACAGGGAAGCCGAGGATTTCATCGAACGCGGCGACGATCGGAATCGAGCCGCCCATGCGCGTGAAGGCGGTCGGCACTTGATATACTTTTTCATAAGAGCGTCCCGCTGCCTGGATCGCCGGATGGTCGTATGGCGTCAGGAACGGCTTGCCTTTATCGAATTCGGTAATGTCGACCGTGACACCTGCCGGCTTATGCGCTTCAACATGCACTTTCAGCTTGGCGATGATGTCATCCGGGTCCTGGTCAGGGACGAGTCGGCATGTGATTTTCGAGCTGGCTTCAGCTGGCAAGACGGTCTTGATGCCTTCGCCGGAAAAGCCACCGGTAATACCGTTGACTTCGAGTGTCGGGCGGATCCATGTCCGCTCGACGAATGAGTAGCCTTTCTCGCCGAAATCTTCTGAGATGCCGATTGCCTGCTTTTCGTTCTCCAAATCGAAATCAAGTGCGGCGAATTCCGCGCGTTCCTCGTCCGAGACGGGGCGCACATCGTCGTAGAAGCCTTCTACTTGAATTACGCCTTCTTTATCGCGGAACGATTCGAGGATTTCCACAATGGCATGCAATGGGTTTTGGACAGCGCCGCCGTAAAGGCCGGAGTGCAGGTCGCCTTTAGGTCCTTTGACGTCGATCTGTATGCCCGCTAGCCCGCGCAGCCCGTAACAGACAGCTGGGCGCCCTGGGCCTTGCATGCCGGTATCGGAAATGACGATGATGTCAGCAGCGAGTTTGTCTTTATTGTCTTCGACGTATTTCGGCAAGCTCGGGCTGCCGATTTCCTCTTCGCCTTCGAGGATGAATTTGATGTTGACGGGAAGTTCGCCGTTTAACTGAAGCAAAGCCTCGACCGCTTTCATGTGCATGAACACTTGCCCTTTATCGTCGCTTGCGCCGCGTGCATATAGTTTATTGTCGCGCACATGCGGATCAAACGGGGATGTTTCCCATAAATGGAGCGGGTCGACAGGCTGGACATCGTAATGTCCGTAGACGAGGATCGTCGGTTTGCCCTCGGCATGGAGCCAGTCGGCGTAGACGACCGGGTGGCCTTCGGTTTCATCGATGCTGACGTTTTCGAGGCCTGCTTTGGTCAATGATTTCACGAGCCATTCTGCGCCTTTTTGTATATCGGCTTTATGTTCGGAAAGGGAGCTGACAGAAGGGATGCGCAAAAAGTTTTTCAATTCTTCGAGATGGGCCTGGCGGTGATCCTTGAAGTACTTATCGATTTGAGTGGCGTTCATAAAATCCCTGCTTTCCAGTATTTTTAGTATGTGGAAATTATAGCATAGCTAAGTTGTCCTTTTCGACAAGAGGAAAATTGCTGTGGTATTATGGATAATACGGAAACAGTTCGAAAAAATTTTATAGGTATTTTACTGGAGGAAGTAAATTTGTTTATAGCATTGGCATTATTTCTGGCCATATCGTTTTTCCTGTCGGGAAGCGAAACGGCTCTCACGGCAGTTAATAGGATGAAGGTCCATCTTCGCGCGGAGCAGGGGGATATCAAAGCCCAAAAGCTCGAAAAATTGATCGCGAAGCCGGACCGGATGATTACGACCATTTTGATCGGTAATAATATCTCCAATATCATGCTGCCGACACTCGTCACGACCATCGCTATCACAGAAGGATGGGAAGTCGGGTTGGCGACGGCTATTTTAACGATTGTCCTTATTATTTTCGGTGAGGTGTTGCCGAAGACCATCGCAGCTACATTCGCTGACAAAATCGCATATATCGTTGCGCCGATCATCGGCGTTCTTGTGGTCTTATTCAAGCCACTCACATGGTTGCTCGCACAGTTTACGAATATTTTCATCCGCATCATTTCAAAAGGCAGCGTCAAAGAAGCGACGATGACAAAAGAAGAGCTGCGCACGATGGTTGATATTGCGTCCACCGAAGGGACATTCGAAGCGGATGAATCGGAACGTATCAAAGGCGTCCTCGATTTTCCGCATAAAGACGTTTCGGATGTCATGTCCACGCATCGTACGGACACAGTGGGGATATCCATTGACTTGAACTATGAAGAAGTCCGCGACCTGATTCTGGATTCATCTTATACGCGCTACCCAGTATATGAAGAAAGCATGGACAATGTGGTCGGCTTGTTCTATTCCAAAAAGCTCATCGAGTGGTCGATGAACCCGAATTTGACCTTGGCTGAACTGATGGATGATAATCCATTATTCGTGGTGCAGTCGGTGAGTGTCGAAAAAGTATTTAAATTGATGATGGCGAAGAAAAAACATATGGCCGTCATTCTGGACGAATACGGCGGAACACTCGGGATTGTCACCCATGAAGACATCATCGAGGAAATGATTGGACAGGACATCGAAGACGAAACGGACGACGAAGACGACGAACTTGTCTTTGAACTGACCGATACGCATTTAACGTGCAATGGCCGACTCGAAATCGAAGACGTCAACCAAATGTTTGAAGTCGAAGTGCCGGAAGACCATGATACGATTGCTGGCTTTGTCATGCAGCAGCTCGGCCATGTCCCGGAAGTCGGCGAAGAATTCACTTATGAGAACCTGCATGTAGTCGTCAACGAAATGGACAGAAACCGGATTGAGCGTTTAACGATCACCAAAAATGTCCAACCTGAAGAGCTGGAGACAGAAGTTGAAAATTCAGGGAAAAGATAATATCGAAAAGCTGGCCTGCAATTCATAGGCCGGCTTTTTTGTTTCTTACAACATTGTAAGGAGACTGAAAGAGGGAACGATAGAGCGTAAGTATAAACTCAGGCACAATAAAGGCATAAGATCACCGGACGGAGGTAACACCGATGGAAGAGCTATATGCCGAATATAACCGCTATATCTATCATTTATGCCTAAAACTTACCCGCAACAAAGCCGAAGCTGAAGACTTGATGCAGGAAGTATGGCTGAAAGTAGTACGCTATGAATCCTCAATCGCCGAAGTCGACCACGCAAAAGCCTGGCTGACGACCATTTGCATGAATACATTCCGTGACCGCTACCGAAAAAACGTGCGCCGCAGCAAGCATATCGCCAACCAGCCGGAAGGGCTCGACGTCTCGCTTTTGGATTTGATTCCAACTGATGAAACCGGAACTGCTGAATTATTGGAAAAACAAGATGTCTCTGTCATGATCCGCCATAAGATTTCAGAATTGGATGCGATTTACCGTACAACAATCGTTTACTTCTATGTGCATCAGTATTCGCTCGTTGAAATTGCTGAGACGATGAAAGTATCGATCGGTACGGTGAAATCCCGCCTGCACCGAGGCAAACAGCGCCTGAAAGACATGCTCATGGAAGATGTAAGAACACGCGAATATGTAGTAATTGCCTAATAAGTACAACACCCCGGCCATCCAATGGCTGGGGTTTTCATATGGAAAATAATAACTGATATTTTTCTGTGACAATTCCGCATATAATGAAGGAAAGGAGCGGAATAGCCATGAAACGAATGAAGAATTACAGCAAGCGCAGGCGCATCGTCATGGGGGTTGTAGGTGTACTGGCTGCCATGTATATCATTGTGATAATTTGGCATACATTTAAGCCTTTACCACAAGGTGTTTCGTTCGCAGGCGACTTGCATAGCGCAGAACAAGTAGAGATGATTTATGACCTCAGTTACGCACAGGATAAAGAAGGGGCGGGCTTGGAGCATGAACTTCGAATATTCGATGAGATTTATGGGCTGATTGATGAGGCAGAAGAATTCCTCGTACTCGATTTGTTTCTGTTTGATAACTACAATGATACGGAAACAGCCTATCCGGCTATTGCCGAACGCCTTACTGATCATTTGATTGCAAAAAAGCAGGAAGATCCTGATTTTCCGATTTATTTCATTACCGATCCTATAAATATCGGCTATGGCTCTTACGAAAGTTTGTTTTTGGAAACATTAGAAGCGGAAGGTGTAGAGGTGATTATCACCGACCTAGACAAATTGCGCGATTCGACGCCTCTATATTCAGGGTTGTACCGGGTTATTTTCCAATGGTTCGATAATGATGGGGATGGCTGGATTCCAAACGGCATGTCGGGCGAGGCGCCAGACCTGACACTTGCCTCTTATATGAAAGTGATGAACATCAAAGCGAATCACCGGAAGGCGGTCGTTTCGGAGAAAGAAGCGATCATAAGTTCAGCGAACCCGCACGATGCGAGCGGTTTACATGGCAATATGGCGTTCCGTGTCAGCGGGCCGGTGCTTGATGATATATTGGAAGCTGAAGAAGCCATATCAAACCTATCGGGTGGCCCCGATCTTCCGAGAGCGGAAATGCCTGAGCAAACAGGTGATTATGAATTGCAGTATGTAACGGAGCGGCAAATATTGAAAGCGCTTTTGGATCATATCGACAATACGGAAAAAGGCGACCGTATCGACATGGCCATGTATTATTTATCTGAGACCAGTGTGACCAACAGTTTGGTGGAGGCGGCAAATCGCGGTGTCGAGGTGCAGCTCATTCTCGATCCGAACGAAAATTCATTCGGCAATGAAAAAACCGGTTTGCCGAACCGCCCAGCTGTCCATGGCATGCTTGGCGATGCAGGGGAATCGATGCAAGTCCGGTGGTACAACACGGTGGTCGGGCAATTCCATACGAAAACGGTGATGATCCAAGACGGGGAAGACACCGTCATCTTGGGCGGGTCTGCAAATTTAACAGAGCGCACATTGATGGATTATAACCTCGAAGCGGATATCCTGATCAAAGCGCCGACCGACAGCGAACTGGTCGAGGATCTGGACAATTATTTCGACAGGCTATGGGACAATGAAGACGCTCTCTACACGCTGGATGTGGAAGAATACCAGGACGACTTCACCTTCTGGCAGCGCGGCATCTATAACTTCCAAAAACTCTTCAAGCTGACGACTTATTGAATGTAAGTAAAAAGACAGGTCAAAGCAAGTGTAAATAGCTCTCGCTATTAGACTGCGTTACAGGGACACGCTTTCCGGAGGGCTCGCATTGAGCCGCTTCGTCGCTGCGCAAAACCCCGCCTGCTCAACTCTCACGAAGTTCGAGCTTCGCAAACAAATCCGCTCAATGCCTTTCGCGTATTCGCTTGCAGGGTCTCAATTGTCTCGCTGATCCTCCCGGAGTCGGCCCCTTCCACTCCGTCTCTAGTTTTAGTAGGGATAAAAAATTCTTCTGTACACTCGATAGAAAATGAGGAAATGCTTCATGTTTTTTAGCTCAAGTTATCTTTGGTCTAGAGAGGCTAGTTAGTTCCGATCCACCAACGTGCCAGACGCTGCATCCCGGGAAGCGATTCCCCCACTAGCCGGCAACTCGTACAGAAGCAGATCTGATTAAACGCACCCCAATCAATGAGATCTTCAAGCCGGCAAGCGTAAAGGGGGGGAGCCGAAGCAGTAAGTGAAAGCTGCATCCAATCATCATATAAAACGGCTTGCTCAACTTTCACTACGCTCAAGCATCGCAGATGAATTGGCTCAACTTCCTTTCGCCAATTCATTACTGCCAGAGGCCAACCCAAAGCCTGGCGGCGAATAGTGAGATGAAGCAAAAATAGAATGTGGGAACGATTCCACAATCAAACACTTGCAATCTTCTTCTAAAATATTCATTCGCGCAGAGCTTTCTTCTAAACCGTTTATATCCAACTAAAAAACCCGCTGCACACAACATTTCATGTGTGCAGCGGGTTTTGGCTTACTCTTGTGTTTGCTTTCCAGCTTCGATCCAATCTTCCACGTTCCATACTTTCGTGGCAAGGCCGTCGTAGAAATCCGGTTCGTGGCTGACGAGCACGATCGTGCCTTTGTAGGCCTGCATCGCACGCTTCAATTCAGCTTTTGCATCGATGTCCAAGTGGTTCGTCGGTTCATCGAAAATGAGCCAATTGCTTTCTTCGAGCATCAATTTGCACAAACGCACTTTCGCTTGCTCGCCACCGCTCAATTGGTTCATCGGGCGGCCGATGTGTTCGCTCTTCAAGCCAGTGCGGGCAAGGGCGCCGCGCACTTGGCCCTGGTCCATCGAAGGATAGGCATCCCAGATTTCATCGATCGGGCGATGCGTCGGTGCTTTGACTTCCTGTTCAAAATAGCTTGGCGTCAAGTATTCACCTCGGATGACGTCACCGTCGAGCGGCTTGATTTTGCCGAGCATCGTCTTGAGCAAAGTCGATTTACCGACACCGTTCATGCCGACGAGCGCGATTTTTTCGCCGCGTTCGATCATGAATGACAAAGGCGGCAACAAGGGCTTGTCGTAGCCGATGCGGAGCGCTTCCGCTTCGACAACGTAGCGGCTTGGGCTGCGTGTTTCCTTAAAGGCGAATTGCGGTTTGGCCGCCATTTCAGGTTTTTCGATGCGGTCCATGCGGTCCAATTGCTTCTGGCGGGATTTCGCGCGTCCGGTAGTCGAAGCGCGCGCTTTGTTTTTTGCGATGAATGTCTCGGTTTTTTTGATCATGTCTTCTTGCTTTTCATAAGCTTCGAGATGCTGCTTTTTCGCCAATTCCGCAAGCTCGATGAACTTCTCATATGAAGCGGTGTAGCGGTTCAGGCGGGAGAATTCCAAGTGGAAAATAACCCCAGTTACTGAACTCATGAATTCCGTATCATGCGAGATGAGCAGGAAAGCATGCGGATAGTTTTTCAAGTAATTGACGAGCCACTGGATATGCTCTTCATCCAAATAGTTGGTCGGCTCATCCAGCAGGAGCACTTTCGGTTTTTCCAGCAATAGTTTAGCTAATAAAAGCTTGGTCCGCTGTCCGCCGGAAAGGGATTCGACACTGCGTTCAAGACCGATTGCATCGAGTCCGAGCCCGCGTGCGATTTCCTCGACTTTAACATCCAAAGTATAGAAATCGCCGGCATCAAGTGCATCCTGTACTTCAGCCATCTGCTCGAGCAATGTTTCGAGTTGTTCAGGGTCGGCTTCGCCCATTTTCATGGCGATGTCGTTCAATTCTTTTTCTTTTTCATAAAGCGGCAAGAAAGCATCCTGCAAAGTTTGGCGGATGGTCCGTCCTGGCGCCAATTGCGTGTGCTGGTCCAGATAGCCGTAATGTGTCTTCGGCTGCCATTCGACTTTGCCTTCGTCATGGATTTGCTTGCCTGTCAAAATATTCATCAATGTCGATTTCCCGACGCCATTCGCCCCGACCAATCCGACATGTTCCCCTTCGACTAAACGAAACGAGATGTCATTGAATAATGTACGGTCACCGAATGTGTGACTCAGGTTTTCTACTGTTAATAAACTCATGTATATGTTCCTCCACTTTCCATAAAAAAAATCGCGGTTAAAGTTCCGCGAGTTTTTGGTTTAATTCCGCAAGACGTTGTTCCATTTTTTCAAGCCGTGCTTCGGCTTTGTCGATCATTTTAGTGTGGCCAGTCGATTCGAGTTTTTCAATATCGCCTTGTTGGCGCATGTAATCGTCCTTTAATTCAGCAATGGCATATTCGACTTCCTGCTTGTTCAACAAAATCACCCTAGTTTTTCTCTGTATTGTACCACAGTTAAGGGAAATTTAAATCGATACGCTCGGCTTCTCGCTTTCATTGCGCCCCTTAACTCCTTTATAATAACAAAAAATGAAAAATGAGGTGAGATGCCATCGACAGTTTATTGTTCGATCTTATGTTAATTATTTTCCTCGGCGTCCTTTCGCAATGGATCGCTTGGCGTCTCCGCCTTCCAGCGATCGTCTTGATGTCGATTGCCGGGCTGTTGATCGGCCCGATATTCGCCGTTATTTCCCCGGAAGAAAGTTTCGGGGATTTATTCCGGCCGCTTGTGTCGCTTGCCGTTGCCATCATCCTGTTTGAAGGAAGCTTGAATCTCAATTTCAAGGAAATCCGCGGATTCAATAAACCGGTATGGCGGATCGTGACACTGGGGGCTTTGCTTGCCTGGATGGGAGGGACATTGGCTTCCCATTATGTAGCCGGCCTATCTTGGGCGGTTTCATTCGTGATCGGGGGCTTGTTCATCGTAACAGGACCGACCGTCATCATGCCGCTGCTTCGCCAGGCAAAGTTGAAATCCCGCCCTGCCGCATTGCTGAAATGGGAAGGGATCATTGTTGATCCGTTCGGCGCATTATTGGCTTTGTTTGCCTTCCAGTTTGTTTTATTTGCAGAGGGAGAGGTCACGGCAGCTGCATTTGGCCTGTTCTTTTTAGCTTCCCTTTTTGCGACAGTGCTTGGAGCTGGGGCAGGTCTTGGCATGGGATGGATGTTCGAACGCGGACAGATTCCGGAATTCCTTAAATCGCCGATGGTTTTTGGCGTTGTCCTTTTGACATTTGTATTATCGGATATTGTTATGCACGAGACTGGGTTACTTGCGGTAACGGCGATGGGGATGGTCATGGCCAACATGAACATCACATCCATCAACGATATGCGGCATTTCAAAGAAACGATGTCCATTCTTTTGATTTCCAGCGTCTTCATGATGCTCACGGCTTCCCTCAGCATGGAAGTGCTTCTTGAAATCTTCAATTGGTCCATCATTTCGTTTGTTTTGGTCATGCTCTTTATCGTTCGCCCGCTCTCTATCTGGATATCGACGATCCGCACCGACTTGAGTTGGCAGGAAAAAGCACTGGTCGGATGGATAGCACCCCGAGGCATTGTAGCGCTCACCGTCTCCGGCTATTTCGCGAGCGTCTTACTGGATGCAGGATTTGAGGACGCAGAACTATTGACCGCCCTGACATTCGCACTCGTGTTCTCCACGGTGGTGGCCCACGGATTCTCCATTACTTGGGTGGGCCGCAAATTGGGTCTCGCTTCTGCAGAAGAGCCCGGAATCATCATCATCGGGGCCAGCCGGTTCACGACCGCGCTATCGAAAGTCCTTCATGATATGGGCAAAAATGTGCTGCTTGTGGACGATTCGTGGGGACGCTTGCAGAAAGCGCGTCAATTAGGCATTAAAACGTATGTCGGCAATATTTTATCCGAGCATACAGAATACGAAGTGGACCTGACCCCTTACGAGAAAATGCTTGTTGCTTCTGAAACAGATTCTTTCAATGCGCTGGTCGTCAATAATTTCGTGCCGGAAATGGGACGCATCAATTTGTTCCAGACAGCCCTTCATCAAGGGGATCCGGCTGATTTCCACTCTTCATTGAGCGGCCGTATCCTCTTCACCGAAGATTGGAACATCCATGCGCTGGATGAAAAAGCGGAACAAGGGTATGCCATGCGCTCTACGAAGTTAACTGAACGATTTACTTATGAGGAATTCAATAAGAAGTGGTCGGCGAATACGATTCCACTATTCATTGAAACCGCGCAAGGAAACATTGAGTTCTTCAGTTCCGATAAAGTGCTTGAACCGAAGCAAGGCGATACGATTATTAGCTTCACAGGTCCTGAGCGTGATTCTGACCGCATTCAAGAGCGCTTGGAGATCAAGCGCAGCAAAAAGGACTCTCAGACTAAAGAATGAAATCTTTCCATAATAAGCCCTATCGATACGCACAGGTTACTGTCTTTGCTATGATTAAGAATAGCTGCGGCGCACATTGGGCTGCACCAAACTAACCAATAGTTAAAGGCAGTCTAACTGCCTGCCGATACGTATTCGAGGAGGATTCAGGATCATGAAGATTTTATTGGTGGACGGCACGATTATCGGGCGCAAGACCGGCGCCGTATTGGAACAGGTCAAAGTATATCTTGAAGAATTCAATCCAGAGATGGAACTGAGCATTTTTAGCATGGGCGACTATGAACATCAATTTGTTGATGGGCGCAGTCCTGCGGAATATAACGACAGCATGCGGGAAATGATCGCCAGGTTTGAAGAAGCTGACGGGTATATCATTGCTTCGCCGATTTTCCAAGGGTCGATCCCAGGTGTTCTGAAGAATGCATTTGACATGCTTCACCCGCACACGATGCGCTATAAACCTGTATCGATCGTCGCAAACGGCGGCACGTATCAGCATCATCTGGTCATCGAAAACCAGTTAAAGCCGATACTCGACTATTTCCGTTGCTTAGTGACGCCAAATTATGTCTATACGCATACGAGCCATTTCGACGAGACGAACGCAATCATCAACGAAGATGTACACAATCGCCTGCGCGAACTCGCCCGCGTGTTCGTCCAATACGCAGAAATGAGTACACATTTGTCGAAAGAAGCACTCGATAACCATTAAGAAAAAACCTCCCTCGGGAGGTTTTTTTAGGTTGGAACGACTATGTTCATTGGAATAAAGGATGCAGTCAATAGAGGCAGCTTGTGCACAACAGTGTGTGGAAAATGCTATACTAGACGCTGTAGAAAAGGGGTTTTAGTTTATGAAATCAGTAGTTCTTGCAGAAAAGCCATCCGTAGCGCGTGATATTGCACGGGTACTCGGATGCACACAAAAAGGAAACGGTTTTCTAGAAGGAAAACAATATATCGTCACTTGGGCGCTCGGCCATTTAGTGACGCATGCCCAGCCGGAACAATATAATAACGACTTCAAAGAATGGAAAATGGAAAACCTGCCCATCATTCCTGAGCCGTTCAAGCTTGTGCCGATTAAGCAAACGATGAAGCAATACACTGCGGTCAAAGCGCAGTTAACCCGTGGAGATGTAAATGAAGTCATCATCGCCACGGATGCCGGACGGGAAGGGGAATTGGTCGCCCGCTGGATACTGGAGCAAGCCAAAGTCAAAAAGCCAGTGAAGCGGCTATGGATTTCCTCTGTCACCGATAAAGCGATCAAGGACGGCTTTCAACACCTGAAAGACGGCAAGGCGTATGAAAATTTGTATCAGGCAGCGGTTGCCCGCGCCGAAGCCGACTGGGTCGTAGGCATCAATGCAACGCGTGCGCTGACAGTGAAGCACAACGCCCAATTGTCGACAGGCCGCGTCCAGACGCCGACACTTGCGATGATTGCCAAGCGTGAACAAGACATCCGCAACTTCCAGCCGAAGCCTTATTATGGCCTTCAGGCAATCAGCGACAAAGCGGCCTTCACATGGACGGACGGGAAGTCGACGCAGAGTTTCGATAAAGACCGGATCGACCGTTTATTCGCCAAGCTCGATACGGCGAATAAAGGCGAGGTGACGGACGTGAAAGTCACGCCGAAAAAACAACCGGCACCTCATTTGTTCGATTTGACTGAATTGCAGAAAGAAGCGTACAAACGCTATAGCTGGTCTGCGAAAGAAACACTCAATACTTTGCAGAACCTTTACGAGCGCTATAAAATCGTCACCTATCCACGTACGGACTCGAAGCATTTGACGAGCGATATGAAGGGCACCTTGAAAGACCATATCAAAGCGGTGCAAGTCGGTGAATACCGTTCGCTCGCGAATACAGCGCTAAAAGGTGCAGGAGTTCCTCAAAAAGGCGTCATCGATGATGCCAAAGTATCCGATCACCATGCCATCATCCCAACGGAAGAAACACCGCCGCTTCATGACCTCAGCGATAAGGAATACAAGCTGTACGATATGATCGTCCGCCGCTTCCTGGCAGTTTTCCTGCCGCAGCACGAGTATGACCGCACGACTGTCACACTCGATGTATCCGGTGAGACATTCCAGGCGAAAGGCAACACAATCCGCGAAGAAGGCTGGAAACGCATATATAAAGATAGCGACGAAGAAGGCGAATCGACTTTGCCGGCATTCGAGCGCGGACAGACTGTGGAGCTAAAAGGCATCACGCTGACAGAAGGAAAAACCAAGCCGCCAGCCTTCTTCAATGAAGGAACGTTGCTCGGCGCGATGGAAAACCCTTCGCAGTTCATGGCGGGCGAATCGAAAGAACTTATCCAGACGCTAGGTGAAACAGGTGGCCTTGGCACTGTGGCGACGCGTGCCGACGTTATCGATAAATTGTTCAATAGCTTCTTGATCGAGAAAAAAGGCAAAGATTTGACGATTACATCCAAAGGTCGCCAACTGCTGCAACTCGCTCCAGAAGACTTGAAATCGCCAAAACTTACAGCCGATTGGGAAACTCAATTGACGAAAATCGCTAAAGGCCAGATGAAGAAAGAGCAATTCATGGAAGAAATGATTGCCTTTTCGAAAAAATCGGTAGCTGAAATCAAATCGAGCGATCAGAAATTCAAGCACGATAACATCACCGGCAAAATGTGCCCGGAATGCGGCAAGCCGCTTCTTGAAGTGAACGGCAAGCGCGGCAAAATGCATGTGTGCCAGGACCGCGAATGCGGCTTCAAGAAAAACGTTTCCATGCAGACAAATGCCCGCTGCCCGAACTGCCATAAGCGCATGGATATGGTCGGGGACGGCGATAACAAAATGTTCGTCTGCAAATGCGGCCACCGGGAAAAATTATCGGCATTTGAAAAGCGCAAAAAAGCAGGACAATCGAAAGCGAACAAGAAAGATGTCAATAAATACTTGAAGAAACAGGATGAGCCGCCGCAAAACACTGCAATGGCGGATGCTCTGAAGAAATTGCTCGAACAAAACGACTGACAGGAGGGGGCAAGGTGGCGAAAAAAGCAGCGAAGACCAACGCCGCACGTATTTTGGACCGTGAAAAAATCGATTACGAGCCACTCTATTACAGCACCGACGACGGGAAAGTTGACGGCGTATCGGTTGCAGCGAAAATCGGTTCTCCAGTTGAAAACGTCTATAAGACACTCGTCGCAGCAGGTTCTTCCAAAGACCATTACGTATTTCTCGTGCCGGTCGCCGAGGAGCTGGATTTAAAACTGGCCGCGAAAGCCTGTGGCGAGAAGAAAATCGAAATGGTGCCGGTCAAAGAGATTTTGCCGTTGACCGGTTATGTGCGCGGCGGCTGTTCGCCGTTCGGCATGAAAAAGCCTTTTTCGACATTCGTCGCCGAAGAAGCTGCCCTCCTTGAAGAAATGATCGTCTCTGCCGGAAAAGTCGGCGCACAGTTGAAACTTGCACCAAAAGATTTGCTGAACGTGACGAAAGGTGAACTGGCGGAATTGACCGCACGCACGTGAAGGGTTTCTTTTCACTCGGCCGGCAAAGAGGTTAGCGAAGAAAGAAGGATAAATGATGAAAGTTTCTATGTTTTATAGATGGCTGTTTTTTCTCAGCGGGATGATGTTTCTGGGCCTTGGGATTTCAATGACTATTAAAGGCGATCGCCTTGGGATCGGACCTTGGGATGTTTTGCACGTTGGATTGCATGAGAATTTCGGGCTGACTATCGGCTCGTGGTCGATCATAGCAGGCTTTACGCTCATCAGCATAACCTCTCTTGTGCGCCTCAGATGGCCACAGTTCGGCACTTGGCTGAATATGCTGCTGATTGGTTTGTTTATCGACTTATTCAACTTCCTAATTCCGGATATCCATTCGCTCATCGGCCAGATCGTCATTTTTACGGCAGGCATCATTGTAATGGGTTATGGTGTCGGGATGTATGTCTCACCCAAAATGGGAGCAGGGCCTCGGGATGACCTGATGCTGATTTTGGTCCAGCAAACAGGATTCAGCGTCAGCACAATCCGTACGGCAATCGAAATAACAGTTGCAGTACTTGGCTGGATGCTAGGTGGGCCAGTCGGCATCGGTACGGTTGTAATTGCGCTGCTTGTTGGGCGGGTTGTCCAAATATCGCTCGTGCAAAGCGAAACCTTATTGAAATGGCTGATTTTGAAGCATCAAGATGAATTGCCATCCATTTTGAAAATATAGTAGAACAAGGCCTGGCATTTGCCAGGTCTTTTTTGTGCAAATAATTCCACTGCCTATGAAAACCTCGTAGTTGAACTCGGGAATGGCATGTGTTATAAATAAAGCCAAGTAAAACTATTGGTTTTGTGCATAATAACATCTAAGAGAGCGGGAGTGCAATTATGGGAAGAGAATTTGTCGGTATTTTTGATGAATGGGTGCACACGTATGATGAGTTAGTCAGTGGGAATGATCCGGAATATAAAGCTGTTTTTGAAAACTACCAGGAGATTCTGCGTGCTGTCGCGAAGAAAGCTACAGGACCAGTCGTCGAATTCGGCATAGGGACAGGCAATCTGACAGCAGCACTGCTCGAGGAAGGACATGCGGTGACAGGTATTGAACCGAACGGCGCAATGCGCAATGTGGCGGCCCGGAAATTCCCCGATCTTCGTCTGATGGATGGTGATTTCCTGGAATTCGAATTGCCGGAAACACCCCGATGCTTCGTCAGTAGCTATGCGTTCCATCATTTGACCGATACAGAAAAAGCGAAAGCGATCAGCCTGTACGCTTCGATATTGCCGAGTGGGGGGAAAGTCGTTTTTGCTGATACGGCGTTCGAATCGGAAGAAGCGAAACTCAAAAGGGTCCTCTATGAGGAAAGCGAAGGGCATACTCACCTCGTAGAAGATTTGAAACGCGAGCATTACACGACAGTCCCTGTATTAGATGCGATATTTCAGGAAAATGGATTTGATTTACTATTCACTCGCTTAAATGATTACGTATTCTTAATGGATGCGACCAAACGATGAAAGGGAGATTGCAATGAAGAAAATGAATGTAGAAAGCTTCAACTTGGACCATACGAAAGTTTCGGCGCCTTATGTCCGCTTGGCCGGAGAGAAAGTCGGTACGAACGGGGATGTCATCAAGAAATACGATATCCGTTTCAAACAGCCGAACAAAGAACATATGGACATGCCTGGCCTACACTCGCTCGAGCATATGCTGGCGGAGCATAGCCGCAACCATTCCGACCAAATCATCGATATCGGGCCGATGGGCTGCCAGACCGGGTTTTATATATCGATGATCAACCATGACAGCTATGACGATATCCTAAGAATTTTGGAAGCGACTTTAAATGATGTCATTGCAGCAGATGAGGTGCCGGCATGCAATGAAGTTCAATGCGGATGGGCAGCAAGCCATAGCTTGGAAGGCGCCCATGAGTTGGCTAAGGAAATGCTTGCGAAAAAAGACGAGTGGCGCCAAATATTCAAAGAAGAAACTGCATAAGGGGAATCAGCATGGAATACGCAACGGAGATTCAGCAATTGATCGGCCGCACGCCGGTTCTGGAATTGACGCATAGCACGATTCCCAACGGCTGCCGGATATTCGCCAAGCTGGAATTTTTCAACCCGGGCGGCAGCGTCAAAGACCGTCTCGGTGTGGCATTGATTGCAGATGCGGTGAAACGTGGAGAGCTAAAACCGGGCGGCACGATTGTCGAGCCGACTGCCGGCAATACAGGCATCGGCCTCGCGATTGCGGCAATCGGCAAAGGCTACCGCTTGAAGCTGGTCGTTCCCCAAAAATTCAGCATGGAAAAACAGACGCTTATGAGGGCGTTGGGTGCAGAAGTGATCAATACGCCGACCGCCGATGGCATAACAGGCGCCATCAAAAAAGCGACTGAAATAGCTGAACAAGAAGGCGCGTTCATGCCGGCGCAATTCGCAAACGCTGCCAATCCGGACACCTACGTCCAGACGCTTGGCCCTGAACTTTGGGAGCAGATGGACGGCAAAATCGATGTCTTTGTCGCAGGTGCAGGATCCGGCGGCACGTTTATGGGAACTTCTCGGTTTTTAAAAGCGAAAAACCAAAACATCAAAACCGTCATCGTGGAACCGGAAGGCTCGATATTAAATGGTGGAGAGTCCGGGCCGCATAAGACGGAAGGCATCGGCATGGAATTGATTCCACCGTTTATGGACACTCAGTATTTCGATGCCATCCACACGATTACAGATAAAGAGGCGTTCGCAGCCGTGCGTGAACTTGCTCAGAAAGAAGGGCTTCTCGTCGGCAGTTCATCGGGAGCTGCATTTGTTGCGGCTTTGCGTGAAGCGCAATCCGCAAAACCGGGCAGCCATATCGTCACGGTATTTGCCGATTCGAGCGAACGCTATTTGAGCCAAGATATTTACGGAGCTCTTTTTGAGGAGGAACAGCAATGAAACCGAAAACTAGATTGATTCACGGCGGCATCTTCGGAGACGAAGCGACCGGCGCTGTATCGACACCGATTTATCAAGTGAGCACCTACAAGCAGGAAGCTGTGGGCAAGTTCAAAGGCTATGAATATTCACGGACCGGAAATCCGACGCGCCACGCGTTGGAAGAGTTGATTGCGGATGTGGAGTACGGCCACGCCGGATTTGCATTCGGTTCCGGCATGGCGGCAATCTCTTCTGTCATGATGCTGTTTTCAGCAGGCGACCACGTCATTTTGACGGACGATGTGTATGGTGGGACATACCGCGTCATGAATAAAGTGCTGAACCGCTTCGGTCTCGAATTCACATTCGTCGATACGGGTGATTTGGAACAAGTGAAAGCTGCCGTTCAGGAAAATACGAAAGCGATCTTTATCGAAACGCCGACCAATCCGCTTTTGAAAGTGACGGATATTGAAGCGGTGGCGACTTTCGCTAAAGGGAATGGGCTGTTGACGATCGTCGACAACACCTTCATGACCCCTTATTTCCAAAACCCGATTTCTCTTGGGGCGGATATCGTTTTGCATAGCGCGACGAAATATATCGGTGGCCATAGCGATGTCGTAGCGGGGCTTGTCGTTGTCAATACATCAGAACTCGCAGAGGAATTGCATTTCGTGCAGAATTCGGTTGGCGCGATTCTCGGGCCTCAAGATTCGTGGCTTTTGATGCGCGGGCTGAAAACGCTCGGCATCCGCATGGAAGAGACCAATGCCAATGCCCAGCAAATCGCTGAATTTCTGGATGGGCACGAGGCGGTCGAAGCGGTCATTTATCCAGGGCTCGATAGCCATTCCGGTAAAGCCTTGATGGAAAAACAAGCGCGCGGTTTCGGCGGGATGATTTCATTTGACGTCGGCAGCAAAGAAAAAGCGGATGAGCTGCTTGCCAAGTTGAAATACTTCACTTTGGCGGAAAGCTTAGGGGCTGTGGAAAGTTTGATATCGGTTCCGGCGCAGATGACGCATGCATCGATTCCCGAGGAGCGTCGTGCAGAGCTTGGTATCACAGAAGGCTTGGTGCGCATTTCTGTAGGAATCGAAGATGTGGAAGATTTGATAGAAGATTTAAAAGAAGCATTAGTATAAAAAATCGAAGAAGCGGGCATATGCCCGCTTTTTTTAATGGAGTTCTATAGATTTTATTAAAAATAAAAGACTGTTAAATCAGAATATTGATATAATTTACCTATCTAGCGCACCTCCTGAACATGACTAATCACCTGTATTTCGGGTAACGAAATAAATAGTTTACCCTATTCAGGAAGTATTAAAGAAGTGGTAATCTTTAGAAAGAAAAAATATTCAGATATTTCTGGAAGGAGATACATATTCATGAAAAAAAGCAAGTGGTTCCCTATTCTATCAGCGAGCGCATTGGCGCTTTCACTTTATTCACCAGCAGCAAGTGCAGCACCGGTTGAGGAGTTGCCGTCACTCGGCGCTTGGGACGAGGATCGTTACGGCGAGCGGATCGACATCGACCAGGAGTTGAATCGCCTGGCGAATGACGAGACGTTCCAAAAAGAAGCAGAGCAGCGCATCAAAGACCAAGCTGGTTCGTTGAATGATGAAACAGCGGACGGCGATGAAGAAAGTGCGGCAAGTGAACATTTCACCGAAGATCATGGAACGAAGCTATTCTTGGACCGCAATTTGGCGTTTAAGGAATTCACGCTTCGCAGCATCGGCGATAATGTGGAAATCTGGGTCGCTAAAGACCTTGCCTATGGTCCGGACAATCCGAAACCAGCTGACATCGTCACACAAGCGCAAGTGGATAAATTGACGGCTGAATTCGACAGCAATATCTATCCGGTAGCGACGGACTTCTTCGGAACGCCGAATTCACACAACGGCTCGAAATCACCGCTTCCTGGAATGGTCGGCCTTCCTGAAGGTTATTACGAAAGTGAAGATGGTTCCGATAAAGTGATCATGCTCGTCGATAACGTCCAGGACGAAGGCTGGAACAACCCATCCTATCCGTTCTTCGTAGCCGGCTTCTTCTGGCAGACGCTTGAAAACTATACGGACCGCAATATCATCACGATCGATACCAATTCATGGGAAACTCGTTTGGAGAGCACATTCTTCGGCACGACAATCCACGAACTTCAGCATTTGATCCAAGCCGATAACGACGGCGCAGAAGAAACATGGATCAACGAAGGAATGTCGACATTCTCTGAATTCCTCGGCGGCTATGGCCACGGCGAAGGGTCGATCAACTTCTATTTGGACCACCCGGAAAACTCGCTCGTCAACTGGGATGAACACGGAACAGCGGCTACCGGCCCTGAAACGATTGCCGACTACGGACAAGTCTATTTGTTCACGCTTTATATGTACGATAAATTCGGTAAGGAGTTCATCCGTGAAATCGCAACTGACGGAACGACACAAGGCATGGCAAGTGTCGATAAAGTATTGGAAGAATACGGGACAAACAAAACATTCACTGAGCTTTACCAAGACTTCATGACGGCATTGACGCTGGATGATGGCACAATCAGCCCGGATTATAAATTCGACAGCATCGATTTGCGCGAACTGCCAGTCGGTGACGGCGTCCGCGGCAAGACCGTCGACTTCGAGAAAGCGAAAACCTTTGAAAAAGAAGGCGTGCCGGCATGGGGCGGCGACTTCAAGGAATTCGATTTGGACCGCACAGTGCGTGGCATGAAGTTCGACGGTGTGGACTTCCTGCCATTGCAATGGAAAACGGTCGCCAATCCGCTTGACGCTTCCGAGCAAGTGCTTCATGCGAACAATGGCGACGAAGCGGACCAGGCCTTGATCTTCGGGGCGACGGTTCCAGCTGAAACTCCGACCTTGAGCTTCGAACATTATTACAATATCGAAGAGCAATGGGATTTCGCGACAGTTCAAGTGTCTACGGATAACGGCGAAACATGGACATCCCTTGCGAACGACAATACACGTTCAGATGTAGTGGAAGAAGGCTACCCAACGATCAAAGAGAATTTGCCAGGCTTCACAGGCCAGAAAACGAATTGGTCTACTGAGACATTCGATTTGGCCGACTACGCAGGACAAGACGTGTTGGTCTCGTTCCGCAACTTGACGGACTGGGGTTCTAACGAAGCAGGCTGGTTCGTGAAGAACATCGAACTGGGCAGCTTCACGGCAGATGGAACTTCTACAGAGCCATTCCAGTCACTCGGCCAGTTGAAAGGCGAGTATGTCGACTTCACGACGACATTCATCCAAACGAAGAAAAACGGCAAGCAACGCGTATTCAATGTCGATCCGTTCAACGTAACGGAAAAAGAAGCGCTCGACTTGCAACAAGTGCTGCGTGAAGGCAATTTGAAAATGATCACTTCTTATGCAGCAGCGCCAGACCAGAAAGAAGCAAAAGAATTCACTTACGAAGTGCTGTACAAAGAAGATAAAAGCAAAGGTAAAGGAAAAGGCAATAACAAAAAGCAATAATCGGGAATGAGCGGGCCGCGGCCCGCTTTTTCTTTTGGAAAAAATGGCGGTGTGATAAGATGGAGTCAGAATTTGTTTTTTGAAAGGAAGAGGACTGTGTCGAAAAAATTAGATGCGTTTTTGGAAGAAAACTTAACGGAATTGAAAGAACAAGGCCTATATAATGAGATCGATCCGGTAGAAGGCCCGAACGGGGCGATTATTAAAATCGGCGGCAAGGACCTGATCAACTTGTCTTCAAACAACTACCTGGGGCTTGCAACAGATGAAGACTTGAAGAAAGTAGCGATTCAAGCGATCGAAAAATACGGAGTCGGCGCTGGCGCTGTCCGTACCATCAACGGGACGCTCGACTTGCACGTGGAATTGGAAGAAAAGTTGGCTGAGTTCAAAGGAACAGAAGCAGCGATTTCATTCCAATCCGGATTCAACTGCAATATGGCTGCGATTTCTGCAGTCATGGACAAGAACGATGCGATCCTTTCCGATCAATTGAACCATGCATCGATCATCGACGGCTGCCGCTTGTCGAAAGCGAAGATCATCGCGTTCAAACACTCAGATATGGAAGATCTTCGCGCGAAAGCGAAAGAAGCGACTGAATCTGGCCAGTACAATAAAGTAATGGTCATCACAGACGGCGTCTTCTCGATGGACGGCGATATCGCGAAGCTTCCGGAAATCGTGGAAATCGCAAAAGAGTTCGACTTGATCACGTACGTTGACGACGCGCACGGTTCAGGCGTCACGGGCAAAGGGAAAGGCACTGTGAAGCATTTCGGCTTGGAAAAAGAAGTTGATATGCAGATGGGTACACTCTCGAAAGCAGTCGGCGTTGTCGGCGGCTATGTAGCCGGCAAGAAGCAATTGATCGACTGGCTGCGCGTGCGCTCCCGCCCGTTCTTGTTCTCAACAGCAGTAACGCCAGGGGACGTCGCAGCGACGACGGCCGCAGTCCAAAAGATCATCGATTCGACAGAACTTCATGACAAGCTTTGGGATAATGGCGATTATTTGAAGAAAGGCTTGAAAGAGCTTGGCTTCGATATCGGCGATTCCGCAACACCGATCACGCCATGCATCATCGGCGACGAGAAATTGACTCAGCAGTTCTCGAAACGCTTGTTCGAAGAAGGCGTCTACGCGAAATCGATCGTCTTCCCGACGGTTCCACGCGGCACTGGCCGTGTGCGCAACATGCCAACAGCAGCACATACGAAAGAAATGCTCGACGAAGCGATTGAGATCTACGCAAAAGTCGGCAAAGAACTGAATGTCATCAAGTAGGACCAAACCCGCACAGCTCATTGAGTTGTGCGGGTTTTTTCTTTGTGTTTATGAATCGGAAATGTGAAGAGTGGAGATTGCGCTCCAAGGGGCTTGCAGGATGCAGGTCATGCAGCTGATGCGACAAGGACTTTACTATTTTAAAGACGGATAGTGGAGATGTGAGTGGAAGAGATTGCGTTGCAAGGGGCACGCTTGGGGCTCGCAGGATGTGAGTCATGCAGCTGATGCGACAGGACGTCGCGCTTTCAGCTGCCCGGGGATGGGGCGGGTGCCCCGCCAATGTGCCGAAAAGAGCGCGGCACATTTGTCTCGCCAGCCCGCTCGGTCCCTCCGGCGTCGGCCCCTTTCCGCTCCATCTCTAGTTTTAGAGAGGAAATGAAATACACTTGGCACTGGACTTAGTGCGAATAATTTTGTTCTGCTTCGTAAGTCCAAATTGGATAGCTATGGCAACTTCACCACTATCAAGTCTAGCTAAGCGTCTCCACCAACGGATGCATCCAATCAACAGCGATACTTTCTCGCACACAACATCCATTGAAATCTAAAAGCCGAACCGCGTCCAAGGGCGAGCCGAAGCTATAAGACGAGCGTTCTTCACGGCTTATGGCGGGAGGCCAGCCCAAAGCGGGAGGCGGCTGCTTGAAGATGAAACAAGCAATGAACAGTACACATCACTTACTTGTACCACTATCTCGTCCACACTTTATTCAGATTAAGCTACAAAAATCCCCCTCCAGCACTCGGCTGAAGGGGGATATGCTTTATTATTCGGCAGAATCGCTTTCTACTTGCTGGGCATTGAAATAGATGGCAGCGAAGACTTTTGCAGCCGTGTTCATAGCGTCTTCATTGAAATCGAAGTTTTCGTGATGGTGCGGATAGACGAGCGTTTCGTCTGCCATTTTTGCGCCGACAAAGAAGTACGCGCCCGGCTTCACTTGTGTGTAATACGCAAAATCTTCGACCGGCATGATCGGGTCGATGTCGATGACATTGTCTTCACCTACAACAGGACGGGCGGAAGTACGGACGATTTCTGCCGCTGCCGGATGATTCCACAGCGAATCGTAACCGGTCTCGACAATCACTTCAGCACGTGCGCCCATGGCAGCGGCGACATTCTCAGCGACTGAGCGCACGCGTTCGCTGGCGAGCTTGCGCAGTTCCGGGTCGAATACGCGAATGGTGCCTTCCATGACGGCTTTGCTTGGAATGACATTGTCAGCGTCACCCGCATGGAATTTGCCGATCGATACGACGAGTTCTTTCAACGGATCGGCATTGCGGCTGACAATCGATTGCAGTGCGACCATGATGTGGCTCGCGGCAAGGATCGGGTCGATGCCGGTATGTGGTTCTGCGCCGTGGGTTCCTGAGCCGTAAACATTGATTTTGATGGCGTCTTCGGAAGCTTGCAAGTAGCCATCGCGAAGATAGACTTTGCCGGATTCCATTTTGCTTTGGAGATGCGCACCGAATACGAGGTCGACGCCATCGAGGCAGCCGTCTTCGATCATCGCGCGTGCACCGCCTGGGGACAGCTCTTCGCCGAATTGATGGATCAGCACAATCGTTCCGGGCAGCTCCTCTTTAATCGCCGTCATTGCTTTCGCGAAGCCGAGAAGGCCGGCAGTATGGCCATCGTGACCACAAGCATGCATGACGCCCGGAATCGTCGATTTATAAGAAACAACTTTTTGGTCATCGATCGGAAGCGCATCGAAATCGGCGCGGAAAGCGATTGTCTTGCCGGGCTTGCCGCCGCGGATCGTTCCGACGACTCCGCGGCCGCCAACACCACGGCGCACTTCGACACCCATTTCCTCCAGACGATGCGCGATATAAGCGGGTGTTTCCACTTCCTGATGGGATAGTTCGGGATGCATATGGAGATGGCGCCGGATATCCACCATTTCCTTTTGAAGAGAATCAATCAATGTATCGGTTTGTTTTAATAAGCTCATCAACAGTAAACTCCTTTATCCTACAAAAATTTTAAAAAACGCACTGACGCCATTATACGCCGTCTCTGGTTATGCATCAAAATTATTACGCTATTGCAAAAGTTTTTATAGTATAATCATACAATACAACTTATAATTGGAGGCTTCATTATGAAAATCACTCAAGCAAGATTGCATGCAGTACGCTTTCCATTACATGAACCTTTTATCATCTCTTATGCGACATACCCGGATATGCCGTCTTTGATTCTCGAACTGGAAACGGATAACGGCTTGGTCGGTTACGGGGAGGCGGTGCCGGATGAGCATGTGACGGGCGAATATTTCACAGCGAGCTACGAAGTGCTGAAGGAATTATTCCTGCCGGCTGTGATCGGCATGAATCCGTTCGATATTGAAGCGATCCATCATAAGATGAACGGGATTTTGGCAGGCAACCCGGCAGCGAAAGCAGCGGTTGATATCGCTTGCTACGACTTGATGGGGAAAGCATCGGGACAGCCGGTCTATAATTTGCTCGGCGGACAGTCGAAAGAGCATTTATCCTATCCGCGCGTCTTGAGTATCGAGGCGCCTGAAATCATGGCGGAAAAAGCGAAAAAAGCAGTCGAAGCGGGCTATGGTTCGTTGAAATTGAAAGTCGGTGCGGATAACGCCCAGCTGGATGTGGAGCGCATTTTGGCTGTGCGCAATGAAGTCGGGAACTCCGTGCCGATCCGCGTCGACGTCAACCAAGGATGGAAATCGGTCGGGACAGCAGTGGCGGCGATCCGCCAGCTAGAAAATGCGGGGCTCAGCTGGGTCGAACAGCCGATCCGCATGGGCGATATCCGAGGCCTTGCCGAAGTGCGGCAGAAAACAGCAGTTCCGATCATGGCGGATGAGACGGTGCAGTCGATGGAAGATTTGCTTGAAATCATCCGTCTCGATGCGGCGGATGTCATCAACATCAAATTAATGAAATGCGGCGGGATTTTCCATGCCGTGCAGATGGCGAAAACTGCTGAAGCGGCGGGCATGCTGTGCCAGATCGGGTCGATGGTGGAATCGTCGGTCGCATCAAGCGCCGGCTACCATGCGGCGATGTCACGGATCAATATCGAAAGCACCGAATTGACTGGCCCACTCTTGTTCAGCGAGGAAATCGGCGACCTGAAATACGAGCATCCGCATGTACTCTTAAGCGGCAAGCCGGGTCTCGGTATTGAAGTCGATCCGGACAAGCTCAAGAAATTGACAGTTGCATCTTGTACAGTAGGGGGAGAGTTGGCATGACGTCAAAACCCCGAAAGGATAAGAAAAGCGGAGGCAAGGTTCCGCATACATATGCTATTTTATTTTCCATCATGATTGCGGCAATGGTCGCCTCGTATTTGATTCCAGCGGGGCAATATGAGCGGGAAGAAGTGGAGGGGCGGACTGTCGTCATCGACAATTCCTTCGCGGAAGTGGAGCAGAGTCCGGTTGGTTTTTTTGAGTTGTTCAAAGCGATTCCTACCGGCATGTCCGAAGCTTCGAGCATCATTTTCTATATCTTCCTAGTCGGCGGGGCGTTCGGTATCATCCGTGCGACAGGGGCGATTGAATCCGGAATCGCCAAGGTGGTCGATAAACTGGAAAAAAGGGAAAAGCTGCTCATACCGATTATCATGATTCTCTTTTCGGTGCTCGGGGCAACAATCGGGATGGCGGAAGAGGTCATCATTTTCGTTCCGATCGGCATTGCGGTAGCGCGGGCAATCGGCTTTGACGCCATGACGGGGACCGCTATGGTTTCTCTCGGTGCGGCGTCCGGCTTTATCGGCGGCATGCTCAATCCGTTTACTGTCGGGATTGCACAAGGCATAGCGGAACTGCAGATCTTCTCAGGGATCGGCTTCCGTTTCGGCGCTTATGTTTTCTTCCTCGGCTTCGCGATCTGGTATGTCATGCGCTATGCGGCGAAAGTGAAAAAAGACCCGACGCAAAGTGTCATCTACGAAATCGAGAAACGCGCGTCGAAATCATCGACTAAAGACCAAGCCGAACTGCTCGGTGCCTTCAACTGGCGCCATGGGATGGTGTTCTTGTTCCTTGCCATCGGGCTCGGGATCAATGTTTATGGCGTATTTGAATGGGGCTGGTATTTGACGGAACTGGCAGCATCATTCGTCATCATCGGTTTTGCGGCAGGACTCATCGGCAATTTAGGCGTCAACCGCATGTTCGATGCGTTTGTCGACGGCATGAAATTAGTCGTCTTTGGGGCTTTGATCGTTGGCTTTGCCCGCGCGATTTTGGTCATCATGGAGCAGGGCGTCATCATGGATACGATGATCCATGGCTTGGCAAGCGTCATTAGCGGCTTGCCGAATGCACTGACGGTCATCGGGATGTTCTTTACGCAAGTCGTCATCAATTTTTTCATTCCTTCGGGAAGCGGGCAGGCGGCAACGACGATGCCGATCATGACTCCGTTGTCGGATCTTTTGGCGATCGAACGCCAAGTGGCTGTTCTTGCGTATCAATATGGAGACGGCATCACCAACTCCATCATTCCTACTTCAGCAGCATTGATGGGCTACTTGGCAGTGGCCGGCATTATTGATGGGCTACTTGGCAGTGGCCGGCATTCCTTACGAGAAATGGGTGAAATTTGTCTGGAAGCTTGTAGTGGGATGGCTCGTCATTGCGCTTGTAGCACTTGTCGTCGCTGTTTCCATCGGCGTTTCCTGAAACAACATAAAAAAGCCCCGGCGCAATTCGCGCTGGGGCTTTTTTTCATTTAAATCGTATCCGCTTTTTGAATCAAGTTCAAAAAGCGCTGCGTCCGCTCTTCTTTCGGGTGGTTGAAAACCTCAGTCGGCGTGCCGCGTTCGACAATGCGTCCGCCGTCCATGAACAGGACCTCGTCTGCCGCGCCTTTGGCAAAGCGCATTTCGTGGGTCACGACAACCATTGTCATACCCTCGGATGCAAGATCTTTCATCACCTGCAGCACTTCACCGACGAGTTCAGGGTCGAGTGCGGAAGTTGGTTCGTCGAACAGCATGACTTTAGGTTCAAGCGCCAGTGCGCGGGCAATGCCGACGCGCTGCTGCTGGCCGCCTGACAGCTGGTAAGGATACGAATCGGCTTTGTCCGACAGCCCGACTTTCTCAAGCAGCGCCAAGGCTTTTTCTTTCGCCTGTGCTTTGTCTTTTTTTTGGACAGTTACAGGCCCTTCCATGATATTTTCGAGCACGGTCATATGCGGAAACAGGTTGTAATGCTGGAACACCATCGCCGATTGTTTGCGAAATGCCGTGATCTGCTTTTTCGACATCGGCTTCGAAAAATCCGCGACGAGGCCGCCGATTTCAACGGTTCCTGCGCTCGGCTTCTCAAGGATATTAAGGCAGCGGAGAAAAGTGGTCTTTCCTGAACCGGAAGGGCCGATGACGACGATGGTCTGCCCTTTTTCGACGTCGAGGTCGATGCCTTTTAGCACTTCCAGCTCGCCGAAGCTCTTATGCAAATTTTTAATTGAAATCATAATAAACTCCTATCTGTGGATCGATCTGGATTTAACGGGAAACATAGCGGTCAAAGCGGTTTTCCAATTGCCCTTGGACGAGTGATAGCGAGAAGCAAATGACCCAATAGATCAATGCTGCCTGCCCGTAAAGAAGCAGGAATTCATAGTTGGTCGCAGCGATCTGCTGGGCGACGCGGAACATTTCCGTCACCAAGATCAACGCGGCAAGGGATGTGTCCTTGACCAGGCTGATGAATGTATTCGAAAGCGGCGGCACCGAGACGCGTGATGCTTGAGGCAAAATCACGCGCCGCAAAGTTTGGGAATAGGACATGCCGATTGTATCGGCTGCTTCCCATTGGCCTTTAGGAATCGACAAAATCGCCGCACGGATGACTTCCGAAGCATAGGCGCCGACATTCAAGGAAAATCCGATGACTGCTGCCGGAAATGGATCTATGGTGACGCCGACAGTAGGCAAACCGTAAAACAGGATGAACAATTGGACGAGCAGCGGAGTGCCCCGGATGATTGAGACATAGACGCGTGCAATCCATTGCAGAATCCGGACGGTGGAGATGCGGGCAAGCGCAGTGACGACCGCCAGGAATAGCCCGAGGATAAAAGAAATGACCGAAAGCGGCAAAGTGAATTGCACAGCCGCTTCGATCAAAGGCAGGAAGGAGGACTGGGCGATATCGCCGAGCCGCTCCAACCGTTCAGGATTTGAGAAAATACTATTCAAGTACATTTTCGCCGAACCACTTATTAGAGATTTCTTCGTACGTACCGTCTTCGATCATTTCAGCAAGTGCCTCATTTGCTGCCTCGACGAAAGTGTCATTGCCTTTTCTGAACAATAAAGCGCTTTGCGCCGCATCGCTGGATTCATCGACGACTTTAATGCCTGCATCCGGACGCTGGTTCTGGAAATCAAGCACAGTCAAGTTGTCATTGACTGTCGCATCGACGCGTCCTGATACCAATAATTCGATTGCTTGGTTAAAGCCTTCGACACCTTCAAGCTCTGCGCCGTAGGAAGTGGCCATTTCGGCGTAATTGCTTGTCAATGACTGCGCCGAGAGCTTGCCTTCCAAATCATCAAAGCCTTGAATTTCTTCATTGCCTTCAGCTACGACGAGAACTGCCGTCGAAGTGATGTATGGATCTGAGAAATCATAGCTTTCCTGGCGTTCTTCGTTAATGCCGACTTGGTTGGCGACCATATCAAAACGCTCGGCATCAAGTCCGGCAAACATGGCATCCCATTGTGTTTCCAAAAATTCAGCTTCGACGCCGAGGCGATCCGCGACTTCGCGGGCGATTTCCACGTCAAACCCTGTCAATTCTCCACTGTCGTCATGGAACGTGAAAGGAGGGTACGTTCCTTCAGTGCCGATGACCAAAGTTCCTTCTTCCTGGATTTCAGCGAGCAAGTCCGTTTCGCCTTCTGTACCGCTGCCCGAGTCTGTGTTTTCTGCGTTGTCTGTGTTATCGGAAGATCCGCAAGCTGCTAGGAATAACGCAGCTGCACCGATCGGCAAAAATGCCCAATGTTTCTTCATAGATTGTTCCCCATTCCGTTAAAATTTTGCCTTTATGGCGTTGTTGTTCTATTTAAGCATAATAAAGCTTACCTGTATAGTAGGTTTAATCGCGAACATAAAATAAGTGAAAGCCATTGTTTTTTTAAAGAGAACAACTTATAATGACTTTAACGAAAAGCTTGTTGTGAAAGCGTTTTTGTGGAATAAAATGTCTTTTTAGAGTGGACAAATGTTTTATGGAAAAGGAGTGCTTGAAAATGAAACGAATCATGGTTACAGGAGCTTTAGGGCAGATCGGCTCGGAATTGGTAGGGAAATTGCGCGAAGCGTATGGCGCGGAGAATGTCTTGGCGACTGATATCCGTCCATCAGACAAGCAGGACGGACCTTTTGAAATTTTGGACGTTACGGATGCAGAGCGTATGCTGACTTTAGCACGTGATTTCAACGCCGATACAATGATCCACATGGCAGCGCTATTGTCTGCAACTGCTGAAGAAAAGCCGCTTCTTGCATGGAACTTGAATATGGGGGGATTGGTTAATGCCCTTGAAGCAGCCCGTGAACTTGATATGCAATTTTTCACGCCAAGCTCGATTGGTGCATTTGGTCCTTCTACACCGAAAAATGACACTCCGCAAGATACGCTTCAACGCCCGACAACGATGTACGGTGTCAATAAAGTGGCTGGAGAACTGCTCTGCGACTACTATTTCACAAAATTCGGCGTCGATACCCGTGGATTGCGTTTTCCGGGATTGATTTCGAATGTAGCGCCTCCTGGAGGAGGTACGACAGATTACGCCGTTGATATTTACTATCAAGCGATTGAAAAAGGAAGCTATACATCCTATATCGCACAAGGTACACGGATGGACATGATGTATATGCCGGATGCGCTCCAGGCAATCATCGATTTGATGGAAGCGGACGCAGACAATCTTGTCCACCGTAATGCCTTTAACGTAACGGCGATGAGTTTCGAGCCGGAAGAAATTGCTGCCTCGATCCGCAAGCACATTCCAGACTTCAAACTGAGCTACGATGTAGATCCAGCACGCCAGGCAATCGCTGCCAGCTGGCCGGATAATATCGATGCCAGCGCCGCGAAAGACGAGTGGAACTTTAAAACCGCGTACGACTTAGACGCCATGACGGCCGATATGCTAGAGAAACTAAAGAAAAAATTGCAGCAGGCATAAGAAAAAGGCGCTATTCCGGATCCGGAATAGCGCCTTTTTTATTATGGTGATTAGAACAATAGATGTGCCACGCCGACGATGATCGGCAAAGCGATGACAGTGCGCAAAAGGAACACAATGATCAAATCGAAAATATTGACCGGGATTTTAGAGCCGAGCAATAATCCCCCAACTTCGGACATATAAATCAATTGTGTAACAGACATGGTAGCGACTACAAAACGTGTCATCTCGGATTCGATGCCAGCGCCGAGAATAGCCGGCAAGAACATATCGGCAAAGCCGACTACCATCAACTGGGCAGCTTCAGCAGCTTCCGGGACACCGAGGAGATTCAAATACGGTTCAAACGGTGCGCCGAGAATGACGAAGGTTTGTGTGTATTCAGCCAAGATGAGCGCAATCGTACCGAATGCCATAACTACAGGCGCGACGCCGATCCACATATCGAGGACATTTTTCGTGCCGTCTTTGAAGAATTTCGGTACCGAACGGTTGCGGTCCGCTTTTTCAAGTGCTTTTTCGAGGCCATGGGATGCAAGGGTATGGCCGTTCGGTACATCTTCTGAAATAGAGTCCTGAGGTGACCCGTCCATGAATTCGGTCTTTTTCTGTGCGAGCGGATAAATGCGTGGCATGATCAATGCGAGAATCACACCTGCAAGAATGACTGTGCCGTAATATGGAAGGAAATAAGCGCCTAGGCCGATTTCTTCGATGACGACAATCGCGAAAGTGATCGATACGACAGAAAACGTTGTTCCGATGATTGCGGCTTCACGCTGTGTGTATTTATTGTCTTCGTACTGTTTGCTTGTAAGCAGGACACCGATCGTCCCGTCGCCCACCCATGAAGCCAGTGCATCAATGGAAGAGCGGCCAGGCAAACGGAACAGCGGGCGCATGATCTTGACCATCAATGTCCCAAAGAATTCCAGCAAGCCGAAGTTCATCAGAAGCGGCAAGAACAGGCCGGCGAAAAGGAAGATTGTGAATAGGAATGATAGCAACCCGCTTCCTGACAGCAGCAACCCGCCCGTGTTTTCGTTCCAAATCGGTTCCGGTCCGACTTGGAATAACACCATGAAAGCAAAAACTGCGGCTACTACACGCGTCAATGTCCAGAATAGGTTGACGTTGAATAATTTCTCGAAAAATGGAACGCTATCGGATGTGTTCTCCTTTTTGCCGATAAAGAGCAAGGAGCCGACTGCTGCAACCGTCAAGATGGCAAGAACGACCCAAGGGACGAAGCTCTCGATCAAGCCGGCCAAGATATCAGCGAGTACGGCAATCGTGACTTTCCAACCCTCATCGGTCGGGATCGGAATGAGGAACAAAAGGATTCCAAGCAAAGATGGAATCAGGAATAATAACCATGTAGAAGCTGAAAACTTTTTCAAAATAGTATTCCCCTTTTCTTTTTATTGTATGAATAAACGCAAAGTATACTAATTATACAACACTTTCCCCTTTGGAACCGCTGTCATTAGTAATGTTTATATTATCTGAAAACGCCGGAAAATAATAGTATTTTTATGAAAGAAAATCTTATTGCTGAATATGGATAATATTGGCCGGCTCTCGTGCGGAAGGTATTTGTAGTCAACTTTTAATTGAAGTGATTGATATGAATAGCTGTATCGCCTAAGTTTACGCTGAGACTTTTGACATCATGTATTTCAGCTTACTCAGAAAAAAGAAAACCCGCCTACATGTCTTTTGGACGTGTAAAGCGGGTTTCCATATAGGATGCTTATTCGAAATCCTGGTCCCAACGATAGGTATAAAATCGTTCAAGGGTCAGCCAGTTCTCGGTTTCGGTGTCGCCGTTCTTAAGTTTATGCTCCATTTCCTCGAGCATCCAAGCGGTTTGTGAGATGTGCGCTTTCATCGAGTTCATCTTATGTTCACGCACTTCTTTGATGTCGTAGATAATGTCAGGTTCGCCCAAGACATCCAGCGTATTGTTGGCGAACGCCACGCAATGGAGTTTCGGGCGGTCTTCCATACGCCGGACAGCACGAACTACGGCGCGTGCTGTCGCTTCGTGGTCAGGGTGCACCGCAAAATCTGGATAGAAAGTGATGATCAGGGAAGGATTGGTTTCTTCAATAAGCTCTTCCATCATGCGCACCATTTTTTCATCGTCTTCGAACTCCAGGGTCTTGTCGCGTAAGCCCATCATGCGAAGATCGGTCAAGCCCATCGCTTCGGCGGAGGCGAGAAGTTCTTTCTTGCGGATGGCAGGCAAAGATTCACGCGTCGCAAACGGCGGGTTGCCGAGATTGCGGCCCATTTCGCCAAGTGTCAAACAGGCGTATGTAACGGGTGTGCCTTGTTGGATATGGGTCGTGATCGTTCCCGACACTCCGAACGCTTCGTCGTCGGGGTGGGGGAAGATGACCAGTACATGTCGTTCTTTCGGGATGGTCATTAAAATTCCTCCTTAATAGCTGAACGGTGTTTCGCTGAGTTGCAGCGCCACCGCCAATTTTCCAGATCCGTCGTGGCCGGCGAGCAGCAAGCGGCCTTCTTCATCGATCTCATAATGGGTGATGCCTTGTGCGTAAACCCAGCCTTGCGGAAGTTTCAGCCCGACACGGTGCGGGCTGTCGCCGACGACTTTCCCCAGTTCGAAGTTGATGACGACATTGCGGATGAATGCGCCTGCATTGAAAAAGCCTTCGTTGAAGTGGCTCGCGTAGCTGCCATTTGTTGTTTCCAGATGAAGGTAGACGTCCTTGCCGACGAACGAATCGATCGCCGCTTGGAGTTGGTTGACTTCTACTAGTTCCATGGTGTTCCTCCTAAATAAATCGGTATTCTTTCAGTATAAGGAACTCCGCGGATGATTGCGATTAGTACGCTCTGCGGCATACAGAATAATGGTAGAATATCGAAAGAGAGAATTTTCCAAAAAAGGATGGGGAATATGAAGTTGGCATTTAATTTTTTTATGGCAATTGCAGGAATCATCATGGCAGGCAGCTTGCCGATCCTGATCACGGGTTGGTTAGTGGGGGAATGGAGATGGCAATTATACTTCGAATCCATCCGGACTACGTTGGAGGGGCTTTGGCCGGTCGGCGATATCGCGTTTTTTAATTTCAGGGCGGGGCAGGAGATGGCGCTATTCCCGAATGTCTTGTCTTACATTATGTATTCGCTTGAAATCCTATTTATGGCTTTAATAGTGGCGGTTACCGTCTCGCTGGCATTGACGGTCGTGACGATGCTACTTTCGGAAAAAGTGCGCGAACGGGTGAAGATGGCGCTTTATTTTCTGGAATCAGTTCCGGATCTCCTGATCATCATGTTGGCGCAGCTTCTGGTCATCGGATTTTTCAAACAGACGGGCATTTTGGTTTCGAAAATCGCTGTGGCAGGGGATGACCGCATCTACTGGCTGCCGGTTCTGTGCCTCGCCATTTTGCCGACGATTCAGCTGTATCGCCTGTCGATGCTGACATTCCAGGAAGAAGAGCGGCAAATGTATGTCGAACTGGCACGGTCACTTGGCTTCTCGAAAGTATATATTGTACTCGTCCATATGTTCCGCAACGCTATCGTCAGCGTGTTTTTCCAATCCAAAAAGACGATGTGGTTCATGCTATCGAACCTTTTTGTATTGGAGTTGATGTTCAATCTTCCGGGCATCATGCTATTTCTTAGCGGTAATATGCATCCGATGGGCTTCATGGTAACCATTTTCAGTTTTTTCCTTCCGATGTTCCTGCTGTATAGCTTTGGCGAATGGTTTTTCGTTTCCCGCCGGAACAAAAAGGCGGTGGCGTAAATGTGGAGACAGCCATATTTTGTGATCGGCTTCAGCATTTTGGCCTTTTTCCTCGTCGGCAGTTTTGTCTATGAATGGATCTGGGGAAACGTTCCGCGGCAGATTTATTATGTGATGGAAAACGGGAGGGCAGTGGAAGGGCCACCCATTTCACCAAGCTGGCAATATCCGCTCGGGACTGACCAATACGGCTATGACCTGCTCGGAAAATTAATGCTAGGCGCCAAATATACCATTCTTGCTGCATTGGCGGTGGCTGCACTGCGTATGCTCATCGCCGTGCCGGCCGGTTATATACTCGGGACTTATTTGGACAAGCACCGCAAATGGCTTTCAAGCTTTGCTGATTCGATGCATTATATCCCGCTAACTTTGTTCGCAGCTTATGTGCTGACACCGGTTTTGTGGATGCCGCAGGAAGGCTTTTCGACCACCCTTTCGGAACGCATCGCAATACAAGTGGTCATGATGGCGTTATTGACTGTGCCGATCGTGTCGATTCTCATCGCTAACGAAGCGGCGCTGCTCAGGGATAAGGAGTACATACTCGCTGCCAAGACACTCGGCGCAGGGCGTTTTCGTATCATCCGCAAGCATCTCTACCCACAAATGCGCGAGAAAATAGCTGTTCTTTATGGCCAGCAAGTGATGGAAACCTTCATCATCCTGGCGCATCTCGGCTTGCTGAATTTGTTTCTCGGAGGCACCAAGGTCAGTTATGATCCACTGTTCGGAGACCCGCCAATGTCGATTTCCTATGAATGGGCGGGGCTATTCGGTTCAACGTTCCGCTATTTGCAGGGAGCGCCGTGGCTTCCACTCACTCCCGTATTGTTTATCGGGCTGGCCATCTTCGCTGTATCATTGATGATGGAAGGCTATCTGCGTTCGAAAAATCCGGAAATCAAAAAGCCCCGCCAAGCGGCGCAAGACGATCCAGTGGTCGAATGGAACCGGGAACAGCTGCGCGAAAAAATGGTGCGGCTTAAACATGAAGAACTCCCCAAATGAACATACATACCCAAATGGCAAATTAAGATGAGCGTTTGCAGGTGAAACATCTGTAAGCGGAAAATAGCAATATTAAAAAGGAGGGCGCCTGAGCGCCCTCCTTTTGATGTCTTATTGAATTACAGTTCCACAACGTCCACTTCGGCTTTGTGGAATTTATTTGCAGCTCCGTGCATGACAGGGCCGACGTATTCGTTCAGCTTCCAGCCATGTGCAATCGCTGTAGAAACAAAGATTTTCGCGTTGTATACCGCATCTTTGACCGATTGGCCGTTGGCGAGGTTTGCCGTGATCGCCGCAGCAAAGGTACAGCCGGCACCGTGGTTATAAGTCGTATCGGTTTTCTCAGCC
This sequence comes from Bacillota bacterium, assembly GCA_051750505.1. Lineage (GTDB taxonomy): Bacteria > Bacillota > Bacilli > Bacillales_A > Planococcaceae > Planococcus. Next base: position 121,632 of record JBNJJS010000002.1, read on the forward strand.
GTCAACAAATAATGTTTTTCCCCGTCGTATAGAAGATCGGCCGCTTTTTCGTGCTTCAATTGCTTGCCGCCTTTGATGACGACGAATTTCGTGCCGTGTGCGTGGATTTTCTCCGCCGCTTTTTGCAAGTCTTCGACTGTGTGCAGTGTACCGAGTCCGGATAATTGGCCGGCTTCGACAAGGTTTGGCGTAACTACCTTAGCGTGCGGCAGCAAGTATTTGACCATCGCATCTACGTTTTCGGGGAATAGCACTTCGTCTTCGCCTTTGCATGCCATAACCGGGTCGATGACAACATCGGTGATGCCGGATGCTTCGATGGCCTTGCCAGCCATTTCGATGATATCGACAGTCGGCAGCATGCCGGTTTTCAAAGAGTCGATTCCAGTGGAGAACGCGGTTTTCAATTGGGCATCGAGCGTATCGAGCGCAATCGGATGGATGCCATGGCTCCAATGGTTATCTGGGTCCATCGTGACGATGACTGTCAAAGCGTTCATTCCGTATGTGCCGTGTTCCTGGAACGTCTTCAAGTCGGCCTGGATGCCAGCGCCGCCGGAAGTATCGGATCCTGCAATGGTGAGTGTCTTTTTGAGTGTCATAAGTCAATCTCCTTTAGGCTATTTAGTCATTGAGCTAATTTTATAGAAAAATGGGACCATTTACAAAGGTTTGGGCCTGTGCGGCCATGCCAAGGCAAAAACCATAGCGGTCGAACCCAACGAAAATGCCAGTGTGAATCCCCCGATCACCCAATGGCCGCTTGTGAAGAGACCCACCGCCATTACCAATGTTAAAATGGCAACTATAACTACCAAGCCGATGAGGCAGCCCATTCCTGCGCGTTTTGCGCTTTCGGGTGCACTATCGCCTTTCGTTTTGGAAATATCTGAAATCCTTTGCCGCCAGTCTGCCATTCGCTTTCGCCCCTTTTTTCCATCGTACCATGGTGTCTATATGAAAGGGAACGGCAGATTTAGCGGGGGTGAACTTGAAGATGGGAGAGTGGTTGAAATGGCCAAACAAATTTTCAGCAATGATTGGCAGGAAGTGGTGGGAGAAGAGTTCGACAAAGGCTATTATCTGGAGCTCCGGGAGTTTCTGAAGCAGGAATACGCCGGGCAAACGGTTTTTCCTCCCAAGGAGAATATATGGAATGCATTTGAACATACTGCCTATAAAGACGTCAAAGCCGTCATTCTTGGACAAGACCCGTATCATGGGCCGAACCAAGCGCATGGCTTAAGCTTTTCCGTTCAGCCAGGGGTCGCGCATCCACCGAGCCTGCGAAATATCTTCAAGGAACTTGAGGACGATATCGGCTGCCAGAAGCCGGTGGATGGGACCTTGACGAAATGGTCCGACCAAGGCGTCCTCATGCTCAATACGGTTCTTACCGTAAGAAAAGGGCAAGCCCATTCGCATCAAAAAAAGGGGTGGGAACAGTTTACGGACGAAGTGATCCGGAAATTATCGGCACGGAAAGAGCCCGTCATCTTCATTTTATGGGGCAAGCCGGCACAGACGAAAAAGCGCTTGATCGATACCGGGCGCCATGACATTATCGAGGCGCCGCATCCGAGCCCATTGAGCGCACATCGCGGTTTTTTCGGCAGCCGGCCGTTTTCAAAAGTGAACAAGCTGTTACAATCACGCGGGGAAGAACCGATCGACTTCTGCCTGGACTGACGGATCCGTCGCGTACATGGTAAACTGGAATGGACTAATATCGAGAGGGGGCCATGACAAATGGGCATCGAAACGACACGTATTTTAGATGAAATCGATAAGCATACGGCCCGCGCGCGGGAAGGCGATCCCGAGAAAATCCGGGAATCCCTCGCCGCTATTCGTGCTTTATGCGACCTGCTTCTCGAAGACGGCACACAAGCGCCGAAAAAACCGCGCGCCATGCCGCTTGCCGCTACAGAAACGGTGAACCGGCCGCAGACGGTTCCTTCAGCTACCCGGCTTCAGGAAGAAGGAGCAAACGGCGATTCGCTATTTGAATTTTAAATGGAAAGAGGACGAAAAAAATGAAGTTTTTCTTGATTGCCGGAGCAGTGAACGGTTTGCTTTCGGTCGCTTTAGGCGCGTTCGGCGCACATATGCTCGAAGGCCGCGTAGCGGATAAATATTTGGATACATGGCAGACAGCGGTACAATACCAGATGTTCCATTCGATCGGATTGATCGCTGTCGCCATTTTGATGAGCTCAGCACTCATCGGCCCACTAGGTTCACTCAGTTGGGCCGGCTATTTGATGCTTGCCGGAATCGTTATCTTCTCAGGCAGCCTGTATGTCCTTAGTTTAACAGGCATCGGTGTGCTTGGAGCAATCACGCCAATCGGCGGCGTCGCATTCATCGCGGGCTGGATCATGGTCATTATCGCCGCGGCGAAAGCATTATAATTATTGAAAGAAAACTGTCTGCATGGAATGTGCAGGCAGTTTTTTTACATTGGCACGAACATTTCCATTGCTCTGAAGAATGGAAATTTTAGTAGATTCCATTAAGTTTTTGTAAATATGTTGTATCCCTATTGCCGGTAGTCATACAATGAATAAGGTTTGATTAACGGATAAGGGTGTAGGTATATGAAACAGCAAGCTCATATTTTTGATATACATGTAATGAGGGCAATCGGCTGCTTGATGGTCGTGCTCGTCCATGTATCAGCATTATATTATGTCCAGCGCGGAGAATGGGAGGATGTCATTTTATTCCTCAACCAGGCGAGCCGCTTCGGGACGCCGATCTTTGCCATCGTCAGTGGGCTGCTGTTATTTTTGCAGGTGAAGAACAAAGGGTTTTTATTTCAGCGTTTTTTCACTTCCCGTTTGCAGAAGATCGTCATCCCCTTCTTGTTCTGGACAGCATTTTATTTGTTTTACCTTTGGGTAGTCTTCGGGGCGAATCCACTGGACTCGGGGATCAAGCGCTTTTTATTCGAAGTCGCTTTTGGGGAGACATATTCACATCTCTACTTTATCTCCATCGTTCTCCAATTCTATTTGATTTTTCCATTACTGCAATTTATCAAGAGTAAAGCGGCTTGGATTATTGCACTGATAGGATCGGCTATCATTCATGTCTACGCGATGAAGTATATGGACACATCTCAATTCGACGGGCTGCTTGCCATGATAATGGAACAACGGGCCTTTTTGCCGAAGTGGATCTTCTTCTTCATATTCGGGGGATTCCTGGCTTACAACTGGGAAGCGGTGAAGCAATGGGCATATAAATGGAGAGTCGGTTTATTCGTTGGAGTGCTGTTGATCTTGTATTTCGCGGCAGTTGAATATGAATGGGGACGTTACATAGGATCGAATCGTGTTTCCAATATCATCAATTTGCCGATCCTCATTTTATTTATCATGGCAATTTCCGAGAAAATCGCACGAAATCCGCTGCTCCATACCCTTGCATCTAAGCTCGGAGCGATGTCGATGGGGGTCTATTTGATTCACCCGTTCGTCATCAATATGCTGCAGCGCAATTTGCCGGAGGGAGTATGGACGCTTTCCTTGTTTCCACTATGGTATTTAGTGGTGATGGCCATTACAGTCGGAATCATCATGCTCGTCCAGAAATTGCCGTTTGGCCGAGTCATTTTGACGGTGCCTTCTGTCAAGAGGGTTAAACCAGCTACAGAGAACGGGAATAAAGGCTTAACGGAAGCGTAAAAAGCCGTTTAGACAAATGAATTACATAAAAAAAGTTGCCTGCAGGTGCGGGCAACTTTTTTGTTTTCATTTCGCTCCATCAAGTAATCTCCTCAGTTTTTCGGGATCGTCCACTTTCAGCGCGATTTGCGAAACTGACTGCGTCTTGCCGAAAAACAGCACCGCCTGCTGGGAGGTGTTGAAATCGATCACTACTTGGGGTTCCGGTTCTTCAAAATCTTTGGCGACGAATACCAGCGCATCGGCCTCGGGTTTTGCGCCCCAGCGCACCGCTCCAATCGATTCGAGCGGTGCGCTGATTCGTTTATTCAACCCTAACGATACATTCAAGTTTCCATCTTTGATGGTCAAGGGGTTCAAGCGGGTAGCTTGAATATCGCCAATGAAGTAAATGACGCTATAGACATTCAAGATGAGCAGGACGATAGAGAGTAAAGCGGATTTATCGTGGAGCCACCAATGGATGCCGATGGTCTCGATGACGATGGCGTGAATGAGCATGATGTTAAATGCGATGGAGCTGGTGTTTTTATGGAGAGTGATGGATGCCGGGTCTTCTGGAGGCTGTCTTTTCCATGTAAAGAAGGCATAGTAAAACGCGAGCGCTTCAGACAGGGCGATATGGATAAGCGGATTCGGTTTGACGTTCTCATGCACTGCAGGAAACAAGGTAAAAAGCGGGCTGCCGGATTGTTTGCTCATGGAACGCCGAATTTTTGGAATGTGGATGAGCAATACCCCGAGCAAGGCCAATTCTGCTGCCAACACGAGCATTTCGATTGCGAGGCCTATGTAGAACAAGGGAGCGAAGGGTTCGAAATACAGCGCAGGGATGATGAAGCGCGCGGCGATCAATCCGGCGGCTATGACTGCAAGCAATTGTTTGGCGTTTATGCGGAAAGATAGGAGCACCAATAAAGGGACGACGATGCCGAAATCAACTAAAGAGCCGGCAACGAGCCAAAAGCTATCGTCGGGAATCACACTAGAAGAAAAAGGGGAGCGGTAGACCAAGAGATTGCTGATCAATACGAGAAGCAAGAAAGCGAAAGACCATTTTGCATAATGTGTCTGGCGCATCACGAACATACAAACACCCCGTTTTTCTTTTAGTATACCCAAGAAATGGAAGGTTTCGATAGAGAAAGTATGGCGAAAAACAGAAAGTCTGCTTAAGTAGAGGGCATGGAATACAAAAAGCACCGCATCCTGATTAAAGGATGCGGTGCTTTGGAGAAATTTATACTTCCAGGAATTTTGCGGTTTTTTCTTTGTCGAGAATCGTACCGACGTAGAATGAACCGAATTCGCCGTAGCGGGCGGATACTTCATCGAAACGCATTTCGTAGACAAGCTTCTTGAATTGGAGAACGTCTTCTGCGAACAGTGTAACGCCCCATTCGTAGTCGTCGAACCCGACAGAGCCGGAAATGATCTGCTTCACTTTGCCTGCGTAGCTGCGGCCGATTTTGCCGTGTGATAGCATCAAATCTTTGCGCTCCTGCATCGGCAGCATGTACCAGTTGTCGTCGCCTTCGCGGCGCTTGTCCATCGGGTAGAAGCAGATGTACTGGGAGCGTTGAAGCTCTGGGTACAGGCGCGAACGGACATGCGGATTTTGGTAAGGGTCTTCGTTGCTTTCGCCTGACAGGTAGTTCGACAATTCTACTACTGAAACGTAAGAATAAGTCGGTACTGTGTAGGCGATCAAGGTCAATTTATTGTATTCGGTTTCGAGCTCGCGCAATTCATCCATCGTTTCACGCAAAAGCATGAGCATGAGGTCGGCTTTTTGGCCGATGATGGAATAAAGGGCGTGGGCACCGGTTTTGTTTTCATCAGCTTGGTTAACTTTTTCCATGAAATTATTGAACTCGTCGATCGCGAATTGGCGCTCTTCGTCGTCCAGCATTTTCCACGCGACCCAGTCCATCGAACGGAAATCGTGGAGCACGTACCAGCCGTCTAATGTAATTGCTGCTTCATTCATCAGTAGAACACTCCTTTTATGTGAATCTCTCTTCCACAGTTTATCATATGAAAGATATAAGTTCCTATCCGAATGCGGCCTGTCACCAATTTGACATGGCCGCAGCGCCTTTTCAGCCTGCACTGAAAAGGGTAAACTGAAAAGAGCGAACTTAAAAGAGGAGAATGACAGCATGGCTTTATTTATGGAAGATAAAAAATGGCGCTTTTGGGACCAGTCGCTGAGCGCACGCAAACGCTCGGCGCTCGAATCATTTGCGGCGGACGACACCTTGTGCGAATTGGTCGGCTCGCAGAAAAGCCCGCCGACCGTCCGGACATGGGTCCACGATGACACGGTCGTCCTTGGCATCCAAGATCACCGATTGCCCCATATCGATCAAGCGATGGCTGTCTTGGAAGACAATGGCTATCAGGCAATCGTCCGGAATTCGGGCGGTCTTGCCGTTGTCCTCGATTCCGGCGTTTTGAATATCTCCATCGTCTTATCTGAAAAAGAAGGCGCCATCGATATTCCGCAAGGCTACGATATGATGGTCGAACTCGTCGAAGCTTTGTTTCCGGAAGCGAAAATCGATGCCTACGAAATCGTCGGTTCGTATTGCCCGGGAAGCTACGACCTTAGCATCGGCGGCAAGAAATTTGCCGGCATTTCCCAGCGCCGGATCCGCCGTGGCATTGCTGTGCAAGTGTATTTGTGCATCGAAGGAAGCGGCGCGGAACGGGCGGAAGTGATCCGCGAGTTCTACGAAGCGGGCAAACAGGGGGAAGAGACGAAGTTCAGCTACCCCGAGATCCAGCCTGAAGTGATGGCATCGCTCAGCGAATTGCTCGGCCGCGATATTTCCGTTGCGGAAGTGGTGCTCGATTTACATGCGATGCTCGGATCGCCCGCCCCGATGCCGCTTCAGGAAAAAGAATTTGAATTGTATTCGTTTTATTTGAAACGGGTGCTTGAACGCAATGAAAAAATGCTCGAACGGACGCTTGAATGAGCGTTCGATTCGTGTAAAATAACCAGTACCGATTCGAGGAGGAGTGCCCGTGAGCTACGCGACACAGAAATTAGCTGAAGAAAAAGTGTTCAAAGATCCGGTTCACCGGTATATCCACGTGCGCGACCAGGTGATTTGGGACCTCGTCAATTCAAAAGAGTTCCAACGCCTGCGCCGCATCAAACAACTCGGGACATCCTACCTCGTCTTCCACGGCGCGGAGCATAGCCGCTTCAACCATTCGCTCGGTGTCTATGAAATCGTCCGGCGCATTTCGGACGATGTGTTCCACGGCCGTCCAGAGTGGGATGAGGGCGAGCGCTTGACGGTATTGTGTGCAGCGCTTCTTCACGACCTCGGGCATGGCCCGTTTTCCCACTCGTTCGAAAAAGTATTCAATGTCGACCATGAGGAATTCACCCGCGCGATCTTGACCGGTGATACGGAAGTGAACGGCATCTTGAAAAAAGTATCACCTGATTTTCCGGCGCACGTAGCGGAAGTCATTGCCAAAACCTATTCCAATAAGCAAGTCGTTTCGCTCATTTCCAGCCAGATCGATGCCGACCGGATGGATTATTTGCAGCGCGATGCGTATTATACGGGTGTTTCCTACGGCCATTTCGATATGGAGCGCATTTTGCGCGTCATGCGGCCGCTCGATGACCAAGTCGTCATCAAATCGAGCGGCATGCACGCGGTCGAAGACTATATCATGAGCCGCTATCAGATGTACTGGCAAGTATATTTCCACCCGGTCGCAAGAAGCGCAGAAGTCATTTTACGGAAGATTTTGCAGCGGGCGAAGGAATTGAGCGGAAACGGCTATCAATTCAAGCAGCCGCCGACTCATTTTCTCGCCTTTTTCGACCGCAGCTTTACGCTTGCTGATTATTTGGCGCTTGATGAAGGCGTTTTGATGACCTACTTCCAATTGTGGATGAACGAGCGCGACCCGATCCTCGCCGACTTATGCGACCGTTTCGTCAATCGCCGCCTGTTTCAGTACGTTGATTTCGATCCCGGTACGGATTACAAAAAACTCGGCGAACTTGCCGACTTGTTCAAGAAGGCAGGCATCGATCCCGAATACTATTTGATCGACGATTCGACTTCCGATTTGCCCTATGATTTCTACCGGCCGGGGGAAGAAGAAGAGCGCTTGCCGATCCAATTATTGATGCCAAACGGCGATATCAAGGAATTGTCGCGGCTGTCCCAGATCGTCGACGCCATTTCCGGCAAACGCCGCACCGATTATAAACTATACTTTCCGGCAGAACTGCTTATCGATGGCAAGAAAAAAGCCATCAAGCAGCAAATCCTGGAAATGCTTAGAGAAGGAGGGGTTTAGTTGCTCCAAGAACATGCAAGAATCGTCGACTTTATCGCCACGGCCGAAGGAGTGACCGGCCGCAAGAAACTGCAGAAAATGATCTATATCATGAAAAAACTCAATGTGCCGTTCAAGGAGAAATACGAATTCCACATTTACGGCCCGTACTCGGAAGAGCTGACGGCGCGCATCGAAGAACTATGTGATATGGGCTTTTTATCGGAAGCTCTTGAAGACAAGGGTTCCTACGTCCAATACAAATATGCGGTGACAGGAGAAGGCATGGAATTCCGCAATGCCCTCGGCGCGTCGATCCCGCAGAATCCGGAAGCGGCCGCTTTGCTCAATGCCAAAAGCGCGCGTTTCCTGGAACTGACTTCAACACTGCTTTACTTCGACCATTTGGAGCGTGAAGAACAGATTGCCAAGCTACACAGCGTCAAAGGCAAGCTCAACTTCACCGAAGCCGAAATCGAAGAAGCCTATCGTTTTCTCGGCGAACTCGAGCAATTGAAGCTTGCGTAAATTGGGGAACGCGCAGCGATCCAATCGGTTTGGCACGGCCTTTCCGAAGATGGCCCTGTAGCGGAATTTTCAGCTCTTCACTTCTTTTATAGAAGGCAGCACATATTTTAAAACAAAATAAAAAAAACTCCCCTCGGGGAGTTTTTCTCTACTCGTCGTTCAACAGCTTGCCGTTGACCGCGTATTCGCTTTTTTTCAAGTCTTCGAGGAACACAAAAACCTTTTCTGGTGGGGCATCGATTGTTTGGGATACAGCGGCTGTGACCTTTTCGACTAGTGCGCGTTTTTGCTCGTCTGTGCGGCCTTCGAGCATTTTTACAGTTACGTATGGCATAATGGATGCAGCTCCTTTTCATTGGATGTTAGGATTATCATATCAGAATGGAGGAATTGTACAAATGGCAAATGAAGAAAAGCCCAAAAAGAAATTGGGATTCACTATTATAAAAGACGATCCGACAGACGGCCATAAAGGCTATGGCATCGGTTCCTTGTCGCTTGAGAATGTTTCGCCGCTCATCATCGATGTTGAAGAACAAGATGCGGTGCTCGATATCGGCGCGATGCATGCGAGAAGCCAAACGGAACGCGGCATCAAATTCACAACCAACCGAGAAGATTCCGCAGGCGGAAAAGATTACTGGCTCGTGTGGATCACCATCGACTTCAACCCAGCCGGACCATATTACGCAGGAGTCACTGCCTGCGAAATGGTCGTCAACCGAGAAAAACGCCGCGGTTACAAGATTTTGGCCGACCATGTCAATTTGATGGACAAGTCGATGAAGCGGAAAATCATCGTCGACCATATGGACGCGCCTTCGAAAAAAGTGCTCGCCGATTATTTGAAGACCCACAACCCGGAAATGTGGGAACGCAGTACGGAACAATTGCATAATGACTTGTCACAATAAGACTGGATTATTGAACGAAATGTGAAAAATGAAATTCGCTTCTTCCGGCAGTTGAAGTCGGACCGAAAAGAAAGTAAACTAAAAGTACAGCTTTTCATCTAGAAAGCTAGGACACCTGATAGCGGGCAAGTGCTATGAGCCATTGCGACAAACCCAAGCCCAATGCCTCATGTCACTTTCTCCGCGCCCATCAGGCCAAAAAGGTTTTCTGTGCAGGGAATCGATTCCCTTTGCAGAAAGCCTTTTTGCATGCAATGAAACAGAATCTCGCCTAAGTCTCATTGATAGGCATCGATCCTTTTCGCCATGCATAGTCCACGCTGAATCGGGTAAAGAAAAGTGGCGGAAAAGAGTATTGCACTTTTGCGGAAAACACTTATACTTTGTAAAGTGATTTCAATCTGATAAATAAAGGAGTTTGATTATACATGGCAGGATTCTGGTATACCGAAAAACAAACCGAAAACTTCGGCATTACAATGAAAATCAATAAAACGCTTCATACAGAACAAACTGATTTCCAATATTTAGAAATGGCTGAAACAGCTGAATGGGGCAATATGCTGTTCTTGGACGGCATGGTCATGACTTCTGAAAAAGACGAATTCGTCTATCACGAAATGGTAGCCCACGTCCCGCTCTTCACTCACCCGAATCCAGAGAACGTCTTGGTTGTCGGCGGAGGAGACGGCGGAGTCATCCGTGAAATCCTGAAACACCCATCCGTCAAAAAAGCGACGCTCGTCGATATCGACGGCAAAGTCATAGAGTACTCGAAGAAATTCTTGCCATCGATCGCATCAGGACTTGAAGATGCGCGTGTTGAAGTGATCGTCGGCGACGGCTTCATGCACATCGCGGAATCTGAAAACGAATTCGACGTCATCATGGTCGATTCCACTGAACCGGTCGGGCCGGCAGTGAATTTGTTCTCGAAAGGCTTCTACGCTGGCATCTCCAAAGCCTTGAAAGAAGACGGCATCTTTGTGGCACAATCGGACAACCCGTGGTTCACGCCCGATTTGATCAAACAAGTGCAAAGCGATGTCAGAGAGATTTTCCCGATTACGAAATTATACCTCGCGAACATCCCGACTTACCCGAGCGGTTTGTGGTCGTTCACGATCGGTTCGAAAAAATACAACCCGCTGGAAGTGCCGGCTGAGCGTTTCCACGACATCGAAACAAAATATTACACGCCGGAATTGCACAACGCGGCATTCGTTTTGCCGAAATTCGTGAAAGATTTGACGGGTGAATAAGATGCGTTTTGACGAAACCTATTCAGGAAAAGTATTCATCAAAAGCCATCCGAATTATGAAGAGTCGAAAGCAGTCCTTTACGGCATGCCGATGGACTGGACCGTCAGCTACCGCCCGGGATCGCGTTTCGGCCCGAATAAAATCCGTGAAGTGTCGATCGGGCTGGAGGAATACAGCCCTTATTTGGACCGTGAACTCGAAGACGTGAAATTCTTCGATGCGGGGGATATTCCATTGCCGTTCGGCAATCCGGAAAAATCCCTTCTCGAGATTGAGACTTATGTGCACACGCTGTTGGCTGACGGGAAGATTCCGATGGGCATGGGCGGCGAACATCTGGTGTCGCTGCCGGTCATGAAAGCGGTCGCCAGCAAATACGAGGATCTTGCCATCATCCATTTCGATGCGCATACGGACCTCCGTGAAAACTACGAAGGCGAAGAATATTCGCATTCGACGCCGATCCGCAAAATCGCAGACCACATCGGACCGAAAAACGTCTACTCGTTCGGCATCCGTTCAGGAATGAAAGAAGAATTCGAATGGGCGAAAGAACAAGGCATGCATTTGTATAAATTCGAAGTGCTCGAGCCGTTGAAACAAGTACTGCCGACACTCGACGGCCGTCCGGTCTATATCACGATCGACATGGACGTGCTCGACCCGGCGCACGCTCCTGGAACGGGAACGGTCGACGCTGGCGGCATCACATCGCGCGAACTTCTTGCGTCGATCCATGCCATTGCAGCATCGGGCGTCAACGTCGTCGGCTTCGACCTTGTCGAACTCGCGCCGGTCTATGATCATTCCGACCAAACAGCGAACACCGCAAGCAAACTCATCCGCGAAATGATCCTTGGGTGGGTTAAATAAGAAAAGCGGAAGCGCCCGTGTAGATTCGACGGGCATAAGACGATCTGGCGAAGCGGCGCCCTTTGCCGCACAGCCGGAGTGGCTTATGCCCCCGAGAATCTGGGCGCTGGAGCTAGACAATAAGAAAAGCGAAGCGCCTGTTCAGCTCCGACAGGCGTAAGACGAATGACCGAAGCGGCGCTCTTTGCCGCACAGGGCAGTCGGCTTACGACCCGAGGAGCTAGGCGTTGCAGCTAGACAATAGAAAAGCGGAAGCGCCTATCCAGTTCCAAAACGAATACAAAGCCGGCCTGTCGAACTGCAGGCCGGCTTTGTTGTTGCCTAAAACTAAATTCCCGCACCGGAGGGCCCTTTTTTATTTGCAGGAACATCGAAAGAGCTGGCCCGGATTAGATTGAAAAAGCGGCAACAGTCGGGCTATAATGAAAAGGTTATTATTTATCGGAAAGGCGGATGCACATGAAGAAATCGGTGAAAATCAAATTGACGACGATCATCCGCCAGCCGGGTGCCGAAGATCAAGTGATGGAACTGCGTTCAGAAGGCGTCTTGACCGAGAAAAACGGTCGCCGCTATCTGCAATACGATGAGCGGCAGGACGATCTCGATATCCGGACAACGGTCAAACTCGGTGAAACAGATGCCGTCGTGATGCGCAGCGGAGGTTTGCAGATGCGCTTACCGTTCCTGCTGGATAAAGAACAGACCGGCAATTTGCGCCACGGGGAAGAATCGTTCATGCTGACGACCAAAGCACATGAACTCATCATGACGGAAAGCCGTTTCAAAGTGCGCTATGACTTAGCGCTCGGAAACGATTTTGCCGGCGAATACGAAATGGAAATACAGTTTACGGAGGGAACCAAATGAACGCAGTAGAACAAGTGCAGCAAAACATTAAACAGGCGATTGCCGAAGCGGTCCAAAAAGCGGGCCTCACAGAAGAACCTGTCCAGGTCCAATTGGAATCACCGAGAGATAAAGCGAACGGCGACTATGCGACAAACGTGGCGATGCAATTAACGCGCCTTGCGAAAAAGCCGCCGCGTGCAATCGCAGAAGCCATCGTGGAAAACTTGGATACACAGGCAGCGAACATCGAAAAAGTCGAAATCGCAGGCCCTGGTTTCATCAACATCGTCATCAAGAAAGATTATTTGAACGCTGTCATCAAAACTGTACTTGAGCAAGGCACAGAATACGGCCGCTCGAACTCCGGCAACAGCGAGCGCATCCAAGTCGAGTTCGTCTCCGCGAACCCGACAGGCGATCTTCATTTGGGCCATGCGCGCGGTTCCTCGGTCGGAGATTCCATGTGCAATATCCTGGATCTTGCCGGCTATGATGTGTCCCGTGAATATTACATCAACGATGCAGGCAACCAGATCAATAATTTGGCGCTGTCGATCGAAGGGCGTTATTTCGAAGCGCTTGGAAAAGGCGAAAGCATGCCTGAAGACGGCTACCGCGGACAGGACATCATCGACATCGCAGCAGACCTCGTTAAAGAGCACGGCGATAAATTCCTCCATATGACGGAAGAAGAACGTTACAAAGCATTTCGTGAGCACGGCTTGAAAGTGGAGCTTGCGAAACTGCAGAAAGACTTGGCGGATTTCCGCGTCCATTTCGATGTGTGGTATTCGGAAACTTCCCTTTACGAAAACGGCAAGATCGACGCTGCATTGAAGAAACTGCGCGACAATGGCCATATCTACGAAGAAGACGGCGCGACCTGGTTCCGCTCGACGACATTCGGCGACGATAAAGACCGCGTGCTCATCAAGAACGACGGCACGTATACGTATTTGACGCCGGATATTGCTTATCACGACGACAAAATCCAGCGCGGCTTCGATAAACTCATCAATATTTGGGGAGCTGACCATCACGGCTACATCCCGCGCATGAAAGCGGCAATCGAAGCGCTCGGCTATGATCGCGATACGCTCGAAGTGAGCATCATCCAAATGGTGCAATTGTACAAAGACGGCGAAAAGATGAAGATGAGCAAACGAACAGGTAAAGCGGTGACGATGCGTGAATTAGTCGATCTGGTCGGCCTTGACGCAGTCCGTTATTTCTTCGCCATGCGTTCAGGCGATTCGCACATGGATTTCGACTTGGACTTGGCCGTTTCCCAATCCAACGAAAATCCGGTTTATTATTCCCAGTACGCACATGCGCGCATCTGTTCGATCTTGCGCCAGGCAGCGGAACAGAACTTCACTGCTTCAACTGAGCATCTGGAATTGTTGACAGATGAAAAAGAAATCGAAGTGTTGAAGAAAATCGGCGATTTCCCGCAAGTTATCGCAGATGCGGCAAAACTCCGTGCGCCTCATCGCGTCACGACTTATATCCATGAATTGGCGTCGAACTTCCATAGTTTCTATAACGCCAATAAAGTATTGGATGCAAGCAATGAAGAATTGACTCGTGCACGATTGGCCTTGATCGAAGGAGTTAAAACGACACTCGCCAACGCTTTGAAAACGGTCGGCGTCAAAGCTCCTGAAAAAATGTAAGCGACAAACAAGATTTTCAGTGTATAATGGATTCAACAAATCAACTGTATAGCAATCATGAAGGTGCTTATGTCTAAGAACATGAGTTAAAAGGGAAGCCGGTGCAATTCCGGCGCGGTCCCGCCACTGTATGTGAGAGCGAGCTGCAAAATGCCACTGGGAAATTCCGGGAAGGCGCAGCGAGCGATGATCACGAGCCAGGAGACCTGCCTTCATGAGCATTGAACCGTAAGCTTGCGAGGACAGGCTGGACGCGCATTTTTTGCGAATCCGCCCTATCCGTCCCCCGCAGTCTCACTGCGGGGGACTTTTTGTATCGAAAAGCGTAAGTGCCCGTTCAGCTCCGACAGGCATAAGACGATCTGGCGAAGCGGCGCACTTTGCCGCACAGCCGGAGTGGCTTATGACCCGAGGAGTTGGGCACTGAAGGCTGGACAGAAGAAATGTGGAAGCGGCCGTATGGAGGCTAAGCTAAATGCGCGACGTCCTGTCGCAACGCTTAGCTGACCCACATCCTGTGGCCCGAACGAGCGCTTGGTAGGGAACACGAAAAACTAGGAGGAATATAAAATGAAAAATATATGGAAATTTGGAACTGCTGCCGGAATGGCTGCTATCGTACTGTCGGGATGCGGCGACGAAGCATCACCGGTAGAAGATCAGGATGTTGAAACACCGGCTGAACCGCCATCGGAAGTCGCAGAAGCGGAATTCCCGGTAACTTTAGTTGATGCAATGGGCGATGAAGTCGTCATTGAAGAAGAACCGGAATCATTCGTGTCGATGATACCTTCCAATACGGAAATTGCCTATGAACTCGGGCTCGGCGAAAAATTGGTCGGCGTCTCTGATTTTGACAATTATCCTGAAGAAGTCGCCGATATCGAAAAAATCGGCGGCCAGGAATTTAATGTGGAGAAAATCATCAGTCTTCAGCCGGATGTCGTCTTGGCCCATGAATCGGGCCTTGGAATGGGAACAGAGGGGCTCCAACAATTGCGTGATGCTGGACTCAACGTGTTCGTGGTGGAAAACGCCGAAACCTTCGATGAAGTATATGACACGATTTCGGTTATCGGACAAGCTTCAGGTGCAGTAGAAGAAGCGGACGGTTTGATTGAGGAAATGGAAACGCAAGTCGCGGAAATCGAAGAGCTTTCGGCGGGTGTCGAAGAATCGAAATCTGTGTTTGTGGAAATTGGGAGTGAACCCGAACTTTACACAGCCGGAACGGGCACGTTCATTCATGAAATGCTGACGATGATCCAAGCGGAAAACGTCGCAGGAGATCAAGAGGGCTGGATCAGTATGGATCAGGAAGCGGTTGTGGCGGCGAATCCAGAAGTCATCATTACGACTGAAGGCGGCTATATCGAGAATGCTGTTGAACAAATCAAAGAGCGCAATGGTTATGCAGATATCACTGCGGTGAAGGAAGACAGCGTGTATAACATGGACCCGGATACGCTGACACGTCCAGGGCCGCGGCTGACTGAAGGTTTATTGACACTGGGAGAAGTGATTTATCCGGAGACGTTCGGTGAATAAAACCGTACTCGCCTACCTGGTATCGCTGCTTATACTGGGCGGGGCAGTAGTGCTTGGCGTGACGGTCGGGACTGTGGCGATTTCACCGAAGGTCATCTGGAATCCGTCATCAGACGAGGCGGCAGCGAATATTTTATGGAATATACGTATGCCGCGTGTCGTCTTGGCAGGATTGGTCGGTGCAGCATTGGCGATCGCCGGAGCTGCGTTTCAAGGGTTGCTGAAAAACCCGCTTGCCGACCCCTACACTTTGGGAGTGTCTTCCGGTGCCGCTGTCGGTGCTGTGATGACGCTCTTTTTCGGTATATCCATCCCGTTTCTCGGCATGTTTACTTTACCGGTCATCAGCATGATCGGGGCATTGATTACGATGCTTGCCGTCATGGGCTTTGCACGGCTTGTCGACCGCTCGATGAAGATGGAAACTGTCATTTTAACGGGCATCATCTTCAGTTCATTCTTAGGCTCCATCATTTCATTGATGATCGCCTTGACGGGCGAAGAGCTTCGGCAGATTATCGGTTGGCTGCTAGGCAGCGTATCGATGCGCGGTTGGCCTTATGTACAGATGGCATTGCCATTTATATTGACCGGCTCATTCGTTTTATGGCTCTACCGCAGGGAATTGAACGCTATGCTATTTGGCGAGGAACGTGCGCAGCATCTCGGAGTGAATGTCAAAAGAAGCAAAATGGCGATTTTGATCGGCGGCTCGGTCCTGACAGGTTCTGCGGTCGCTGTGTCCGGAACGATCGGCTTTGTCGGATTGGTCGTGCCGCATATGACGCGGCTCGTCTGGGGGGCTGACCACCGGCATGTACTGCCTTTATCGTTTATTAACGGCGCGGCGCTTTTGATTGTATGTGATCTGGTGGCTCGGACAATCATTTCGCCGACTGAATTGCCAATAGGGGTCATCACAGCGTTTATCGGGGCGCCGGTCTTCGCATTCATTTTTTTCCGGCAGCGCAGAGGAGGGTTTTAAATGTTGCAAATTGAAAATCTGTCTGGCGGTTACGGCGACAAAAAAATCGTCGATAGCATATCCTTGAAAGTTGAAAAAGGCCGCATGCTCGGTATACTCGGGCCGAACGGCAGCGGAAAGTCGACTTTGATGAAACTTATCAGCGGCGTCTTGGAGCCGATAGAAGGTGTCGTGTGGATCGATGGCAGGCCGCTCGGTGATTTTCCGGCAAAAGAATTAGCCAGAAAAATGGCGGTACTGCCGCAACTACATGCCCACGCTTTCTCCCATACTGTCCGGGAGACAATCTCGCTCGGCAGATACCCCCACCAAAGCGGCTGGTTTTCATCTTGGTCGGAAGAAGATGAAGCGGCGGTGCAGGAGGCGATGAGGCTTATGGATGTCGCCAAATACGAGATGACACTGCTGGAAGAGATGTCGGGCGGTGAACAGCAACGGGTTTTTCTAGCGCAAGCGCTGGCACAAAATGCGTCGATTCTACTCCTTGATGAACCGACCAATCACCTCGATATCAATCACCAAAAAGAATTACTGGATACGATCAAAAAACAAGCAATTGAAAAAGAACTGACAGTGATTTCTATTTTTCATGATATCAATTTGGCTGCGATGTATTGCGATGAGCTCTTGCTGATGGACGAAGGACGCATTGTGCGTACAGGGGAACCGCATGAAGTTGTTCGAACGCATGATGTTGAGTCTGTCTACAGGACGCGGGTCAGCAACCACCCGCATCCGGAACTGCCGAAACCTCAGATTACGCTGTTGCCGGGCGTGCGCAGAAAGCCTGAGGGGCAGCAGGTGCGCGCGGAAGACTTTTGGGTGACGTCAGAGTTTGTGACGTATCGCAGCGAACGGCCGCTCAAGACAGTATCGTCTGCTGTCGTTAACGCAGGGTCTGGCTGGTTCCGTAATTTCATTAATCGCCGTGTCGATGCAAGCTATAATATCGACAATAGCTTTGAGGAAATGGTCGGCTATATTGAAGATAGCGGATTGAAAGTCACCGATACCGTGGCGATGATGACGGCCGTCCGGACTGAACATGCCATCGTCCGTGAATATGGAGCTGATTTCGGGTCGATCGTAGTGGCGGTGACGGCTGGAGTCGGAAACGGCGTTGATGTGTCGCAGGCGGTTGCACGCGAACAGCGTGTCGGCACCATCAATACATGGATTATGGTCAACGGCGTTTTATCGGATGAAGCTTTTATTCAGGCGATGATTACTGCGACAGAAGCGAAAACAAAAGCATTGCAGCACGAGGAAGTGCTCGACCCGTTAACCGGAACCATTGCAACCGGGACGTCAACCGATAGTTGTCTAGTGGCAGCTACCCAACAAGGAGAAGCGCTCCCGTATGCAGGGCCGATCACCGAGGTCGGGAAGCTGATTGGAGCAGGAGTTTTTGAATGCACCATTGAAGCGATACAACTTTATCGCGAGGCCAAAAAAGCATGATTTATCATGTGCTGGCAATCGGAATCGGCTTATTGCTCGACCGCTTGATCGGCGATCCGCCTACGTGGCCGCATCCGGTTCGCTGGATCGGCTCATTGATCAATTGGCTGAAGGAACGGTTGAATATTCCGGTTCATGCATTCCGCAACGGCTTTGTCATGCTTTTTATCGTCTTGGCGATTGTCGCTTCAGCAACGATCGCCGCTGTTACGGCCGCATATGCAATTCATCCAGCAATTGGAGTTGTGGCGGAAGCGCTGTTGATCGCTTCCGGCTTGTCGCAGAAAAGCTTGAAGCAGGCAGCAACAGATGTCTATACGCCGCTCGTCCAAGGTGATTTTGCGCTTGCCCGGACAAAGCTGTCGTGGATCGTCGGGCGGGACACGGAAACTTTGGGGGAAAGTGAGATCACCCGGGGAGTCGTCGAAACGGTTTCCGAAAATACAAGCGACGGCATTACCGCTCCGATGTTTTGGGCGCTGCTATTTGGCGCGCCTGGGCTATGGGTCTATAAAGCTGTGAATACATGCGATTCGATGGTCGGCTATAAGAATAAAGAATTTCATGCCTTCGGTTTTGCATCCGCAAAATTCGACGATGTGTTGAATTACGTTCCGAGCCGCGTGACCGGATTATTGATTGTTTTATTCACCCGAAATGACAGCGGCATGCCGTTAAACAAACGGCTTTCCATATGGCTGCGTGATGCCAGGAAGCACCCGAGCCCAAACAGCGGCTGGCTGGAAGCGGCCACGGCCGTGCAGCTTGGCATCGAACTTGGCGGAGTGAACTCCTACGGCGGTGTACAGTCGATACGCGCTAAAATGGGTGAACCGCTGTTCCAACTCGAAGCAAAACATATTAAATGCGCCGTCAGCCAAATGAATATTGCCGCAATCAGTTTTTTTGCGCTGATTGCGATAGGGGGAATCCTGCTTGAAATTGCCTGAACACGGAGCCAATCCGCATCGCCTCTATGAACAAGCGGGGCGCAAGCAACCTATGGAAATGGTGGATTTCAGTGAAAATATCCATCCGTTCGGACCGCCCGTTTTTCTGGAAGAACGATGGGCGGATTTTTTCGGTTTGCTGGCTACTTACCCAGACCCGCAAGCGGAGCCGTTCCGTTCGGCAGCCGCGCAATATCACGGCGTCGAAAAAGAATGGATCGCAGCCGGAAATGGCGCTGCAGAAATCTTCACATGGCTTGCAAAACGTTATCGCAACAAACAAGTATTGTTGGTAGAACCGGCATTCTCCGAATATCGCAGCACCTTGGAATCTGAGGATGCCCACATAATGGAAATCAATTTGAATGAAGAAGATGGCTGGCAATTGCAGCTTGATGACGTAAAAAAACACATACCAAACTCCGGCGCATTTTATTTGTGCAATCCGCATAATCCGACGGGGCGCTTGCTTACACGCTCAGAACTCGAAGAAATCGCAGCGTTCTGTAAAGGAAAATGCGAGCTGGTCATTGATGAAGCGTTTATTGACTTTATCGGAGAGGATGCTTCATTCTCGCCGATGCTGAAACGCTACCCTCATGTGATCATCGTCCGTTCGATGACCAAAATGTATGCGCTTGCGGGGCTTCGGCTCGGCTATGTCATCGCTGATCCTGCCGTTATCCGGCAATTGACATGCGGTGCAGCCCATTGGAATGTCAATGGCTTAGCGGCCGCAGCCGGAGCTCGTTGTTTCCCTGAAGAGGCGTACCGCGAAAAAGTCATTAAAGCGGCAGCCGATGAACGCAAGAAAATGGAAGATTTTCTAACTCAAGCAGGCTGTCCATTCATTCCTTCTGCAGCAAACTTTCTCTGTTTCCGCTTGCCGGATCCGTCGCTTTCGGAACAATTTTTCCGTGCGATGCTCGATGCCGGAATCGTATTGCGCCACACGTATTCATTTAAGGGAATGGACGGCGAATGGTTCCGCATCGGCATGAAAAGCAACTCGGCTATGGAACGGCTGAGAAAGGAGATGCTTCAATGGCTCCAGGACAATTAGTGTTCGTATCGGGAGGCGTGCGAAGCGGCAAAAGCGCTTACGCTGAATCACTTGTACGACAAGCGTCTGGTGAGCGTCGAATATACATTGCGAGCGGCGTCGCCAATGACCTGGAAATGGCTGAACGCATCGCACGCCACCGGAAAGACCGTGCAAAGGACGGCTGGTGGACAATCGAACAGCCTCAGCAATTTTCCGAAGTGCTGCCGCTGATCCAAGTGAATGATGCAGTGTTATGGGATTGCGTCACAACGTGGCTAGCGAATGAGTTATACGAAGGTTTTGAGCAAGGCAGTTTATGTGCGGATACGCCTGGGTGCATGGAGCAGAAATGGCAGGAATTGAAAAAAACAATCCGTGTGCTCCATAAAAAAGCCGCTTATTTTGCCGTCGTCTCAAATGAAGTGCTCGATGAGCCGCTTGTAGATCCGGTTTATCAGGAATGGCTTGGAAAGATTCATCAATGGCTCGCAAGCCGCGCAGATGAAGCGATTGAAATGGAGAATGGCCTTGCAATCCGAAGAAAGTGAGGGTGATGCGGATGGCGAATCGGACACTTGGCGGCTTGCTGCTCGCCTTCCAATTCTTTTCATCCATTCCGGTACATAAAGAGATCCCGATGAAAAAGCCCCAAGTGACAGCGATGTACAGCCTTCTGCCCTTGGTCGGCTTATTGATCGGGGTAACGGCTTCAGGAATGATATGGCTATTGCAGGCCGCAGCCGATTTCGGCCCGTCCTTGATTGCATTCTTGATTGTCTTCATGCTGTGGGCGATGACCGGCGGGTTGCATCTCGATGGGCTGGCAGATACCGGTGATGCCTATTTTTCATACCAAAACCGGGATAAGCGCCTTGAAATCATGGGAGACCCGAGGATTGGCGCATTCGGGGCGATGGTGCTGATTTTTGCGATTGTAGGAAAGATTATCGTTCTTGCGGAACTGATCCCATCTGTTTCGCTGATCGCCTTTGCAGCGGTACCGGTTGTCAGCCGGATCGGACTATCCGTTTTATCAGCCATTGCAAAGCCGGCAAAAACACAAGGGCTCGCGGCTTATTTCCAGCGCCTGATCGACCGTAGAACGATAATGGCCACAATGTCCGCCTGGTCGCTGCTTGTGCTCGCCATCTTAGTCGTGTTCTGTGGATGGGCAGTGGCACTGGCCTTTTTAGTTGCTGCGATCATTGCGACAATCGGCTATAAAAAATGGTGCGACAAAAATTTCGGCGGTGTAACGGGCGATCTGCTCGGGGCATACGCAGAAGGAATGGAGCTGTTGTTATGGGGAATGCTTTTGTTCTTCGTCTGATCCGCCATGCGCCGACCGCCGGGAATGTGCGAAAAGCGTATATCGGATGGACCGATGAACCGATTTTGCCGTTCGAAGCAAAACCGGATCATGACATCCGGCTCGTCTGGGGCAGCGATTTGCTGCGCTGCCGTCAAACGGCGCATATTCTGTTTCCGGATGCCCATTATGAGGCAGATGCCGATTTTCGGGAACTGCATTTCGGGGATTGGGAAAATATGACGTATGACGATTTGCGATTCAATGAGCGCTACCGCCGCTGGATCGATAACCCTAACTCGGTAAAGCCGCCGAACGGGGAAAGTTTACAGCAACTGGCCGAACGGGTTGACCGGGCAATAGAAGCTTTTTCCGAAACAGGAGACTTTACGGTCGTCACTCACGGCGGGCCGATCCGCTACATTCTATCCAAAGCAAATGGACAGCAATTCTTTTCCCAGCAAGCGGCTCATGGACATTGTTATACCGTCATATGGGCAAGCAAGTCTGCGTATAAGGAGGGACATCCATGCATATCGTATTCGGAGGAGCCTTTAACGGCAAGCGGCAGTATGTAAAAGAACATATGAAGTTGGATTCAAGTATTTGGCTCGATGGCGAACTGCCGGCACCGGGTGAGCAGGCGGTAATTGCCGGATTGGAGCAATGGATCCGCAAACAGTTGGAACAACAGCGCTCAGAACAGGACATACTAGCGGCAATCCGGGCGCTTGCGGAAAGCGCAGGCGAACGCCTCTGGATTTTGACCGACATCAGCCGCGGCATCGTGCCGCTCGATCCGCTTGAGCGCGAATGGCGCGATGTCACCGGCCGGAGCTATCAATATTTATTCGGCAAAGCACAGCACATCACACGCATTTGGTACGGCATACCACAAACAATCAAAGGAGATGGTCGAGATGAATATTTACACGAAAACCGGCGATAAAGGGCAGACAGGATTGATCGGGGGGCGGACGGACAAAGACGATCCGCGCGTGGAAGCATATGGCACTATCGACGAGGCGAATTCATTTATCGGAAAAGCGATGACAGAACTCGACCGCGATCGATTCGGCGATTTATTGGAAGACTTGCAGACGATCCAAAATGAGTTATTCGATTGCGGCGGCGATTTGGCGGATGTCCGCAACACGCCGCAGTACAAGACAAATGAGGAATCGGTCGAGCAGCTGGAACGCCGCATCGATGTATTGATGGACGAGCCGCCGCTTCTTGAGCGTTTCATTCTTCCGGGAGGCACGCCGGCTGCAGCGACTTTGCATATCGCGCGCACCATTACACGCCGCGCGGAACGCCAGACCGTCAGCTTGGCAAAAGCCGGCGAAGAATTCCCTGCGGTCATCCAGCGCTATTTGAATCGTTTGTCCGACTATCTTTTTGCTGCAGCGCGCGTCGCCAATTCACGTTTAGATGTGGCCGACAATGAATATGTCCGCAGCGCCAAAGTGTTCAAGGACGGCGGACGCTCGAAAAAGCGGGAGGAATGACAATGAAGACGCAGCAAATCGCCCTGGCCGCTATTTTTATCAGCTTGTCCGCAATCGGAGGCATGGTGAAAATCCCGCTCGGCATCGCGTCGATTGCACTCGATGCCATGCCAGCGCTTGTTGCCGTCCTGTTTTTAGCCGCACCGCTTGCGGGTTTTGTCGGAGCTGCGGGCCATTTATTATCGGCTTTGTTCGGTGGCATGCCGCTCGGACCGTTTCATCTATTGATTGCGTTCGAGATGTTCGCGGTCGTCTGGCTGTTCGCGACATTGCATAGAAAAGGGCAGACATGGTGGAAATGGGGGGCTTTCATTATCGGAAACGGCGTGTTAGCAGCCATCCCGTTCTACTTTCTGTTATCGCCGGCATTCTTCTATGCATCCGTTCCAGGGTTGCTGCTGGCTGCTTCGATTAATGCAGCGGTCGCCGCACTGGTCTTTCCGCTTGTGACAGAAGCCGCACGGAGAGTTGCCTGATGCGCAATGAATTGATTGTTGATGGAATGGTCATCACTACAGACAATTCGGCGGCCATCGGCGAAAAATCACTCGATGAAGTTCAAGTGCCGGACGCCCTAGCCGCGAAGTTTGCCGCTCGTGTAGTACTTGCCGAGCAATGGGCGGCTGGAGGGGAAGCATCTGCCATCCTGCTCCATAATTTCAGTGGTGAACAGCAATGGCCGCGATATGTTTCAGGTGTTGGGCAATTGTTTTCGGAACTGGATATCCCGACGCCGCCGATTTCCGGGAGTACGGAAAGCAATATGCACACGCTGCAATCGGGTGTGGCGGTGACAATGATCGGCAGACAGACCCGCAAATTAGCGGATCCTGATGAGCTTGAGTGGTTCATTTACGGAGAACCGCTCGTCGGGGAAGCTGTCGTAAATCATCCCGGCCGTATCGCCGATTTGCGGATTGTGAAGAATGCACTCGACCACAATCAGATCGAGCGCATCTGGCCGATCGGATCCCGGGGAATCGGCCAGGAAGCGGAAAAACTGTTCGGCCGCAAAATGCCGATTGCCCAAGGGATTTCTAAGGAAGTTTCTGGCGGGCCTGCTACTTGCCTATTGATTGGTGTCAAAACTAGTAAAATACCGGAAGCAAAGCGCCTTTTCGGAAAACATTTTCGCGAATTAACCGAATAGCCTCAGCCGCCTAAACAGCGGCTATTTTTTATGGAGAAAAAATAGCACGGCAACATGAAGTTCATTCCAGTTAGAGCAGGCGGATGAATGTTTGAAATAAATACTTCAATTATTTTGAACTTGCAGGAATGCTGTACGCCCGTGTGGAATATCAGTTATTGGAAATTATATTTCAGGAAGGGAAGAGATTTCTATTGACTGAATGCTCATTCACTTTTAAACTAGAACATAGTATCGACATTCTGATGCCATTCACGTAAACTTTGGATTAGAATCGGGGATTTACATACTCAACAAGGGGGGACTACACGATGGAGTTTTTGCTCATCGCTAACTGGATTTTATTTTTACTTGTAACCGCTTACGCTGTCTATTTGTTCATCTACTTGCTGAAGTCGCGATATGATTATATCAAGCTCGGCAAAAAAGTGGATTTTGAAGAAAACTTCAATGAACGGGTCCGCAAAGTGATGGTCAATGTTTTCGGCCAGAAGAAATTATTGAAAGATAAAAAGAGTGGCGCGATACACGTGATGTTCTTCTATGGCTTCCTGCTCGTGCAGGCGAGTGCCATCGATTTCATCATCAAGGGCTTGTCGCCGGATTCGCATTTGCCGCTTGGGCCTCTTTATCCGGCATTCACGCTGTTCCAGGAATTCGTGACACTTATGATCCTGGTGGCTGTAGTCTGGGCATTCTACAGACGTTATATCGAAAAGCTCGTGCGCTTGAAGCGCGGTTGGAAATCCGGGTTGGTCTTGATTTTCATCGGCGGTTTGATGGTCACTGTTCTTGTCGGAAACGGCATGAACATGATCTGGCACGGACATGAAGGCGCTTGGACCGAGCCGGTCGCAACCGTCATCGCTGCTGCCTTTGCTTGGCTGCCGGCCGCAGCTGCAGCAACGATTTTCTATGTGATGTGGTGGGCACATCTGCTTTTCTTACTCGTATTCCTTGTTTACGTACCACAATCCAAGCACGCTCACCTTATTTTCGGGCCGGTCAATACATGGTTCCACCGTTTGGACCATGTCGGCCGTTTGAAGCCGATCAATTTTGAGGAAATGGAAGATGAAGAAGATCCGGATGCGATGCCTTCATTCGGCGTCGGCAAAATCACGGATTTCACACAAGCCCAAATGATCGACTTCTACGCTTGCGTAGAGTGTGGACGCTGTACGAATATGTGTCCTGCTACCGGAACCGGAAAAATGCTGTCTCCGATGGATCTGATCACAAAACTTCGCGACAACCTGACAAACACAGGTGCTGTCATGACACAGAAAAAACCGTGGGTGCCGGCAATGGCATTCAGCAATACGCAAGGAAACCAGTTAGCGATGGCAGCCGGTGCTGAAGGCATCTCAATCGATGAGCTTTATAGCCCGAGCTTGATCGGCGACGTTATCACAGAAGAAGAAATCTGGGCTTGCACAACTTGCCGTAACTGTGAAGACCAGTGCCCGGTAATGAATGAGCACGTCGATAAAATCATCGACCTTCGCCGTTACCTTGTTATGACTGAAGGGAAAATGGACCCGGATGCACAGCGCGCGATGACCAACATCGAACGCCAAGGTAATCCATGGGGCTTGAACCGTAAAGAAAAAGAAAACTGGAGAGATGCACGTCCGGATATCTCCATTCCAACAGTAAAAGAAGTCAGCAAAGCCGGAGAAGAGTTCGAGTATCTGTTCTGGGTCGGTTCTATGGGTGCATTCGACAGCCGCTCGCAAAAAATCGCCCTGTCCTTCGCACGCTTGATGAATGAAGCCGGAGTCAAATTCGCCATCCTCGGCAACAAAGAAAAGAACTCGGGCGATACACCGCGCCGCCTCGGGAACGAATTCCTGTTCCAGGAGCTCGCGACAGCCAATATCAAAGAGTTCGAAAAAGCGGGCGTGACGAAAATCGTTACGATCGATCCGCATGCTTACAATATCTTTAAAAACGAGTATCCTGATTTCGGCTTTGAAGCTGAAGTCTATCATCACACAGAAATGCTCTTTGACCTTGTCCAACAAGGCAAGCTCAAGCCGCAGTTTGCGGTCAACGAGAAAATCACATTCCATGATTCCTGTTACCTCGGCCGTTACAACGATGTATACGACGCACCGCGTGAAATCCTTAAAGCGATCGAAGGTGTCGAACTCGTTGAAATGGTCCGCAATCGCCAAGACGGCATGTGCTGTGGAGCTGGTGGCGGCCTAATGTGGATGGAAGAAGATGCCGGGCACCGCGTCAACGTCGCCCGTACTGAACAGGCACTTGAAGTGAGCCCAACCATGATTTCATCAGGCTGCCCGTACTGCTTGACGATGCTTTCAGATGGAACGAAAGCGAAAGAAGTAGAAGAAGAAGTCGGCACATACGATGTCGCGGAACTTCTCGAGATGGCAGTTATCGGCAAAGAAACACCGCCAGTAGAGGAAATTGTGCAATAAAGAGAAACTGCAATCCGCGGGGACAAACACCCCCGCGGATGAAAAGCGGAACATAGGCTAAGAGCGCCGCGTCCTGCGGCAACGCCTATGTAACCGACATCCTGTCGGCCCGATCCAATCGGACTTTTAGGGTCTGTTGACTGCTGCTTTTTGCAGCGGGAGTCATACAGACCGTTAAAGTGGAATAATAGATTTGCCAACTGACAGAAAATTGAGTAGAATAACAGCATAGAGAAAAAGTGAGGGAGTGCTACACTCCCTTTTCTTATGTAATCAAGTCGAGCGAGCGTTCAGTCAACCAAGAAAAGCAAAACCAGCCGATCAGGTTCGACAGGCATAAGACGAACCGGCGAAGTGGCGCCCTATGCCACACAGCCGGGTTGGCTTATGACCCGAGAACCTGGCTGGAATTTGCTAGACACCAAGAAAAGCAAAACCAGCCGATCAGGTTCGACAGGCATAAGACGAACCGGCGAAGTGGCGCCCTATGCCACACAGCCGGGTTGGCTTATGACCCGAGAACCTGGCTGGAATTTGCTAGACACCAAGAAAAGCAAAATCAGCCGTTAAGGTTCGACATTTCTGGACAAGATTAGGCCGCTTAAAATTTTTTAGCTTTAATGAAAACGTTTCCAAAATATGAGGAGGAATAGAAAATGGCCAAAACAGTCATCATCGACGGGGCACGTACAGCATTCGGGAAGTTCGGCGGAGCACTCAGTTCATTTACAGCCAGCGATCTCGGGGCAGCAGCAATCAAGGAAGCACTTCAGCGTTCCCAAGTAAATCCTGAAGATGTACAGGAAGTTATCATGGGCAATGTCCTGCAGGCTGGCCAAGGGCAGATCCCTTCCCGCCAGGCAGCCAAAAAAGCCGGTATTCCGTACCACGTGAAATCCGAAACGATCAATAAAGTATGTGCATCCGGGTTGCGTTCCGTAACACTTGCTGACCAGATCATCCGCTTGGGAGACGAGGAATTGATCGTCGCTGGCGGCATGGAATCGATGTCGAATGCACCATATTATTTACCGAAAGCACGCTTCGGCCTGCGCATGGGCGATTCACAAGTCGTGGACGGCATGATCCACGACGGCTTGTCGTGTTCATTCCATCCGGACAAAGTGCATATGGGCACATACGGCAACTCGACGGCAGAAGAATTCGAATTGACGCGCGAACGTCAAGACGAATGGTCAGCCCGTTCACATGAACGTGCAATCAAAGCCCGCGATCATTTCTCAGAAGAAATCACGGCGATGGAAGTGCCTCAGCGTAAAGGCGATCCAATTACCGTCGATCAGGATGAAGCGCCGCGTGAAGGCACAACGGCTGAAGTTTTGGCGAAACTGCGCCCGGCATTCGGTAAAGACGGTACGATTACAGCAGGAAATGCACCAGGAATCAATGACGGGGCGGCTGCACTTGTATTGATGAGTGAAGAACGCGCCCAAAAAGACGGGAAATCCGTATTGGCCCATGTAGTGGCACACACAGAAGTTGCGGTCGAACCACATCGTTTCCCGGAAACGCCAGGAATTGTCATCAACGAATTATTAAAGAAAACAGGTAAAAAAATTGAAGAAATCGATCTTTTCGAAATCAATGAAGCATTTGCTGCTGTGGCGCTTGCAAGTTCGAAAATTGCGGGTCTTGATGAAGAGAAAGTTAACGTCAACGGTGGATCAGTTGCACTTGGACATCCAATCGGTGCAAGTGGGGCACGCATCATCTTGACCCTTGCTTATGAACTGAAACGCCGCGGAGGCGGCATCGGAATTGCCGCAATCTGCTCAGGCGGCGGACAAGGCGATGCAGTGATGATCGAAGTACCGAAGGAGGAAAAATAAACATGTCTATCCAAAACGTCATGGTCATCGGAGCCGGCCAAATGGGCTCCGGTATTGCGCAAGTCTGCGCACAAGCTGGGTTTAACGTAAAACTGAACGATATGAAACAAGAAGCATATGAACGCGGTATCGCGAACATCACGAAAAACTTGTCGCGCAACGTCGAAAAAGGCCGCATGACAGAAGACGAGAAAACGCAAGTGCTCGGACGCATCCAATCTTCTTTGGATCTGAAAGATGCACATGATGTCGACATCATCATCGAAGCCGCTGTCGAGAACATGGAAATCAAATCGACAATCTTCAAAACTTTGGACGAAGTGGCGCCAAAACATGCCATTCTCGCATCAAATACTTCTTCCCTTCCGATTACGGAAATCGCAGCAGCGACCAATCGTCCGGAACAAGTCATCGGCATGCACTTCATGAATCCGGTGCCGGTCATGAAACTGGTCGAAATCATCCGTGGCCTCGCGACAACTGATGAAGTGTATCAGGCAGTCGAAGACATGACGGTGAAATTATCGAAAACGCCTGTCGAAGTGAATGACTTCCCTGGATTCGTTTCGAACCGCATTTTGATGCCGATGATCAATGAAGCGATCTTCACGCTTCAAGAGGGCGTCGCGACGAAAGAAGCGATCGACGAAGTGATGAAGCTCGGCATGAACCACCCGATGGGGCCGATTGAACTGGCTGACTTTATCGGACTGGATACATGCCTTTACATCATGGAAGTGCTGCACGAAGGTTTCGGCGACAGCAAATACCGTCCAAGCCCGCTCCTGCGCCAATACGTAAAAGCCGGCTGGCTCGGCAAGAAGACCGGACGCGGTTTCTACGAATACAACTAAGATTTAGGAGGAGCCTTAATGGACCTGCATTTTACAGATGAACAATTAATGATGCGCAATATGGTGCGCGATTTTGCAAAAGAAGAAATCATGCCTTTTATCGAACGCATGGAAGAAGGCGAATTCCCGACTGAAATTATCAAGAAAATGGGCGGGCTCGGGTTGATGGGCATCACCGCGCCTGAAAAATACGGCGGTTCGGAAATGGATTTCACTTCTTATATCACGGCCATCCACGAACTGTCCAAAGCAAGCGGCGTCATCGGCGTCATTCTCTCGGTCCATACATCGGTCGGCACAAACCCGATCATCAACTTCGGGACGGAAGAACAGATCGCAAAATACGTGCCCAAATTGGCAACGGGCGAGTATTTGGGCGCCTTCTGTTTGACTGAGCCTTCCGCTGGATCGGATGCGGCAGCGCTGAAAACGCGTGCTGTTAAAAAAGACGGGAAATATATCCTGAACGGCTCGAAAGTTTACATCACCAATGGCGGCGAAGCCGATTCATATATCGTATTCGCATCGACCAATCCGGAAGCAGGCCCGCGCGGAATTTCCGCCTTTATCGTGGAAAAAGATTTCCCGGGGTTTGTTGTCGGGAAAGATGAAAGAAAAATGGGGCTTCACGGTTCACGGACAGTGCAATTGACGTTCGAGAATATGGAAGTGCCAGCTGAAAACCTGCTCGGCGAAGAAGGCAAAGGCTTTTCAATCGCGATGGCGAACTTGAATGCCGGACGCATCGGTATCGCCGCGCAAGCGCTTGGCATCGCAGAAGCGGCATATGATTACGCGGTAGCCTACGCAAAAGAGCGCGAACAGTTCGGTAAACCAATTGCTCAACAGCAAGGCATCGCGTTCAAGCTTGCCGATATGGCGACTCAAGTCGAAGCGGCAAAACTGCTCGTCTACAACGCAGCCGATATGTATGCAAAAGGCATCGAATGCAATAAAGAATCATCGATGGCGAAGTTGTTCGCTTCAAAAGCGGCAATGGACATCACAACAGAAGCTATCCAAGTTTACGGCGGATACGGCTATACGAAAGACTATCCGGTCGAGCGCTTGTTCCGCGACGCCAAAGTCACGGAAATCTACGAAGGCACGAGTGAAATCCAACGCATCGTCATCAGTAAACAACTACTAAAATAATTGGGGGAAATTACACAATGAACTTTCAACTATCTGAAGAACATAAAATGATCCGTAAAATGGTTCGCGACTTCGCCAAAAACGAAGTGGCGCCGACAGCAGAACAGCGTGACGAAGAAGAAAGCTTCGATATGAAAATCTTCCATCAAATGGCGGAACTTGGCCTGACAGGCATTCCATGGCCGGAAGAGTACGGCGGAATCGGATCGGATTATTTGGCCTATTGCATCGCGGTGGAAGAATTGTCCCGTGTGGACGGTTCCGTGGGCGTTATCTTGTCTGCCCATACATCACTTGCAGGATGGCCGGTCTATACTTTCGGTACGGAAGAACAGAAGCAGAAATACTTGCGCCCGATGGCTGAAGGCACGAAAGTCGGCGCTTACGGACTTACAGAACCGGCTGCAGGATCCGATGCAGGAAGCATGAAGACGACTGCAAAAGAAGACGGCGACCATTACGTCTTGAACGGTTCTAAAATCTTCATCACAAACGGCGGAATTGCCGATATCTATGTTGTCTTCGCGGTGACAGATCCGGAATCGAAACATAAAGGCACGACAGCATTCATCATTGAAAAAGATTTCGAAGGCTTCTCTGTCGGCAAAAAAGAGAAAAAACTTGGAATCCGCTCAAGCCCGACGACGGAAATCATCTTCGATAACTGCCGCGTGCCGAAAGAAAACGTTCTCGGCGAACTTGGCCAAGGCTTTAAAATCGCCATGCAGACACTTGACGGCGGCCGTAACGGCATCGCAGCCCAAGCTGTCGGAATCGCACAAGGCGCAATGGACGCAGCGGTTGACTACGCGAAAGAGCGCGAGCAGTTCGGCAAGCCGATCGCAGCAAACCAAGGCATCTCATTCAAACTTGCGGACATGGCGACAACGATCGAAGCTTCGCGCCTATTGACTTACCAAGCAGCATGGCTCGAGTCGAACAAACTGTCCTACAGCAAAGAATCCGCCATGGCGAAATTGATGGCCGGCGATACAGCGATGAAAGTGACGACAGAAGCGGTCCAAGTCTTCGGTGGCTACGGCTACACGAAAGATTATCCGGTTGAGCGTTTCATGCGCGATGCGAAGATTACACAAATCTATGAAGGCACACAGGAAGTCCAGCGTTTGGTCATTTCCCGTATGGTCACGAAATAAACGGAGGGTCGGCCTATGACGAAAAAGCGTGAAATTCAGTCCTCCGTGAAAGACGAAAGCCTGATTGAAAAGCGCCGTGAACAGATGATCCGCGGCGCTGTCACGCTTTTTAAAGAAAAGGGCTTTCACCGGACGACGACGAGGGAAATCGCAAAAGCAGCCGGTTTCAGCATCGGTACGCTGTACGAATATATCCGCACAAAAGAAGACGTGCTCTACCTCGTTTGCGACTCGATTTACGATGAAGTCAATGCGCGGCTCGATCGGCTTGATTTGGAAGAAGGTTCACTCGAAACGCTTGTGAAGGCGCTCGAGCAATACTATACATTGATTGACGATATGCAAGATGAATTCGTTGTCATGTACCAGGAATCCAAATCCTTGCCGAAAGATGCGCTGGGTTATGTATTGACAAAAGAAATCGAAATGACGGCATTGTTCGAGCGTTTGTTGGCAAAATGTGTTGCCTCAGGAGCACTAACATTAACGACGAAAGAAATCGTTCTGGCTTCCCATCATCTGTTCGTACAAGGACAGATGTGGGCGTTCAGGCGCTGGGCGCTGGATGATTACACAATCGAGGAATTTATCGAAATGCAAACGAAGTTTCTGCTGCAGGGGATGGCAGGGGAAAAAATCACCATACAGGGGGCTTGACCATAATGGCTACTATACAAGAAAACACCACCTATCAGCCGAAACACCATGTCCGGTTCGTCACGGCATCCAGTCTGTTCGACGGCCACGATGCATCCATCAATATCATGCGCCGGATTTTGCAGGCGAATGGCGTTGAAGTGATCCACCTCGGACATAACCGTTCGGTGGAAGAAGTCGTCAATGCGGCTATCCAGGAAGATGTCCAAGGGATCGCTATTTCATCTTATCAAGGCGGGCACATGGAGTATTTCAAATACATGCATGACTTGCTTGCAGAGCGTGGAGCAGGACATATTCGCATTTATGGCGGTGGCGGCGGAGTCATCTTGCCGCGCGAAATCCGTGAGCTTGAGGATTATGGCATTGCCGGTATCTTCTCACCGGAAGATGGGCGTAAAAAAGGCTTGCAGGGCATGATTGCGGAAATCGTTGAAGAATGTGATTTTTCGACAGCGAAAGAAGATGTCTCGCTCGAGGAACTGTCTGCTGACAATCCGGTAGCACTGGCAAATGTCATCACGACTGCAGAAGAAGCTCATACGAGAAAGCTCGATACAGGAGACTTGATGAAAGCGATTCGCGAAAAAACGAAAAATACGCCTGTACTCGGAATCACTGGAACAGGTGGAGCTGGAAAAAGCTCATTGACGGACGAATTGATCCGCCGTTTCTTAACGGAATTGCCGAATAAGAAAATCGCTATTTTGTCGATCGACCCGACGAAGCAAAAAACAGGCGGTGCGCTGTTAGGTGACCGCATCCGCATGAACGCGATATTCAATAAACGCGTCTTTATGAGAAGTCTCGCGACACGTGGTTCGAGAACCGAATTGTCCGCAGCGATCGGCGATGTTCTCGACGTTGTGAGAGCAGCAGGATTTGACTTGATCATCGTGGAAACGAGCGGTATCGGTCAAGGGGATGCTGAAATCGCCAGTATTTCCGATGCTTCGATGTACGTCATGACAAGCGAATTCGGTGCACCCACACAGCTCGAGAAAATCGATATGATCGATTACGCAGATCTTATCGTCATCAATAAATATGAGCGCAAAGGTTCGGAAGACGCACGCCGCCAAGTGCAGAAACAATACCAGCGCAGCCACTTGTTATGGGACAAAGACTTGGACGATATGCCGGTATACGGCACAATCGCCAGCCAGTTCAACGATAAAGGGACTAATGCTTTATTCGCGGCACTTGTTACTACTATCAATGAAAAATGCGGCACCGATTGGGAAACGAGCTACGAAGCGTTTGCTAAAACACAAAAAGAGAATTTGATCATCCCGAATGACCGCCGCTATTACTTGCGTGAAATCACGGAAACGGTGCGCGGCTATCATGCGAAAAGCGCGGAGCAAGCTTCGTTTGCACGCCGCTTGTTCCAGCTTGAAGGCGCCATTGAAGAAGTCAAAAAAAATGCGCCGGATGATGCGCTCGTCCAGTCGCTGGAGTCACTCGCGACAGGCGTGCGCGATGAACTGACAGCTGAATCGAAACGCATTCTCGACAATTGGAATTCACTTCAGGAAGATTACGCAGGCGACGAACTGGTCACGAAAGTCCGGGACAAGGAACTTCGTACATTGTTGCGGACGGAAAGCTTGTCCGGCATCAAGGTCCCAAGAGTAGCCTTGCCGAAATTCAAGGATTATGGCGAGATTCTACGTTGGGTCTATGCTGAAAACGTACCGGGTGCTTTCCCGTATACAGCAGGCGTTTTCCCGTTCAAACGTGCAGGTGAAGATCCGAAGCGCCAGTTCGCTGGTGAAGGAACACCTGAACGCACGAATAGAAGATTCCATTACTTATCAAAAGGCGACGATGCAAAACGCTTATCGACGGCATTTGATTCGGTGACATTGTACGGAGAAGATCCGGATCACCGTCCGGATATCTACGGAAAAGTCGGAGAATCAGGCGTTTCCATCTGTACGCTTGAAGACATGAAGAAATTGTATGACGGCTTTGATTTGTGCCTGCCATCGACATCCGTATCGATGACGATCAACGGACCTGCGCCGATCATTTTGGCGATGTTCATGAACACGGCGATTGACCAGCAAGTGAAGAAAAAAGAAGAAGAATTGGGACGCACCTTGACGGTCGAAGAGTTTACGGAAGTCCGTGAAAGCACGTTGCAAGTTGTCCGCGGAACGGTCCAAGCGGACATCCTGAAAGAAGACCAGGGGCAGAACACGTGCATCTTCTCAACGGAATTCGCGCTGCGCATGATGGGCGACATCCAGCAATACTTCATCGATCACAAAGTACGCAATTACTACTCGGTATCGATTTCGGGCTACCATATCGCAGAAGCTGGCGCGAATCCGATTTCACAGCTTGCGTTCACTTTGTCGAACGGCTTCACATACGTTGAGTATTATTTGAGCCGTGGCATGAACATCGATGATTTCGCACCGAACTTGTCGTTCTTCTTCTCGAACGGGCTCGATCCGGAATATACGGTCATCGGGCGCGTGGCACGCCGCATCTGGGCTGTCGTTATGCGCGATAAATATGGCGCCAACGAACGCAGCCAGAAGCTGAAATACCATGTCCAAACATCAGGGCGCAGCTTGCACGCACAGGAAATCGACTTCAACGATATCCGTACAACTCTGCAAGCGCTCATGGCATTGCAGGATAACTGCAACTCACTCCACACGAACGCTTATGATGAAGCGATCACAACGCCGACAGAAGAATCGGTGCGCCGTGCGATGGCGATCCAGATGATCATCACAAAAGAGCACGGTCTTTCGAAAAACGAAAACCCGCTGCAAGGCGCGTTTGTCGTCGAAGAACTGACGGAATTGGTCGAGCAGGCCGTCTTGACGGAATTCGACCGCATCGATGACCGGGGCGGTGTTCTTGGCGCAATGGAAACGCAATACCAACGCGGCAAGATCCAGGAAGAATCCATGCATTACGAAATGAAGAAGCACACCGGCGAATTGCCGATCATCGGTGTCAACACGTACTTGAACCCGAATCCGCAATCGGACGATGATATCAATGCGATGGAAATCGCCCGTGCGACGGAAGAGGAAAAAGAAGCGCAAATCAACAACTTGCGCTCGTTCCAGGAGCGCAATCCATCAGATGAGGCGTTGGAACGCTTGAAGCAAGTAGCTAAAACAGGCGGCAATATTTTCGAAGAACTGATGGAGACAGTCAAAGTCGCAAGCCTTGGCCAAATCACCACAGCACTCTACGAAGTAGGCGGCCAGTACCGCAGAAACATGTAAGATTCCATCCCCTTGCCTGAAAACAGGTGAGGGGATTTTTTTGCGATGCTTGAGCACATCTCACCCAATGAGGCTGCCGGCGATTGTTGCTTATTTGGATTGGGGTGTGGAGGAGTGGGCTGGACAAGTGAGCGAGATGGATGGTTCGTCGATTGTGTCTTCACAAAGCAGCCGCCTCCCGCTTTGGGCAGGCCTCTTGCAATAAGCCAAGAAGAACACTTGTCTTATTGCATCGGCTCGCCCTTGTACGCGGTTCGGCTAATAGATTTCACTGGATGTTGCGTACGAGGAAGTGTCATTTTTGATAATGTGCATCCGCTAGTGGGGACGCTTAGTTAGACTTGATAATAAAGGAGATGCTTTGTACCTGTTCAATTTGAATTTACGAAGCAGATCAACATTGTTGACGCTTATTTCATTGAGAGACAAATCTCAATTCTTCTCTCAAACTAGAGATGGAGCGGAAAGGGGCGACTCCGGGAGGATTAGCGAGACAATTGAGACCCTGCAGAGCGTGCAGCGATCGAAGCGGCTCAATGCGAGCCCTCCGGAAAGCGTCCCCTTGTAGCGGAATCGCTTCTACTCAGTATTTCCTATTTCCGCTGCTTGATGCATTTCATTTCATCTCAACAGCAACAATTGGAATCATCCGGCACTTCGGTCGATTTGCTGGTGCAAGTCCGTTATAATGGAAGAAGTTGAAACTCTAAAGAAAAGAGATGGATGATTCCATGCCTAAAGCTGCCCATTACATCATCATCATTGTAGCGGTCGTGCTGCTCATTGTCCTGTACAATAGAGCGCTCGGCTCAATTCCATTTCTGATCCTGTCCATGTACTTTTTCTATTTCGGGTGGGAGCAGCTTGTGCGGAGAAAAAAGAAATCGCGGTAGCGGACAGCAAGGACTTTGTATATAATGGATTAAGTTACGATACAAGAAGGGACGTGCACGAATGAACATCCGTGAATTAACGAAAGAAGAATTGCTAGAAGAGTCGTTCGTTGACTTAACATATGCTATTTTGGAAGAGACAAAAGAAACGAAAACATTTTTGGAGCTTGTAGCTGAATTGCAGAAGTTGATCGGACTTTCCGAAGAAGAAATGAAGACACATCTTGCCCAGTATTATACAGACATGAACATCGACGGCCGCTTCTTGATCCTTGGCGAGAACCGCTGGGGCCTTCGTGAGTGGTATCCTGTCGAGCAGATCGAAGAAGAGTCTGCACCGACGGTCAAAGCCCGCAAGAAAAAGAAATCGAAATCAACAGATGAAGATTTCGATGACATGGACCTGGAAATTGAAGACGAACTCGACTTCGAGGACTTCGGTGAAGATGATAACGATGCGTCTTCAGATGATGACGATGATGATGACGATGAGGAAGTAGCCGTCAAGCCGCCTGTAGTCGATCTTGATTTCGACTCGACAGACGATGATGACGATGTCGACGAAGTGGAAGATGTCGGCGTGCTCGTGGAAGATATCGATGGCAACATCATTGATGAAGAGGAAGACGACGATGAGGAAGAAGAAGAGGACGTATTGAAGTAGTCTGAACTTTTTTTCACCTTGACGGAACTGGCTGTACAGGATAAGATTTTATTGGGCTCCTTAAAATAGGAGAGATGATTCGTATAGCTAACGCGCTCCCCCTGCACGCTTGCAGGAGGAGCGCTTTTTATTTTTAAGTGCCGCCGATTGGCGGTAAAAAAACGTGCCATCCGTCACTTAGGATGGCCGAAGCTTTTTCTGGCTGAACACGATTCGGGACTGCAAGTAGCGGCATTGGCCGTATATCGATCACTTTTTATTCCATTATTCGAGGAGGAAACAGAGCATGACAAAGTATATATTCGTAACAGGCGGGGTTGTTTCATCATTAGGAAAAGGAATTACTGCTGCTTCACTTGGCCGCTTACTGAAGAACCGGGGTCTCAGCGTTACTATCCAAAAATTCGATCCATACATCAATGTGGACCCGGGTACGATGAGCCCTTACCAACACGGGGAAGTTTTCGTTACCGATGACGGCGCGGAAACGGATTTGGACCTTGGCCATTATGAGCGTTTCATCGACATCAACTTGAACAAATATTCGAACGTGACAACGGGGAAAGTCTACTCGACAGTCATCCAGAAAGAGCGCCGCGGCGACTATTTGGGCGGCACGGTCCAGGTCATCCCGCACATCACGAATGAAATCAAGGACCGCTTGCTGCGTGCGGCGAAAACTGCAAAAGCTGATGTTGTTATCACGGAAATCGGCGGTACCGTCGGTGATATCGAATCCTTGCCATTCCTTGAAGCCATCCGCCAAATGCGTTCGGATCTTGGGCGTGAGGAAGTCATGTATATCCACTGTACGCTCATTCCTTATCTCGGAGCTGCGAAGGAAATGAAAACGAAACCGACACAGCACAGCGTAAAAGAGCTGCGCAGCCTTGGAATCCAGCCGAACCTCATCGTTGTACGGACCGAATATCCAGTGCCTCAGGATATGAAAGATAAAATCGCTTTGTTCTGTGACATCAAGTCCGAAGAAGTCATCGAATCACGCGACGTCGACGTCATTTATGAAATGCCGCTTCGATTGCAGGAGCAGCACATGGACCAGATCGTTCTTGACCATTTCGGAATCGAGGCGCCGGAAGCGGATATGACCGAATGGAACGCGCTCGTCGAGAAAGTGAAATCATTGAAAAAATCAGTGAAGATCGGCCTCGTCGGTAAA
Organism: Bacillota bacterium; assembly: GCA_051750505.1. Taxonomy (GTDB): domain Bacteria; phylum Bacillota; class Bacilli; order Bacillales_A; family Planococcaceae; genus Planococcus. The sequence goes on from JBNJJS010000002.1 coordinate 159,820, forward strand.
TACGTGGAACTTCAGGATGCTTATATTTCCGTCGTGGAATCGTTGAAGCATGCCGGATTTGCCTTTGATTCGGAAATCGAAGTCGAATGGATCAATGCAGAACACGTCAATGCAGAAAATGTAGCGGAAACGCTCAAGGATTGCGACGGCATCCTCGTGCCAGGTGGTTTTGGAGACCGTGGTGTCGAAGGGAAAGTCCTAGCAACGCAATACGCGCGTGAAAACAAAGTGCCGTTCTTTGGCATCTGCCTTGGAATGCAATTGGCTTCCGTGGAATTCGCCCGCAACATAATGAACTTGGAAGGTGCGCATTCGTCTGAATTGGACCCGAAAACCTTGTATCCGGTCATCGACTTGCTGCCGGAACAAAAAGACATCGAAGACTTGGGGGGCACATTGCGCCTTGGCTTATACCCAGCGAAGCTCGATAAGACCTCGAAAGCGTATGAAGCATACGGGGAAGAGCTTGTTTACGAAAGACACCGCCACCGCTATGAGTTCAACAACGAATTCCGCGAGCAGTTTGAAAAAGCCGGCTTCAAATTCACTGGCACAAGCCCGGATGGCCGCCTGGTTGAAATCATCGAAGTCGCTGACCACCCGTGGTTCGTCGCTTGCCAGTTCCACCCGGAATTCATCTCGCGCCCGAACCGTCCGCAGCCTTTGTTCCGCGAGTTCGTTCGCGCATCAATTGAACATCAATAATAAGAAACCGTGAAAAGCCGCTTCATTTCCACGAAGACAGGAATCATATAGACGGCAAAAAGCCTTCCCTGTCTTAGGGAAGGCTTTTTGCCGCTCGTCATTCACTGAGCATTTCGTCAATTGTCAGTTTTACAGCATGGTACACGTAGAGAGCACCGATCGCATGCGGGATCATGAGGCGCCCGCCTTCATCGCCCGGCAGCAGGCCTTTATCGATTTTCATCGATAGAAATGCATGAGCATGTTCGTTCTCATGGCTTTCTGCCGTAAGCATGGCAAAAGGAATGGATTTAGCAGCAAGCTCGCTTGCTAAGGCATCGCCTTCATCATTCGGGGATAATATCCAGACCCGGTCGGCTGTCGAGAGCTCTGCGCCCGGTTTATAACACACCGCTGCTTTAAGTGGTTCCTTACCGTCTAAAGCTGCCGATGTAACAGCTTCAAGTTCGGCGAAAGCGGCTAAATGGATTCGCCCTTCGCCTATCACAGCTTGTGCAAGCAGACGGGCGGTATCTTCAATGGCTTCGTCTTTCGCGCCAAGGCGCTGGAACAAGCCGGTCAATTGCGTCGTCAATATTTTCAAATGGCTTCACCTCAAAACGAGTATAGCAGAAGAGCTGCTCTTCGAAAAAGGCTGGAAAGGAGTGGCTGATGTGAAAAGGATTCTGATAGTAGATGATCAACAAGGCATCCGCCTATTATTGAAAGAGGTGTTCGACCGGGAAGGGTATGAAACTTTGATTGCCGGAAGCGGCAAAGAAGCTCTGGAAATCACCGAACAGACTTGCCCGCATATTGTAGTGATGGATATGAAAATGCCCGGCATGGATGGCATCGAGCTATTGAAGCGGCTGAAGAACCGTGATAAGGAGTGCAAAGTGATCATGATGACTGCTTATGGTGAGATGGGCGTCGTGGAAGAGTCGATGAATTGGGGCGTCATGCGCTATTTCACCAAGCCTTTCGATGTTTTCGAGCTGCGCGATGCCGTTCGCGAGCTGATTGGAGACTAAATAGGCGCCGAGTGGCGAAGCAGCGCCATTTTTGATATAGTGAAAAAGATATTGGGCTTGTGCCTACGCTGAGGAGGAAGAATTGTAATGCCATTGGTTTCGATGAAAGAAATGATGATAAAAGGTAAAGAGAAAGGTTATGCCATCGGGCAATTTAACCTGAATAATCTGGAATTTACACAAGCGATCCTGCAGGCGGCAGAAGAAGAGAAATCTCCTGTCATCTGCGGCGTCTCAGAAGGTGCAGCACGCTATATGGGCGGATTCACAACTGTTGTGCATATGGTGAAAGGCTTGATGCATGATTACAATATTACAGTTCCGGTCGCTATCCATTTGGATCACGGTTCCAGTTTTGAAAAATGCAAAGAAGCAATCGATGCAGGCTTCACATCGGTCATGATCGATGCATCGCATCACCCGTTTGAAGAGAATATTGAAATCACACGTAAAGTGGTCGAGTACGCTCACGCTAAAGGCGTTTCCGTGGAAGCGGAACTGGGCATAGTCGGCGGCCAGGAAGATGATGTCATCGCAGAAGGCGTCATCTATGCTGATCCAAAAGAATGCCAGACGCTTGTCGAACAAACAGGCATTGATTGCCTAGCGCCAGCGCTCGGCTCGGTCCACGGGCCGTATAAAGGCGAACCGAACCTCGGATTTGCCGAAATGGAAGAAATTTCACAGCTTTGCGATGTACCGCTTGTCTTGCATGGCGGAACAGGCATCCCGCTGAAAGATGTTCAACGTGCGGTTTCACTTGGCACATCGAAGATCAACGTCAACACGGAAAGCCAAATTGCCGCATCGAAAGCAATCCGCGAAAAATTGGCATCTGATGCAGACGTCTACGATCCACGTAAATATTTGACGCCAGCACGCGATGCAATCAAAGTGACCGTCATCGGCAAAATGCGCGATTTCGGAAGCTCACAACAAGCAAATTCATAAAAACAGGGAAGAGAGGCGAATCCGTCTCTTTTTCCACATACAGGAGGAAACCATACATGAAATTTTTCATTGATACAGCTAACTTCGACGAAATTAAAGAAGCACATTCCTGGGGCATCCTCTCAGGCGTAACGACCAACCCATCACTAGTCGCCAAAGAAAAAGACGTCTCGTTCCACGACCGCCTGAAAGAAATCGCTGACCTTGTAGACGGGTCGATCAGCGGGGAAGTCATCGCGCTTGATTCAGAAGGCATGATCAAAGAAGGCCGTGAATTGGCTGACCTTGCTCCGAACATCACGGTGAAATTGCCGATGACTCCGGAAGGCTTGAAAGCATGTGCGGTTCTTGCTGGCGAAGGCAAAAAGGTCAACGTTACATTGATCTTCAGCGCCAACCAAGCGCTTCTTGCAGCACGCGCTGGAGCAGCTTACGTTTCCCCATTCCTTGGGCGCCTTGACGATATCGGGCACAACGGAATGGATTTGATTGCACAGATTGCTGAGATTTTCGCAATCCACGACATCGATTCAGAAATCATCGCCGCATCGATCCGCCACCCGCAGCACGTGACGGAAGCAGCGCTTAACGGCGCACATATCGGCACAATGCCGATGAAAGTGCTTGAAATGATGTTCAAGCATCCGTTGACGGATAAAGGCATCGAAGCATTCCTAGCCGATTGGGAAACACGCTCTGTGAAATAAGGCTGACAGGGAAAAGGAGAAATACAATGGACGTTTATAAAATAAAAGGCGGCAATCGATTATCCGGAACGATCAAAGTCAACGGCGCAAAAAACAGTGCCGTAGCTCTGATTCCGGCATCAATCTTGGCAAATTCGCCAGTGTCGATTGAAGGTTTGCCGGAAATTTCCGATGTTTGGACATTGAAAAGTATTTTGGAAGAAATCGGGGGCTCAGTGACGTTTGAAGATGGCGTCATGCAAATCGACCCGACAGAAATGGTGGATATGCCTCTCCCGAACGGCAACGTCAAGAAATTGCGGGCTTCCTACTATATGATGGGGGCGATGCTTGGCCGTTTCAAACATGCCGCTATCGGCCTTCCGGGCGGTTGTTTCCTAGGGCCGCGCCCGATTGACCAGCACATTAAAGGTTTCGAAGCGCTTGGTGCGAAAGTGACCAACGAACACGGTGCGATTTATTTGCGTGCTGATGAGCTGCGCGGTGCGAAGATCTACCTGGATGTCGTCAGCGTGGGGGCAACGATCAATATCATGCTTGCCGCTGTGCGTGCGAAAGGGCAGACCGTTATCGAAAACGCAGCGAAAGAACCGGAAATCATCGACGTCGCGACACTTTTGACAAATATGGGCGCGAAAATCAAAGGCGCCGGAACTAACGTCATCCGCATCGAAGGCGTCGACGAATTGCACGGCACCAACCATACGATCATTCCGGACCGCATTGAAGCGGGTACGTTCATGATCATGGCCGCAGCTGCTGGTGATGGTGTGACAATCGATAATGTCATTCCTTTCCATATGGAAGCATTAACGGCTAAACTTCGTGAAATGGGCATCGATGTCCAGGAAGATGAAGAATCGATCCATATCCCGAAAACCGAGAACTTGCAGCCGATTGATGTGAAAACTTTGGTCTACCCAGGGTTTGCGACCGATCTTCAACAGCCGTTCTCTGTCTTGATGACACAGGCACACGGGTCTTCGATGATCACCGATACCATTTATTCTGCGCGTTTCAAGCACATCGATGAATTGCGCCGCATGAATGCAGTCGGGCGTGTAGAAGGCCGTGCGGCTATCATCACCGGCCCGACGCCGTTGACTTCCGCCACTGTTGTCGCTTCCGATCTTCGTGCCGGGGCAGCGCTTGTCATTGCGGGTCTGCTGGCAGAAGGTGAAACGGAAGTGCGGGAGATTTATCACATCGAACGCGGCTATTCGAACATCATCGAAAAGTTGCGAGGCCTTGGCGCCGATATCCGCCGGGAGACGATCGACCCGGTGGCAAGTGGGAAGTCCGACCTCAGTTCTGACGTAAATTGACTCTCTAACAGCGTTTCGTTGTATGCTACAATATAGAAAGCAGTTACAAAGATGAACGGAGGAACAGATATTATGGAACGAAGTCTTTCGATGGAATTAGTGCGGATTACAGAAGCGGCAGCGATCGCTTCTTCAAAATGGATGGGCCGAGGCCTGAAAAATGAAGCGGATGACGCGGCGACCGAAGCGATGCGGACCGTATTCGATACGATCCCGATGCGCGGAACCGTCGTAATCGGTGAAGGCGAAATGGACGAAGCACCGATGCTCTACATCGGTGAAAAACTTGGTTCAGGCGACGGTCCTGAAGTGGACGTCGCGGTCGACCCTGTAGAAGGCACGAATATTGTCGCTGCCGGCGGCTGGAATGCAATTGCCGTTTTGGCGATTGCGGACCGTGGAAATTTACTCAATGCACCGGATATGTATATGGACAAAATTGCAGTCGGCCCCGAAGCTGTCGGCAAAATTGACATCAACGCTCCGGTCATCGACAATTTGCGCGCAGTCGCTAAAGCGAAAAACAAGGATATCGAAGACGTTGTTGCCACGATTATTGACCGGCCGCGTCATGCACAGATCATCAAGGAAATCCGCGATGCGGGAGCACGCATCAAATTGATTACCGATGGCGATATCGCCGGTGCCATCAACACGGCTTTCGACCAAACGGGCGTTGACATCCTATTCGGGATAGGCGGAGCTCCGGAAGGGGTTATTTCTGCAGTCGGATTGAAATGCCTCGGCGGCGAATTTCAGGGCAAGCTGGTTCCTCAGGATGAAGAGGAAAGACAGCGTTGCCTGGATATGGGCCTCGAAGTCGACAAAGTATTGATGATGGATGACTTGGTTAAAGGCGACGATGCGATCTTTGCGGCGACAGGGATCACTGACGGAGAACTTCTCCGCGGCGTTCAGCTGAAAGGTTCTTTCGCAGAAAGCCATACACTTGTCATGCGTGCAAAATCCGGCACGGTCCGTTTTGTCGAAGGGCGCCACAGCCTCAAGAAAAAACCGGATCTCGTCATGAAAGATTGATTTCCATACTCCAAAATCGAGTCCGGCTTTATGCCGGGCTCCTTCTTTAATGACTCCAGAACAATAGAAATTCCTCAGAAACTATGAAACTAATGATAAGTGTGGTGTCCAACTAGATGGCAACGATGACAATTTCCTCATTGGAAAATATGACGCTCAAAGAGCTCTATAACCTGGCAAAAGAATACAAGCTGAACAATTACAGCAAACTGACGAAAAAAGAATTGATTTTCGCCATTCTGAAAACCCGTGCGGAACAAGAGGGCTTCTTCTTCATGGAAGGAGTTCTTGAAATCATCCAATCGGAAGGCTTCGGGTTCCTCCGCCCAATCAATTATTCACCGAGTTCACAGGATATCTACATTTCCGCTTCACAAATCCGCCGATTCGACCTTAGAAATGGGGATAAAGTATCCGGGAAAGTCCGTCCGCCAAAGGAAAATGAACGCTATTTCGGGCTTCTTCAAGTAGAAGCAGTCAATGGCGAAGATCCGGAAGTCGCAAAAGAGCGCGTCCACTTCCCTGGTCTCACACCGCTTTACCCGGATCGCCATATCCGCCTTGAAACCGGTCCGGAGCATTTGTCTACACGCATCATGGACTTGATCACGCCGGTCGGATTCGGCCAGCGCGGGTTGATCGTCGCGCCTCCGAAAGCCGGTAAGACGATGCTGTTGAAGGAAATCGCCAATGCAGTGACGACCAACCATCCGGAAGCGGAATTGATTGTGCTATTGATCGATGAGCGTCCGGAAGAAGTGACCGATATCGAACGTTCCGTCAATGCTGATGTCGTTTCTTCCACTTTCGATGAAGTTCCTGAAAACCATGTTAAAGTGGCGGAACTCGTCTTAGAGCGAGCGATGCGCCTCGTCGAACACAAGCGCGATGTCGTCATTTTGATGGATTCGATCACTCGCCTTGCGCGTGCGTATAACTTGGTCATCCCGCCAAGCGGACGCACCCTTTCCGGAGGGATAGACCCTGCCGCGTTCCACCGCCCGAAACGCTTTTTCGGGGCGGCACGCAATATCGAAGAAGGGGGCAGCCTGACGATTCTCGCGACTACGCTGGTCGACACAGGTTCGCGTATGGATGAAGTCATCTACGAGGAGTTCAAAGGAACCGGCAATATGGAGCTGCATCTCGACCGCAGCTTGGCCGAACGCCGTATTTTCCCTGCGCTCGATATTCGCCGTTCAGGCACTCGCAAGGAAGAATTGTTGATGGATCCTGATCAGCTTGATAAACTATGGGCTATACGCAAAACTTTCTCGGATGCGCCGGACTTCACAGAGCGCTTTATGAAAAAGCTCAGCCTTTCGAAAACGAATGAAGAATTTTTCGGGCAGTTGGCGAGTGAAAGCAAGACAGCCCGTACTCCTCGAAAGACGATTTGATTGCTTGCAAAAGCCTATAAGTTTTGATATGATTATAAGAGTGAAACAAAACAGTACTATTGCATATACGGCCTAACGAGCCGTGTAAGGCAATAGGCAAAAATAGATTAAACTCTGTTCCAGATGGTTCAGGGCGGGAGGAGAAAATATTATGAAAACAGGTATTCACCCAGAGTACAAAAAAGCAACAGTGACTTGCTCATGCGGCAACTCATTCGAAACAGGTTCAGTAAAGGAAAACATCAACGTTGAGCTTTGCTCAGAATGTCATCCGTTCTACACTGGACGTCAGAAATTCGCAGCTGCAGATGGCCGCGTAGACCGTTTCAACAAAAAATACGGCCTCAAAGAAGAAATCAACAACTAAGTCACTATTATACCCGTCCGTCGCGAAAACGCCGGATGGGTATTTTTTTGTCAAAGAACAGGGAAATTCAATTACATAGCAGAAAAATGATAGGTATTTCCGCCATTTTTGGTATGATATTAACAGTGAGCATTTGAAAGGGGTCACCACTATGTACGTCATGAAACAGACAGGCTGGATTGAACTGATTTGCGGAAGCATGTTTTCCGGTAAATCCGAGGAGCTGATCCGCCGTATCCGCCGTGCGCAATTCGCCAAGCAGAAAATTGCCGTCTTTAAACCGAAGCTGGATAACCGCTATAGCGAAGAAGCGGTTGTCTCCCACAACGGAACAACTGTTATCGCTTTGCCGATCGGGCATTCCGGCGAGATGAAAGATTATATTACCGATGAATTTGATATTATCGCCATCGATGAAGCACAATTTTTTGATATGGAAATTGTCGATCATGTGCAAAAGCTGGCTAATCACGGTTTCCGTGTCATTGTGGCCGGCCTGGACCAAGATTTTCGCGGAGAGCCATTCGGTCCGATGCCGTCCCTTCTGTCTGTAGCGGAGCAAGTGACTAAATTACAGGCTGTCTGTACTGTCTGCGGATCGCCCGCAAGCCGCACGCAGCGTCTAATCGACGGCAAGCCTGCCGGTTCGGATGACCCGATCATCCTGGTCGGTGCATCCGAAGCATACGAACCACGCTGCCGCCACCACCACGAAGTCCCGGCTGGCGTGACGGTTACAGAATAATTTAATTTTAGAAAGCATTAATCGGCTTAAAGAAGCTTTCTGTATAAACGAATTACAAACCTTGAGAAGTTAATGGACTTAAACTTTTGATGGATTTATTGAGTGAAGATATGGAGCGAAATAGCGCCGACTCCTGGGGGGCAGCTAATTAGTTCAATGCAAGCTCCCCGGAAAGCCGGCTGTTTCGCGGAATATCGTGAACAATGAAATCCTATGCATAGAATTATCAACTTTATATAGAAGAAACTAGAGGTGAAAACGATGTTTGACCGTTTACAATCTGTCGAAGATAGATACGACCGCCTCAACGAAATGTTGAGCGACCCGGATATCGTCAGTGATACGAATAAGCTGCGCGACTATTCAAAAGAACAATCCGATTTACAGGAGACGGTGGAAACCTACCGTGAATACAAAGATGTACAGGCTCAACTTTCCGATGCCAAAGCGATGTTCGATGAAAAAATGGATGCCGATATGCGCGAAATGGTCAAAGAAGAAGTCGCAGAACTTGAGGAACGTTCTAAAGCACTGGAAGAACGCCTGCACATTCTGCTGATTCCGAAAGACCCGAATGATGATAAAAACGTCATCATGGAAATTCGTGGAGCAGCTGGCGGAGACGAAGCTGCCCTGTTTGCAGGTGACTTGTTCAAGATGTATTCACGCTTTGCTGAAGCCAATGGATGGAAAGTGCAAATTATGGACTCGAGCCCGACTGAAATCGGCGGCTTTAAAGAAATCGTCTTTATGGTGACGGGAAAAGGCGCTTATTCCAAGCTTAAGTACGAAAACGGCGCACACCGTGTACAGCGCGTGCCGGAAACCGAATCCGGGGGACGTATCCATACTTCGACTGCAACGGTTGCGTGTTTGCCGGAAGTGGAAGAAGTCGAAGTCGATATCCATGATAACGATATCCGCGTCGATACCTACGCTTCATCCGGGGCAGGCGGCCAATCGGTCAATACGACGATGTCGGCTGTCCGCTTGACGCATTTACCGACTAATACTGTCGTTACATGCCAAGATGAGAAATCCCAAATCAAAAATAAAGCGAGTGCCATGAAAGTCCTGCGTGCACGCGTATATGAAAAGTTCCAACAAGAAGCACAAGCAGAATATGATTCCGTACGTAAATCCGCTGTCGGTACAGGTGACCGTTCAGAGCGCATCCGTACCTACAACTTCCCGCAAAACCGTGTCACCGATCACCGCATCGGATTGACCATCCAGAAGCTGGATCAAATTCTGCAAGGAAAGATGGATGAAATTGTTGACGCCCTGGTGATCGATGAACAATCTACGAGGATGGAGAGCTTAAACAATGAACAAAGTTGAAACCTTGACCACAGTGGAATTCGTTTATGAAGCCTTGGAAAAAGCGACAGTATATTTGCAACAGTATGGTCGGGAAGAGACAGCTGCCCGCATTCTTTTGCAGCATGAACTGGCAGTGGATTACTCCGGTTTAGTGGCAGCGATGCGCGATAAAATCGAAGATCAGGTATTTGAATCTTTTTGGGAAAACGTCGAAGAACTAGCAGAAGGCGTCCCGGTCCAGCATTTGACAGGTGTCGAACAGTTCTATGGAAGAACGTTCCAAGTTTCGCCAGCGGTCCTTATTCCACGTCCGGAAACAGAAGAGTTAATGGAAGAAACCTTAAAGTTGAAGCGTGAACTATTCGGCAAAGAAGAAGTTCAGGCAGCTGACATCGGCACTGGCAGCGGCGTCATCGCGATTACATTGAAATGTGAAATGCCGGAAGCCGAAGTGATGGCGACGGATATTTCAGAGGAAGCGCTGTTTGTTGCAGAACGCAATGCTGAAATGCTGAATACTGATGTCCATTTCATGAAAGGTGATCTGGCGGCGCCGCTTGCGGGAAGAAAATGGGATATCATCCTTTCCAACCCGCCCTACATCGCCCACCATGAAGCTCCTGGCCTTTCGGATACCGTCCGTGAATTCGAGCCGCACGAAGCATTATTTGCTGATCGCGACGGGCTCGCTGCCTATGAAAAATTGGCAGAGCAAGTGCCTGGGTTGATCAGCCGTCCAGGCATCATCGGGCTTGAAATCGGCAGCAGCCAAGGCGCTGCTGTAACGGAATTGTTCCAAAAAGCCTTGCCGGAAGCACGCGTCTATTGCAAAAAAGATATCAACAAACATGATCGCATGGTATTTTGTATTTTAGAGTAGTTTGTGCACAAATCACTTGATATTAAGGGGTGTTATCCACAGAATGTGGGTATTGTCACCAAAACCTTATTGTACTGGAGATGTTTAGGTGGAAACGAAAACAATTCTTGTGGATGAACATGTGAATAGCGAAGAAAGTTATGCACAAGCTGTGGATTACATCCGCGGGGGGGATGTCGTCGCATTTCCGACCGAAACCGTTTACGGGCTTGGGGCGGATGCGATGAACGGTGCTGCCGTCGACAAGATCTTCGAAGCTAAAGGCCGACCGACCGACAACCCATTAATCGTCCATGTGGATTCGAAAGAAACCGCCTTGGATTACGTTGAGGATGTTCCTGAAAAAGCGTTGCAATGCATGGATGCTTTTTGGCCGGGTGCTTTGACCTTGATCATGCAAGCAAAGCCGGATACGTTCGCTTCTAACGTGACAGCAGGATTGCCGACAGTAGGCATACGCGTGCCGAATCATCCTGTCGCATTGAATTTATTGAAACGTTTAAAGCAGCCGATTGCAGCCCCGAGCGCCAACACGAGCGGCAAACCGAGCCCGACATTGGCTGAGCATGTTTATTTTGACATGAAAGGGAGAATTCCACTCATTTTGGACGGTGGAGCGACCAAAGTCGGCATCGAGTCGACTGTACTGGATATGACGAGCGCACCGCCGGTCATCCTGCGTCCTGGGCAAGTGACGAAAGAACAATTGGAAGAAGTGATCGGGACCGTCCGCTTGTCTTCGGAAACGAAAGGCAATACGCCGAAGTCTCCGGGGATGAAGTATGCCCATTACGCTCCGTCTGCCCCGCTTTATTTGATCGAGCACAATAGCAAGCTCATCGAAAAGGCGATCGACCACATCCATGGCAAGAAGAAAAAGATAGCCGTGCTGAGCCGTGAGGATTTCAAGACAGCGGATTATTGCTTCCCGCTTGCTGTGGATAAGTTATATGACAGTTTGCGCAGATGCGACCAGACGGATGCCGACTTGATCTTGGCTTGCGTGTTGCCGGAAGGTGAAGATGCAGCTCTGATGAACCGCCTGGAAAAAGCAGCGGACCATAAATGGTTTAGCTGACTCCGGCAAATGAATTGAATGAAAGTACGTAAAGCCACTGGGAAATTCCCAGTGGTTTTTTGTTATTTAAAATTAAGAGGGAGGTGAAATTTAGAAAAAGAGAAGGAGGTGAGATTCTGCTGCAAAGGGCACGCTTGGGGCCTGCAGGATGCAGGTCATGCAGGTCATGCAGCTGATGCGACAGGACGTCGCGCTTTCAGCTGCCCGGGAATGGGGCGGGTGCCCCGCCAATGTGCCGCAAAGAGCGCGGCACATTTGTCTCGCCAGCCCGCGCGGTCCCTCAGGCGTCGGCCCCTTTCCGCTTCATCTTTAGTTTTAGAAAGTAAATCAAACGCATCTGGCAATAGAATTAATTGGAATAGTTTTGTTCAGCTTTGTAAGTTCAAATTGAATAGCCATGGCAACTTCATAGCCATCAAGTCTAGCTAAGCGTTTCCACCAGCGGATGAAAACAATTAACAATCACACGTCTTCGGACACAACATCCAATGAAATCGAAAAGCCGAACCGCGCACACGGGCGAGCCGGAGCCATGAGACAAGTGTTCTTCTTGGCTCATTGCGGGAGGCATGCCCAAAGCGGGAGGCGGCTGCTTCAGAATGAAATAATCAACGGACAATTCATCTCACTATCAAGTCCAGCTAGGCGCCCCACCAGTGGATGAAAACAATTAACAGTGACATGTCCTCGCACACAACATCCAATGAAATCGAAAAGCCGAACCGCGCACACGGGCTAGCCGGAGCCATGAGACAAGTGTTCTTCTTGGCTCATTGCGGGAGGCATGCCCAAAGCGGGAGGCGGCTGCTCCAGAATGAAATAATCATCGGTCGATTCATCTCACTATCAAGTCCAGCTAGGTGCCCCACCAGTGGATGAAACCAACTAACAATGACACGTCTTCACACGGAACATCCAATGAAATCTAAAAGCCGAACCGCGCACAAACCCGTGCTCAACTTTCGCTATGCTCAAGCATCGCAGAAAAACCGTTGCTCCCACATCTACGAGCAGATGCGTCGCAAATGAATCGGTTCAACTTCCTTTCGCCCATTCATTGAACAATTCATCTCGCTCTTAAGTCTGACTTTACACCTATCCACAATGAATTACGGACGCCACGCCGAATCCGCATCAATACAACACCTTGACGAAATGCGGTATAATAAGAGTCAGACACACACCATCCTGTAAGTTCGATGAGCAGGAATGATGACGCAGAAGCTTGGATAAAGGGGGGATTGGATGAAGATTTTATTCGTCTGCACGGGGAATACGTGTCGCAGCCCGATGGCAGAGGCGATTGTGCATACCCGGGACATCGATGGGATGGAAGCGCGGTCGGCGGGGATTTTCGCCGGGCAAGCACCGCTGTCAGCCAATGCCCAGACAGTGCTGAGTGAGCAGTCCATCGAATTCGATCATATGTCTAAGCCGTTGGATCCGCGCGATGTGGAATGGGCGGAACTGATCTTGACGATGACTTATTCCCATAAGATGATGCTCATGCAATACTATCCCGAAGTGGCGACGAAGCTGCATACAGTGAAGGAATTTGCGGAAGGCTCGACAGGAGACATCAGCGACCCGTATGGCGGTTCCTTGGCCGATTACCGCAGAACCTTTGAAGAGCTTGAGGAATTGATTGATAAACTCGTAAAACAACTGGGCATCACTTGAGTGGAAAGAGCTGTCCCGGAGCACAAATGCATGCGCTTCGGGACAGCTCTTTTCTATAGCAGGGGATGCAAAGATTTTTCAGTTGCGGAAAGTGCTCATAAGGAAGTAGCATGGAACTGTTCAAAAATGTTAGAATTAATTAAAATCGGCGGCACTTTTTAGGGATTTGTCCGCTAAATGAAAATGAAAAGAGGGTTAATCATGAAAATAGCAATTTCATCAGACCACGGCGGCAACAATCTGCGCAAGGAGATTGTCAATCTATTGAACGAGCTGGGGATTGAATACAAAGATTTCGGACCGCAGACGGATGACTCTGTCGACTATCCGGATTATGCACAGCCTGTAGCAGAAGGTGTGGTAAATGGAGAATTCGATAAAGGCATTTTGATTTGCGGCACAGGCATCGGCATGTCGATTTCCGCGAATAAAGTAAAAGGCATCCGATGCGCACTAGTTCACGATGTGTTTAGCGCAAGAGCAACGCGAGAACATAATAATTCGAATATTTTAGCGATGGGTGAGCGGGTCATCGGGCCAGGGCTTGCGAAGGAAATCGCGAAAACCTGGCTGACCACAGAATTCGAAGGCGGACGCCACGAGAAACGCGTCGAAAAGATTTCCGCACTCGAAAAATAAGGAGGGCTAGGCATGCAGAGCTTATGGCAATTGCAGCTTGAAGAGATTCTCAGCGAATTGGAGCAACAGATCGCATTCAAGGAAGGGCAATTGTTCGTAGTCGGCTGTTCGACTTCCGAAATAGCGGGGGAGCGGATCGGCACAGGCGGCGGACTCGATATTGCAGAAAGCCTGTTTGAACCATTGCGGGCTTTTGCAGAACGTCACCGTATATTTCTGGCATTCCAAGGCTGTGAACATATTAACCGCGCGCTGACAATTGAGCGGGCGGCTGCCGAACGGTATGGTTTGGAACCGGTATCGGTTGTGCCGGTAGCAAAAGCAGGGGGCTCGATGAGTGCCTATGCCTTCATGAATATGGATGAACCGGTCGTGGTCGAAGAAATTGCAGCACATGCCGGAGTGGATATTGGACAGACGATGATCGGCATGCATTTAAAAAGAGTCGCCGTTCCGGTACGGACTTCTGTTAAACTAGTAGGGGAAGCGATCGTTTCTTGTGCGACCACACGGCCGAAACTTATCGGCGGTATACGCGCAAGCTATGATCGCCAGGTTCTTCAATCACGGGAGGGAAAGACAGATGGAATTGATTAAGGCGCAGGATCAGGCAGTATATGAAGCAATGAACGCGGAAAAAGAACGCCAAGAAGCGAATATCGAGTTGATCGCATCGGAAAACTTTGTATCCCAGGCAGTTATGGATGCACAAGGATCCGTATTGACCAATAAATACGCAGAAGGCTATCCGGGCAAACGCTATTACGGCGGTTGTGAATTTGTAGATGTAGTGGAAAATATCGCACGCGACCGCTTGAAAGAAATTTTCGGCGCAGAGCACGCGAACGTCCAGCCTCACTCCGGTTCACAGGCGAATATGGCTGTTTACACAGCGATGCTTGAACAAGGCGACACTGTTCTCGGCATGAACTTGAACCACGGCGGACATTTGACGCACGGCAGCAAAGTCAACTTCAGTGGCATGCAGTATAATTTCGTTGAATACGGTGTCGATAAAGATACGCAATTGCTTGATTACGAAGCAGTTCGCCAATCAGCTCTTGAGCACAAGCCGAAAATGATCGTTGCCGGTGCCAGCGCATATTCCCGCACATTGGATTTCGCGAAATTCCGTGAAATCGCTGATGAAGTCGGCGCGTACCTGATGGTCGACATGGCGCATATTGCAGGTCTTGTCGCAACCGGTGCACATCCTAACCCAGTGCCTCATGCACATTTTGTTACTTCCACTACCCATAAAACATTGCGTGGCCCACGTGGCGGCCTGATTCTCTGCAAAGAGGAATTCGCGAAGAAAATCGATAAAATCATTTTCCCAGGAATTCAAGGCGGCCCGTTGATGCACGTTATCGCAGCAAAAGCGGTCGCTTTCGGCGAAGCCCAACGTCCTGAATTCACAGACTACATCAATCAAGTAGTGAAAAATGCGGACGTCTTGGCGGATAGCTTGACGGCTGAAGGAGTCGACATCGTTTCCGGCGGCACAGACAATCACTTGTTGCTGCTGGACCTCCGTTCTCTCAATTTGACGGGTAAAGTAGCTGAGCATGTATTGGATGAAGTCGGAATTACGACAAATAAAAATACAATTCCATTCGACCCGGAAAGCCCGTTTGTTACATCAGGCATCCGTCTTGGAACAGCAGCAGTGACATCCCGCGGATTTAAAGAAGAAGAGATGAAAGAAATCGCTTCTATCATGGCGTTGTTATTGAAGAATCCGGAAGACGAAGCTGTGAAGAAAGAAGCGGCTGAACGCACAGCGAAACTAACTGCTGGCCATCCATTGTATAAATAAGCTTCCGATTATCCAGATGAATACTGAAAAGAATAAAGCCGCCGCATGCATTGGCGGCTTTTTTTCGACATACACTGAGAGAAATGGGAGGGGCGCGTATGCATCAATATGAACTCCATGAAGACCGAAAAGTGATTATAGACTGGCTGCGCCGTCTCGGGATCGAATTCCATACGAGCTTTGTCGTGGTGAATCCGGAATTTCCCACTAACCCGATTGTCTATGCAAATGATGCTTTTTTTGAAATGACCGGCTATGAGGAAGAGGAAGTTATCGGAAGCAATGGCAAGTTTCTTCATGGGATCAAAACGAATACACAAACGGGTCAAGACATCCGCCAATCGATAGCCGAGGATCGACCGGGGATTTTTGAAATTGTTAATTACCGGAAAGACGGCACGCCATTTTGGAATGAAATTACGGTTCAGCCGCTTGCATTTCCGGAAAACTCGCTGCGTTATACGCTTATGCTCCAACGCGATATCAGTGACCGAAGGCGTGCAGAATCATTGATTGATTTACAGAAAGAAACGTATAAAGGTATTGAAAAAGGCCAGATGCTCGGAGTCCAGTTGCAGAATATCTGTGAAACGGCGGAATCATTTTTCTTGGATGATTCACGCTGTACCATTTTATTGGTGGACGAGGCGAACTGCTTTCAAGTCGGCGCAGCTAAATCGATGCCAAGGGAATTTATTGAAGTGTTGAGAGGGATTGAAGTGGAAGGGGACTCCAGCCCTTGTGGAGCGGCTTTTCTGAGCCGGCAGCCGGTCATAGTGGAAGATGCTATGCTGGATGACCTTTTACTTCAACAGCAAGATGTGCTTGTTCAGTTTGGGATCAAAGCCATCTGGTCTGTGCCGATTTTCAATGGCAAAGGAGAAGCGATCGGAACATTCGGCATCTATTTCCCGAAACCCTACAAACCGAGGGAAAAAGATTTATTGTTTATGGAAGAAATCGCTTCGATCGCTTCTTTGGCAGTGAAATTTTCCCGCCAACAAGAAGAAATCCTGCGCCTTGCCTATATCGATGAGGAATCGGGTTTGCCGAATCGCCATTATTTCCGCACCGAACTGAAAGAGCTGTTGCGGGATGGCAAAGAAGGTGTCATCGCGTTTCTTTCGGCAGATGAGTTCGTCAAAATCAGTGATCAATACGGACACCGAGCTGGCAATGACTTGTGCCGGGAGTTAGGCCGCCGTCTCGTGTTAGCGGGTGGTCCGGGAGAAAAACTGGTTGCCCGTTTTTCCGATTCAAGGTTAGCGTTTTACAGCACCATCCCTTTAACGAACGCGCCGGAATATCTTGAGCATATCTTAAGCAGTTTGAGGGAGCCGGTATCAATCGGGGAGATGGATTTGTTTTTGACGATCAAAGTAGGCGTAGCTATCGTTACGCCTGCACAGCAAAATACAGAGGAGTTAAGCCGATGTGCCGACAGCGCTTTGTCAAAAGCAAAAGAACGCATCGGCGAAGCGGTCTGTTATTTTGAAAATGAACAAGACGAAATGATGATGCGGGATCTCCGCGTGGCGAATGCGTTGACCGTGGCATTGAAGCGTAAAGAAATCAGTGTATATCTTCAACCGAAAGTCTCACTTGAAAGCCGGGATATTTTGGGCTTTGAAGCGCTTGCCCGTTGGAAATCACCGGAACTCGGGGACATTTCCCCTGCCGTTTTCATACCGGCAGCGGAGAAGAACGGGAAGATCCGGCTGCTCGAGCAGCATGTGATTGCACAAGTGCTGGCCTGGTTGAAAAAGCGTCAAGAGCAGGAGCTCAAGCTTCGCCAAGTGGCGATCAATATTTCAGCCGATCATTTTTTCCATCATGCATTCGTTCCATATTTGGTCGAGGAAACAAAAAAGTTTGGTATAGATCCAAAGTGGATTCAGCTGGAGATTACGGAACGTATCGGTGTAGTTGATATCGACACGGCAGGCACTGTTTTCGAAAAGCTGCAAAAGCATGGCTTCACGACATCCATCGATGACTTCGGTACAGGCTATTCATCGCTTAGCTACCTGCAGAAGCTGCCGGTAGAGGAGATCAAGATTGACCGTTCCTTCGTCTCCAATATGGATGAGCGGGGAACACGGGCTGTCATCAGGACCATTATCCAATTAGCGGACAATTTAGGGCTGAGGGCAGTTGCAGAAGGAGTCGAGACTGAAGATGACCGGACTCAATTGCTTGAGATGGGCTGCACGGTTGCCCAAGGCTTTTTGTTCCACCGGCCGATGCCGATCGATGAAGCACATCTTCTATAGCCGGGGCATTTGCTCCGGCTTTTTATTTTGCCCATGGAAGTTGACTGAATAATTCTAATGCAGGAGTGAAGCTATCGTGGCTTTCATTTTCTGTTATACTGTTTAGGAAAATGTATGAAAAAGGAGAGATAGACTGTGGGAAAAGTATTCGTTTTTGATCATCCGCTAATTCAGCATAAACTGACGTATATCCGCGACAAATCGACTGGGACAAAAGAATTCCGTGAGTTGGTCGATGAAATTTCGACTTTGATGGCTTTCGAAATCACACGCGAGCTTCCGCTTCAGGAAATCGATGTGGAAACGCCTGTGCAAGTTGCCAAGTCGAACGTTTTGGCCGGGAAAAAATTGGGCATCGTGCCGATCTTGCGTGCAGGAATTGGAATGGTTGACGGCGTCTTGAAATTGATTCCGGCGGCGAAGGTTGGCCATATCGGCTTGTACCGCGACCCGGAAACTTTGCAGCCAGTGGAATATTATTTTAAAATGCCTTCCGATGTCTCTGAACGTGAATTGATCGTTGTCGATCCGATGCTCGCGACAGGCGGCTCCGCGATTGAAGCAGTCAACTCATTGAAAAAGCGCGGCGCGGCTAAAATCAAGTTCATGTGCATCATCGCAGCTCCAGAAGGTGTGGAAGCTTTGCAAAAAGCACATCCGGATGTCGATATCTATATCGCAGCACTCGATGAGAAGTTGAACGAAAAAGGCTATATCGTGCCTGGCCTCGGTGATGCCGGCGATCGCTTGTTCGGAACAAAATAAGAAAGCGGGTTGATCAGAAGTGACGAAAAAATGGAAAGTGATGACGATTTTCGGTACACGTCCGGAAGCGATTAAAATGGCGCCTCTTGTGTTGGAATTGCAGAAGCACCCAGAAACGATCGAACCTCTTGTGACTGTCACCGCACAGCATCGCCAAATGCTTGACCAAGTGCTCGAAACATTCGGCATCACCCCCGATTTTGATTTGAACATCATGAAAGACCGCCAAACATTGAGCGATGTAACGGTACGGGCTATGCAAGGTTTGGATGATGTGATGAAAGAAGCGAAACCGGATATCGTGCTGGTCCATGGAGATACGACGACTACATTCGCGGCAAGTTTAGCTGCTTTGTATAACCAGATTTCGATCGGGCACGTAGAAGCTGGGCTCCGCACCCACAATAAGTACTCTCCTTTCCCGGAAGAGATGAATCGCCAATTGACCGGTGTCATGGCGGACATCCATTTTGCGCCGACAGAGAAGTCTGCGCAGAATCTACGTGATGAGAATAAAAAAGAAGAAACGATCTACATTACGGGCAATACGGCGATTGATGCCTTGCAGACGACCGTGCGGGATAATTACCATCACCCGGTGCTCGATAAAATCGGCAGCGACCGCATGATCTTATTGACCGCCCATCGCCGTGAAAACCTCGGCGAACCGATGCGCAATATGTTCCGTGCGATCAAGCGCTTGACCGAAGAGCATGATGACATCCAAGTCGTCTATCCGGTCCATATGAACCCGGCTGTACGCGAAGTGGCGGATGAAGTGCTCGGGCGTGACCCGCGCATCCATTTGATCGAGCCGCTCGAAGTGTTGGATTTCCACAACTTCGCTGCCCAGTCCTATTTCATCCTTACTGATTCAGGCGGGGTGCAGGAAGAAGCGCCGTCTCTCGGAAAGCCGGTATTGGTTTTGCGTGATACGACAGAACGCCCAGAAGGCATCGATGCCGGAACTTTGAAACTTGCCGGCACCGACGAAGAAACGATTTACCGCCTCGGCAAGGAATTGCTGACGGATGCATCCGCGTATGAAGCGATGTCGCAAGCATCGAATCCATACGGCGACGGAAAAGCATCACAGCGGATCGTGGAAGCTTTACACAAGTATTTCGGCGAACTGTAAGAAGAGAAGGTAGAGTGGTTGATTGTTTCCGCTCGGCTGCCTTCGCTTTTCTGTGTCTAGCTGCGGCAGCCAGACCCTCGAGGTCACAAGCCAATTTGCTTATGCGGCTGAAGGGCGCCGCGTCAGCAAATTGGCTTGTGCTTGTCGGGTCTAAACGGCTGCCTCCGCTTTTCTTGATGTCTAGCTCGATCGCCTAGCTCCTTGGGGCATAAGCCGTTCCAGCATTGCGGCAAAAAGCGCCGCATTGCTGATCCGTCTTATGCCTGGCGGAGCTGAACAGGCGCTCTCGCTTTTCTTGTTATAAATTTGTCAATCGTATGTCGGTGGGTTTTTGCTTGTGAAGTTTTTCACTACATGCAATTGACATGATTTTACCCCTATTGTATGCTTACAAAGGGTCTGCATGAGAGGGTTTTCATACATATTGGATGTGCTATTGGAATCCTGATGCGACTGCTCTTCTACGGGCGTTTATGTCAAATCATTACGAATTTTGAGGGGTTTATCATGCACCCGAAAAAAAGTCCCTTACAAGCGATGGCGATTTATTCTGCCATCCTCGCACAACTTGTCGGGTCCGTACTAATCGGAGCCTTTGCAGGAATGTGGCTTGATGAGCAATTCGGAACCGCCCCGCTTTTTTTGATCATCTGTTTGCTCGTCGGTCTTAGCGCCGGTGTGTGGGCGATGCTTCAGACCGTCCGAAAATTCGAATCGGGAGACATGTGAAAAAATGGATGGACTTCAAGAGATCTATAAAAGACTGAAGAGGCTGATGTATTTCATCCTCGCGGCGTTCGTACTAGGGTGGGGATTTACTCCTTATCCGGAAGTGTTCGCTGGCCTGATCGTCGGATCTCTGTTCGGCATTTATAATATGTGGATCCTGGTCCGGAGAATGGAAAAATTTGACCGGGCGGTGGCAGAAGGCTCGAAAGTCCGTTCTCTTGGAACGGCATTACGGTTTGCATCAGGTGTTGCGGCTGTGGCGATCGCCATTTTGTTCGCTGAGCATATTCACTTGATCAGTACGGTAATCGGGTTGATGATCCCTTATGGTCTCCTTTTGGTGGAGCGGATCGTTTATCACATGAAACACCATTAAAGAAAGTTGAAAGAGAGGTGAATTTATCGTGGATCATGGCGCTCCAATGCTCGAGGTGTTCGGAATCTGGTTCAACCTATCGAACGTTATGATGCTGCTTGTAGCCGCTCTTATTGTTTTCCTTATCGCGTTCTTCGCTACCCGGAACTTGAAGCTGAAGCCGACAGGCATGCAGAACTTCATGGAATGGATCATGGACTTTGTGAAAGGAATCATTAAAAGCAATATGGACTGGCGGGATGGCGGACGTTTCCATATTCTTGGAATTACGCTAATCATGTTCATCTTCGTTTCGAACATGCTCGGACTTCCATTTGCTGTTGTCGTCAACGGAGACCTTTGGTGGAAATCACCAACAGCGGATCCAGTCGTGACAATGACCTTGGCTGCAACGATCATCATTTTGAGCCATTATTATGGTATTAAGCTGAAAGGCTTGAAAGGCTATGGTTCAGATTTCCTGAAACCGATGCCGTTCTTGTTCCCGCTTAAAATCATTGAGGAATTCGCAAATACGTTGACACTCGGTCTGCGTCTTTACGGTAACATCTACGCGGGTGAGATCTTGCTTACGTTATTGGCAGGACTTGCTTCAGCAAGTATTCTCGGATTCGCAAGTGCGATCTTGCCGATGATGGCATGGCAAGGATTCTCGATCTTTATCGGGGCTATCCAAGCGTTTATTTTCGTTATGTTGACAATGGTTTATTTATCGCATAAAGTCAGCGAAGACCATTGAGTATAAAATGCCTTCGGGCAAAACAAAAAAACAATTATCCTGAGGAGGACACATTACAATGACAGGTTCATTAGGTTTATTAGCAGCAGCTCTAGCAGTAGGTTTGGCAGCACTAGGTGCAGGTATCGGTAACGGACTTATCGTTTCAAAAACAGTAGAAGGAATCGCTCGCCAGCCAGAAGCACGCGGCGTTCTTCAAACAACAATGTTCATCGGTGTTGCATTGGTTGAGGCATTGCCGATCATCGCTGTAGTTATCGCGTTCATCGTTATGAACCAATAGTCTTCAGCACTTTATATTAAAGCTAAATGGCGGGAGTGCTTCGGCATGTTTTTCGCCATTTATGCTTGTATGATGCATTTTGGAATTCGACAGCACATCTAAATGATTTTAAGGGATATATAATAGAAGAAAGTATTTTAGGCTCTTGAAGGGAGTGAAACAATCGTGTTTTTTGATCACCTCGTACTCGGTGCAACCGGGGAGTTTTTGAATGTTGGAGACATCGTTGCAACATTGGTCATCTTCTTGCTCCTTATGGCCTTGTTGAAGAAATTTGCTTGGGGTCCATTGATGGGCGTTATGCAGCAACGTGAAGATCTGATCGCAAGTGAGATCGAAACTGCTGAAAAAAGCCGTCAAGAATCACAGCAAATGCTTGATGAGCAGCGCAACCTTTTGAAGGATGCCCGCAACCAAGCACAAGAAATCGTTGAGAATGCCAAGAAACAAGGCGAAGTTTCTCGTGAGGAAATCGTTACAACAGCCCGTGCTGAATCTGCTCGCATGAAAGAAGCGGCAATTGCGGAAATTTCCAACGAGCGTGAGAAAGCAATTTCTGCAGTACGTGAAGAAGTTGTTGCTCTATCCTTATTGGCAGCTACGAAAGTGTTGGACAAAGAAATTTCTGAGGAAGACAACCGTCAGTTGATTAACGAAACGATTGCGAAGGCAGGCGAAGTGCAATGAGCCAAGTCGCTGAGCGCTACGCATCGGCATTATTCCAGGTAGCCAAAGAACATAATGTGACTTTGGAAATCGAGCAGGACCTTCGCGAAGTCCGCAAGGTTTTTGAGATGACTCCTGAACTGTATGACTTGATCGTTTCCCCGAAACTATCAGCTGAAAAGCGTACAAACCTCATCAATGAAGTATTCCAAGGGGCTAACACTTATATTGTGAATACACTTCAAATGTTGGGTGAACGCAGACGCATGAACGAAGTCAGCGACCTGACGCAAGCATATATCAAGCTTTCCAACGAAGAGCAAGGAATTGAAGATGCAAAAGTCTACTCGACTCGTCCATTGACAGAAGAAGAGACTGCTTCTCTTTCCACGGCTTTCGCGAAAAGCATCGGCAAGAATTCTTTACGGATTGAAAACGTGATCGACCCATCATTGATCGGTGGATTGCGCCTTCAAATCGGAAACCGCATCTTTGACAGCAGCGTCAGCACTAAACTTGCCCGCTTGCAGCGTCAACTGATCGGCTAATTTATGAAATTATGAGAGGGTGACATACATGAGCATCAAAGCTGAAGAAATCAGCAATCTGATTAAGCAACAGATTGAAAACTATCAATCAGAGATGAAAGTTGACGAAGTCGGTACAGTCATCACGATTGGTGACGGTATCGCTCGCGCTCATGGCCTCGACAACATCATGGCTGGAGAGCTTGTAGAATTCTCCAATGGTGTAATGGGTATGGCACAAAACTTGGAAGCCAACAACGTTGGTATCATCATCCTTGGGCCATTCGCAGACATCAAAGAAGGCGATGAAGTACGTCGAACTGGCCGTATTATGGAAGTACCGGTAGGAGAAGAACTTATCGGCCGCGTAGTAAATCCACTAGGGCAGCCTGTTGATGGTCTTGGACCGATCAACACAACTAAATCCCGTCCTATCGAAAGCCCAGCACAAGGCGTTATGGCGCGTAAATCGGTCCATGAACCGCTTCAAACTGGGATCAAAGCGATCGATGCTCTTGTGCCGATCGGCCGCGGACAACGCGAATTGATCATCGGTGACCGCCAGACTGGTAAAACTTCTGTCGCAATCGATACGATCTTGAACCAAGGCGACCAAGACATGATCTGTATTTACGTAGCAATCGGCCAAAAAGAGTCGACTGTACGTAACGTTGTTGAGACGTTCCGCAAAAACGGTGCGCTTGATTACACAATCGTTGTTACAGCGTCTGCTTCACAACCAGCTCCACTACTTTACTTGGCTCCTTATGCCGGTATCACGATGGCTGAAGACTTCATGTTCGACGGCAAGCACGTTTTGATCGTCTATGATGATTTGACAAAACAAGCTTCCGCTTACCGTGAACTTTCACTCTTGCTTCGTCGTCCTCCGGGCCGTGAAGCTTACCCAGGTGACGTTTTCTACCTTCACTCACGCCTTCTTGAGCGCGCAGCGAAGCTGAACGAATCACTCGGATCAGGATCGATCACTGCATTGCCGTTCGTTGAAACGCAAGCAGGCGATATTTCCTCATATATCCCGACAAACGTAATCTCGATTACGGATGGCCAGATCTTCCTTCAATCGGATCTTTTCTTCGCCGGTGTTCGCCCAGCGATCAACGCAGGTCTTTCTGTATCCCGTGTAGGTGGTTCAGCACAGATCAAAGCGATGAAGAAAGTAGCCGGTACTTTGCGTCTTGACTTGGCCGCTTACCGTGAATTGGAGTCATTCTCCCAGTTCGGTTCGGACCTTGACCCAGCGACAGCTGCAAAACTTGAGCGCGGGAAACGTACTGTTGAAGTTCTCAAGCAGGACTTGAACAGCCCGATCAAAGTTGAAAAACAAGTAGTTATCTTCTACGCATTGACTCGTGGATTCCTCGACGATATCCCTGTACAAGACATTACTCGTTTCGAAGCTGAATTGACTAGCTGGCTGGATACAAACCACACAACTGTTTTGGAAACCATCCGCTCAACTCAGGGATTGCCATCTGACGATGAATTCGGTGCAGCAATCAACGAATTCAAGCACACATTCGCGAAATCAGAATAAGCTCCCTGGCAGGATCGGAAGAAAAAATAACAAGGTGGTGAAATACCAGTGGCATCTTTACGCGATATAAAAACACGAATTACGTCAACCAAGAAAACAAGCCAAATCACGAAAGCGATGCAGATGGTTTCCGCTTCTAAATTGAACAAAGCGGAAATGAGCGCAAAAGCATTCGTTCCATATATGGAAAAGATCCAGGATGTCGTTGCTTCAATCGCAGCAGGTTCTAGCGATGTGTCCAATCCTATGATGATGGCACGCCCCGTTAAGAAAACGGCATATTTGGTAATTACCTCTGACCGTGGTCTCGTAGGCGGCTATAACAGTAATATCTTGCGTACTGTAATGGGTAAAATCAACGAGCGCCACGCGTCAAATGACGAATTTGTCATCCTTAGCGTCGGACGAAAAGGCCGTGACTTCTTCGCGAAGAAAGGCTTTAACATTATCGAGAGCTCAATCGGGCTTCCGGATCATCCGTCGTTCGCGGATATCAAGGAAATAACGCGCAAAGCTGTTGGTATGTTCGCAGATGGTACGTATGATGAAGTTTATATGTACTATAACCATTATGTTTCTGCCATCTCCCAGGAGGTTACCGAAAAGAAAGTGCTGCCGTTGACTGATATTCAGCCAACAGGATCGACTGCTTCCTACGAGTTCGACCCATCAGCGGAAGTGATTCTGGAAGTTCTACTTCCACAATACGCGGAAAGCTTGATTTTCGGTGCACTGCTGGACGGCAAAGCAAGTGAGCATGCTGCTTCTATGACAGCGATGAAGAGCGCAACCGATAACGCTTCAGAATTGATTGGCGACCTAACACTTGTATACAACCGTGCCCGCCAAGCAGCGATCACTCAGGAAATCACTGAGATCGTCGGCGGAGCCGCGGCTCAGGAATAACAAAGAAAAGCGGAAGCGGCCGATAAAGCCGCTCCGGCTTTGAATAAGTTCAATAAAAGTAAGACAGGAGGGAACAGCATGAACACAGGACACGTTCTTCAGGTTATGGGACCGGTTGTAGACGTTAAGTTCGCCAATGGCCAACTTCCAGCTATCTACAACGCCCTAACTGTTAATATTAATCGTCCGAATCAAGCGCAAACGACTTTGACTCTTGAAGTTGCTTTGCACCTTGGCGACGATACAGTTCGTACCATCGCAATGGAATCCACTGACGGATTGCAGCGCGGTTCAGAAGTAACCGATTTGGGCAGAGCAATTTCTGTTCCTGTTGGAGAAGCTACACTTGGCCGCGTATTCAACGTACTTGGTGAAGTAATCGACTTGGGTGAGGAAATCCCGGCATCAGGACGCCGCGATCCTATCCACCGTTCTGCTCCGACATTTGAGCACCTTTCCACAGAAGTTGAAATCCTTGAAACAGGAATTAAAGTAGTTGACTTGCTAGCCCCTTATATTAAAGGTGGTAAAATCGGCCTCTTCGGTGGTGCCGGTGTAGGTAAAACTGTTTTGATCCAGGAATTGATCAACAACATCGCACAAGAACACGGGGGTCTATCCGTATTCGCAGGTGTTGGTGAACGTACTCGTGAAGGGAACGACTTGTTCCACGAGATGAGCGAGTCCGGCGTTATCAAGAAAACGTCAATGGTCTTCGGCCAAATGAACGAGCCACCTGGCGCACGTATGCGTGTCGCTTTGACAGGTTTGACAATGGCTGAATACTTCCGTGATGAGCAAGGCGCAGACGTTCTTTTGTTCATCGACAACATTTTCCGCTTCACGCAAGCAGGTTCTGAAGTATCCGCCCTTCTTGGCCGTATGCCATCAGCGGTTGGTTACCAGCCGACACTTGCAACGGAAATGGGTCAATTGCAAGAGCGTATCACGACAACTAGCGCAGGTTCTGTAACGTCCATCCAGGCTATCTACGTCCCAGCCGATGACTATACGGATCCGGCTCCAGCAACTACGTTTGCTCACCTTGATGCAACAACTAACCTTGAGCGTAAACTTTCTGAGATGGGTATCTACCCAGCGGTAGATCCACTTGCTTCTACGTCTCGCGCATTGTCTCCAGAAATCGTCGGCGAAGAGCATTACGGTGTTTCCCGCCAGGTTCAGGAAACTCTGCAGCGTTACAGAGAGCTTCAGGATATCATTGCCATCCTTGGTATGGATGAGTTGAGCGATGAGGATAAGCTGACCGTTAACCGCGCACGCCGCGTCCAAAACTTCTTGTCTCAAAACTTCCATGTTGCTGAACAGTTTACAGGCCAAAAAGGCTCGTACGTTCCAGTTCAGGAAACGATCAAAGGCTTCCAGGCAATTCTTGCAGGCAAATACGATCATCTTCCGGAAGATGCATTCCGCTTAGTCGGCCGCATCGAAGAAGTTATCGAAAAAGCCAAAGGCATGGGCGTACAAGTCTAAAATCAGGGACCAGGAGGGAAAAAAATGAAGACCATTACAGTCAATATTGTCACTCCCGACGGCCCAGTATACGATTCAGAAGTTTCTATGGTGATTGCAGTTACAGCAACCGGTGAGATGGGTGTTTTGCCCGGTCACATTCCGACAGTAGCTCCTCTTGGAATCGGCGCAGTCCGATTAAAGAAAGAAAACTCGACGGAATTGGTCGCTGTTAGCGGTGGATTCCTTGAAATCCGCCCTGAAAAAGTGACGATTCTTGCTCAATCAGCAGAAACTGCGACTGAGATCGACTTGGCACGTGCGCAGGAATCTGCAAAGCGTGCTGAAGCACTTCTTCAGGCAAGAAAAGATGAGATCGACTACAAACGCGCAGAATTGGCGTTAAAACGTGCGATGAATCGTATCAACGTGTATGAGGGTAACATTTAATAACAGGGACGGACGGAAGCGATTCGCTTTCGTCCGTCTTTTTTTATAAACTTGGCTTAAAGCGTATATGAATCCATTAAGCAATGCACCAACCCGATACAGGTCCAGTTATTTTGACAGCGGGTATATTACGGCAATTTTGGATACAAGACGAAAGGGGAATGTGGGATGGAAATATATATGGGGCAACAGGCATTGATCTCAATCATGAGCCACATCTTTTTTACCGGCGTTTCATTTTATGCATTGAGGGCAGTGATGTTTGATAAATGGATTGCTAAGCACCATGTATTTCAGGCGCAAATTTTATATATCTTTTTGAGCATCGTCATTGGAACGACAGTCTCCAATTTCTTCTTGGAAATTTCAGCTTGGTCTAGGCAATTGCCATATTTGTTCTAGCATTGCCGGTTTGCCATGGCAATGCAGGTCGTTTCTATGGCAAACCGGCAATGATTAACTATTTCCCGGGAAATATTCACTGTCTGAGGGTTTATTTCTATTGAAGTGGGGAAATCATTTACTGTAATCATTTTGTAATATTTATTTTTTAGAGACGGACATAAAAATACCTATGCTCACGAAGAACATGGGGTATATTGGTTTTTTGATAAGAATCCTGACTTTTGCTTGTTTCTTATCAAAAAAAAGGGTACTATATATAAGGTTTTCATATTTAACTACTATAACTTACAGAGATTATTTAAAAAGAAAATATACGTGAGAGCTGTATAAATAAGGGACTATTAAACACATGGAGGGCTTTGCTTTGGATCATATCATTGTTAAAGGCGGAAAAAAATTAAATGGAAAAGTAAGAGTGGAAGGAGCGAAGAATGCGGTGTTGCCGGTATTGGCAGGCGCACTTCTTGCGAGTGACGGCAAAAGCTTGATCACGGAAGTGCCGAATCTTGCAGATGTCTATACCATTCAAGAAGTATTGAGAAGCTTGAATGTCGACATCGAGTACGTTCCGGAGAAAAACGAAATGCATATCGATGCATCAAAAACATTATCGAGTGAAGCGCAATTCGAGTACGTCCGGAAAATGCGTGCATCGATCTTAGTAATGGGCCCGGTGCTTGCAAGAAACGGTTTTGCCCGAGTGGCTTTGCCAGGCGGATGCGCTATCGGATCCCGTCCAATCGACCAGCATCTGAAAGGCTTTGAAGCAATGGGCGCGGAAATCACTTTCGGCAATGGCTTTGTTGAAGCGAAAACGGATGGCCGTTTGCGTGGTGCAAAAATCTATCTCGACTTCCCGAGTGTCGGCGCTACTGAGAACATCATGTCAGCTGCAGCACTTGCAGAAGGAGTGACGACTATCGAGAACGCAGCGAAAGAGCCGGAAATCGTCGACCTTGCGAATTATATCAATGAAATGGGCGGGAACATTAAAGGCGCCGGTACTGATACAATGCGCATCGAAGGCGTCAAGACGATGCACGGGGCACATCATTCGATCATTCCAGACCGTGTCGAAGCTGGCACGTTCATGGTGGCTGCTGCAATTACAGAAGGCGACGTCATTATCGAAAACGCAGTTCCGGAACATATGGCAGCCTTGATCTCGAAAATGGGCGAAATGGGCGTCGATATCCAAGAAACTGAAGAAGGCTTGCGCATTCGTGCGACACGCCCGTTGCGCTCAATCGACATCAAAACGATGCCGCATCCCGGTTTCCCGACTGATATGCAATCCCAGATGATGTCATTGATGCTGACAGCGCAAGGCAACGGTATCTTGACTGAGACAGTTTTCGAAAACCGTTTCATGCATGTGGAAGAATTCCGCCGCATGAATGCATCGGTTAAGATCGAAGGACGTTCAGTGATCATGGAAGGCCCTTCTAAACTGCAAGGAGCCCAAGTTTCAGCGACAGACCTCCGTGCAGCTGCTGCACTGATCTTGGCTGGTCTTGCTGCAGAAGGCATCACGCGTGTACACGAGCTTTATCATCTAGATCGCGGATATGTCGATTTCCATTTGAAGCTTGAAGCTTTAGGTGCTGATATTGAACGTGTATCAACTGAAACAAACGAAGTGAAAGAAGAGCAATTGGTTTAATTCATCAGGACTCATACTTCATAAAATTGAAAGCCTGCCGCACAAGTTAGCGGCAGGCTTTTTTCGTAAATAAACAAGCTGAAAGTATTTTCGGAGAATTTTGTCAGCAGTTGCAGGATTATGATAAGATTTTAACTAGACGAGTTGAACAAGCTTTTTAAACTCCACTGACACAGACATTCCCCAAAACAGCTGGCTTTTCTGGGGGCTTGCGCTGTTTTGTTCCATATCTGTAAAGTGCCTTAAAATGAAAGAGTGGAAGGCGGCGACTCCTAAGGGAGCAGTGACGGGGCTTTGCGACGGAGCGACGCGAGCTGAAGACCCTGGACTGAGCGCAAGCGAGGGAAGCGGCTGAAGCCGTGCCCGCGGAAAGCGTCCGCCTAGAGCGATCAGTTTACCTTCTGTACTATTCCAAATTTTTCAGACCATCTTAAAACAGCAGAGCCAAATTATTGGATTTTATAGAAAAACTGAATTCCAATCAATATCGCAGAACAAAGGAAGGGGACGGCGGAATGTTTTCGAAAGATATCGGCATCGATCTTGGAACAGCTAATGTGCTGATCTATGTAAAAGGAAAAGGCATCATATTAAACGAGCCGTCTGTCGTGGCAGTCGATAAAAAAACCAATGAGCTGATCGCGGTTGGAGTGGAGGCCCAGAAGATGATGGGTCGGACACCCCAACATATTGCGGTAATCAGGCCTTTGAAAGATGGCGTCATCCATGACTTCGATATTACGGAACTGATGCTCAAGCATTTTATCCAAGTATTGAAGCTGAAAGGCTTTATGATGAAACCGCGCATCCTGATCTGCTGTCCGGCGAACATCACCAGCATCGAACAGAAGGCAATCCGCGAAGTTGCAGAAAAGGCGGGTGCTCGGAAAGTTTATGTAGAAGTGGAGCCGAAAGTCGCTGCCATCGGTGCAGGCCTAGATATTTACCAGGCTGATGCGAGCCTCGTCATCGACATCGGCGGAGGCACTTCCGATATTGCAGTCTTGTCGATGGGAGAAATCGTCAGAAGCGAAACTTTGAAAGTGGCGGGCGATCATTTTGACCATGATATTCTCTACTACATAAAGAAAAAATACAAATTGTTGATCGGGGAACGGACAGCAGAAAAGCTGAAAGTCGAATTTGGAACACTGAGTGCTAGACAAGAAGCGACGATGGATATCCGTGGGCGTGACATGCTGACAGGCTATCCGAGGACCATCACGCTGAAAGTGGAGGAAATCTCTGAAGCCTTGCAAGAATCCGTGGAGTTGGTTGCAGAAGGTGTCCGTCATGTGCTTGAAAAAACACCGCCCGAATTAGCTTCGGATATTATAGACCGTGGTGGGGTGATGACAGGCGGCGGCGCTCTTCTGGGAGGCTTGGACCGGTTGTTGGCTGAGCGTCTCGGAATCCCGATTGCGATTGCTGATAATCCGAAAGAATGTGTTGTCCTCGGAACCGGTAAAATGCTCGAAATGAAACAGGATATTTTCCGCAAAAAACGATAAAATGTAAATTCCTGCCCCATAACCCGAGCTTTTTAGTATAATGGCAGGTAGTAAAGATTCTAGTACTTTAAAGAGCATTTAAAGAGGAAAGGTTGACATAGCAATGGCACAATCACAAAAGAACGGCTCTACCAAGCCGGGGAAATCGGATCTTCAAGAAGAGCGGCCGAAAAAAAAGACACGCTGGGTGCAAATTCGCATGTTCCCGATTTGGCTGCGGGTTCTCCTTGTAGTCGCACTCCTCGTACTGGTGGCAGCGCTTGGTGCAATGGTAGGATACGGCGTAATTGGAGATGGCAATGCGGGGGATGCCCTCAAATGGGAAACATGGCAGCATATTTTTGATATCATGCGCGGCGAAACCTAATAGGGGGGCTTCGATTAGTGGAATTCTCTATTTCCGCTGACCAAAACGGCAAAAGCAGAAAGTGTAGAAGGGAATGGAATTTATGTTGACAACGGAACAATTACAGGCAATCTTGCCTCACCGCTATCCATTTTTAATGGTCGATCGGATTCTTGAAATCGAAGCCGGTAAGAAAGCGGTCGGATTAAAAAACGTTACCGCTAATGAAGATTTTTTTAATGGCCATTTTCCTGGCTATCCGGTGATGCCAGGGGTATTGATTGTAGAAGCGTTGGCGCAAGTGGGTGCATCTGCAGTTCTTCAAATGGAAGAAAACAAAGGGCGTCTGGCCTTCTTTACAGGCATCGACAATTGCCGATTTAAGCGTCAAGTCACACCTGGCGACCAATTGCGCCTTGAAGTGGAGCTGACGCGTCTGCGCGGTTCCATGGGCAAAGGGCATGCCATTGCAACAGTAGACGGTGAAATCGCCTGCGAATGCGATATCCTTTTCGCGCTCGGGCCAGTCCAAGAAAAATAAATCAAAAACAAAAACTGCTTCCAACAGCCGATCAGGCTACTGGAAGCAGTTTTTTATGTGGATTTGGTTTCGTCTTTACGCAATACGGGCCGTTCCCGCATATCCGATTCAAACCGGTCGAGCAATTCCTGCCCTTCGAGCCCATCTTCGAGAAGCTCGGATAATAAAGTTTCGGCGTATTTTCGGCGAGCCCGTTTCAACGTCCCTTTCATCAGCACGGAGACGTGTTCACCGACCGGCTTAACGGCGTGGATAATCACTTCAAAAGTCGCCGGTTCGTTTCCAGGATAGGAAATGACGACTTTGACATCGTATACTTTGCCGGTTTGTTTCATATCGAGAAATGCAGCTTCGTGTTTTTGGTCCAACAGCATTTCAAGTACCCACGAACGCTGGGAATTTTCCTGGTTGATGATTAGGCCATCATGGAGTGGATAGTCTTCGAGATGTTCCCCGTCCACTACGGCGAGCGATAGCATTTTAAAGGTTTTCATGCAATTCCCTCCAAACAGAGCTTTGTTTCAGTATAGCATAGCGGGGAAATGCCCGGCGAATGTCTGCAAAAGAAAAGTGCGCAAGGTTAAAAATGAGAATTTCATATGTGGGGCGGGTGTTTCCAAAAAGCCGGATTTCAGCGGGCAAAAATATAAAAAATAATTTCCCGCCTTTTCGGAATCCGGCAAATGATGGCTGGATTTCTTCCAAATCCGTAATTTCATACATTGCCAAGTAAACAGCCGAATTAGTATGCTGTCAATACCGGTAGGACAGCGGCGCATTGTAATGCCAGCAGCTGAATCGGCCTTTCGGCAAGGGGGTGAAATCGATGAATCAAGTAGGCATTGTAGGACGATTAACAAAAGACCCGTCAATGCGGGTGCTAGGGGAAGGGCGCGTACATACTACCTTCGTCGTAGCTATTTCCCGCAACTTCAGAAATCAGCGTGGTGAAATTGAAAGCGATTACGTTCTTTGTTCCACCTGGGGGCGTACTGCCCAAAACGTCGCCAAATATTGCATGAAAGGCTCACAAGTCGCCATCACAGGAAGAATCCAGTCGCGCCATTATGACAAAGAGGATGGCTCCCGGGTGTATGTAACGGAAGTGATCGGCGACCAAGTGCGTTTCCTCGATAAACGAAAGCCCTCAGATGAACTCATCCCCAAGCGGACGGAAACGGACACTAATGCGGAATTCGATTTTCAGCCGCCCGAAACTGAGCAGGTGAACAGTTGATGCATATAAGGAGGCAAGTGGTATGCCGAAGGAACTTCAGCTCCAACTGGAAGTGCACATGGAGCAATTGATCAAACTTACTGCATCGCTCCATCAGCGTTTGATTGAAGCGGAGCGGGAGCTGTCAGAATTGAAACGGGTCTTCGCCATGAGCGAGAAGAATTGATAACTGCTGTCCAAAAGGGAAAAACCGGCCAGGTGGGGTCCTGGCCGTTTTTTTTAAAAGTTATAGGTGAACAAATCTTTTAGTTCGTCATCGGACAGTTCTGTCATCCACTGGCTGGATTGAATGAACTGATCCGACATCGATTGCTTTTGTGTAAGCAGGGAATCGATTTTTTCTTCGATCGTCCCGAGCGTCACGAATTTATGGACGTGGACAAACTGTGTCTGGCCGATGCGGTAAGCACGGTCGGTCGCCTGGTTTTCTACAGCAGGGTTCCACCAGCGGTCCGCATGCAGAACATGCGTGGCGGCTGTCAGGTTGAGCCCTGTTCCGCCTGCTTTCAAGGATAAGATGAATATCGGGAATTCGCCATTCTGGAATGCAGCCACGAGGGAATCTCGTTGGTTTTTCGGCATATGGCCAGTCAAAAATGGCACTTCGTGGCCGTACAGTTCATTGATCGCCTGCTGCAACAGATGGCCCATTCCGATATACTGCGTAAAAATCAAGCATTGCTCCCCGCGTTCCGCGATTTCCCCCGCAAGTGTCACGATACGCTCGAGTTTTTGAGAGCGAGGCAATAGCTCGTCTGCAGTCGTATAGGGCTCTTTCAAATAAAGCGATGGATGATTGCAAAGCTGCTTCAGCTTGCTGAGCATTTTCAAAACGAGGCCTTTCTTCTCGAAACCTGTGAGCGTCCCCATCTTTTGAACCGTATCCTGGACAAGCCCTTCATACAGCGCGGCTTGCTCCGGCGTGAGTGGGCAATATTCCAATTGCTCCAGCTTCTCCGGTAAATTGAGCTGAAGTTCGGGATCTTTTTTCGTCCGGCGGAGTAAGAATGGCTGGATCCGCTGCCGCAGCTTTTCTTTTGCTTCTTCGGAATCGTCCCGTTCTATCGGCACCATAAAGGCTTCCTGGAACTGCTTGATGCGGTACAGGTAGCCTTTATTGATGAAGTCGAAAATCGACCACAGTTCGGACAAGCGGTTTTCGATCGGTGTCCCTGTCAAGGCGATATGATGCTGCCCTTTGAATTTGCGGATCGTCCGCGATTGTTTCGTGTACATATTCTTAATGTTCTGGGCTTCATCGAGCGTGATGCTCGTCCATGTGATCGCTTGGATCTCTTCGCTGTCAGATGAAGCGATGCCATATGTCGACAGCACCACATCGGGCTGTTCGGCCGCAAGGAAATCCGAAAATGCCCGGCCTTTCGGTCGATTGCTGCCGTAATGCATCGCGACTTTCAAATCAGGCGCAAAACGCTCCAGCTCTTTTTGCCAGTTGCCAAGAACCGATGTCGGGCAAATGATGAGTGACGGCTGCGCCGGCTTCTGGCGGTGTACGTGAAGCAAGTATGCAATCAATTGAACCGTCTTGCCGAGCCCCATGTCATCCGCTAGACATAAGCCGAAGCCTTCCTGGCGCATAAAGACAAGGTAATCGAATCCGGTTTTCTGATAAGGGCGCAATTCGGTCTTCAAGTTTTCAGGAAGCTGAGTTTCCGGCAAATCGCGCTTATCTAGCAATTTATCGAGCAGAACCTTCAACGATTTATTCAAATGGAACTCCACAAGCGGATCGTCTTCTTCACCGGGTTCTTCTAGCATGACATCCGGTACATTATGGAACAGCATATCTTTCAGCGTCCAATCGGCGTCTTCCGCCTCTTCGATCATCTGGCGCAGCTGCATCAAGAGGTTCGAGTCGACGCGTACCCATTCGTTGCCTACCCGTATGAATTCACGGTTTTCTGTCACGAGCTGTTCGAAATCCTGCATGCTCAGATCGTGGCCGTTCAGCGAAAATTTCCAGTCGAAGCTGATGATTTGATCGAGACCTACGACCGATGCTTTTTTTGCAGGAGACGTGACATTCGCTTTGACGCGCACCTTGGATTCTTGCACGGCTTGCAGCCAAGACGGAATCGACACTTCAACGCTGAACGCCTGCAACAAGTCGGCGTCGTTGCGGAGAAAGTTCAGCACTTCGGCGTCGGTCCAACGTGCGATATACATCTGGTCTGCCTCGTAGCGATCGACAGAAGGGCATAAGCTGAGGATCAAGCTTTGGCGTTCCTGGATGTCACGCGCATGGGCGCGCCATTTTTCGGGCAGGACCTTTTCGATCACTTCGTTTTCACGGCGTTTCGAAGGTGTCCAATAAGCGCTTCCGCGTTTGGTACGCAGCGCTGTCCGGAACGTCCACAAGCCGCTGTCGTCCGGCTCGGTCAGCTGCACGGCGAGTACATAATCTTCCGCAGGTTCCAAGCCGTCCCAGCCTGCATGTTCGACAAAATGCAATAAATAAGGCAATTGGGCAGAGGTCAGCCCTTTTTGGCGCAGCTGATGCTGGATGGTATCGGTCAAGAACGAACGGATTTCCGCATCGCCATATGCAGAATCGATGGAAATCTCCCCATCTTCGACATGGACGTGCTGCCATAATGCCGAATCGTTCAATGAATCGGCGACGCGGCGGGCGAGCTTCAGCCACGCATCATCTTGCAGGCGGCGTCCGGAAAACTGTACATAGTGATGCGGAGCCTGCTGGAACAAACGCACAAAATCGGCGGGTGACAATAATAGATCCAAACCGTCCGTTTGGGCGTTCATGCCGAAAAAGCTGTCCTTGTCGGCGAAAAATAGGAATGGAGACCAGATTTCAGGGGGGATCCGGTTACCGCTGTCATTATAAGCTTGCAGCCGGAAAACATCCGACTGATCTATTTTTAAATAATACGTGCGGCTTCCTTCGGTTTGGAATTGATTCATAGCAGCTTTCCTTTCTCGATCTCTTCCTGTAATGCACGCAATCGTTTATAGCGGTTTTGGATCTCTTTCATATAGTCATTCCAAAATGGCATCTGCCCACTCTTTTTGCACGCGGCTTTCATCTTTTTCCATACACGCACGGCCTGTTTGTAACTGGTGCGGCTGCGCTCTTCGAGGTGCTGCAGGGCATAGCGGTGATAAAGCGGCAGTGCGAAGTCGGGAGCGGCATTGTGCACTTCCTTCAATCCGCATTCTTCCGCAAAGTACAAGGGGGAATTATGCAGTTGATGCAGTTCTGCCCATTGCTTATACATGCCTTTTTCGACGAGGTAAGCGGAATAGGCAGGCAAGCCGTAATGGCCGAACTGCGTAAAGAGATCTTCCCAATCGTCTTCCGTTAAATCGATGGATGAATAAAGCCGGCTCAACACACGGACATAATGATGGCGGTATTGCGTATACAATCCATCGAACAGGAATGTGCGGACATGCGGCTTGATGGCCATCAATATCGCAGCAAGCCCTTGTTGATGCCCTTCTTCTTCGGCGAGCACTGCGAGTTTGACCCAGTCGGCCGCAGCTCCTGGCGTGATATTCCCAGGGGAGACTTCATCTCCAAGGAGCAGCGCAAAAAATGCCTTTACCCGTTCATCGGGCCGGCGGAATTCTTCGAGCCCGCTCATCCGTTCCCGACGGCTGACGAATAACTCTGTCCAGAACAACTGGTAGACTTCGAAGCGTTCTGAAAAAGAGTCATCGTTCGTTTCTGCAAACTTTCGCACGAGTTCGCGCAAATGAGTGAAGAAAGCATCCGATTCGAACGTCCGGTGCAACCCGCGCAATTGGCCGAGCATATCACGGAGTGCGTGCAATTCGTCCGCAAACCAAGTTTTAAAGAAAGAATGGTGCACTTCTTTTGTCCCGATGCTGAACGTATCCCATACTTCAGTCAGTGAAATCAAATGGGCATAGGTTTTATATAATGTTTTCCACTCGCGCTCGATCGGCATGAATGATAAGGCGTTTTTCAGGCGGCCTTCGTATAATTGTTCGAAATAAAAATAATTGCGCGTGACGTAATCATTGATCGGCTCGCGCCATGTACTGCGAATTAGCGCCTCCCATTGTTCAGGTGAGCGTTTGTTCGTCAGCGCCGCCAATTTTTCAGTTTCCTTATCACGCCATTTGGCGACCCATTCGGAGAGGGAATCGATTTTTTGATAAAGCGAAAAAATGACCGCCAACCGATGCCGGCACATTTCTTCCTGCGGACAGGCGCATACAGCTGTCAGCTTCCCGAAATTGAGCACTACTTTAACCGAGTGCGCATCTTTTACACTGGCTTCGAGCAATAAACGCTCTTCGTTAAAAGAGTGGATCTGTACGCCGTCGTGGCGCACTAAAAAGACTGCTTTTCGAACCATTTCTTCATCCAGCGCACGCGCAGGTTGAAGCGAGTTGTCGATAGCAGCCATATAATTGTGGATTGTGTCTTCGTATTGTTTCGCTAAGGATAAAACCGTAGCCATCTGCATCGCCCCAAATAAAAACGTTTCCCTCTATTATACGACTTCCAAGCATGACAGTAAATGAAGAAGGGAAAAGAGGTGGAAACTGTCACGCTTTTTACACACTTATTTCTATCGGTTTTGACCAATTTATGGTATGATTTATTTAAGCAGAATATTCTGAAATATAAGGAGGGGAGTCAGATGTTGCATGTAAAACTGATGAAGCCGTTTTATACAAAGAGAGAAGGGCACCGCATCAAGTTTGTGTTCGCCTACCAATATTTTTCGATACTGAAAGATGACGAAGTCTTTCATTTCATCCCTGTCGAGGGGAAGGAGATCATCGTCAACTTGAATACGTTCCAAGTAGAAAACCTTTCCGAAGTCTTTGTATTCCAAAAAGGGAACCGCTTTATCCGTTTGCCGCTCTACCAATTGCTGCTGGTCTCGGATATCCACACACACCTTCAAAGTATACTGAAGGAAGAAAGGGCGGAATTGATCGAAGTGAATGAGCAAACAAAGAAAGAAGCGACCGAAGCAATCCAGTTCCTGGAGCAGGAAAACTTCAACCGCATGATTGACCAGGCACTTGCCGCGGGGGATAAGGAACTGTTTGAGAAGCTGCTGTCCCAGCAAAAACAACTACTTGATGATGGAGGTCTATGATGAAGCATACAACAGCCTATGGATAGAAAACGTCTGCCCGTGAATGGAGAGCAGGCGTTTTTATATGGAGCAAAACAAGCAAAAAGCCCTTTTCCATCTATCGGAAAAGGGCTTTTACGTATGTTCGGAAATCATATGGTTCTCCTTTCTACATGAGCATGAAGTAATTGAGGGCTAACATTACTACGGCAGAACCCGTAACGCCTAGCGCAAGATCTCCCCATTGCATCTCCAATACTTTATCGAAATTATTCATGATGACCCGCTCCTTCTCTGATTGTTGGGAAACCCTGTTGCCAGTTATAGTGTCCTGATGAACTATTTATAACTTGTTCTCAGTGTATAAGGGACCGGAAAGAAATTCATGAGGCTAAATTACCAAATATTCTAAAAATTAAAATAAATAGTGAATCACCTTTCATTTATTACAAATAGAAATCGTAAATTAATTTTCAAGGAGGAGTAGATGGAACAAAAATAGCTAGCAAGGCGATTAAAAATATATTGAAAAAAGGAGCGCACCATCCCATGCAGCATTTATGCACTTTAAGTGCGGAGGAAGTATGGAAAAGAGTGGTTTTGAACTGGTTTTTAGCGCGTTCTGTATAATTAATAAAGCATTTCGAATAAAAAATTATATTGAAATATTCTTACAATATTGCTACATTAGTTTATACAAAGTTTCAAAAATATTCCGAATTAGACAAACAAAGGGGACTTCCACAGCATGAAATTTTATTTATCGATGGATATGGAAGGTGTCACTGCACTTCCGGATTATACATATGTAGATTCAAAGGAATCCAATTACGAGCGGGGCAGGCGCCTCATGACAGGCGACGCCAACGCCATTATCCACGGAGCGTTCGATGCAGGGGCCGAGTCTTTCCTGGTCAATGACTCCCACTCCAAAATGAATAATTTAATTGCTGAGGATCTTCACGAAGAAGCCGAGCTCATTACCGGGGGCGTCAAAGCATTTTCGATGGTCGAAGGTTTGGACGATGGGTTTACGGGAGCTTTTTTCGCCGGTTACCATGCACGCGCCGGCCAAAAAGGCGTCATGTCGCATGCCATGATTTTCGGGGTCCGGTCGATGTGGATCGATGATGTGGAAGTCGGGGAGCTCGGCTTGAATGCGTATGTCGCAGGCTATCACGGCGTTCCGGTCTTGATGGTGGCGGGAGATGACTGCGCATGCCGGGAAGCGGAAGCGCTCATTCCCGGCGTCACGACCGTTGCAGTCAAGGAAACTTTGACGCGTTCTGCAGTCAAAACCTTGCATCCGAAAAAAGCGCAGCGGCTGTTGCGCGAGAAAACACAGGAAGCGATCCAAAACAGAGGCAGCGTAAAACCGCTCGTGCCGCCCGAGAAGCCGACACTTCGCATGGAGTTCACCAATTACGGCGAAGCGGAACTCGCGGCGATGATGCCAGGCACCCAAATTGAAGAAGGAACGACAATCGTCCGCTACGAAGCGAAAAACATACTGGAAGCTTATCGCGCCATGCTGGTCATGACAGAGCTGGCAATGCAAGCGAAGTTCTGTTAGGGGGAAGAAATTGTGGGCAAATACATAATCAAACGTTTTTTCATGATGCTCGTGACGATTTTCATCATCGCGACATTAACATTTTTCCTGATGCATGCAGTTCCAGGGTCGCCGCTTGAAAGCGACCGGAACACGAACGAAACGGTCCAAGCCAATCTTGAGCGTTTTTACAAGCTTGACCAGCCGCTGCACATCCAATACTTAAGCTATATGCAATCGATCGTCACTTTCGATTTCGGGCCGTCGATCAAAGATCCGAACAGGACGGTCAATGAACTTCTGGCGAGGGGATTCCCGGTCTCCTTTGAACTCGGGATGATCACCATCCTGGTCGCAGTCATCTCAGGAATCATACTCGGAACCATGGCTGCACTCCGGCACAATAAAATGATCGATTATGCGGCGATGGCATTTGCGGTCATCGGGATCTCGATCCCGAACTTTGTCCTCGCGACGGTGCTGATCCAGCAGCTGGCAGTCAATGTCAATCTGTTCCCGCCGGCGACCTGGACGAGCCCGATGCACATGGTGCTGCCGGTTCTAGCACTGGCGACCGGGCCGATGGCGATCATCGCCCGCCTGACGCGCTCGAGCATGCTTGAAGTATTGACGCAGGATTATATTAAAATGGCGCGCGCCAAAGGCATCAAGCCGATGCGTATCGTCCTGCGCCACGCGTTGCGCAATGCCTTGATGCCTGTCGTGACGATCATGGGTACTTTGCTTGCCGGGATCTTGACGGGGACCTTCGTTATCGAGAAGATCTTCGCGATTCCGGGGATGGGCAAATACTTCGTCGATTCGATCAACAACCGCGATTATCCGGTCATCATGGGCACCACGGTGTTCTACAGTGCTTTCTTGATTTTCATGCTGTTTCTGGTCGATATCGTCTACGGCATTTTGGATCCGCGCATCAAGCTCCATAAGAAAGAAGGTGATGTGTGATGACCCAAGTCCGTGATGAATGGTTCCGCCCTTCAGAAAAAAGCGGGGATGATAAAGAAGCCGTCGTCCGTCCGTCGCTGTCCTATTGGAAAGACGCCTGGCGGAGACTCAAACAGAATAAATTGGCGATGTTCGGGCTTGTGTTTTTGGCCTTGCTCGCCGGGATGGCGATTTTCGGGCCTGTATTTTCGCCGCATTCCGTTACCACACAAGATTTACCGAACCAAAACCAGCCGCCGAGCGCGACGCATTGGTTCGGCACCGATGAAGCGGGGCGCGATGTCTTTACCCGCACCTGGTACGGGGCACGGATTTCCTTATTCGTCGGCTTGATGGCTGCATTGATCGATTTCGTCATCGGCATCGTCTACGGCGGCATTGCCGGTTATAAAGGCGGGAAGACCGACGGCATCATGATGCGCATCATCGAAATCCTTTACGGCTTGCCGTACTTGCTCGTTGTCATCTTGTTGCTCGTCGTGATGGGGCCGTCTTTATGGACCATCATCCTCGCACTGACCATCACCGGTTGGGTCGGCATGGCGCGCATTGTCAGGGGACAAGTGCTGCAAGTGAAAAACTATGAATTCGTTACGGCTTCGAAATCGTTCGGGGCAAAGACACCGCGCATCATCCGCAAGAACTTGATCCCGAACTCGATGGGGCCGATCATCGTACAAATGACCTTGACGGTGCCGAGCGCGATTTTCGCTGAAGCGTTCTTGAGCTTCCTCGGTCTCGGAATACAAGCACCGTTTGCGAGTTGGGGCGTCATGGCGAACGATGCGTTGCCGGTCATCATTACCGGCGACTGGTGGCGCTTGTTCTTCCCGGCATTATTTATTTCATTGACGATGTTCGCATTTAACGTACTTGGAGACGGGCTGCAGGATGCGCTCGATCCGAAGATGAGGAAGTGAAGACATGACAGGAAAGCAGATAGCTGAAGAGTTAACAAGGACCCGCCTGGAAGACGGAGTGGATATCGATGCCGTCGACCATACCGGCAAACGCGGCAAGATTGTAAAAGCGAAAAAGCGCAAGACCGTCACAGACGAGCGCATCCTATCTGTACAGGATCTGCACGTCACATTCAATACATACGGCGGAACCGTACAGGCCGTGCGCGGCGTCAATTTCGACCTATATAAAGGAGAGACTTTGGCGATTGTCGGAGAGTCGGGCTGCGGCAAATCAGTGACCTCCAATGCCATCATGGGATTGATCCAGCAACCGCCCGGCAAAATCAGTTCCAAAGGCGTTCATTTTAAAGAACAGGATCTAACCAAATTATCGAAGAAAGAAATGCGCAAAATCCAAGGTGTCGA
Organism: Bacillota bacterium; assembly: GCA_051750505.1. Classification (GTDB taxonomy): domain Bacteria; phylum Bacillota; class Bacilli; order Bacillales_A; family Planococcaceae; genus Planococcus. The sequence goes on from JBNJJS010000002.1 coordinate 202,027, forward strand.
CATTTCGATGATTTTCCAGGATCCGATGACCGCGCTCAACCCGACTTTGACAATCGGCGAGCAATTGACAGAAGGCGTCAAACAGCACAAGAACTTGAGCAAAGCGGAAGCGAAAGAACGCGCGATCGACATGCTCAAGCTGGTCGGCATCCCGAATCCGGATGAGCGGCTCAAGCAATACCCTCACCAATTTTCCGGGGGCATGCGCCAGCGCATCGTCATCGCGATCGCGTTGATCTGTGAGCCGGAACTGTTGATTGCCGATGAACCGACGACCGCGCTCGATGTGACGATCCAAGCGCAAATCCTGGAATTGTTCGAGGAAATCCAAGCGAAAACCGGCGTGTCGATCATCTTGATCACACACGACCTCGGAGTCGTCGCGAAAATCGCCGATCGCATCGCGGTCATGTACGCCGGCAAAGTGATCGAAACCGGTGACAAGCGCGAGATTTTCTACAACCCGCAGCACCCGTACACACAAGGCTTATTGACTTCAGTGCCGCGGCTTGACCTAGCGGGCGGAGAACTGAAACCGATCGACGGTACGCCGCCGGATCTGTTCGCACCGCCGGCCGGCTGCCCATTCGCAGCGCGCTGCCCGTTTTCAATGGACGTCTGCACGAATGTCTATCCGGAAGTGACGGCTTTATCCGAGACCCATAAAGTGGATTGCTGGCTGCAGGATCCGCGGGCTCAAAAATTGATCGAAGAACAGGCTTTTGCAAGATAAATTCGGCTGGGGGCGCATTTGCGCATTCACATACACAAGAAAATTTTAGGGGGAAATCACATGAAGAAATGGCTCGTATTGTTTCTGATGGCGATGTTCGTGTTCGTTCTCGCAGCTTGTACAGCAAGCGAAGACGCGGGAGAAGATACAAGCAGCGCTTCAGGCGAAGAAGGCGCCGCTGATTCAGGCGGTGAGAAAGTATTGTATATGAATAACGGTGAAGAACCGACTTCATTCGACCCATCAATCGGTTTCAACGCAGTATCATGGGGCGCATTGAATAACTTGATGGAAGGTTTGACGCGTCTTGATGAATCGTCTCAGCCGGTCGAAGCGACAGCTGAATCGATCGACATCTCGGAAGATGGTTTGACGTACACTTTCAACATCCGTGAAGACGCCAACTGGTCTAACGGCGAACCGGTCACTGCCGGCGATTTCGTTTATGCATGGCAGCATATGTTGGACCCGGAAACAGCTTCTCCGGCAGCTTTCCTTGCTTACTTCATCGAAGGAGCGGAAGCCTATAACAACGGAGAAGGCGCAGTGGAAGATGTTGCGATTTCTGCTGAAGACGACAAGACTTTCGTCGTGAAATTGACAGAACCGACAGAAGCATTCCTGAACATCATCACAAACCCGAGCTTCTTCCCGATCCATGAAGCGACAGCTACGGAAAATCCGGACTGGCATACAGAAGCGGACAGCTTTGTCGGAAACGGGCCGTTCAACTTGGCTTCTTGGAGCCATGACGAGGAATTTACTTTTGAAAAGAATGAAGAATATTGGGACGCTGAAAATGTCAACTTGGATAAAGTCCACTGGGCAATGGTCAACGACCCGAACACAGAATATCAAATGTACGAAGCGGGCGAACTTGACGTATCAAGCGTGCCGGCAGAAATGTCCGAGCAATTGCAGGATTCTCCTGAACTTGGCGTGATGGACCAAGCAGGTACTTATTTCTACCGCTACAATGTAGAAGAAGAGCCATTCACAAACAAAAAGGTCCGCCAAGCATTCGCTTATGCAGTGAACCAAGATGATATCGTCCAATACGTGACGAAAAATGGTGAAAGACCGGCATACGGCTTTGTTTCTTACGGATTTGAAGGCCCGAACGGCCAGGAATTCCGCGAAGAAGCTGGCGAATTGGTGAAATTCGATGCTGATCAAGCGAAGCAATTGCTTGAAGAAGGCATGGAAGAAGAAGGCTGGGATGAATTGCCGCCAGTCACGATTTCCTACTCAACAAGCGAATCACACCAAAACATCGCTGAAACATTGCAAGACCAGTTCAAGACCGCTTTGGATGTAGACGTTGAACTTCAAAACGTCGAAGCGAGCGTCTTCTTGACTGAGCAAAAAGAGTTCAAATACCAATTGTCGCGTAGTTCATTCCTACATGATTACGCTGACCCAGTCAACGCACTCGAAAGCTTCGTCACTGATTCTTCCATGAACCGTACACAATGGTCGAACGAAGAATTCGATCAATTGATCGCTGATGCAAAAGCAGAAACAGACTCAGAAGCACGTTGGGAAATGCTCATCGAAGCTGAAAAAATCCTTATGGACGAAATGCCGATCTTCCCGATCCACTTCTATAACCAAGTCCAGCTGCAAAAAGAAGGCGTCGAAGGCATCCTCCGTCACCCGGTCGGATATATTGATCTGAAGACAGCGGATAAACAATAAAAGCGATCACGCCCGTTCAACTCCGACAGGCATAAGACAAATTCCCGAAGCGGCGCTTTTTGCCGCACAGGGAAGGTGGCTTATGACCCGAGGAGTTGGGCGTGGGAGCTGGATATGACTAAAAGCGATCACGCCCGTTCAGCTCCGACAGGCATAAGACAAATTCCCGAAGCGGCGCTTTTTGCCGCACAGGGAAGGTGGCTTATGACCCGAGGAGTTGGGCGTGGGAGCTGGATATGACTGAAAGCGACTGCCAGAAAAGGAGGCTAAGCTAAGTGCGCGACGTCCTGTCGCAACGCTTAGCTGACCAGCTTCCGGCGGGCCTCCGTTCAACGGCCGTAATCGCATGAAAAAACAGAAGCGCGGCCAAGCGCCGCGCTTTTCTGTTTTTCACTGAGGAAAACTGGTAGTTTTAATGAGTGAAGAACAGAAAACAAGAGGAGTGAGCAATATGCGCACAATGCCAAAACGACTGCAAAAAGGGGATACGGTAGGGATCATCTCGCCATCAAGCCCGCCTAACTTAGAGAATTTGAAAAAGGCTTTGCCATTTTTGGAGGAGTTGGGATTAAAAGTGAAAATGGGCAAATCGGTCGAAGCGAAAAACGGCTATCTTGCCGGAACCGATGACGAACGCTTGGCGGATCTGCATGCGATGTTCGAAGACCCGGAAGTGAAAGGCATCATCTGCGCAGGCGGAGGATACGGGGCAGCCCGTTATGCGGACCGGATCGACTACGCGCTGATCAAAGAGAACCCGAAGATTTTCTGGGGCTATTCAGATGTGACGTTTTTACATAATGCGATCGGCATGTATGCAGAATTGGTAACATTCCACGGGCCGATGTTGGCATCGGATGTAGGAAAACCGGAATTCCATGAGCGCAGCGGCCGCATGTTCGGGCAGATGTTCCAGCCGTTCGAATTGCATTACGACGAAACCATCTCTGAACTCGAAACTTTATCCGGAGGCATGGCAGACGGAGAATTGGTCGGAGGCAATCTATCCTTGATTCGCGGAACCCTTGGGACGAAGTTCGAAATCGACACGAAAGACAAGATCTTGTTGATTGAAGACACAGGGGAAGAACCGTATCAAGTGGATGAAATGCTTAATCAGCTGAAGATGGCGCGTAAATTCGAGCAAGTTGCCGGAATTGTCGTCGGCGATTTCAAAAACGCTGAACCGAAAAAGCCGGAACAATCGTGGACGCTTGCGCAAGTATTGGATGATTACTTCAAAGAGTTGGACGTGCCGGTCGTCAAAGGCTTTAAGATCGGCCATTGCGAACCGCATTTCTCCGTGCCGCTCGGCGTAAAAGCCCGTCTCGATGCTGATGCGAAAACTTTGACCATCTTGCCGGGGGTCGAATGATATGACCGTTTTAACGTCTATCGAGACTTACCGGATAGCCGTTCCCTTGAAAAAACCGTTTAAAACAGCGCTCCGAACTGTGGAAGCGGCTGAGGCAATCATTGTTCATTTGACGACGCAAGACGGCCGATCCGGTTTCGGGGAAGCGCCGCCGACCCATGTCATTACGGGCGATACGCTGGACGCAATCGAACGGGCTGTCCATTTGATTGGCGCCGGGTTAATCGGGATGGACGTGAGGCGCCGTGAACAGCTTTTCGAGAAGCTTCACAAGACGCTCGTCGGCAATAGCAGCGCCAAAGCGGCGGTGGATATGGCGCTCTATGATTTGATCGCCCAACAAGCCGGCATGCCCTTGACCCAGTTTCTCGGCGGCTACCGCGAATCGATCGAGACCGATTACACGGTTTCGGTCAATGCCCCGGAAGAAATGGCACAAGATGCGGCTTCCTATGAACAGGAAGGATTTACGGTCCTGAAAGTGAAAGTCGGCATCGACCAGGCGGAGAATGATTTCAAAAGAATCCAGGCGATCCGCAAGCGTGTCGGTGATAAAGTCACTTTGCGCCTAGACGCCAATCAAGGGTGGGGCCCGAAATCGGCGGTGCGCATCATCAATCAGATGGAAGATGCCGGATTCAATATCGAATTGATCGAGCAGCCGGTTCCGGCACATGACATCGAAGGCTTGAAATTCGTCACCGACCACACCCTGACACCAATCATGGCGGACGAAAGTGTCTTCTCCCCAATTGATGCGAAACGCGTTTTGGAATTGCGCGCAGCAGACTTGATCAATATCAAATTGATGAAAGCAGGCGGCATCCACCGGGCATTGAAAATCAATGCGCTTGCAGAAACTTTCGGGGTGCCGTGCATGACCGGCAGCATGATCGAAACGAAACTCGGACTGTCCGCGGCTGCCCATTTTGCGGCGAGCCAGCCGAATATTACACGTTTTGATTTTGACGCGCCGCTCATGCTGAAAGAGGATTTATTGCCAGGCGGCATCCAGTACAACGGCAAAGCCATCTGCTTTTCAGATGAGCCGGGTCTTGGCATCGATGCAGGTCGGTTCCTGGAAACTTTACGCGAACGGAGAGGATAATATGGCACAGACAGAATCGACGACATGGGTTTGCCGCGTTCCGGTGACGAGCGTCTGGACCCATCCCGATAAAGTGAGGGACGTGGATGCCCACGGCGTCGCAGACACGCCGAATATCAATAAATGGCGTGAAGCGATGAACCAGCAGCAAACCAAGGACCTCACTTTAAGCAACCGCCTTCAAACGCAGCTGCTATACGGGGAACCTGTTTTAATAGAAGAAATCGACGGCACGTGGGCGAAGGTCATTGCGCCTTGGCAGCCGTCCCATAAAGATGAGCGTGGCTATCCGGGATGGTTGCCAGTAGCGCATCTAAAAGAAATCGACTCTTTTACAGATCGAAGCTATGTGCGCATATCCGCTGATAAAGCGCAATTATGGACGCTAGACCGCCGGCCGATCGCCCAGCTTCCATTCAATAGCTTGCTTCCGGTCAAAGATGCAGACGAAACCCACGTCCAGGTCCACACGCCGGATGGAGATGCGTATATTGAAGCTAAGCACATCCAACTGGTCCCGGCGCCTGAACAGATTCCGCTCGGGGACGGCCAGTCGATCGTGAACGCGGCAGAACGATTCTTGGGATTGCAGTATTTCTGGGGCGGGATGTCGAGCCTCGGCTATGACTGTTCGGGATTTTCCCATCATATGCTGAAAGCGAACGGCCTATACATATCACGTGATGCAGGAGACCAGTCCGTAGAAGGAATGGAAATCGATTACCTCGATTCTGATGCTTGGCAAACAGGCGACCTATTATTCTTCGCCTACGAAGAAGGCCGGGGGAAACTTCATCATGTCGGCATTTACTATGGCGATGGCATGATGATCCATTCACCGACATCCGGCAAAGCCATTGAAATCACCCGTCTCGAAGGCACTGTCTATGACAAGGAATTATGTGCCGTCCGCAGGTTTACTCAGGAGGAAACAACATGACGAATGAAACTTTATTGTCCGTACAGGAACTCAAGCGCCATTTTGACCTCGGCAAAGACACGACTTTAAAAGCTGTCGACGGCATTTCATTCGATATCAAGCGCGGCGAAACCTTTGGGCTCGTGGGAGAGTCAGGCTGCGGCAAATCGACAGCTGGCCGTACCATCATGGGCTTATACAGCTCGACTGACGGCAAAGTGGAATATGACGGCGTCGATATCCACCAAATGTCCGGCAAAGACCGCTTCGATTATCTGCGCAATATGCAAATGATTTTCCAGGATCCGTACGCGTCGCTCAACCCGCGCTCGACGGTCTTTGAAATCATTGCTGAGCCGATGCAAGTCCATGGGTTGTACAAAAATAAAAAAGAACTGCAGGCGCGTGTCCATCAATTATTGGAAGATGTCGGGCTAAACCGCGATCACGCCAACCGCTATCCGCATGAATTTTCTGGTGGGCAAAGACAGCGCATCGGCATCGCCCGCGCCTTATCGCTCGACCCGGATTTCATCATTGCGGACGAACCGATTTCAGCACTCGATGTATCGGTCCAAGCGCAAGTCGTCATGCTCCTCCAGAAACTGCAAAAAGAAAAAGGGCTGACGTATTTATTCATTGCCCATGATTTGAGCATGGTCAAATACATTTCCGACCGTATCGGTGTCATGTACCTTGGGCATATGGTCGAATTGACCACAGCCGACCAACTATACGATAAACCACTCCACCCTTACACGGAGGCCCTTCTTTCCGCTATTCCGATTCCAGATCCCGATATTGAAGAAGCACGTGAACGCGTCATTCTGGAAGGCGAACTGCCAAGCCCGATCGACCCGCCGAGCGGTTGTGTATTCCGTACGCGCTGTCCACATGCGATGAGCATCTGTGCGGAGAAAAAGCCCGCATGGCAGGAGAAAGAGCCGGGTCATTACGTCGCTTGCCATTTATATGAGTGATTGAAACAGATGAAATTACCATAAATTTATGCTATAATAAAAAGATAATGTTTTCATTATAGAGAGGCGTGGATAACTATGGCATTTCAACCCCATGAAAAAGAAGTATCTGAATTTGTAGCGGCCCGCAGAATCGGCGAATGGATTTCATTCACCCGCAACGGCGTCGACGTCAATGGAACCATCTTCAAAATTATGGACAATTCGGTGATCGTCGAGATTTCACCAGAAGACGCCAAGGAAATCGGCGCTGCTTCCAACATGACCGTAATTTCACATAAGAAATACAAGATTGTCGCAGATCAATAAAACGAAACCTCCGCAGCCGCGGAGGTTTTTTCATTGTGCGAAAATAAGTGAAGTTAGCGAGTGTTTGTATGTGGAAATATTGCTATGTTCCATTTGAGCTTCGTCTCGGCAGTCGCCGCCCGGCTTGGGGTTGGCCTCTTGCGGCAAGCCAAGAAGAACACTTGTCTTACTGCATCGGCTCACCCCTTCACGCTCGGCGGCTGAGAGATTACGTTGATTGGGTTGAGTTTCGTCAGATCTGCTTCTTTATTGAGTTGCCGTCTAGTGGGGGAATCGCTTCCCAAGTCTAGTGTTGAATGAGATAGCGAGGGTTTGCTTGTGGAATTGTTGCGATATTCTATTAAAATGTCATCCAAGTAGTCACCGCCGTGCTTTAGGTTGGCCTTTGGCAATAAGCCAAGAAGAGCACTTGTCTTACTGCGTCGGCTCACCCCTTCACGCTCGGCGGCTGAGAGATTACGTTGATTGGGTTGAGTTTCGTCAGATCTGCTTCTTTATGGTATTGCCGTCTAGTGGGGGAATCGCTTCTCGGATAAAGCATCTGACACATAGGTGCTTGAGTAGAAATTTTGTTGATGGGACAGACATGACGTTTGCATCCTCTTTAGTGAAAATGACTTGAGCTAAAAAGCATGAAGCATTTCTACATTTTTATTGAGAAGAACGAAGAAATGATTTTGAACTCTAAAACTGGAGACGGAGTGGAAGGGGGCTGACGCCTGTGGGACCGCGCGGGCTGGCGAGACAAACGTGGCGCGCTTTTTGCGGCACGTTGGCTCAACACCCGCCCCACGGCAAGCAGCCCCCTGCAACGAAGTCGAAAAGCTGAAGCTTTTCCAATCACTTCTTTTTCATTTCACAACTCCCTCTCACAGGAATGCTCCTGTCACATCAGCTGCATGACTCGCATCCTGCGAACCCCAAGCAGCCCCCTGCAACGCAGTCGAAAAGCGGAAGCTTTTCCAATGGCTTCTTCTTTAATCACTTCTTTTCCAATCACTTCTTTTTCATTACTTCAGCCTTTTCCGATTTGAAATTCACCACAATCCTATGCCATTCGTCTCAAAGCCACCAAATATTGAAAATTGTGGCAGGGAATTCGTTTCAAAGCGTATGTTTTTTTGGTAAAGTAAAACTAAGCAGAACGCCAATTGCCTGAAAGGACTTAGACGCATGATATCTGATTTTAAATTTTGGCATTTCTTCCTGAACCAAGGCCAACTCATACATAATTTGCGACATACTGAAATGAGGCAAATCAACAAGCGCTTGGCCGTCATCCTTGTCTTCGGCTTGCTGGTGTTTGCATTGCCTGAAATTTGGGGCATGAACACCGGCTCGTTGACGCCATTGCTCGCTGCGGGCATGTTCGACGGCTACACACTCGCGCGTTGGACATCGCTTGTCGGTACCTTGCTGTGGGGTGGGCTTTATTTAAGCTTTCACCTGTATATCGCTGCCTATCTTTATAGCCGGATCATCGGTATCAAGTGGAGAGCGATGCTTGTCATGCAAGCGTACGTTACGGCATTGTTAGTGCTGGAAAAAGGGTTGATTTTTGGTATTTTCGCCTGGAATGGCTATACGATGGCCTTTTCGCCTTTTTCATTCGGCCCGATCGCCGCTTCTTTCCTGGACAATACGTACTTGATTTATTTTTTCAACCAATTGACTTTATTCACTTCATTGATCATTGCAATTCAGTATCGCTTCATCAGAAACTTTTCGCCCGTTTCACCGAAGCTCATCCTGCTTGCACTCATCATCATCCACATCCTATCGGCACTTTTTGTCGCATTGTTCAGCTTGATTCCAGTGGATGAAATGCTTAGAGACTTTATGTTGGGAGGGCCGATCCTATGAACCGTTTTTTCTTTATCGGCTTATCCATCGCCATCGCCGCTTTTTTAACGTCTAATTTCCTCCTGTTATTCGGGGAGAAAAGCATTATATCCAAAGAACTTTATGTCAGCGAATATGAACAGGCATATACGCATACATATACCGAAACTTTGCCGAAAGAAGCATTGACGGCTCCGCAGGATACAATGGAAATTTATGTGCAGGACCATGAAGCGCTCGAACAATGGCTCGTCAAAGAAGGCGATGCCGTGACGGCAGGTGCTGAACTTGCACGTTTGAACGAAAGTGAATCGGAAGACCAGCGCGCCATTTGGCAGTCTGAACAAAGCGCACTTCAAGCAGAACGCAGTGAAGTCCAATCCACGTTGCAGGAATTGACGCAGGCTCGCGCTTCACAAGACAGCAGCGTCTCCGAAAACTCGAATAATAGCTCCAGCTTTCCGGGCATCGGCGGGGACCTGGAGGAAGAATTGCGTATGGACGTCAACGTCTCGGTCGGGGTGGAAGTGACGGAAGACGGCTCGTATGCTTCAGGCATCGCACAAGCCCAGCAGCGTCTAGCGGCCATTGATTCCGAACTGGCGGTAGTTGAGGCACAACTCGCGCAAAGCCAGCAAAACCCGGCGCTCATCAGTCCGGTCGAGGGGACGGTCGCCAGCATTAACCGCGACACCGCTCCGCTTAGTATTGAAATTTACAATAACGAACGTGAATTCGTGACGTATCTATTGGAAGACGAATGGCACGAAGTCGAACAGGCTGACCGCGTATTCATCCAGGCGCCGGGCATTGAAGGCGCGATTCCGGGGACGGTCCGCAGCGTTTCTGAAATCCCGGCTGAGGAATCGAAATGGTTCGAAGCTTACCGGGATCTCGGCCGCATCGAACAAAACAACCCGATCGCCTTTTACGAAGTGCGCATCGCGCCTGAAACACCGTTGCAAGACACGATGCCTTTTGGCAGCAACGTCAACGCTGAAATCACGTTGAATGAAGCACAAGACGCGATCGGATTGCGCGACGGCTGGATTTACGATGACGATGACAATACGGGCACCGCCTATACCTTGAATATCGACGGCCGCCCGAATGCCGTACCTGTCGAAATCGCCTTCGCTAAACATGGCCGTGTCGTTCTTGCGAGCGGCATGGAAGCAGGGGACATCACCATCAATGAAGAGCAGCTTCACGATTATCCGGGAAGGCCGAAGCTCTTCATGCCATTCCCAAGCCGAACGCCGGACTTTGACTATGCGAAGAATACGGAATGGCGCGCCTATATCGAATATCTTTTGGCACGCTAAGCAAAACCTCCGGAAATATCCGGAGGTTTTTTCATTGGAAATCAAAAGAAATAACTGTGGGTATCCATCATATGAATAGCCGCATAGAAAAGGCCACTGAAACTGGCACTTAATTTACAGCCGCTGTTGGTGTACGATAGACACAATACATTATAGCCATTGATCGGAGTGGGATATCCATGAAAGAAACAGATTGGCGCTTCCGCGTCGCGCACCGGGAAGCTTGGATCGGCCTCGGCCTTGCGCTCTTCAATTTCATCTGGTGGTTCGCTTTCGCCTATGGGCTCGGCAAACGGCCAGTCGAAGAATACACCTACATATTCGGCTTGCCCGATTGGTTTTTCTATAGCTGCATCGTCGGCTTCCTGGTCATGGTCGTGCTCGTCACTGTCGTCGTCAAGTTTTTCTTCGTCGACGTGCCATTCGATGAAGAACAGGGGGAAGGCTGATGAATTACGCGGTGCTCATCCCGATGATCGGTTTTTTAATCATCATCTTTTTTATCGGCTATTGGTCGAGCAGAAAACTGGCAGGTTCATCGAACTTCATCAGTGATTATTTCCTCGGCGGACGCGAACTCGGCGGTTTTGTTCTCGCGATGACCATGGTCGCTACATACGGCAGCGCTTCAAGCTTTCTCGGCGGGCCTGGGACGGCCTACACGATGGGCTTCGGATGGGTGCTGCTGGCGATGACGCAAGTGGTCACCGGTTATTTCGTCCTGATGATTCTCGGGAAAAAATACGCCATCATGGCCAGGCGCTATAACGCAGTCACGATGATCGATTTTCTGAAAGCGCGTTACAATAGCACAACAGTCGTCTTGTTATCGGCGCTTAGCATCATCATCTTCCTATTTTCCGCGATGGCTGCCCAGTGGATCGGCGGCGCACGCCTCATCGAATCGCTCACCGGCCTTAGTTATCAATCGGCGTTGTTCCTGTTTGCCGTCAGTGTCCTCGTTTACGTGACGATCGGCGGCTTCCGGGCCGTTGCCTTGACTGATGCGGTGCAAGGGGCGGTCATGCTCATCGGGACACTTGTTCTATTGATTGCCGTCATCATCTCGGGCGGCGGGATCTCGAACATCATGCAGGATCTGATCAATGAAAATCCGAACCTGGTCACGCCGTACGGAGCGGAAGGCAATCTCAGCGCCGCTTACGTGTCGTCGTTTTGGATTCTGGTCGGTGTCGGCGTCGTCGGTTTGCCGCAAATCGCGGTGCGTGCGATGTCCTATAAAAATGCGCGCTCGATGCACCGTGCGCTCATCATCGGCACGATCGTCACCGGCTTCATCATGCTCAATATGCATTTGATTGGCGTATTCGCCCGTCCGATTCTTCCAGGCATTGAAGTCGGAGACAAAGTCATTCCGCTCATCGCGCTGGAAACTTTGCCGCCGTGGGTGGCGGGAATTGTCCTGGCCGCTCCGATGGCGGCGATCATGTCGACGGTCGATTCACTGCTCTTGCTCGTCAGCTCGTCGATTGTCAAAGATGTCTATTTGAACTATGTCAAACCGGACGCAAGCCTCAAAGCCATCAAACGCATGTCTTTCGGGGTCACCGGCATTCTTGGCGTCATCGTCTTTTTGCTGGCGCTCGATCCGCCTGATTTATTGATTTTCCTGAATTTATTCGCGTTCGGCGGTTTGGAGGCGGCATTCATTTGGCCGATTGTCCTCGGGCTGTACTGGAAATGGGGCAACAAGTATGGGGCGATGGCCAGTATGGCGACAGGGATCGTCAGCTATATCGCTTTGCACTTCTATAACATCGAGAACGGCAACTTGTTCGGCGTCCATACAGTCACCGTGCCGGTCGTCTTATCGCTCATTGCCTTCATCGCCTTCAGCCTGCTGATCGGAAGACAGGCATATGATTATAACGCCGTTCTATACAGAAATGAAAAACAAGCGTAAAATAAAGGGCTATATCTGGAATAAGGGAAAGAAGGGCTGCACTTTTGACTCCATGGAAAGTTTACGGCATCTTAACATCGGTCATGATCATCTGGGGATTTAACCTCGCTTCGGTCAAGTATTTATTGGAGTTCGTCGCTCCCGTCACACTGACAGCGTTTCGGATATTGCTCGCAGGGGTCACGGTGCTGATCATTTTGGCATCACTCGGCATGATGCGCCTTCCGAAGCGCAGCGACTGGAAATACATATTGCTCGGGGCGTTGCTCAATGTTGTCGCCCACCATTATTTCTTGTCTCAAGGCTTGGCTGTCACATCCGGCACGAATGCCGGGCTGATACTCGGGACCGGCCCGATGCTGACGGCAGTGCTCGTGTCTCTCATCATGCGCAATGTACCTTCACGACTGCAATGGCTAGGCGTTTTCATCGGTTTTGCGGGTGTCGCCAGCACGGTTATGGTCGGAGGAGATGCAGCGTCGGGCTTGAGCCTCGGAGATATCTTCGTATTCATTTCAATTTTGGCGCAAGTATTCAGTTATATCGTAATAGCAAATGCGGCACGGTCACTCGACCCGCGCCTGCTGACGGGCTACATGCTCGTAACAGGAGCGGCCGTCTTGTTCATCATCGCGCTCATCCAGGAGCCTGGGGAGATCGCGGCATTTGCGTCCGTCCCAAGTTCTTTCTGGATTGCATTCTTCTTTTCGGCGATGCTTGGAACGGCGGTCGGCCACATGCTCTATAATTATTCAATCGGTCAAGCGGGGCCTACGAAAGCTGCAATTTTCATGAATCTCAATACGCTGTTTTCGCTCGTGGCAGCGAGCCTCATTCTTGGTGAAACGATTACGCCAGGCCATTTGATCGGTCTTGTGCTCATCGTCATCGGAGTGATATTCGGGTCAGGGGCAGCGGAAGATTTGCTGAGGAAACGCAGAAAACGGCTCCCCGTATGAGCCGTTTTTTTCTATAGTGGAATAGCGAAAGGAGAATGCCTAATGGCGGGTCTATGGGGAACACCTGAACAATTGCGCGAGCTGACAGAACTATTGGTCAGCTGGGATTCGCAAGGATTGACGGAAGGGGAAGTGACCTTTCCGGATAAACTGAAAGAAAAATTGTTGGAAGTTGAATATTTTCATGAAAACCCGCATCTTGTGGCTCTCGGGGAAGTCAATTGGGAACGCCGTTATTTGACGGCCCTATACAAACACGAAAAAGCTTCACGCACCATCGTCCTGCTTAGCCACTTCGACACGGTCGCGGTGCATGAATATGGTGATTTGGCTCCGCTGGCATACAAACCAGCAGAGCTGGAGAAGGCATTCCAGCAAATTAAGAACGAATTCAAGCCAGACATGCAAGCCGATTTGGCATCGGGCGAATATTTGTTCGGCCGCGGCCTTATGGACATGAAATCAGGCCTTGCGATTCATATGGCAATGCTTGAGCGGGCGAGTTTAGAAAAATGGCCGATCAACTTACTGCTAATGACGGTGCCGGATGAAGAAGTCAACTCAGCAGGGATGCGCTACGGCGTGTCGAAGCTGTTAGACCTGGAACGCCAATATGGCCTTGACTACGTGCTGTTTTTGAACGGCGAGCCGGTCTTTGCGAAATCACCAGGCGATGAAGCGCAATACATCTACACCGGGTCAATCGGAAAAATCATGCCGAGCGCCTTGTTCTACGGCAAGGAAACCCATGCAGGCGAGCCGCTTGCAGGCATGACCTCGAGTTACCTTGCGACGTATTTGACGCGGAAGATGGAATGGAATCCGGCATTTTCCGAGACGGTCCACGGAGAACAGACGCCGCTTCCGGTAACCCTGACGCAAGGGGATATGAAAGAAGAATATTCGGTTCAAACGCCTTACCGCACAAAAGCGCTATATAATATCTTTACAATGGAAAGAAATGCAGAACAGGTCATGGATATTTTCGAAGGTTTGGCGAAAGAATCGGCACATGAGTGCATGGAAGATTACCGGTCATTGTGCGAACGCGTCGGCATGGACCCTCGCTTTGACGACATCAGTGTCATCCGTTATGAACAGCTTGTGGAGTATGCCAAAGAAAAATTCGGCATCGACTATGTCAATCACCTGATCCGCGATACGCTGATGGATCCGGAACGTGACGTCCGCGATAAATCGTTCCATATCGCCGACCTTCTGCTGCTCAACTGCCAGGAATTGACGCCCGGCATCGTCTTGCTGTTTGCGCCGCCTTATTATCCGGCGGTCAATTCAAGTGAAGATCCGTTTATCGAAGATTGTGTAGCCCATGTCACGCACGATGCGCTCGAGCGCTTCGATCTGGAGCTTGAACAAGTGCATTTCTTTAACGGAATTTCGGATCTCAGCTACGTCAACTATAAGGACACAACAAGCGGCTGGGTAAGCTACGAAAACAATACGCCGGTTTACGGCGAGCCCTACAGCATTCCGTTTCAGTCGATGCAGCTGCTGCAGGCGCCGGTTCTCAACATCGGGCCTTTCGGCAAAGATCCGCATAAACGGACCGAGCGCCTCCATGCGAAAAATGCATTCGAAGAAATCCCGGAAATCATCGCCGGCTTGATAGTGCATATCGGAAAACAAAGTGGGGAGTAGCGGAGCGGGTTTCCGTTAAGCAGCTTTTCGCTATCCGGTTTGTTTTGCATGAAGAAGACGGGTACAATTCAAAAAGATGAAAATCTAAAGGAGCGGATTTTTTATGGATATCAAACAACAGACGGAATTTTATTTCGATCATTTCCATGTGCATCCGGAAGTCAGCTTCAAAGAAGTGGAGACGACGAAAAAACTGGCATCCATCATGGAAGAACTCGGTGTAAAATACAGGACATTCAATGATGTTACTGGGCTTTTTGCAGAAATTGGAGAAGGTGAAGAAGTAATCGCTGTCCGCGCGGATATTGATGCTTTGTGGCAGGAAGTGAACGGCAAAGTGCAGGCCAACCACTCCTGCGGCCATGACGCGAATATGTCGATGGTGTTGGGGGCTCTCCTGCGCTTGAAAGAAGAAAAGTTGAACAAACGCATCCGATTTATTTTCCAGCCAGCCGAAGAACAAGGAAACGGCTCGCTCGAGATGATCGAACGCGGCGCTTTGGAAGATGTGACCCATTTGTTCGGCGTCCATCTGCGCCCTCGGGAAGAATTGCCGTTCGGCCAGGTGACACCTGCACTTCACCATGGGTCGGGGATTTTCCTGAAAGGCAAGATCACAGGCGAGGATGCGCACGGGGCACGGCCGCATCAAGGGAAAAATGCCATCGATGTCATCGCGGCGATCCATCAATTCGTGAAGACGATTTATTTCTCGCCTTTCGAATCGTATTCAGCCAAGCTGACGAATATCCAGACCGGTGGGGAAAGCTTGAACATCATTCCAGGAAGCGCGACGTTCGCGCTGGATGTGCGTTCGCAGTCGAATGACTTGATGGATAAGATGAAAGTTCGCATCGAGGAAGGGCTTCGGGCGATCGCAGCGCTTCACGGAGTCAAAATCGATTTGAAATGGGACGATTACACGCCGGCAGCTGAAGTTTCGGACGAGGCGATGGAGATTGCTGCACAGGCGATCCGCAATGTGCTTGGGGATGAAGCTTATGCTGAACCGATCCAGACGACTGGCGCGGATGATTTTCATTTCTACACGATCAAGCAGCCGGAATTGAAGGCGGCGATGGTCGGAATCGGTGCTGATTTAACGCCGGGGCTGCATCATCCGGATATGGAATTCAACAGGGAAGCGCTCGACATCGGGGCACGCGTATTGGCTGAAACTTTGCGCTTGGCGTAACAGCATGCCGGTGATGTGCCAGGAATAGTTTCCCGGCACATCATTAAGGGTATGGAACAAATGTTTATACTATAGAATTTTAAAGGGGTCATCGAGATGGACGCAATATTTAACGGGTTTACATGGCTTGTCGACGAAGGCAATAACTTATTATGGACGTACATATTGATCGGGCTCTTGCTCGGTCTTGGTTTATATTTCACCATCCGCACACGCTTTGTCCAAGTTCGGTTATTTGGCGAGATGTTCCGTGTCATCATGGAAAAGAAAGACGGAACAGGCGGGATTTCCGCGTTCCAGGCATTTACGATTTCAACCGCTTCCCGCGTCGGGACCGGCAATATCACCGGGGTCGCTTTGGCGATAGCAATCGGTGGGCCCGGTGCGGTTTTCTGGATGTGGGTTGTCGCCGTGATCGGGATGGCAACCGCATTCATCGAGAGCACGCTTGCCCAAGTCTATAAAATCAAAGATGGCGAGCAATTCCGCGGCGGCCCGGCTTATTACATGGAGAAAGCGCTTGGCACCCGGAAACTCGGCATCGTTTTCGCCATACTTTTGACTTTGGCATTCGGTTTCATCTTCAACTCGGTGCAGTCTAACACGATTGCTCAATCAGTCGGCGATGTTTTCGATATCCCGAACTGGGTTGTCGGCGCAAGCCTTGTGGTCCTTGCGGCAATCGTCATTTTCGGCGGTGTGCGCCGTATCGCGCATGTCACACAAGTTATCGTACCCGTCATGGCAACTGTTTATTTGATTGTCGTTGCTTACATAATGGTACTGAACTATACCGAAATTCCTGCAGTCTTCACCTTGATCGTCCAGAATGCATTCGGCCTCGAAGAAGTGGTCGGCGGCGGTATCGGTGCTGCAATCATGCAGGGGATACGCCGCGGATTGTTCTCGAACGAAGCCGGCATGGGTTCTGTTCCGAACGCTGCAGCGTCTGCAAACGTATCGCATCCAGCCAAGCAGGGGCTTGTCCAAAGCCTTGGCGTGTTTTTCGATACCCTCATCATCTGTTCCGCGACAGCGTTCGTCATCATTTTGGCGGATCTATACCGGACAACTGAGCAAGAAGGGATTTTGTTGACCCAAGATTCGCTTAGCGTACATGTTGGCGACTGGGCTCCATATTTTCTGGCAGTGGCTATCACGTTCTTCGCCTTCAGTTCGATTGTCGGGAATTATTATTACGGTGAGACGAATATCGAATTCATCAATGCCCATAGCATGTGGCTGACGGTTTACCGTTTCGGCGTGCTAGGAATGGTCATGTTTGGATCGATCGCGCAAGTACAGCTCGTCTGGAATATGGCGGATCTCTTCATGGGGATGATGGCGGTCATCAACTTGGTCGTTATCGCCTTGCTTGGTAAAATCGCTTTCCGGGTACTCGACGATTACATGGGACAGAGGAAAATCGGGAAAAATCCGGTCTTTTACGCGAAAAATCTACCTGGCTTGAAGAATACAGAATGCTGGGGCGAAGAAGAACATCGTCACGACGAATAGCTTCTTGCCTCTTCCGCATTTGCGGAGGAGGCTTTTCACTGGGAACCAGCCAGTGCAGCTATGCGTCCTGTAACGAAACCGTAATGAAAAATATACCAAAACGATTTCTGCCTGAGCGCATGCTATGGTAGAATGAACTATTGATATTAGCAAAAATTATTGATATAAGATCCCGCTTTAGGAGCGGGAGATAAAAAATTACTGGCAATTGAGGAGAATTAACGAAATGGAAAAAATCTGTGTAGTTGGATTAGGATACATCGGCTTGCCGACAGCGGTCATGTTCGCAAACCACGGTTATGAAGTTCACGGAGTGGACGTCAACGAAAAAGCGGTGGAAATGCTGTCAGCTGGGCAAATTCACATCGAAGAACCGTTTCTTCAGGATTACTTGAACAAAGCTTTGGAAAAAGGTGCATTTACGGTATCGACGAAGCCTGCCGAAGCGGAAATGTTCATTATCGCCGTACCGTCGCCGATCGCGGAAGACAAGACGGCCAATATGGATTACATCCGCGCAGCGACCGAATCAATCGTGCCGTTCCTGAAAAAAGGCGACTTGGTTGTATTGGAATCGACTGTGCCGCCGCGCACCGTTCTTGATGTCATGATGCCGATTCTTGAAAAGAGCAACTTGGATATCGGGACGGAATTGTTTGTTTCCCATTCACCGGAACGCGTCATTCCAGGCAAAGTCTTTGAAGAACTTGTGAAAAACGACCGCATTATCGGCGGTATCAACGAAGAGTCATCGAAGCGCACGCAAGTGTACTATGAATCATTCGTCAAAGGCGCGTTCATTTTGACGGACGCGACGACTGCTGAAATGGTCAAAGTCATGGAAAACACTTACCGCGACGTCAACATCGCGTTCGCCAACGAGATTGCAAAAATCTCAGACAGCGTAGGCGTCGATGCATGGGAAGCGATCCGTTTAGCCAACCACCACCCGCGCGTCAATATCCACTTGCCGGGGCCAGGTGTCGGCGGACATTGCATTGCGGTCGATCCGTGGTTCCTCGTCGAAAAAGAAAAGGATCTTTCACAAATCATCCACTTGTCACGTAATACCAACGACGGCATGCCGCAATACACGGCAGACAAAATCGATGAGATCCTCAAAGATATTGACGACGCCAAAGTCGCTGTTTTCGGCTTGGCTTTCAAAGGCAATATCGACGACATCCGCGAAAGCCCGTCTATGGAAGTGCTGGAGTATTTGAAAGAGAAAAACTTGAACATTGCTTCATTCGACCCGCATGTCAAAGAAAACAAAGCGCCGTTCCAGACGCAGTCATATGATGAAGCAGTCGAGGGAGCGGACTTGATCGTCATTTTGACCGATCATAAAGCATTCAAGGAATATGACCCGAAAACACTAGGCCAAACGATGCGCAACAAGACGATATTCGACACGAAAAATGCCATCAGCCGCGAAGCTTACGAAGGAGCCGGATTTACGGTTTATCGTCTCGGCGACGGCAAGGGCAATCCAAAAAATTAAAATAAACGACCGCATTTTCAAGCTATTGAAAATGCGGTTTTGCATGGAGGCACGAGCTACATGAAAGAGGAAATCCTCGGCGTTACAGTCAATAAAGAAACCGAAAAGCAACTGCTCGACAAAATTCAGACCGATATCGAAATTGGGCGCAAATCGCGCATTGTCGCGATCAACCCCGAAAAAGTCATGATGGCTTCAAAAGATCCGGCACTCCGGACGCTTTTGAACGAATCCACATACCAGATCCCGGACGGCGTCGGCATTAAAATCGCTTCCCGCATGCGTGGTGGAGCCATCCGCGAACGCGTGACGGGCATCGGCATGATGGATGCCCTGCTTCAACTCGCCGATAAACACGGCCATCGCATTTTCATGTACGGGGCGAAAAAGGCGACTGTAGAACTTGCAGCTCAAAACATCCAGGCAAAATACCCGAATCTCGTAGTCGCCGGCACATTGGATGGCTATGAAAAAGATCCTGAAAAAATCATCCAGGCGATCAATGAAGCAGAGCCGCAGATTTTGTTCGTCGCTCTCGGCAGCCCGAAGCAGGAACTGTTCATCCGCGAAAATATGGGCCAGTTGAACGTCAATATCTTCCAAGGCGTCGGCGGCAGTTTCGATGTTTACAGCGGCAATGTCAAACGTGCGCCGAAGCTGTTTTTGAACACAGGAACCGAATGGCTGTACCGTCTCGCCAGCCAACCGTCGCGCATTAAACGCCAAATGGCGCTCCCGCAATTTCTGATCAAAGCAGTCCGCGATAAAGGCGGCAAGCGCTGATGAAAGTATTGCATGTGATCAGCGGCGGGGAAACCGGCGGCTCGAAAAAGCACCTATTGCAGCTTTTGGCCAACTCTCCTGTAGAAGCAGAGTTGCTCTTATTGACGGAAGGGGCTTTTGCGGAAGATGCCAGAAAAGCAGGCATTCCAGTAACGGTCATCCAACAAAACAGCCGTCTCGACCGGTCGACACCGAAAAAGATATTATTGGTTTTGAAAAAGGGCGGATTTACGATTATCCACTCCCACGGGGCGCGTGCGAATTTCCTGATTGATTCAGTTTATAAAAAGCTTGGTGTGCCGTGGTTCATCACGGTGCACAGCGATCCGACACTCGATTTTCTCCACCAGCCGAAGCCGCTCGCGAAAGTATTTACGGTGCTGAACCAACGTGCGATGCGCCGTGCGGATCATTTGTTTGCCGTCTCAGAAAAATTCAAGGATATGCTGATCCAAATGGGCGTCGAACCGAAGAAAATCACTCCGGTATTCAATGGCATTAATTTCCATGAGACGTTGCCGGACTTTGATAAACCGGCCATCCGCGAATCGCTCGATACCGCTGAAGATGAGTTTGTCTTTGCGATTGTAGCGCGACTTCATCCTGTCAAAGGGCATGACATTTTGCTTGATGCATTCGCCAAGATCGAGAAACCGTGTAAGTTATGGGTAATCGGGGAAGGGGATTTGCGGCAGAAACTGACTCAGCAAGCAGAAGCGCTCGGCATCTCAGAGCGTGTTCAATTTTTAGGAACGCGCAGCGACATCGATAGGCTGCTATATGCTGCGGATGTTTCATTGTTGACTTCCCATAGCGAAAGCTTTCCACTCGTTCTGCTGGAATCGGCCGATATGGCGACGCCGGTCATCGCCACCAATGTTGGAGGTGTGCCGGCGCTCGTCGATCCCGGGAAAACGGGATGGATCATTGAACCGGGCCGTTCAGATGCGCTTGTACATGTAATGGAAAAGGCGATAGACGCCGATACTGAAGAGATGGGAAGGCTGCTGCGAAGCTTTGCCAAAGAAAATTTTTCCAATGAAAACCTACAACGGGAAATCTTGCGCGTTTACCGAGGTGTTTCAGAGTTAAACTAGGTAAATAATCCTGTTTTTCTAAAACTGTTAATTTCATGAAACATACCGTTCAGCCTATGAGTGACGCGGTTTTTGAAGCCCCTTGAGCATTGTCTCAAGGGGCTTTTTGTCGTCCCTGTAATATAAATGTAATATTCTTCTCAGATATTCAGTGATAAACTCTGAGTTATTCAGATGAAAAAAATGCCTAATTAATACAAAAAAACAGACTATAGATCTCAGGGGGAAGAAAAAGCATATGAAAATGACAAAATGGTTTGGAACAATGATCGCCGCAACCGCGTTATCAGTGACCGCTTTCGCTTCCAGTTCAGAAGCAAGCGTCTTTGACAAATTTGAGCGTATTTCAGGAGCGGATCGCTACGAAACCTCGATTAAAGTATCACGTGAAGGATGGGGTTACCGCAGCACGAATGATGTCGTGCTCGTGATCGGCGATAACTACCCGGATGCTCTTGCTGGAGCGCCACTCGCAAAAAAATTGAATGCACCGATTCTTTTGGTGAGAAAAAATGAAGTACCGGCATCCATCATGTCGGAAATCGGCCGGCTTGGCGCTAAAAATGCAACAATTCTCGGTGGGGAAGGCGTCATTTCAGCTAAGGTCAAGAGTCAGCTCGAAGCAAATGGATTGGCAGTTAAGCGGATTTCGGGCAGCAACCGTTCCGAAACATCTGCATTGATCGCGAAAGAAGTCGGAGGGACAGAAGCTGTCGTTGCAAGCGGTTCCGGCTATGCGGATTCCTTGGCAATTGCTTCACATGCAGCAGAAACAGGAAAGCCGATTTTGCTGACTTCCGGCAATAACTTGTCTAAAGAAGTAGAGACGGCTCTAAAAAATTATAAAGCAGTCACAGTGGTAGGCGGGGAAGCCGCTGTCAGTTCCGAGGTTTACAAAAAAATCGCAGGCATGACGGCAGTGCAGCGGATTGCTGGTAAGGATCGGTACGAGACGGCTGCAGCAGTCGTTAAGAAAATGTACCCTGCTACAGTCAGTGAATCACTTGTCGCTTCTGGCCAGGAATTTGCGGATGCATTAACAGGTTCAGCTCTTGGCGGCAAAAAGAAACAACCGATGCTGCTTGTACGAAAGTCTGGTTTGCCTTCAGCAACAAAGGACATCATCAATGCAAAGAGCGTTGATAATCTTACAGTCATCGGAGGAGAAGGCGCAGTTTCCAAGGAATCTTTGAATCCGAATCCAAAACCGACACCAGCCCCTACACCGATCGTAAAGCCATCTGTAGATATTCGTTCGGAAATTGTTGAGGAAGCGAAAAAATATCTCCGCACTCCATATCGCTGGGGCGGCACAACACCAGCAGGTTTCGACTGCTCAGGTTATTTGATGTATGTCTTCAATCAAAAAGGAATCTCCATTCCAAGAACAACCACGCTTATGGCGAAGTCAGGGAAACCGGTCAGCTATTCGAACGTCAAACCTGGTGATATTGTCTTGTTGGACTTGATTAGAAGCACGCCGTCACAAGCTAGCCATGCAGGCATTTATATTGGTGATGGGAAAATCATCCATGCAGGCACAAGCACAGGTGTTGCGATTACTGCACTTGATACGTCTTGGGGCCATTGGGATAAAAAAATCGTCGCGATTCGTTCTTATACAGATTAAAAAATGGCTTCGGCCATTTTTTTTTGACCTTGCATTGTGTCAAAGTAAATTTAAATGATGTGAAAGAATTTTACAGTTAAATTTACTAAAATTTAGTAAAAATTATATATATTTTATTGAATATATAGAATATACTGTAAAAAAAGAGAGAGTGTGTTCGTCCAATAGAAAACTAGGGGGAAACAGAGTGAGAATTTTGTGGAAAAGTTTAGCGTTTTTGATGTTTATCGGCATTTTAGTCGGAGGAGCAGCAAACGTTTCGGCCAACGACGATTTCACCGTCAATGTTCGGTTGACCAACAGCTTAGGGACTGCAGGCAGCTATGACTTTGTCCCGCGTGGCTCTTCACAATTGAAAGAAGATAAGACTGTCCAATTGGAAAAAGGTGTGCGCTACAGCGTACACGTCTCCTCGGGCAAACTAGTATTGAAAAGTGGCAGTAAAACTTTAAAAAGCGGGTTGGCTACGGTAACTGTCGAGCCCGTCAATTACTCTAAAGCCAATCATCTCTATCTTTACAAAAGTGGCTCCACTACGCTCCACCCTTATATGGGGACGATAAAATTCCGCATGTCCGGTACGACTAAAATACAGCCCGTCAACTCTTTGCATTTTGAAGACTATTTGAAAGGCGTGGTCCCATCAGAAAGCCCGGCAAGTTGGGGCGCGAACGGCGGGATGGAATCATTGAAAGCCCAAGCCATTACTGCCAGATCTTATATCTTTGCGAAAATGAATCAAAGTTCATTGGAGATCGATGATACGACAACCTTCCAAGTATTTAAAGGGTTCATCTGGGACCCTCTATCCCCGCGGTATCAATCCGCTTATCAATACACGAACCGTGCTGTAGACGAAACACAAGGGCAGATCCTTACTTATCGGAAAGCGGATGGGCAAAAAGGATTTGTGACAGCTTATTTTTCTGCCAGCAATGGCGGGCAAACTGAATTGCCAGAGCAATTTTGGACCAGTAAATTGCCTTACCTGTCTCTTTCTCAAAAAGATGAATTCGATACCGGCAATGTCGTCTGGAAATTGAATTGGCTCAAAAACCAATTGCCGGCTAATATCGATTTAATGGCGCCGGCGACATGGTGGCAAACGACAGCAGAACTCAATTTAAACGGCAGCCTCGTGAATGAGCAAAGCAAAACAGCTTTTACGAACTTCAAAAAAGATTTGCTCGCTAAAGCAAAGGCGAAAGACCCGTCTGTTGAATCCATTAAAATTTCATCCATCGACAAAATCCAGACAGAAAACTTTGACAACACCGGGAAAGTCAAATCCCTAACCGTTGAAATGGATTACTATGTCCGGCGCAGCCAAAACGGAGCCTTGAATTTTGACATGGCAGCAGGGGCAGCATCAAAAACTCTTTCGGGCAAAGACCGCTATGAAACGGCTGTCCAAATCGCACAGGAAACAGTCGGCGCAGAGAAAGCTCCGGCTATCGTCCTTGGTCGTGGGGATGTTCCTGCCGATGCGTTAGCTGGAACTGTCCTTGCACACAAACACAATGCACCGATTTTGCTGACTAAAAGAAATAGCTTGCCTATAGGTGTTGAGATGTTCCTTAAAGAACAAACGAAACAAGGGGCGCCTGTCTATTTATTGGGCGGGACTTATGCGATTTCAGAAGAAATTGAACAACAGTTAAAAAGGGAAGGGTTTACAACAATCCGCTTAGCAGGGAAAACCCGTTCCGAGACTTCACTGAAGATTGCGGAAGAGATTGGCCAAATGCAGACGGTCATGTTTGCAACAGGAAACGATAATTCATCGGATGCATTATCGGCGTCTGCATATGCAGCAGTCCATCAACTGCCGATCATTATCCACATGGGCGCGGAAAGCCCGGAATCTACGCTTGCCTTTTTGGAGAATAACTCCACGGAAAAAGCCTTGTTGATCGGGGGAGCTTCGGTCGTCCCTGATGCCGTCGCGGGCGCACTTGCTGACCGTGGTATTGAAAGTGACCGCATCAGCGGTAAGGATCGTGTCGAGACAAGCCTTGAAATCAATCGCCTATTGCCGATGAATGGCAAGAACTTGGTTGTCGGCAATGCCCATTCCTTTGTAGACGCACTAGCTGGATCGGTATTGGCAGCTAAAACGAATTCACCGATTCTTTTGCTTCACCCTGATCCGAACCGCCTGCCGAAGAGCCATATGGAGCAGATCAACAAGCTGACAAAAGAGCAGGCTTATTACCTTGGCGGTGAATCGGTCATCTCGGCTGAACTGAAAACAGCGAGCGATCAATACATCGGCTCGTCCTTGAAAAAACACCGTGTTGCCGTAACGTATGAAGCGGGCAGTACGCCGAGTATCACGAATTTCCGCACATTAATGGGCGGAGCGAATTTAAAGAGCATCGATTTTGATATGGTGGAAACATCTGACCGGTTCATCATGGACGGAAGCGGATTTGGGCACGGCATCGGCATGAGCCAGTGGGGTTCCTACCGCCGTTCGCAAGCAGGCCAAAGCGCTCAACAGATTTTGAATTTCTATTATCAAGGCGTATCGATCGAACATACGTCGCAGTTTGTAAAATAACTAAAGCAAAAGCCGTCCTGAGAAGGGCGGCTTTTTTGCATGGAATGAAAATGGCTAATAGAGCCATTAGGGGCTTATCTGCCATTTTCTCAAAAACTGGATAGAGTGAAAATCAAAGCGGCGCATACTGGAAACAAAAGCTTTTGGAAGGTGGAAGGAACCTTGTTGAACGCCCAAACGTCTTTACACTATATTTGCGCTGTTGTAATATTTGTAATATTAATGCTATTATATATTTATCCCGCTTTAACGGTCCTATTGGATCATCCAACAATTAGTAGAGAGGGCAAATCCCCTACCGATTGAATTTTCTTTTATTGATTATGAGGTGTTTATTATAAAAAATTCAAAAAAACTCAATTCCCCGTTGATCGTATTAGTGATTTTGTCAGCCGTTCTACTCGTTAAGCTTGGAGTCTTCCGAACCCTTGTTTTTGGGGAAGTATCATGGCTGCGTTTGTTGGTTATTGATTTTCCGGTGTGGATGCTCCTGCCGGTCCTGTTGTTTGTGGCACTCCGCCGGATCAGTCCAGCCATTGCGCTCGTTTACAATTTGTTCGTTTCGGGGTTGATCGTATCAATCATATGGTATGAACGGTACTTTCAGACTGTGCCAAGCTATTATGATCTGCAGCAGGGGGATCAAGCCGGTTCTGTTATGGAAACGGTCAGCTTATTGTATACACCGCTCGATTTCCTGTTCTTTGCCGATATCCTGCTGTACATAGCTTTGTTCGTACTGTATTGGAACCAGCCGCTGACAATGAAAAATCGCAAGAAAATCGGCGTCGCCGCATTTTTTCTAGTCGTGGTGAGTGCGGTGACCACGACGGTCGCGTTACAGAAGCCAATTTTGGATATGACTTTATTCGCTAAGCAACAAGGCTTTGTCCAGACGCAATTGGTGCAGGCAGCAAAACAAAGCAGCGTCTCCGCCCAAATGAATCTTCTGTCGGATGAAGAGCTTGCGGAACTTAAAGGCAATGAATTTGTGCCCTATAATGAGCACGATCGGTTCGGCATCGCTAAAGACCGGCATTTGTTCATCATACAAGTCGAGTCTCTGCAAAACTTCGCTATCAATCAGTCGATAGGCGGACAGGAACTGACGCCGAACCTCAATGAGCTATTGGGGGACAGTTTATATTTTGACCGCATGTTCCAACAGATCGGTGCAGGCAATACGTCAGATGCAGAATGGCTATTGCATATGTCGCTCTTGACGAAAGGCTTGGATCCAACGGTCAATTATTTGAACGGCAGCCCGTTGCCATCGTTTGTCAACATGCTCAATGCAGATGATTATTATACAACGACTTATCACGCAGATAAGCTCGAATATTGGAACCGCGAGGAGTTATATCCATCACTCGGATTTGATTACGCGTATTCAATAAATGAAATTCCGAATGAAGATATTATTCATATCGGGCCGTCTGACCGCGTCATGTTCGAATTTGCTGAGGAGGAGATTCGCCAGCAAGTTGCGGAAGGCAAAAAGGTCTATGCCAATTTGATGACGATGACGAGCCATACGCCGTTCACGATGCCTGAAAAAGATGAATATCTGCAGCTGCCAGAGGAATACGTCGGTACCTATACGGGAGATTATTTGCAGTCCATCCGTTATGCGGACGAAACGATTGGCGAATTTATCGCCTTCTTGAAAGCGGAAGGGCTCTACGAAGAATCGATCATCGTGGTTAATGGCGATCATTCAGGGCTCCACGGCCGGCCGATGACGGATAATGATAACGATTTGATGGGGCAGTTGCTCGGCCATTCATATTCCTTGAAAGACCGTTTCCTATTGCCGTTCATCATTGCAGCCCCAGGACTATTCGAATCGGAAGTGAATTCCAACTTCGGGGGTCAGGTCGACATGATGCCGACCATCATGAATTTGATGGGAATCCAGGCGGAAACGCCGATGGTCGGACATAATATGCTTCAGTATGAAAACAATTTGCTGGCAGTACGGTATTATTTGCCGGGCGGTTCATATATTACAGGCGAGCATATGTATTTAGGTGAAAATGCCAGATTCCCAGAACGGTATTACGATTTTGATACGATGGAACGGATTGAGGTAGACGAAGAAACCGTCAGGCTGCAGCAAGAAAATGCCTTGAAGATTTTAAATCACTCCGACGCATTGCTGGGTAATTTCCTTGACGTAGGGGAGGCAGAAGAACCGGGAGAAGAGAGCTAACTCTTCTCCTGGTTTTTTTTGTTAATTCAAACCAACGAATGAAAATGCGATTTTATTGCATAATCTATATAAAAGGATAGATTCAAATTACCTAATTTGTGTACACAATTAATCGATATTCAGTATTTTAAGTAGGTCTTTTGTCTTTTGTGGATTAAAATTCATTTTTAAACTCTGTATAAAGAATCATTTTATGAAAATATTGTAAAATTCTCTTGTTTCTCCTAATTTTCCCCCGTACTATTAGGTCAGAAAGAGGGGAATGTAGCGTTGAAAAAGAAAATATTAATTGTGCTCTTATTGCTGCTAGCCATTGGAATTGGAACTGGAACTGCTTCGGCATCCGGTAAACCAACTGTAATTTTAGATCCGGGACACGGGGGGATATACGGTGGAACGGCAGGTTATTCTGGTAACCGGACTGGTTATTATGAAAAGCATGCCAATATGCAAGTGTCGCAACGATTGAAGACAGAATTAGAAAAAAGAGGATTCATCGTTCGCATGACGCGTACTGCCGACACCCAATTTTCGCGCATTTCATCAAGTGCCGATCTTGTCGAACGGATGAAAGTCGCAAACGGAATGATCGCAAGCGGAAATAATGATAATACCGTTTTCATTTCCGTTCATCACAATGCGACAAGTTCACCTACATACGGTGGATATGAAACGTATTATTTCAACAATAATTACGCAAGCCCTTCTTATCCACCATCTACTTTGCAGCGCCATTATTCACCGGAGAGCGGCCGTTTGGCGACCACTACTCATCGCTCGGTGATCAGTTCGGGAGTGAAAGAAGGACGCGGCATCGTCGCTTCCGGTTTTTACGTGAACCGGACAGCAAATGTTCCTGCAGTATTGTTGGAAGTTGGCTATATGTCCAATCCGACAGAAGAAGCAATGATTAAACAAGCTTGGTTCCAACAGAAAATTGCAGCAAACGTAGCAGAAGGCGTGGATGATTTCTTTAATGTATATGTTGTCAATGACAAAAACGGTAAAGCGTTGAGACATTATGCATCTAAAACTGACGCCTTGAATTATTCAAAAACAATTTCAGGCAGCTACGTCACACATAAGAAAACAGGCGAAGCAGGCGGAGCCTCAAAACCGGAGCCGATCGAACGCCCGTTAGTATACGGCATCTACCATGCATCGCAAAAAATGTCCGATAATTTATTCGGCACAGAGCAAGAAGCGCTTAATGAAGCGAAGAAATGGAAAAACACACGAGTTGTCCATTCAACGACCGGCACCGTTCTTTGGTCAAACTACCTGCCGAAAAAATATGTTGTGCTCGACGGCAGCGATAAAGAAGTTGCCCGTTTCTACCAGGAAGATGCAGCGATCGCTTATGGCGGCAAATTGACAAAAGCGTCGGTGATCGATGAGTCGACATTGGAAGATGACATTCTTTGGTCGAACTTCAAACGTAAAAACTTCATTGTTCGATCAAAAGATAAAGGCGAGATGATTCATCTTTACAACCGTGAGGAAGCCCGCGATTATGCGCGCAACTGGCCGAACTCAGAATTATTCGATGTCTGGGCTCAAAAAGTGATCTTCTCGAACACGGATCAAACGAAATATTCTTATACACCGCAGAATGTCGAAGGGAAAGATCGTTTAGAGACGGCGATCGCAGTGTCGAAATTACTCTATCCGAACGGTTTTGCCTCATCGAAATCTCAGAAAACAGTTGTTCTTGCAACTTCCGGCCAATATGCGGACGCGCTCTCAGCTGGCCCGCTAGCCGCTCATTATGGCAATGCGCCGATTTTGTTGACCAGATCTCAAGCTTTATCAGCAAATGTTGAGCAGGAATTGAAACGCCTATCAACTAAACACGTTGTCATTGTCGGCGGTAATTACGCCGTATCGGCCTCAGTGGAAAGTAAACTGAAAGCTATGGGAATGACAGTGGAACGTCTATCAGGACAAACACGTTATGAAACAAACGAAAAAATCAATGCGAAATTACCGTCTGCTGATGGAATGTTTGTTACAGCAGGAAATAACTACCCGGATGCACTGACTGCAGCAAGCGTCGCAGTCGTGAAAAAATGGCCGATCGTTCTTGTCCGCGATGGCATGGCTTTGCCAAACCGTTTGAAAACGGCACATGGCGATGAAGTCGTCATCATCGGAGGAACGGGTGCTGTTCCAGCCTCGATGGAAACAGCGTTAAAACGTGAAATAGGAGCAGACGGCGTTCGTCGTTTGTCCGGAAAAACACGTTACGAAACAGGAACAGCAACGATCGATTATTACAGTGATGAGTTTCTATCAAACCGCCTGATCGTCTCGACTGGCGTTAACTATCCGGATGCACTCGTATCATCCGCCGTTTCTGCCCGCTACAACGCGCCGCTATTCTTAGTGCCTGATGGTTCAATGCCAGCTGCACTAACTAGCTCGCTCACTAAGCACAGCAAAGAAAAATTGATCAACCGCACTTACTATATAGGCGGAGCAGTCAACTCTTCAGTCAAGTCAACAATCAATGCAATGCAAAAATGATAAGGTGGTTATATACATGAAGAAATTCAGTGGTCTTTTGCTCGCAGCCCTCATTCTAGGCGGCTGCGGCACCGCTGTGACCGATTCTGCAGAAGACAGCAATGTCAATGGAACAGGCGGCACAGATACAACCGAAACCGAAGCCACGGAAACTGACGTTGCAGAAACAGAAGCAACCGAATCTGCAGACCAAAATGGACCGATTGAAGTGACCGATCCGGCCGGCTTGCAGCTCTATATGCCTGAACTCGGCCTCGTTAAAAACTTCCAAGTAGAAGATTTCGAACTGACGCGTGAAGTTCTGGAAGTCTCTGGAAACAAAGTGCTCGAAGAAATCACGTTCGGAGAAGCCACTACTGTCGAAGTGACAGAGTGGACGGAATCAACAGTGAGCATGTTGATCGATACTTCGGAACTTGAAGGCGAACGCGATATTTCGATTGAAGGACTTGTGCCGATGAGCGCGCCGGTCATCATGATTGACGAAGAAATCAGCACAGAAGGCGAATGGATCGTAAGCTCGAAAGACGAAACTTTGGAAACGGAAGCTGGCACATTCGAAAATGTATTGGTTGTGGAACGGGTTTCGAAATCAGAAGCGTCTGACCAGGTGACGACGATGAGCCGTTATTTCGCCCCAGGCCTTGGATTCATCCAGGAAAAAACTGTAGTTGCAAATGGAGATGACAAACAGGAATCTGTTGTCAGCTTAGTAAGCTACGAATAAAAGTGAAGAACCATCCGCCTTTTGGTGGATGGTTCTTTTTTATGGGATGAAACGGACTTGAATTATGGAAATGGGTCATGTAGCTAATGTGACAGGAGTTGTGAAATGAAAAAGAAGTGATTGGAAAAGTTTCCGCTTTTCGGCTGCGTTGCAGGGGCACGCTTGGGTATCGCAGGATGCGAGTCATGCAGCTGATATGACAAGAGTTGTGAAATGAAAAAGAAGTGAGTGGAAAAGCTTCCGCTTTTCGACTTCGTTGCAGGGGGCTGCTTGCCGTGGGGCGGGTGTTGAGCCAACGTGCCGCAAAGGGCGCGCCACGTTTGTCTCGCCAGCCCGCGCGGTCCCACAGGCGTCAGCCCCCTTCCACTCCGTCTCTAGTTTTGGATTGGAAAATCATTTCTTCAGCCTACTTGATGGAAAATAAGTAAATGTGTCGTATTTTGTAACTCAAGTCATCTTTGCTGAGGGTAGAGGCTAACAAGTTCTGATCCATCAACAAGATTTTCGATTCAAGCACCAATGTGCCAGATGCTGCGTCCCAGGAAGCGATTCCCCCACTAGCCGGCAACATATTAAAAAAGCAGATCCGATTAAACAATCTCGAATCAACGAAATCTCTCGGCCGCCCAGCGTCAAGGGGTGAGCCGACGCAGTAAGACAGGCGCTCTTCCTGGCTTAATGCCAAAGGCCAACCCAAAGCAGGGCGGCGACTATCCAGATGGCCCCTAAACAAATCAACAAAACGTTTCCTCACGAAACCTCTCGCTATCCTCATCGATCCCTAACCCAGGAAGCGATTCCCCCGCTAGCCGGCAACTCAATAAAAAAGTAGATCTGATTAAACACACACATATCACCGAAATCTCTCAGCCGCCTAGCGTAAAGGGGTGAGCCGACGCAGTAAGACAGGCGTTTTTCCTGGCTTAGTGCCAAAGGCCAACCCAAAGCAAGGCGGCGAATACTAATGCGAAGAACAAATAGAAAATCGGAACAAATCCACAAGCAAACCCTCGCTATCTTCTTCTACCCTTATCCCGGGAAGCGATTTAAAAAATATAAACCAGTCGAACCAACCATCTCTTCCCGTTCAAACTCCGATTCGCATCAGCATTCTCAACTGAAAAGCACGGACCGATGAGACGAAAGCAGGAGGAAAGACAAAGAACTGGAAAAAATTAAATATTTTTTTCTTGAGAATATATGCTTCCCTAAAATTGATTTCTTAACTTCTTAATTTTTCCGAATGCCATTATCTGAAGAATAGATACGATTTTAATAGTCATAAAGTCCCTGTATGATTCGGAACACGAAAAAATAATTTTATAAAAAGGTCCCTTAAGCCCATGCGTTTAGCAGGGATATATTGTTCTATTAATCATCTTAAATGCTTATATGATTTCTATTAAATTCCATTAATTCAATTCACAAGAATATTCAAATAACATATTGACATAATTATATGACTATTGTTACTATTTTACTTGTGGAGAATTCATACATAAGTTGGAATCATACATAGAATTGAAATTCTCCAAAAAACATTAGGGGAGGCTACATTGTGCAAAACGGTTCAAAAACATGGAAAAAGTTTGTATCTGTCGCTATGATCGCTGGTTTAGTTGCAAGTAACGGTGTTATGACTGCGAGCGCTACGTCAGGCGATAAAGAGCAAGACAACGAAAAAGATTTGCAGGCAATCAACGTTCTTTCCAACGAAAAGGCAGAACTGATCAAGCAGCTTAAGAAAAAAGAAAATAACGAAATGGTTCAAAAAGAAGCATTAGATCCGAACGAAGAAGTTCGTATCATTGTTGAAATTGAAGGGCAGTCAGCAGTTGAAGTGGCTTCTGCGAAAGGTGTCCAGTACAAGACACTAGCTTCGTCAGAAAAAGCTCAAATCGAAGCCCAATTAGTAAAAACGCATGCAAACGTGAAGAAAAATATTTCTTCTGAAGGCGTAGAGCTAAATTCAGAATACAACTATACGACGGCATTCAATGGTTTCAGCGGTGTTGTGAAATACAGCGACGTTGAAAAGATCAAAGATTTGCCGAACGTTAAAAATGTATATATTGCAAATGAATACGAAAGACCAGAAGCTACACCGGATATGACGACTAGCCATGATTTCATCCAGTCCCGCCAAGTATGGGCAGACAGCAAGTATCAAGGTGAAGGCATGGTAGTTGCCGTAATCGATACAGGTATCGATCCTGACCACAAAGATTTCAATATCACTGATGACTCTAAAGTTGATTTGACGAAATCCGATGTTGATGGACTTGTTTCCAAAGACTGGCTGAAAGGTGCTTATCAAAACGTAAAAGTACCTTACGCATACAACTATTATGATAAAAACAACGAAATTCAAGATGACGGCCCAGACGCTTCCATGCACGGAATGCACGTAGCAGGTACAGTCGGAGCTAACGGCGACGAGAACGAAGGCGGCCTTAAAGGGGTAGCACCTGAATCTCAGATCCTTGGGATGAAAGTCTTCTCGAATGATGTCAACTTCCCATCGACATTCTCTGACATTTACTTGGCAGCGATCGACGATGCAGTGAAACTTGGCGCAGATGTATTGAACATGAGCCTAGGTTCAACTGCTTCGTTCTATGATGCTGACAGCGCAGAAGATAAAGCGATTACAAACGCTGTAAATAACGGAATCGTCTCTTCCGTATCTGCCGGCAACTCTGGGCATATCGGCTATGGCTACGATAACCCGCATTACGATAACCCAGACTACGGATTGGTCGGAGCTCCAGGCCTTAACAAAGATACGATCCAAGTCGCAGCTACTGGAAATGTTGTAAACCACTATGTGCATGAGGTTGAATTCAATGATTTCACAGTAGAAGGTTTCGGCGTGGATGACTGGTTGGATTTCAAAACAGCAGGCGATGATTTCGAAGTTGTTTCTTTGAAGGACTTGTCAGGCAACCCGGATGCACTTGGTGCAGAAGCTGATTACGAAGGAATCGATGTTGAAGGGAAAGTTGTAGTTGTATCCCGTGGAGCGTATAGCTTTGCAGATAAGACTAAATGGGCAGCAGCAGCTGGAGCAATCGGAATCATCGTTTACAATAACGACGATACGGCAATGTTCTATAAAGACCAAGGCGGTTTCGAAATTCCATTCATGAAAGTAACTAAATCAGATGGCGATAAGCTTGAAGCGGCACTTGCTGAAGACGGCGAACTTGGCGCTGACGTTGAGCAGACAAGTATGGAAGAAGGACCTGAAGTAGGCCGTGCAACGGACTTCACTTCATGGGGCGTAACGCCGGACCTTGAGTTCAAACCTGAATTGTCTGCACCAGGCGGAAACATTTTGTCGACGCTTGAAAACGATCAATATGGTGTCATGAGCGGAACGTCGATGGCAGCTCCTCACGTTGCGGGCGGCGCGGCACTCGTTCAGCAATACTTGAAAAATCATGAAGACTTCAAAAACCTTTCAATGGAAGAGCGCACACGCCTAGCGAAAGTCTTGCTATTGAATACAGCGGATATTACACACGGTAAATCCGGTGATACGATTTCTCCTCGCCGCCAAGGCGCTGGCATGATGCAGTTGCATGGTGCTGTCTCAACTCCAGTCGTCTTGACTGAAAAAGCGACGAACGAAGCGAAAGTGAACGTCAAAGACTTCACTGGAGATTCCTTCTCGTTCACATTGAAAGCTGAAAACTTGTCTGATGAAGCTGCAACGTATTCAGTTGATACTTCAGTACTTGTCGATATGTTCCAGGAAAATGGAGCTGTCGCATCCAACTTGCTGAAATCAGGCGCGCTTGAAGGGGCGAAAGTTTCTGCACCTGAGACAGTGACGGTACCAGCTAACGGTACAGCAGATGTGAAAGTAACTATCGATATCAGCGAAGGAAAAGTTCCTGGGCTCGATAAAGATGGCAACGATATCACAAAAGCGCTTGAAGAAGATGTCTTTGTTGAAGGTTTCGTGAAACTGACAGCAGAAGAAGGATCTGCAAATCCTGACCTGGTCTTGCCATACATCAGCTTCTACGGCGAATGGGATCGTCCGGACATCATTGATTCCTTTGGATTGGAAGAAAAAGATGAGCCATTATTCTACCAGCCATATTATGACTTCTATAAGCGTGACGTCGGCGTTAAAGACTTGGAATTAGTAGAGGTAGATGGGAAACTTGTTTATCCACTATCCCCTAATGATGATGAGCTGAATGACGAGATCAATGCGAATATTACTTTCTTGCGAAATGCAGATGAACTCCAGACGAACATCTTGGATGCAGATGGTGAGAAAGTACGCACTGTAAACATCGAAAAAGATGTCCGCAAAAACTTCATCGGTGGTGGTACTTATACGAGCAACTTGGACGCCCGTACTTGGGATGGAAAAGTGAATGGTGAAGTAGCAGAAGACGGCTTGTATCAATATGAATACAAAGCAAAAGTCGACTATGAAGATGCACAATGGCAAAGCAAGAAAGTGCCAGTTTACGTCGATACGGTTGCACCAGAAGCTTCTGTTGATGTAAACGAAGAAGACAACACGCTTGAAGTTGCCTTGTCCGATGTAGGTGTTGGCGTCAAACAATTCTCAATCAACGTTGATGGGGAACGCTTGCCGGCTGCTGGGTACTTCGGTGCTGATGAAACAGTAATCGATTTGGATGAATTCAATGTATCGGCAGAAGACATTGATATGGTTGAAATCGTCGCTTACGATCACGCTTATAACATGACTTATGAGAGATCAAACTCCGATGACGCTGTGAAACCGGTCATCTACGTAGCTGACGGCAACCCGGATGCTCTTGGCCTATACAACACAAATACTATACCGGTTAAAGGTTATGTAGTGGAAGAAAACTTGAAGACAATTAAAGTGAACGGCAAAGAAGTAGATTTCACTGAAGGTAAAGAAGGCTACGACTTCGATACATCAATCGAACTGGAAACTGGCCGCCACGATGTGAAGATCGAAGCGACGGATTATAATGGCAACACTTCATCAATCATCCGTCCGGTCTACGTCGACACTGTGAACCCGACTCTTGCAATCGACGCTCCATCAGTCGTTGATCAAGACCAAGAATCAGTGGAATTTGAAATTACAGTGAAAGATAACTTCAATGCAATCAAGCTTTCGATTGATGGCGATGTACTCTATGCAAAAGATGATTTCACTGAACTCACGTTGGCTGATCCAGTCAGCAAAACAGTAACAGCGAAAGTCGACTTGGCGCCTGGCGTTAACACGTTCATGGTGGTTGCAGAAGACGGAGCTGGCAACAAGATCGAAAAAGAAGTGAAGATCGATCGTTCTGATTCCGAGCTTCGCGCAGAGCGCATTTCCGGTGCAGACCGCTACATCACAGCAGTTGAGCTGAGCCAAGAAGGCTGGGAATCTTCCGATACAGTCGTCCTTGCACGCGGCGATAACTACGCTGATGCTCTAGCAGGCGTACCACTTGCGAAGAAACATGACGCACCGCTTCTATTGTCTCGCACAGCGAAATTGCCTGCAGACACTTACGAAGAGATCAAACGCCTTGGCGCGAAAACTGTCCATGTCCTTGGTGGAACTGGCGCGATCTCTGAAGATGTCGTGAAGCAATTGAAATCTGACGGCATCACAGTAGAACGTATCAGCGGCGCTGACCGTTTCGAAACTGCAGCGAAAATTGCTGAGAAATTCGGTAAATCCGAATCGGCAATCGTTGTCAGCGGCACGAACTTCCCGGATGCTCTAAGCGTAGCTAGCTATGCTGGATCTGAAGGCACACCGATCTTGCTTTCCCGTACAGATTCAGTGCCGAACGCAACTAAAGCGGCATTGGTGAAATTGGGCGTGGAAAACAGCTTGATCATCGGTGGAACTGGCGCTATCAGCGAGAAGGCAGCTTCCGAGCTTCCGAACTCATTCCGTATCAGCGGTTCAGACCGTTACGAAACTTCTCTTGAAGTAGCGAAATACTTCGGTAACCCAACTGATACTGTCTATGTAGCGACAGGCAAATCTTATGCGGATGCTCTAGCAGGCGGCGCGCTGGCAGCGAAACATAATACCGGCGTCTACTTGGTAGGAAAATCCGTACCAGCAGAACTTGGCGAACACTTGCAGAATAATGGAGTCGAATACGCAAAAGTGATCGGTGGATCATATGCAGTATCCGATGAAGTCCTAAAGCAATTGGACGACTACTTGAACAATAAATAAGAAATAAGAAAACGGAGTGCCTGAGGGCGCTCCGTTTTTTGTTTTTTGTAAAGAAATAATATGAAAACGTCTGGGTCTTCCCGTCGAGTCACAAAGATAAAGCAGCATATCATTCGTGTTTAATTCCGCGCTGAAATATAAAATAGTCTCGGAAGTGGAGACTTTAAACTGTTTTTTAAAAACATAATGGACTTCATGATGAAAAAGCTATGCACTATTAATATAGTAGAAACTCATCAGACAGAAGGAATCGGATAGCCGTTCTGAAGATTTTCTGTGTGAAAAGAACTGCGAAAAAATCCCTTTAATTGGAACTTATTCAAATGATTTATTCTCAACAGAAAAAATGTAAGCGTTTTCGAAACATTTATCAAAATTTTACTTACCTTCGAAATATTTTATAGTATGATGGGTAATAGGGACAAACGTCTTCATACATAGTCTGAAAGATACAGCAGCGAGGGACGTTCGTCAAAAAAATTGATAGGATGGTGGAGAAATGCCGAAAAAGATTTTCACTTCTGCAATGGCGGCTGGACTAGCACTGACAGTTGTCGGGATTTACGACTCGCAAAATGCGGAGGCCGCGGAAGGCGACTTCAATTTAACGATCATGCACACGAATGACACGCACGCGAATCTTGATAACGCGCCAAAACGCGCGACATTGATCAACGGGATCCGTGCAGAGCACCCGAACAACCTATTGCTTGATGCGGGGGACGTCTTCTCTGGAACGCTGTATTTTAATGAATTTGAAGGACAGGCGGATCTGGAACTGATGAATTACATGGAATATGACGTCATGACTTTCGGAAATCATGAATTCGATCTTGGATCAAGTGCAGATGGGCATTCAGCACTTGCTGAATTTGTCGCAAATGCGGACTTCCCAATGGTCGGTGCGAACGTCGATTTCTCGGCAGACACAAACATGTCGCCGCTTGTAGCTGGAGAAGCTTTCTCTAAAACAGCTGAAAACGGCCAAATCTACAGCGGTGTTGTAGAAGAAGTCGACGGAGAAGAAGTCGGGGTCTTCGGTTTGACTACTGCAGAAACAGCTGATATTTCAAGTCCTGGAGATGTAGAATTCACGGATTATCTAGAAGCTGCAGAAGAAGCGGTAACTTGGTTTGAAGCACAAGGCGTCAATAAAATCGTCGCTTTGACTCATATCGGATATGATGACAATGCAGCATACGACAATGACCGCACATTAGCGGCAGAAGTGGATGGCATCGACGTAATCGTCGGCGGCCACACGCACACGAAACTATTGCCGCCTCAAGAAGTGAACGACACGGTGATCGTCCAGGCAAACGAATACAATAAATACCTCGGACAACTTGATATCACATTCGATACTGATGGAAACATCACTGATTTCGTTGGTGAACACCATGAAATTAACAATGACGACGTTGAAGCCGATGCTGGGGCAGAGGCGATCCTTCAACCGTACAAAGATGAAGTAGAGGAATTGAAAGAAACGGAAATTGGCGTTGAAGCGAATGTATTCCTTAATGGAACACGCGGAGAGTTTGGAATTCGTTCAAGTGAAACAAACCTTGGCAACTTCATTACAGATGGCATGCTCGCTAAAGCGAAAGAAATCAATCCAGATACAACCATCGCTTTGCAAAATGGCGGCGGTATCCGTGCTTCTATTGAAGAAGGGCCGATCACGTACGGTGAAGTATTGACAGTATTGCCTTTCGGTAACGCACTTGCAATTATGGAAGTGACCGGACAAGAAATCAAAGACGCCCTAGAGCACAGCGTCCGTGAATACCCGAAAGAAAACGGCGGATTCCTTCACGTATCCGGCATGTTCTTCAATTATGACGGCAAAGCGCCAGCCGGCGAACGTGTCTTGTCTGTCTTTGTCGACACGGGAGATAACTTCGATGAAATTGATTTGGAAGAAACATATACAGTAGCTACGAACTCATTCACCGCTAAAGGCGGCGACGGCTACGATATGTTCGGCGCGGCTTATGAGGAAGGCCGTGTTACAGAACCAGGATTTACGGATTGGGAGATGTTCGTGGAACACGCTGAAAGCTTCGCTGAAGAAGGCGTCGAGCCTTACGAAGAGCGCCGCATCAACCAAGTACGCTTGTCTGGTGAAAACCGTTACGAAACAGCGATCGCTGTATCCAAACAAGGCTGGGACTCTGCAGATACTGTCGTTATCGCACGCGGTGACCAGTATGCGGATGCATTAACAGCAGCTCCGCTTGCGGATCAATATGAAGCACCTATTCTTTTGACACGTTCTAATAGCTTGGTCACAGGCTTAGCGGAAGAAATCGAACGTCTTGGAGCGACTAAAGCCATCGTTCTTGGCGGAACGGGCGCAATCGCAGGTTCTGTAGAAACAGATCTTGGAGATTTGGGTCTTGAAGTTACGCGTCTTGGCGGGAAAACACGCTACGACACAGCAGTCGCGATTGCTGGACAGCTTGAAACCGATGCGACAGACGCAGTAGTCGTCAGTGGCTTGAACTTCCCGGATGCTTTGTCAGCCGGCTCATACGCAGCAGTAAATGATAAGCCGATTTTCCTGACTCGCCCGGATCGCATTCCAGCAGTAATCAAAAATGAGTTGGAAGAGTATTCGTCTACTACAATCATCGGAGGAACATACGCAGTATCGAGTGATGTCGCGGATGAACTTCCGAACGCACGCCGTGTCAGCGGTGCCGACCGTTACCTTACATCTGCAGCAGTAGCTGAGCTATTGTTCGAAGATGCAGTCGAAGGTTTGGCTTCGAATGGCCAGAACTTCCCGGATGCTTTGACTGGAAACGCTTTGGCGGCAGCTTATGATGCACCGATGCTACTTGTCAAAAAAGATACGGTCAATCCGAAAGTTGAAACACGTGCAAATTATTATGGCAGCATCTTTACAACTGGCGGCACAGGAGTCGTTTCTCCTGAAGTCATCAAAGCATTGCACGATTAATTGAAACACGAATGTCCCGGCTGCATCTGCAGCCGGTTTTTTTGTGCTTACAGAAAAAAACCATTTCGGTAAATATCTTTAGAGGGCGATTAAGAAACGGTTAAGAATCTGTGAACTCCCGTATTTTTCCGTTCCAGTATAGTAGACTATCTAAAGAGATTATCTACAGAAACGGACGTGACAGCTATGAACAAAATCGTAACATTTATGGCCGCGGCATTCGTCGCTTTGGCAGCTTTCCTGATCTGGCCGCAGACAGAACTTGGGGAGGGTTTAGATGATGCGGAAGCGCCGGACAAGGCAGATACCGCCCCATCAACAGAGACGCCGACGGAAGCCGCGGAAGCAGAACCGCCCGAACCATTCGAACTGACCTTGATCCATACGAACGATACCCACACGGTCACTGACAATATCGCCCGCCGAGCTTCGTTGATCGAAGAAATCCGTGGATCGCACAGCCACCATCTATTGTTATCTGCAGGAGACGTAACCTCTTGGGAGATCGGCAGAAAAGCACAGGATTCACTCGCGAATGCCGTATACATGAACCATCTTGATTATGACGGCATGGTGCTCGGCAATCATGAATTCGATTTGGGGGAAGGCGTTGTAGACCATGGTCCCCTCAGCACTTATGTGAAACATGCGGCCCACCCGGTGCTCGGTGCCAATGTAGATTTTTCGGAAGACCAATTCCTGGAGTCATACGCCGACTATGGTTTTACTGATGAGCCGATCGAAGGACGCATCAACAAAGGTTTCGTACAAACAGTCGGGGGCGAAAAAATCGGTATATTCGGCATCACACATTTTAAAGAAGTCGTTACAGTACCAGGCGATGTCT
Source organism: Bacillota bacterium (assembly GCA_051750505.1). Classification (GTDB taxonomy): domain Bacteria; phylum Bacillota; class Bacilli; order Bacillales_A; family Planococcaceae; genus Planococcus. The sequence goes on from JBNJJS010000002.1 coordinate 242,642, forward strand.
CGTTCACAGATTACACAGAAGCGGCCAAGCAAGCCGTCGCGCATTTTGAATCGATCGGCATCGACAAGATTATCGCACTCACGCATATCGGTATCGGCCATGACCGGACTTTAGCAAAAGAAGTGCCAGGCATCGATGTCATCATCGGCGGCCACTCCCATGTCACGACAAGCAAGCCAAATCAGATCGATGACACACTGGTCGTTCAGACAGGCGAATACGACACCAACCTCGGCGAGCTGAACATCACATTCGATGAAGACGGCAAAATCGCGGAGCATTCAGGCAAACTCCATCCAACGGAAACTGCACAAGCCCATCCAGACACGGCGCGCGTGCAAGAGCTGTTCGATGAAGCCCTTTCACTCGGCATCGTCAACTATGAAGATTTCATAGGCCATGTGATCAAAGCCGGAGAACTGGATGTATACGAGGCGTTTATCGAATAAAAGAAAAGCAGGCACACATTCAAAATGAATGCGTGCCTGTTTTTTTTGGATGTTAGGAAGTTGCAAGATGCGAAAAAATCAATAATCAACCTCTTGCTGGCGGTACAGATTGAATAACTTTTTCCCGTCGCTGTCTCCAACGATTGTCGTTATAGGGATGAGGTTAATAATTACATTCATATAGGAAACAAAAATGAAGCTATCCAAATAATTGCGAAAAGTACCGAGTTCATAGCCTGTGGCAAGATCCAGAATCACAGCGCTGGCAAAATTGAAAACTACGCCGCCTAAATAGAAAAGAATTCTCTGTAACTTGCTTAAAACCTCGATGTTTTTTGGAACAACTCTTCCTCCTGCGAAATATGCTGCCCTGATGTGAAACTGGTTATGGCGCCATAAAACATCGCCGTTTCCAATGCTGAATTCAGTTATTTCGCCCCCGGATAATTTCAAGAAAAAAGCATGGCCCGCCTCATGTATAAATGCAATAAAAGGGAAGACGAACAAGGCGATAATGATGAAGTTAATAAAGAAATCCATAGAACTACTCCTCTGCTAATTGGCTTGTGACCACAAGATAAGTGTAATTATTTACCATTATCATATATACGAAAGAAAAGCAGAACAGTTTCACCGAATTAAACAGATTGATGGGTCAATTGCCGTCAATTACTTTTGAGAAAAATATAAGCTACCTTATTCCGCAGCACATATTCAATTCCTTCAAACCCGTCAAAGGAAACGGGAAGCGATTCCCCCACTAGCCGGCAACTAAATAAAGAAGCAGACCTGACTAAACACACCCCAATCAACGAAATCTCTCAGCAGCCCAGCGTAAAGGGGTGAGCCGACGCAGTAAGACAGGCGTCCTTCCTGGCTTGCTGCAAGAGGCCAACCCAAAGCAGGGCGGCGACTACTAACATGAAGCACAAATAAAACACCAAAACAAATCCACAAGCAACCTCTCACTATCCTCACCGATGCCTGACCAGGGAAGCGATTCCCCCACTAGCCGGCAACTAAATAAAGAAGCAGACCTGACTAAACACACCCCGATCAACGAAATCTCTCAGCAGCCCAGCGTAAAGGGGTGAGCCGACGCAGTAAGACAGGCGTCCTTCCTGGCTTAGTGCCAAAGGCCAACCCAAAGCAGGGCGGCGAATACTAATGCAAAGAACAAATAGAAGATCAGCACAAATCCACAAGCAAACCCTCGCTATCTTCTTCTACCCTTATCCTGGGAAGTGATTCCCCCACTAGCCGGCAACTAAATAAAAAAGCAGACCTGACTAAACACACCCCGATCAATGAAATCTCTCAGCCGCCCAGCTCCAAGGGTGAGCCGACGCAATAAGACAGGCGTTCTTCCTGGCTTAGTGCCAAAGGCCAACCCAAAGCAGGGCGGCGAATACTAATGCAAAGAACAAATAGAAGATCGGAACAAATCCACAAGCAAACCCTCGCTATCTTCTTCTACCCTTATCCTGGGAAGTGATTCCCCCACTAGCCGGCAACTAAATAAAGAAGCAGACCTGACTAAACACACCCCGATCAACGAAATCTCTCAGCAGCCCAGCGTAAAGGGGTGAGCCGACGCAGTAAGACAGGCGTCCTTCCTGGCTTGCTGCAAGAGGCCAACCCAAAGCAGGGCGGCGAATACTAATGCGAAGAACAAATAGAAGATCAGCACAAATCCACAAGCAAACCCTCGCTATCTTCTTCTACCCTTATCCCAGGAAGCGATCCTCAATATCTTCTTATACACCCCAGCACTCAATCCCAACTCGTTCATTCGCCAGTTCATATAAAAAGCCCTCTTCCCGAAATCCCGGAAAGAGGGCAAGGTTTAATACGAATCAACATCTGACTGCGATAAATGCCAATCAGCAAGTTCATCATATGAACCCGTGCCTGTGAAATCTTTGATGACAAACGGCATCGGGCTATTGATATGGAAAAAGCCGGCTTTCTTCAGTGCGCGGTAGCGCGGGCTGCCCGGCACTGCCCAGCAATTGAGCGCATCGGCCTTGGTGAATCGCCGGATCGCCTTCAACTGATCGGCAATGATCGCTTCATCATTCGGACCGAACAAATCGACAATCGTTGCGAACGTGATCCCGTTATCTTTCGTTTCCTCGTGCAACACGCAGTAGCCTTCTGCATAACCGTTCTGCTCGAGTGTATACACTTGATAATTTTTCACCGGGTGGGCGAGGTAGCGGCGTTGGACATAATCACCGCCACGTTTTGTGTGGAGCGGATATTGCTTTTCAAAACGGCCGTACAATACATCAACGACTGCAAGCCGGTCGCCCAACTCGCGCAATTGATGTGTGCTCTTTCTCGGGATGCTTACAGAAAACACCTTATCGACCGGCGGCTGGATCGCTTTTAACGCGCCCACTTTGGAAGCTAGCAACGCGCCGGGTTTGTTGACTGCGAGAAAACGCGGAACATTTCCGAGGTCCTTGCCGCCGGCTGCTTTCATGAACACTTGCTTCGCCGTTTCAGCGGGAAAGCCATACAGGACGTCGAGCCCTTCAGCTTCACATTCCTCGAGCATGCGAGAGACGATTTGTTTGTAGATGCCTCGGCCTTGCGCCTCCGGATCGACCATGATATCGACCCGTTCACCGATGGTAAGGTCTTTACCGTTTACAGAGGCGGTGAGCTTCAAGAAGGCGGCGTGCCCATTGATGAGGCCATCTTCTTCTGAAATGACGATTGTGGCGCTCTCTGGAAAGTCTTCGAATTTCCACTGCCACTCTGCAAGCGAACGTTCCTTGCCGAATACCTTTTTATACAGCGCATTGATAGCATGAGCGTCGCCGTCCTGGTATAGGCGGATCATAAAGTTTCACCATTATCGGTAAGCCCGAAGTCTTCCCGGCGAGATGCCGCTGCGAGCAGGGCGAAGAAAGCCAAGCCGAAAATATCGGACTCCCATAGGTTGTAGACGAGACCCATGAAGTAAGCACCGAGCAAGATGCTGACTGTCAGCGAGTATAAATAACTTTCTTTATGTTTTTTCCCGTAACGCCAGAGCATCGATAATAAGAAAGCGGCAAAAGCGATGACGCCGAGGATGCCTGTTTGCACGATAATCTGGATGTATTGGTTATCCGAATAGAATTTGTGGCCGATTTCGTATTCTTCGTATATCGGAGATCCATTTGAAAGTGTCGTGGAATCGCCGAATGTCGCAAATCCGGTCCCGATAATCGGGTGGTCCTTAAATACTTCAAAACCGGTTTTGACAATGAACAAACGGCCTGAACTTTGGCTGCCGGTGACGGTATCTTCACTGAAGGTGCTGCCGATCCGATCGCGGAAGCCGGACTCTCCGCCAACATCGAATTGCTGGATGTTGCTGACTTTCTCAGAGCCGAGATCTGTGCTTTCCAGGAAATTCGTCATTAAGTTAAGCGGCAGGACAACAAATACAAGTGCAACCACTGTATATTTGACGAAATCGATAAGGACGCCGAGTTTACGGGTCATGATCAGGAACGCAATCGCTGCAATGAGGAAGCCGCCCCATGTGCCGCGCGAATAAGTGAGCACAAGAATACCGACGAGCAAGACGTTCAAAATATCCATATAACGCGGATTGAATTCTTTCAGCTTATGTTTTGCATAATAGAAGGCGATGAACGCGAACATCAAATAGATGCCGAGAACGTTCGGGTTGCCGAGCATGCCGTAGATGCGTACGCGGTTTTTCGCCGACAAAGCCATGGCCTGCCAAGATTCGGGCAGGAAAAAGTTGCGGATGGACAATTTCTCAGCCATTGCCTGAATGATGACCAAAATCGCTGTCCAGACAAAAATCCACACAAGGTTGACCAGGTCTTTGCGGGTGATCCCGAGTCGGTAAACGATGTAATAAACTAAGTAAAAGAGCAGGAACTGGCGCAATTGCATCGCGATCAGTATAGGGCTGATACCCATGATGAGCGCGGAAATCGAACCGATGGCAAGAAAAGCGAAATAGGCATATTCAAAATTCTTGAAATGAAACAACTTTCCAATCGTTTTCCGGTTTGACCAGAAGACGTGGAACAGTGCACCGAATACAAGAGCTTCGGTCAAATAGCTGAGCCCTTGATTGTATTCCGTAATGAATTCGCGGATTGGGATGTAAACAAACAGCAGCAGGATGCCGTGCTTCGGATTGATGAACGCATAGGCGAACAAAACGGCAGTCAGTACATAGCCGATGATGGCAAGTTCTGAATAGCCTATTAGCATAATGACGATTAAGGCGATGAGCCAAAACCATTTTTCGTTATCGTTCTTAAAGAAATTCATAATGTCCTCCAAATGCATTTATAGTTAGCGGTTCTGATAAATAGCTTTTTTTAATTTCAGGTTTTTGAAAATGGCCCACCATAGCGTGACGGTGCGATTAGCTTGTTTGAAATGCTTTTCGTACTGGCGGTCGCCGGCTTTCAAGTGATTTGCGGCTTCGATAAATTGTTGCGGTGTGTTTTCGATGAAGGTTTCCACGTAGCGAGCTTGTTGATCGGCCGTCTGGGATGCTTTGATTTCGGCGAGTGCCAAAAACCCATCAAAAGCGATCACTTGGCTTTTGAATGCTTCGGTCGCCCGTTGTTTAAGCGGAAACTGATCGGTGATATCAATAATGCAATTGATCTCCGCCGGTGGGACAGGGCAATTGATTTCATATTCACGGACGATTGTCGGCTGATGGGCCGTGTGCTCCAGCGCATCGGCTACCAAATGTGCGCTGTACACATGATCCGGATGAGCATCGATCAAGCTTGTCGCATAGACGGTATCGGGGCGGATTTCTTCGATCAGCTCCTGGAATCGTTCGCTCGACGCGACATGCTTGATCTCGCTATCGGGATAATCGAGGTAACGCACATCCGTGAAGCCGAGCAGGTCCTGGATTGACCGCAGCTCCTGTTTGCGCGTTTCCGCAAGCTTATCGGCCTCTACGGAAGAGGCGTTGCTGTTTTTTCCGTCGGTAATGATGGCGATGGTCACTTGTGCCCCTGAATCGGCATAGCGGCGGATGGTTCCGCCGAGACCGATCGTTTCATCATCGATATGCGGTGCGAATACTAGAACACGCTCAGTTGGTTCAAGCCGGGTGAGCGGTTTATCTGCTGCGTAAAAGCGTTTCAATGATGCTTTGATCGCCGGGTTCAGCACCGGCGCAGCATTTTTCATGATTGCCTGTTTCATAATGCGAAAAACTCCTTATGATTTTCTGAGCTTGCTGATGAGGAAGCGCGCAATTTCGGTTTTCAAAGCAAGCGCCGCAACGGCATAGACAACGGCGCCGATGATCGCAGTCAGGCCGAAACGGATATAGATATGCAGATCTTCAAGAAGCCCTGAAGCGAACCATAATGCCAATAGCATCGCAGCGGTCGCCGCAAAGATCTTGGCAGCGTCTTTGACGATAAACCTTGTGTCGAGTTTGCCTTCTGTACGATTGAAGACGTACCAGTTAAGTGCGAAATAGACGAGCGCCATAACGGATGAGGCGAGCGGAATCGCCAAATACGAATCGAGAATGGCGATGAACAGGAAGTTCAACGCCACATTGAGCGCGATGGAGAACAAGGAAATACGCAAAATGACATGGCCTTTCTTTTTCGAATAGAAGGCTTTATTCAAGATGTTCTGCAAACTGAAGAACAGCACCGACCCCATATAGAGATAACCGACAGTAGCTGTTGCAGCCGTAGCGTCTGCAGTAAATGCCCCGCGTTCATAGACGATTTGAATAAGGTCCTCCATCAGCCACATCATTCCCGCCACGGCGGGCAGCAAAACCAAAAGCGTCAACATCAGGCCGTATTCGATGCCTTGCTTGAAGCTTTTTTCATTGGCGTTCGCTATTGCTTTAGACAAAATCGGGAAAATGATCGTCCCGATCGTCACGCCGATAATCGCTTGCGGGAAGTGGACGATATTTTTCGCGAAGTTGATGTAGTTGATCGCTGAATCACTGAACGAGCCAGCGAAAATATTATCGATTGTCAAGTTGACCTGGCCGACCATGACGGTGATGGCGACCGGTACAAAAATGATCGAAAAGGGTTTGATTTCTTCCCAGTCGAGCTTGCCGATCACTTTATGGCTGCCTTTCGGTACGAACCATAATCGTTTGATGATATACGACAATAACGCACCGGTCAAATAACCGAAGGCGAGCGAGTAGGCGCCGATCTCGTCAGCGAATAAAACGGCACCGAGAATGGTGCTGCCAATGACGATGATCTGTGAGATGACCGATAACGAGAATTTACTTTCTGCGTCGAGATAGGCCTCGTAAACCGAGTTCAATGAAACGAGGAACACGGCTACAAAGAAGACGACCGCCAAACCAACACTCAGTTTGATTGCCTCAGCCTGAAGGTCGGGCTGAAGGTTGGAAAACGGAAATATCTGTGGCAAAAGAAGTGGTGACACCAATACGCCAATGACGGAGACGATCAATCCGAGCACCATCGTCCCACGGATGATCTGCGAGAAATGATGATGGCCTTTGCCATCCGCCTGTGCATGGATAAAACTTGGCACGAAAGCATTCTTCATGCCGGTAGTGAAAAATAAAATGAACATATTCGGCAAAGTGAATGCCGCGAAATATGCTGCCGACTGATAGGAATCCCCAAACTGAAAGGCGATAACCATATCGCGCAGTAGTCCTGAAATTTTCAGGAACAGCGAAGCGATGACAAACAAAATGCCGGTAATAGCGAGTTTTCTGCCCAAAACAAAATCCTACTTTCTTCAAATGGTTTAGCGGTGAAGTGCAAAACCAAATTCTTTCCTTATATATAGGAGCAATAATCTCCCAATTCCATTTCCCTATCTTATCACGAATCCTCTTGTTTAGACGTCTCTCGCATGATTATGTTGCGGAAAAATTCATAACTGGAAAGATGCTAAGTCTAAAGAATTAGCAGAAGTGTAAATGTAGGGAACTGCTTTCTCATATACCTATTTTACCGGATAAAAAAGGAAATAATATAAATAATTTGGGTACATAAAATTAAATTTTACAAATAATTAATAGAACGCTTACATAACTTCTGTATACTGGAATTGTATGACAATAAATTATCAGAGGAGTGAAGGTTTGTGACAAAAAGCGCGTTCAGCAAGATCTTTTTGAGTCTCCTTTTGGCTTTATCAGCTGCCTTGCCATATATGGCGACAGCGGATGCAGCGGAAACCATTTCGGTTGCAGAAGCCATTGAAAACAATACAGGCACGGCAACGGTGAAAGGGTTTATCGTTGGAACTGCAAACAGTAGTTCTAGCTATGTTCAGGAGCCTCCATTCACAAAAGACACTAATATAGGCTTGGCCGATTCTCCGGATGAAACTGACCCGGCGAAAATCTTGCCGGTCCAATTGCCATCAGGATCTGTCCGTTCTGGCTTGAACTTGGCCGACAATCCAGGCAATTTCAAAGCGGAAGTGACAATCACTGGTTCATTGGAAGCTTATTTCTCTACAGCCGGTTTGAAATCACCAACAGCTTACACGATCCTATCTGAAGGCGAAGAGCCTCCGACAGCGACGCCTGTAGACACCGTCCAGGAAGCACGCGACTCGGCAGGGGAATTGATTTCCGTTGAAGCAACAGTGACAACTGGCACTGGCTTCTGGGGAGGAAATGGTTTTTACGTACAAGATGAAACAGCGGGGATTTATGTCTACACTAGCAGCGCAACAGTCGCTGTAGGAGACATCGTGCGTTTGGAAGGGAAGACGTCTACATACGGCGGGGAACTTCAATTGCAGCCGACTGACATCGAAGTATTGTCTTCCGGTGCTGAATTGCCTGAAGCGCAAATTATTTCACCGGCAGGAGTAAATGAAGAAACTCAAGGAGAACGGATCACCATAGAGCGCGTAGAAATCACAAACCTGAAATCCGTTAACAATTATGGAACCTTCGAATTTACAGCCACCGCAGAAAATGGCGAGCAAATCGTCGTCCGCAACGACAACCGCAATGGCTTGACGTTCGAAGATTTCACGAAACAATACAAAGAAGGCGACTTGATCTATCTTTCAGGCATCGCTTCGAAATATTACGACACGTACCAAGTGAAAACGCTGGGCTTCGACAGCTTTGAGCTCGTCAACAAGCCGGCAGTGTATGCAGATATCTTCCCGGGAGTCGTCTCGGAAGGCACTGAAATCACACTTGCAAGCGGCTTGGACAACGCAACGATCCATTACACAACGGATGGATCAGAGCCGACAACGGGCAGTACAGTTTATGCTGAGCCGATCGTCCTGACACAAGATACAGTGATCAAAGCGATCGCAGTCACTGATGAAACATCGGAAGTCTTTTCATTCGAATACACGGTCCTGAAAACAGAGGACTTGAAGATCCGCGACATCCAAGGACAAGGGCATTACTCAGTCTATGAAGATGCGACGGTCAATGAAGTAACAGGCGTCATCACCCATTTCTATAATGGCGCAAACTTCGTCATCCAGGACACAGAAGATGATGGCGACTGGAAAACTTCAGAAGCGATCATCGTCAACAAATCATCTGCATCAAGCAGCTTTGCTGTTGGGGATGTCGTAAAAGTCGCAGGAACAGTCGAAGAATGGTTCTATAAAGGCTATTCCGATATGCGCGACAACGATTTACCGCTCACGCGCATCCGTTCAACTGATGTTGTAAAAACAGGCACTGCGGAACTTCCTGAGCCGATCATCATCGGTGAAGACGTCTTCCCGCCGACTCAAAACATCGACAATGACGGCTTGACGGAATTCCAACCGGAAGAAGATGGCATCGATTTCTGGGAATCACTTGAATTGATGCGTGTAGGCGTAGCCGATGCACAAATCGTCGGCCCGCAGAAATACGGTGAAGTGTTCGTCGTATCGAAAAACGCAACAAACAACGATTTCCACAAGCAAGACGGGATTCTTCTATCTGAAGACGACTTCAACCCGGAACGCATTACGGTATCGACAACAGAAAATACAATCGCAAAAGCCGGCGATAGTTTCGCTGAAGCTCCAGTCGGCGTTCTCGGCTACGGGTTCGGCAACTACCAGATCTGGACAGAAGCAGATGAGCTTCCGGAAATCGTAGACGGCGGAGTACAGCCGGAACAGACATGGATCGAAAATGCAGATGATAAATTGACGGTGTCCACGTATAACGTCGAGAACTATTCTGCAGACCCGAGCCACACATCGGATGAAAAAGCACAGCGCATCGCTGAATCATTCGTTGAAGACCTGAACTCGCCGGACATCATCGCGATGGTCGAAGTTCAGGACAGCGATGGTCCGGATACTTCAGGCAACTCCGATGCGACGGCTTCTTATGAGCGTCTCATCGCAGATATCCAAACAGTAGGCGGCCCTGAATACGCTTGGACTGACATCGCACCGGAATACAACCAGGATGGCGGACAGCCGGGCGGCAATATCCGCGTCGGGTTCTTGTACAACCCGGACCGTGTCGATTTGTCTGAAGGCGAAAAAGGAACGGCAACACAAGACAACTATTGGACGGAATCAGGCGACCTTGCCTTGAACCCAGGCCGCGTACAGCCGATCCCGATGCCAGGAACGCGTAAGCCGTTGGCAGCGCAATTTGAATTCCAAGGCGAAGAAATTGTCGTCATCGCAACGCACTTGAACTCCAAAGGCGGAGACCAAGGCTTGATGGGGCAGAACCAGCCACCGGAATTCAAATCTGAAGTGGAACGCATTGAATTGGCACATGCCATCAATGGCTTTATCGAACAAGGGCTTGAGAAGAATCCGGAACTCAATGTCGTCGTCACTGGCGATATGAATGATTTCGAATTCACGCCGGCACTTGATGCACTAGAAGGCGACATCTTGACGAACAAAGTCAACGATGTGCCTGAAGAAGACCGTTTCTCTTATTACTACCAAGGCAACTCGCAAGTGCTCGATCACTTATTAGTGACGAACAACTTGGCGGACAACACAGAACTAGACATGGTGCACATCAACTCGATGTTCATGGAAGAGCACGGGCGTGCATCCGACCATGACCCATTGCTTGCACAAATCACATTCGACAAAGAACAGCCGCAAGTGCCAGGCGAGCAGCAGGCCAAACCGGACCTTACCGGTGAAGAAGCTGTCGTCACTGCAGGGGAGTTCGATGAAGACGGAACACTCGACATCACTTTCACTGAAGGCACGATCGATGAACTTCTTGAAAGCGGCAAAGACTTGACCGTTGATCTTCAAGAAGCAAGCTTCACATTCACTGCAGGCAACTTGCAGCAGCTTGCAGAGGCAGCAGGGGCAGAAATGACGCTTGCACTCGCAGTCGATGATGCAGAGCAAGTCGATAAGCGCCCGACACTTAGCGATCAGCTTGATATCGCAGTGCTCGGAGCGGATGGAGACGAACTCGATATCACCTTCAATGAGCCGATGCAATTGAATTTCCTGACGAACCCGGACATTAAAGTCCAGTTCGGCGCCCGCCAGGATGATAAAGGCAAATGGAAAATCGTCCAAGGCGAATTGAACGGCGAGACGTTTACGCTTGAAGTGAGTGAACTTGGCCATTACACGGTCATCACAAACAAAGGGCAATTGAAAAAGAGCAAGAAGTAGCAACAAGAGACTGCCGGGAACTCAGCAATCGCTGGATTTCCGGCAGTTTTTTTACATAACGGGCTGATAAATGGACAGCAGCATAAAGGCAAAAAAAGAAGCCGCCTAAATTAGTCATAATTTGCATATTAATCTTTGGTGAAATAGTGAAAATAATTGTCAGCATTTATGATTTAGAAGGAAGAATATGCTAATATAAAATTTGTGTGATTTACCAAACTGCAAGGAGCTGTAATATTTTATGGAAGCTGAAAGACGTATACGGCCGGAATTAGAGGGAATACGGACAATCGCGGCATTATTGGTTGCGATTTATCATATATGGTTTAACCGAGTATCGGGTGGAGTGGATGTGTTTTTTGTTGTATCAGGCTTTTTGATTACGACCTCACTGCTCTCGATGTACCGAAAAAATGGCCGGATTTTATACTTTTCCTATATTGTCAAACTATTAAAACGTTTATTGCCGACAGCTTGGCTGATCGGGATTACGACCTTGGTCGTCAGTTTATACCTGTTGCCTCCGTTTATGAAGCAACAGAACATCAATGAATTTCTAGCCTCAGTTTCTTATTTCCAGAATTGGCGCCTGGCGGTGGATTCAGTGGATTATCTGGCGCAGAACAATAGTGCCTCGCCATTCCAGCATTTCTGGGCGCTGAGCATCCAGTTCCAGTTTTACCTTGTGTGGCTCGTCGTCTTCTTTGTGGCGATTTCATTGCTTCGCCTCATTTCAGGTAACAACATGAAACGCATGCTGACTGCATTGATTGCTGTGATTGTCGTAGCGTCACTTGGCTACTCGGTCTATTTGACCGCAACAAACCAGCCGGTAGCCTATTACAATACTTTCACGCGTGTTTGGGAGTTCGGTATCGGCGGCTTGCTTGCGCTGACGATCCACAAGCTCGTCGTCTCGAGCCGTGTGGCATGGTTCTTCGGCTGGCTTGGCCTGATCGGGCTCATCAGCTGCGGCATCGTTCTTCAAGTGTCTGAGCTCTTCCCGGGCTATGCAGCGCTTTGGCCGGTGCTTTCTGCAGTTTTAATCATCATCGCAGGTAATTATTCGACGAACTACTCTGCTTTCCAAGTGCTTAGCTGGAAGCCGCTCGTCAAGTTCGGAAGCATTTCCTATGCCTTCTATCTCTGGCATTGGCCATTGCTGATTTTCTATTATGCCCTATTCGGCGTCGAATCGGTTTCGCTCATCGGCGGATTATCGATCATCGCGACAGCGGCAGTCTTTGCATATATCACCATATACGGTTTCGAGTTGCCGATCCGGAATATCCAGTTTCCGGTTTGGCAAACTGCCAGCATCATCGCGGTTTTCTCTGCAGCCATCTGGACTTCGACAATCGCCTATCAAGAAACTTACCTGGCAGGCCCACCCGTCAGCTCAGAATTGCTGAGTGAAAGTTTCGAGACGCATCCCGGTGCGGTCACGTATTTGGACAACGGGCTTTTGACGCCTCCTTCGCAATTCGATGAACCTTATCAGCCGAGCCTGGAGATGGTGCTCCAGGATAAATCCGAAATTTATAAAGACGGCTGCATGTCCGGAAACGGCAACTTGAATGTTAAAAACTGCGAGTATGGGGAATTGGAAGATTTCGAATACACGATTGCTTTAGCCGGAGGTTCCCACGTGGCACACTGGCAACCGATGCTCGCGGAATTGGCAGAAGCGCATAACTTTAAAATTGTCACCTACTTAAAAGGCAATTGCCGCTTCACCGAAGAAAGCCGAGCTGCTTTCTCTGAATGCGATACTTGGTTTGAATCGGTAAAAGAACAGCTGGTGGAAGACCAGCCGGATCTCATTTTCACGGTTGGTGATGTGGGGCATTCAGATTCCGACTTCGATACGGTAACGGAAGGGTTCACGAATGCCTGGAAATTCTTCGAAGAGCAAGGCATCCCGTTGTTCCTTGTACGGGATACGCCTTGGTATGATGAAAACGCCCTGACATGCTTGAGCGAAAATGCTGACAACCCGGAAAATTGCAAAGCGGACCGGGATGAAGTCATCCGTGACCCAAGCCCGTTAAGCCAGGCGGATTACATGCCGGAAAGCGCTACAACGATCGATTTGACCGATTACTTCTGCGACCAGGAGTCTTGCTATTATGTCGTCGGAAACGTCGTGACGCATTTCGACAGCAACCATATTACCGCCACGTTCTCCAGGACTTTTGCGCCGGTATTCGAACAGCCGCTGCTCGAAGCATTGGAAGCGCTGGATAAACAATGAACCATAAGCTGTCTTGGGAACTGCGAAAGCGGTCCGCCAAGGCAGCTTTTTCTATGCCGTCCGTTTTCTTTCGCGTTCCTTTTTCATTTAGGACTTGCTATAATGAACTCACATTAACGGAAGCGGGTTGAGACTATGGAAAAACGGATGACGCAATGGCTGATGATTTTCCTGTCGGCAATGGTCCTCGCGGCTTGTGGGGGAGCGGATACAGAGGCTCCGCCGGAAGCCGAAACGGAACTGCGGGAATCACCGGTGGATACGGCAGCGCAGGAAAAGGAAGTCATGATCGCTAACGCGAAAACACATGTCTATACGATCTATACCGATTTCGAACAAGGATCCGGCTTTCTATTCAACGACCAGGGCGATATTTTGACAAATGCCCACGTCGTCCGGGATGCGACGTTTATCGCGCTCGTTAACAGCGATGGCCAGGAATTCGCCGGAAAAGTGATCGGCATCTCGCTCGATGACGATTTGGCGCTCGTCCGGGTCGAGGGCCTCGCTGGCAAAGAACCGCTCGAACAAGAGCTGCAGCCGGTTGAAGCCGGTACACCGGTCATAGCGATCGGCAGTCCGGAAAATGCCGCGAACACGGCGACAGAAGGCGAGATCACCCAGACAGGAGTCGACTTCTCGGAAGTATTCGTCTACGAAGATTTGTATGAAATGACCGCGCTGATCAAGCAAGGATCAAGCGGCGGGCCGCTCATCGATGCGACGACAGGCAAAGTTCTCGGCATCAACTCGGTCATGCTGGAAGACAATCCGGAGATCGGCTATGCAATCCCTATTTATACGAAGATGGAGCTGTTGGAGGGCTGGGCGGAAAATCCGCAGCCGCTTCCGGAAGAGCAATTGGTGGAGCCTTCAGTGAAGGGGGCTTATTTCGATGAAGCGCTTCTTTCAAGTTTCATCGAAGCTTATTACGACCTGCTGCCGTATTCGATGAACGATCCGGAGCTGAATTATTATTCTTCTTATTTGGTGCCAGGCAGCCAGGCGGTGGAAGCGGTGGACAGCGTAATTCAGGAATATATAGCTGAAGGGCGTGTCTTTGATTCGGTGGTGCCGGAAGTGAGCTCAGTGGAGATCGAAGGGGATGCGGCGTATGTAGAAGCAGGCGCGGTGTTCAACTACCATGAAGCAGACGGGGAAACCGGTACCATCGACCATCGACGCCGGTATACGGTCGTGATTGATGAGTACGGGGATTATCAGATCGAGCATGTAGAGGAAATTTAGAGTGCTTCCATTTGATGGCATCATATTGTGGTTAGTATTAGAAATGAATGAACTGACAGCTTGGCTAATCGGCCAGGCTGTTTTTTTATTGAGCAAAAATGATAAAGCCTTCCAAGTGCAAATGAGATTAAAGGTATTTTATGGATTGAAGTGTAATTAATAATAGTAATTACACTCCACAAGCCGATTTACCATTTTCCACGAACCGAATTTTAAAATAATTTAGCAAAGCATTGAACAAGGAAGCGACTTTCAGCCGATGGTCGACTGTAGATGCCAAGGCCGCTATTGGACCAGTCAAAGAAATGGAGTCAGAGGAAAGGAGAATCGAAATGCCCAAGACAAAATGGTTTCGTTTTCTAATGTACATTCTTGTGATTTTCGCCATCATCAATCTGGCCGTCCGGGTGCCTTTTGTTTTCTATCCAATCGGTGTGGCATTTTCCACATTGATGCCGATCATCATCATCGGGGGAATCTTGTTTTATATCTTCAGGCCTCTCGTCAAGCTACTATCAAGAAAGATGCCGCGGGTCGTCGCGATCCTGTTGATTTTCGTGGCGTTCATCGGCCTGCTCATCGGCTTTTCGCTATGGGTCGGCCCACTCATTTTCCGACAAATCCAATCACTGGTGGAGAACTTTCCGTCTATCGTCAGGGGAGTCCAAAATCAGGCAAATGCCGCCTTGTCGAGCCAATGGTGGAGTTACATCCAAGAACAGGACTTTTTGCCTGATTTAAATCCTGCCGTAATCGCCGACAATTTCCGGGATATGCTGACGGGCCTAGGTTCGAACATCCTCAGTTTCACAGGTGTGCTGATTAGCGCATTGACCTCGCTTGTCGTCGTTCCTTTTGTGTTGTTCTTTTTATTGAAGGACGGCGAAAAATTGCCGGCTAGCTTCCTGAAGCTTTTGCCGCAAGATTCGAGGGAAGAAGGGGCCAAAATCCTTCACGACATGGATGAAAACCTCAGTGCTTATATCCAGGGCCAGGCGATTGTCAGCTTGTTTGTCGGGGTCCTAAGCTATATCGCCTATCTGATACTCGGGGTAGACTATGCCATCATTTTGGCGCTGATTGCGACATTCACCAACGTCATCCCTTTTTTAGGACCTGTCATCGGAGCGATCCCGGCGATCATCGTGGCATTCTTCCAGGACCCGATTCTCGCATTATGGGTATTGATTGCCATCGTAATCATCCAGCAGATTGAAAGTAATTTCATTTCACCGAATGTCATGGGCAAAAAATTGTCGGTCCATCCCGTAACCATCATTTTCCTCCTATACATCGGGGGCAACCTGGCAGGTCTCGTCGGTATGATCCTGGTGATTCCTACTTACGCTTTAGGCAAAGCCATCGTTCAAAACCTCTACCGCCTGCTCCGTTTGCGTTATCCGGCGATGCGGTAAAAAGCGTATAAAGAAGCTCCATGGGGGAAACAATTCGACCGAAATCTTACTCCCATTCACAAATCCAACTAAGCGGCCGAAGCAAAGCGGATGAAACAGCAAAGACACTCACGTCTTCACTCGAAATTGCAACGGAGTCTAAAAGCAGTCGCGCGCTTAAGGGTGAAGCGTCGCCAATGAATCGGCTCAACTGATTTTCGCCAATTCATTGGCTTACTGCGAAAGCTCAACCCCAAGCGAGACTGCGGCTAGCCACCAGAAATATGGTCAACACGATTCCGACCAGACAACAAAACTCTCGCTACCCATTTCCTACTCACAAATCCAACTAAGCGAATGAACAAAAGCGGATGAAACAGCAAAGAAACTCACTTCTTCACTCGAAATTGCAACGAAATCTAAAAGCAGCCACGCGCTTAAGGGTGAGCCGAAGCAATAAGACAAGCGATCTTCTTGGCTTATTGCGGGAGGCCAACCCCAAGCGGGCTGCGGATAGCTGGCAGACGAAACGGGCAAGCTAATTCTAATTAAACAATTAGACTCTTGCTATCCCAAATTCAAAAAGTTTTGAATTCGCAAGCAAGCTATGGTATTCTATTGCCGACAATAAAAAAATATCGCTATTCCACTAGGGGAGCCATGTTGGCTGAGACGGACAAGAGTCCGGACCCTTTGAACCTGATCTGGATCATACCAGCGTAGGGAAGTGGGCGAATTGTGAGCCTTTCTCCAATTTCTTCAGCTGACCTTTATCGCCGCTTCCTTACCTGGGAAGCGGTGTTTTATTTTGCCCAAAAAAGGAGAGAGCGACATGACATTTTGTAAAGAAGTCCGGTTGGAATGTGCAGATTTATGGGACGCCAGTTTTGAACACCCGTTTGTAAAGGGCATCGCGAAAGGCGATTTGCCGCTCGATGTCTTCAAATTCTATGTTATGCAAGATGCCTATTACCTGACCCATTTCGCGAAAGTGCAATCACTGGGCGCAGTGAAAGCGAAAGATTTGAAAACGACGCAGTCATTTGCGCATCACGCGGAACAGACCTGCGCCGCGGAACTCGCGCTTCATGAATCGTTTATGGAATTGCTAGGAGTGACCGAGGAGGATTGGAAACTATTCGAACCCTCGCCGCACGCCTATGCTTACGTTTCGCATATGTACCGCTCCGCAGAAGGTGACTTGGCCGATGTGCTCGCGGCCTTGCTTCCGTGCTATTGGCTTTATTACGAAATCGGCGAACGTTTGAAGACGGCGACGCCGGAAGAACCGATTTTTCAGAAATGGATTGGCACATATGGATCTGAGTGGTTCGGGGAACTCGTAGGTGAACAGATCAATCGCATGGACGATTTAGCTGAGGGCTTGCCGGAAGAGCGGCGCCAGGAATTGAAAACGCGCTTTATGAGAAGCAGCTATTATGAATGGCAGTTCTGGCAGCAGGCGTGGACGATGGAAACCTGGGAACTGCCCGCGAAAGAGGAGAGTGTCCGCCATGCTTAGGGATCTGCGCGCACGAAAACCCTTGATTCATTGCATCACCAATCACGTCGTCTCGAATTTTCAAGCAAACGGCTTGCTCGCGCTCGGTGTCTCGCCGGTCATGGGCGACGAACAACAGGAAGTCGCGGAACTCACAGGACACGCCGATGCCTTATCGCTTAATATCGGCACGATCACGGAGCGCTCGTTCGACAGCATGCTCATCGCGGGACGCGCCGCCATGGAAAAAGGCATCCCGATTGTGTTGGATCCGGTCGGTGCCGGCGCGACAGCTTATCGTTTGAAAGCCGTGAAACGATTGCTGACGGAACTCGATATCACTTTATTGCGCTGCAACGCCGGCGAACTCGCGGCCATTGCAGGGGTAGATTGGCAAGCGCGCGGCGTCGATGCCGGAGAAGGAGAAGGCGATTTGGAGACAATCGCTAAACAAGTGGCTGTTGAATATCAAACAATTGTCGCGGTGACTGGGACAAACGATTTGGTGACGGATGGCGAACGGACCGAGCACATCACAGGCGGAGACCCGTTGATGGCGTCAGTCACTGGAATGGGTTGTTTGCTCAGTGCGGTGCTTGCCGCATTCTTGACGGACGAAGAATATGCCCCGCTTGATGCAGTTGCTTACGGTTTGCAGATTTACGCGAATGCAGGAAGCCGCGCATCGAAAATCGCTTTGAACCCAGGAACTTTCCAAATGGCCTTTTTGGACGAACTATCCAAACGACAGGAGGCGGCACTTTATGGACGCTAAAGCCCAAGTATTGACGATTGCCGGATCTGATTCAGGCGGTGGAGCGGGAATACAGGCGGATTTGAAAACATTTCAGGAACTTGGCGCATTCGGCTGTTCGGCGGTAACGGCGGTGACCGCCCAAAACACGCAGGGCGTTCACGGCATTTACCCGATGGACCGACAAGCTGTCAAAGAACAACTCGATGCAATCGGGAAGGATTTCGATATCCGTGCGCTCAAGACCGGCATGCTGTTTGACGCCGGCATCATCGAAGAAACGGCACAAGGCATCAAACGCTACGGCTGGAACAGGCTCGTCATCGATCCCGTCATGATTGCCAAAGGCGGCGCTTCCTTATTGCAGCAGGAAGCGGTCGAAGCCATTAAGACGATGCTCGTGCCGCTCGCTGCCATCATCACGCCGAATATCCCGGAAGCAGAAGTATTGAGCGGTATAGACATCACAGACGATGCATCACGCAGAAATGCGGCCGAAGCGATTTTATCGCTCGGTACGGAAGCTGTCATCATCAAAGGCGGCCATAGCACTGACCCTGACGTTGCGGAAGACTATTATCTGGATCAGCAAGGCACGGTGATCTTGCTGCGGTCGGAGCGTCTCCAGACGGAACAGACGCATGGCACGGGCTGCACTTTTTCAGCGGCGTTGACAGCTGAACTCGGCAAAGGCAACCCAGTGGAAGAAGCTTTGTTCACCGCCAAGGAATTCATCCAGGCAGCTCTCGCGTATCCGCTTAACATCGGGCATGGCCACGGTCCGACGCATCATGCGGCGTACAAAGAATCTATCGAAAAGGAGGTAGTTCATCTTGTTCGGGAATCCAGCGATTTATTTTCTAATGGGTACGACAAACGCCGGTACTAAAGAGCCGCTTGCGTTGCTTGAAGAAGCGCTTCAAGGGGGCATCACCCATTTCCAGCTGCGCGAAAAAGGGCACGGCGCATTAACGGGCGATGCGCTCGTGGAGTTTGCCGCCAAGTGCAAGAGATTGTGCGGTGAATACGGTGTGCCGCTGTTCATCAATGACGATGTCGAACTGGCTTGCACAATCGAAGCGGACGGCATCCATATCGGACAGGACGATATGAATTGTGGACAGGTGAGAAAACAAATCGGCGCGTCGATGGCTCTTGGGGTTTCGGTGCATTCAGTCAGAGAAGCGAATGAAGCGCTGACATGCGGCGCGACCTACCTCGGCATGGGACCGGTATTTGGCACGCGCACAAAAAGCGATGCGAAACCGCCGGCGGGTGTCGCTGAAATCATTAAAGTGAAAACTCAATATCCGCACGTACCCGTCATCGGCATCGGGGGCATCGAACCGGGCAACGCTGAAATGGTCTGGCGTGCAGGCGTGTCGGGCATCGCCGTCATTTCTTCGATAGCACAGGCACAAGATGTCGCAGGGCAAATCGAACGGTTCAAACAATCGATTCCGGGGAGGCAGGTCGGATGAATACGAAAAAACTCGTACTCATGGCGATGTTCGTCGCACTCGCTGTCGCCGGCTCTGCGTTCGTCTGGTTCCCGGCAGGCATCGCCCGCGCCTATCCTGTACAGCATGCCATCAATGTCATCGCGGCTGTGGTGTTCGGCCCAGGTCCTGCGGTCGTCATCGCCTTATTGACCGGAGCGGTTCGCGTCTTGACTGGGACCGGCTCGCTGCTCGCTTTTCCGGGAGGCATGATCGGCGCATTGCTTGCTGGCGTCTTTTACCGCTACAGCGGACGGCTCGGTTTTGCGGCAGCCGGTGAAATCCTCGGAACAGGCATCATCGCCTCACTGGTCGCGGTGCCCTATGCACGTGTTCTGATGGGAACCGAAGTCGGCGCCTTGTTCTTCATGCCGCCATTTCTCGTATCGAGCATCAGCGGTGCAGTGCTTGGCGTCGTATTGGTCTACCGTTTGGAGAAGACGAAAAGCAGCAATTTATTGGCTTGATAGATAACGATGCAATCTGCATTTTTTTTAAAAAAATGATTTTCATGCCGACATTCAAAAATCAATGGCCTAGCTGAGTATTTGGAGAAGCGTTCGCTCGACTCCTGCGGGAAAAGCGGGTTTGAGAGACCCCGCAGGCCGCGATAGCGGCTGAGGAGGCTCGATTCCCGCCCGCGGAAAGCGAGCGATAAGCTTCGGAAAATACGGATTCTTAAGTACCTCACTAGCACGATAAGGATTGGCTTATAAAGCCAATCCTTATTTACGCCTCTAAATCTTTCTGCTTGAACTAAGAAAACGATTATAGTATTATTAGTTTTCATGAAGGGGGTTCGGCTGTGAAAAATCGGATTATACAGGCGTTTATCGAAGAAACGAGAAACAACGGCATCAAATTTACGATGGATGATTTGGCAAAACGGCTGGGCATCAGCAAGCGCACTTTGTATGAGAACTTTTCATCCAAGCTGGAAATCCTGGAAACGATCATCGACCAGGCCTTTTCTGAATACGAACAGCGGGCGCATGCCATCCGGGAAGACGAAACCCTCGACCTGCAGGAAAAAATCCATCAACTCATCGTCATGATCCCGAACCATAATGACTTTTTCGACTTGCGCGTTTTGGAGCAATTAAAGCGTTATTACCCAGAACAATGGCAACGCGTCGATCGGGAAATGAACCAATGGGATGACTTGAAGCAATTGCTTGAAGAAGGTATGGAAACCGGCCTGATCAAACAACAGAACATCGACCTGTTAATGAAAATGATTTTAAACGTCGTCAATATTTCCTTGGACCAGCAGTTCTTCTCGGAACAAAGCATTTCCATCAAGGAAGCTGTTGAAACGATGAGTGAATTATTATTGGACGGCTTCGTAAAAAACGAATAGGAAAAATGCTGGCTAACCAAAGCCAGTATTTCTTCGGACTGAAAAAACTAAAAAAACAAATACAGTTTTCACTGTTTTAGAGAGCAAGGAGGCAATTCAACATGGCACGACAATCTATTCACCGTCTCGATACCGAATCAGTCGGCAAGGCATTCGTCCGCTATTTGGTGCCCTCGACCATCGGCATGCTGCTGATGGCAATCAATATCGTCGCGGACGGCATCATGGTCGGCAACCGCCTCGGGCCGGTCGCACTAGGCGGCGTCGGAATCGCGGCACCGGTCTATACCTTATTCGTCGCGATGTCGCTATGGATCGGCATCGGCGGCGCCACGAGATTTTCTGCTCTTATGGGGGCGAAGCGGACAGCAGAAGCGCGCGTCGTTTTCTCGCACGCGATGGCCTCGATTTTTGCGGTGACGCTCCTCATCGGGCTCTTGGCATTCCCATTCCGTACAGAACTTGCCTATTTGCTCGGGGCGAACGCGGAAACCTATCCATACGTCTCCGATTATTTGTACTTGATGCTGTTGTTCGGCTTCGTCTTCACGATGGAAAATGCCCTCAGCATCATGGTGCGCAATGACGGCAGCCCGAACCTCGCGATGGTGTCGCTTATCACGACTTCCTTATTGAACATCGGCTTGAATTACTTGTTCTTGTTCGTGTTGGATTTCGGCGTCAAGGGTGCGGCAGCTGCGACTTTGCTCGCCGCATTTGTTGGCATGCTCGTCTTGTGCACGCATTTCTTTAAAAAGAGCAATCAACTGCGCTTTGTCCGGTTCAAGCCCAACCGCAAATTGCTGCTCTTGATTCTAGTCATCGGCTTCCCGAGCTTCTTGGCGGAAGTCGGCATGTCGGTGTTCACCATTTCGCATAATAATGTCTTTGAACGCCTGGCAGGAACGGAAGGCGTTGCGGCATTCGCAATCCTCAATTATGTTCACAGCGTCATGCTGCTCGCATTCCTTGGGATGGGTTCGGCCATCCAGCCGCTGGTCAGTTATTACAGCGGGGCGAAAGACCAGGCGAAGATCAAGAAGACACTTCAATTGGCGATCGGGACGGCGTTTGTGGCAGGCTTGCTGTTCTTTATCTTCGGGCAATTCTTTGCTGCCACCATCGCCAGCGTATTCGGCGATTTCCCGGACTCCGTGATGGATCTCGCGACTTCCGGCATCCAGCTGTTCTTTATTGCCTATCTGTTCATGGGCACCAATTTTGTCATGATGACCTATTATCAATCAACCGGCGAAATCCGCATGGCGACATGGATCACTGCAGCGCGTGAAATTGTCGTGCTGTTGATTTTACTGAGCATTTTGCCGGTGTTTTTCGGCGTAACGGGCGCATGGCTTGCGATTCCCTTATCCGAATTGATTGTCTTATTGACGATTGTTTATTATCAGATGAAGCAGAAAAAGAAAACGCAGTTCAATGCAGATATGACGGCGCAATATAAATAACCGATTTCAACATGTCAGGGGAAGATGAGATGCAATTAGCGAAGCAGCTGTTTCAAGTAAAAGGCTTGGATTATTGCATTCGGAGTGCGGAGATCCAAGACGCAGCGCAACTGGAGAAAGTCCGTTTGCTGATCGATGGCGAGACGGAAAATATGGACCGCGAGCGGGGAGAAGCTTACTTGGATGCAGCGGCATTCAAGCACCTCATCGAAGAAGATGCCAACAGCAGCTGCAATATATTCTTGGTGGCCGAAGTGGACGGGCAGATCGCCGGGTTTTCCAGATGTGAAGGAAACGCGCTGAAACGGACAAAGCATCAAGTGGAGTTCGGCGTCGGGGTGCTCAAGAAGTATTGGGGCTATCGTATCGGCCGCAAGCTCTTGGAAACGGCCATCCTTTGGGCGGATGACAATGGGTTCAAAAAGATGAATTTAAAAGTACTCGAATCCAATGAAAAAGCGATTGAGCTGTATAGACAATGCGGCT
Organism: Bacillota bacterium; assembly: GCA_051750505.1. Taxonomy (GTDB): domain Bacteria; phylum Bacillota; class Bacilli; order Bacillales_A; family Planococcaceae; genus Planococcus. Next base: position 265,688 of record JBNJJS010000002.1, read on the forward strand.
TTAGAGTGGAAGGCGTGCTGAAAATGGACAAGCGCTTAGCAGATGGAAACTATTACGATACCGTAGTGATGGGGCGCATCCGCAAACCATAGAATCATGATAAAAGACCGTGTTTACGCGAAAGCGCAGACACGGCCTTTTTCATTTCCTTGCCTTAATAATAAAACTTGTCGGGAATTTCTGCGCTTTATAGAGCGAGTAATAACGGTCGGATACTTCCAGCTCTACATCCTTCAAGTCATGCGGAACATCCGGTTCGACGACTTGTTCGATCGAAAAACCGGCTTTCACCAAGGCATTCAAATACGTGCTGAACTTGCGCTTCGGAATGGTCATCGGCGCATCTTCGCCTTTGAAATTGGCATAATGCACGCTGCCTTCATCCTGGTACGACCCCTCCAGTGAAACGAGGCCATCTACGCTCTTCAAATGAACATAGAGCGGATGGTCCCAACTGAAAACGAACGACCCGCCAGGCTTTAAGTACGAATAGATTAAGTCAAACGTCCGGTCGAGATCCACCGTCCAGCCGATCGCATAAATCGAGTAGACAATATCGAAATAGGCTTCCGGCAGCCCGATATCTTCTTCCATCGCGGCGCAGTAAAGCTGGGCATCCAAACCATATAACATCTCTGTTGCCCGGTCGATTTGCTTATCGGATAAATCAATGCCCCATATATCCTTGGCTCCTCGTTCGTTCATATAAAGCAAGGAATGGCCGCTGCCACAGCCGATATCGAGCACATTTTTGCCTTCAATCGAATCGAATAACTGCAATTCTTCCTCGCTTTGTGTAAATGGCCCGTAGCCAGGCAACGCGTCCACGCCGTTAAAATGATCGGCGACCGTATTCCAGCTCTTGCGGTTTTGTTTCAAAATTTCTGTGCTCATTTAAACTCCCCCTGTCTTTTAATGATTCTCGAAATTGCACTTCGATTCCTTCTTACGCGGATGGGTGCGAGGAATAAGGAATCCGCGCAAAGGGTATTGGAAGATAATAAGCTGAAAACAGCAAGGAAAAGAGGGAACAACATGCCGAGGATTGTCCATGAAACCTATATCGAAGCACCGATCGAGCGTTGTTTCGATTTGGCGAGAAGCATCGAAGTGCATATCGAAACCGTATCGAAGACCAACGAGCGCGCCATTGCCGGCACGACGAGCGGCCTGATGGAACTTGGCGATTGGGTGACGTGGAAAGCGACGCATCTCGGCGTCCGCCAGAAGCTCACGTCGAAAATTACCGAGATGGAGCGGCCGTACCGCTTCAGCGACGAGATGGTGAAAGGCGCTTTTCATTCCTTCGTCCATACGCATGAATTTACAGAGAGCGGCAGCGGGACGCTGATGAAAGACTGGTTCGTCTACCGGGCCCCTTTCGGCATCATCGGAAAGCTCGCCGATAAATTGTTTCTCGAGAGGCATATGGAAAAGTTCCTGTCGACGCGTGCAGCCGAATTGAAACGCATCGCAGAAAACCGATAAGCATACAAAAAATCCATCCACACACATGCGGATGGATTTTTCAGATTGTTGAATAAGTACATCATCTAAAAAAATGCTTACTTTCTCGACATTCAAAAATCAATGAGATGGCTAAGTATTTGGAGAAGCGTTCGCTCGACTCCTGTGGATCAGCGAGACGACCGAGACCCTGCAGAGCGCGCAGCGATCGAAGCGGCTTGGGCGCGAGCCCACGGAAAGCGAGCGATAAGCTTCGGAAAATACGGTTTTCTGATTCTTTTGTAGTCAGTTTAGTTATTCGTAAACTCCAATTTGTGATAGCGCAACGCCTGGTCCAATTTATTGTAAACATCGATTTCGCCGAAATTGACGCCTAATTGGATCGCGGTTTGCGCGATTTCAGGGCTGATGCCGGCAAGGGCTGTCCGGACGCCGATGATATTCAAGCCTTCGATCAATTGGAAAATTTGATGGGCGACCATCGTATCGATGATCGGGACACCGGATAAATCGATGAATAAGCGCTCTAATGAATTCTCATGGCATTGCTGAAGCACTTTTTCAAAGACGATTTTCGCCCGGTATGTATTGATTTCGCCTACTAAAGGAAGCAAACCGCTTTCTTTCGTCAAACGGATGACAGGTGCACTCATCTCAACAATCATTTCCTGCTGGGCATCCAAGCGGCGCTCTGCTGCTTTCGTATTTTGTTTGATGAACTCGAGGATGATGCCGTTCATCGTATCGACGATCGCTTGATTCCACTTGTTCAGCTGGGCATGCGACACAGGTTCTTCCTGCTGCACAGCGAAATCCTCAATCAGCTGCAAATATTGCTTCTGGGTACGGAAAAACTCCTTGATGACCGAATCGAACGGGGTGGACAAATGCGCTTCGTCGTTGGCGACGCGTATGACCCAGTCGCGGAAAATATCAAGACATTCTACATCGGTTTTCCCGAACGCTGAACAGAACAGTTCATGGAACTCATAATTTTGCTGCTTCAGTTTTTTAATTGCCTGTGGTTCGGTCTCGCCGTATACCCCGCCGGAACTTTTATCGAGCGTGGCGTACCATTGCTCAGTAAATCCTTTTGATTTTTCAAGTAAAAAATCCTGCAATTCAACATTTTTGAACATTTTCTTCTTCCCCTCAATGGCATGATATTTCGTAAACGGAAAATCATGCGCCAATTAAACTTCACGAATTCAAACTAACAGTATTATACATACATAATAAAGCAGTTGAAAAAAATATGCACGAAGTCTGATGCTGGAATGGCTGACAAATTTTACGGGAAAAGAAGGCATTTCATGAAATTAAGCTTCGTGCTGCACTTTCTGTTTCTGGATAAATGGTTTCTGCTCCAATGCTGGACCGAATTGGAACAACAGGATGCCGCCACTGATTAACAGGACGCCCGCAAGAGATTGCCACGTGAACGGGACTTGCTCCAGGCCGAACCATCCGGCTGTGTCCCACATCAATCCGAAGAAAATCTGCGATACCATGACGATGGAAATCGCGCGGCTCGGACCCAAAGTCTGGACGCCTTGCGTGACGCAAACCACTACTCCGACACCGAGCACGCCGCTGAACCAAAACCACGGCTCCGCTTCGAAACGGAACAAGCCCATTCCATTAAAGGCTAGGCCCGCCATAAATGAGCCGAAAAACCCGAGGAATAAAACGAGTGCCGTCGTCGTCCAGACGCTGACGTGTTGCTTCACATTCGCGTTGAATATATTTTGAAGGCAGACAAAGACGCCGCCTGATAGTGCCAATATAATTCCTAGAACCACTGGATGATCCCCCTATTCGTATATATTATGGCCTGCCTGATCCAGCAGGGCGTCGCGATCGAGCAAGTCGATCTTGCCGTTATTGCGCTGGATCCAGCCGGACTGCTCGAATTTTTGGAGCACGCGGTTCAAATGGCGATAGCTCGTGCCGATCAAGTCCGCCATATCGACAAGCGACGGTGAATCGAGCCTCGGTTTATCCGGTGTCATCGACAGCAAATAACTCGCCACGCGCACATCGACCGCATAGAGCAAATTGAAATTCAGTTCCTGCGCTTTCGTCACGAACTTGCGCGTGATCGTCTCCAACAGAAATTGCTGGAACAAGGCATTGCCGCTCATTTCATGATCTAGAGCTTTGTGCGGGACGCGCAACAGCACCAAATCGGTCACGGCTTCGACTGTATTGATGAACGGGCATTTTTGCACGTACTCGATATCACCGACGATATCAAAAGGCGTCTTGAATGCCAAAATCAGCCGCTTGCCCTCTGGCGACAGCATGGAAATCTTCAATTTGCCTTCAACGAGCAAGTACAAAGTATCCGCAGCGTCGCCTTGTGAGAACAATCTATGTCCTGCCGCAAAACTTTCGATATGCATCGAATCGATGACCCCAGGAGGGAATAGATCCGCCAACTCATACTGATGAAGATACTCGTTAATCGTCTGCATGGTTTTTCCTCCTTACCATTTTAATACAAGAATGCCCGTAATCATCAATAACACGCCGACAATCTGCGTCTTTCCGACGTTCTTCTTCGCCATATCGAACCAGCCTTTGCCGTCGATGACAATTGCCGCGATCAGCTGCGCGATAAGGAACATACTGATTGTTAGCGTTACGCCCATGCGATGGACGGCGGTCATATTGCTGAACAAGATGAACGCCGCGAGCAAGCCGCCAGAGGCATACAGAGGAGAAACTTGTTTCAAGTATTTGATCGATGTATCTTTCAGCACCAAAACAATCAATATCGCCAGCACAAAGCCCGTGAACTGGGTCATCGCCGCCGCTTGCCACGTGCCGATCTGGTCGCTGATCGTTGCGTTCGCCACGCTCTGGAAGGTCAGGAAAAACCCGCCCGCCAGCGCAAATAGAATTCCTTTCATCCGGTCCACCGCCTTTCGTTACTATAAGAATAATCGGCATTTCGAGTGAATGGAAGGACATATGTCCTTATGGGTGAAAATTTACAGTCTCCATTCATTCAACTTATTTATTGCTGTTTGAATAAAAGGGATGGAGTAGTTCATTGAGTTTCTTCCAGAATTATGTAGAAATTCCAGAGCCTTATTAGTATAGTAAAAGCAACAGTGTTAACGGAATTGAGATGCAGAAAAGGAAAGGAGAATTGCATGAAATTTAAAAACATCATTTACCTGATCGGCGCATTTTTGGTATTTATCTTTTCGACGCTTGCCAGTTGGTATGAAGGCGGACAGCTGCGCGATATTTCGTGGGAGTGGAAATACTCGGCTGTTTTCTCCACTTGGCTGAACGGGCCAGTGAACGAGGCAAGCGATATTTTGGCGATTGACCATTTTGTCTATGCGGCGAAATTCGAGCCACTGTTTCCGTTATTGATGGCAGCGTCACTCCTATTCATCGTCTTCCAGCTATCGGCTTGGCTTTTGAAGGATCGCAAAACGACACACATCATTTTCCTATCGCTGATGGCGGTGGGCTTGCTATTGATGAGTGCGATGTTGCTCAATTCGCCTACGATCGGGCTCACTTTATTCTCCGGATTCTTCGGGCTATCAGGTCTCTTGACACTCGTACTTATTCTGTACCGCAACAATCAAAAAAGGATGCGCCGTACAGCTGAACGGACGAACTGAGGATTTTTAATTTGGAGGTGTTTAAATGGAATGGTTAGTGGATCTCGTTCCGATTCTAATCATCGCAGGGTTTGCTTACGGCGCATTTGGACAAATCAAACAATCCATTGCTGTCGCAAAGTCGGTGCCATGGGATTCGACAAACGATAAACGAATAATCGTTGGAAGCCACTTGTTTACTTTGTCCTATGCAGGATTCGTCGTGGCCTTGATCGTCAATTTGGCCGTCTACAATTATTCATTTCCTCAACCCCCTAGCACAGCCAATGCCGCTAGCCTAACTGCGTTCTACTGCTTATTGATGATGTTTGTTGCTGAACTTGGAATCATGCCAAAACGGCAAGGCCCTAAAAAGTTGTATTCGATCAGATAAAAGAGCCTCCGGTTTGAGCCATAAAATGGTCTCAACCGGAGGCTGTTTTTGGAATTAAAGAAGGAAAAGCAATACACATAAGCTTACGACAGTGGTGCCGAACGAGATTTCGATCTTCGTTTCTTTTGCGCTGTTCTGCTTCACTTTGTGCACGACCGACAGCACGAACAGGCTATAGAGGAACAAGAAGAAATAGATGATCCCGTATAAAATCCAGCGATCGTCCATAATCCAGTCATTCAGAGAAGTGAAGACCGAAACTATAATGAACGCCGCGACTGAAAAGGCGAGCAACAGTCCCGCCAGCACGGTCATCTTGTTCCACAAGGGATGCGCCAGGAAGCGCTCGCTTTTTTTACTGTGGAAAATGAAAAACAAATGAATGAAGCTCGTGCTCAGCAAGATGAAGGTCAGTACAATCAGCATCGAACTGATGGCACCGGACGTGAGTGCGTTTCCGATATTGAGTGAATAAAATTCGGCCAGAAAAGCCAGTGCGATCAGGCCTGCCAAAGCGGCGGCTTGGTAAAAAGTCCATTTTGAAAATAGCATCCAATTCTCCTTTATCGATGAGGTAAACGGTTCATTCTTTATTGGCTTCTGCATAGCGAATGCGTGTAAAAGAAGTCCTGGAATCAGGGCTCTTAACAGCATCTCGTATATCTTTGGTTTCCGGTTGCACGACAGGCAATTGTTTCTGCGTAAGCCCTTCAGCAATCGTGATAAAGCAATAGATCAAAATCATGAATACAGCCAAGGGAGGGAGGATCATCCAGAATTGATTGGTGGAGAAAACTTCCCGGGAAATAGCGATCATGCCCGACAGTTCATAAATTTCCGGAACGAGCCGCGGCGAATCGGATTGGGCAACGGCGCCGCCGACAAAGATGTTCAAGATGCCAAGGTGAACGAACATCTGCAACACTTGAATGATGTGCTGCACCCACATCAACACGAGTTTCGGCCATAGCTCCGGCTGGATATGCTTCGATAGGATCCAACTCATCGACCCGCCCATCAACACCGAACTGATGACATAGTCCTTCTTCAAGGTCTCATTCATTTCATTCCCGATGGCGCTTGTGGTGATCGGCAAGACGACAAGAGACATGATCAACACTTGGAAGGTCAAACGCTCCGCCAAGCTCAGCTCCCATTGGCCGTAGCTGATCAGGACCGGCAGCAATAAAATATAGGTCACCAAGGTCAGTGGCAAAAAATGCATGCCTTCCGCGATTGAATTGACGAAATGCCTCAGCTTATCGGTAAAGAAGAAGGTATAGACCATGCCGAACAGATAGCCGAAGATGATACGCAAGCTGGCAATCAATAAACTCAAGACAATGGTGTACTTCATGCCGACCATCAATTGCTGGGCGATCGAATAGCCGTATGGGTCGGTGCCGAACAGAACCTCTGCGGAAGGTGAATGCGGCGCGCTGCTTTCAATGCTGCCTTCTTCATCGTAAAGATAATCTATTTGCGCAATGGCGTCGCCGGTGAATATCCCATAAAGGACGCTTGCCGTTAATAGGCCGAGCACAATGGAGGTAGGGATGAAGATGCGCAGATTCTTGAAAGATGCCGGGCGCATCGATGCCGATTTCCGGTTTGTAAAAAGCGAGCGAAGGCTAGCCTGGATTTCATTCAAGTCGAAGAGGCGCAAATTGAATTTGCCAAATACCGCATTCCGCTCAATCTCGTATTTTCCAAGCCATAACTCCACTACCGCATAGAAAATGAAGAAAGGGATGAACACACTCAATAAAATAAAGGCGATACCTTTCGGGCTAAAATCGTTTCGCAAATAATATAAAATGCCTTCGACCCCAAATAAATACTCGATGATCAACAGCGCAGAAAGAGCCAGCCAAACAATCGATTTGGATTGATAGAACGCGCTTTTCAATACATTGGACGTGCAATGCTTCCACAGAATCTCGATACGGCTGAGTCCTTTGGAACGCGCGAGTTCCACGTAAGGATGCTGCTGTTCTTCTTCGTACAATAAGATGAACAGCTTCAAAAACAACACCGCTGGCACGACCGATAAGCACACGACCGGCGCCAAGTAAATTTCCTCGCCGCCCAAGCTGTAAAAGCTAAGAAGCAAAAAACCGGTCTGTTGAAAAATGGCAATGACGCCAATTTGAATCAAGAATATGTAGGCGAAGTCAGGGAAAGACTGAAGGATCTTAATGATTTCCAGCATGGAGCGCTTCAAGGCGCCTTTCGACAACAACACGGCAAAGGAAAGGATAAAGGCTGAAACGAAAGCTAATGCCAGTGCCATGAGGAAAATGGACATCGAATACACATAAGGGCCGCTTAAAAACTTCTCGAAGGATACTGGGATCGTCTCTAGAGTAGATGGATTTTGGTAGCTTAAAGTCCACTCAGATGGAGTTGCAAATCCGGTGAAAATCAGCTGCAAAGCATTTGCATAAGAACGGAAATCCAAAAAAGAAGCCCCGCTGAATAAAGCTGGAGTAGCGCTGATCAAAATGATGCCAATGACGCCGAAGATAAATTTCGTTAAAATTGCCCAAAGCCGTTTCATATTCGCCCCCCTAAATCAAAATGATAATCGCGTTGCAATTAATTCAAGAAATAGTCACGGTAGGCGAAAAACGTAATCCCAACCATAAGCATCAAATACAAAATCGAGCCGATCAAAATATAGGAACGATCGGATACAGGAGCACTCTGTTCCATGCGGATGCCGGTCGAACCTTGAATCGACATATCCAGATGGCGGCTGGCCATTCCGCCTTTCGACTTGAAAAAGAACACGATAACGACCGCAAGCCCCGCGAACGGGATGGCGATGTCCAAAAACCCGAGCGGCATGAAAAAGCTTGCAAGCCAATTGCCAAGTACAAGTACGAGCATGGTAATTGAGACAACGAGTATGTTTTTCATCAGTACCTCCAATAGGATTTTTTTGAAAAAAATGTTAATCTTCTTAACATACTGTACGGTATAATGGGTAAATGGTTTCAAAAAAGCAGAAAATTCAAGCGCTGCATAATAAATCAATCATCAAAAAACGGATTACAAGCTATTAATCAGGAAAAATAGAAGGGCGTATGACTCAACATAACTCAAGAAAAAAAGACAATATCACATTATTAGCGTACTTCGTATTGATCGGTCTTTCTTTCTATTTGATTGCATACCTGAATATCTTTCCCGGAGCGGTCAGCTATGAAGAAAAGAGCGAAGGGGTGGTGATCACCCAAGGGAGTTTGGAGAAAAGTTCCGTGACAGTGGATGTGGAGGATTATGAAACGAGTGATTGGCTGCGTTTAGCTTTGCTGCAAGCCGATATTCGAACGCTGCAAGGTTTCTTGACGCTGTTTTCGCTATTCATTCCGCTATGTATATTATTCGTGCTCGAGCATAAGCGCCTCAACTTTTTGAAAATAAGCAAGACGCTGAGAATCTTGGGCATCACTTTGATTTTCTTTGTTCTTTTTCTGGTATTAACTTTCGGATATGTGGACACTTTGGAGAGTATTGAACAGGGATTGGCAGCTATACTGCTCGAGAGTTAAGAAGAATCTCAAAGCCTTAAAAATCTTTGGCATCAAAATGGATGAACAGGAGAGAGGAGAACTGAATTTGCCGCAATGGGCCGTTTACGCACTGACGATTTTATTGGGTGGCATCGCGATTCAAAATATATACGTGGCCATCAAACCGATGAAAAATGGAGAGAAGCAAGACTTGGAAGAAGTCTTCTCATATGGAGGCGGGCCTTTTTTCATGTTCGGTTTATTATTCAGTTTCCTGTTCTGGTGCAGTGAGAAATTTTTTCCGGAGAACTACCAACTCGCTGCTTTCCGTTTGATTAGCCTACTGATGGCAGCCACACTAATCGGGCTGATCTTTTTAATCTGGCATCTCGATATTGTGGCAGATTTTCTACTAAGCCTGTGAACAAGGGCGCGATTCTCCATCTTTGGTGGCATTTGCACCCGGAAAGAGCTATCATGAAATCAACTGATACAAGCCGCATGATAAGAAATTTTCATGGGAAACAGTCAGCTGTCAATTTACGAACTTATAATTTGCTGAAAGGGGAGTTGAACGGTGGCTTATCAATTAAGAGACAACTTCAAGCTATTTTCGTTGAATTCAAATCAGGAACTGGCTCAGGAGATCGCGGATCATCTCGGCTGTGAGCTGGGCAAAAACTCCATCACCCATTTTAGCGATGGGGAAATCCAGATCCATATCGAAGAAAGCGTGCGAGGGGCGGAAGTCTACGTCGTGCAATCGACTTCGCAGCCAGGACACGAGCATGTCATGGAATTATTGATCATGATCGACGCTTTAAAGCGGGCATCGGCCGAATCCATCACGGCGGTCATTCCATATTACGGATACGCGCGCCAAGACCGGAAAGCGAGTTCACGTGAACCGATCACGGCGAAACTCGTTGCAAATATGCTAGTAAAAGCGGGTGTGGACCACGTCATCACGATGGATTTCCACGCGCCGCAAGTACAAGGCTTCTTCAATATCCCGGTTGACCAACTGCTTGGCATTACCGAGTTATCGCAGCATTTCATCAATAAGAAACTCGAAGATGCCATCGTCGTGGCACCGGACAACGGCGGATTGACTAGAGCGCGCAGACTTGCGGATCGCTTGGATGTGCCGATCGGCTTTATCGACAAGCGCAAGATGCCAGACGAGACAGAGACGATGAACATCGTCGGGGACATCAAAGGCAAGAACGCCGTCATCATCGTCGACATCGTCGATACAGCGAAGACCATTTCCGATGCAGCGAACCTGCTTGTGGAAAATGGCGCAAAAGCGGTCTACGCTTGCTGTACGCATGCCGTGTTGTCCGGCGATTCCATTCAACGAATCGAAGACTCCGCTTTGACGGAACTGGTGGTCACCAACACCATCCGCGTGCCGAAGGAAAAGCAAATCCCGAAAATCACCATCCTGTCCGTCGCGCCATTGCTCGCAGAAGCGATCGAGCATGTGCACAACGAAAAGCCAGTCAGTCCTTTGTTTGAAGGATAAGCATAGAGAAATGAAACGAGCCCCAAATGGAGCGCCAGAAAGACGGTGCGCATTTGGGGTTCGTTTTTGATTTGATCAATTTAATCGAATTCAATCGAATTCAATCGGTGTATCTTGTGGGAAGTGGCCAGCAAGATTTTTCGGTGTGGAGTATTTTTCCACGGAGGTATAAAGATTGAATCCTTGCCTGTCATGCCAAACGACGATTAACGATGAAGGGATATGTATGCTAAAGCGTGGGCGCAATAATTGTTTTTCTCTACCGAATCACCCCTATAAAAAAATTCATCAGCAACCACCTCTGTAAGAAGTATATCGATTATGGAAGAAAACTGTTAAAGTTAAATTATGGAATTAAAACTCTTTTAAAGAATTCATTTGCTTTTGCAGGGAGGACTGGAATGAAGAATACACTAAAGAATTTTCATCTGTCGATTCCAATTGCATTGCTTATCATCAATCTCGTGCTGCTCTCCTTTCTAGTAGAAGAATTAATTGATGCGTCACAGCCGAATTATGGCGGCGGCCTGCAATTGATGACACCTGTTTTCGGACTTCTTTCATTTCTCTATATCCGAAAGACAGAAGGCCCGAAACCGTCGGGGATGTGGATTCTCCAGGCTTTGAACTGGCTGTTCATGATTTTTCCGATTGCCGTCATTTTTATTTTTATGCTGGCATTCATCTGACTCGAAATAAAACGAAACGCTTTTCCATGTTCAACAGTATATATAACCATCACTTAATTTAAGGGGGAGAAGAGGAAATGAAACGATTTTTCTATTACTTCATATGGAGCATCGCGATTGCATTTATCGTGTATATGGGATTGCAACTGCAGGAATTACTAAATGAAAGAACGCAGATGACGTTCAATCTGGTTCCTTATTGGATTTACGTCACGATTTTCCCGGTCGTCATCGGCCTATTATTGCGTACGCCTAAGTTCATGCTGGAACGAAAAGAGAGACGGATACGTGGATTCGATTGGAGCAAGTTTTTGGCAGTCGGCCTTCCGGCATTTGTAGTACTAATGCTATCCATTCTGCCTTTTCTCCCATTTGAAAATATGGCTTACCCAGAATTCTACACTCAAATCAGTTTGATCCTATTTAGCAGCACCACAGCACAAACGATCGCCGGTCTCGTTTTCGGCTATATTCTATTGGACAGCTTCAAGAGCGAGGAGCGGGGCTTCCAGGAATCGACTTCCGACCTGTTCAACGCGGTCATGAAGTTTACGCCGAAAGGGTGAGTGGATGATGATTAGAAGAGCAATAGCTTCGGACGCGCCAGGAATTGCAAAAGTCCATGTAGACAGCTGGATTACCACTTACCGCAATATTGTCCCAGACGAATATTTGAATGGATTGAAATACGAGGAAAGAGAAAAGCAATGGAATCGCAACTTGCAGCATTCCACAGCGTTCGTAGCAGAAAATGAAGCCGGGGAAGTCATCGGCTTTGCAGACGGCGGCAAGGAGCGTTCCGGTGACTACCCGGACATAGGCGGAGAAGTGTATTCCATCTATATCCTGAAAGCTTATCAAGGGCAAGGTGTCGGCAAAATGCTGATGCAGGCAGTAAGCAAGGAGCTGTTGAATCGTGACATTCAATCGATGCTCGTTTGGGTGCTCAAGGAGAATCACTCCAGTGGCTTTTATGAAAATTTAGGCGGCAAAGTCATCGACGAAAAATACATAACGATCGCCGGCAAACAAATACCTGAACTTGCTTATGAATGGGCAGATGTCAGGCAGATAGTAAATAGAGGTGAATAATATGCGGGATTTTCCAAATGAACTGGAACTGTTGTCTTTATTTGAAAGTGAACCGGAGTTGTCTGATGACATAGAAGAAACCTCGATTTATTACAAAGAAGCGGTCTACCGATTCACTAACGGGGAAGAGGATTTTGTAGTGCATATTTCTCCGGCTCAGGATGAGGTCCGCATTCAAGTGAGCAAAAGCGATTCAGGAAGAATGCTGTCTTTATTGGACTTGAAGCAAGTCAGCAAATTCGAAATCATGGCTGACCAAAAAGACCGCTCGAGTATCCTGCTAATCACTGAAAATGAAGAAACGGATATTATTGTCCAAGTGGATTTCAAACCGTATTTTAAGCAAATCGTTAAAGAAGAATTTTCAAACCGTTGAACACCTCAAATTTTAAAGCCAATCAAAAAAACCGAAATGCCGTATATTTGTTCCTCTACTGACTTATTCAAACCATATAAGGAGTGGCTTTATGTGAAAAAAGTTTTGATACTCGTTTCAGCATTGCCAATAATTCTTATGCTGGCAGGCTGCTTTGCCGAGGATTACGATGTGGGTGTTCCAAGAGCGTATTTACTCGCAGATGATGGTTTGCGAGGCCAACCCATGCAATTAACAGAAGCAAATATCAGTTGGAGTTCATCGACCGGGGATGTAACGGAAACGATAGAGGACATTGAAGAATTCGGTTTATCACAAGAGGCCACTGAAGTTTCTCCAAATCAACCGGCTTCTTTGGATTTCAAGGAGAATGAAGAGAACGGCGGGGACATTTGGACAGATCCAACAATCACGGCAGCCTTATGGAAAGATGGAGAAGAAATGGAGCTTGAACTAAACGATTCGAGAGAATTCCGCTTTCCGCAAACCGAAGGGAATTATGTATTAGAAGTGGAATTTATCGATCGAGACAATGAAGCTCAATATGTAGGGAATATCGTTATCGAAGAAACTCCAGGGCAAAACGCCGGACAGCTTCCAAAGTACACATATATGGAGATGCCTTCAATTACGAAGATGGATTCCGCTGATCCGAACGGCGTGGTATTCGACCATATGTATTCCCAGGTGTGCTGGCACAATTGCGATGCTAACAGCAGCTATGATGTTCCTGATGTTCACTCCGGAGATGCCGAAGTGGGGGACAGGATTATGATTGACTGGGGAATGATGGAGCCGAGTCCAAGTGAAGTTAAGTTAAACGAGATAGACAGTGATGGAGAAGTAAGCGAAGAAATCATCGCGACTGACAGTTCTACAATAACTATCGAGATTACCGAACAAGACATTGGAAAACAATATTCAGTTCAATACTTATGGCAGGGCGGAGAAGAACTTATCGGCCAAAGTAGGTTGGATTTTAAGCTAAAATAAAATATTCTTTAAACGCTAGAATAGCAGGAACCCATAAGTCTTTGTTCAGTCAGTGGATCTTTGCTGCTGAATCGTATGCAAGCAAATTTCCGATGTTCCATAATTAATATCAAAATTCTTGTTTCATCTAATTATCGTTGAAAAGCGTTCGAATAAGTACGAGGAAATTCAAGGACGTTCGTAAAGTGTTTTGACACTTTACGAACGTCCTTTTTTGGGGTGTTAAGCTAATTTGAGAGCAATCGGAAAGGTGTACTTTTACGAATGGTTTCAAAAGTATAGTGGGCTTACAAAAGGGAATAAAGGGAAACTCGGCGAATTACCTATTTAAGGGAATTTTCCAGTTGTTACAGAAGGTAACTGGGATTGATTGTAGTGATTCGTTTTGGTCGATATGAAGAGGGTCGAATATATTTAGGATTCACAGAAGTGGAACTGGATGTGATTTTAAAGAGAATGGAAAAAAACATCTTTCGAATGATGAAATAATAAGACGAATTGATGGATTAGTGACTGCTTTTGAAAAGAATAAAGCAGAAATAAGAGAATAACGTTGGTAATCAAATATATCAAATCTTTCACCTTTTGGTGAGTGACATTATGATTATTCTTCTTTTCACTTTTTTGCATCAGGAGGAAAGTAAGAAACTTTGCTAATAACCCTTTCCCATATTTAAATAGACTTATGGAAACTCCTGTATGATTAATTGAAGCAATGCTTTCATTTATAATAAAACGGTGAAGATTGGGTTAATGAATAGTTTATTGTCTCTTTCATTTTATATCGTATTAATTGCTCAAACATATTTCGATGGTTGAATTTAATAAAGCATGATAAGAATTAAGAAAAAAGTGTTTTACCTATTCACCAATATTCGAAGTTTTTTGTATTTTAGAACTAAACAAACTATTCCAGTTAACATCTCATCAGATTAAAAGAATCAGCTTGAATTAAAGGTAGAGAGGAGACTCATCGAATCAAAACAGTTCACTTTTATTGTTTGTGAAATGGTGCTTTTGTGAAAGATTAATGAAGAAAATAAACAAGCTTAGTATTTATGATGTTACTATTCTTTTCCGTTTATTTTTTACTTCTAGCTAAAAATAAGTACCACATAGTCTGATCAATAGGGTGAACCACACTCAATAAATTATTGAAAGGGGGGAGAAGATGTCTTTAGACAATTACGAGAGTTTTTTGTATTCCATCATTTTTTTAGTCCCTGGATATATCATGAATTCAGCTTATGAAAAATTGGTTAACATCCAAAAGAAAACTATTTCAGAAAACTTATTGAGGTTTCTTGTTTTCAGTTTGTTAAATTATGCTCTTTGGGGAGGAGTGATATTTAGCGCTATTAGAAAAAGAATGTGGATAGATGATTTCTTGCTATGGGTACTGCTTATAATTAGCGTTCTAGTAATAAGTCCGTATATTTTTGGTTTTATATTTGGTCTAGTTACTGAAAGGGAATGGGGGAGAAATTTATTACGAAAAGTTGGAATTAACACTCTACATCCAAATCCTACTGCCTGGGATTATGTGGTTAAGAAGGGGGCTTGGCTTAGTGTAACTTTGAAAGATGGAACTATTATAAAAGGGAATTATGGAGGGGAGTCTTTCGCAGCTAGTTCTTCTGAGGCTCCACAAGACCTCTTTATGCAAGCACGTTATAAAGTTGGTGAAGTGACGCGGAAATGGGAGCGCATAGAACCTCCAAGAGGGGTGTGGATTCCATACAACGAAATAAAGTATATGGAGGTAAGATTGAAGGATACGGGAAAGACGATTAAAAAAAATAATAAGAAAGATTCGGGGCAACAAGTGAACAAAAAAGATGAAAAAAGAAAGGAAGGCGAAGAGGATGGCTGAGAATAATAAAAAAGATTCAAATAAAATTAACGAAGAAGACAAAAATACAGAGTATGAGATTAATGTAGGTGGAAAGAAATTTATTATTAAACCTAAAAAAAATGATGAGTTCGGGAGTAAAGCGGATGAATCTGTGAAACTTAGTATTAAAAATGAAGATGATGGTTCCGTAAGACTTAAACTTATAAATGAAGAGGATGATTCCGTTAAACAAAAAGTTAAATTTAATAATGATGACTATCAAGGGTGGGGCTTCATCGAACAAAAAGACGGAGACGATGTATTCGTACATTTCTCTAGTATTCAAAGCGAAGGATTTAAAACATTTGATGAGGATTCCTCTTCCGATTTTACAGTGGAAAACGATGGTATCAAACCACCTCATGATGATGATGATCCCCCATATGATTAATAGGTGTCTACAAACACCTAATGGTAATGATTCTCTCTTCCTCTGACAAATATAAATTATAGGAAATAAAAAATATTGATAGTTCTATAATATGAAATGAATTTTGTATAGAACATTTACATCTTTAATTATAGATGTTTAAGAAATGAGTATATTGAACCAAGGGAAAATATCTCTCGTAAAAGTAATGTTCCGTATGCTGATAAAGCTTAATTTGCTGTGCTTAACATCCAATTTATTAAACCAATTTATCTCCATTCAATGTTTGAGAAGTAAAAATCCCCTTAATCTCTGTACCTATTCTAATGATATTTTGTAATGACTTTTTTAAATTATAAATCACCCTTTTCTTAACCTATGCATTAAGATGTCGTCAAAGACTAAGTTCTGGGTCAAATATTGCGCATTTTGTAAAATGATTAATTAGTTCGAAACTCAACATATGAGATATTATCAGCAGGTTTAATAAACAAATATATATCCTAAAAGCCAATAATCTCGATATTACAGCTACTGGGTATTTTAAAATGTTATTCAATAGCAAGTTTAGCCTTGCGGAATTTCTCTATTTAAAGCGACAGTTCGAAATTATAAAAAACCCGCAATGCCCTGTGCTCACTCACACAGGTCATTGCGGGTTTTCTTATCTCATTCCTTCAAAAAATCCTTATCCAAATAGCGCGGGTTCGGGTAATCGTAGAACCCTTTGCCGTTCTGGATGCCAAGGCGCCCTTTGTCGAGGAATTCCGTCTTCAAATATTCCGCGACTTTCGCTGCCTCTCCGTCGCCGGCATTGGCTCTTGCGACCGACAAATGGTACGGCGTGTTGATGCCGATGACATCCAAAATCGCGAACGGTCCTCTCGGCGCGCCGGTTGCGATCATCCATGTCTTGTCGACCGTATGCGGGTCTGAGATGCCATTGACGACCAAGTACTGCGCGGAGTTCAAGAACGGCACGAGTAATGTATTCAAAATATAGCCAGGCTGTTCTTTCTGGAGCGGCAGTGCGACCATGCCGATCGCTTTCGCGAATTCTACGACGTCGTTGAAGACCGACTCGTCCGTGCCGCCGTGGCCCATGATTTCCGCTGTATTGCTGCGCCAGATGTCATTGGCGAAATGAAGCGCCAAAAACTTCTCAGGGCGTCCTGTATATTCCGCAAACGTGCTCGGCAGCATCGTCGAAGTGTTCGTCGCAAAGACCGTCTGTTCCGGTGCGACTTTCGACAAATTCGTGTAAAATTCTTGTTTGATGTCGAGCACTTCAGGCACCGCTTCAATCATCAAATCGGCGTTCTTAACAGCTTCCCCTAAATCCGTATGGAAAGACAGGCGGTTATACGCCGCGTCCAAATCTTCGTCTGTCGCTTTCAAATCTTTCTTGAAATGCCCTTTCAAGACGTCAAACCGTTCATTCGCACGAGTCAACGCTTCCTCTGTAATGTCGTACACCGCGACTTCGAATCCATGATAGGCAGACTGAAACGCGATTTGGCTTCCCAATACGCCGCTTCCGGCAACAGTGATATTTTTGAAATCCATACTATCCCAACTCCTTTGATCAGATGATGCGATATCTATGCTGTACAGCAGAAAAGGATTTTACTGCCAATTGCTTCTATCTTTCATAGTAGTGGATGCAGGAATATTTCGCCAATAAAATGCAGCTGCTTTAGGAAACAAGCTTTAACCCGACCGCTGAACCAAGCACCATCGCGATGAATAGGATGCGCCGCCAGTCTTTTGATTCGTTATAGAACAGCATGCCGATGATCGCGCCGCCGGATGCCCCGATGCCGGTCCAAATTGCATACGCTGTCCCCATCGGCAGCGATTCCATCGCATAGGCGAGAAACAGGAAGCTCGCAACAAATCCACCGATCAGTAAAGTAAGCGAATGCCATTTGCGGTCGTGATGCCATTTATTGATCATCGCGACGCCGACCATTTCAAAGATACCCGCAAATATCAACGAAATCCAAGCCATCACGCCTCACTCCTTTCAGCTACGGAATCCGGCGTCACCAATTTCAAACCGATGACACCGAGCAGTAAAACCCCGACCAGTACCAGTTTCGCAGCACTGACAGGTTCGTTGAAAAAGACGATTTCGGACAATACCGTCCCGGCCGTCCCGAGCCCGACGAACACCGCATACACCGTGCCGACCGGCAATTTATTTCCGGCATCGATCAGCAAAGTGAAGCTGATCCCGATGGCCACCGCTGTAATGAGCCAGTCGCCGACAGAATCCGAATGTTTCAGCCCGACCACCCACGCCACTTCAAACAGTGCCGCGATCAGTACTTTTCCCCATTGAAGATTCATTGCAATTCCTCCTAATCAAAATAAAAAGCCCGGGAGAACTGTAAAAACAGTTTCTCCCAGGCTTTTGTCCCTCCGTGTCACAGCGATTGCTGTGTGTTTTCTCTCGGACCAGTCCAGCTGTTGCTGCGGAACCCTAGAAAACCTTTTTTAGTAATTCAATTACCTTATTTATATAAGAAACGGCCCTCGACTTCAAGCGATAAGGGCCAGATGGCTACAGGCGCCTTTTGTCCATGACGTCCGCCACTTCTTTAGATAAGGGATCGTCTTCTTTGCGCAAACCATCGATGACATGCTGATAGTCTTCAGGAGACTGGTTTTGGCTCAGTTTGTATGCAGCTTGGATATCGGTGATCTTCAGCTTGAATCCGACGATGCCTTTGATGTCTTTCTCAAGCAGCTCGGTAGGGAGAGTGTCCCACAGGACCGGCTCGTCGCGGTGCAGTTCGTGCATCTCCAGCAGCGTCACCAAATCCTCCCGCAGTTCATCTTCCGACAGCAGACGGCCTTTGCCGTACACATGCGCAGCCTGGTAATTCCAAGTCGGAATATCTTTTTCTTCGTACCAGGAAGAAGTGATGTAGGAATGCGGACCCTGGAACGTCACTAATACTTCATCGGCGTCTTCAATCGTGTGCCACTGCGGATTGCCGCGTGCAAAGTGCCCGCGCAGCTCATAGCCGTCTTCAAGCTTTTTGAGCTGGAAGGGCAGGTGCGTAGCTAGTGGCCGGCCTTTTCCGGCAGTGATGATTGTGCCGAACGAATGGGCTTCGATAAACTCGCGGATCTCTTCCGGGTCGTGCACTTTATAATATTTCGGGATATACATAACGCACCGCCTTATCTACAGAATATTTTTGATCTATGAAGAGGACTGGCATATGTAACTAAAATATTGAATAAATATAAGATATGGAGCAAAACCGCGAAGAAAACCGTACTGCTCCCACAGTACTGCGCACTGCGTCGCAAAGGATTGCCCTCGCAAGCTTCGGTCAATACCTTTCCTGCGGGAAAGCGAGACAGATGAGACCCTGCACTGAGCGCAGCGAGGGAAGCGGCTCAGCGCTCGCCCGCGGCAAGCGTAGCGGTTTTGCGGAATAACCACATCCACTCTACAATATCTTCGTCAATATCAAATCAGTCTGCTCGTCATCGCCCATGAAGAACGAATGGCTGCCGGTTTCGATAAAGCCTTTCTTGTCGTAGAAGGCACGGGCGTTGTCGTTATGTTCCCAGACGCCAAGCCAGATTTTCTTCTTGTCGAGTTTTTCCGCCATCTCAAACGCCTGGTTCATCAGCACTTTCCCGGCGCCGTTTTTCTGGAATTTCTTCTTGATGTAAATGCGTTCGACTTCCAGCGCCTCATCACCCATCGGCTCGGTTTGCGCTTCGTCTGTGTTGATTTTCAAATAGCCGGCCACTTCATTATCGACCATCGCGAAATAGAAATGGGAGGAGGGGGTGGCGAGTTCTTTCTCGAGCTTAGGCTTATTGTAAGCCGCTTCAAGATAAGCGCTCATGTTTTCTTCGCTATTGTGTTCGTCGAATGTTTCCTTATAGGTGAGAATACTGATGTCTTGGAGTTCTTGAAGATCGCTTGCTGTGCATTTACGTAGGCTTGCCATGATGATTCGCTCCTTTAGCTCATTAATAATCGCGCTTATTGCCTTTTTTGACCGATTCGAAATCGACTTCGATGTTCTGGCGGATGCGTCGCAAATAGCGTTCAGCCTCCAATGCTTCCTGTTCCGAAAAGCCATCAAGTGCGACCGCATTGGAATGGTCATTTTCCCGGATGATGATCGGGTAGACCTGTCGAGCTTTTTCGGTCGGGTAGATCTTTTTGATTTTCTTATTGTCCAGGGCGCCCTGTTTTTCAATAAAGCCGTTGCTCTCCAATTTTTGAAGCGCGCGTGTCGCAGTGGAGCGGTCCACTTTGATGAGGTCGAGTAATTGTTCCTGGATGATGCCTGGGTTTTCACAGATGCGGACGAGGTAAAGATATTGCCCTTTCGTCAGCTCCAGCTCTTTGAATTCGATATTGCTGATGGAATCAAGGGCACGGGCAATCATGCCGATTTCACGCAGGATTTCTGCCATAGGAATACTCCTTGTTTATGTTGCAAATGCAACAATAATGAATTAAGTTGAGTGTACAAGAACCATTCGGCGAATGCAAGAAGGTGAGTGAAAAGAATGAAAAATTTCTTTTACAACACGGGACGGTTGCTGTTGTCACTCCGCATAGCGCTCGCCATTATACCGGGACCGTCCTGACAACATGCCTCAGCGGAGCCTAACTAGTGCGATAATTTCGGATCATGTTTTTTTTCTTTAGAGTTCAAATCTGCAGGGATCATAGTTGTTTAAATAGTTAGTTAATTTACAATTTTATGCTAAAATGGTCGCAGGAGGTGTTTTTTTGGGTGTTAACAGAAAAACAGCTATTCTGTTGTTCGGATCAGGTGTTGCTGCGACGCTGCTCGTATTGCCGCTACTCTATGCATTAGGGCTGCCGTCTTTCGAAGTCGTACTTACTGGCTTGTTTGGTGAAGGAAACATTTGGGCTCTGGTCTTTACAGTTCTACTGATTCTCTTAGTTCTCTTTAGTATACGAAAGTCGTTTAAAAGTTCGGGATGAGAAATTGAATTTCTTTCGAATTTAGTATCAAATGAAACCCCACTCGATGAAATCTCCGATAAGATGGATTTTTCATTGGGTGGGGTGCTTTAATATATACTTTTTGACATGAGGGGGGATGGTCAGTTGATAAAGGAATACTTTAAAGAAAACAAGGCCTATCATCTTTCATTCCTCGGTGGCGCCATCATCGCCTTATTGATAGCGGGAATCTATGCCGACGGAGCCGGATATAGCTTGGTTCCTTGGGTGCTCGGCGCATTTTTCGTCGGTGAAATTGTGCGGTTCATCGCTTGGCGGATTGAGCAGAAAGAGGAGTGATAATCGAACATGGGGGGAAGCCTGATGAAGAAACTGGCAACGATCGTATTCGCAGCAGTTTTGTTAAGTGGATGTATTGGCGGAGAGCAGCATCTCTATTCAGGAAACAGTAAGAGTTGGAGTATGGCATATAAAGTAGTCGAGGCAGAAAGCGGCAGCCAGCAAGTCGAGGGGACACTGAACTATATAGGACCGGAAACAGCGCCGGAAATGATCGAGTACTCGCTGGATACGGTCACTCAAAGCCAATCGGCGACGGGTGTACCTGTGACAGATGGGACGGCGACACTGCTAAATGAAAGCTGCGTGGATTGTGCGATCATTCAAGAGCACACAAAAATCAAAGTTGAAGTCATGTGGGATGGGAAAATGGAAACCTTCAATTTAGATGAGGAAGAATCTTAAGTAGGGAAGTGTAGCCATCATGGGGAAGACTGCAGAAATTCTATTAATAGGATCCTATCATTTCGCACCGTTCTCGGAGCTGCTGAAAGATAAACAGCCCGAAATTTTAGAACTGACCCAATTTCTCGCGAATTTTAACCCGACGAAGATAGGGGTGGAATGGGAGAAGAGCGAACAAGCGGAGTTAGAGACATTATTTGCTGATAAGAAGCGAGCATTCGATATGAATGAGATCGAGCAGATAGGTTTCCGGTTGGCCAATCAACTAGGCCACGAAAAAGTGTTTGCTGTGAACTGGGGTGGCCGATTGACGGAAGAAGACATGGCGCTCTTACATCACGCGGTGATAGAGGATTATCCTGAAGTGCTTCGAACGATGCAGGATAACGGAGCGAAGAGCGGCGGTATAACTCCTGATGAATCTTTACTCGAAACTTACCGCAAACTGAACGATCAGGAACTTGTCAGAGAAACCGAACGGATGTATCTGTCGTTTGTAGAAGTGGAAAATGCCGGGCACAATATAGGCGTCTCGTTTTTGAATAAATGGATGGAGCGGGAGCTGACCATCGTAAAAAATACAGCAGAGCTCGTTGAAGTTCCTGAAGAACGCATTCTACTGATCATCGGTGCTGACCATCTTTGGATGCTACAGAAATTATTCGAAGGAAAGGGCTGGAAAGTGACCAATCCTTTTGAAAAATTAAGCCGACCTCGTGTAGCCAGTACATAAAGAACCCTAAATAAACTAAAACTGATGTGAACTTTTCGAGCGATCACTTATCGAGCTTTTTTTCCAATCGATTCACCTTTTTGAATAGAACCACCAATGCAATCATCATGCCAATCGGCAAAATCCAAGTGAATAGTGAAGTGAAAATGCCCGTCAGGAATACAGAAGTCATTATAAAAGCTCCTCTTCATACTTTTTTCAGCAGAATTGTGAATGAATCTGCTGCCAATTAATTGTTAATGAGACAAGCATATCATACGCAAGAAAGAGGGGGGGGTTACACAATGGAGAATCAGTTTCTTGAAGAATATCAAATGTACATAAACAAAGCAGGGGACAGGAAAGCGCTGTATAAAGCTGTCGCAGCTGAGTATGGCATCCGAAATGCGATTTATCCAGGTTCTTTCATTGATATTTCCCCGTCTCTAGTCATTCCTGAAGTAACATATATCGATAATTTCAAGGGAGCCATTCGGTTTTTTAAACAGATGGACGGCATCAAGAATTATGTAGAGAAAAACAAGGAGTATCCGGATGCCTGTGAGATTTCCTTTATCGGCCAGGACTATACCGAACCGCTTGAAATAGGGCAAGTCGATTTGATCATCTCCCAGTATGCCGGATTTGTCGGCCAGGAAACTAAGCGATATTTAAGACGGGGAGGTATCCTATTGTGCAACGATAGTCACGGCGATGCCACTTTGGCAAGATTTGATGAAGACTTTGAGTTCATAGGCATCGTGAATGAAAAAAATAAAATTGAAACTGGCCAGTTGGATCGGTACTTTAAGCGCCCGAGAGGAAAAGAGATGGACTTGCCGGCTGTCAAAAAGAACATGAAAGGATGGGACTACAGTGTTGCTGCTGAAAACTATTTGTTCCGGAAAGTATCCGGAAACAGCGCCAGCAAGCTGTTAGGCCCAAGTTGATAAGCGGCGTCAAGTTTCGGCGGTAGCGAATGTTCGCATCGGATAAGATTTGCGGCAAATTTTAAATGAACGATAAAACAGATAAAAACGACGCAACTGCTTTAAAACAGCTGCGTCGTTTTTTTGAATGCCAAATTAAAAAGATATCTCCACTTCTTCAAACAAGGTGATGCCGAAATAGCTGTATTTGATATGGACGGTATGGATTTTTTCGCTATGCATGATCGTAAGCCCGTATGACTCATCGTCTTCAGAAACGCTGCCGTTGTTGTGTTTTTCAAACGTGGCTGTAGGAGAAGTGCCCGTTTTGATCGTGGCTTCATCGATATCGGTGAAGCGGTAAGGCTTCGCTTCTTCAGATTCGAACTCGTCCGTCATAACAAAGCCTAGCATGGTATTGCTCATTTGGATCTTGCTATCTATCGGCTGCTCAAAATTATTGACTGCCACGTCCATCAAATGGATGTCCCCCCATCCGTTATTGCCAAACCCGACAATAACGAAATGCTGGTTTTGGTCCGAAGCCACTGTGCTCGTCTCAAGTGGCGGCTTGCTCTTCAAAAAAATAAGGGTACCGCCCACTAAAACAACAAACACCATCAAGGTTAACACCACGATCAAAATCTTCTTATTCAACTTCTCCAATCCCTTCTGCTATTCGGCCTTCTCAACCGAAAAATACTCGATACAAACCATAAGCAATCAATAAAATCACCAACAGCAGAATGATCCCGCCGATTTCTTTCAAGCCCATGCCGCGCGTATCGGGCATGCCGCTTTGCGCCCGGTTGGCTTGGTCATTAACATTGCTGCCTGCATGTTCTTTTTGGTCTTTTAGCTGCAGGCGGTCGCGCTGATCTTCTGGCTTGTCGTTTTTGTTGTCGGACATATCGGTTCCTCCTCCAAGTTGGGTTCTTGACGAATAAAGTCGGAAAGCGCGTGAAACAATCCTGTCCAAAAACCCTTTAAATGTGAAATCTCTATCTTTTAACTTATTACCACAAAAATGGTTTCACTTAACTATACTATTACAATTCCAAAAAGTTCCATGATTCCGGTCTTTATTTTTATGTAAAATTACTCATGATTAACTATATTCTGCCTTGAATATATATGATACGATTTATTTATCAATATTTTCCATAAAATCCATATTACTTGTAACCATAATGAAGGGGGCAAAGTCATGGGACCAGTTGCAATGTTAGCGATGCTTCTTCTGCTGGCTGCGTTTGTTTATTTAGTGATCAGAGCGATTAAGAAAACGAGAGATGGCTTCAAGTGAGAAACTTTTTGCGATAAGGCTTTTCTAAAAAGATGAATATATAAGACATTTAGGGGATGGGAGTGGGGAAAATAAAGAAGCTGCTTAGCTTGTTAATCGTTTCAATCGTTTTTTTGATGGGCTGCGGGAATTTAGAAGGAACAGTAACTGAAAAGACAGAGGCGAGTTTCCTCTTGGAAGTCAGTACAGACGATTCCAGGCAAGACCCGATCCAAGAGATCTTTATGACCGACCATACCGTCTTCAGCGGATCGATCAGCACATTTGAAGAATTGGAAAAGGGCGATCGCGTCACAGTGGCCCCTTTTGAGACAACTCCGGACATTCCTTACTTTCTTGCATCCAGAGTAACGGTTGAATGATAGTGAGATCCTGTTTCTAATTAAAATGGAATGAAACTTAGTGTGTAAACTGAGTTAAAGGTTAGAAATAGTGTATGAGAGGGATGTAAAAGATATGTAGTAAAACAGCGCAGACTCCTTGGGGAGCAGAAACGGAGGTGGCTTTCCAACTCCGTTTCGACGAAGTGCTGAAATCCATTCGGGCGGCCAGCCCGAATTAGTTCAGCGCGAGCCCCCAGGAAACGAATTAGCGAAGGGAAGCTGAGCCAATTCGTTTGCGATGCTCGATCAGAGAGAGTTGAGCAAAGCTTTTTCAGCTGTTTTACGGAATATCGTTTATAGTGAAATCATATTGGTAGATTATTTATTTCAATTTATATATTTACCAGTTCCACTGCCATGTGGTAATCTAGTGAAAATCAAAATTCAGTGCGATGAAGAGAACAGTAGCTGGCAATTCCTTTTCCTAGAGAGCTCCGGGGTGGTGGAACGGGGCAAAAGGATGCCAGCGAAACAAGCCTCTGAGCACCGCATCGGAACCAGGCGGGGATGATGCGGCGTCCGCTCCCGTTAAAGAGCTTAGGTATAGATCCAATGTACCGAATGAGGCACATATGGCGACATATGGGCGAACAGGGGTGGCACCACGACCGGAATCTCGTCCCCAAGACAATTGTCTTGGGGGCGGGATTTTTTTATTTGCCCAAAATTGACGGGAAAGCGGTGGCGGAGATGAAGAGGATATGGAAAAACAAAGCTTGGCGGGAACCAGCTATTTTACTGACAGGCATCGGCATCGCGAACTTCGGGGCGTGGGTGTATTTGATCGCCTTGAACTTGATCGTGCTCGACATGACCGGATCGGCGCTTGCGGTGGCGGGTCTTTATATCGTCAAGCCGCTTGCTGCGTTATTGACGAACTTCTGGTCGGGCAGCGTCATCGACCGGGCCAACCAGCGCAATTTGATGATCACGCTCGATGTGATTCGCGCAGTGCTCATTGCGTGCCTGCCGTTCGCCTCGTCTTTATGGCTCATTTACGCATTCGTGCTCTTCATCAATATGGCGGGGGCGATGTTTGAACCGGCATCGATGGCGTATATCACCAAACTGATTCCCGAGAAAAACCGCCAGCGCTTCAACGCATTCCGCAGCCTCATCGACTCGGGTGCCTTCCTGATCGGCCCGGCTGTCGCTGGCGTATTGTTCATGATGGGGACGCCGGTGACGGCCATTTACTTGAATGCGGCAGCTCTCATCGTTTCAGCGATCATCCTCAGTTCCATGCCGAAGCTTGAAAAGATAGAAGATGTCGCGGAAACACATGAGCGTATGTCTTGGGAAATAATCCGCGCTGATTGGAAAGCCGTCATGGAATTCAGCAAGAGCGCAAGTCTCGTCATGATCGTATTCTTTTTGTTCAGCTGCATGATGGTCATGGCGACTGCCATCGATTCGCAGGAAGCGACCTTCTCAAAACGGGTGCTCGGCCTGACAGACGGGGAATATGGATTTCTCGTGAGCATCGCTGGAGCGGGAATCATTGCCGGAGCCATCGTCAATACCGTGTTCACCAGAAAATTGGGCATTGCCGCTTTGATCGGCGGTGGTTCGGTGATGGTGTCGCTTGGCTATATCGTCTACGCTTTCTCGAGTTCGTTTGCCACCGCAGCGATCGGATTTTTCATCCTGGCGTTCTCGCTCGCTTTCGCCAATACCGGATTCCACACCTTCACACAAAACAATATCCCGGTCGAAGTGATGGGCAGGACCGTCAGCGTCTACGGTTTGCTTGAAGCACTGCTAATCATCGTCACGACAGCGATCATCGGCATCTCAGCAGAAATAATTTCCGTACAGCCGGTGGTCATCGCCTCGACTGCAATCATGTTCGGGATTTCGCTGCTGCTGTTGGGGATGAGCGTGAGGCAATCCACGGAAAAACGGCAATCGCTGGTCCTTGCAGAAAGTGAAAAATGACAAAACACAAAAAAACAGCTAGCGGATTTCGCTAGCTGCCTTGTGGATCATCAATACACTTCGATCTGTCCCATCATGCCGCTGTCTTCGTGTTCCAAAATGTGGCAATGGTAGACGAAAACACCTTTTTCAGGAAACGTGACAAGCAATTTCACCCGTTCATCAGGCTCGACCAATACTGTATCTTTCAAGCCTTGTTCATGGGGTTCGGGTGGTTGGCCGTCACGCGAAATGATTTTGAACTGCGTGCCATGGATATGGAAGGGGTGGATCATGCCGCCCATCATATCGGGTTTATTGAACACTTCCCATACTTCCGTGACGCCTTGTTCCTGGCGCAGGTCGATGCGGTCCATATCGAATTTCTTGCCGTTGATCGTCACCATATCCATCATGCCGAACAACTCGATTTCTTTCGTCACCGGCATCGTTTTTTCCTGTTCGCTCAGGAATGGCTCATCGACTGTCCGCACCTCGGTGGAATCAGCAGGTGAACCATCCAGAGCTAGGTCGAACGGCAACAGTTCCGCTCCTTCCTCATCGATGATCGCGAGAGACTCTTCATCCGCCATCGTTGAAAAGTCGATGACAATCTCAGCGCGTTCCGAAGCCGATAAGGTCAGCGAATCCCTTTCGACCGCCTCATCCAACAAGCTGCCATCTGAAGCGATTTGCCTGAACGTAGCGCCGTTGCTCAAACGGAACGTATAATTTCTGGCATTCGATCCGTTCAATAGCCGGAAACGCATGACCGGTTCGGTGACGGTCAGTTTCGGGTCGATCGTTCCGTTGATGAGGGAGATATCGCCTACCGTGCCGTCAAGGTTCATCAACCGGTTATAATTCAATTGATTGTCTTCATCAAACAGTCGGTCCTGGAAAATGAGCGGAATATCATCCACACCGTACTCATCAGGAAGCGCCGAATCAGAACCGGCCGGCTCATCGATAAGCAGCATGCCGGACAAACCTTTGAACACTTGCTGTGCCGTCTCGCCATGCACATGTGGGTGATACCAAAGTGTGGCTGCCGGCTGATCGGCTTCCAATGTGATGATTTGGCTGTCGCCCGGTTGGATTTCGCCGTGCGGGCCGCCATCTATTTCCCCCGGCACTTCAAGGCCATGCCAATGAAAGGTCGTCGGTTCATCCAAGTCATTGGTGATTTTGACATCGACGCTTTCGCCCTCTGCCAATTGCAGCGTAGGGCCGAGCAAATCACCATTATAGCCGTAAGTGTCCGTTGAAATCCCGTCGAAGAATTCGGTGGTGCCTTGCTGGGCAGTGACTTCATAATCAAAATCTTCGCCTTGCTGTTTTTCCAGGACAGGCGGGATCGGCAGTTCATTGATTCCTTGAGAGGATTCGAGTGGAGGGACATTGCCGTGGCTCATCGGCCCACCCATTCCGCCTTGCATACCGCCCATACCACCCATGCCGCCATCTCCATCATTCATGCCGCCCATGCCGCGTTCCGTGCTTTCATCGCCGCCCATGTGGCCGCCGTCCATCGGTGAATCCTGTGATTGCCTGTTGCTATCATTATCGCTGCAGCCCAGTAATACAAAACTGAGGGCGAATGAGGTGAACAAGATTTTTTTCATTGTGCTGTCGCTTCCTTTACTTCATGTTTATGGCCTGATTCAACCGGTCCGGGACAATATCGATTTTTTAGGCGTTGCCGCACAGTGCGGCAACGCCTAACTTTCTCTTTACACCAGTATTGGAAACTTGTCTTTCACTCCTTTATTTTGACGGAAAGTACTTAATCTTCATTTTCCAAGTCTTCAATGAGCCTCTTCATTTCAGCAATTTCTTCACGTTGGGCTTCAATGATTTCATCTGCCAGTTCCCTTACGCGCGGATCCGAGATCTCTGCGCGTTCACTCGTCAAGATCGCGATAGAGTGGTGGGGGATCATCGCTTTCATCCAGCCCTCATCTTCGATCAAAGTCTGGCTGCGCACGAGCCATAACGACAGGGCGAAAATCAGCGCGCTGACACCTAAGATGACACCATTGACTTTCTTGTTCTTATACATCGGCCACATGAACAGCATCATGACAATCGCCATCACGGAGCCCATGATCAGTGCCATGTAAACCCGTGTCTCACTGAACGTGACGTGATCGAATTGGAAAACGTTCAAATACATCAACCAATACATCAAAAAAGTGGAAGTACCGATCATGATTCCGAATTTCAAGTAATTATTCATCCATCTCTCTCCTTTGGCAGTTAGTTTTTAATAGCCGTACACGCTGTCCGGTCAGTTAACCGGCGTCAATTCGTCTTCTGTCACCCATTTATGGTTCGAGATCCGGTCTCCGCCGTCCGTCGTATGGAAATCCACCATATAGACGATTGTCTCCTCAGCGGAATCGATGGTTGCGGTCACACCGCTCATGCCGCGCATATGGTCGGCGTCGATGACCACTTCGTCGCCGGGTTCGAACGGTTCGTCACCCGCATTTTCGAGTTCTTCATGGATGACCCATCTATGGTTGCTGACAGCGGGACCGCCGCTTAAGGGGGTGTAACTGACTTCATAGACGGTCGTCTCATAGGCGCCGACAATGGTCGCTTCCGCACCGCGCATGCCGATCATGTGATCCGAATCGAGAATCGCTTGCGTTCCGACTTCGTATTGCGGGTTTTGCGCTTCCCTTAAGTCATCCGGAACTTCCCGAGAGCCGGAACGGTTCATTCCCATATGGCCATCCGCATCATCCATATACTCGTCCATGTTCTCTTCCATTTCGTCGAACATATCCTCCGAGTCTTCTCCCATATTCTCTTCCATTTGTTCATCCATATCGACCGGAGCATCGCTTGGGTTGGGATCGGCATTGCAGGCACTGATCGTCATGGCGGCAAATGCAGAAAAAGTCGCTATCATCACTTTATTGTTCGCCATCTTGAACCCCTCTTTTCTTTGATGATGATCATCATTCGACAAGTGAAGGAACTAAGCACGAAACACTTTACAAGCACCCCGATGAAGATGAAATAAACTGATCGAACTCTCTTCTCCAGATGGGAAAGACCGAAACTGTCCTTGGGCAGCTTTGTATCATTCCGCCGGATAAACGTGATAAATACGGCCTATATAGTTAACCTACCCGGAAGTTCTGCAATTTATGTGCAGGAAACGTGACAATTTCATACTAGGAATCTTTCAATTGGTTTTTTTTCGACAAAACTGGACACTGACGCGGATATTGGGGCTTTTGTGCACAAAAAATCGAGACTTTTTCTGTAGACTGAACAAAAGAATAGGGCTATCCATTGAAGAGGGAAGGACATGGGGCAACAAAACAAGAAGATAAGCACAAGCCCATTTTAAAAGAACAGAGCCGAAATATTGAAAGAGGGAGCCTATGTTAAACAAACTGGCGTTGAAAATCGGATTATTGTTTTTTGTCTTTATCGTCAGCATCGAGTTGTTCTTGTTTGCGACATTGTACGTCACTTACGTTAACGAACGCGTCGATGAAGTGATCTCGAATTTGCTGGCAAGAGGCAATACCCATAGCGAAGTGCTCGAAGACAGCTACGACGCATCGACTTTGTCGCACGTGGCGATGATGGAATCCGCATCTGATTTTGTCGTCATCATTACGGATGCACAAGGCAACGAATTGATTCATTCGGATACCATCGAACCGGAAATGTATGAAGTGCTCCGGCATAGCGATAACGAAGATGTTCCGCAAGAAGGCGAGATTCTCGAAGAACAATGGAATGACAAGCGTTTTATCGCAACGGATAGCCCGATCACCATCGAAGGGGAGCATATGGGCCATGTGTTCATGTTTGCGGAGACCAACCATATTAAAGCGATGGTCGACCGCTTGAGAAATCAATTTTTGCTGACGGGTTTGATCACCGTGCTATTGACGGTCATCACCATTTTCCTGTTGTCCCGCTTGATCACCATGCCGTTGATCCGCATGAAAAAAGCGACTGAGCAATTGAGCAAAGGGCAAAACGGCGTGGCGCTCCATATCGAACGCAACGATGAACTGGGCGAACTGGCCAACGCCATCACCCGTTTGTCCAATGATCTCGACCGGCTGAAGCATGAGCGCAACGACTTTCTCGCAAGCATATCCCATGAACTGCGCACGCCGCTCACATATATGAAAGGCTATGCCGACATCGCGAGCCGTCCCGGCATCAGTGAAGCGGAGCAGCAAGAATACCTCGCGATCATCAAGGAAGAAACCAACCACTTGACGAAACTCATCAAGCAATTATTCGAACTCGCCCAGCTCGACCATAACCAGTTCTCGATCAAAAAACAGCAAGTGCCGCTCGAGTCGCTGTTTCATTCAGTCGTCGGCCTTGTGCGTCCGGCATTCAATGAAAAGGATATTTCCATCTCGGTGCGCTGCGATCCGGAAATCGTCGCCTCGGTCGATCCCGAGCGCTTCCAGCAAGTGTTGCTGAATATACTCGACAATGCGCGCAAACATTCGAAAGAACAAACACACGTCCTGCTGCAAGGATGGCAAGACGCACAATCCATCTCAATCACGATCTCCGATGAAGGGGAAGGCATACCGGCAGAAGACCTGCCGTTCGTCTTTGACCGCTTGTACCGCGTCGACAAATCAAGGTCCAGGCAGTTCGGCGGCAGCGGGCTCGGTCTGGCAATCGCAAAAGAACTGGTCGAATCGCACGGCGGCCGCATTGTGCTGGAAAGCGAGCCCGGTGTCGGCACGACCGTGACCATCATATTGGAAAGGACGGATGAACGTGCATAAAATCCTATTGATCGATGATGAAAAGCGCATGCTCGATCTGCTGGCGCTGTATTTAAGCCCTCATCAATATATCTGCACAAAAGCACAAGGGGCCCACGACGCGCTGCAATATCTCGAAAAGGAAGCGTTTGACCTCGTGCTGCTCGATATTATGATGCCTGGGATGAGCGGCTTTGAGCTATGTGCCAAAATCCGCAGTTTTTCCGACGTGCCGATCATCATGCTGACGGCGCGCGAACAGCAGGAAGACATCATCAAAGGGCTCAAGCTCGGCGCAGATGACTACATCACCAAACCGTTCAATGAAGAAGAACTGCTCGCGCGCATCGAAGCATTGCTCAGGCGGCAAGCGCCGAAAAACATCATCGAAGTGAACGGCTTGAAATGGAACGAAGAACGCTTCGAGTTGAGTTATCACAATACGCCCATCAAGATGACACCGAAAGAATTCTTCATGGTCGGGCAGCTGTTGAAAAACCCGGCGAAAGTATTTACGAGAGACCAATTGATCCAGCTCATTTGGGGCTATGACTCGGAAACCGAAGGCCGGACGATCGATTCACACGTACGCAATGTCAGGGAAAAGATCCGCCAATCCGGTTTTCCGGTCGATAAGCATTTCCTGACGGTGTGGGGCGTCGGCTATAAATGGATCAATGAATGACGTGGCAAAGCCCCCAAAAAAGCCAGCCGGAAAAGTCCAGGCTGGCTGTCTCTCTTTATGATGCAATCGACCGGCAAGCCTCTGCGCATTTGTGGCACGCATCTGCACATTCTTTGCAATGGTCGTGCGTATCTGCGTGTTTATGGCATTCATCGCCGCACGCTTGGCAAATCTTCGCGCACACGCCTGCAAGTTCAGGGACGAACGGCGAGTTGCGGGAAATCGCTTGTTCCAAATAAGCGCAAATGTCTGCGCATTCCCTATCGAGCCGGATGCATTCCGCCATCATCTTCACATCGTCTTCCAACAGGCAAGCGTCAAAACAATGGTTGCATGCCGCAACGCAATCGTGCAGCACTTGAAGCAGTTCCTTATGTTGTTCGTGAGCCATATCGAAAACCTCCTAGTTAAAATAATGGTGTCAGTCCCAAAATTTCCCGGGACTGCCCACAATAAACGGAATTTTCGAAACTCCATCGAAATTCCACAGAAACTGCATATTTTCTCCGTTTCATCATTTCCAGGTGGATTTCTCGACAGTTTCTCGATAGTTCCCGTATATAATATGGCCACAAAAATGATACTTTCTGAGAGGTGAAGCACAATGGCGGAACACGATAAAACCAACCCGCAGTCAAAAGGGCATTCGCATGAAAATGAACGCCGTCACGGGGAAGCGCACGAAGACGATTCGACAGTCCAGGAAGAGCATGCCCATACAGAGCATGAGCACGAAAGCCACGGAGGCGGCCATGGCGATCACGGCCACGGCGGCCACGAGGACATGGTGGAGGATTTCAAGAAACGCTTTTTCATCTCGTTGATCCTGACCATCCCGATTCTCGCCATCTCGCCGATGATCCAGCAATTTATGGGTGTCGATTGGCGCTTCGACAATGATATGTACGTCCTGTTCGCGTTATCGACAATCGTCTTCTTCTATGGCGGCTGGCCGTTTCTCGTGGGCGGCATCGCCGAATTGAAAAACAAAGAGCCCGGCATGATGACTTTGATCGCCCTGGCGATCACCATCGCGTATGGCTATAGCACACTCGTCGTTTTCGGGTGGGACGGCAACCAGCTGTATTGGGAACTGGCGACTTTGGTCGTCATCATGCTGCTCGGCCATTGGATCGAAATGCGCTCGATCATGGGTGCATCGAATGCACTCGAACAGCTCGTCAAACTGATGCCGAATGAAGCGCACCGTTTGGATGACAATAAACAAGTCGAAGACGTGCCTTTGTCCGAGATCCGCAACAAAGACTGGGTACTGGTCAAGCCGGGTGAGAAGATCCCTGTCGACGGCGTCATCGTCGAGGGCAGATCCGCCGTCGATGAATCGATGCTGACGGGTGAATCGATCCCGATCGAGAAAGAAGATGGGGACGCGGTCATCGGGGGATCAGTGAACAAAGAAGGCTCGCTCGTCGTGGAAGTCGAGAAAACCGGGGAAGATTCGTATTTGTCACAGGTCATCACGATGGTCAAGGAAGCGCAGGAGTCGAAATCGAGAACGCAAGATTTGACGAACCGTGCCGCGAAATGGCTGTTTTACTTGGCGCTCGTCGCCGGGTTCGCCACGCTTTTCACCTGGCTCGCACTCGGCTATGCCTTTGATATCGCCATCGAACGTATGGTGACGGTCATGGTCATCACTTGCCCTCACGCACTCGGGCTGGCGGCGCCGCTCGTGGTCGCGGTGTCGACCTCGATTTCCGCCAAGCAAGGCTTATTGATCCGCAACCGTGCGGATTTTGAAGGCGCACGCAATCTCGATGCCGTCGTCTTCGATAAAACGGGAACCTTGACTAAGGGAGAGTTTGGGGTCACCGACATCATCGTAAGTGAAGGCTATAGCGAGAAAGAAGTATTGCAACTGGCCGCTGCAATCGAACAGAATTCCGAGCACCCGATTGCCACGGGCATCGTCAAATCGGCGAAAGACCGGAATTTGAAAATCGGCAGTGTGCAGGATTTCGAATCGATCACCGGTAAAGGCATACAAGGGCAAGTGGACGGGCGAAAAATCAATGCCGTCAGCCCCGGCTATGTCAAAGGCGAGAATTTGCCTTATGACGAACAAGTATTCAATGCACTTTCTGAGGAAGGCAAGACGGTCGTCTTCGTTTTGGCGGACGACAAGCTTGCCGGCATGATCGCACTCGCCGACATGGTGCGCGACACGGCGAAACAAGCAGTCGGGGCCTTGAAGGAAAAAGGCATCCACTCGATCATGCTGACGGGCGATAACCAGAAAGTCGCCAACTGGGTCGCCGCGCAGCTCGGCATCGATGAAGTATACGCTGAAGTGCTGCCGGACGATAAAGCGAACCAAATCAAGAAAATCAAAGACAAAGGCTGGCGCGTCGCCATGACCGGAGACGGCGTGAACGATGCTCCGGCACTCGCAACAGCCGACCTCGGCATCGCAATCGGCGCCGGTACGGACGTCGCGATGGAAACGGCAGACGTCGTCCTCGTCAAAAGCAACCCGAACGATGTCGTCGCGCTCATCGACTTGTCGAAAAAGACCTACCGCAAAATGGTCCAGAACCTTTGGTGGGCTACCGGCTATAACATTTTCGCCATCCCGCTCGCTGCCGGCGTCCTGGCACCGTGGGGCATCATCGTCAGCCCAGCGGTCGGCGCCGTATTCATGAGCTTGAGTACAATCATCGTTGCGATCAATGCGAAATTGTTGAAGGCTTAAAACGTAACTGGATACATCAAAAAAGAGCGTCCACTTGTTACGAGTGGACGCTCCTTTTTTGCGTTCGATGGCACGGGATTACCGCGCCATCTGGACTCAACTATTTAGGCCGCTGCTGCGATCACCGGGTCCATAGCTTCGTATTTCGGCTTTTCGTTTTGGTCGCCGCACCCCGCGAGCAATAGCCCACCGGCGATAAGCAGCACAACCATTCGGCGCTTCATCGGAACCCCTCCTCGTAGAAGTATGTATAAGAAGAGCTCGAGGAGAAGAATGATCGAAACGAGACCAATGACCCGAATGAGATGTAACTGACTTTTTGCTGATTTTTTGATTTCATTATAGCATGTCCAGCAGCTCATAAGCTGTTATTTACTCTGACGGTGTTCGGTGAAATACGGTAAGCCATTACCAGTTAAATAGTATAATATTACCTATAAGAACTAACTATTCCTATATCCACTAATGAATGCGAGAGGAAACTTTAAATGAAAAAACTAACGGTATTATTGATTGTATTGCTCGCTTTAAGCGCCTGTTCGGAAGAAACGACCCACCGGTTTTCAGGGAGCGGTGATCATTGGGATGTCCACTACGTATTCGATGTTAAAGGAAACCGCATGGAAGAGAGCGGCGTTGCCACATACATAGGGGAAGGCGATGCGCCTGAAGCGATCGACTACTCGGTCCAATACTCATTCGGTTCTATGAGGGGGACAGATGTCTTCGTCCGTGAAGGCAGTGCAGACATCGGTGGCAGTGCTTGCGGCGGGTGTGTACCTATATCGGAGGAAGAAGAGCTGAAAGTCAAAATCTATTGGGGCGGCCAGATCGAGACCATCTTCATGGCGAACGATGATCTTAACTAAAAGACGCGTGTCGAAGATCTGGGAATCTGGTGTTCTTGGATATGAGGAAAGTTGAAAAAAGTTCTCTCGCGATCAAGTTGAAAAATCAGCAACCCTTAAATCCCTGAAAATCACTATTTCCTCGGAAATAACTTTGCGGAAGTGGAGAACAATTAACGGTTCAACGATTGTCCGTACCGCAAACCTCATCAAAACTGGATTCGGAAAAACAAGCAGCAGCTTAATTGTAGGTAGATTTATTATATAACTTTCAATAAATTGGCATATTATACTGCTTATTGAATCTATTTACGTTAAAATAAAATTAACTACATTTTTCAATATTGTCTAATTATTTTCAAAATATTTCTAAACTAAACAACACTAATCTTATAAGAAACGAGGATTTTCATGATCTTACACACCGAATGCTTCGGTACAGGGGAGCCGATTGTTTTCCTGCATAGCGGGCTGCAGACAGGACTCACCGATTTTGACTTCCAGCGCAATTACTTCAAGGAAAAGTTCCACATCATTTTACCGGACCTCCGCGGACACGGAAACTCAGTCACCGTGGAATTAAGCAATTTCTTCGAAGACTCCGCCGCAGATTTAGCGGAGACGCTCGAACACTTGGAGATCGACTCGGCGCATATCGTCGGGGCGTCACTCGGGGCATTAGCGGGACTCTTTTTCGCGAAACGCTTCCCGTCAAAAGTGAAAAGTCTGACGCTATCTGGCGTGCTGCCGGAAAAGCCGGACAACTGGACGCAATTGCACGCACAGGAAGCCTGCATGCAACAAAAGATTCTCAAATACGAGGAAGCGAACGCTTATTTCGATCAAATGCATAAAGGCGATTGGCGAAAGTTCATCGAGATGGCGCAGCACGAAAGCTGGTATCCATTCGAAGAAACGGACGATCTCACTGGAATCGATTCACCGATCCTCTACATCGTGGGCGAAGGCAACCCGAACGAAACGAAAGGCGTCATTTATTACCCTGCCAAGCATGAAAAT
Source organism: Bacillota bacterium (assembly GCA_051750505.1). Taxonomy (GTDB): domain Bacteria; phylum Bacillota; class Bacilli; order Bacillales_A; family Planococcaceae; genus Planococcus. Next base: position 302,639 of record JBNJJS010000002.1, read on the forward strand.
GTCCGGGTCTCGATCATCCCGTTCGCGTCCCATCTGGTTCATGCCGAACAAGCTGAATTGCATACGAAAACACTTGAACTGTTCCTAAGCCACATCGACTAATCAGGAGAGGGGTTCGTATCTCATGAAAAAACTCTTATCATTTTTGGTAGTACTGACAATCCTTAGCGGCTGTGCGGAAGGGGACCGCTACGATTTCAGAGGAAGCGGCGACAATTGGAATGTCTTCTATACAGTCGACGCCACCTCACAGGACAGTAAAGAGGCGACCGGAAAAATCGTCTACACCGGAGAAGAGCCGCCCCCTGAAACGATCATCTACTCTATCGAATCCACTGCGGGTGCATCGAGCGGAAATGTCTCGGTCGATGAAGGCGAAGTGCTGGTCGGAAAAAGCGCCTGCGAAGGCTGTGCGGTCATCCAACAAGATGAAGAGCTGAATGTGGAGATCAAATGGGATGGGCAAGTCGAGGAATTCGAGTTGACGAATGAATAGGAACGGATATAGGAGTTAGTCAATATTGTAAAAGAACAGGGTGGCACATGTGAACAGAGTAGCGGTCATCACGGTCGGAAAAACCCATAGCGGCAAAACGACATTCGCGAAAGCACTCGAGAAAAAGCTTGCCAATGCTATCGTCGTCGACCAGGACAACCATGCGGAAATCCTGCAAAACTATTATCCGGCGCTTTTCCCGAAAGAGGGGCCGAATGCCATCAAGTATGCCCTGACACAGACCATCATCGATCATGCAGTCGAAAAAACCGCTTGCCACATCATTTTGTGCAATGCCAACCGCAACCAGCAAGGCCGCTTGAAGCTGCTGGAGTTTTACCGAACCAAAGGCTTCACCACGATTTTGGTGAACTTCGACATTGCGGACGATATTCTGGAAAAAAGAATCGGTCAGGCCGGGCGTGACACAGCCATCTTGCGCACCGCTGCTTCATTTAAAGATGTGCTCAAGCGTCAACGGGCTGAATCTCTCGATGATTCTGGCGTCACACCCAAGCCAGGCGAAGCGGATCATCTGTTTAACGTAGCAAATGAACAGCAAGTGGAAGCAGCCATTTCCGAAATCACAATAATAGCTTCTAGGGGGACTGGTTCGTGAGAAAACTGCAAGTCATTGCCATGTTCCTGCTCATAACATTCATCTTATCGGAGTGCCAGAATGGACTGCTTAACGCCGAACAACAATCAGCCAAAAAGATCGTCTTGCATCAAATGAAGAGTTTCGGGCAAGTGAAAGAAAACTCACAGCTTGAAGTGACGGATGAACAAACGATCGGGTTGTTTGCCGAAGCCATTTCGAGTGCGGACAAAGTCTCGGGCGTCGCGGATGAAGTGGACCCTGATTTCAAAGTGGGATTCGGTGAAAAGGAATTCTATATATGGGTGGCGGAAGGTCACGGGTCCGTCTTGGAGGTAGCAGGTGACTACACGCTTTACAACTTGGAAGGAGAGCATGCCGAGCAACTCTACAGCTTTTTTTCATCAGAAAATCTGCTTGAGTGAATGGACAAAGATAGAGGGGGCAGCTGAATGAAGAAGTTTTTCTTATCGATCGTGGGCGGGGTCGTCTTAGGGCTCATTCTATCGTTCAGCTTCATGGAGTATGAAAGCAGCTGGACACACCACATCCAAAGAGCTGGCGTCGACCAAGTGGTGGAAGAAATGGATTTCGATTTTGTCTTCAATGCCTCGCTCCTTGTTCTCGGGATATCCGTATTGATTTTTGCCGTCTGGAGCTTCATTGAAAAGAAGAAGCATGAAAAGTTTGTCAGAGACTTTGAGAATCGCAAAAACCGAGACAACTAAATACGCTCCCACGGCATCTCACAGAAGATGCTTTTTTTGTGCCGTTATTTTTCTACCTAAAAGGGGATATAAGGAAAAGTAGTTAAATTCGTCAGCGAAATTAGAGGAGGAAAATCATATGGCAAAAACAATCAAAGCATTCGTCTTCGATGTGTACGGCACGTTGTTCGACGTCATCGCCATCAAAGAGCAATGCGAGGACGTGTTTCCAGGATACGGCGAAGCGATTAGCCAAACATGGCGCACGAAGCAAGTCGAGTATTTCATGATGCGCCAGCTCATGGGGAAATACGACACCTTATATGCCGTCACGCGGAGCGCCTTGAAATACGCGCTCGAAGACGAAGGGCTCGAATCGACAGATGACATCGAGCAGCAATTGATGGACGCCTACCTGCATTTGCCGCTCTACGAAGAATCGGAAGCGGTATTGAAACAACTGCAGGATCACCAACTCGTAGTGTTCTCGAACGGCTCTCACGATATGCTCGACCCGTTGATCGAAAATGCGGGAATCAAGGATTTGCTCGACAAAGCCGTCAGCGTCGATGAAATCAAGCAGTTCAAGCCGGCACCGGCCGCTTATCAATACGTCTTGGACCAGTTGAAGCTCGAGCGCGACGAAGTGCTGTTCATGTCTTCGAACGGCTGGGACATCTCCGGGGCGAAGAATTTCGGCTTTCGCACCGCCTGGATCAACCGCAAAAATGCACCAACAGAACAGCTCGGCCTGGCTCCGGATTATGTGTTTTCAGACCTGAACGGCTTGCTTGAATGGAAATGAGGAATGCCAGAAAGATTAAAGCCTATAATTCCGGGTAAACTACTTATATATAGATAGAGGAGGCATTTACTTGAATAGATTACAACTAGGGGATTTAGCCCCAGCATTTTCATTGCCGCGCGCTGAAGGCGGAGATTATTCGCTACAACAAGACTTATCCGAACGCCCAGGCTGGCGCTTCGTCATTTTCTTCAGAGGCTCATGGTGCCCTGTATGCAACGAAGAATTGCAGGACATCCAAGATAGCCTATCCTATTTCGAAGGCAAGGACATCCATTTCACGGCACTTTCCACAGACAACCAACAAGATCTCAATGAAATGAAAGAAAAGCACGGCTTGACGTTCCCTGTATTGGGCGATGCGAAAGAAGACGTGCTGAAACAATACGGCGTCTACTATCACGGAGAAGATTCGCCGTACGAAGACCACGGCATCCACGGCGAGCCGGCTTATTACTTGCTCGATGAACAAGGCAAGGTTATGTACCAGCAGCAGCAAACGAGCCCATTCGGCAGACCGCATGCAAAAGAATTGCGCAAAATCGCTGCATACATCCGCAAAAACCTAAAATAAGACAATATATAAAAGAGCTTGGAGATAATTCTCCAAGCTCTTTTCAGGCTTTCGAGAAACTCAGGAAACCGTATTTTCCGAAGCTTATCGCTCGCTTTCCGTGGGCTCGCGCCCAAGCCTCCTCATCCGCTTCGCTCCTTGCGGGGTCTCGGTCGTCTCGCTGATCCACTGGAGTCGAGCGAACGCTTCTCCAAATACTTAGATAGAACATTGATTTTTGAATGTAGAAAAGGTGCCCGCCTTTTAATTCATAGCGGATCATAGACTTCTTCACAACTCTGAAAGGAGCTTGGAGCATAGCTTCCAAGCTCTTTTCCGCGTATCAATCCGTCTCCCGCACCGCGAAATAATTGTCTTCCGCATCCGAAAAATTGAATGTCCGGCCCGTCGGCATCTCGACAATCTCGCCGACGGTTACGTCTTTTTCGATCAAATCGTTGCGCACTTGCTCGAAATTATTGGCATAAAACAATAGTGACGGCGTCTCTAAATTCAAATCTGTATCCATCTTCTCGATCAAGTCCTTATCGTGCAACACGATGCTCGTCTCCGCATCTTTCCGAGGCGCAATTTCAATCCACCGCATGCCGTCGTTTTCTTCGTCGTGCATGACCGTAAAGCCGAGCTTCTCTGTCCAAAATTCCACTGCAGCGTCCTGGTCGCGGACATACACCATGACCTGCCCGATTTTCGCAATCATTGAATCTCCTCCTTAGGATAAAATAATGATCCTTGTCACCATAACAATTCGATAGGGGAGCGGAAAACCCTCTAAGACTTTGGCCTTCATGTGAACGAAGGAAAGAAGCCTAGCTTAGTCTGAGAGAAAAATGACATCTTTAAACAGAAATGGAATTCACACAATCCATGCTGGGAGATTTTGATACACTTAATATGGAAAGATGTAAGGAGGAGAACGATGAAAAGAACCCCGAAACTCATTCTGTTTTTTGCATTCGGCATCATTACCGGCTTTGTCTTGTCCTATTTGTTCAGATAAGGAGGCACATACATAATGGAAATCCGTAAAGCACAGCCAAAAGACGCAGCGGGCATTGCAAAAGTATGCGCAGCCGGCAACCGCGAGACCTACCCGGGCTTGTTGCCGGAACAAGAGATTGAACGCGTCATTGAGAAGTTCTATAACGAAGAGCGCATCCTCCGGGAAATCGAGACCGTCAACCAGCACTGGAACGGCTGGTTTGTCGCCGTGGACGATGGTGAAGTGGCCGGAGCGGGAGGTGGCGGCTTCATAGATGAAGCGGTTGCGGAAGTGTATGTACTGTATTTGGATCCAGAGCGTAAATACCAAGGCATCGGCACCAAATTGCTCAAAGCAATCACAGAAGACCAGAAAGTACGTGGCGCCAAAGAGCAATGGGTGTCCGTCGCAAAAGGCAACCAAATGGCGATTCCGTTTTACGAAGCGCGCGGCTTTGGCTTTCAATCCGAGGAAGCCGCATACGACATGCCCGAAGGCTCGGGACAGATGTCGGTCCGCTATATGCGAAATATTTAATGAGGAAAATCAACAAAGAAGAAGCAGCAAAGGCGATGGCCATTGCTGCTTTTATGCGTTCATCCCATTTCATTATCGGAAACTGTCATGTTCTTTTCACGCTGCAATGCCCCAATAAGATAATACAAGCCCGGCAGCACGATCAGCAAGCCGATCCCGACATAGCTATAGCGGATGTTCCAATCAAGAAATAATACAATATTTATTGAATGTATAATTCGTCTTATTTTGAATGAAAATAAAAGCGACACCCTTTATATAGAAGAAAGAGAGAAAATCTGGCACAGTACGTTCAGTTCATTCCGAAAAAATACGCAAAAAAAAAAGAGCACCCGAGATTTCGGATACTCCCTGAATCATATAGTCATTTTAGAAACGTCTGAAGCTGTGGAATTTAGCTCCCCAGTATGGGCCGTTCAAGCTTTTCACTTCTGCTTTCGGGCCGCCAGAGTGTACGAACTGGTTGTTCCCGATGTAGATCCCAACGTGTGAAATCCCTGGGCGGTAAGTGTTCGCGAAGAAGACCAAGTCTCCTGGGCGTGGGCTAGAAACTTTTGTAGATTGTGCATATTGAGAAAGAGTTGTGCGTGAAACGTTCTTGCCAGCTTGCTTGAAAGCGTATTGAACGAATCCAGAGCAGTCAAACCCAGCAGTAGTCGTGCCGCCGAAACGGTACGGGATGCCTTTAAGTGCTAGTGCTTTTGAAACGACTGCTGAAGAAGAAACGCTTGATGATGCTTGTACGACTCCAGAACCGGATGATTTAGTGATCAAAGAGCTGTGTACCCAGCCGTGAGTTCCGCTTGTGCGGACTTTGTGCCATGTGCCGCTGCCGATTGTAGCAGTGCGTGTAACTGTAGCAGTTGCGCCTTTAGGAGCGACTTTGATGACGCCGTGGCTAGTGCCGGCATCTCTGCGGACGTTTGTTGCATACTTGAATTTATAAGTGCTGTTAGAAACCTGAACGATTGCTGGCTCAGCTTTTTCTTGAGCTACCTGTGCTTGTTGTTGTGCTTGTGCGTCCACTACATTTTGTGCGTCAGTAGCTGAACTTGAGAAGACCAATGCGCCTGCTGTAAACAAAGTAAAGAAAATCTTTTTCATATCGTTAGTACCTCCGAAGGTTTATTTTTTTAAATTTATGTTATTGAGATATAAGGTGTGTCATTAATTTGCTCTGCCACTTACTATATAGACTGACCAACCCAAAAACAATGTCTATGCAATTTCAATTCGATTACAGCTATATTACAAATGAATGACGGCTCATAAACCCAGTTGTACCAAGGTTTAAAGAGATGGTAATATTTTGAAGTAGATGTTTATTTCTTAGAAAAACGGGAAAATGACGCGGATTCAAGTTGTTTGAATAATTAATATGTTACGGAATGAAGCTTGATTCATTAAAATTTAGAACCTTTTATTTCCAATTCGGGACACAAAGTGCTGATATAAGGCTTTTTTCAATAAAATAATCATATAATTGTTAGATAAATCAAAAATTATACCGGTAAAGCTTTGTTACATAACTGTAACAATCCATTCATGGCTTTATTTATGTAGGTTAGGGGTATACGGGAATTAATAGCGATTTGAGAGTGGGGGAGAGATTGCGCTCCAGGCGGAAGCTTGCCCAGGGGCGGGAATCGAGCCTCCTCATTCGCTACGCTCACTGCGGGGTCTCTCAAACCCGCTGATCCCTCGGGCGTCACCGCCTTGCGCTCCATCTCTAGCTTTAGAGGGATAAGCAAATGTCCTATTTCATTGATGTGGGAGGATAGCTAGTGTAGATAGCTTCGTATGTATGAATTGCAGATTATTTATATAGAAGAAAGTAGTTTTATAAAGTCTGCTAAAAGACATTGCTATCTGGAGTTACTATTGATACGCAATCCTAGACAATGAACCTCGTTCTACCATTGGTATGGATTTCCGCGACTCAGCGTGAAGCGCTGGGAGCAGTCTCACTCTCTTGGATCAACACAAACCAAAAACAAAGGAATCCAATCGATTCACACATTGCACAATGACCTGACCAAGCGTCGGCGCGTCCAAGGGGTAGGCGAAGTGATGAGACTGATGATCTTCCGGGCTCCTCACAAGAGCCACGCCCAAAGCGCCCGGAGGGGCTCTAAACAAGAAAAACTGACAATACACCGGAATCGACTCTCTAAATCTCCATTCCTTCCGATTCCACGTTAAGTGAAATCAAAGCAAAAATAATTGTTCATATAGTAGAAATCTCAAACTCGTCCAAAACCTTCACTGCATCGTTACTGCAAGTCACCGCGACTCAGCGTGAAACGCTGGGAGCAGTCTCGCTCACTTCGCACCACCAAAAACTAAAAACAAAGAAATCCAATCGATTCACGCATTGCACAATGAACTACCCAAGCGCCGGCGCGTCCACGGGCTAGGCGAAGTGATAAGACCGGCGGTTTTCCGGGCTCATCACAAGAGCCATGCCCAAAGCGCCAAGCGATGCTTCACCCGACAAAATGATCAGCATCCCAAAAACCTGCCCTCACACTTATTGCTAACTCATTAACATATGAAGAATCGCAACACCCATTAATAGAAGGAGGCGATCCGAATGAAGAAAATCCTATCGATCGATGGCGGGGGCATACGCGGGATCCTGCCGGCCATGATGCTCTGTGAACTCGAACGGCGTACTGGAAAACCCGTCGCCGAACAATTCGATGTCTTCGTCGGCACCTCCACAGGCGCAATCCTGGCACTCGGCCTGCTCGTCCCTGACGGCAAACAGCCACGCTATTCCGCAAACGACATTCTCCGGCTGTACGAACAGGAAGCTGAGCGCATGTTCCGCAAATCCTTTCTCCACCGCTCGTTCGGGCTCGTCGGCCGATTTTTGCACACGCAATACAGCCATAAGGAATTCGAACAAGTGCTGAAGGTTTATTTCGACAGCCTTAAACTGTCCGATCTCCTGAAGCCGGCGATCGTTCCGTCCTATGACATCCAAAGCAGGCGTGCGCATTTCTTCAAAAGCACATTTTCCAAGCTCGACGAACGGCCGCCGGATAGCGAAATCCGCCACATCATCCGGGCCGCCACCGCAGCGCCGAGCTATTTCGCGCCCGCCAAAATGCCGAATTACCCCAAATCGGCATTCATCGATGGCGGCGTATTCGCCAACGATCCCGGCATGTGCGCATATGCCGAAGGGCTTGAACTATACCAAGAGGAAACGGAAGATTTCCTGCTCGTCTCACTCGGCACTGGACAAGCGCAACGGGAAATCGACGTGACCGGATGGCGGGCGTGGTTCCATTACGGCTGGGCGCGTTCGCTTCTGAAAGTGATGATGGACGGCAGTTCCGATTCGGTCGACCACCAGCTGCGCCATATGCTCCAAAGCGAAGGCGAAAACCAGCGTTATTACCGCTTCCAGGAAAAACTTCCGGCAGATGACTCGGGAATCGAGCAGCTCGACCGCGTGACACCTGAAAACCTTGCGCGCTTGCGGAAACTCGGGCACCAAATGATCGAACGGCAAAGCGCAGAACTCGACCGTGTCTGCAAATTGTTGTGACTTGTCATCGAAGTGTAATGCGTTTGTCGTGGTAATTACAGAGACGTCTCCGTAGAATAGGCGGGGAATCATTATGAAAAGAGGTCAACCCAATGGCAAGAAGATACGGCTATATGGACTGGATGCGCGTCGTCGCGATCATTACAGTCGTCGGCGTCCACGTCGTTTCGAAAATCATCAATAACTACACGACAGGCGATTGGGAATGGCATTATGCAAACGCGATCGACAGCGCATTGCGTTGGTGCGTGCCGATCTTCTTCATGCTGAGCGGTGCGCTGTTATTGACGCGCGACAGCAAAGAAGGAATCGGCGAATTCCTGCGCAAACGCATCGGCAAAGTCCTATTGCCGCTAGTGTTCTGGAGCGCGGTCTACATGGCCTATAATATTTTTCAGCTCGGCGAGGAATACACCATCGGGCAGATGGCCGGTGCGTTCATCTCGGACGACATCTACTACCATCTCTGGTTTTTATACATCATCACGGGCCTTTACTTGATGGCACCGTTTTTGCGTCTTCTCGTTAAGCATATGGACAAGACGATGTTTCATTATTTCTTTGCGTTCTGGTTTTTGTTCTCGGCAGCGGTGCCGATTTTCACGCGCGCGACCGGCTATGAAGTCGCATTCGCCGGACAAATGTTCGCGCCGTATATCGGCTATTTCCTGCTCGGGGCGTATCTCGTCATGTACCCGATCCCGAAACGCTGGCTTCCGACTCTCGGAATCATGGCGATCATCGGCTACGGTGTCACTTTATGGGGGACGGTCGTTGCCAATACGGGACGCGAAGCAGGCGATTTCGACGATTTCTACTACGAACACTATTATCCACACGCGATTGCCATCTCGCTGTTCGTTTTCGTCGCATTCCAGCAGCTCGGCGCAAAGCTCAAGTCGACGCCGCTCATTACGAACATCAGTACAGCGACCTTCGGGGTATATATCATCCACCCGCTCATCCAGACGTATTTGAACCGTCTGTTTGATTTCAATGAAACGACGATCAACGTGTGGATCGGCGTTCCGCTGTCCTGGATCGTCATCTTCATCCTGTCGTATATCGTGATCCGGCTCATGCAGAAGACGCCTGTCGTCAGGCGGCTCGTCCCATAGGCCGCCGGCAGAAAGCCTCATTGGGTAGTGTGAGCATAGAAAAATTGATTAAAAATTTGATGAATTTGTTAATAACAGTCGTAACCAGGAAAAAACCATGTTAAAATGGGTTTAATTGTAATGTTCGGAAGGTTTTTGGAATTAAGGGGTGATTGCATCAAAAAGACGATTTGGCTGGGGCTTATTATAGCAGCGGCGTTCATGCTATCGGCATGTTCGTCGAATGAAGTGATCCGTGTCGGCGTGCCTTTTTCCGATGGCCTGACAGAAGGGATCCATTATAAGGAAGACATCACGGATCCGATATCGGTCGGTACGCTCAGAAAAATCCTTCATAACGAAACAGAATACGAGTCGCTCGACAAATTATCGGTCGAGCCACAAGCCGTATTCACGATTGACCGCCCGGACGAAGGCGTGCAGGAAGTCCGCCGCTTTGTCTGGTATCGGGAAAACGGGCGAGCCATTTTATCCAACGAGCGGAACGTCATTTCCCACCAGGAAGACCAGGAGTTTTTCAGGCTGACGGCAGAAGAGACGCAAGATCTGAAAAAAATCCTTCAATAAGCTTTGTGACACTATAGAGCAATGAGCGAAAGTCCTGCCTGGAGCAGGGCTTTTTATTATGGCCATATCGAAGGGAGAAGCTTGACCGGGAGCATTGTCATCTGACGGACAGGTAATGGAACAAACGATTAAGTAACCGTGGCATAGTAATAAGCTCCCGGTGAAGAAGTTTTGCGGCAAGTTTGGAAGAAATCCTTTTGACAATGAAAAGCAGGCACGAGAGAGTTTATCTCGGGTCTTTTTTTGGGTAGCTGAAAATTAGAAATCAGAATAAATAGATTTTTACATTGTTTTAACAATAATTAATCATTATAATGGTAAATAAGACATTGGAATCGGTATAAAAGTTTTACATAAAGCGTGATTTTTATCTTTTCATGGATATAAAGGAGGCCTGTGTTGTTGCAGTGCAAAATAAAACAATAAGGAGGAAAAGTAATGGAGAATGTATTCTTGCTGCTGTTTTTGGCTTCTGTGCTTGCCTTAGCCATAGGGATGATCAAACCGGGTCTTGTCTTGAAGTGGCTGCCTGAATCCGCGCGCAACAGGAAGAAAGTCGGGATGTATTTTGTGCCTGCGCTATTGATTTCATTCGTGATGTTCGGCGTAACGGCAGGTCCTGTCGAAGAAGACCTTGCAGCCGTGGAAGAAGTGGAAGCTGAAGCGCCGCCTGAAGAAGAAACCGCCGATGAAGATGCTGAGCGCGAAGCGGAAGAAGAGGCCGCACGCGAAGCTGAAGAAGCCGCTGAACGGGAGGCGCAGGAAGAGGCAGAACGTGAAGCCGAAGAAGCTGCAGAACGTGAGGCGGAAGAAGAGGCCGCACGCGAAGCGGAAGAAGCCGCGGAAAAAGAGGCGGAAGAAGCTGCAGCAAAAGAAGCAGAAGAAAAAGCTGCACGCGAAGCAGAAGAAAAAGAAGCAGCGGAAGCAGAACGTGAAGCGGAAGAAGCCGCAGCCCGTGAAGCCGAAGAAGAAGCGGCCCGCATCGCAGCTGAAGAGGAAGCAGCCGAAAAAGCCGCCGCAGAAAAAGCGGCTGCAGAAGCCGGAACTCTCTCCCAACAGCAAGCAGTGGAACAGGCCAAAAACTACATCAGCTACACCGCCTTCTCGAAGAGCGGCCTAGTCGAACAATTGGAATTCGAAGGCTATAGCAATGCAGATGCCGTCTATGCAGTCGATAAAATCGACGTCGACTGGCGAGCGCAGTCTGTCAAAAAAGCGCAAGACTACCTGGCATTTACGGCGTTCTCCAAATCCGGCCTGGTCGAACAACTCGTCTTCGAAGGCTTCAGCAATGAAGACGCCACATACGCCGTAGGAAACCTCACCGTGGACTGGTCAGAACAAGCCGTCAAAAAAGCGCAGGATTATTTGGAATACACGCCATTCTCCAGATCCGGCCTCATCGAACAACTCGAATTTGAAGGCTTCAGCAATGCCGAAGCTGTCCATGCAGTAAATACAATTGGCCTTTAATCCAACAAGCAACATTATAAAATCAAGCCAGAGTGGAGCGGTCCCAGCGACTGCTCTTTTTTGGTGGATCAAAGCCCCGCAAACGCTAAGCTACGATACCAACGAATGCAAGATACAGAACCGGTCACGTCCAACTATTTCCCCTCAAAGAAATCCCGAAGCTACGACCGCGAATCACACCAGATGCAACAAACAAAAGTAATCACCACACTCATGAAAGCTTGCTGTCAGAGACAATAATTTCAGTCATTCAGCGAAATAGGCAAACTTTCATAAGTCAAACCAATCAATAAGCGAAGATACAGCCATGCGATAAGTACAGAAGCAATCACCTCTAACTGTCTCCATTCAATGAAATCTCAAGCAGTTCCGCGCCAAGGGTGAAGCGAAGCAATGAGACAAGTGCTCTTCTTGGCTCATAGCGAAAGCTCAACCCCAAGTGGACACTGTGACTCCCCAAGCAGACACTGCCGGCAAAATTCATCAGACTTATCTATTAAAATAGAGTTAGTAGCACCGACTAAGCGACCTACCCAGCCGATGTAAAATACTGAACCAATCCAGTCTGTTTCTCTATATACAATGATATGTAAAAGCAGTTCCGCGCCAAGGGTGAAGCGAAGCAATAAGACGGACGTTCTTCCCGGCTTAATGCGAAAGCTCAACCCCAAGCGGCAACTGCGACTCCCCAAGCAGACACCGCCGGCAGAAGTCATCAAACCTATCTATAAAAATACGGTTAGTAGCACCGGCTAAGCGACCTACCCAGCCGATGCAAAATACTGAACCAATCCAGTCTATTTCTACACATACAATGATATGAAAAAGCAGTTCCGCGCCAAGGGTGAAGCGAAGCAATAAGACGGGCGTTCTTCCCGGCTTAATGCGAAAGCTCAACCCCAGCGGCAACTGCGACTCCCCAAGCAAAAACTGCCGGCAGAATACATCAAACTTATCTATAAAAATGGGGTTAACACCACCCACTAAGCAATCTACCTAGCAGCTATCGTATATGCTCACCCTCGTCCCATCCCACACAACTAATCAAATAGCTGGAACTTCCACATGACTATTTGTTCTCCCTGTGAACATCAAAACTTATCCAACAAGTGAAGTTTATTACAATTGATGCAATTTTATGAAAGCGTATTCTATTCCGAAACCCGAAGTAGTATAATAACTTTGCTTGACCATTATGAAACAAAGAGGAGATGGACAGATGAGCAAGAAACTATCCTTGACGCTCGCCGCTTCGGTGTTGGCGCTTGGCAGTTTGACGGCAGGAGCTCCGGCACTTGCAGGGGATTATCACGAATTGGTGAAAGACAAAGCGCCAAAAACCGTGAAAGGCAATGGGCAAAGCTACAAAGAACGCATCGATGAATGGAAAAAGAACGGCAAGCCAGGAAAACTCAAAGAAGTGGAACTACAGATTCTCGGCACCTCAGATTTACATACAAACTTCGTCAACTATGATTACTACCGCGACGCAAAATCCAATTCATTATCGCTCGCGAAAACAGGCGTATTGATTGAAGAAGCACGCGAAGAAAATTCGAACAGCCTGTTGTTCGATAACGGAGACTTGATCCAAGGCACTCCGTTCGGCGGCTATAAAGTGAAGGTCGACCCGCTCGAAAACGACGAACTGCACCCGGCATTCGCGGCACTCGAGTCACTTGATTTCGATGCCACGACACTCGGCAACCACGAGTTCAACTTCGGGCTCGAGTATCTTGATAACGCATTAGAAGAAGCACCGTTCCCGGTATTGAACGCCAACGTCTATGACGCGGAAACCGGTGAGAATCGCTTCACGCCGTATACGATCATGGATAAAGAAGTAACCGACCGCAAAGGCAAAAAGCACACGATCCAAGTCGGCGTCATCGGCGTCGTAGCTCCTGGCATCATGGGCTGGGACCGTGCACATCTTGAAGGCGAAGTCATCGCAGAAGATGCAGCGGACACCGTCGAGAAATTCATTCCGGAAGTCGAGGAAGCTGGAGCGGACGTTGTTGTCGTTCTGTCCCACTCCGGAATGGGCGATGAAGAACATACGGTCGGCGAAGATGATATCACCTATCAGCTGACAGAATTGGACGGCGTGGACGCAATCATCACCGGGCATAACCACGACGTCTTCCCGGGAGCGTTCAGCGAGTTGGAAAATGTCGACCAGGAAAACGGCACGATCAACGGTGTACCGGTCGTCATGCCAGGTAAATTCGGCAGCCATCTCGGCGTCATCGATTTGACGCTCGAGCCGCGCGGCAAGAAATGGCGCATCACGAACAGCGAAGCGGAAGTCCGCGAAATCGATTCAACAACTGATGAAGTGGCAGAGCAAGTCATCGAAGCAGTGAAAGAAACGCATGAAGGCACGGTGGAATACATCCGGAGCCCTGTCGGCGAGACGACTGCACCGATCAACAGCTATTTCTCACTCGTTGAGGATGATCCATCCGTACAGATCGTCAACAATGCACAGCTTTGGTACGCTGAGCAGCAATTCGCTGGAACGGAAAACGCGGACCTGCCGCTACTATCCGCAGCAGCACCATTTAAAGCAGGCGGCCGCAACGGCGGCGATTATTACACGAATATCGAAACAGGCGAAATCGCCATTAAAAACGTCGCAGACCTTTACGTCTACGACAACACCGTCTTCGTCTTGAAACTGACGGGCGCAGACGTCAAAGAATGGCTTGAAATGTCAGCTGGGCAGTTCCAGCAGATCGACCCGTCCGCTACAGGCGAGCAGCAGTTCATCAATAACGACTTCCGCACGTACAATTTCGATGTCATCGACGGCTTGACCTACGACATCGACATTACAGAACCAGCGAAATACGACAGAGAAGGCGCAGTCGTCAATGAAGGCGCTGAACGCATCGAGAACTTGCAGTACGAAGGGGCAGCAATCGATCCGAACCAGGAATTCCTGGTCGTGACGAACAACTACCGTGCGAGCGGCAACTTCCCAGGCGTGCGCAATGCGACTGAAGCAATCGACTTTGCATATGAGAACCGACAAGTGATCCAGGATTACATCTTGGAACTCGGCACGGTTGATCCGTCTGCAGACGGCAACTGGCAATTCGCGCCGGTAGAAGGCGACCCGAACCTTGTGTTCGAAACCTCGAATTCGGCACAAAGCCTGGCAGAACAAAAGCCAGCAATCCAGTATATCGAAGCCACACAAAACGGCTTCGCGAAATACGGCTTCACGATCCAGTAAACATAAAACAGACCCGAGAGATTTTTTCTCGGGTCTGTTTTTGTGTTTTATATAGAAAGAGATAGTGGGGGAGATTGCGCTGCAAGCCGACGCTTTGGGCCCGCAGGATGCGGGTCATGCAGCTGATGCGACAGGACGTCGCGTTCTCAGCTGCCCGGGGGCCGGCTTCAGCCGCTTCCCTCGCTGACGCTCAGTCCAGGGTCTTCTGCTCGTGCTGTTCCCGCAGGAGTCGCGCCTTTACACTCCATCTCTATGAGTAGAGTGAGTATTAAAGATCGTCACGTTCTGAAATGAAAGATAAAACTTGATAACCCTCTGTACGCTTTCTTTGCAATGTAATAGGTAAGCTTTCTAAAATCAAACCAATCAATAAGCGAAGATACAGTCATGCGATCAATATAGAACTCATCACATCACACTAACTCTTCACAAAGAAATCTCCAAGCAGTTCCGCGCCAAGGGTGAAGCGAAGCAATAAGACGGGCGTTCTTCCCGGCTTATTGCGAAAGCTCAACCCCAAGCGGCGATTGCGGATGTCAGCTTGATGTAAAAAAACAATCCCATCACTTTCTGTGCTTGAAAGTTATTGGCGGAAGTAGAGAACTCGTAGTGATCCCTTAGCAGGGTTATACCCTTAAGCCACAGACCCTCCAGCCTTCAACTTCCGATACGCAGCAACCACGAAAAACAGATAGACAACAAGAACAACCGTGCCGAGTGACAAAGAGATATTGTACAGCACGAACAACTGGTAAATGAAGCCGAAACTGGCCAATACGCCGAACCACACGGCGAGGCGTTTGTTGTTGCGGAAGATATTGACGAAAATAATCGCGCTCAATGCCCCCATAACGAGCGCCATGCCAACGAAAAGAATATACATAATAACCGGTACCTCGATAGCGTCCACATCCCCTTTCTTTCCAATTACCATAACATATCCAGTTCCGACTTTCTTCTATAGATAAAGGCGACCACGCTCAACGGGAAAAAATGTCTTCGCTTTTCTCTCGAAAAGACAGACATCCCCGTCAAATCCATTTTCTATAAAAAATGCCACTCATTCTTTCTATCCAATTTCCAATACAAAAGCATAAACACAATAATATTCCAGAGCTGAAAACCGAGTATTTCCGCATATCTACCTTTAATTGGGACTATGCGTGTATAATTATTTATTTATTGTAAATCTAAAGTCTCTTTATTTTTACCAATACAGTTCCAAAATACCTAGATTTTCTGTATACTTAAACCATTATTTTAAATGCAAGTTTTACTTGTTTTTAACTTCCAGCCTATAGAATACAGAAAACGGCGGAAGAGGTGGGGGCACCATGAGAACTGTTCTGGGATTCAAAACATCAGGGAAGGAGGAAACACCGACCATGAGAACAATATTAGTGACGGGAGGCCATGGCTTTTTGGGATCGCGCTATATCCATGAACTGTTGGTCAAGTACCCGGCGTACCGGGTCGTCGCGATCGACCAGGAAGCGGAAAAGGTGCCGGAGTTGCTGCGGCCATTGTTTGCATGCAACCGCTATGCGTTCCATCAAGTCGATATCCGCAATAGCGATGCGGTCGAGCAAGTATTCGAGCAGTACGCGATTACCGATGTCGTGCATTTTGCAGCGAAGACGCATGTCGGGGAGTCGATGAGAAATCCGGGGATTTTTGCGGAGACCAATGTGCTCGGCACGTTCCATGTACTCGATGCGGCGCGCAAGCAATGGATGAACGGCCCGTTCGAAATGAAAGAGCACTACAGGGGATCGCGCTTTCTGCACATTTCGACCGACCAAGTATACGGTCCGCGGGAGGAAGGCTTCGCCGATGAGACGTTGAAATTCGAGCCGATCAGCCCGTACGCCGCGAGCAAGGCGAGTTCTGACTTGATGGTGACGGGATTCCACGAAAGCTACGGGATGGATGCCGTCGTGTTGCAGGCATCGAACGTGTTCGGGCCGCATCAGCAAGACGATAAGCTCATACCGATCATTTTGCAGAAAGCCTTGACCGGCAACATCATCCCGGTGTTCGGTAACGGGGAAGATGTCCACGACTGGCTGTATGTCGAGGATTTCTGGCGCGCTGCGGATACCGTCTTCCATTTAGGCGAGTCTGGCGAGATTTATCTCGCGGGCGGTGATTCCCCGGTGAAGACGCTTGAAATCGTGGAGCGTATTTGCAAGTCGCTCGACCGGCATTTCCCGGGAAATGACAGCTATCAAAACCAGATCCGCTTTGTCGAACCGGCGGCAGGGGCGAAACCGTCTCACCGTTTTGCAGTCGCATCCGCTAAGCTGCGACAACGGCTTGATTTCGAAACGGAAACGAGCTTTAACCAAGGCATCGCCGATACGATCGATTGGACGCTTTCAAAAAAGCGGCTATGGGAAGTTGTATAACAGATCAACCAAATGACAGTTGCCACGAGGTGTCCCATGATTCCATTTGAAACGATTGATGAAACGCGCAACAACCGGCCGGGGCAGATCCGCAAAATCGCCCTCGTCCATAAACACATGAAAGCAGGAGGCGTCGAAGCGCTTATCGTCCGGATGGCGCGCTGGCTGACGGAACACGATTATCAAGTGAGTGTCTATTTATACAGCAGTGGAGGCCCATTGCTTCGCCACTTGCAGCAAATCGAAGGCCTCGACATCATCGTCCGCGACAACGGCAAAGAGCCGCCGGTCGATTTGTCGGTATTGAAACGACTCGTGCGTGCGAATAAATACGATTTGGTCTATTCGTTCAATCCGTCTGGGCTGTTATTATCATATGCACTCCCTGCGCATGTGCGCTTATCGGGTGTCTATCAGCCTGAGATGTACAAGCTCGAGCGCAACCGCAAAGTCATCCGGACGCTGCGGGCGATCGACAAAAACTTCCATGACAAGCTGGTGTTCATGAACCCGACCGTCCGGCGCTATACGGCGCGGGCGCTCGGTGTGGAAGTGCCGGAGCATTTTCTTCCGCCGCCTGTCGAGCAAGGCGCAAAAGAAGTGCAGCTCGGCAACTCACATTCCCGCCGCATCGTATCGGTCGGGGCGATCCAACAGTTTACGACCCATTACGCACAAGTGATCGAGTTGATGGAAGAGCTGATCCATATCGATCCGGAATTTACCTACCATATATATGGGGAAGGGCCGGACGAAGCGCGTTTGCGCAAAAGCATCAGTGAATCGGAAGCGAGAGACCATATTTTCCTCCACACCATGCCGAGAAACGACCACATGGAAGAAGTGTTGGCGGACAGTTTTTGCTTTATCGGGTCGGGTGCTGTCATGATCCAGGCGTGCGGCTTCGGCGTACCGGGCATTACGTCCCGCCCGAATGATTCAGACGGGTTGTCGGAAGGCTATTTTCACGAACTGCCGCCGTACGAGGTGGGCGAATCGTTTTGGGAAGCGCCGGAGTTGTATGAAATCGGAGATCTCGTGAAAAATCTGCTCGTATCCGAGAACGTCTACCGGAAAGCGGCGACGCGCTGCAAAAACAAAGCACGCAAATTTGAAATTGATGCCGTGATGGGCGAATTTTTGGAGTGGGCAGATCAACTAGTGGCGGATAAGGTCAAAAGTAGCTGATCGCATACGGTCCGATTCGTCTGAAAGTTCTTTCAAAACCCTGTCGTTAAAGGGTGTCGGATAAAAAATGAGTGATATATGACAATTGATTGTGTCATTTGGTCTATGAATTGGAGATAAGCTCCTGTATAATGAAAAATAAGTAAAACAGGAAGGGACTCCAGTCACTCCCTGAATAAGCAGAAAGCAGGTGGAGCAGGATGGACTTTGCTGAATACCAACACCGCTTAGAACAAGAGCACGGGGAACCAATTGAACAAATCATACGCACAATCTATATCGATAAAGATTACGGCCCTGCCACTGGCGCACAAGAGCTCGGGATACCAAGGCAAGTGTTTATGCATTTCATACATGAATTTAATTTGAAGCCCGATAAGCTGCAGCGCCTATAAGTATACAAACCGCCCATTTCACATGGAGCGGTTTTTTCTTTGGAAAAAAATTATCATGGATATATGGAATTGTGATGAAGAACTGGAGAGATGGGGAATAACGAACCGGTTTAAAACGAAATAAAGTGATTATTTTAAAGTAATAGGTATAAATGTTCAAAAAGGACTAGTCAAAAGGGATTAAAAGGAATATAATAGGTACATCTTATAAAACGAACAACATATAAACGCAGATCACGGGAGGAGTGTCCGGGGGCATGAAGGACTACGAGCTGATAAAGAAGCAATTAGAGAGAGAACATAAACAAGCTATCGAAGACATTATGCGCGATTACTATATAGAGAAGGACCTAGGACCGGCTGTCGGTGCCAAAGAGCTAGGGATCCCGCGCCGGGCATTCGTCTATTTCGTGCAACAATGCGAGCTGCAGGCGGCAAAGTTCGACCGAATTAAAAAAAAAGCACTGAACTCCGGTGAATTAATGGCTGCCCTTTGAGGGTGGCCATTTTTTGTGGAGAGGAGAGTGCGGTTTCAAGCGACGCTTTAGAAAATGGGGTGTAAGCCATCAATACTAAAGGATAAAGCGGTGCGTTATTTTGCGTATATATCGCCGCTTCCACCTATCTATAAAACTAGACTCTCCCCGAATCGATTAAGGGGATTACTAAGCGTCGAACCAGCCATGCGATAAGTATGGAACCAATCAAATGTAACTATTTCTAATCAAAGAAATCTCCAAGCAGTCCCGCGCCAAGGGTGAAGCGAAGCAATAAGGCAAGTGGTCTTCTTGGCTTAGTGCGAAAGCTCAACCCCAAGCGGCGACTGCGACTCTTCCAAATGTCACTCGAGGTAGAATCGTTCACTATACGCAAAAACAGCTGCACCGATGCCTAGTTATCAGGCTGGTGCAGCTGTTTTTCGTTATTCTGTCGTTTCTTCCAATTCCAGATGCTCTTTCAAAGTCGTTTGGATCTCAGCGAGCTCTTCCTCGTTCATCATGTAATACCAGATGCCGTTGATCGTTTCGCCGTAGCCGTCTTCAACGATTATTTGCTCAACATTAGTGACCGCGTCTTGGTAATTGCGCTGGATATCAACCATTTCGTCGAATGTCATATTCGTGCGGACGTTTTTGCCGAGAGCATCAAAGATGTCTTTGTAATTCCATAGGCTGTTGATGGAAGCGCCTTTTCTCATGACGCCTTGGATGACTTGTTTCTGGCGGTCTTGTCTGCCGAAGTCGCCGCGCGGGTCTTCATAGCGCATGCGGACATAATCAAGTGCTTCTTCGCCGTTCAAGTGGATATCGCCTTCAGCGAATCCGTCGAACGCCATCGGATTGTTGACGTCGACACCGTCCACCGCGTCGACGATATCCTCAAAGCCTTCCATATTAACTTGGACGACATAGTCGATCGGAATATCGAGCAGGTTTTCGGTCGTGTCCATCGACATTTCAATGCCGCCGAATGCATAGGCGTGGTTGATTTTGTCCATTGTGCCGCGTCCGATGATTTCGGTATACGTGTCGCGCGGGATGGAGACCATTTTCGTCGATTCAGTTTCTGGATTGACGGTCATGACGACCATCGTGTCCGAACGGCCGCGATCGTCTTCGCGTTCATCGACGCCGAGCAACAGGACGGAGAAAGGATCTTGTTCTTCGAATTTCACCACTTCAGTCCGTTCGACGGAAGGGGTTTCCCGTTCTACTGGGGAGTGCATCGTATCGATCGCCTCGGAAAAATCGGAGTAGACGCTATAAACGTAGATGCCGCCCGCGATCAATAGCAGTAAAAATCCAATCAGTAAATACTTGGGCCATTTTCTTTTCTTTTTCATATCGTTCCTCCGTTAGTTTGCAATGAAATACCTAGTCAGTTCGGATGCCCAAGTTTCAGCGCCCTTAGAGTTAGGGACGGCATCTTCGGTCAAATGTTCCTTCAAAGCGATATCGTCTGTGTCAGGCCACGCATCCCAATGCTCGATGTACGGATAGCCGTACAACTTGGCGAATTCGCTGAGTGCCTGCACTTGTGCGAGATAATAGCCGGCGCCGTAGATCGGCTGAGGTGCGTGCAAAACGACCAATGCGTCGGAGTTTTCTTCTTCTAAGCGAGTCGAGAAGTCCTGGACGTCCTGGCGTTCGTCTTCAATGGAGATGCGGTCATTATTCATCAATGTTAGAGGCTCAAGTAACACCAAATCATATCCGGCAGACAAGTCGACGAATTTCAGCGCGTCGGATGTGCCGGCGACAGCTTCGATCGTGATGTCCACCGATTCCCCGTACGCTTCTTCGAGTGAAGTCTTCAAACGTTCCGCATACCCCGGTTCTCCGGATTCCAATGCTTCGGATCCTGCAACCAACAGTTGGAGCGTTTCGCCTTCTGCGTTTTTGCGAAGAAACAGCTCCTGGACTTGCTCGTCCATATTGGCGAGTTGTTCGCCGTCGTTCACAAATTCGTCACCATTTTCATTGGTTTGTGTATTTTCGGTTTCGCTATTCGTGCTTTTGGTTTTCGTGCTGCCGTTTTCTGATTGTGCCTCAGTGTCTGTGCCGGTAGCTCCTTGCAGTTTATCTTGCCAAGATAAGTAAGAAAAGACAAGGATTCCAAGGCAGGCGAGGACGGCTATAAGTCCTCCTATTTTATACAAATTCATACTTTACTCCTTTCAAAAAAAGCCATTTCTATAAATTAAAGATAGCATAAATCTATCCTTGTTCCTATATAACTTTTCAAAATTCAAAGTCCAAATGGTACATTCCTGTGATATACTTTCTTATGTTGTTTAAATTTGTCTTTTTAGAATTTGAAATAGAAGGAGCCATTCACTACATGGAAGAGACTATTAGCTTACAGGATTTATTCAAGACCTTAAAGAAGAACTTGGGAATCATTGCACTGACGACAATCTTGGCGGTCACGATTGCCGGAGTCGTTTCGTTCTTGTTTTTGACACCGATCTATGAAAACTCGACACAAATTCTCGTCAACCAGGAACAAACGGAAGCAGCGCAGCTGACGAACCAAAACATCCAGACCGACCTGCAGCTCATCAATACATACTCGGTCATCATCAAAAGCCCGGCGATCCTCGATCAAGTCATCGAACAGATGAACTTGGACATGAGCGCTGAAGCTTTGACCCAAAAAATCACCGTCAATACGGCTGAAAACTCTCAAGTCGTAAACGTCCTTGTCCGCGATGAAGATCCGGCGCAAGCGGTGGAAATCGCCAACACGACAGCACAAATATTCGAAAACGATATCCAGGAGTTGATGAACGTCGATAACGTATCGATTTTGTCAGCGGCGGTATTAAAAGACAACCCGAGCCCGGTTGAACCGAACCCGATCCTTAACATGGCGATAGCAGCGGTTGTCGGTTTGATGCTCGGTGTCGGAATTGCGTTCTTGCGCGAATACCTCGACACATCAATGAAAACAGAACAAGATATTGAAGATATTCTCGGCGTGCCGCTTCTCGGTGTCATTTCGCCGATCAAAGAAGAAGCGAAAATGGAAGCAGCCCCTACTAATAATAGAAGAAAGCGAGGAAATGTGAATGGCCAAGAAGAAGCAACTACAGGAAACCGCGCGTAAAGTCGTTACGCATACAACGCCTCGCTCAGTAGTCTCTGAACAATTCCGTACCTTGCGGACAAACGTCAATTTCGCATCACCTGATTTGGAACTTCGCTCTATCGTCGTCACTTCCGCTGCACCAGGCGAAGGGAAATCGACGACTTCTGCCAACTTGGCGACGGTTTTTGCTCAAGAAGGAAAGACAGTCTTGCTTGTGGATGGCGACATGAGGAAGCCAACGACTCACTATACGTTCCATATGCCGAACACGATCGGCTTATCCAACGTCTTGACGCGGCAAGCATCTGTAGAAGATGCTATCCGCCCGACAACAATCGAGCGTTTGGATTTGATGACTTGCGGCCCGATTCCGCCGAATCCGGCAGAACTATTGGCATCCAACGCAATGGGGATGTTGATCTCGGATTTGAAGAAACGATACGATGTCGTCATTTTCGACGCTCCACCTGTGTTGTCGGTAACCGACGGACAGGTACTCGCGAATAAATGCGACGGTGCGATTTTGGTCGTCAATTCCGGGAGCACAGAAAAGGAAATGGCAGCCAAAGCGAAAGAAGCAATCGAAGCGTCCAATAGCAAACTGATCGGCGCCGTATTGAACAATTTTGAGCTGGCGAAAGACAGCTATTATTACCAATACTACGGCAATGCTGAGTAAAAGGGCTTTTTGCCCTTTTACTTTTTCTTTTAAATGCGATACCCAATTTTTGCAAAGTAAGTTTATCGGATAGCCATTTTTGGCAAATCCTCGGCTCACCAAGAGCTGTTATATAGAGAGAGAACTCCTAAAAAGGGAGTTAGTCACGTGAATTTGAGAAGATTTTGTTGTGCAACAGGAGGTAACTGACCATGATCGATACGCACTCACACATTTTACCGGCACTGGACGACGGCGCAGAAACGATGGACCACACAAAACGTCTGCTGGATATGGCAGTCAACGAACAATTGACAGGCATCATCGCGACGCCGCACGGCCACCACCCAAACTTTAAGACCGATATCGCAGCACTTCATATGCAATTAAAAACAGTCAAAGACTATGTAAAAGAAACACAATTGCCGCTTGAAATCTACAGCGGCCAGGAATGCCGTTTGTCAGACAAACTGCCGGATAGGCTCGCCAATGGGGAAGCCTTGACCTTAGCAGAATCTCGCTATGTGTTATTGGAGCTGCCATCATCCGGCATACCGGCTTATACCGTACCGGTTATCCAGCAATTGATCACAGGGGGCTATATTCCGATCATCGCCCATGCAGAAAGAAACCAAGGAATCATCCAAAAGCCTGAACGCTTGAAGAAGCTATTGATCCACGGTGCGATGGCGCAAGTAACAGCCGGTTCTCTTGCAGGCAGCTTCGGCAAAAGCATCCAGAAGACGGCACTTCAGTTGATCGATGCCAATATGATTCATGTATACGGTTCGGATGTGCACAGTGAAGATGTAAGGCCGTTTCATTTCAACGCGGGGCTTGATGTGCTCGAGAAAAAGAATCGCCACCAGATGATCGATATCCTGCTCGAGAACAATGACCGGATTATCCTGGACCAGGATTTGTATGTCCTTGAGCCACAAGACATAGAAAAGGGCAAGTGGTGGAATATCTTTGCTTAATTACTAATATTTTAGTATGAATTTTACATTTATGCTCTATCTTTACTGGAAAATACATGTTAAAATTAGCAACGGATTTCCAACAATTGAGTAAATAGTAACGCCTCGTGAAAGGGTGGGCCCATATGTCACTGAAAAACAGAATGTCTTTACTTATAGTAGTCGACTCGTTAATCGTCTTCTTCTCTATCTTCGTCGGCTACTACATCCTCTACCCTTACGTAGATATCTTCCAGAACCAATTCCTCCTAGCAAGCGCATTGACCATCTTCATCGCTCATCATGTGTTCGCTATGTATTTTGGCCTTTACAGAAAAATATGGGAATATGCTTCAGTTGGTGAACTTTCTTCCATAGTAAAGGCAGTCAGCTTATCAATTATTGCGATTGCATTAGTCCAATTCCT
Source organism: Bacillota bacterium (assembly GCA_051750505.1). GTDB lineage: Bacteria > Bacillota > Bacilli > Bacillales_A > Planococcaceae > Planococcus. The sequence goes on from JBNJJS010000002.1 coordinate 326,922, forward strand.
CTATCGTGGCGATATCCTCGTAAGAGCACTCGCTATTACATGGATGCTACATGTACTTCTAATTGGTGGATCGCGGCTTTCTTGGCGAATGATGCGTGGTAGAGCTTTTAAATTAAGGGTTGCAGACCAAGGATTGAAGCGAACGATGATCGTCGGAGCAGGTAAAGCCGGTACACTCGTTGCAAGACAATTATTGAATAATCCAGATAACGGATTTTTACCAACTTTGTTCGTAGACGATGATAAGAATAAACACGGCCTAGACATTTACAATGTCCGGGTCGTTCACGGTGAGACTAAAAACATCGACGCTATTGCAAAAGATAATGCCATCGAGCGGATTATTGTCGCTATTCCTTCGCTTAGCAAGCAAGAATCTGCAGAATTGATTAAGCATTGTATGGATACTGGCATCAAGACACAAACCATCCCTCTTATCGAAGATGTCATGACCGGTAAAGTATCGGTCACCGATATTCAAGATGTGAAAATTGAAGATCTTCTTGGACGTGAAGAAGTTAAGCTTGATATGAATAAAATTGCCGACCAATTGACGGATAAAATAATTTTAGTTACTGGCGCGGGGGGATCAATCGGTTCTGAAATTTGTCGCCAAATCGCCCGCTTCGGTCCAAAGCAACTTCTCTTGCTTGGGCATGGTGAAAACTCCATTTACTTAATCGATATGGAGCTGCAAAAAGCAATTGGAAATGAAACAGAGATCGTCCCGCTAATCGCTGATATCCAAGACCGTGAAAGAATTATAGCAATTATGGACGAGTATAAGCCCGATGTAGTTTATCATGCAGCAGCCCATAAGCACGTTCCTTTAATGGAAGGAAATCCGATGGAAGCTGTGAAGAATAATATATACGGTACGAAGAATGTCGCGGAGGCATCGCACATGGCCGGAGTAAAAAACTTCGTCATGGTGTCGACCGATAAAGCGGTCAATCCACCGAACGTAATGGGAGCATCAAAACGTTTTGCGGAGATGATCGTTCAGAACCTAGCAAAGCGAAGTGAAACGACATTTGTTGCAGTAAGATTCGGCAACGTCCTCGGATCTCGTGGATCGGTGATTCCGCTATTTAAAAAGCAAATAGCAGCTGGTGGACCTGTAACAGTTACGCACCCAGATATGACACGCTACTTCATGACAATTCCAGAAGCGTCACGGCTAGTTATTCAAGCTGGAACATTAGCACGCGGTGGAGAAGTGTTTGTTTTGGATATGGGAGAACCAGTTAGAATAGTCGACTTAGCGAAAAACCTAATTCGCTTATCTGGTTATTCTGAGGAAGATATTCAAATAAATTTCTCTGGAATTCGTCCTGGAGAGAAGATGTACGAGGAATTGCTTGATTCTGATGAAATTCAGGATAAACAAGTCTTCCCTAAAATCTTCATTGGAGTAGCAAATCCAGTGGCAGAACTTGAGCTGAAATATATTATGGAAAAACTACATGAAATGAATGATGTAGAGCTAAAGGAATTACTGGTTGGGCTCGCTAATAGAAAGAATGTTGAGTCTAAGAAAGCTCTTGTTACAACTATCTAATCGTTTCTTTAAAAGACATTAAATACGGAAGGAGAACAAAAGATGTTCTCGATTATGAAAAGAATTATTGATTTTTCGTTATCTTTAGCAATTATTGTTGGGTTATCGATTATCTTCCTGATATTATGTTTGGTTATCAAACTAGACTCTCCTGGCCCAATCCTTTTTAAACAAAGACGTATTGGTAAAGGTAAAAAAGAATTCAATATTTTAAAGTTCAGAACGATGAAAATGGATGCGCCGAGTGATATGCCTACTCACTTACTTGATAAACCAGATGCATACATAACTCGGATAGGCAAATTCCTTCGTAAAACGAGTCTGGATGAACTTCCTCAATTAATCAATATCCTGAAAGGAGAAATGAGCATCATAGGTCCACGCCCAGCGCTTTGGAACCAGTATGATTTGATTGATGAGAGGGATAAGTATATGGCGAATGAGGTGCTACCTGGGTTGACTGGACTGGCACAGATCAGTGGGAGAGATGAGTTGCCGATCGATGTGAAGGCAAAGATTGACGGAGAGTATGTCATGAGGAAGAGTCCAACTTTGGATTCGGAGATATTTGTGAAGACTGTTTTTAGTGTTTTGAAGAGTGATGGTGTGAAAGAGGGAAAAAGAGGGGCGTAACATTATGAAAGTTTTAGTAACAGGTCAGAATAGCTATGCTGGAACACAATTTGCTAAGCGAATTATCGAATTGAATAAAGGATGGGAAATTGAATTTGTTTCGGTTCGAGATAATAGTTGGGAGCAAAAAGACTTTTCTATTTATAATGCCGTCTATCACGTTGCTGGTATTGTTCATATAAAAGAAACAGCCGAAAATAAAGATGTATATTATAAAGTTAATAGAGACTTGACTTATCAGCTTGCTTTGAAATCTAAGAATGAGGGAGTTCAATCTTTCGTTTTCTTAAGTACAGTTGCGGTTTACGGACTCATCGGTAAGATTGGTGAAGACACAATCATTTCTAAAGAAACTGAGCCTGCACCAACTTCCAACTATGGTAAAAGTAAACTTGAAGCAGAAGAACTTTTAAAAGAGTTACAATCATCTTGTTTTAACATCTCTATATTACGGATTCCATTGATTTACGGTCCTAATTGTCCAGGAAATTATAATTCTCTTAGTAGGCTCGCGAGAAAAGTACCTGTTTTTCCGAAGATTGATAATAAAAGAAGTATGATTTTTGTGGACCATCTTTCGGATATAGTTGCTTATATTATAGAAAAAAAACTAGTAGGTATTTTTTTAGTGAAAAACCCAGAAGATATAAATACTAGTGAAATCGTAAGTGTAATAGGAGAATATTATGGAAATCGTATTTATAAATCATCTTTATTAGGCTTTGTATTTGTAATGTTTGGCAATCGTGTTACTACTTTCAGAAAAATGTTTGGAAATATTGTTTTCGAAGAGAATGATTGTAAAATTAATGGATTTGAATTTAAAAAACTAAGCTTTGAGGAAAGCATAACTCTAGCTGAAGGAAAAGAACTGGGTGGTAATCATTAATAATATAAGTAATTTGCGAATTAAAAATAAAAAGAAAATAATGCTTCTAGCTAATAATGATATTTGGTTATACAAACTCCGAAAAGAAGTAATTTTAAGGTTGTTAGATGAACACTATAGTGTAATTATATCCTGCCCATATGGTGAATATATTGAAGAGATGGTTGGATGGGGATGTATATTTGTAGAAACGAAAGTTGACAGAAGAGGGACAAATCCTATTACTGATTCTAAATTATTTGTAAGCTATGTCAGAATCTTGAAAAATGCTAAGCCAGACGTTGTCCTCACATATACTATAAAGCCTAATCTTTATGGAGGTTTAGCTTGTCGCATTCTGAATATTCCTTGTTTAAATAATATAACTGGATTAGGAAGTGGTTTTAGTAAAAGTCCAATATTAAAGTTTCTACTTTCTACTCTATATAAAGCCAGTCTAAAAAAATCTGCTTGCGTTTTCTTTCAAAATACACAAGACATGCAAACTCTAATAGAGAAAAAAATAGTTAAAGGTCCAACAAAACTGATACCTGGATCGGGAGTGAATTTAGAAGAGTACAAGTTTAGCGAATTTCCGAAAGATGAAAAGTCTTCTTTTATTTACATAGGTAGAATAATGCAGGATAAAGGTATGGATCAATTTTTAGAAGCTGCTAAAGCAATAAAAGAGAAGCATCCGAAAACTACTTTTAGAATAGTTGGTTTTATTGAAGAAACACAACCTCATTATAAAAACCTTATTAAAGAATATGAAGAAAAAGGTTATATTTCTTTTTTAGGTTATCAACCTGATGTGAAACCATTTATAGAGAAATCTCATTGTTTGATTCAGCCTTCTCATGGGGGAGAGGGTATGTCGAATGTCTTGTTAGAAACTGCTGCGACTGGGAGAGCTCTTATTGCTTCCAATATACCCGGGTGTAGAGAAACTATTGATGAAGGTGTAAATGGCTATACTTTTGAAAAGAAAAGTACTAGTAGTTTGGTTGATATGTTAGAAAATTATATAAATCAAACATATGAAGAAAAGTTAAAAATGGGTAAAAACTCTAGGGCTAAAATTGAGAGAGAATTTGATAGAAAAATTGTTGTGAAAGCATATATGGAAAGAATAGAGGAAGTCTGTGGAATGGTGTGAAAATAATCTTAAGAATTAAACTGGAGGAGTATGAAAGTGAATTATAAGAAAATCATTCCGAGTCAAAAGCTAAGGTTAAAATTGCTGAAATTTGGAGATGCTATCCCAGACAAACTGATGATAAAGTTACAATATAGACTAGCTACAGGCAGAAGATTAAACTTGAAAAAACCTGAAAGCTTTCCTGAAAAATTACAATGGTACAAACTGTATTACCGTGATCCATTAATAACCAAGTGTTCAGATAAATATAGGGTTCGAGAGTATTTAAAATCGAAGGGATTGGAAGATATCCTAGTTCCTTTATATGGCGTTTATGAAAATGCTGAAGATATCGATTTTAATAAACTACCAGATAAATTTGTAATTAAGACAACTAATGGAAGTAAAACTAATATTTTGTGTGAAGATAAGTCACAATTAGATATTGAACACACTAAAAAAACACTAAATAGATGGTTAAATGAATGGAATGGGAAAATTGGTAGAGAATGGGGATACTACAATGTAAAACCCCTGATTATCTGTGAGAAGTACTTAGAAAAAGATGGAAACAATGATTTGGTCGATTATAAATTTTTTTGCTTTGACGGTATACCTTCTTATTTATATGTTATTGTAGAAAGGTTTTTACAAGGAGGAGCAAAATTAGGTATATATGATATGAAATTCGAAAAAGTTCCTTATAGAAGAATTGATATACCCCATTTTACTGGAAATATAGAAAAACCTGAAAACTACAATAAAATGATCGATATTGCAAAAAAATTATCTGAGGACTTTCCTCACGCAAGAGTGGATTTATATAATATTGATGGAAAAATTTATTTTGGTGAACTGACATTTTATAATGGAAGTGGTTATAAAGATCATATTCCGGAACAACTTGACTTGATTTTAGGGGAAAAATTCAGATTGCCTAAAAAATTTATATAATAATGGAGTTTGATTTATGAAAGTACTATTTTGTCATGATGGGCCGTTAAGAAAAGATGAAGATATGAACTATTATGGAAGTGCGCATACTGATAGTACATTTAAGAGGTATTATTCTATTGGAAACGAACTAAATGTATTAATTAGAGTGTCTAAAATTAAAAGAACAGAGGCTGAAGAAAGGTTATCGAAAATCACTGTGAAACCTTTTAAAGTTATTGAATGTCCTAATATATCCAACTTAAAGGGTATTTTAACTTCATATAACAAATTCAATCAAACAATTCAAACGGAAGTTGAAAAAGCAGATTATATTGTAGCTCGACTCCCCAGTAGGATTGGATTCACTGCAATAGACTACGCAAAAAAGTATAACAAACCTTATTTAGTAGAATTAGTTACATGTCCTTGGGACGCTTATTGGAATCATAGTATACCAGGAAAAGTATTGGCTCCGTTTATGTATAAAAAAACAAAAAATCGTGTGGATTCCGCTCCGTACGTAGTATATGTTACAAATAATTTTTTGCAGCATAGATATCCTGCTACTGGTCAACAAATAAATTGTTCTAATGTAGCCTTAAAAGATTTTAACGAAGGAATCTTAGTAAATCGTATAAACAAAATAAAAAGTAGAAAAGAAGACGAACCTCTAATTATTGGTACTGTCGGTGCAGTGAATGTGAAATTTAAGGGACAACAATACATTATTGCAGCTTTAGGTGAATTAAAGAAGAAGGGCATTTCGAGTTTTGAGTATCATCTGGTTGGGGGGGGAGACCAGCATTACCTAAAAAAAATAGCAGAGAAAAATAATGTTTCAGATCAAGTAAAGTTTTTAGGGGCAATGCCAAATGGTGAGGTTTATGAATTTTTAAAAAGTATTGATATATATTCACAGCCGAGCAGGCAAGAAGGTTTGCCTAGAGCATTGATCGAAGCTATGAGTCAAGGTTTACCATCATTTGGAGCAAAAACTGCAGGGATACCAGAGTTGTTAGAGAATGAATTTATATTTAGTAATTCTAGAAAAAACGTTTCAGAAATAATTCATATTCTGAGAAGTTTTTCGAAAGAAAAAATGCAATCTCAAGCTAATAGAAATTATCAAGAGTCTCAAAAGTATAAAAAGGAAATAATTGAAGATAAAAGAAATCGCTTTTTTTATGATTTTAAAATATCTAATATAGGTGAAGAGAGCTTGAAGTGATGAAAAAAGAAATTTTAAAAAGTTATACAATACTTACATTTAATATTATCGTTTCAGGTATTCTGCTAATATATGCTAATTCTTTAGAGCAATATATTTTTTCAATTTTACTGTTATCATTTGGAGCAACTGTATCAGTAAAATTTAATATATCGCATCCATACGTATGGTACACAGCTTTCTTTACGGTATATGCGTTGGGATATCCTTTACTTATATTACTAGATGCAAATAATCCGAACTATATGTATGGTTATTCAAAAGATTTATTTATTTTACACTGGATAGCTCTAGTTACATTTTTAGTTATAGTAACTCCGAAAAAAGTAGATATAAAAAAGAATCGAGAAAAATTCAAAACTGTTAATTTTTTTTATGGCAAGCAAATATTTTGGGTTTTTACGTTTCTTTCAATCCTTTTCACGTTATTTATGCAGGCACAAGGTTTTACATCAAAGGACCAGTTAGCTTCATCCAACTCAACATTGGTGGATTTTGGTATGAGGTTTTTACTGGTATATATACTCGTTGCCGCTGTGCAAATAGTAAAAGATGTAATAGAAGGAAAGAAAAACGCTTTTTACACTCATACTTTAGTTACTTTTTCGGTTTTAGTATTGGTAATGTTAGCAACAGCAGAAAGAGATTTGTTACTCAGATACATTCTTGTGGTTTTTTTCATATACTATGTTTTTTTATATACAAAAAAACACAGCTTGAAATTAACTGCTATTGTAACACTACTTTTCTTAGCTATCCCTTTTAGTAGAAGTATAAAATTTATTGGTTTAAGAGGCGAGAAAACGACCCTTGAAGATAATATCATAGTAGAGTTTATAAACTCAGAATTTCATACACAAGCAAGAAACGTACAGCTAATACTTAACAATGGGGAGTATGAAGGAGTTCTTCAAGGGAAAGCTTTTATTTATGCTTTAAGTAAACTTTTTAACGTTGGAGAATACAGTGGATTAAAATGGTTTCAAGAAACTTTCTATATGAATAATAGAACAGGAATGGGTTTCTCATTAGTAGGGGAGGGATATGTTAACCTAGGTGGTATAGGTGTAATTTTGATGTTTGTAATAATTGGGGTCGTTATAAAATACGCTTATGCTTACAGTACGAAAAGTATATATTTCTTTATCGGATATCTAATGGTAATTCCAATTGCTATTTACTCAATTAGAGCTGATTTAAATAACTTTCTTTCACAGTATTCTAAACAAGTAATTTTGATCTTATTGATATTGAAGCTAACTGATGAATTTATATTGAAAAGAAAAAGAAAGAAAATTTATAACCAAAAGAAGAACGATAATGAGAAAGTTAATATTTTTGATGTTGATTACTAAAGAAATGGGTTCTAAGAAACTAAATTTGGACAAATCCAACTATTAACCATACTTCTATACTTGTATCGAAAGAAGAAGATCCATATAACTCAATTCCGCTAAAGAAAGAATTTAAAAATATATAGTTTAAACATTTTCAAGGAAAAATATTTTATGTTCGGAGTTGTAGAATTTGAGAAGAGATATATTTAAAAATTTTTCTTGGATAGTAGTGGCGAATACAATCTCTTCCATCTCAAAATGGTTAATAATAATTTTAATAGCAAAATACTTATCTGTAGAAGAAGTAGGACAATACTCTATTGCTTTTGCTCTTACTGCCCCAATAGTACTTTTGGCACAAATGAAATTGAGATCCCTATTTGTAACTGAAAATAATATAAATTTTAATAACTATTTATATATAACGAAGTTCTCAAGTTTGGTGGCCTTTTTACTAATTGGCATTTTAGGTATATTTCTTTACAGTGAATACTTAATAATAATTTTGCTTGTCGGGGCAGGGAAACTTGTAGATTTATATTCAGACATTCATTATGGTATCCCTCATAAAAACAACAATTTAAAAATTGTGGGAAAATTATTGATTATAAAAAGTACGTTACTGTTTTTTGTTTTTCTAACCTCATTAATAATTTTTGACGATTTGGTTTTATCTTACAGTTGTATGCTTTTAACTCAATTTTTATATGCTATCTGTATTGATAAAAAAATAGTAAAACATAATTATAAAATCAAATTAGAAAAAATTGAATTAAAATCTGTTAAAAATGTATTGAAATACGCCTTTCCGTTAGGTATTGTTGCTATGGTTTATTCCTTCACTATCAATACACCAAGATACTTTATAGAGTACTACGAATCTGCAGTAATTTTAGGCTATTTTTCAGCGATTATGTATATAGTGACAGTTACAAATTTACTTCAAATAGCTCTTTCTCAAATTTTTTTACCAAAGCTTTCAACTTTGTATAGTGAGAAAGCATATAAAAAATTTTCTTCTTTATTATGGCGCAAAATGATGCTTGCCTCCCTAATTTTAGGTAGTTTGTTAATTATTATAATATGGTCATTTGGAGAAGAAGTTTTACAAATTATATATGGAACTGATTATTCAGCATATGCAGAAGTTTTTAGTGTTGTAATAGTCGGCGTAGTTATTAATATGTTTAGCTCAAATATTGATACTGCATTAATGTCGATGAGAAATATTAAGTATCAACCAATTATATTGATAATAAATTTTCTCATCACACTAATCTTAAGTTTTGTGTTTATAGTCGAATGGGGAATTATGGGTGCGGCCTATACTTTAATTTTAAGTAATACAACATTACTTATATTAAGAACTATTTTATTCTATAAAAAGTTTAAGCTAGACTCTGCGGAATATTAATGTAGCAATTAACATAAATTAAATTAGAGCGAGGTATAAAGACAATGAAAATTGCTGTAGCAGGAACTGGATATGTAGGCTTAGTTGCCGGAGTATGCTTTGCTGAAATGGGACATCAAGTAATATGCGTAGATATCGATGAAAAGAAAGTGGAATTAATGAAATCTAGTGTTTCACCAATTTTTGAAAAAGATTTAGAAGACTTAATGCAACGTAATTACGCTGCTGGAAGAATAGGTTATACAACTGATTTTCAATCAGCATACAAAGATGCTGATGCAGTCTTCATTGGTGTAGGCACTCCAGAAAATGAAGATGGATCTGCTAATCTTTCATACATAGCGACAGTAGCTAGACAAATTGCTGAAAGTGTTGAAAAAGATTGTTTGGTAGTTGTTAAATCAACTGTTCCAGTGGGAACGAATGATAAAGTTGAACAGTTTATCAGCGATTTCTTGGTTACCAATGTCCGTGTTGAAGTAGCCTCTAATCCTGAATTTTTAGCTCAGGGTTCCGCTGTTCACGACACACTATATGCTAAGCGGATTGTTATAGGTACCGAAAGTGAATGGGCAGAAAACTTGCTGAAAGGCATCTACAAACCATTTAACTTACCAATAGTTGCTGTAAACAGACGATCTGCTGAAATGATTAAATACGCCTCGAATGATTTTCTTGCACTTAAGATTTCCTATATGAACGATATAGCAAATCTTTGTGAGTTAATTGGTGCGGATATTCAAGATGTGGCGGAGGGGATGAGCTTTGATGATCGAATTGGAAGTAAATTCTTGAATGCAGGTATCGGATACGGAGGATCTTGTTTCCCTAAAGATACGAAAGCACTTGAATATTTGGCTACACAAAATGGTTATGACTTAAAGACAATTAAAGCTGCTATTGACGTGAATAAAGCTCAAAAGACGCTTCTTTATAAAAAAGCTAGTAATCGTCTCATTACATTTAATGGTCTAAAAGTAGCGGTATTAGGATTAACTTTTAAACCAGGTACAGACGATTTAAGAGAAGCGCCATCTCTTGAAAACGTTCCTTTGCTTTTAGCACAAGGTGCAGATATCTATGCATATGATCCAATTGGCGTAGACAACTTCTCGAAAGTGTATCCAGAAGGACCGAATGGTAAAGGGAATATCACCTATGTACCGAATGCTGAAGCTGCACTACAAGATGCTAATGTCTGCTTTATCTTTACTGAATGGGGAGAAATAAAAGCTGTTCAGCCAGAAGCATTTAAACTCTTGATGAGCACACCTCTAGTGTATGATGGACGTAACATCCATGAAGTGAAACGAATGATTGAAGTTGGAGTTGAATATCATTCTATAGGACGTCCTTCAGCCAAGAGAGTAAGTCGTGAGGAGGCTAAACAGCGTGAGTTACAGACCTCTAAACGTGGATAAAACTTATTTGATTACAGGCGCTGCAGGTTTTATCGGGCATTATTTATCAAAGCGTTTACTTGATAAAGGCTGTAAAGTAATCGGTCTGGATAATATGAATGATTATTATGATGTGAAATTGAAAGGACAAAGGCTTGAGTTATTGGCCCCGTATGAAAAATTCACTTTTTTGCAGAGTGATATCTCTAATAAAGAGACTCTGATGGAAATATTCAAAGAGTATAAGCCTGATATCGTTGTAAACTTAGCGGCACAGGCAGGAGTGAGATATTCTATTGAAAATCCAGATGCTTATATTCAAAGCAATATTATTGGGTTTTACAATATTCTCGAAGCGTGCAGACATTACCCAGTAGAACATCTACTATACGCTTCTTCAAGCTCTGTTTATGGTGCAAACAAGAAAGTACCCTTTGAGGAAACCGATTTTGTCGATCAGCCAGTTTCATTATATGCTTCAACAAAGAAATCCAACGAATTGATGGCGCATACTTACAGCCATCTATACAAATTTGCTTCGACGGGGTTAAGGTTCTTTACGGTTTATGGCCCATTGGGAAGACCAGACATGGCATACTTTGGCTTTACCGATAAGTTCTTTAACGGGGAAGAAATTAAAATCTATAATAATGGCGATTTTGACAACGACCTGTATCGTGATTTCACTTATATTGATGACATTGTAGAGGGAATTGAGAGACTCCTATCAAACCCACCTTCTGCAGATGACCAAGTACCGCACAAAGTTTACAATATCGGTAACAATAATCCTGAGAAGCTAATGAAGTTTATCGGAGCGCTAGAAGAGGCATTGAGTAATGCGCTTGGCGAAGAAGTCGAATTCAAAAAGAAATTCGAACCAATTAAGCCTGGTGATGTACCAGCCACTTACGCATCTACTAATCAACTTCAACAAGCTGTTGGATTTAAGCCTACTACTTCTATTGAAGAAGGACTTCAGAATTTTGTCGATTGGTACTGTAAGTATTATGATGTGAAAAAGATAAAATCATAAAAAATCCCTCGCCTTTATGAATAAGGTGAGGGATTTTTAAATAATATAGTAAAGAAGACTCTGCTAAATTTCTTGTTTTTATAGTTACATGTTCCTTGGAAAAATGGTATAATTTTTACATCTTATGAAAGTATTTAAAAGATATATACAGGGGTTTTCTGTAAATAATTGATTAGAAGGTGTAAAGATGAAAGTGAAAAAGGCCATAATTCCAGCAGCAGGACTAGGTACTCGTTTCTTGCCGGCAACTAAAGCTATGCCAAAAGAAATGCTACCGATTGTTGATAAACCGACCATTCAGTATATCGTTGAAGAAGCGATTGCTTCTGGAATTGAAGATATTATTATTGTGACAGGTAAAAACAAACGCTCTATTGAAGATCATTTTGATCATGCATTTGAGCTTGAAGATACATTGATGAAAAAAGGGAAAATGGATATGCTCGATTCGGTATTGCAGACATCGAACGTAGAAATCCACTATATCCGTCAAAAACAACCGCTCGGTTTGGGCCATGCAATCTGGTCAGCTCGTAAGTTTATCGGCGATGAGCCATTCGCAGTATTGCTTGGGGATGACATCGTAGAGCACTCAGAGCCATGTCTAGCTCAATTGATGAACCAGTATGAACAAACCCAAAACAGCATTATCGGTGTTCAACAAGTGGCGGAAGATCAAACGAATCGCTATGGCATTATCGATCCGATTTCGGTTGATAATAAGTTGATAGCTGTAAACAAGTTTGTAGAGAAACCTGCGCTTGGTACAGCCCCATCAAATTACGCTATTATGGGGCGCTATGTACTTACGCCGGAAATCTTCCAGTTCCTAGAGAAACACGAGCTTGGAGCGGGTGGAGAAATCCAATTGACGGATGCTATCCAACAACTGAACGAAAAACAAGCAGTCTATGCATATGAATTCGAAGGCCGACGTTTCGATGTCGGAGAGAAGTTTGGTTTTATTGAAACGACTATCGAGTTTGCTTTGCAGCGCCCGGAGTTGAAGGATCAATTGCTCGAGTTGTTTGAGAAGAAGTTGCTTGAAGCCAAGCAAGGAATAAAATGAAAAAAAGCCAGAAAAAGCGAGTGATTTGCTTTTTCTGGCTTTTTTAAACTTTAATATACAAATTCTACTCTTGACGAGTAATATCCGAAGCTCTGGGTGATTCTGAAACACATTAGAAATTAGAGTTATTGTTCATCAAACCATTCTAAGCAAGAGTTACAAAACATCGAATCTCCTTCTAAATCTTTATTATAATAAAACTCACATCGTTCACATTTATTTATAGAATGACTATGACCACAATTCACACATTTCCCCTTTTCGTAGAAAGCATCATTTATAGAGACATATTCTTCTCCACATTCTTCACATGGTAATTCAGCGACTACTGAAATACCGCCATCATTTAAAGTAAGGGAATTTACTTCATCTACCAAGTCAGGAAATAAAACATTAATTTCATGTGATGCCTCTTCTATGACGTTTGTAAGGTCATCGTCATTGAATTCATCTTGAATATCGGGCAAATAATAATTTTCATCTTCATGCAAAACCGCTTCTCCATTTTGATATGTTAGTCTAAATTCGTTAAGACAACTTTCGTTTGATAATAGTGTAAGATCTAAGAAGCTTTGACTTCCGCTATCTTCGTCGATTTTTAAATTACCAATAATTTGGAATTTATTATTATTTAGTTTACTCTTGATAACTAGCAGAGGAGTGTCTTGGGTATCTTCTGTTAGTGGACTGGTTTTAATCTCTAAATCATTTCTAAAGTATAGACTATCACTCAATCTTTCTAGAGCATTCTCCGAGGATTCTTTAAACAATTCTAGTATAGAATCTGTGTCAAGTATATTAATACCAGCTTCCTCTTCTTTCCGAGCTAATTCATATGCCGCCTCTTCATGGTGCTTCATAATGTCTAATTCCCAAAAAAGTTCTTTCTGTTCATCTGAAATACTGATTTTATTAAAATTTGATTGAGCCGTATCTAATGAATTTTTTACTAAACTGATACTATCTAAAATAGTTTTATAAGCTTCAGTGTCTAATAACTTATTATGCGCCACGTGATTTCTATTTTTTGAAAAGTCCTTCCATTGACTTATAAATTCTTCAGAAAAGTATTTACTGAAAATCTCTTTCCATAAGTCTATTTCAATCACACATGCTTGTCTTAACTCCCGAACGATTCTGTTGTAATCTGCAGCTACAGTAGGTAAATCTCCAGTTTCTTTTAGAGAATCTAATATTCCTATGATTGAAGGCGTATGATTATCGTCAAACTTCTTAACTTGATGAGTCATAATTAAAATTAAATCATCAGTATCGATGGAAAGGAGTTTATCGCTCACATTTGCATACAACTTTGCTACCCTTTTATAAGCACTGTATCTGCCATTGTATTTATCTTTAATTTTCTTAGGAGTAACGTTCCACCAATCAATTCCGAAATGCCTAATCATTAGAATATTTATAAATTGTCTTAAATCATTTTCGAGCTTATGGATTTCCAAATAAAGTTCATTTGCATATTGAGAAGATTGCTCATCTAGAAGCCATACGCATTCTTTCCAATCTTTCCTTAATAAATTCTTTAATTTAAATTTGATATTGTAGAGATCTTTGTCGAAATCTGTTCCTATACGCTGTGGCTCAACTGAAACAAACAAATGTTTAGAGGAGTTAAAAGTCGCTAACTCTAATTCAATAAAATAAATATTGTCATCTGTATCAATTTTAAGGTTGCGCTGTAATTCTTCATTCAAATAAGCATTGCATGTTTTTATGAAAGTCTTTTCAGTTTTTAAATTGTTTTCAATCTGGTCAAAGTATGATGTAGAGACTTCTATATTGGGTTCTACCATTACAAATTTAATCAAAGAAATTGCAACACCTTTCTAAACATTATATGTAAATTATATTCTATAAAACCATTTTTAGCTATCATTCACAAAAAACATACTAATATATATCCTTAATGTTCTTTAATAATATCCGAAAGTTGACGGGTTTTTTATCCATAAATTGATATATTTAATGTCCTTAGTAGGGTCTGTTGCAGGAATGCTTCTAAAAAAATAGCCCGTCCTTTTCGTTTATATGTGAATTGCTGCTACTAAGAATTTCTCCATCATCATATGGGAAAGATCCGACCATTTAGGCATGAAGCATCGAGGACGGACAGCAACTTCCTCGTTCAATGGGATTGAATTTCGTCAGGTTGCAGTCCGCGGTTCTCATACGTCTCTAGTGTTCCCGTTCTTGTCCGGATTGATTCTGTTTTAAAATCGCGCCCCTGTATTAGAGACAATTCTGCTTATACCAATAAATGCATGCCATGAAAGTCTGTTCCATTAATACTCAGGGATTCAAGCTTTAATGCATCTATAATTATTGAGGAGATCGAATATACATAATTGTCCTGAGCACAGGGGTGATATGGGCGCTGCTGGAAATGTGAATTCCATCAAATTTTTTTCTTTGAGTAGATACCACTGGTCACAAGATCGGGGGTTCCATGTCTTCGATATACGGGTCTTCCTCGGCATTCTGCACAAAGGTCAGGCAATAATACCTGCATAAGGCGGTATTGTTCTTCTCGAACGGCTCTGGCAACAAACCTTCAATAATTCCAACTACAAAAAGGGCGGGGGAGGAAGGGAATCGTCCCAATACAGCGGGAACGAGCTGTACGGATAGTCTTCCAAGCGTTCGACCATCGGCGCCTTTGTCTGAATCGGATTGTGGTGGATATAGCTGCTGACGGTGAGAAGGTCGAGCCGGGAGTTAACTTACTTCACGAAATAACGCTTCTGGTAAATGCGGCCGATATGCCCGTAGCGCTTTGCATATGAAGAACTATAGCGCCGGTTTTATAATCTTATCGAGTGAATCCCGTTCAGCTTTATCAACAAATGGTAATGCTTGGTCATAAAGTGCCAGGCCAGCATGATGAACGGACAGTCGTTGTGTACGTGTGAAAAGGGACGTTTCAGCTCGAACATGTCTCCTTTGGTCTTGAAAATCGGCTGTCTGTTATTGCCACGCACGATAACGTGGTAGTGGAAGTTGGGGTCGAACTCTCGCTTTTTTTATCATGGAGGTTCACTGCAAAAAGGAACTCTGCGTAGCAGCTGCAGAAATTTTCCACTTCAGCGCTTCATCGAGTGCCAAGTCTGATACCATCTCTTCATCCAACACATCGTCAATTGTCCTTGCAAGTCGCAGAACCTTCAATTTGGATTGGTGCTCAGGTTCTCGCGGAAGTTGGTTGACTCAATTCGCTCCAATTAGGCAGCGCTGAAAGAAACCTTTTCTTCATATAGTTTGACAGTGCGATGGCGTTCGTATATTTTGCGCTGTAACAAAGGCGTGGTTTGCAACCTCAGTTTAAATTAGAAGAGGTTATTGGGAGTGTATGGAGATAGCATTCGAAAGAAATTAAATAGACTTTTTTACACAACTGAGAGGCGCTGATTCAATGAATTGGTGCCTCTTTTTCTTATGGGAAATTTTAAAATTTAAAAGAAGTTTAAATAAAAATCAAAATAGTCATTGTATTCTGAATAATCATAGTTATAATAAACTGTATACAATTATTCAGATATTTAATTATTCAAGGGAGGTGACAATCTTGTTTGAAACGATGGAAAGCAATTTAGGGAGAATCTCCGCAAAAGACATTGCGTATGAACAGATCAAGGAAAAGATCTTGAAATGTGTGTTGGAGCCTGGCCAGGCGATTGTCAATGAGAAGCTCGGGAAAGAATTGGAGATCAGCCGGACCCCGCTCCGGGAAGCGTTGCAGCGCTTGGAAGTGGAAGAACTCGTCGTACGTAATTCCAACGGTACGTTCAGTGTCACGCCGATCTCGATCAAAGAAGTAAAAGAGCTGTTCATTATGCGCAGCAAGCTCGAGGGGATCTTGATCCGCGATGCCATCGACAATTTGACGGATGAGTCGATTGAGTATTTATCCTACCTCACGAAGATGGTGCAATTGACGTCGCGTTTGGAGAATTACAAAGACACCGAGGATTACGGCGGCAAGTTCCACAACGCCATCTACACCATCAGCAACAACACGACCGTCGTGAAGATCATCTTCCATTTGAATGACCGGCTGAACCGCTATCGTCATTTGGCGCACCAGCATTTGGTCGAGATCAAAACCTCTTCTGATGAGCACGAAGTCATCTTGGATTGTATGGTCAAGCGGGACAAAGACCGGGCGGAAGCGGAGATCGAAAAGCATATCATCGAAGCGATGAGAGTGGCGGTCAAGGCAGTCGAAGAATATGAAAACGAGGTCAAAGCGGCGAGCGGAGACGAATAAGAACATCATAAAACTAAACTTAGGGGTGGTTCTGTGACGTATGCAGTGATCGGTGGAGGGAATACGGGCCAAGCAATTGCCGGGTATCTGGCGTTGAACGACGAAAAGGTCAAATTACACACAAGAGATGCAACAAGAGCAGCGCGGATCTCTCGGGACGGCTTGGAAGTGACGGGTATTTACTCCGGCTATGTCCAGCTCGAGGCTTCGACATCGATGGAACAAGTGGTGAGCGAGGCACAAATCATCATCGTCTCGACGACCGCAGACGGGCACAAGCCGGTCATCCGGGAGATCCAGCCGTTTTTACGTCACGACCAGGCCATCGTCTTTATCCCTGGCTACTGGGGAGCAGTCGAATGCAAACAGCTGCTCGGGGAGGACATCGAGAACAAAAACATCACGATTGCCGAAACGAGCGCGCAGCCGTTCATCAGCAATGCCGACGATGCGGGAAGCGTGGAGATCAGGCGCA
Source organism: Bacillota bacterium (assembly GCA_051750505.1). Lineage (GTDB taxonomy): Bacteria > Bacillota > Bacilli > Bacillales_A > Planococcaceae > Planococcus. The sequence goes on from JBNJJS010000002.1 coordinate 344,302, forward strand.
TCAAAAGCAATGTCTTGGTCAGTACGCTGTCGACAACACGCGGGCAGCCGTCATTGCCGATCAAGTTTCTGGACAGGTTCCCGCATCTCGTGGCATCGAAAAACATCTTCGAGACTTCGTTCAATAACACGAACTTCGTCGTCCACGTCCCGATCTCGGTATTCAATGCGAGCCGCATCGACGATTCCAAGGCATTCCTCTTTTATCCGGAAGGCGTATCATCGTTGATGGTGAGGCACGCCACTCATCGTATTCATCTTCATCACCTATTATTCCTTGCCTGGCATTATCGGCTTTTTCACCAATTGGATGAACTTGGATTACAATCTGAATAATATTTCACCGGTGGTCATTTTGATTGGCGGTGTGTCGCTGACCGTGTCATCCTTCCAAGCGGAGACGATCAGAGAATCTCAGCTACAGGCAGATCGAAGCGGCACGTTCGCTCGGCTATACCCCATTCCAAGTATTTAAACGGATCATCACGCCGCAGATATTGGGGAAGCTTTGCACGAGTTCGGCAGCGCCTTTTTCGTCGTGAAATTGACCGGGAAGTACGAGTCGTATTTGGTCAGCCGGATGTGATGGTGTCCTGTTCCTGTGTAAGATACAATTCGTTGACAAGTAAGAGCCGCCAGTTGGAATTTCAACTGGCGGCTCTTACTATAGAAGCGGTATGTAGCTTATCATTTTGGTGTATTTTCTCTTAGATGTTAATGCTGTTTCATAATGTCCAAAAGTTACCGAGAATACTTGTTCAAGATTTGATAACGAATTTGTCGGGATTAATCGGAGCTTGGCAGAATGAAAACCTGCATGGGAGGTTATTTGAGCTGCTTCTTGCATAAGTTGAGTAAAACATATATGGGAGTGAGTTATCGCTTAGTTTATTGATTGTGATTTTACTGTCCCAAAAAAATTTCACTTGCACAAAGTTGAAGCTAAAGATTGAATAAGAAAACGTCTCTGAGATTTTAACAGTCTTTGGTATCTCAGTAAAGTTGAAAGCGAGAGGATATGAGGAAGTAATAGAAATACTAGTACTTAAAAGAGAGAATTATTCTTTTATACAATATTTTATTTCAAAAACCTATATGATATTATTGACCTAAGCTTTATTGCCTACTTAATGTACTTTTATTATGAAAAAAGTCGTTGTTAATATAGAAGTAGTATTTTAAGTAGGACAATATGAAGTCTAACACGAAAAGGGGGCTTATTTAATGAAGTGTCAAAAATGTGGTCATGAACAAGCATCAGGAAAATTTTGCGGGAAATGTGGGAGTTCGCTTCAACCAGGAGTGATGAGCAATGCCGAGGAGAGTAGTGATCATCGATCGATGAAAAACGCTAGTGATTTCGTACAGTCAAGCGATTCTATTTCTAATGACGGGGCGACTCTTGTCTCCCGAAATGGTGACAAGGGACAATCTCTTGAGAAAGCAAAGGAAGCTTCAAAGCTTTATTGGAATTATTTTCTTACTTACATGAAAAAACCATCTGCTATTTTTGAAAGCTCTGCTCAGAACTTGTTAAATGCGGTGATAACACTATCTATTTTCTTTATCGTTGTAGGCCTTGTTATACACAATATGGTTGAATATGCTTTTCAACTATTCGCTAGTCTAAGCAGCGACAGCATTTTTTCGGCTTCTGAGCCAACAGATTTCCTGACGCCTTCTTTAATAGATATATTCCCAAATGTGTTTTTGTTCCTTTTCACATTATTTGTTTTGTCCTTTGGTTCCATCTTCCTCGCTACAAAATCAATAAACTCAACACCCGATTTAAAGCAATTGGTAACGGTCATCGGCACACTACTCATGCCAGTCATTTTGTTTATTGCTGCCGCTTATCTTTTGATGGTTGTTGGCATGAGAAGTTTTGGAAATATCCTGTTTTTTATAGGACTTATAGTCAGTTTCTTGGCCGTTCCTCTTTATGTGATTAATAAGTTCAATGAGAAGCTAGCTGAAAAACATGAGTCCTTTTTTTCGTTGATTGCCTATACTAGCTTTTTTTTGCTTGGCTTAACTGTCTGCTTTTCTTGGTTTATCGAGGCCAAGCTAAAAGAAGCCATGTCATCTGTAATTGAAATTTTAAACTTTGTACTGTGAAACTAAAAAGGGGGACTATCTACTATGAGTAAATTCTGTACAAACTGCGGCCATCCCAATAACAACGAAAATCAGGTTTGTGTCGAATGCGGAAGGGCATTGAATGAGGTAGACAAAAAAGCCGTTGAACCTATCCAGAGTAATGGGCCTAAAAAGAGTATTTCTTTAAAGACCAAGTTATTAGCAGGAGTTGCTATTTTCTTTATTGCGGCATTGGGTATTTTTTACACATGGGGAACAAAAATGGCTTCAGCTGATTCCACAGCAACAAAGTTCATTGAAGCCGTACATGAAAAAAACGCGAAAGCCTTATCCAAATATGTTGCTCTCTCGAATGGAACCAACATATCCGTGAAGGAAGCAGAAGCGTTTATTGAATTGTATGCACCCCTGTCATCAGCTGAATTGGAAGAGATGATGATCATTGAAAAAAACGGAAAGTTTGCGGGTGTTTTTGATTCCCATAAAGTCGTAATAGATCCCGAGTATGTCTACTTCCCATTTTCATATGAAGGATTGAAATTGGAATTGAACGGAGAAGAAGTAAAAGCAGATACCAGCACTGAAGGGGAATACAAGTTTAGTGGCATTGTGCCTGGCCAGTATGATGCGGAATTTGTTTTTAACAATGGCCAAGTTGTTTATGAGCATGCTTTTGAATTAACGGTCCATCATCAGGAGGACCCTGCATACACGCTAATGATCGAAGAAGAATTACCGCTCGGTTCTGCGGTGTTTAACGTAGGGGTAGCTGAAGGAGCCCCGGTAAACGAAACGAAAGTGATGATCGGTGAAGAAGAATTTCCTGTGAATGCTATTGGCCAAACAGAAGAAATCGGGCCGCTTTTGATGGATGGCAGCGTGACCGCCAAAGCGCAAGTAAAGTTCTCATGGGGAGATGCGACATCGGAAGCTGTGCCGGTTGAAACGGATGTCGTTGATATTGCCATCACTGAACTTGATCAAGAGATAACAGAACAGGTGTTGGAGCGTTTTGTTGCCTTTCTCGAAGAAGATCTAGAAGCGAAAGCAGCCAGAGATGAGTCTGTTTATACATTTTTAACCCCTGGAGTTGTTAAGCGGTTCGCAGATGAGTTTGAGCAGTTGAAAGAGTGGCAAACCTATTTCACAGGTTCGTTGACTCAAGTCAATTTAGATGGAGAGTCGATTGGTTTCTGGGAAGAGGGAATAACTGTCGATGCTGAAGTAATATACGAGGGCGATGAATATTATGGTGCAGACAAGCCCGAGTTGGAAAAGCAAAAAACGCATGCTACTGTCAAAATGGCATACGATAGCGACAACAAAGAGTGGATTGTCAAAGAATACTGGACAAATGATAATTCCAACCGTAGCTTCACCGTAGAACCCATAAGCACAATAGAAGGTTCGAAGAAAATCTATGAATACAAAAATGCGACTGTAACGGCTGAAGAAATCAGCGAGTCAGAAGAAACAACAGTTGATGAGAAAGAAGATGAGTCGGCAGAAGCCTCTTTAGCATCTTCTGAAGAAGTTGCTGAAGTTTCGGCTGCCATTATTGAAATGTTTATGAATGAATATAATACTTTGAGCTCAAACGCAACACTTTCCGGTGATGCTTCATCGGTCACTCATTTGATTACACAAGACGGACCGAAACTCAAAGAATCGATCGATTATATTGCCTCTCTCCATTCGAAAGGGGTCTCCACTGAGCATTTAGGAACTACTGTAGATAAAGTGGAAACGATTGATGCATCTCATGTGAAAGTGACCACAACAGAAACGTTCATCATCCATGGAACTGAAAAATCCAGCGAAAAGACATATCGCACCGTCAATATTCTTGCGAAAAATGGAGACGGCTGGTTAGTGGATGAACTTGTTTCCACCAAGGAAATGTAAAAATAGGATATAAATTTCTTCCCAAGAAAGAGAAGCTATTAAGGCAAGGCTGCACTTTATGATACGTCCAAGTTGTAAAAAATCTATACCGGAATGCACCGCACAGAAATTGTTGAGGCAAATACAAATTCTGTGCGGTTTTTTGTGGAAAAAAGGAGATGGCTTATGAGAAGAAAATACTTGTTGTTCCTAATGACACTGACGATTCTAATAACGATGACTGGTTGTAAAGATGAAGTCGATTTAGTTAAAAGCGCTCCAGCTGATAACCTTGCTGGTGAAGAAGTAGGGCGGGAAAGAATTGAGATAGAAGGCGAATGGGAACGATATCTTCACCATCATAATGGCTCACTTACGATATCGAATGCTACAGACACAGGCTTCGATTTTAATTTCGACGTGGCTGCTGGCGGAAATGTAAATACATTGGAAGGAATAGCGCAGTTGTCGGGAAATACCGCTTATTATGATTTGGAATTTGTGGAATGTCGAATAATCTTTGAATTTAATGATGACGTAATTAAGGTAACGGAAAGCGAAGACGAAGGATGTGGCATTATGGGGATGAATGGAACATTCTTTCATGGAGAATACGGAAAAGGACCCAACGTGATTGAAGTAAATTTAGTCCAACAAGGTCTCCTGACAGAAAAAGAGGATAAACTTTTCCGGGAAATCGTTGGGGAAGATTACCCAAGTTTCGTAGAGAATATGATGATTACTCATACAAAAGAGGATATAGATGGGTTGCAAACAACAGTGACTAGCGGCTTTATACGGGGAGTAGCTACAATGAATGCAGTTATGATGATTAATGATCGATATGTTTACGCAGCACTTCCGAGTGAAGAACATTATGGAATTAATTTTTATACAAATGATCCGCGTTATAAAGAGCAAGTACCGATGACAATTCGAAAATGGACAGAGGATTTCCTATTTACGTCTGAAGAAGTAACATATAGTTATATCACGACGCAGTAAGGAATTGTCCCTGTGCACGACACAATTCGAGGGGAGAAAAAGCTTTCACAAGGGGACTTTGCTTTGGTTGTGTCCCTGTGCGTGACACAATTAACTAGCGGAAAAAGCATCAGTTGAAATATCAACTGGTGCTCTTTTCACTTCAATGCTTACTCATTCTCTCTGCAATTATTTGTTCCAATTTCTGCATATCGTGCAATACTCAACATCAATAAAGAATGAATACCTTAAAGATTGAGCCTTAATTATTGGTATAATCAGGTAAGGATAAATTGCCTCAAGAGAGAGGAGGATACGAATGAATGAATTTGTAGAAACGGTAAAGGGCTCGGCTGGTTATGAAATCTTATGGATTTTACTTGGCCTTTTACTAGGAGAGCTTATAAAGTATGGCACCAAATGGAGTGACCAAAAGCTAAAGAAACGCAAATTACATAAAACAATGAAGGACCATGATAACATCGTCTTGGAAGAGAAAGATATTGTTTCGTTAGATCACGCGGATCCGACTTATGAGATGCATGACATTTTTGTGAGAGAGTCAGGGAAGAAACTGTTTATTGATTGTCCTGCGGAGTACAAAGAAATCATCCAATTGCACGATTCGGATTTTATATTTTCCCGAAATACGTCTTTCAATCGCTCAGCAGACTTTGGCGACCTGGCAGAGATTACAGGGATTGTCGAATTGCCTGAGTTAATTGACAAGCATAGCAGAGTGGCTATCAGACATTTTATCGCCAAACTGGAAAATGGCCATACTATTTTCAATGGCAAGAAGTATGGAGTGTTTAATATTCGGCGAAAGCGGGTGGCAGATGGAGAAGAGAACGCTTCGCTGAAACTGGATTTATTTGAAACGGATTATTTTACTCATCACGTTTTCCGATCCATCTATAAGGAATTGAAAGCAAAGGGCCATCCTATCAGTAAAATCGAAAAAATGGAAGAAATCCATCGCTATTCTCCTTTTCTAACTTCGTTCGGCATTAATACATTTGTCTTACTTGAGAACCATATAGAGAGTGAAATCGTTTTTGCCAAACGTTCGAAGTACCTGAATACAGGAACTGAAGAAAGCCTATGGCATTTGTCGATGAACGAAGGGCTCACTGAGACCGATTGCGAAGGAAAAGAAGTAAGCCTGATTAAATGCCTTCACCGTGGACTTCGCGAAGAACTCGGCATCCGGGAAGAGCACCATAAATACATAGCAGATGAACGCTTCATGGACTTATTCCTCGAGACAAATAAATTCGAAATTGGCCTCACTTCATTTGTCCGTTTGGATATGAGGATGAATCAACTTACCTCTTTATATGCTATTTCAAAAGATGGGGAACTTGAGACAGATGGGATATTATCCATTCCTTTCAAGCAAAAAGAACTGAATCATTTCGTGAAAGAACATTCGCTAACCAATGCTGCCGGATATACATTAAAGATGCTGCTGGCGAGAAGGAAGTTCATTTTGTGAATAATGGTGTCCTTTCCCTGGTGTCCTGTCCCTGTGTCAGACACAATTCGGATGAGGTTTCTGAAGAAAAAGTGCCGTCAGATAAGGCTTAAGGTGGGTTCATCTCTGTCGTTGTCCCTGTGTCAGACGCAATTCAAAGGCAAGCCCCCAAAAGAAAATAGCCGCCAGTTGAAATCTCAACTGGCGGCTATTTTCTTTGCATTCACTGACATCATTATCCACGATCGATAGCTTAAACTTCGCACAGGTGACTTTATCTTCTGCAATGTTCAGTTACCTTTCTGGAACAATGAAGTTCAAGGAGGGGAAATCTTTTATTCTCGGTATGTTTTATCAAACTTTCTCGCGAAATCTTGATCGTTCAACACTAAGTATCTAATACCTTCAATTATACCGAGTATAGCCGGAATGTAGGTCCAAAAGAAAATCAAATAAACAAGTCCTTGAACCCACTTACCTAAATAAAACTTATGGACGCCAAAAGTTCCAAGCAAAATAGCGAGTAATCCTGCAACTACCTTGCTCTTAGTATAAAAAGGAATTCCAGAGGCTTCACTCCCAACACTTGAAGAGGAGCTAGCGGCTCCTCCTCCGCCACCGGCATTCATGAAGACCATAGGTTGCTGATTTTTCCCTGTATCTTCTAATTTGTCCATTTTCCTTTTGTTTTCTTCAAATATCTCATCCACGCACTTTTTACAGGTGTTTTTGCCTTTTAATTCAGTATTGCAATTTTCACATATAAATTTCCCACATGACACGCAGGTTCCTACAGATAAAGCTTCCTCATGAACATAGCAGTTACTCACAGTTTTCATCTCCTAGTAAATATTTAATGGAAGTGTTGTTTGAATATATAATTAACGAATACAAAGAACTAATTTATTCGGTTTTAAAGAACTAAATTACTCATAATTATATCCATTAAATTAGTCAATGTATACTATTAATTTAAAAATATGTCAATTTTGATTTAAACAGCTCGATGAACGACTAGTTAAGAAATGAACTCTGCTAAAAGCTTCGCGATTTATGAAAGAGGTAATTCAATTTATTCACACCAATTGCATGCTGAGAAACTCTAGCCTAGTTTTGGTTAATGTCCCTGTGTAAGACAAAATTCAAAGGCTCTTCTCTATACATTCGAAAGTTATTAAAAATCAGATGAAATCTAAAAAAATTATGAAGAGAAGTATTGTGTAAAAATAGAGGTACTTTGATATAAATAATTTGAAAAATATGTATACAAGTGAATATAAAAAGCTATATAATGTAAAAAGTTAGAATAGAGTGACAATATATAGGGGTGTATAGACAGCTAATGCTAACTGATTATGAGACGCGGCGTTCGGTATGTATAAGGCTTGTTCGTGCTTATGGAAGCGGTTTGCGCGGGAGGGGGTATGGGTTGGGCGTGACTGGACGCAGGGCAAAGAAAAACCCCCGGATGTAGGTGTCATGGGAGACAATCATCCGGAGGAAGTCAGCTGGAGTATACCAACTACTTGTTAGTATACTCCATTTTCGTAGAAGAAATAAGTATAAACTTAAAAGGGGATATAGTAATGGGAAAGAGAAAGACATTCAAGTTGGAAATGAAGAAGGAAAAAGAGATTGGGCAAGACACCGTATTGATTTTGCCTGACTATGATGAAAATGGTTGCTTGAATTCGATTATGTACAATACGGACGGAGCGACGAAAGTCGAATCGAAGCCGTTTGATTTGATCGATACGAATTTGCGCTTTCGGGGATCGAGCATGCGCGGCGCGGTGGAAGGCTCGCAGGCGATACTCGGAAAACTCAATAAGAACCCGGTCATTCTGGATAAAGACAAAGGCATCATCCTGTTGCCGAGCAAATCGGCTGTTCTGGACGACTGCGTATGGCTGTCTTTGCAGCATATTATGGAATGCTTCAGCCTGGACGGCAATCGCACGAAAGTGACCTTGAGCAACGGCAGTTCGATTGTGCTTGCAGGAAGCAGGAAGTCGATGCAGCGCAGGATCGAGAAGGCGTATGAGCTCCTGTTCAAGATGGAAGCGCAAAAGCGCATTTTCGATGGCGGCAAGATGGTGTCAGGGAATGCCTATCATTTGGTGAAGCATGTGGACCGGGTGAATTATGAGCATAGGGGATTGGAATAGGGGAGTGTCCCTGTGTTAGATACAATTCCGACGCTTTTTCTGAACGGAAAAAGCGATCAGATCAGGGTTTGTGTGGTGGATTGTCCGTTTTGCGCCCCTGTGTCAGACACAATTCGGCCGAGCGGTATTGAATCACACGACCTCAAGTAGAACAAATAGACCGCTAATTGGCATGCCAATTAGCGGTCTATTTCTATTGCTCAGTTCGAAATGTGAAGTGCATCCAACTCTTCATTAGTGTTGAGATCGACAAGGCTGAGGCGTTTTGGATTCGCCAGATCATGAGTTTCGTAATACCACAGGTACAAACCATTCAGCAGTTCATTTTCCGATTCATCCGGCAGCATCAGCTCTAGATTGATCGTGATGGCAGGCACTTGATCCACCATCATGACATGTTCCCCCCCAACTTTCATTAACCCGAAGACTATCTCTCCGCCGTGAATTTGATAGCCGCTGATTTTTTCTTCAGTAGTGATATTATTCATTGTACTCCACGTAAGAAAATCAGCTTCCCAGCCAAAGAGGTTTTTGTAAACCATGGCTGCGCCCAGGCTATATTGATTTTTCATGAAAAAGAACAAAACTTCATCTTGCGTCTTATAAGCTGGGATTAAAACTAACTCCCCGTCTTCAGCTAATAATGCTTCCTGGGGTTGTTCATAAGAATGCTGGTTTTTTGAAATAGACCAGATGGTGAATAATACGGTGAATACGGTGCTCAGTATGATGAACGAAATGAAAAATTTCGGGTGTCTTTTCAAAAGCGGAGCCGCCTTTCTGCATTCTTGAATCTAGCAGAGGGATTGCCAAATAATTCCCTTCTTACTTTCATTTTAACTGAATTTGCTAGAAAAACGATCTGTTTTTGTGCTTATAATGGAAGAAAGAGATCAGAGGAAAGGGAGTCGTACATATGGACAGCATCATTTTTGATTTGGACGGCACTTTATGGGATCCGCTCGAAGTGGTCGTGGAGGCGTGGAATCGGGTGTTAGAGGAAAACGGCGTCGAGGAAAAACTGACGAAAGAAGACTTGCGGGGCGTCATGGGACTGCAGCCGCAGGAGGTCGGCGAGAAGCTGTTTCCTCATTTGCCGGAACAACAGTATAGCGAATTGACGGAGCAGTCTTCGAATTTGGAATGCGAATACTTGAGTGAAAAAGGCGGCCAATTGTATGACGGCGTTGAAAAAGTGCTCGAGAAGCTGGCGCAGAAATACAAATTGTACATCGTCAGCAATTGCCAGGAAGGCTATATCGAAAGCTTTTATGCTTACCATGAGTTGGACAAGCATTTCCTCGATTTTGAGAATCCGGGAAGGACGGGCTTATCGAAAGGCGAGAACATCCAATTAATCATGGAGAGAAATGGCGTGGAGAAGGCGGTGTATGTGGGCGATACGAAAGGTGACCAGCAGGCAGCGAAAACGGCGGGCATCCCGTTTGTCTATGCGGCGTATGGGTTCGGGGAAGCGGATGAGTATGATTATGTGATTGATGGATTCGAGGAGTTGTTGGAGTTGTTTGGGTGAAGAAACGAAAAGCCAGAAAAAGCTATTTTATACAGCGAGTTGATTAATCAGCATCCTTGTTCACAATTGCTAATCTGACGGCTAGAGGAATACTGCAATAGAAAAAGCCCCATTGCTGAGGCTTTTGAGTGGATCAGAAATCGATAAACTCTTTTGAGCAGCTCGGGCACCTTCCATAGAAAAACCATAATGGAGGATATCCAAACGGAGTGTTTGATCGAATTTCCAATGTGACATGCTTTGGTTTGTTAAAGCATCGGCAAAGCTGTCTTTTGTATCGAGAATACATAGTTGCTCATCCTTTCTCTGTTAATTAACTTACTTTTTAGTTCTATCCATTTTCCTGAAGCGAAGTCAATATAAAATTGCTTGAATATAAAAAATGGCTTAAATTTCAAAAGTGTTATATTTTCTTAGCTGCCGAGAAGGTGAATTTATCTCGTAGGAACACTTTCGCAGTTGGAACAAACTGCGTAGAAGTGGATTAAGCGGAACCCTTGTCAGCGCTGAGTTCCGACTGAATAGTTACTGCGCAGTAGGCAGAAAAAGCCGGAAGTCTCGTCGTGTCGAGGTTTCCGGCTTTTTGCGTTCAGTTAATGAGGCTTGTCGTCTTTTAAGGCGTTGGATAGTTTCTGTGTAGCGGCAGAGAAGGCTGGGACGATGCCGCCTTGCGCTTTGACATACTCGCTCAAGCGGTATGCGGCGTAGATGCCGGCAATGTCGATGACGACATCGACGAGTCTCCCGCTGCGTTCAAAGAACAACTGGAGAAACTCGGTGAAAAAGGCGAACAAGCTGCACAGGACGATGGCGAGCCTATGGTCTTTGATGGCGTTATTCAACAGCAAGAACAGGATGCCGAACGACAAGGCGTGGCCGGTTTTTTGGAAGACATAGGTTTTGCTGTCGAGGTGGATGTCGCTCGTGATGAACAAGTCGGACAGGTCCGGGAACAGGCGGATGTTGAAATCGATGTCGCGGGCGAACAGCAGTGCCTGGAAGTTATAGTTATTGGTGGCCACAAGGATGCATAGTGCCCACAGAAGGACAGGGATATATTTGGTTTTCATGGGATGGTTGCCTCCGCAGCGCATGTGGCTGTTATTTATTAGTGGCAGATGCAGTGACGGTCCGGCGTATTTTTTGGAACAGCCATTGATACGGAAACCAGATGAGCATGAGCAGCAGGCCGACGACCGTCGTCAGCCATGGATAGATAAACGGAATCAGGAAGTTCGGATAGCTAGTCAGGCTGTCGGTGTAATAACCGACGGGACCGCTATAGCTCGGTGAAATCAGCTGGGTTTGGAGCTTGGATTTGTCTTCGTAGCTGAACAACTCTTTCTCTACCGTGCCGTCTGGTTGGATCATGATGAGCTTGTAGCGGAATTCCTCGCGCGGCACATCGCCTTCCATATAGCCATCGACGATCTGCTTTGTGCGGTTGCCATTCAGCCGGTACGTGACAGCGAAGAACTCGGTGTCTGCTGTTTTGTCTTTGACGAGCCAGTAAGAGAGATAATTGCCGTATTGATTGAGTCCCTCCACCTGTTCGAAATCCCGTCCCAAAAGGACAGGATAATCGTTGAGGAACTCGGTCGCTTCCCCATTGATGGAAATAATCAAGTCAGCCGGGTGAACGAGCCGGTCCCAGCCATCGAGATAAGGCGCTTCCCCTGTCAGTGTATGTTCCGTGCGGATGATGTTTCCTTTGAAATGGTAAGCTTTCGGCGCTTCGGTATCGAACCCATTAATTTCTTCGATGCTGTATTTTTTGGCCATTTCTTCTTGGTATCTCCGCTCCAACATTTCGGGCCCTGTATAAAGCATCGAGAAGCCGAAGAGAAAGAGCCCAATGAGAAAGAGCGTGGCTTTCATTCGTGTCATGGGAGGATCCTTTCGATCTTAATAAAAGTGGGTTATAGTCTATGTATATATGCCTATACACGATTATAGCAGGTAATTTTCCAATAGGCAGAATAAATTCATATAGAACATGGTTTATCTTTTAATAAGTGGAAAAGGATAAGTTCTAGAGTAATGAGTATTTTTATCGTTAATAGGAATAAAGATGTGAGAAATACAGCAATTCGGAGATAATTGCTGTATAATAGTCCTTACTGATTTCAAAAACGCTTTGATTGGGTGGGCGCAAGCTTCCCGATGGAAGGAAGGACGTGTCTATTTGAAGACTGTATTAAGAACGCTCATTATCCTCGTGGTGGTGTTGGGGATTTTCGCGGGAGCGGGTTATTACGCGTATATGAGCCTAACATCAACCGATGAACAAAGAATCTCCGACGCCGCAGAGCAGGCGGACGAAAAGCTGGAGCAAGGAGAAGATACGGAAGCGCCGAAAACCGGTGAGGACGTTGAAACTGTGGGCTTGAAGGAATGGGAGTTCCAGGTCAAGCTCCACCAGATGACGCATCAGAAAATCGTGGCTAGTGAAAAACGAGGGGCGATTGAGATGACGCCGGCGCGTATCGATGAGATGCTGAAGATCTTGCGGGCCAACGAAGGAGCTTACGAGAAATACGAGTTTTACGAGCGAAGTTTGACCGCCTGGAAAGAAGGCGATTTCTCCAACTCCGTCCAAGTGCACAACACCATTTGGGAATGGCATAATGGCACCGTGGGACGTGCGACTGGCTTGATGTCGGAAAAGCAGGAAGCTGAGTTTGTGGAGGATCATTTCTAAATAAGCGCGAACGACTAAATCTCTACAAACTGCCGGAGGATGTGTGGGTCATGGGTGAATTTATCAAAACAGCGATTCTTTCATTTGCCGTAGTTGGATTGATCGGTACGGCGGGCTATTATGTGGCATTGCCTTTTGTCTCGGCGGATGCGAATATTGCGATGGCTGCGAAAAAAGCCGGCCAGCAAACTTCAGTTGAGGGACAAGCGGTTGGCATGTCAGAACAGCAATTCCAACTTCGCATGCATCAGATGACGCATCAAAAAGTCATTGCGGACGAAAAACGTGGAGCAGTTGAAATGACACCTGAGACGATCGAGAAGATGCTAGAGATCGTCAGGGCCAATCAAGACGTATACGAACGTGCCTTTTTTTACGAAGTGGAATTGACGAAGTGGAAAGAAGGCAACTTCAGCAATGTCGTAGGAGCCCATAATGTTATTTGGAAATTGCATCACGGCACGGTCGGTGAAGCGACTGGATTGATGTCGGCAGAGCAGGAAGCACGTTTTGTGGAGAAGCATTTCAGGTGATCGATTGTATCGCAATTTCACAACGCATCATACGAAAGCCTTGGATTCCTTTGTGGAGTGCAAGGTTTTTCTGTTGTACGGGAGGTTTATTGGATTAAGAGGGGGGGGGTGCTGTGTGGGCTTTATTGCCGATTTTTTCTAGATTTATCAGTGAATTTCCTAATTGTTGTTTAAACCTTAGCTAGCTGGGGAAATATTTCATATCTTGAAATATTATAGGGGGAAAACAGTTGGAGCGTTTTTTACAGGGAATTGCTGATTTTTCAGCATGGTTATGGGGCATCCCGCTCATCACGATGTTATTGGTTTCTGGACTTTATATGACTTTTAAATTAGGATTTTTTCAATTTCGTTATTTCGGCTACATAGTAGGGCAAACTTTCGGCAGCATTTTCAGGAGACCGAAAGGCGAAGGGACGGTCACTCCGTTTCAGGCATTGACGTCTGCTTTGTCATCCACGATCGGTGCAGCGAACATCGTCGGTGTTCCGGCGGCAATCATGTTCGGCGGGCCGGGCGCGATTTTTTGGATGTGGGTCATCGCACTTATCGGCATGGCGTTGAAGTTCGCGGAAAGCGTGCTGGCGGTCGAGTACCGCGAGAAAAACGGCAACGGCGAATTTGTCGGCGGGCCGATGTATTACATGACGAAAGGCTTGAACATGAAATGGCTCGGCGTTTGGTTCTCGTTCGCGTTGATGATCGAGTTGATCCCGAGCATCATGGTGCAAGGGAATTCCATCGCGAGCACTGTGGAAGCGACATTCGATGTACCTGCCTTATGGACGGGCATCGTGACTGCGGTTCTTGTGTCGATTGTCGTCTTTGGCGGCATCAAGCGAATCGGCAAGGTCACTGAGATTTTCGTTCCGTTTATGGCATTGGTTTATGTCGGCGGGGCTTTGGTGATTCTCTTGATGAACGTGAGCGCGATTCCGGAATTCTTTATGCTGATTTTCAGCAACGCCTTTTCTCCGGCGCCTGTTATGGGTGGTTTTGCCGGTGCGGCGATCGTTGAAGTCATCCGTTGGGGATTTGCCCGCGGGCTTTATTCCAACGAAGCGGGGCTCGGGACGGCACCGATCGCACACGCAGCTGCGACGACCGACCATCCTGTACGCCAAGGGTTCTGGGCCGTCATCGGCATCGTTGTCGATACGTTGATCGTCTGTACGGCAACAGCATTTGTCATTTTGTCTTCCGGCGTGTGGACAGAAGAAGGCGCGATGGAAAATTCCTCTGCCTTGACGAGCTTGGCATTTGAATCGTATTTCGGTGATTTCGGAGCCATTCTTGTGACGATTGCACTCATTTTCTTTGTGCTTTCGACGATATTGGTCGTCGTCTTCTACGGCGCCAAGCAAGCTGAGTTCTTGTTCGGCTTGAAAGCGGCACACGGCATGCAAGTGGTTTACATAATCGCCGTCATTTTAGGCGCAGTCGGAGCGGCAGAAGTCATTTGGGGCTTCCTCGACATCATGCTCGCAGCGATCCTCATCCCGAACGTCATCGCGATTTTGCTGTTGAGTAACAAAGTGAAAGACTTGAAGAACGAGTTCTTTACGTCGGATGAGTATTATAGGAAGGATCTGAAAGTGAAGAAGCGTGCGAAACGCAGGAAAGCGGCGAGAGAAGGGTATGAATCGTAGCTTGTGTGGTTTTGTGTCGTGTCCCTGTGTTAGACACAATTCACGGGAGACGATTCGCGCCGCATGGGGGTTTTGCTGCTAGGGTGTCCCTGTGTGCCACACAATTCAGTACCAAAAAGCCTGGAACTCAATCGAGTTCCAGGCTTTTTGGTATGGTTCGGATTTTTGACGTGAATTCCAACTTCCTAAAATATTGTAAGACCGGAGATGAGTTCGGTGTGCCCTTTTAGATCAGTTTTGAACAGTGAAGCATAAAGATTTTATGCACTCAATGAACAAGTAGGAATGAGGAATTTCCACAAAAACCGATAATAGTCGATACAGTTTTTGCATGTTTATAGATCAAAATGGATAGTTATAGTTAGCTGGTTTGGGAGGAAATGGTCTGGAACAGCTAAAGAAAGTTTTAATAAATCATTATTTCAATTTACCTTTTAATGGAAACCTGGTGGGGTATTTTTAAAAGTTGATTGAAATTTGGAAGTGCGAGAGCTCCTGCAAACAGTGGAGTCTATTGGATTCTGACGTATTCGTATTAATTCAGTAAATTGATGATTTGTCATTAAAAGTATATAAGAAAAACAAAATATTATCTGAATTATAAGAATTTTCATAAGCTACTTTACATATTTTGGCCCCTAATGTAGGTTTATTGTAGTGATAAAAACTATAGAAATTAATGTTTTTGATAAAAAATTAGTATTAAATAGTTTATTTTTGTTAATATGATTTATTTATCAGATTATTCGAATTGATTTATTGCAACAAGTTTCAAGTTTTGTTTTTTTAAAGCTTCATCCATTTTCATGGCAGGAGTTAGATGGCAAGAGACGCAGAGGAACATGGGCGGATAGATCAAAGCGAGCGGAGGAATGGTGAAATGATGGGAACACACCACGCAGCATCAACCATCGAGAAGACAGCAGAGTTTCTTGGCGAAGAAGCGGTAAAGCAAACGGGGTATTGCGGAATTGACGTCAAGCCGGAAAAGGCAGAGCAGGTGGGTCTTCATCAATTTATCGGCTTATCGCTGGACCGGGAAATTTCCGTTAAATTGTCCCGGGATGAGCAAGAGGAATTGAACGAGGCAGAAATTGTGCTTTCGCTCGAGGAAGTGCAGCGTTTTACACGAGCGCTGATTAACCATCCGATTCCGCTGCCGACAAGTTATTCCCAAAGTTCTTTGGCGAAAGTGGGGGAGCATAAGCTGCGGATCGCCTCGAAGGAACCTTTTAGTGATTTCGTTGAACGCCTGTCGGATGCGCTCAGTGTGCTGCCGCGAAATAAGTGAATACGGCAAATCCTTTCTTTCATTCACAAGAAGAAAGGTATGCATTTATTTTAATATCATCAGCAATGCTTAAGTAATCTGTTGCCGGCCGCGTGATCAATACTTGTAAGGACCAAAATCGAGGAGGATGAATCGGATGACTGCGATTGTAAAAGAAGAAACAACAATGGAGATCCCGAACAAAACCTATTTGCAAACTTATGAGGAATATATTAGCGGCTATAAACAGTACAAGCTAGAGAAATTAGCTCCGCAGTGGCATGTGCCAGCCGACAGCAAGGTGCAGAAGGTACAGGCTGAAGCGTAGAGTTTTTGTCCCTGTGTCAGACACAATTCGCAGGGCGAGATTCGCGTCGCAGGGGGATTCTGCTGGTTGGATGTCCCTGTGTGCCACACAATTTAGTGCAAAAAGCCTTGAACTCAACAGAGTTCAAGGCTTTTAATATGCTATCCAATTACCCTGTAAGGATAAGGAGTCTTTAGGAACTCTTTCTAGGATAAAAAAGAAAATAATATTGGAAGGCTATATACAGCATTATATAAAAAACTGAACAGACATTTTGATACGGATGTGTGGGGGCGGTCAGAAGCTAATATCATAGTCACCTTAACTAAAGAAGAACTGGAGTTTATCTTGGTGAACTTATTCCCGCGCTATCGCGAAAAGAAGTTAAGTTTGAATCGGGAAGAATATAGAAAAATGGACCGGCAGTTGTCGTTGTTTGAGTAAGGAATAGAATTGTATTATAAAAAGTAAGAAGAAAGAAGAATTGATTTTTGATGGCATATTTGCTATCGTTTAAGAAGAACAGATAAAGGATTTGAGTTCATGAAGAGATATGAAATCGTTGAACTTGGAAATATGGAAGATTTTCAAAACATGTTATTGATAAAAGCTCAACAAGAGCAACAAACAAAGAAACCCGGCATCTGGTCAAGTTTGTTGACTACTTACACCCGTCAACGGGAAATCATTTCCTTCAATCCTTATCCGGAATCGGATGAATTTGAACAAGATGATGAAGTGCCGCCGTCCATTAAACTTCTTACACGAAACGTTGATCCAAGTTTCGAAAACGAATTGTACAGGTGGGGATTGGGGGAGTTTTCGGTAGCGAATTATAGAATTATATTTGCTGTTTACGATTACTATAAAGTATTGCTGCTTCATGTATTTGACAAGCAATACAATAATGATGTCAAAAGAGAAGATATACAGCCAGCTGAGTTAGTTTATAAAGAATATCTAGTTCAATTTCCCAGTAAGTATCGTTGAAAGGAGCCTTAACATGGATGCATTTATGAAAAAAGCAGAAGGCGTTCTTGGCGCGGAGAAGGTGAAAGAATTAAAAAGAGAGGCTTATGTGGCAGCTCAAATAAAAACCAAAAGAAAAGAACTCGGAATATCGCAGCAGCAGTTAGCGGATCGGACAGGTTTGCAGAAATCAACCATTGGCAGAATTGAAGCAGGGTTGAATAGCCCGACCATTGAAACGGTCGGGTTGATCGCAGAAGAACTGAATGTGGATATTATCATTCCAGGGAAGAAAGAAACTGCGGGATCTTAGATCGTATGTGTTGGGTGTCCCTGTGTCAGACACAATTCGCAGGGCGAGATTCGCGTCGCAGGGGGATTCTGCTGGTTGGATGTCCCTGTGTGCCACACAATTCAATTTACTTAATAGCCTCCAAAATCTCTTCAATCTGCTCAATGTGGCGTCGTTCATGCTCGGCTATGAGAGTGAAAATGCTGTTGGCAGGAATATCTCCAAATCGAGGATGGAACACGACATATCGTTCGATGTATTTGTTCTCATTTAAAAAAGCTTCGGTTGCGTTTCTTGAGTTTTGCAGCATTTTGATGCAGTCTTCTGCATTTCTGTGGACAGTGGAGGGCTCCTGCTGTGCCTTCATTTTCACGGAACGGTCCCGCAAGATGGAGAAATCTTTTTCTTCAGCATGACCTATGTGTTTTTGCTGCATGGCGTTCTCCACCAGTCCGAGAAAATTCACCTCAGCCACTGCCAGATGCTCGACCACCTGTGCAACCGTCCAACCTCCAAGTACCGTAGCAGTATTTAACTCGTAATCATTTAAATTCCTTAGCAAACTGATCAATTTTTCTCTCGTTTGAATGAATGACTGATCCATGATTGCTCCTCCCTCAGGTGTGTATGAAATCCTGATTTCTATTTCGATTTTATCACATGACTTTGTTGGGTGTCCCTGTGTCAGACACAATTCGCTTGGCGAGATTCGCGTCGTAGAGGGATTCTGCTGCTCGGGCGTCCCTGTGTGCCACACAATTCAGTCCACAAAAAACCTTGAACTCAATTGAGTTCAAGGTTTTTTTATGCATTATAGGTTTTTCACGTAGTCTTCGACTTCCTGGGAAGTGGCGAGTCCTAAGATGTGTTCGGTATGCCCTTCCATGTCCGCTTTGGATAGGCGGCTCAGTTGGGAGCGGGCTTTCAGGATGGACGAGGCGCTCATCGAGAACTCGTCCAGGCCGAGGCCGAGGAGAATCGGGATGGCGATTTCGTCGCCGGCCATTTCGCCGCACATGCCGGTCCATTTGCCTTCTTTGTGGGACGCGTCGATGACGGTCTTCACGAGGCGCAGGATGGCTGGGTTATACGGCTGGTACAGATACGACACGGATTCGTTCATGCGGTCGGCGGCCATCGTGTATTGGATCAAGTCGTTCGTGCCGATGGAGAAGAAGTCGACTTCTTTTGCGAAGGTGTCCGCCATGACGGCGGTCGACGGGATTTCCACCATGATGCCGACTTCGATCGAACCGCTCACTTCGACGCCTTCTGCTTCGAGTTTCGCTTTTTCTTCCAATAAAAGAGCTTTCGCTTCGCGGAATTCATCGAGCGTCGCAATCATCGGGAACATGATCTTGAGATTCCCGTGGACGCTTGCACGGAGCAATGCACGCAGCTGCGTGCGGAACATGTCCGGCATCTCGAGGCAAAGACGGATCGCGCGAAGGCCTAGGAACGGGTTGAGTTCTTTCGGCAGTTTGAGATACGACAATTCCTTGTCGCCGCCGATGTCGAGCGTGCGGACGACGGTCGGTTTGCCTTCCATGCCTTTCAGTACCGCTGAATAGGCGTCGAATTGTTCTTGTTCGGTCGGGAATTCGTCACGGCCCATGTACAGGAATTCCGTGCGATACAAGCCGATCGCTTCGCCGCCGTTTTCAAGGACGCCGGTGAGGTCTTTCGGTGTGCCGATATTGGCGCCGAGTTCGACCGCGACGCCATCTTTTGTCAGTGTCGCTTCGTTTTTCAGCTTGGCCCATTCGGCCTTCTGGCTGGCAAAGGCCGCTTGTTTTTCTTTGTATTCGGCAAGTGTCGCTTCATCCGGATCGATGAGAATCTCGCCTTCCGAGCCGTCGATGATGATTGTCGTGCCGTTGTCGATCGAGCCCATCGCCGTTTTCGCGCCGACGACAGCGGGGATTTCCAATGTGCGGGCGAGTATTGCGGAGTGGGACGTGCGCCCGCCGATATCGGTGATGAACCCTTTGATGAATTTCGGGTTTAATTGCACCGTATCGGAAGGGGTCAAATCTTCCGCGATGACGACGACTTCATCGGTGATCATGCTCGGGTTTTGGATTTTGACGCCAAGCAGATGGGCGAGTACGCGTTTCGTGACATCGCGCACATCGGCGGCGCGTTCTTTCATATATTCATTGTCCATCGCTTCGAACATATCGACGAACATCGTCGAAGTTTCGTGGAGCGCGAACTCTGCGTTGACGCTGTCGGTATTGATCTTGTCGGTGATCGGCCCGATCAATTCCGGGTCTTCCAGGACGAGCAAGTGGGCGCCGAAAATGGCCGCTTCCTTGTCGCTGATTTCCTGTGCGGTGCGTTGTTTGATGACTTCGAGTTCGGCGATCGATTCGTTCACCGCTTGCCCGAAGCGCTCGATTTCCGCCTGCGTGTCCGCAACGTTTTTCTTGTCGACTGTCAGTTCCGGATTTTCCAGGCGGAAGGCCTTGGCGATGGCGATGCCGTTAGAGGCTGCAGTTCCGGAGATGCGGTTCATTCGTTCGAGATTCCTTGCTCTTGTAGTACGCGCTCGATTGTTTCCATCGCTTCGGCCTCATCTGCACCGTCTGCGGCGATCTGCACGTGCGAACCAGAAGGAACGCCCAGTGACATGACGCCGAGGATCGATTTCAAATTGACTTTCTTGTCATTGAATTCCATCGTGATGTCGGATTGGAATTTCGATAGCGAACCGACGAGTGCTGAAGCGGGACGTGCATGCATACCTGCTGGGTCTGTGATTTTGAATGTTTTTTCTACCATGGATGATTCCTCCTTAGGGTTGTTGGAATGTAAGCGAATTCAAAGCCCATTATGACAGTTTCAAGAAAAAAAGCATAGCAAGGTGCGTTTAAAAGGGGGAAACAGAAACGACAGCCTTGTCCGGAAGGCGGCGACAAAGGTGGGTTTTTGGTTTGTGTGTCCC
>JBNJJS010000003.1:0-306044 GCA_051750505.1 Bacillota bacterium
GTTCCGGATCGCTCTTTTTAAATTGTTTACGGCTGCTCCGAATCTTCCAATGTTTCCAGCTGGCCGGTGTCTTCATCGTAGAACCTCAGCAGATCACCATTGATGATCGTTTCGGAATACTGGAGTTCCTGTAAAGCCCGCTCGGCGTATGGATCACATACGCTTTGGTCTTCCACAGGCTCACCGCTTTCTTTGTCGTAGCAGACATTAGCTGCATATACATACTTATCGGTTACAAATCGGCCATCGCGGAAGATGACGAATTCTTCGTGTTCTTCAGAGAAAAGATCTCCTCCGAATTGGATGTCTTTATCCGTTTCCATCCCCATCAAGTGAAGGATGGTTGAACGCATATCGACTTGGCCGCCGATTTCTTCGTTCACATGGCCTTCGCCAGACCCAGGAATATGGACGAATAATGGTACTTTCTGGAGCTGAGCCGATTCATAAGGCGTAATTTCCTTGCCTAAATATTGTGCCATCGCCTCATTATGGTTGTCGGAGATGCCGTAATGGTCCCCGTACATGACGATTACAGAGTTTTCGTAAAGCCCTTGCTCTTTCAAATCTTCAAATAGCGACTTAACCGCTTCATCCAAATAACGAACCGTTTGGAAATAACGGTTTAGGGTCCCGGAGTTGGAGTCGAACTCCTCGATCAATTTGTCCTCTTCATCCAAAGTGAACGGATGATGGTTCGTCAAGGTGATCAAACGCGAGTAGAACGGCTGTTGTTGTTCTGTCATATGGGCAACTGATTGCTCGAAGAACGGGATATCTTTCATGCCCCAGTTGACTGCTTGCCCCTCGCCGATCGTATAGCTTTGGATATCGTAGAATTCATCGATCCCCATCGACTCATACATCATGTCGCGGTTCCAGAAGCTTTTTGTATTGGCATGCTGGACATTAGTGGAATATCCCTCATTGCCCATTTTTTCAGCCATGGAATTGAATTCATTGCCGCTATGGGTGAAGAATACCGCTCCCCCGCTAAGCGGATACAATCCTGTTTCCAAAAGAAATTCGGAGTCGGATGTTTTACCTAAGCCGGTTTGGTGGTAGAAGTTCGGGAAATAAATCGTGTCTTCATCTTCCGTCAATTCATTCATGAACGGCGTGATTGTCTGTCCATTCATTTCGTTGTTCAGGGTGAAGGTCTGTAATGATTCAAGCGTGACGACTATCAAATTACGCCCTTCTGCAGCGCCGAACATTTCTTCTGACGGTTCTGCCTGGTTCGAGCGCACGTAGTTGGTCACTTCCGTCAATTCAGAGCCATCAGCAAGCGCACGCTGGGCCTGCGATTTGGACTGGATGTAAACATCGTAAAGGTGGTAATTGTACATTCCCAGATTCTTCACGAGCATTTCGCGGTCAAAGCTGCGCGTCAACAGCTGTGGACGCTCTGCTTCTGCAAGTCCGAGATTAAAGAACATGATCGCAGCCGCCAACACGAAATATGCTTTTCTGTGAGATGAAGCCGCTTTTTCAGCTGTATCTTTTTCCTTGAGCAAAAACATCGCCAAGATAATAATGAAGATGTCAGCAAAATAGAATAGGTCAGTCCAATAGATGCTTGCAGCAGCACTGGAGCCTAAATCACCGAAATTGTCCGTCTGGAACAGCACCGGCAATGTAATGAAATCAGTGAAAAAGCGGTAAAACGCGACATTGCCGTATAAAATGATCGATGTAATCACTGAAACCATGACAATATAACGGTTTCTTGCTTTCTTGCTCTTAAAGAACAGCGCGCCTCCATAGGCGAATAACAGTAAACTTAAGGGGTTCAGGAACAGAATGAATTCCTGCAATGCATTGTCGATTGTAATGGAAAAGGCCGTTTTATAAACGACGTAAGTGGTCAGCCAAGTGGCGATGACCGCTATGGCCAAAATAGAATGTTTAGGCCATTGTTTGTTTTTCATTGCCGCACATCCTCCTCTTACCGGAGCACCTGTCCGGTTCATGCCAATTTCAGTTTTAAATAAAAGCATGTTTAATGGAAATTCAATATCTTACAGTATAGAACAATTTGCCCTCTAGTAAAAGCAATTACCCTTTATAAAGACGCATCAAAACGTCCCTGGTTTCATGAATGGCCGTTTTTTTCATATTCTGCCCGCTTTTGGCGCAGAATCGTCAAGGCAGCTGCGAATTCCCTGGGCGTAATGAAATCGTAACGATACAAATCACGGATGTCCGATTCCATCAGGTCTATGTCCGAAATGAAATCAGCCGTGTAAATAATCGTTCCGTACCGTTTCAGCAATTGCATTACATCGTAAAGATCTTTCATTTTCTCACCGCCTTCGCGTCAATTATCCTTTTTTCTGTGATTATGCCGTCGACCGGAATGTCATGGCTTTCTATCGGAAGCTCATCTGTTAATTGCATGTCGAATGCAAGCGACCGGGTGGCCCCGTTGTAGCCCTCTAAATATCGATCATAATATCCTCCACCGAAACCGATGCGGTATCCGGCTTCTGTAAAAACGACTCCCGGGACGATCAGTAAATCGATCGCTTGAGCTCCGATTGCTGTTGTCTGTTTCTCCATCGGTTCCAAAAGGTCCATATATACAACTTCCAGCTGATCCAGATGGTCGATTATGCGAAACTCCATCGTCCGGTTTTTCGCAAAGCATTTCGGGGCGGCAACGCGCTTTCCTCTGCGCCAGCATTCTTCGATCAGGGGAATCGTGTTGACTTCCGGGTGACGTGAAATGGTCACTCCGATTGTGCCGGCTTCATGAAAAGCGGGATCTTCAAGGAGTTTCGCCAAGATGGCCGATGACATGTCTGCGTGCTGGGATTTCGTGAAATTATTCATTTCGGCAATGACCGATTTTCTCAAGGCTGCTTTTTCCATTCGACAACCGCCCTTTCCATTGCTATGTATAGTATCTATAGTAAACTCCGCCTAGCAAAAGAAAAAGCCAAAACCCCGGGAGGTTTTGGCGGTCAATTACTTACTTCGTTTCACGGTGTGTTGTCATTTTCTTTTCACGTGAGCAATATTTTTTCAATTCAAGACGCTCAGGGTTGTTGCGCTTATTTTTAACAGTGCTGTAGTTTCTTTCGCCACAGTCTGTGCAAGCTAGTGTAATGTTTACACGCATCGATATCCCTCCCAATTCTTTCAAAAAATCCATTTCATTAATAAGCGTGATCTATACGACTTAATTATTATAGCATACCTTGTGGGATTGTCTACTGAAATATGCTGCTTTTATATTGATTTCTGCCACATAGAAAACCACAGCATTTGCTGTGGTTTTCCTTCTTCATTTATTCAAATCGTAATGCCGGCCGCGGACCAGGTAGAACAACTGCTCGGCGATATTGGTGGCATAATCGGCTGAGCGCTCCATGTAGCGGCACACAAATGCCAGCTGCGTCACTTGGCTGAGCTTTTCAGGCTCTTTCGCACTATGCTGGAACAACAAGCGGATCGCTTCACCATACAAGTCATCCACTTCATCATCCATATCGGCGATTTCTTTCGCTTTCGCTACGTCTTCCTGCACAAGCGCATCGATGCCCTGGCGCAGCATCACAGTCGCCAACTCATGCATACGCTGGATTTTGTGGATCGGCTCCAGCAAATCCTGGTGGCCGATGCGGATCGTCTCTTTTGCGATATTGACGGCGTAATCCCCTACGCGCTCCATGTCCGACGCCACTTTTATTGTGACGATCAAGCGCCTCAAATCCGTGGCGACCGGCGATTGTTTAGCAATCAATAGGATTACTTGATCATTGAGTTCTTCTTCAAGCCGGTTGATATGCATATCATCATCGATCACTTGAAGGGCTGTGTCGATGTCATGTGAGACCAATGCTCGCATCGATTTATCCAATGCATCGATTGCCATCGTGCTCAAAGTGATCAACAGCTCTTGAGCCGAATGCAATTCGTATTCAAATTTTTCGCGTACTGCCACATTCTGTTCCTCCCTTTTATCCAGCTGTACCGGTCAGTCAAGAACACGCTTCCCATGAGGCGGTCCACCGGTTTTATAAGCCCCGTCTAACGGGCCTGCAATTTGTCGAGGACATATTGCACCCAAAGCCACAGTGCTGCTGGCCACTGCTTTGCCACTTGAATTGAGGTTTCCCTTTAGCCGAAACGCCCTGAGATATAGTCTTCTGTCCGCTTGTCCGCAGGATTCGAGAAAATCGTATCGGTGCTGTCATATTCAATGACTTCCCCGTTCAAGAAAAATGCGGTCTTGTCCGAAATCCGAGCAGCTTGCTGCATATTGTGCGTAACGATGATGATGCTGTATTGCTCTTTGAGTTCCTGGACGAGCTCCTCGATTTTCAATGTCGAAATCGGGTCGAGCGCCGAAGTCGGCTCATCCATCAAAATAACATCCGGCTCGATCGCCAGCGTACGGGCGATGCATATGCGCTGCTGTTGGCCGCCGGAAATGCCGTATGCATTTTCATCCAAACGGTCTTTCACTTCATCCCAGATGGCTGCGCCGCGCAAACTTTTTTCGACGATTTCATCGAGGATTTTACGGTTTTTGATACCGTGGATACGTGGCCCGTAAGCAATATTGTCATAAATCGATTTCGGGAACGGGTTCGGTTTTTGGAATACCATGCCGACGCGTGTGCGCAATTCTTCGACGCCGTAGCTCGAATCAAAAATATTGCGGCCCCGGTAATGGATCTCCCCCGAGGTTTTCACCGAGGGAACCAATTCCACCATTCGGTTCAATGTTTTCAGATATGTGGACTTCCCGCATCCAGAGGGCCCGATAATCGCCGTCACTTCGTTTTCCTCGATTTCCAGGTCGATGTTTTTCAAGGCATGGTTGCTGCCATACCATAAATTCAATTGGCGTGTGCTATAGACGCTTTCCTTATCCGCTTGCTCTGCTGGAATCGATTTTGGTTTTACTGTATCAATTTTCGTTTTAATTGTTGCTGTGTTCATAATGAACTCCCCTTCCGCATGACGCTCTTTAATAGGATTTATCGAATTTGTTCCGGATGAAGACCGCAATCGAGTTCATGAATAGCAACACGATCATCAGGACGATGATGCCTGCAGCTGCCACTGTTTGGAACTCAGCTTGCGGACGGCTTGACCAGTCGTAGATCTGCATCGGCAATGCCGTGAATGTATCCATGACACCTTCCGGCAAAAACTGGATGATAACCGGGATGCCGACGACGATGAGTGGTGCCGTTTCACCGATGGCCCGCGACAAGGCAAGAATGCTTCCTGTCAAAATGCCGGGAATGGCCGCCGGTAGGATGATGCGCACAATCGTTTGCCATCTTGTGGCGCCCATCCCATACGATGCATCACGCAACTCCCCTGGAACTGAACGAATCGCTTCTTGTGCAGCGACGATGATGACCGGCAAGATCAGCAGGCTCATTGTAAAGCCTGCGGCGAGGATACTATTGCCGAGTGCCAACGCGCGCACAAATATGGTCAGGCCGAGCAAACCGAAGACGACCGATGGAACGCCTGCCAAATTGGAAATGTTCATTTGGATAAAACTTGTGACGCGCCCTTTTTTGGCATATTCCTCTAAATAAATGGCAGATCCGACGCCGAGAATCATCGATGTCGGGGCGACGACCGCCATGAGCCAGATAGAGCCGACCAACGCCGCTTTGATACCGGCTTCTGCCGGAAAACGAGAAGCGAAGTTAGTGAAGAAATCGAGTGTCAAGTGACCCGCTCCTTGGCTGACGATCCGGAACAGCAAAATGACAAGTGCGAGCAGGGCAAGCGCAGTCGCGAACATGAACAAGCCTTGGAATATGCGGTTGACAACCATCCGGCCGTTCATGCGCCGGACGACTTTTTCCTGTTCAATATATCTCATCTTAATACTCCTCCCGGAATCGTTTTGACATGTACCCCGCCAGGATATTCATTGCCATCGTAAAGAGGAATAGTGTAAAACCGACCGCATAGATGGAATAGTAAATCGTCGTTCCATAGCCGGCATCCCCTTTAGATACTTGAACGATATAGGCGGTCATCGTCTGGATTGAACCCGTGAAATCGCCATCGAATTTCGGCGTAGAGCCTGCCGCAAGCGAAACGATCATCGTCTCGCCGATTGCCCGGGACAAACCGAGCACAACCGAGGCGATGATACCGGACAATGCTGCCGGCACAGTGATTTTCCAAGCGACTTCAAATTTTGTCGAACCCATGGCAAGCGCTCCGTCGCGAATGCTTTTCGGGACAGACGACATGGCGTCTTCCGACAGCGAGGCGATCATCGGTATGATCATGATGCCGACGACTATACCTGGGGAAATCGCATTGAAGATCTTGATTTCCGGGAAAAAGCTCTGTAAGACTGGCGTCACAAATGTTAAGGCGAAAAATCCGTAGACGATAGTCGGGACCCCTGCCAGCACTTCTAGAACAGGCTTAACGACCCGCCGGACATTGTCCGAGGCATATTCACTCAAGTATATTGCAGCGGAAATGCCGATTGGCACCGCTACAATGATGGCGATACCCGTTATTTTCAGCGTGCCGATAATGAGTGGCCAAATGCCGAATCGCGCTTCTGTATTAGAAAACGGCAGCCACGTTGTCCCGAAAATGAAATCGGTGAATGGCACTCTTGTGAAAAAGGTGATTGTCTCAACAATTAATGTCAGCACTATTCCGACCGTCGTCAAAACCGAAACGGAAGCGAGCAGAAACAGTAGGATCGGAATGAGCTTTTCAATGATTTTCTTGCTTTTTTTATCTTTTGATTTTGCAATCATTTCTTGGACCGATGTCCGCATAATAGAATCCCCTTTCAACCGCAAAGGGCGAGCAGGAGATGCTCACCCTAAGACTCAACTTGCCACTAAATTTATTTCAATGCTTCAAGATCTGCCAAGCCTTGCTCATAATCCTCCACTGCCAATGGAACGTATCCAACAGCTTCAGCCATTTGACCAGCATTTTCTAAAGTGAACTGCATGAAATCGTAAGCCGCTTCATCTTCAGCTATTTTTGCATTGTTGGCGTAAGTGAAGAGTGGTCGTGACAATGGCGAATAGTCACCGGATTCGATTGTTTCCGGGTTTGGCTCGACGCCATCAATGGATACGACTTTCAACGTATCTTGGTTCGCAATGTAATAAGCATATCCGAAGAACCCGATCGCATTTTCATCTCCCTGGATACCTTGTACGAGTGTGTTGTCGTCTTCAGACAATGTCGCCGATTCAACGATGTCTTCATCTTCTAGGATGACTTCATTGAAATAATCGTATGTTCCAGAAGCTGTACCTGGTGCATAAAATACGACTTCTTCATCCGGCCATTCCGGGTTGATGTCTGACCACATTTTCGTGCTGCCATCTTCTACCCAAAGTTTTTTCAGGTCTTCAACTGTCAAATCTTCTACCCAGTCGTTTTCCTGATTGACGACTACTGAAAGTCCGTCATAAGCAAGAAGAAATTCCGAGTATTCTATGCCTGCCTCTTCTAGAGCAGCAATTTCTTCTTCTTTAATTGGTCTAGAAGCATTCGAGAAAGCTGTTTCACCCTGGACGAATTTTTCGAATCCGCCTCCTGTACCGGAAACGCCAACCGTTACTTGGACTTCAGGTTGAACTGCTGCGTATTCTTCAACAATACCTTCAAGGATTGGCGCGACTGTAGAAGAACCGTCACCAGTGACCGAACCTTCTACTACTGCTTCGTCTGAAGCGGTATCTGTCGTCGTTTCTTCCGTTTCAGAACCTGTAGCTGTTTCTTCCGTGCTGCCACACGCTCCAAGTACTAGTGCTGATCCAAGAATTGTTGATGCCATAGCGAACTTCCAGTTTCTCATTTTAATGTTTCCCCCTAATATGGTTTGTTGTTTACAAGACCAACTATACGGGTCTATTGTTGAGGACATATGAAGCCATTGTTAAGAAATTGTAAATGACGAAAGTCTTATTGAAAAAAGCAAAAACCGCCCAACCAGTGTCCGTTTCAGGACTTTGGTTGGGCGGTTTACTTCATATAGATAGAAAACTTCTTTATTCGGTTCGTGTTCCGCTAAAAGGCGGCTTGATTTCATTCGCTTCGTCTTCGCTGCGCTGTGCTTTCAGCTCGAAATACTTGTCTGCAGCCGCACGGGCGATTTCGTTATTCGTTTTTGGTACTTCCCTCGGATTGGTCGTCACAAAAGGAATGACGACCGCATAAGCGATTTCGGGGTCCTCATAAGGAGCGAAGCCAACATGTGCAATGTTGACGTTCACCGTGTTGTGAAATTCATGGCCGCGTTCGAAGAAAAATGCCTCCGCTGTCCCGGTCTTGCCGGCTGCGGTATAAGGCGTATCGCTGAACTGGCCGCGCGCCGAACCGGAGCTTCCGATATACACATTGCGCATGCCTTGTTTGACGCGGTCGATTTCTTCTTGCGTATTATTGATGCGGTTCATGACTTTCGGTTCGATGACTGTCTCGATCGGCCCCAATGTTTCACCGTCAGGAGAGGCTTTGCGAATTTCCTTGACGACATGCGGCTGCATGCGGTAGCCATCATTGGCAATCGTAGAAATATACTGTGCCAATTGCATCGGCGTATACGTATCGAACTGGCCAATCGCTAGATCCAGCAGTAAACTGCCTTGGTTCGTATTACCGGGATAGCCAGTGCCTTCGTTCGGCAAATCGATGCCTGTCTCCGTTCCCAAACCAAATTGCGCAAACGAATTACGCATCACCCCAAAGCTTTCAGGCCCTATATTGAGGCCCCGATTATACTGGTATTCCACTCCAGCAATTTTCAGTGCAATTTTGAACATATAAACATTTGACGAACGTTCAATCGCCATCAAATCATTCATCGGGATGCGATTGAATGGGGTTGTATTGAAGATTGAATTTTTCTGTTTCGTGGCCGCGAATTTCAGTGGTTCATCAATCAGCACGTCCCCCATCTCGACGGCATCTTGCTCATAACCTGTCAAAAGCGTCGCTCCTTTAATAGTGGAGCCCATTTCATGGGCGGCCGTGAATGTGCCAAACGCATAATCATTGACGACGCGCTTGCCGTTTTCATCTTCACCGACTCGCTTGCCGACCATCGACAACACATCGCCGGTACGTGGATTCATCATCACCAAATAAGCATCTTTGACCAGCTGTGAGTTCGGCCCCGCTTTTAGCGCAAGCAGCTTCTCTTCAACGATTTGTTCCAGCTCGTATTGAAGTTCGCTGTCGATTGTCAAAACAAGATCTTTTCCGGGTTCCCCTTCTTCTAATGGCACCGTTTCGATGACACTGCCACGACCGTCCGTTACGTTTTTGACGGTCGATTTCTGTCCTTGCAATGCATCTTCGTACTGCAGCTCCAAAAAGCTTGTGCCTACACGGTCGTTGCGTGAATAATCACGGCTTAAATAGTAATCGAGCCGGCTTGCCGGGATCCCTTGGTCTGGCGTAGTCGTGCTTCCTAGAATCGTCAGGTCGGTCATTTTCACCCGTTTCCAATCGGTCACCGTATTGATGCCTTCCAATTTCGGGTCCGTCAGCCGCTCTGAAACCATTGCGAATTCTTCCGGTGTCACGCCTTCCCCTTTGATGATCTGAGGAGACAGCGCATAGCCTGAACTCATTTCCCGGTATATCGCGAGAACCTCCAATTGTTCATCCGTCAGGCTGTCAAGTTCTTCTTCAGTGATTTTCTCACGGATCAATGCATCCAGCTTTCGTTGCTTTTCCTTCTGGGGCAGATCTTCCGCATCTATCGCCGCACGCTCTTCGTCTGTCACTTTTTCAGTCGCGCTTTCCGTGTTCAATTGTATGTAAAAGTCTTGCTTATCCCGCAAAGTCACTTTTTCGGTATCCTTTTCGATCAGCTTCGCGAGCTCTTCAGCCACTTCCAGCATCTCGCCGCTCTTGGTCGTCTGCATCTTCGTATAAGTGATGCTGTTGACAGGTTCGTTATCGACTTGCAACCGCCCGGCAGAATCAAATATCCGCCCACGCGGGACGCTTATGTTGACCGCCACTTCCTCGGTACGGGCTATCGCACGGGCATAGTCTTCCCCTTTGACGATCTGCAAATAGCCGAGACGCAGGATGAGCATGGAAAACAGCAGAAAAATAGCAAAAAACAGAATGTTCATCCGGAAGGTCGTATTGGACTGGAGTTTAGACTTCGCCAGCGAAACACGTCGTTTTTGAGGGTTTTTCATGAGCACGTAGCTCCTTTCAAAAAAATATCCATTTGCTAGTATAGCACGGACATAAAAAAACACACACTTTTTCAGACGAAAAAGTGTGTGCCTGGGTTTCAATATTTAACAATTATTTAGCAGCTTCGTAGCGCTTGGACACTTCGTCCCAGTTGACAACGTTCCAGAATGCAGCCAAGTAATCCGGGCGGCGGTTCTGGTATTTCAAGTAGTACGCGTGTTCCCAAACGTCCACTCCAAGAATCGGCGTTTTGCCTTCAGATAGTGGAGAATCCTGGTTTGGCGTCGAAGTGACTTCCAATTCACCGTTGGAAACGACTAGCCAAGCCCAGCCGGAACCGAAGCGTGTTTTGCCTGCAGCTTCGAATTTTTCTTTGAACTCGTCAAAGCTTCCGAATTTGCTGTTGATCGCATCAGCTACTGCGCCAGTAGGCTGTCCTCCACCGTTCGGGGAAAGAAGCTGCCAGAATAGCGAGTGGTTCGCATGGCCTCCGCCGTTGTTGCGGACCGCTGTGCGAATGTCTTCAGGTACTGCGTTCAAGTCAGAAATCAATTCTTCGATTGATTTTGAAGAAAGATCGTCATGACCTTCCAAAGCAGCATTAACATTCGTGATGTACGTGTTATGGTGTTTTGTGTGGTGGATGTTCATCGTTTCTTTGTCGATGTGTGGTTCCAATGCATCGTACGCATAAGGTAATTCCGGTAATTCGTATGCCATGATTAAATTCCTCCTTGAGTCTATTGTTCTACTTTGTAAGCGTATCAAAATTTTCAGATCGATACAAATATAAAGTCCACTGCCCTGCTTTTTTCAGACCTTAGTCGGAGAAGCGCTTAAATCACCCAGAAGAATAGACCGACCATGATCGCCTGGATGACCCCTTTTGTCAGCGCAGAAGTGATGAAGCCGACAACCGATCCGATACCTGAGCGGATCGATTTTTTGATCGATGATTTATTGACCACCATTTCCGCAATGATTGCGCCGATGAACGGGCCGATGAGTATGCCGGCGAACGGAATGACGAATGGGCCGAATATGAGGCCGATTGTGCTCCCCCACAGGCCGGCTCTAGAGCCGCCGAATTTCTTCACCCCGAAGGCATTCGCCAGGAAGTCTGCGCCGAACAGCAACAGCACGAATAGTATTTCAATGAGCCAGAACCACCAAGGCAATGCGGCAAAACTGAAAAATAAACCATAGATGATAAAACCGCCGAAAATAAACAGCGACGCTGGAATAACCGGGTAAATGAGCCCGATAAAACCGATGGCGAAAAACAAGAGGATAAAAACCCAGCCGACAATTTCTAGCATGCCCAGCACTCCTTTTTACGAATATAAAAACTCCCTTTCATCGTGCCTTACATTTAAGAAAATGTAAAGCTTGAAAGGGAGTGTTGATTATGCGCGGTTGCCGAGGATGGCTTCTGCGATATTGACAGAGTGGTCGCCGATCCGCTCCAAGTTGCTGACGATGTCTACGAAAACGATGCCTGCTTGAGCTGAGCATGCGCCTTCGTTCAGGCGAAGAATATGTTTCTTGCGGAATTTACGTTCCATCTTATCGATCAGGTCTTCTTGTTCTGCCACTTCACGCGCCAATTCATGGCTCGTCGTATCGAGGGCATCCAAGGATTTCGAGACCGTAGCAATGGTCAATGTGAACATTTCCGTCAAATCTTCCATCGCTTCTCCGGTCAGCTTCACTTTATTGGCTTCCTGGTAATCGATCAATTCGATAATGTTTTCGAAATGGTCGCCGATCCGCTCGATATCACGGACTGTTTCCATGAGCATCGTATGGCGGGTCGAATCCGCTGCTGAAATCGATTCTGCTGAAATGAGCACCAAATAATCGGTGATTTTGCCATCCAGATTATTGATTGCATCTTCTAGCTGATAACCCATTTCCGCATTCTTTTTATTTTTAGTCTTCAAGTATTCATATGTTTCTTCAAGTCCTTGCACAGAATATTTCCCCATGCGCAAAACTTCTTCTTTCGCTTGCCCGAGTGCAATCGATGGCGACTGCTCGATGAAGTTCAAGTCCAGATGCTTCGGCTTGAATTCGATAAGCACATCATCCCCAGGGATGACTTTCGTGACAAGATAAGCCCAAGCCCCGATCAACGGGAATTGGATCAATGTATTCGCTACGTTGAATGTACCGTGAGCGAATGCAATCTGCATTTTCGCTTCAAGATTCAAAACGCCTGTAATCCATTCAATATAAGCCGTAAACGGCACGAGCAAGATGAGGAAGATGACTGAGCCGATGACATTGAACAATACATGCACAGCTGCTGCCCGGCGCGCTGCGACCGAAGTACCGAGAGCTGCCAAGATAGCAGTTACGGTCGTTCCGATGTTATCACCGAAGAGAACTGGCAATGCCGCATCCAACGTGACCAGATTTTCAGCATACAGCCCCTGCAAAATCGCGATGGTACCACTTGAACTTTGAACGATGAAAGTGACAAGTGTGCCGACTGCGACGCCGAGAATCGGGAATTCACTCAAGTTGACGGTCATATCGATAAAGGCCGGCAATTCACGGAGCGGTTTCATAGCCCCGCTCATCGTATCCATCCCGAAGAACAGGCCGCCGAAACCGAAAATGACTTGTCCGATGTTTTGGACTTGGTTTTTCTTGAAGAAGAAAATCATGAAAGCACCGACTGCCATGATAGGCAATGCATATGCTCCGACATCCAAACCGATGATGAATGCCGTGACGGTCGTTCCGATATTCGCACCCATGATGACACCGATTGCTTGTCTAAGTGTCATGAACCCTGCGCTCACCAATCCGACGACGATAACGGTCGTCCCCGAACTCGACTGGATCAAAATCGTTACGATAATCCCGACCAAGACACCCATGAACGGGTTGGTCGTAAAGCGGTCCAAAATGTCACGCAGTTTATCGCCTGCAGCTTTCTGCAAAGCGTCACCCATATACTTGATTGAGAATAGGAAAATACCGAGGCCACCAATGAAGGTAAACAGTATTTCCTGCCAATTCATTTCCACGATTCACATTCAACTCCTAAATATAACGTATTGACACCTCACCTATTATGAAGACTTCGCTAAGCAAATGTAAATACCTTTATTCAAAATTTACATTCCCGTAACATAACAATGCGTTTTTCACTTTCGGACGTGATACGATTATAGTATTGAAGGAAAGGAAGATAGCTGTGAATCTATATCAATTATTCAAAGCGAGCTTTATGGAGCCTAAAAAACGGGCAGCGGTGCGCATCATGCCGATCGGCCGTATTTTGAAGTTCGTTTTTCTATTCATCACTGTGCTTTCGATTATCTCATTCGTTGAATTTAGGCTCGGCATCGGTTCAAGTTCATCGGAACTCGAAGGCCTCCTCCAATTCATAGAAGAAATCGAATGGCTATTATACCCGTTCGTATTGGTCTTTCTATTCGTTTCGATCACACTTTACCATTTCATTAAAATCAGTATTTTCGCTGCATTCGGATTGGGCTTTTTGAAACTGCTGAAGCGGCGCGGGGAATATCGCCATATGTGGCGGACAGCAGCACTCGCTGTCACTTTGCCGACAATAGCTGCATATGCGGCCAGCTTCTGGACCAACAGTCTATGGCTATCGCTGGCGACGAGTTTGTGGACACTGTTCCTTCTATATAGTGCGGCTCGTTTTTATCCGAAATCGCCTCCCCCGAAAAAATAAGCCCCTTTTTATTGCGGGGATGTAAAGAATCAGGCATATACAGCCGTCTTTCTTGTCTTTTCAAACACCACACTGCTAAAATAGCAATAGGCAACGGATTTATAACAGCATAGAAATTTTATGCAAAAGGAAGCTGAGTGAACCGTCCGGATTACCGGAAACTCACAAAAAGGAGAGATTTTTAACATGAGTGAAATGACTCACCGTTCAAAAACACGCCCCGTCAAAGTCGGAGATATAACGATTGGCGGCAGCAATGAATTATTCATACAAAGTATGGCGACAACGAAAACCCACGATGTGGAAGCAACGGTGGCGGAGATTCTCCGCCTCGAAGAAGCCGGATGCCAAGTTGTCCGTGTCGCTTGCCCTGATGAGCGTGCAGCATACGCAATCGGCGACATCAAAAAACGCATCAACATCCCTCTAGTCGTCGACATCCATTTCGATTACAAATTGGCCTTGATCGCTATCGAGCAAGGCGCCGATAAAATCCGCATCAACCCAGGCAATATCGGCCGCCGCGAAAAAGTCGAAGCGGTCGTCAATGCGGCGAAAGCTAAAGGCATCCCGATCCGCATCGGCGTCAACGCCGGTTCGCTCGAGCGAAAAATCCTCGAGAAATACGGCTATCCGACAGCGGACGGCATGGTTGAATCTGCATTGCACCACATCAAGATCCTTGAAGACCTCGATTTCCATGACATCATCGTGTCGCTGAAAGCTTCCGATGTCAGCCTGGCGATCGAAGCTTATGAAAAAGCATCAAAAGCATTCGATTACCCGCTTCACCTCGGCATCACGGAATCGGGCACATTGTTCTCCGGAACAGTGAAAAGTTCTGCCGGTCTCGGGGCATTGCTCGCAAAAGGCATCGGCAATACCCTCCGCGTCTCGTTAAGTGCGGATCCGGTCGAAGAAGTCAAAGTGGCGCGTGAACTATTGAAAGTCTTCGGCTTGTCATCGAACGCGGCAACACTCATTTCCTGCCCGACATGCGGACGTATTGAAATCGATTTGATTTCCATCGCGAATGAAGTGGAAGAATATATCTCCCATATCAAAGCGCCGCTTAAAGTCGCCGTTCTCGGCTGTGCCGTCAACGGCCCGGGTGAAGCGCGTGAAGCCGATATCGGCATTGCCGGCGCCCGCGGTGAAGGCTTGCTGTTTATGCACGGAAAAACCGTCCGCAAAGTACCTGAAGAGACTATGGTCGATGAATTGAAGATCGAGATCGATAAATTGGCTGAGGAATATTTCGCCAAACAAGCTGAAGAGAAGAAGCAGAAGGAACTCGAACAACAACAAGCATAAGGTTGTGATCAAATGTATCGATTTGGCATTGATATCGATGGCACCGTCACTTGCCCGACTTCATTGATCCCCCATATCAACGAAGCGTTCGGCAGTGAACTGACCATTGAAGATATACAGGAATATGATTTGACGGCAGCATTGCCTCAGCTCGATAAAAAAGAGTTCTATTCCTGGTTCAAAAAGCACGAACCGAAAATTTATGCAGCCTCGCCCATTTCGAAAGACGCTAAACAGATCCTCAATAATTGGAAAGACCATTATGAGCTGTTTTACATCTCTGCACGCGGGGACAACGTCCGGAATGTCACATTCGATTGGTTCGAACAGCACGCCATCGCCTATGACCATATCGAATTGATTGGCACACATAAAAAGATCAGCACCGCCAAACAGCATAATGTCGATTTGTTTTTCGAAGACAAACACGATAATGCCGTGGAGATCTCCGAAGAATTGGATATCCCGGTCATTCTATTCGACACTCCTTACAACCGCAATGCGGTGCCGGATAAAGTCGTACGCGTTTATGATTGGCTTGAAGCTGAGCAATGGGTTAAAAAAGAGTTCGGTGTTCAACAGCAATTGCTTAAGCGGTAAACAAAGAGCGCAAGTATGACTTGCGCTCTTTTCCTATGCACATTTATCCCTTGAACAATGAACAGGACCTGACAGCATTGCTGTCAGGTCCTGTTCTGTATCTTCGTTTATTTACATTCCGGGCATCTGCCGTAGATTTCGAATTTATGGTTATCGATTTCATAGGAAGGCAATGCCGCCCCTAATAGATCCATCGGGCATAGCGGAATTTCCTTGATCTTCCCGCAGTCCATGCAGATGAAATGATGATGGTGATGGTCGCTTTCGCAATGCATGCGGAAATGTTTTTCGCCGGACAACTCGGTCGCCTCTAAAATATCCAGCGACACAAAAGTCGCCAAGTTACGGTAGACGGTGTCATAGCTCATGCTCGGATAATCTTTCTGCATGACATCCAAAATATCACGGGCAGTCAGATAACGCTCGTCCCCTTCGAAGATTTCCAGGATCTGATTGCGTTTCGTCGTTTCTTTAAAACCGTTTTCTTTCAGGATGCCCCACGCTTTCTGCAAATTCATGCGGCTGCCCCCCTTTTCTTAGATAACGAGATTTTTCGATAAGCAAGAGTGATCATCAAAATGGCAATGGACGTGACGACAATGGTTCCACCTGGCGCCAAATCAAAATAAAATGCGGCGACCAGACCGGTGAGGACGGAGATTTCACCGAACATGATCGATAGCCAGATTGTTTGTTTGAAACTTTTGGCGATACGCATCGCAGTCGCGACCGGGATGGTCATAAGTGATGATACGAGAAGGATGCCGACAATGCGCATCGAACCGGCAATGACCAACGCCGTTACGATCA
Organism: Bacillota bacterium; assembly: GCA_051750505.1. GTDB lineage: Bacteria > Bacillota > Bacilli > Bacillales_A > Planococcaceae > Planococcus. Next base: position 16,634 of record JBNJJS010000003.1, read on the forward strand.
TAAACAAAAAATGGATCCACTTTGCAGGCAATCCGGATGCCCGCGCATATTCATCGTCGAATGATAGCACAAAAAGTTCCTTGAAGAAAATCCGGATAAACGCCAACACGATGACGGCGATCACTGCGACGATAAAGAGGTCCTGGCGGCTGACGGCTGACACTGTGCCAAACAAATAGCCGAACAAATCACTCGAAAACCCTTCAGCCAGGGATATGAAGATTGCGCCAAAACCGATGCCGGCCGACAGGATAATCGGAATCGCAAGCTCTTCGTAATGTTTATATACACTGCGCAGCCGTTCAATGAGCACCGATCCCATCACTGACGAGGCGATGCCGAGATAAAGCGGATTCAACAGCGCAAGGGCCGCGACGCTTTGGCTTAAATAAAGGCTTCCCGCGATTCCTGCAAGTGTCACATGGCTAAGTGCGTCGGCAATGAGCGATAACCGCCGGACCACGATAAAGACCCCGAGCAGCGGTGCGATGACGCCGATGATCAAGCCGGATGCGAATGCGTTTTGCAGGAATTCATAGGATAAAATGGCTTCAAGCATGCGTGTGGCTTCCTTCCGTATGGTGGATTTTCCTTACGGAATGGCCATACCATGCTTCGCGTTTTTCATCGCTCATCGTATGCAATTGATCTTTGAAACCGTGGAAATGGATGGTCTGGTTCAAGCACGCAACGTGCGAGATGCGGTCTGTCACCGTATCGACATCGTGCGTCACAAGTACGAGCGTAATATTACGTTCCCGGTTAAGGGCAGCGAGCATATCGTAGAACGCCTGGACGTTCTGGACATCGATACCGACTGTCGGCTCATCGAGTATGAGCACTTTCGGCTTGGCGACGAGTGCGCGGGCAATGAAGACGCGCTGCTGTTGGCCACCGGAAAGCTCGCTGATGCTCCGGCCAGTAAACTGCTTCATGCCTACCGCATCCAATGCTTCCTCAACTTGCTGCCGCGTATTTTTCGGCAATTTATGGAATAGGCCTGATTTTTTTGCCAAGCCCCCTGCCACAACTTCCTGAACTGTCGCCGGGAACGCCGAGTTGAACGAATTCGATTTTTGCGAGACATAGCCGATCCATTCCCGATGCTTAAAGTGGCGCGAGTCAATGCCGAACAATTCCACGCTGCCTTCGGATGGCCGGATGAGCCCGAGCATGATTTTCAATAAAGTCGATTTCCCTGATCCGTTCGGGCCGAGTATGGCCAGGAAATCGCCTTCCTCCACTGTCATCGAAATGTGGTCCAGTGCTTTCGTTTGTTCATATTCATAACTGACTTCTTTAATGTTGATCAATGGCGCTGCCATAGGGACGCCCCTTTTCCAATAAGAATGATTACGATTTACTATAAAAGTATAGAGCAGTTCTGTTCTTCTGTAAACCGTTTGAGCTTGTGAATAAAGCGTCTTGAAGGTGAAAGAAATAATTGCAAACCGTAATGGCAAGCGTTGCCCCCGCCCCAAGCGGAGGCTTTTTTACGTGAATGGGATCGAACCTGACAGTAGAAACAGATGGGCGGCGCCCGGCTGAAAAAGAAGAAAACAGCGCCAAGGGGCGCTGTTTTCCGGATTGATCATTAGGATTCGATCGGCAACTTCATCTTCTCGATTTCATCAGGTGCAAAGATGCCATTTTTGAACATCTCGATTTCGTACGCGTATGGCGCCTTTTTCTTCTTTGCATCCAGGCCGACATATGGCGTCTCCAGAATTTTCGGCACGTGCATCAATTGTTTATGATGGACGATCGAGTTGAGTGCATCGAACCCGATTTCACCGAAGCCGATATTTTCATGGCGGTCTTTCCCTGCTCCGCGAACGTTTTTGCTGTCGTTGATATGAAGCACCTGCAAACGGTCGATTCCGACGATGCGGTCGAATTCCGCCAGTACTCCATCAAAATCTTCCTTGATGTCGTAGCCTGCATCATGGACGTGGCATGTGTCAAAGCATACCGACAAGCGCTCGTTATGCGTCACGCCGTCGATGATCGCTGCCAGTTCCTCGAAACTCCTGCCCACTTCACTGCCTTTGCCTGCCATCGTCTCAAGTGCGATATTGACCGGAAAATCCTGCGAAAGCACTTCGTTCAAGCCTTCAATGATTTTCTTCGTACCGGCTTCAACCCCCGCTCCGACATGCGCACCGGGATGCAAAACGATTTGTTGGGCCCCGAGTGCGGCGGTGCGTTCGATTTCCGATTGGAGGAACTCGACGCCGAGTTCGAATGTTGCCGGTTTGGTCGTGTTGGCGATATTGATGATATAAGGTGCGTGGACGATGATATTCGACAGCCCATGCTCCGCCATATGGGCTTGTCCCGCTTCGATATTGAGTTCTTCGATCGGTTTGCGGCGCGTGTTTTGAGGTGCCCCCGTATAGATCATGAAAGTCGTAGAGCCGTAAGAAGCGGCTTCCTCGATCGCGCCGAGAAGCATCTTTTTGCCGCTCATCGATACATGCGATCCTAATAGCATTTAATTAACCCCTTACTTTTTGCGGTTTTTGCGTCGTTCCGCTTTTTTGATTTCGTCCATTTTCCATTTCATTTTCTTCTTGTACATCGGTTTGACACTTTTCGGTTTATGGACCATCGATTTCGCTTTAACATCCGCTTCATCTTCAGTGCGCACACGTTTTTTACGGCTATGGCGCTCTTTCATGTCGACGAATTCGCCTTTGACGATATCTTTTTGCTGGAACGGGATGCCCATTTTTTCAATACGTACAATCGCATCTTCATCCTCTGGGCTGAACAATGTTATGGCCACACCCTTGAGTCCTGCGCGAGCTGTCCGTCCGACACGGTGGATGAAGAACTCCAAGTCTTCCGGCAACTCATAGTTGATGACATGGCTGACGCCTTGGATGTCGATGCCCCGTGCTGCAAGGTCCGTCGCAACGATATATTGATACTCAAGGTCGCGTACTTGCTTCATCATCTTGACACGTTCACGCGGCGCCAGATCTCCGTGAACCTTGCCGACACGCATGCCGCTCTTCGATAATTCTTCCGCGATGTAATCGGCATTCGTCCGCGTATTGACGAAGATGATCGCAAGATACGGATTGATGATTTCCATCACTTCTTTTAGACGTTCGACTTTCTTCTTGCTGCGTACCGGCACCAAATAAAAGTCCAGCCCTTCAGCTGTCGGGCGTTTGTCGCCGATTTTGATATGAGCCGGTGAGGCCATGTATTTCTTCAAAAACGGCTTGAGTTTTTCCGGAATCGTTGCAGAAAAAACGTACATTTCCAGGTCATCGCGCATTTTCCCGGCGACTTGGTCGATTTCTTCGATAAAGCCCATGTCGAATGCCAGGTCCGCTTCATCCACGACAAGAATTTTTGCCGTATGGACGAGCAAGGCGTTTTCATTGACGAGGTCTTTCAAACGGCCTGGTGTACCGATGACGATATGAGGCTGCGTCTTCAATTTATTGATCGAACGTTGTTTATCCGTCCCGCCGATAAATGATTTCACTTCGATACCGGAATCGCCGATCAGTTTTTGGATTTCATTGAAGATCTGTGTTCCGAGTTCACGCGTCGGTGCCGCAATCACTGCCTGCACTTCCTTTTTAGAAACATCTATGCGCTCGACGATCGGGATGATGAAACTATGGGTCTTGCCTGTACCTGTATGGGACTGGCCAATGGCACTGTTTCCACTCATGATTTGTGGAATCATTTCCTTTTGGATGGCTGTCGGTTCTGTAAAACCGAGTTTTTCGACCGCTTCAAGCAGAAATGGCTTGAGACGGTATTCGTTGAATTTTGTCATGGGATATATTTCCCTCCTTAAGCTCTAGCTATTATAGCATAAAATGGCTGTTCTACGCGATGCATCTTTTGTAAAGAGCACAGGTCTCCGTTATAATAGAGTCATGATGTTGAAAGGAGTGCGGATAGATAATGAAAGTAAAAAAGATCTCGCCAAGAGGCTATTGTTACGGGGTAGTTGACGCTATGGTCATCGCAAAAAATGCAGCGATGGACGAAACTTTGCCGCGCCCGATTTATATACTCGGTATGATTGTCCATAATAAACACGTAACGGATGCATTTGAACAAGATGGCATCATTACGCTTGACGGCACCAACCGCCTTGAAATTTTGGAGAAAGTTGAAACCGGCACGGTCATCTTCACCGCACATGGTGTGTCTCCGCAAGTGCGTGAGCTGGCCCGCAGAAAAGGGCTCGTCTCGATTGATGCAACTTGTCCGGATGTTACAGTGACACACGACTTGATTCGTGAGAAGACTGCTGAAGGATACCATATCATCTATATCGGCAAAAGCGGCCACCCTGAACCGGAAGGCGCAATCGGCGTCGCACCGGATCTTGTCCACTTGGTCGAAAAACTCGAAGACGTTAACGCACTCGAGTTGAATGAAGAAAAAATCATCATCACTAACCAAACGACAATGAGCCAGTGGGATGTTGTCCATTTGATGGAACGTTTGAAAGAGCGATTCCCGCACGCTGAAGTGCATAAAGAGATTTGCCTGGCGACCCAAGTTCGCCAAGAAGCGGTTGCGGAACAAGCAGTGGATGCTGACTTGCTGATTGTCATCGGGGACCCGATGAGCAACAACTCCAACCGGCTTGCACAAGTATCCCAAGATATCGCCGGCACTCCTGCATACCGGATTTCCGATTTGTCGGAACTTAAGCTGGAGTGGTTGGAAGGAATCGAAACGGTCGCATTGACAGCCGGCGCATCGACGCCTACTCCGATCGTCAAAGAAGTTATGAAGTTTCTCGAACAATTCGACCCTGCAGATCCGGCAACACATAAACTCGATCGCTCGGTGCCTCTCAACAAGATTTTACCGAAGATCAAACATCCACAACCATCGAATCGTATCGAACCATATCCAATAAACGAATAAACGTAAAAAGAGGCCATCAATGGCCTCTTTTTTTTATGCTGCCGAGAAATCTCGGCAGCTTTTTGAATTCCGTTCCACTTAAGTTCCTGCAGTCCCACAACTCAGAAAACCGAGAATCCTATCGCTATGGTTTCATTGAACCTGAAAAGGCTCCGTGTTCACTTCGGATGGCAGGAATTCACATTGCCAGTTCTGGCCGCATTGCATCATGTGGTCGACGACGCCTTGGATCATCACTTTTTCGACGTGGTGCCCTGGATCGACGACAGGCAGCCCGATCGCTTCGGCGTCTTGTGCGACATGGAAGTAAAGGTCTCCTGTGACATAGACATCCGCTCCTGCACGCTTTGCCTGATGGATGTATTTATTGCCGTCACCTCCAAGAACCGCCACTTTTTTGACAGTTTCGTCGCCTTTTCCAACAACGCGGAGAAAAGGAACATCCAACTTATTCTTCACATGTTCCGCAAACGATTCAAGACTCATCTCTTCGTTCAAGTGGCCGATGCGGCCAAGGCCCATCGGCAACTCCTTGTTTTCTAAGGTGAATACGTCATATGCTGGTTCTTCGTATGGATGTGCTGCAATCATTGCACGGATTACACGGTCCTTCGAAGCTTTTCGGACAACCACTTCGATCTTCGATTCTTCGGTTGTCTCCATTTTACCGGATTCCCCGATATATGGATCAGCAGAGGCATTCGGCCGGAATCGCCCAGTCCCCGATAAAGTATAGCTGCAGAAATCATAATCGCCGATCGCTCCTGCTCCCGCTTCCCCGAATGCCTTTCGTACTTGATCCTCGTGGCTTTCCGGAACGAATACGGCAATTTTAACCAACTCGGCTTCATAGGTGGTCACCAATACATCTGTATTGTTCAACTCAAGAGCAGCAGCCAATAAATCGTTGACGCCGCCTTGTGCCACGTCAAGATTGGTGTGGGCTGCATATACTGCGATATCATTTTTAATCAGTTTTTCCATCAGTTTTCCTTGAGCGGAATCTGTCTGCAGATTTTTCAAGGGGCGGAAAATCGGCGGATGATGCGCAATGATGAGCCCTGCACCTTTTTCGATCGCTTCGTCGGCGACCGCCTCATTTACATCCAATGTCACAAGGACACGCTCGATTTTTTTATTCAATGTGCCGACATGGAGTCCTATAGGATCTCCTTCCATCGCCAAATATTTTGGCGACCATTTCTCGAACTCTTCAATGATTTGTTGGCCGTTAGGAATTTTCATCCGCGAACACCTCTTCCATTAATGCGATTTTTTCGAGCAACTGCCCTTTTTTCGTACGAATGTCTTCGGTTTCTTGCGCACTGTCCAAGCGTTCGGCGATCGCTTTCCACTGTGCTGCCTCACGCTGCCATTTCTCTTTGAATATTTCATTTTGTTTCTTCAGGAGTATCGGGCCGAACAATAATTGTTTCGCATCCAATGTCACTTCTTCATGGCTAGGTTCCAATACGAGAATCTCATAAATCTTGTCTTTTTCTTTCACTATATCCTCCGCGACCGTTTTCCAGCCGTTTTGGACAGCCCATTGCCGGATTGCCTTGGCATGGACGTTGGGCTGCAGTATCAAGCGCTCTACGCCCATTAGCCGATCCTTTCCTTCTTCCAGAATCGAAGCGATAAGTGAACCGCCCATCCCCGCGATCGTCACAGCTGTGACAGCGTCCGCGGATTCAATCGCTTCTAGGCCCGGCGCCAGGCGGACGGTGATTTTATCCTCAAGCCCTTCTTCACGGACTTGTTTTTTCGCCGATTCATAAGGGCCTTTAACGATTTCTCCGGCAATGGCACGGCTTGCCGTTCCGATATGCAGAAGGTGGCATGGCAGATAGGCATGGTCCGAACCGATATCTGCGACTACCGCGCCTTGTTGGACATATTCCGCCACTTTCATTAATCGTTCTGATAATTGCTGTGCATTCATAAAGTTCCTCCTAAGTGACAAAAAACCCTTAGCTCCGGAAGAACTAAGGGTTTTAAAGCTATTCGAGTGAAAGTACCCACTCAGCCATTGCTGAAACATTCTCTTCAGGAACTGTGCCAGCTGGCATAGTGCCTTGTCCGTTGATAAGAATTTCTTCGATTTCTTCTTGTGAAAGTGAAGTGCCGATCAATGACGGGCCGACTCCGCCTTCATAGCTTGAACCGTGGCAAGAAACACAGCTCGCTTGAGCGTGAGCTTCTGGATCGAAGTCGCCGCTTGCAGCTTCTTCGCCGCCTTCTTCGCCGCCTTCGCCTTCAGCCGCTTCGCCGTTCTCTTCTGTTTCCTGTTCTTCAGCGATTTCAGCTTCGTTGTTAACCCCTTCCAAAGATAGGAAGAAAATTAGGCCAATACCGAAAGCCATGATTAAGATATAAGGTACAATTGCATTCTTTTGCATCCGTTACCCCTCCTTCTACTGTGTTCTGCTTGATGATAGCATAAGTATCATTCATTATTGTACTGTATTATCCAGTAAACGAAAAGCCATAACGGATAATATTTGCCGTATTGTGACAAAATCGGTAAATTCGAAGGATTCTGTTGACGGCAATGAACAAGCAGTTAAAGCTTCACAGTTTTGTAAATCCGATCAGCAGCCAACCAGACGTGAAATGACCATGCGCTGCACTTCGGATGTTCCTTCACCGATTTCCAGGAGTTTGGCGTCGCGCATATAGCGCTCGACTTCGTATTCCTTCATATAGCCGTAGCCACCGTGAATCTGGATTGCTTCGTCAGCTACTTCCATCGCCATTTCCGAAGCATACAACTTGGCCATGGAAGCTTCTTTCGTGAACGGGCGCCCTTGGTCTTTCAGCCACGCCGCTTTATAGACCATATTGCGTGCGAGTTCGATCTTCATCGCCATATCGGCCAGTTTAAATTGTGTCACTTGGAATTCCGATAAAGTTTTACCGAATTGCTTGCGCTCTTTTGCGTATGCGAGCGCTTTATTGAACGCGCCTTGCGCGATGCCGACTGCCATTGCGGCGATACCGATGCGGCCGCCGTCCAGCGTCACGAGGAATTGCTTAAAGCCTTCTCCGCGTTTGCCAAGCAGGTTTTCTTTCGGTACACGGACATTTTCCAGCACCAATTCTGTCGTATTGGATGCGTTCAATCCCATTTTTTCGTAATTATCGATGATGGTAAAGCCTTCAGCATCGGTCGGAACGATGATGGCACTGATCTCTTTTTTGCCGTCATTCATGCCGGTGATCGCCGTGATCGCCAAATGTTTCGCATGGCTGGCGTTCGTGATATATACTTTCGATCCGTTAATGACCCAGTCGTCGCCGTCTTCTACTGCGCGGGTTTCAGTGCCCCCTGCATCCGATCCGGCATTCGGTTCTGTCAGGCCGAATGCTCCGAATGACTCGCCTGAACAGATCGGCGTTAAATATTTCTGTTTTTGCTCTTCTGTGCCGAACAAACTGAGCGGCGCACCGCCAAGTGAAATATGGGCGGAATACGTAATTCCCGTAGAAGCGCAGACACGGCTCAATTCTTCTGTAACGATCGCAAAACTTGTCGAATCCGCTCCTGCTCCTCCATAAGCTTCATCAAACGGCAATCCCATCATCCCCATGTCGGATAGCTGTTTGAAAGCTTCTTGTGGAAATTCTTTCGTACGGTCGCGCTCTACGGCTCCCGGCGCCACCACTTTATCGGCGAATTCCCGCATTGTCTTTTTGATCATCTGCTGTTCTTGTGTCAAATCGAAATTCATCTGTTACATCCCCTTTGCTATGAATACGCTTTCAATATTCATTATATAGCTAAAATTCCGACACAAGCAAGGCATAATGGTAAGTTATGGTGATATATTGAGTCACGAAGCATTCATTCGATATGAATGAACTATTATTTTTCTTCTCAGATTCAAATCGCTTTGAAGCATAAAGTCCCGACAATAAAAAACTCCAAGGCATCAGCCCTGGAGTTTTTCGCATATTTAGCATGACCCGCTTAAAGTGGAACGGCCGGCAATCAGCCGGAACAACTCCCTGCTAGATTGCCTGTTCCATTTTATTCGAGGAAGTCTTTCAATCGCTTGCTGCGTGATGGATGACGAAGTTTACGCAAAGCTTTCGCTTCGATCTGCCGGATGCGTTCGCGTGTGACACCGAACACTTTTCCGACTTCTTCGAGCGTCCGCGTACGGCCATCGTCAAGGCCGAAACGCAGACGCAATACGTTTTCCTCGCGGTCAGTCAATGTATCCAGTACATCTTCCAATTGCTCTTTCAATAGTTCGTATGCAGCATGGTCAGAAGGTGACTGTGCATCGGAATCTTCGATGAAGTCTCCCAAATGCGAATCGTCTTCTTCACCAATCGGCGTTTCCAAAGATACCGGCTCTTGAGCGATTTTCAGGATTTCCCGGACTTTTTCGGGCTGTAGATCCATTTCTTCACCGATTTCTTCCGGCGAAGGTTCACGGCCAAGATCCTGTAGCAGTTGGCGCTGCACGCGGATCAATTTATTGATCGTTTCCACCATGTGGACCGGGATGCGGATTGTCCGCGCTTGGTCGGCAATGGCGCGTGTAATCGCCTGGCGAATCCACCATGTGGCATAGGTACTGAACTTAAAGCCTTTCGAGTAATCGAATTTCTCAACTGCTTTAATAAGGCCCATATTGCCTTCCTGGATCAAATCCAAAAACAGCATGCCGCGGCCAACATAGCGTTTCGCGATCGATACAACGAGACGCAAGTTCGCTTCAGCCAAGCGTTTTTTCGCTTCTTCATCGCCCTGTTCGATCAATTTCGCTAGGCGCACTTCTTCTTCTGCTTTCAACAAGTCGACACGCCCGATTTCTTTCAAGTACATGCGGACGGGGTCATTGATCTTGACGCCGGGCGGAACGCTCAGGTCATTCAGGTCAAACTTCTCTTCTGTCGGTTTCATGAGACGGTCCAAATGTTCTTCATCATCGCTTTTACGCTCTAGTTCAATGCCGTGCCCTTCCAATTGATCTATGAATTCCTCTACTTGATCCGATTCCATTTCAAAAATAGCTAATTTATCGGCAATCTGTTCGTAGTTCAATTCTCCGGTTTTTTTCCCTTGATCGACCAATTGTTTTTTTGCTTCTTCGACAGTTGCTTCCGGGCCTTCAGCAGGCAACGGGATGCTGTTTGTAACGACTTCTGTTTGGCGTTCAGATTTCTCAGCCATACAACTTCCTCCTTTAGAAAAAACCGGAATATTCTACAATGATTTCCGTAAAGCAATCACTTCTTGTGCTAGAAGCAAAGCGCGCTTCAAATCATGCTGTTTTTCCGCTTCTTTTGATTGCTGGATTTTTAAATTGATCTGTTGTTCGATACGGTGCTTGTGCAAATGCTTCAAACAATCTGCAATCTCTTCATCCGGATGTTCCGGGTCACGTTCTACAAGAGCCGTCTCCATCACGAGCTTCCGGAGTTCTTGATCGGTCAAAGTTTCCAGAAACTTATGGAAATCCGCTCTTTCCCATTCTTCGTAAAAACCGAGCAGCTGTACATACAGCGCTTGGTATTCTTCACTGATGAATGGTATGGTCTCCACTTCACGGTCAAGCTTTTCCATCACGGACGGGTCAGCGAGTGCATGGGCGAACAATAATCGTTCTGCTCGGTGCAGGGACGTAATTTTCTTCTGCTCCCGCCTAGGGGCTGCCTGGACCGATTCAGCGGCTTTTGGCCGGCTGCGTTCGATGCTGCGTGTTTCCAAGCGTCTGTACTGCTGCAAAATAGCTTCCTCTGAAAGCTTTGTTTCGGCTGACAGCTGCTTAATATACAAATCCCTTTCAATTGGAGAGGATTTTCCGGCAAGTAGCTGCAGGACCTCTTGAATGTATTGAAGGAGATCGTTTTCATATTGGAAGTTCTTATGGCGGCGCGCATGCATCATCGCAAAAGCGATAAAGGTTTGCGGCTTTTCGACAATTTGCTCCCGAAAAGCATCAGCGCCGTTTTGGCGGACATAATCATCGGGGTCCATGCCATTCGGCAACACTGCAATCCCGACTTTGAAATTCGCTTCCTCAAGCGGAATCGCCGCCCGTTTCGCCGCTTCCCACCCGGCATCATCGCCGTCAAAGCAAACAACCACTTCCTGCGCAAAACGTTTCATTTGGCGGATATGCTGAGCGGTGAGGGATGTGCCCATCGTCGCAAGCGCATTGTCGATACCTGCTTTTCCAGCGGCGATGACATCCATGAAACCTTCGAACAAAACGATTTTGCGGTTTTTTCGGATGGCGCCTCTTGCCAGATGGACATTATAGAGCACTTGGCTTTTTTGGAAAATCGGGGATTCCGGGCTGTTCATATACTTGGCCTCTTGCTTTGTATGTTCAAGAACCCTTCCTGAAAACGCAATGGCTTTGCCGTTTTCATTCATGATCGGAAACATGATCCTGCCGCGGAAACGGTCGAACCAGCCATCGGATTTCTCACGCTTGATGGCCAGGCCGCTCGCTTCCAATTGTTCATCATCGTATCCTTTTCTGCGCAACGCGACTTCCATGTAATTCCATTCAGGAAGCGCCCAGCCGATCCGGTATTTTTCGATGATCTCCTGCGTAAACCCCCGGTTCTCCAAATAATCAAGAGCCGCTTGGCCTTCTTCCGTGTTAAGCAAAATATGATGGTACATATCTGCGGCGAATTCATGCATCAAAATGAGCGGATCGTCATTTCTTGCCTGAGCCGCCCCCTTGCCTTCACTTGACTGCACATCGACTTCGATTCCCGTGCGCTCGCCGAGTTTGGACAGCGCATCTTGAAAGCTGATGTTTTCAATATCCATCAAGAATGTGATGGCGTTGCCGCCAGCCCCGCAGCCGAAGCAATGGAAAATCTGCTTGTCGGCCGTCACAGAAAAGGACGGTGTGCTTTCCCCGTGGAATGGGCAGAGGCCGAACCAATTGCGGCCTCTCTTCGTCAATTGGACATATTCGCCCACGACGTCCACAATATCCGCTTTGGAACGGATTTGTTCGATCACTTCTTCAGGAATTCGATTGGACACCTTATCACCATCTTTATTTGCTTACCTTACTTTATTCGTTGAAACCCGCTAAAATCCTTCAAATTTCAACAAAAAGATGGGAAAGCTCATCATGTTGTTATTAAGCTTTAGCCACAATTCTTCATTATAAAACGTTTTTTTGTAAAAATCCATAGAAAGGCGTAGAAAAACGGTTTTTCCATTATACAAGTATAAGAAAAACCGCCCTGACAGGCGGAGTTTTCTTATTGTTTCTGAAGTTTTCCAAGAATCAAGTTGGCAGTTTCTTCAACTGCCCGGTTAGTTACATCTAGCGTTTCGCAGCCGATGCGGTCGACCACTTTACGGAAATGGACGATTTCTTCATGGATGCGGTCCAACTTTGCATAATTGGCATCGTCATTCAATCCGAGCGCAATTAAACGTTCTTTCCGGATATTATTCAATTTCTCCGGCGAGATGACCAGGCCGAAACATTTTTTCGGGTCCACATCGAATAGCTCATCCGGCGGGTCTACTTCCGGCACAAGCGGCACATTGGCGACTTTCAGCCGTTTATGGGCCAAATATTGCGATAGCGGGGTTTTCGATGTTCTCGACACGCCCACCAAGACGATGTCCGCAAGCAAGATGCCGCGCGGGTCGCGCCCATCGTCGTATTTGACCGCAAATTCAATCGCTTCGACTTTCTTGAAATAATCGTCATCGAGCTTGCGCACAAGGCCGGCTTCCCCGATCGGTGCCGAGTGAAGCTCTTCTTCGAGTGCATCAAGCAACGGCCCCATCAGGTCGATGGCTTTAATAGCGTGCCTAGCCGCTTCACGTTCCACGAAATGGCGCAGCTCCTTCGACACTAATGTATAGACGATCACCGCCCGTTGCGCGTCAGCCAGCTTGATGATTTCCTGCAGATGATCGACGGAATCGATATAAGGGAACCGCTTTAAAACGGCGTTTTGTTCTGTATTCAAATATTGGCTGATTGCCGCTTTTGCGACAAGTTCTCCGGTTTCTCCCACGGAGTCGGAGACGATAAAAACCCGCAATAAACTCATATTCTGCACCTCACAATTCGTGGTTTTCCGAAAGGGATAGAAACGCACGTGTAATATTGGTCTTAGTCAGCCTGCCGACGACTTTAAACCCTTCCGAATGTTCTTCGACGACCGGCAATGCGTCGATTTGTTGGTTAATCAGCCGGTTTGCAGCCTGTATGAGTGAATCATTGCGCACACAATATGTAATATTGGGCATACGCGTCATGATGATATGTACAGGAATTGCATTTAAATCCTGATTGCCGAGGCTGGTGCGCAAAAGATCCTTGCGCGATAGGACGCCCGCCAAGCAGGAGCTTTTATCCACAACAAAAAGCGTTCCGACGTCATCCAGGAACATCTGGCTGATGGCATCGTATACGCTGACGTCATCCCTTACTACTACAGGGATTGACTGGAAGTCTTTGACCTTCATATTGTTCATCGTATCCGTGATATCCTGGCCGGGTTTCTTTCCGGAATAAAAATAGCCGACACGCGGCCGGGCATCCAAAAAGCCTGCCATCGTCAATATTGCCAGATCCGGCCGCAAGGTTGCACGCGTCAGATTCAGGCGGTCTGCAATCTGCTCCCCTGTAATTGGGCCATTGCCTTTGACGATCTGTAAAATTTCCTCTTGCCGCTTATTGAGTTCGATTGGACTCACCGCCTCAAATTCAAATATGTTATACTCAATACCAATTATTATATACTATTACATGCTATATTGCGAAGAAAAGATTGCCATGATACAATAATCTGGAATTGAATAATAGCTGTGATGGATCGATAAGTACCGCACATGAAGCGAGCAGGGATGGTGCAAGCCTGCAAAAGCGGGAAACGGCAATCCGGAGCTATAGGCAAGCGAGAGGGCTGTTCATGCAGCCAATCGAGGTGGAACCGCGGGTAACGTACTCGTCCTCGGACATTTGTCCGTGGCGTGTGCGATTTTTTTATTTTATGGAGGTAATGTAAGATGTCAATGGAAAAAGTAGTATCATTAGCCAAACACCGGGGATTCGTTTTCCCGGGCTCTGAAATTTACGGCGGGCTCGCCAATACGTGGGATTATGGCCCACTCGGTGTCGAGTTGAAAAACAACATCAAAAAAGCTTGGTGGAAAAAATTCGTCCAGGAATCCGTCCATAACGTCGGCTTGGACGCAGCAATCCTGATGAACCCAAAAACGTGGGAAGCATCCGGCCACCTCGGCAACTTCAACGACCCGATGATTGATTGCAAAGCCTGCAAATCGCGTCACCGTGCCGATAAGCTGATCGAAAATGCACTCGACGAAAAAGGCATCGAATTGATTGTCGACGGCTTGTCGTTCGACCGCATGAAAGAACTGATCGATGAGCATGAAATCAAATGCCCGACTTGCGGCAAAGCTGATTTCACCGAGATCCGCCAATTCAACTTGATGTTCAAGACTTTCCAAGGCGTCACCGAATCATCCACGAACGAAGTCTACTTACGTCCGGAAACGGCACAAGGGATCTTCGTCAACTATAAAAACGTCCAGCGCTCGATGCGCAAGAAAATGCCGTTCGGGATCGCACAGATCGGCAAAAGCTTCCGCAACGAAATCACGCCGGGCAACTTCACATTCCGCACGCGCGAATTCGAACAGATGGAACTTGAGTTCTTCTGCAAACCAGGCGAAGACCTAGAATGGTATGCCTACTGGCGCGACTTCTGCAAAAACTGGCTGCTCGAGCTGAACATGGGCGAGGACAATATGCGCCTCCGTGAACACGACGCCGATGAGTTGTCCCATTACTCGAATGCAACAGTCGATATCGAATACAAATTCCCATTTGGCTGGGGTGAACTTTGGGGCATCGCTGACCGCACCGATTTCGATTTGAAGCGCCATATGGAATATTCGGGCGAAGACTTCAATTACATCGACCCGCAGACAAACGAACGCTACGTGCCGTATTGCATCGAACCATCACTCGGCGCCGACCGCGTGACGCTCGCTTTCCTTGTGGATGCATTCCAGGAAGAGAGCTTGGACAATGATGAGACACGCACCGTGCTGAAGTTCCACCCGGCACTGGCACCTTACAAGGCCGCGGTATTGCCTTTATCGAAAAAACTTTCTGAAGGCGCGACGGAAGTGTTCGCAGACCTCGCGAAGCACTTCATGGTCGATTACGATGAGTCCCAGTCGATCGGGAAACGCTACCGCCGCCAGGATGAAATCGGTACGCCGTTCTGCATCACCTACGATTTCGATTCCGTTGAAGACGGTGAAGTGACTGTGCGTCACCGTGACTCGATGGAGCAAGTGCGCATGCCGATCAAAGACGTGCAAGCGTATATTGAACAGCACATCCAGTTCTAATACAAAAAGACATCCCGGGGCTAGTCGCCTTCAGGGATGTCTTTTTTCTTTTCCGGGAAAAACTCAGGCGTCCGCTCGAGCTGTTCGAGGAACGAACGCGACTTCAGCCGGATGCCCGCCTGTTCTTCGTAAATCGTCCGAACGATTTGCTTGAGCAAAGTTTTCGATTCTTTTTTCAGCGTCAATGCCCCGACGCGTTCGATCGGCACGAAATAAAAGGTGCGGATCAATTTCACGAGCGCCGGGCTCAAGCGTATGATGTAGCGGTCGAGATGGAAACAACGATGGCACAAAAAGCCGAGTTCCTGGAACGAGAAAGCGAATTCCCCTTCAGTCGCCCCGCAATTGGCGCATTCGTGCAATGTCGGGGTCAACCCTGCCACACGCAGCATTTTCCATTCGACAAATAAGGTGATCGCTTCCGGGTCATAGCCGTCCGCAATCGCATGGAGCGCCTGATAGAGCATATCGTAGATGGCCGGCTGCGGCTCGTCCTGTTCGGTGAGCCGGTCGATCAGTTCTGTGACGTAGCTCGCATATGCGGTCGCCATGATGTCTTCGCGGATATGGCGCAGCGATTCCAATTGGTCGCCTGCCTGCAATGTGCCCATGCCGCGGCCTTTGTAGATCGAGAAGACGCCGTGTGTAAAAGGCTGTGTGATGGCCGCCAAGCGGCTTGCGGGTTTTTTGGCCCCGCGTGCCATGCAGGTGATCTTTCCCGCTTCTTTTGTGAACAAAGTGACGATTTTATTCGTTTCCCCATAGGGACGCGTACGGATGACAATGCCTTCGAGTTGGTTCTGCATGAGCCAGGCTCCTTAGTATTCGTCGTCTCTGAAACCGAAATCACGGAGATGCATTGCTTTGTTGCGCCAATCTTTCTGTACTTTGACCCATAGCTCCAAATACACTTTCGTGCCGAGCAGGTTTTCGATATCCTTGCGTGCGCGAGTGCCGATTTCCTTCAGAAGGGCCCCTCTTTTGCCGATGACGATGCCTTTTTGGGAATCGCGCTCGACCATGATCGTCGCCTGGACGCGGATCATGTTTTCGTTTTCCTCATCCTTGGCAATTTTATCGATGACCACAGCGATCGAATGCGGAATTTCTTCGCGCGTCAAATGCAAAGCTTTTTCACGGATCAATTCCGAAATGATGAAGCGCTCCGGATGGTCCGTCACTTGGTCGGACGGGTAATATTGAGGGCCATCCGGCAAACGTTCTTCGATTTTCGCAAGCAGGTTATCGACATTGTTCCCCTGCAAAGCAGAAATCGGAATCGCTTCAGCAAAATCAAATTCGTTGCGGTAGGATTCGACGATCTTCGGCAAATTGTCCGGATGCACTTGGTCGATTTTGTTAAGCACTAAAAATACCGGTACATCGATCCCCTTCAGCATATCCAGCACATAGCGGTCCTGTTTCCCGATGCGGTCAGCTGCACTGACGACAAATAGCAAAACGTCCACTTCGCGGAATGTGTTTTTCGCGACTTTCAGCATGAAATCGCCGAGCTTATGCTTCGGCTCATTGATGCCCGGTGTGTCGATAAAGACCATTTGGCTATTGTCTTTCGTTACGACTCCCTGGACTTTATTGCGCGTGGTCTGGGGTTTGTCGCTCATAATGGCGATTTTCTGGCCGACCACACGGTTCAAGAATGTCGATTTCCCGACATTCGGGCGGCCGATGATAGAGATGAATCCTGATTTAAATCCGTTATTTCCTTGATGCATAGTCTAAATCCTCCGTTGTGAAGGCGCCCGGAAGCAATTCTGCGATGGTCGTCTCCGACACCGCTCCTTCTAAATTAGTTAAATAAACCGGCATATCCGGCGCGCAAAATTCCACCAGCACTTGGCGGCACGCCCCACATGGCGCAACCGGCCCTTTAGTGTCTGCTGCAACCGCCAAGGCCTTAAACTGCTTGACACCCTCTGAGACAGCCTTGAAAACAGCTGTGCGCTCTGCGCAATTGGTCAGCGAGTAGCCTGCATTTTCAATATTGCATCCCGTATAGACTTTGCCATCCTTGGACAAAAGTGCCGCTCCTACCGGAAACTTCGAATAGGGCACGTAAGCATTGCCGCGTGCAGCGATCGCTTGTTCCATCAATTGTTGTTTTTCCATTTTCATCACTCACTTTTCTATGATTACGGTAGCATCTACCGGATGATGTTTAAAACCATTTAGGCAAAAAGATCAGTAAACCGATTATAGCACTTGTCACAGCAAATACCAAAACAGCTCCTGCCGCCATATCCTTCGCTTGCTTCGCCAGTGGATGGCGTTCTGCAGTGGCCAGGTCGACTGCCCGCTCCAATGCGGAATTGACCAGTTCGAGCGCCAGCATGCCGCCGATCAGCACAATCACCAGCATCCATTCCGTCCGGTCGAGACCAGTCAAGATTCCCGCCATAGTTACAATCACTGCCGAGAACACGTGCACTCTCATGTTCTGTTCCCGCTTTACTGCTGTGCCGATCCCTTGCGCTGCAAAACGGAAGGAAGATAGAAACCTACTCAGCTTCATGCGCATCACGTGTAACACCAAGGGAAGCAAGAATCTCTTCCTGTTTAGCAAACATTTCCTTTTCCTCCTGCTCGTTCATATGGTCATAGCCCAGCAAATGCAGGAATCCGTGTACTGCCAGGAAGCCAAGCTCCCGTTCGAAGCTGTGCCCATATTCCTCTGCCTGGATCTTTGTTCGCTCCACCGAGATGATGATATCCCCGAGCAGGCGCGGCCCGGTTTCGCCGATGATCGCCACTTCATCTTCCACTTGTTCTTCCATTGAAAAGGAGATGACATCCGTCGGCTGGTCTTTGTCCCGGTAATCCCGGTTGATCGCACGGATCGATTCATCATCGGTGAATGTGATCGACACTTCCGCCTCGCCTGTGTTTTCATGCTGTGCGGCATGTTCCAGCACCTTGACGACAAAGGCAAGCGCCTCGTCGTCCAGATGTTCGGTTTCATCTATGAAATCAATTGTCAACATCGCGTTCACTCCTCCATTATTTTTTATCTTCCGGATAAGCGATTCTTGAATGGAAAATCCCGTTCAAGGTTTCACACATGACGCTTTTCACCCGTTTCAGTTCTTTTAACGTTATATCACATTCATCGAACTGTCCATCTTTCAATTTATCCTCGGTTATAGCGTCGACCATTTTACGGATCTTCTCTGTATTCGGTGCATCCATTGAACGGACGGCCGCCTCTAAGCTGTCCGCAATCATGATGATGGCATTTTCGCGGGTCTGGGGTTTCGGCCCGGTGTAGCGGTATGGTTCTTCCGCCAAATCCTCGTGTTGTTTTTTTGCCTTATAATAGAAGAATTTCAGCAAAGTGGTGCCGTGATGCTGCTCCGCAATATCGACCAGTTCTTTTGGCATTTTATGTTTCTTCAAAATCGCTGCCCCGTCCCGGCCATGCGCCAAAATAATATCGCGGCTTTGTTCCGGTGTAAGATGGTCATGCGGGTTGCCATGCGTTTGATTTTCGATGAAATACTGCGGATTGATCGTCTTGCCGATATCGTGATAATAGCAGCCGACACGCGCCAGAAGACCGTTTGCGCCGATGGCTTCGCATGCAGCATCCGATAGGTTCGCCACCATGACGCTATGATGGTAAGTACCTGGCGTTTCGGTCAAGATTTTCTTCAAAAGCGGATGGTTCGGGTTCGAAAGCTCAATCAGCTTCATTGTCGAAAGAATCCCAAAAGCCGATTCAAACAATGGCAATAGGCCCATTGCGAGAGTACCCGATAACAGGCCAGCAGCAATGGCCGCTGCGGCATAGAAGCCGACCTCTCCTGGTGTATACTGGCTTTGGCTCATCAATAAGTAGAACGCCGCATATAGCAGATGAACCCCGGCGACCGCCAAGCTGATCGGCAAAATGCGGATGCTGCGGTGCCCGTTCCGTATTAAGTATATCCCCGTCAAACCCCCGAATAACACATACAAAGCCGCATCCATCTGAAAGATTCCCGCATAGCCGCTTTGCAACATCATTCCAGCACACGTGCTGATTAGAATCATCACAAATACAGCTGTCCGCTCATCGACAAGAAGCCGTACTAAAATCCCGGCGAATGCGGTTGGGAAAATAAAACTGATGGCGACGTCAAAATTACCGCTGACCACATCAATCAGCTTCATCATCAATAATGATAGCGCGATAACCGCAAAGACAATAATCAGGCGGATCGCTTTCTTTACCCCTTCAACTTTTGCACTTTGCAGGATGAGCAGCAATAATCCCGATGCAATCAGCACAAACAAACCGAGCCCTACTGCTGGCTGGTAATTCGATTGCTGATCGGTCATCCCTGCCAGTTCCAGCTGCCGGTACACTTCACGGTCGATCAGCTGCCCTTCCTGAATGAGTACTTGCCCTTGCAGGATACGGGTCGTTTCTACACTCGCCCTGGCCTGTTCAATTTGTTCTTCTGTCAGTTCTTCATTGATGATTTCATTCGGGATAATATTGGCTCTGGTAATAGCCACTGCTGCCGGTATCGCGGAAGCAGGCACGCGGTCATTGCTGCGGATTTCCTGCTCGGCAGAATTGCGCGCTTGCATGAGACCGGCCTCACGGAGCGGATTTTCCAGAACTGCCATCACTTGGTTGCGCACTTCCCGTTCGATGCGCAAAAGCACGTCATCTTCCAAAACAAGCAGCGACAACAGCATATCGTCCGTCAATTGAAGCCCGTTTTCATTTTGTTCGAGCAAACGGATCGTTTCGCGAAGCTCGTCCAAAGCTTCGTCAACATCAGGTGGAACCGGTTCATCCTCACCGCTTGGTTCATCCATTTGCTTCGCTTCAAGAACATAGCCGAACAGCGAATCGACAACTGCCCCCTGGTTGTCGGCGATTTCTTCGATATAGCGGTAGCTTGGCTGAACTTCCTGCGCTGCCCTTTCGCGTTCAAGTTCGGTCCTTACCGGGTCTTCGACGGTTTTTGCTGCCCGAATGGTTTCATCGGACAATTGGAACAATTCCACTTCATATGTATCGGTCGCCATCGTATCGTATAAAAATCCAAACATGAGTAGGGCTGTCATGGAACTGATGCCGATCAAGACTACAGGAGCCCCGAACCGCGTGTAAATGCTCCTGATCCACTCTGTCATATGACCACCTCACTTTTCTTCTTTCATCATACCAATTCGTACTTCTTTTTTCATCGCTCCTTACAAATTAATAGCAATTCTCTAGCCCCCGAAGCCTGCAATGCTGTCAATGACAACGGGATGATCTTTATTTGACGATAATTGTCGTCTTATGTGTTAAAAAAAGAACCAACCTCAGGAAGGCTGGTTCTCATAAGCTTCGATGATTTTTGTGACGAGAGGGTGGCGGACAACATCGCCGCGTTCCAAGTACTGAAAATGGATACCCTTCACGCCGAATAGATTTTTTTCGGCAGCGATAAGGCCGGATTCTGCGCCACGCGGCAGGTCGATTTGTGTCTTATCGCCAGTGATGATCATTTTCGAACTAAAGCCAAGCCGCGTCAAAAACATTTTCATTTGAGCTTTTGTGGTGTTTTGCGCCTCATCCAAGATGATGAACGCATCTTCGAGTGTCCGGCCGCGCATATAAGCGAGCGGTGCCACTTCGATGGTCCCTCGTTCGATCAAGCGATTTGTCTGTTCCTGCCCCATGACATCGTGCAATGCGTCGTATAAAGGCCGTAAATAAGGATCCACTTTTTCTTTCAAATCGCCCGGTAAAAATCCGAGGCTTTCGCCTGCTTCGACTGCAGGACGTGTCAGGACGATTTTTTTGACATGGCCGTTTTTCAATGCCTGCACCGCCAACACGACTGCAAGATAGGTTTTCCCGGTCCCGGCCGGGCCAATGCCGAACACCATATCATTTTTCCGGACAGCATGGATATAATGGCGCTGGCCGATCGTTTTCGCACGGATTGACCGTCCGGTTGCACTGCGCGCGATTTCTTCATCATAAAGCTCCGCAAAATACTCAATCGTGCCGCTTTTTGCCATTTCAATAGCAGAAACAATGTCGCGCTGGTCGATATTGATGCCTTTGCGGATAACTTGCAACAATTGCTCCAGCAATAGTTTTCCGGTTTGGCGGCCTTCTGCGGAACCATCCAAACGGATTACTTCGCCGCGGGTGATGATTTGTATATCAAAGCTTTCTTCGATCAGCGACAGATGACTGTCGGATGTCCCTAGAAGCTGGACCGCTTCATTCGGGTCTTTCACATGCAATTCGAGTAGGCTATTTTCTGTCATTTAGACGCTCCTTGGATCGTGTTTTTACTTCTCTTCAACTCTATCATTATCACCATGGAAATGTAAATTAATTCAGCAAGTTTATGTTTACATAATATTATTATATAGTTAAATTGCTAAAGAAAAAGACCGGCATCAAACATGCCGGCCTTGTCTTTGACGTTTGGATTTAGGCGGAAGCAAAATCTCCGCCATGATAATCCCTCTTTGCACATCCTCTTCTTGTAGCGGAAGAAGATCTCGTTCTTTCTTTTCCTCAACAACACGTTTTAGCGGCTCTTTCTGATGGACGCTTAACCTTCCAGGGCGGGTTTTCGGCTCGGCAATTTGCTTTGCCTCGACCGGAGTCCGCTTTTCAACTTCCTCTATCGCCCGTGTCTTGGCACGCTCCGCCTTTTCTTTTACTTGGCGGGCCTGTTCTGCCCGTTTCGGATCGCCTTCCACCTGGGCCTGAAATTCACCATAAATCTCTTTGGCGTAATCTTCAATTCGCTTAAAGCTTCGCTGTCCGCCTCGTGGCGTTTGCGTTTGCTGTGCGGATCGAGGAGGAGCGCCTGGGACTTGTTGGCGCTTTGTCTGTTGGCTCGTCTGCTGATTTGCATCAGGTTTTTTGTTTTTGCTGAACAAGGCACTGATAGCCATGATGATCAGCATCATGATGAGGGGTTCCATTCCAAAACCTCCCTTGAGTTATGGCGGAGCTTGTTAGTTTTCGTCCTCTTGTTTTTCCGTTCCGCTTTTCGAAATGGATTCGCGCATGCTTGTATCAGCTTGGACATTCTTGTAATTGATATAATCCATCACGCCGATGTTTCCTGAACGGAGTGCTTCTGACATCGCCATCGGCACTTCAGCTTCTGCTTCGACAACTTTCGCGCGCATCTGGACGACTTTCGCTTTCATTTCCTGCTCGCTAGCGACAGCCATTGCACGGCGCTCTTCGGCTTTCGCCTGAGCGATTTTCTTATCGGCATCTGCTTGCTCAGTCTGAAGCTCGGCACCGATGTTTTTGCCGATATCCACGTCTGCGATATCGATGGACAAGATTTCAAAAGCTGTACCGGAATCCAGTCCTTTGCCTAGTACGGTTTGGGAGATGAGGTCCGGGTTTTCTAGAACTTTTTTATGGTTCGTGCTTGAACCGAGTGTAGAAACGATACCTTCACCAACACGGGCGACGATTGTCTCTTCACCGGCACCACCGACGAGGCGGTCGATATTGGCGCGCACGGTAATCCGCGCTTTTGCTTTCACTTCGATCCCGTCCATTGCAACACCGGCAATGAATGGCGTTTCGATAACTTTCGGGTTAACCGACATTTGAACCGCTTCAAGTACGTCACGGCCGGCAAGGTCGATTGCTGCTGCGCGTTCGAACGGCAAATCGATATTGGCACGGTGTGCTGCGATCAATGCGTTGACGACGCGGTCGACGTTACCGCCAGCCAAGTAATGGCTTTCCAATTGGTTGATCTGTACGGAAAGACCGGCTTTTGAAGCCTTGATCAACGGGTTGACGATGCGCGATGGGATAACCCGGCGCAATCTCATCCCGATCAATGTGAAGATGCTGATGCGGACGCCGGCAGCTAAAGCCGAGATCCATAATGTGACTGGTACGAATGTGAAAAAGATGGCAAGTACAACGATAATACCAATTATCGCGGCGCCTAAGCCGATTGCTTCAAGTCCCATTTATTCTTCCTCCTCTTGTTTTTCGAGTTCACGCACAACGATGCGAGACCCTTCTACCTTGATAATCTTAACATCTTTGTTGCTGTCGATAAACCGTCCTTCGGATACCGCATCGATGTATTCATCACCGAGCCGGATGGTGCCAGAAGGCCTCAGGGCATTGGTCGTACGGGCGATCTGGCCGATAAGTTCCGGCCGGTTGACGGCCGATACATAGCCATGCTCCGTATCGGTGGCATCGGTCAGGATAATCCGTTTGAACATGTTCAACTTTTTCCCGAAAAATTTCACTAAAATCACCATCCCTGCTGAAGCTACAAGTAATGCAATCAAAATTGCGACCGCTGTTGACTGGACGTCTTCACCCGCTAATAGAACACTTCCGATGACAGCCAGTATCCCGAGAATTCCGAGTATGCCGCCTGGAACGAAAAATTCCAGCAGGATCAGACCGAGCCCGAAGACCAACAGCAAAATCGATTCATACCCGGCAAGCCCTGCCACTAAATGCCCGTAGAAGAACAGCATTAGCGAAAACAAGCCGAAGAATCCAGGGATCCCAACTCCAGGCGTGAACAGCTCAAGCAGTAAGCCGAGACCGGCCACCGACAGTAAGATCGGGACCACAATCGGGCTCGTCAGAAAACGCGCGAGCGTCTCTGACCAGTTTTCTTCCACTTGGATGACCTCAGCACCTGAAAGGCCTTTCATTTCAAGAAGTTCATCGAGAGACGACACGGTCCCTTCTGAATAGCCGACATCGAGCGCTTCCTGAGCGCCGAGTGTCAATAAATCACCTTCAGCAGCCCGGTATTCGGGAAGGTCGATGCTGGCATCCGCCATGGCAAGTGCAAATTGCGGATCACGATCTGCCGATTCCGCAGCGCTTCTCATCGAGGACAACCAGGCAGAGTTCGCCTTATCGGCAGCCGCGTTGCCCGACTGGTCGATGACTTGCGCCGCGCCCATCCGGCCATTCGGATGCATATAGATTTCATCATTATGCAAGGCCAGAAATGCGCCAGCCGAGAGGGCGTCCTGGTTGACGAAAGCGAGTGTCTCAGGCTCGGCTTCATCCAGTAGGCGAGCGATGCCATCTGCTGCATTGACAAAACCACCCGGTGTATCGATCTCAAAGACAATGGCTTCCGCACCGGCTTCTTCGGCTTCTTCGATGCCCCGCTCCAGAAACGACTGCAAGCCCCGCTCCACTTCCGCTTCAATCGGAAT
Source organism: Bacillota bacterium (assembly GCA_051750505.1). Lineage (GTDB taxonomy): Bacteria > Bacillota > Bacilli > Bacillales_A > Planococcaceae > Planococcus. The sequence goes on from JBNJJS010000003.1 coordinate 41,154, forward strand.
GACATAAACTTTTCCGTTATCCGCCGAGATGGCCGGAATGGCTAAAGCGAATGCCACCACCAGGAACAAAAAGCCGATCCAAGCTTTTTTTCTACGCACGGCAAGTTCCCCCTCTCCTTCATGAAAACTTTAGGATAATTATGTATACGGATGAGTCGAGCTGCGGTTTCAAAAGTCGGCTTCTTTTTTCATTATAAAGCAATTTTCTCCAAGTTACGATGGAATGCGCTTACATCTTCTTCATTTAGTGACCGTTTTAAGTCATAAAAAAACCGGAAGCACAAATGTGCTTCCGGTCTTAGCTGTTCGTTGCTATTTTTAAAAGTCATTTAAGATCAAAGTCAATTAAAATTTACGTTTACGCGCAGCTTCTGATTTCAATTTACGTTTTACGCTCGGCTTATCATAGTACTCGCGCTTTCTTACCTCTTGCATTGTTCCGGACTTCGAAACAGTGCGTTTGAAGCGGCGAAGAGCATCTTCAATTGATTCGTTTTTACGAACAGTAGTTTTTGACATCTCTTTTTCCCTCCCTCCGAACACACGTTGAAGCAAATAACAACAAGTGTTATATACTAGAAAATTATAACGCAACAAATCATCTTCGTCAATACTTAATAGTCATTATCCGAAGTAAGGCCTTGCATGATCTGAACCCCTGAACTTGCGCCGATGCGAGTCGCCCCGGCTTCGACCATTTGCTCGACATCTTCTAGGCTGCGGACGCCCCCGGAAGCCTTCACGCCAAGATCCGGCCCGACCGTTTCACGCATCAGGCGGACCGCTTCGACAGTCGCTCCGCCGGTAGAGAATCCGGTCGATGTTTTGACGAAATCGGCTCCCGCTTCTTTCGACAGGCGGCTGGCCAATTTAATTTCTTCATCCGTCAACAGGCAGATTTCAAGGATGACCTTGACGATCGCTTTTCCTTTTGCCGCATTCACGACCGCTTCGACATCCGCTTTCACGATATCTTCCTGGCCGCTTTTCAACGCGCCGATGTTCAAAACCATATCGATTTCGCCTGCGCCTTTTTTGATGGCGTCGGATGTTTCGAACGCTTTTGTTTCTGAGGTCGATGCGCCGAGCGGGAAGCCGATGACCGTGCAGACTTTCACTTCGCTATTATCGAGCTCTTTGGCAGCCAGCGAAACCCATGCCGGATTGACACAGACAGAAGCGAAGTTATATTCCGCCGCTTCTTTGCATAGCTGGACGATTTGTGATTCTGTTGCTTCAGCTTTCAATAAAGTGTGGTCGATTAAAGATGCAATGTTTGTCATGAATCAGTTCTCCATTCTATTAATAAGTTTCAATTATAATGCGGGCAATTCGTCCATGACACGGACGAATTGCCCGTCGTTCATCGGATATCCCGACTTGGTGATTTTCACCTTGACGATTTTTCCGATCAGCGATTCATCGCCGGGAATGGCGACTTTCAAGTAATTATCCGTGTAGCCGACAATCATGCCCCCTGATGGATGGTCTTTCGACTCCTCTTCCGGGATGATCTCGAGCAGCTCGCCTTCATAACGGCTGGCGTATTCTTTCGCCAGCTGATCGTTCAATTCGATCAGGCGGTGGACGCGTTCATTTTTGACGGATTCATCGATCTGCCCTTCCATACGCGCTGCCGGTGTACCGGTGCGCATTGAATACGGGAAGACATGAAGCTCTGAGAACCTGTGGTCGCGTATAAAATTGAATGTTTCCATGAATTCCTCTTCTGTCTCTCCCGGGAACCCGACGATGACGTCGGAAGTGATCGCCAGGTCCGGCAAGGCATCGCGCAGGCGCTCCAGGCGATCTGCGAAAAATGCCATGGTGTATTTCCGGCGCATCCGTTTCAAGACAGTATCTGAACCGGACTGGATCGGGATGTGAAGATGGCGTACGACGATTCTGGATTCTTTCAATACAGCAATCACTTCATCCGTCAGCTGGCTCGCCTCGATGGACGAGATGCGCAAACGTTTCAAACCTTTTACGCTAGCTTCCAAATCACGCAATAGCTGTGCCAGATTATAGTCCTTCAAATCCTCGCCGTAGCCGCCTGTATGGATGCCGGTCAGTACGATCTCCTGGTAGCCGGCATCCGCCAATTGCTGTGCCTGGCGGATGACTTCCTGCGGGTCGCGCGAGCGCATCAATCCGCGCGCCCATGGAATGATGCAGAAAGTACAGAAGTTGTTGCAACCTTCCTGGATTTTCAACGATGCGCGCGTCCGGTCGGTAAATGATGGGACATCCAGTTCTTCGTAGACACGATTTTTCATGATATTGCCCACGGCGTTGATCGGTTTGCGTTCCGCCCGGTATTGCTCGATATACCCGAGCAGTTTCGTCCGGTCCTGGGTGCCGACGACGATATCGACGCCCGGGATCTCCATAATTTCAGCAGGTGATGTCTGGGCATAGCAGCCCGTTACGCAAATGACCGCGTCCGGGTTGGAACGGACGGCACGGCGTATGACTTGGCGGCTCTTTTTATCGCCTGTGTTGGTGACGGTGCATGTATTGATGACGTAAACATCGGAAAGACGCTCAAACTCAGTTCGCTCATAGCCCTGTTCTTTGAATAACTGCCAGATCGCTTCTGTTTCATAATGGTTCACTTTGCAACCTAGAGTATGAAATGCGACAGTTGACATCGGTGGCCACCTCTTTCATTCAAATTCATAGGATATTGCTGACAATGCATAAAGCGGAGCTGTCTCTGTGCGCAAAATGCGCGGCCCAAGCGCAGTGAACAATGCGCCTGCTTCTTTGAGCGCGGCCGCTTCCGCTTCCGAAATGCCGCCTTCCGGCCCGAAAACAAGCAAGATTGAGTCTTTATCATACAATGATTCCAGAATTTCGGCAAACCGCCTACCGCCGTCCTTTTTCGCCTCTTCTTCATAGGCGACAATGACTGCATCGTAAGTTTTTGCTGATTGCGTCAACTCTTTGAAGCTGTGTATCGTATGTATAGCAGGAATGCGGCTGCGATGCGATTGCTCAGCCGCTTCCTTGGCGATTTTCTTCAACCGCTCGATTTTCTTCACGCTTTTGGCGCCGTCCCATTTGACGATCGATCGTTCAGCCGCAAAAGGCAATAATGCATGCATCCCCAGCTCTGTCGCCTTTTGGGTGATGAGTTCAAGCTTATCTCCTTTTGGCAACCCGCAGGCGATCGTCACTTTTTTCGGCAATTCGCTGCGGTCCGGCAATTGTTCTACCAGCTTGATGCGTACAGTTGAAGCTGCATCGACGATTTCCGCCAAATAGACTTCACCTGAAACGACAGCGACCAGCTTCTCACCCGCCGTTTGGCGCATCACTTTAGTGATGTGTTTCGCGTCGTCTCCTGTGATATTCATATATCCATCATCAGATTTTTTATCCACCAAAAAATATCGTTGCATGGTCGCACCCCGTTATAGCGGTTTTTTTGAAATGATCGTTACCCAGTCTTCCATCATCATGATGTCTTCGATCACAAATCCTGAAGCTTCCAATGCTTCTTTCACATCGTTCTTCTTCTGGGCAATAATTCCGGAAGTGATGTAAATCCCGCCCGGTTTGACAGCTTGATAAGCATCATCAGTAAATGACATGATAATCTCCGCGAGTATGTTCGCGACGACCACATCAGCCGGATCATCGATGGCTTCCAGCAAGTTTCCATGGAATACATCGACCCGATTTTGCACTTTGTTCAATTCCACATTGAGTCCCGCAGCTTTCACGGCAATTTCATCCAAGTCTAAAGCCCGGACAGATTTCGCTTCCAATAACGCTGCACCGATTGCCAATACGCCCGAACCGGTCCCGACATCAATGACGCTCTTGCCCGGCTGCACATGTTTTTCGAGTGCCTGCAAGCTCATCACGGTTGTCGGATGTGTGCCGGTGCCGAACGCCATCCCAGGATCCAACTCGATGATCAGTTCATCACTTGAGACGGGATGGTAGTTCTCCCACGTCGGCACGATGGTGAAGCGCTTGGAAATTTTCACAGGATGATAATATTTCTTCCAAGAAGTCGCCCAGTCTTCCTCATCCACTTCACTGATCGTGAGGACATTGCGCCCTACATTGATATTGAAATCTGCTAGGCTGTTGATGGCTAATTTGATGCCTTCTACCGTTTCCCCAAGAAAACTATTGACTGGTAAGTAAGCTTTCAATATAACGCCTTCTGCCGGGAAATCATCAGCATCCAGTGAATAAATTTCGCCGAACACATCTTCACGGACTTTCGTGAAATCTTCGGAATCCTCGATGACAACCCCGCTTGCCCCTGCTTCATGCAAAATGTTGGAAATTGATTCAATCGCTTCGTTCGTTGTATGAATCGACAACTCAGACCATTTCACTTACGCCAGCTCCTTTATCGAACAGTTATATAATAGAGAAAACTCCCTAGTGCACGGGAGTTTTCCAATTACTTAAGCTTGTTTCCGCTTAATGTTGATCACCTTTAATGGTTCTTTTGATTTTGTCGAATAATGAACTGCTCTGTTCTTCAGGAATGTCCCCTGAAATCTCGGCAAACTCACGCAGCAATTGCTTCTGCTTTTCGCTCAGTTTGGTCGGCACTTTCACTTTGACAGTGATGTGCTGATCGCCGACGCCATATCCGTGAACGTTTTGTACGCCTTTTCCACGCAAGCGGAAACGGGCGCCGTTTTGTGTTCCAGCAGGGATCTTCAGTTTCACTTTACCGGAAACTGTAGGCACTTCGATTTCATCGCCGAGCGCTGCTTGCGGGTAGGTGATCGGCAATTCCAGATGGATGTCATCGCCGTCACGTTCGAATTGCTTATGCGGCTTGACACGGAACAGGACGTAGAGATCTCCAGCCGGTCCGCCGTTGATGCCCGGTCCGCCTTGGCCTGACACGCGCAATTGCTGCCCATCGTCAACACCTGCAGGGACAGTCACTTTAATTTTCTTGATTTTTCTCACTTTACCGGCGCCGCGGCAGGTTGTGCATTTTTCTTCGATGATCTGGCCGGTGCCTTCACAGTGATGGCACGCGCGACGGTTGACCATGCGCCCGAATGGTGTATCTTGCGCTACATTCAACTGGCCTGTTCCTTCGCAATACGAACAGGTTTTCTTGCTCGTTCCAGGTTTCGCCCCGGAACCGTCGCAAGTACCGCATGTTTCATCTTTCGGAATTTCAACTTCCGTTTCCTGGCCGAACACAGCGTCTAGAAAATCGATGTTCATGGAATATTGCAGATCATCGCCTTTTCTTGGCGCATTCGGGTCGCGTCGGCGTGTACCGCCACCAAAGAAGGTGCTGAAGATGTCATCAAAACCGAAGCCTTCCGCTCCGCCGAAACCTCCGCCAAAGCCTTGGTTCGGATCCTGATGGCCGAATTGGTCGTATTGTGCACGTTTTTGCTCGTCGCTCAGCACTTCATACGCTTCTTTCACTTCCTGGAACTTCTCGGAAGCATCCGCTTCCTTATTGATGTCCGGGTGGTATTGTTTGGAAAGCTTTCTGTACGCTTTCTTGATTTCCTCTTTCGAAGCATCCTTAGAGACGCCAAGCACTTCATAATAGTCTCGCTTATTCATAGGTCACTCTCCCTCTTGCAGTCAACTGTAATTGTACACGGTTTAAATTGCGCTTGCAAAGACTCAAACAAAAGCATAAGCGCCCATGGAGAAACTAAAGGCAAAAGAAACGCAGGGACGGGTTTCATTTGCCGCCGCGATTCCCGGATTGCCGATGGCCATAGGCCCTGGGCGCTTGAATCTAACCTGTTGCGCTTTTATTATGATGCTGCAATGCTGCAATGCTGCAAAACACGTGCCCTTAATCAAGAAAAAGCCAAAGCAGTTGCTTTGCTTTGACTTTTCCGGCCTTGCATATCTTACTTGTCTTTATCGTCGTTCACTTCTTCAAACTCAGCATCCATGACGTCGTCGTTCTGTCCTGGCTGCCCTTCGCCTTCAGCTCCCTGTTGGTTCTGAGCTGCTTGCTCGTAAGCTTTCATGGCAAAGCCTTGAAGTAGTTCCTGCAATTTATCTTTCTTCGTGCGGATATCTTCAATGTCGTTGCCTTCTAGCGCTGTCTTAAGTTCATCGCGCGCTTCTTCAGCTTGCTTCTTCTCGTCTTCAGAAACAGCTTCGCCGAGGTCTTCGATCGTTTTATCCGTCTGGAATACTGCTTGGTCAGCTTCATTGCGAAGTTCTACTTCTTCTTTACGCTTCGCATCCGCTTCTGCATTTTCTTCCGCTTCTTTCACCATGCGGTCGATCTCATCGTCCGTAAGCGTAGTGCTGGATTGGATTGTGATCGTTTGTTCTTTTTGCGTACCGAGATCTTTCGCTTTTACGCTGACGATGCCGTTTTTGTCGATATCGAAGCTGACTTCGATTTGCGGTACGCCGCGCGGGGCAGGCGGAATATCAGCCAATTGGAAGCGGCCGAGCGTTTTGTTGTCCGCTGCCATCGGGCGTTCGCCTTGCATGACATGGATGTCGACTGCCGGCTGGTTGTCCGCTGCAGTGGAGAATGTCTGCGATTTAGATGTCGGGATCGTCGTGTTGCGTTCGATCAATTTCGTGAACACGCCGCCCATCGTCTCGATACCAAGAGACAACGGAGTCACGTCAAGCAATACTACGTCTTGGACGTCGCCAGTCAATACGCCGCCTTGTACAGCTGCACCCATTGCGACAACTTCATCCGGGTTGACGCCTTTGTGTGGCTCTTTGCCGGTTTCTTTTTTAACTGCTTCCTGGACTGATGGGATACGTGTAGATCCACCGACCAAAATAACGCGGTCAAGTTCTGATGCGGAAATGTTCGCATCTTTCAATGCTTGGCGAGTCGGCCCCATCGTGCGCTCAACTAGTGAAGATGTCAACTCGTCGAATTTCGCACGGGATAAGTTCATCTCCATGTGAAGCGGACCTGCTTCTCCTGCAGTGATAAACGGCAAGGAAATTTGAGTTGATGTAACGCCTGACAAATCTTTTTTCGCTTTTTCAGCTGCATCTTTCAGGCGCTGTGTCGCCATTTTGTCTTTCGACAAGTCGATGCCGTTCTCTTTTTTGAATTCCTGGACCAAATAGTCGATGATCAGTTTATCGAAATCATCGCCGCCCAGACGGTTGTCGCCGGCAGTCGATTTTACTTCGAAAACGCCGTCACCCAGTTCAAGGATCGATACGTCGAATGTACCGCCGCCAAGGTCATAGACCAAGACAGTTTCATCTTTTTCCATTTTATCGAGGCCGTATGCAAGAGCTGCCGCTGTCGGCTCGTTGATGATGCGTTCCACTTCAAGGCCTGCGATGCGCCCAGCGTCTTTTGTCGCTTGGCGTTCAGCATCGTTGAAATATGCTGGTACAGTAATGACGGCTTTCGTCACTTTTTCGCCGAGGTAATCTTCTGCATAGCCTTTGATGTATTGAAGGATCATGGCAGAAACTTCCTGTGCCGTGTATTCTTTGCCTTCAGCTGTCACTTTTTCTTCTGTTCCCATCAAACGTTTAACAGATTGGATTGTGTTCGGGTTGGTGATTGATTGGCGTTTTGCCACTTCCCCGACTTGGCGTTCGCCATTTTTGAAAGATACCACGGATGGTGTTGTGCGGTTGCCTTCCGGGTTTGGGATGATTTTTGGTTCGCCGCCTTCTAATACTGCGACCGCTGAGTTTGTTGTACCTAAGTCAATTCCGATAATTTTGCTCATTTAAAATTCCTCCATTAACGTTAGATTCTCTTTTTTTCAGTTATTCGTTCACTTTTACCATAGCCGGACGGAGTACTCTGCCATTCAGGGTATACCCCTTTTGAAGCTCTTGTAACACCGTTCCAGGCTCACTATCTTCACTGCTTTCTTGGATGACCGCCTGATGGAAATGCGGATCGAACGGTTCGCCGACTGCTTTGATCTCTTCCAAGCCTTCCGCCGTTACAGCATCGATCAAGGATTTTTTGACCATTTCAAGGCCTTTCAAAAGAGAAGCGGATTCTTCGCTTTTCGCTTCTACAGCAAGCGCACGGTCGAAATTATCCAGTACAGGCAACAGGTCCGTCAACAATGATTGGGAACGGAATTGCTTTGCCAATTCCTGGTCTTTTTTCGTGCGGCGTTTGAAATTGTCATAATCCGCCAAAAGGCGCAAGTATTTGTTCTGCTCTTCTTCAAGCTGCGCTTGAAGCTCGGCTGTCTCATCCACTGTTTCCTCAGTTTGCGCTTGCGCGGCTGATTCGACAGTACCTGGTTCAACGCCTTCAGCGGATTCCGCCGTTTCTTCAGCAGAATCCTGCACTTCTGCTTTTGCAGTCTCCTGCTCTAGGTCTTGTTGTTTGATTGTTTCTTTTTCATTCGACAAAATATGTGCCTCCTTTGGTTCACTTTCCTCGGAACAGCCGGGTCAGCTCTTTCGATAAATCGCCGCTCACATAATCGAGAAGTGAGACGATTCTACGGTAATCCATCCTCTTAGGCCCGACAATCGCGATAGAGCCCATCTGTTCATCGCCGATATCATAAGACACCGTGATGACTGAACAATCTTCCATCGCTGCCAATGCGTTTTCGGAACCGATGCGGATTTGAAGCCCTTGTGTGCCGATCGGAAGAATTTCTGGGATGTGTTTCCCTTCTTCCATCACGTCCATCAGCTCACGGATTTTTTGGATATCATGGAAATCAGGCTGCTTGAGAATATTCAACTTGCCTCCATAATAAACATTATCCGAGTGAGGAAGCAGCAAAGCCTGCTGGAACGTACGGAACAATTCACCGTAGCGCTCGATATGCTGGCGCAAGAGAGCGAGCGTTTCCTGCTCTAGGCGCTTGTGCAGATCGTGCAGCGAGACTCCGATGAGCCGCTCATTCAAGATATTGACCATCTTTTCGATGTCGGATGGGTCCAAATCCGGCGGGATGGAGAACACCCGGTTTTCTACATGTCCCGAATCGGTGACAATGATCGCTACGGCCACGCCCGGGGACAACGGTACAATCGACAATTTCTTGACGACGTGTTTGCGGATATCCGGCCCAAGCAGAATCGACGTGTAATTCGTCAATTCGGACAGGATGCCCGCTGACCGTTTGATGATTTCTTCGGTTTCAGTCACCTTTTCCTCAAATACTGAACGAAGTTGGACGATGTCGCGTTCCGGTATCGGATTCGGCGTCAATAAATGGTCCACATAATAGCGGTAGCCTTTTTGAGACGGAATCCTGCCGGAAGAAGTATGAGTCTTTTCGAGGTAGCCCTGGCCTTCGAGCTCAGCCAATTCATTGCGAATGGTCGCCGAACTGAAGGACATGCCCGGCTTTTTAGCTAGTTGGTTCGATCCTACCGGCTGCGCTGATTGGATATAATCATCGACTGTCACTTTCAAAATGAGCAGCTGCCGTTCTGTTAACATGATCATCACCTCTGTTAGCACTCTATCAGTTCGAGTGCTAAGACTACACTAAAATTACCAAATCTTTTTTTGCTTGTCAACGGATGCGCTTCTATGAAAGCAAAAATTGCTCGAATACTTCATTTCCGACAAAACGGCCTTTTTCAGTTAATTTCAGAAATCCATTTTCAATAGCTAAATTGCCTTTCTCTTGTTCTTTTCGAAGGATCTCGCCGTAGACTTGATCAAGTGCTGTGCCGAATTTCTCTTCGAAATGAACCAGTGCAACGCCTTCCGTTTTGCGAAGGCCGAGAAACATTTCCTCTTCCATCTGCGCCTTGACCGTAACTTTCGTAGCGTCAAGCACCGGCCGTTCTCCCGCTTCCAGCGGCTCCATGTATTTTTTCAATGGCCCGTGGTTGGAGTAGCGGACGCCGTTGACATAGCCATGTGCGCCTGCTCCGACGCCGATGTATTCTTCATTGTTCCAATACAGGAGATTATGGCGGGATTCATGCCCAGGCTTCGCGAAATTGGAAATTTCATATTGATGCAAGCCATGCTTTTCCATTTCATCCATGAGGCGTTCGTACATATCCCCTTCAAGATCCTCTGTCACCGTATTGAGTTTGCCTTTGACCATTAAGTTGTAAAACACCGTTTTCGGTTCGATGATCAACGAGTACGCAGAAAAATGCGGCATATCGTAAGCGAATGCACGCTCAAGCGTTTCATCCCATTGCGCCATCGTCTGGCCCGGCAGCCCGTACATCAAATCAAAGCTGACATTCGTAAAGCCGACTTCCCGGGCAGTTTCGACAGCACGCAGCACATCATCGTTGGCGTGGGTGCGGCCGAGGCGCTTCAATAAATCCTGGTCGAATGTCTGGACGCCCATGCTCAACCGGTTGACGCCGCCTTTATACAACACTTCCATTTTCTCGCGCGTCAATTCATCCGGGTTCGCCTCAGAGCTCCACTCCACATCTTCGGTCATGGGAACGTATTGATGGATCAACTCAAGCAGGCGCTCCAGTTGTTCGGGCGTAAGGGCAGTCGGTGTTCCGCCCCCGAGGAAAACCGTCTCGAGCGGCTGGTCGAGCGCGCCTTCTTTTTTCCACAGCGCCAATTCCTTGCCGAGCGACTCGATATAAGCCTCCACCGGCTGGTCTTTGAAAAACACTTTATTGAAATCACAGTAAAAACAAATCTGATGGCAGAATGGGATATGGATATACATGCCTTTTACCATAAAAAAATCCTTCTTTCTAATAGGAAAAGGAGGCAGAAAGACCGCCTCCTTTTTTTCGTTTATTTGGATTGGTCATCCATTTTGAGAACAGCCATAAATGCTTCTTGCGGGACTTCAACGGAGCCTACTTGCTTCATCCGCTTTTTCCCTTCTTTCTGCTTGTCCAACAATTTACGCTTCCGGGAAATATCGCCGCCGTAGCATTTCGCTAGGACATTTTTCCGGATGGCGCTGATCGTTTGGCGGGCAACGATCTTCTGGCCGATTGCGGCTTGGATCGGAACTTCAAACTGCTGACGGGGAATCAATGTCTTCAATTTGTCGACAATGATTTTCCCGCGCTCGTACGCAAAATCCCTATGGACGATAAAGCTCAAGGCATCGACTTTCTCTGCATTCAGGAGAATGTCCATTTTCACGAGCTTGGAATCTTTATAGCCGATCAATTCATAGTCGAACGAGGCGTAGCCTTTCGTGCCCGATTTCAATTGGTCGAAGAAATCATAGACGATCTCAGCGAGCGGCAATTCATAGATGATGCTGACACGTGAGTTGTCGAGGTAATCCATGGTCATGAAATTGCCGCGCTTCTGCTGGCAGATTTCCATGACGGCGCCGACGAAATCGTTCGGGACCATGACAGTCGCTTTGACGTATGGCTCTTCGACGTATTCGATCTTTTGAGGGTCCGGCATCATCGCCGGGTTATCGATATTAAGAACTTCCCCGTCCGTCATGTGGACGTGGTAGATAACACTTGGTGCCGTCGTGATCAAGTCGATATTGAATTCACGTTCGATGCGTTCCTGGATGATTTCCATATGCAATAGGCCAAGGAACCCGCAGCGGTAGCCGAAGCCAAGCGCCTGGGAAGACTCCGGTTCGAATTGCAGAGCAGCGTCGTTGAGTTCAAGCTTTTCGAGCGCTTCGCGCAAGTCATTGTATTTCGACGTATCGATCGGATACATTCCGCAGTAAACCATCGGATTCAAACGACGGTACCCTGGAAGTGCTTCTTCTGCAGGGTCGTTCGCGAGCGTGATCGTATCGCCGACACGTGAATCCGCGACATTCTTGATCGCCGCCGTCAAGAACCCGACATCCCCGACTGTCAATTCATCGCGCAGCGTCACTTTTGGCGTGAATACGCCAGCTTCAACGACATCAAACTCTTTCCCGCTCGCCATCATCTTGATCTTATCGCCTGGTTTTACGGTACCTTCCATAATACGGATATACGCAACGACTCCGCGGTACGGATCATATAACGAATCGAAGATCATCGCCTTGAGCGGTGCGGATGGATCTCCTGTCGGTGCTGGAACCTTTTCGACGATCTGTTCGAGAATTTCTTCGATGCCGATACCCGCTTTTGCGGAAGCGAGCACCGCTTCAGAAGCATCAAGGCCGATGACGTCCTCGACTTCCTGGCGCACGCGCTCAGGGTCTGCGGCCGGCAAATCGATTTTATTGATGACCGGAAGAATCTCGAGATCGTTGTCGAGCGCCAAGTAGACATTCGCAAGCGTCTGGGCTTCAATGCCCTGTGCCGCGTCGACGACTAGCACTGCACCTTCACAAGCGGCAAGGCTTCTGGACACTTCATAGGTGAAATCGACATGCCCCGGTGTATCGATCAAGTGCATGATGTATGTTTCTCCGTCTTTTGCTGTATAATTAAGCTGGACGGCATTCAATTTGATGGTGATTCCCCGTTCGCGCTCCAAATCCATGGAGTCGAGCAATTGGGATTTCATTTCACGTGCTGTGAGCGCATTGGTTTTCTCCAAAATGCGGTCGGCAAGCGTCGACTTCCCATGATCGATATGTGCGATGATGGAGAAGTTGCGGATTTTCTGTTGTCTCGCTAATCTCTGTTCTTGGTCCATTTTTCTTCACTCCCATATAAACTACTTTGAATTATAGCAGTCAAGTGGGTAATGGGCAATGTATGACCGCATAAGTCTGACTGTCAAGGCAAACTTCTTTGCACGTAACTATTGCATTTACCCAGTCAATTTGATAGAATAACTTTTGTTATATAGAGACATTTAAGAGCAAGGTTTTTGCCTGGTGCTCAAATTGTCTAGGAGGTGAAAGACATGCCAAACATTAAATCTGCAATCAAACGTGTTCGCACGAACGATAAGAAAAATGCTCAGAACTCATCTGTTAAATCATCAATGCGTTCTGCTGTGAAAAAAGCTGATCACGCTGTAACTAACAACGATGAAAACAAAGGTGATTCTCTAAAAGCAGCTATCAAACAAGTTGAGAAAGCCGCTTCTAAAGGTTTGATCCACAAAAACACTGCAGCCCGCAGAAAATCCAGCCTTATGAAAAAAGCGTAAAAGCTTAAAAAAGCCGACCCTGAATGGGCCGGCTTTTTTCTTTGCTCGAATATATAGCGAGCTGCTTCGAATAGCAAGCAGCCCTCATTATATTAATATATATTGCAATCATTTAAGACGATTGCTTATTATGCCCCGCCCGTTTCATAAGGAAAAATTCCAACACCCGCTCCCGGTTTCCGGAAGAGGTCTTTAACTGGAGGTCGATATCCGCCAAATCACCGAGCACTTGAAGCAATCGAGCCTCGGAAATCTGGCGGCGCTTCTCCACCAATAGCTTGACACGATATGGATGCGCTTTGAGCTGTTTGGAAATCTGCTGGGCATGATAGCCTTTCTTCTGCAGATAATAAACATGGACCATGAACCGGATCTGCGATGCCAATAGAGCGGCGAGCGCGACCGGTTCTTCTTTTTGCCTCAGCAAGTCGTAATAGACACTCAATGCTGTCTTGACGTCCCCATCCAAATACGCCTGCAGCATCTTGAATGCATCCTGCTCCAACGTACGGGCGGTCATGTCTTCGATGAGTGTTTCGGTGATCTCCTCTTTGTCCGCTCCGAGGTACAAAGACATCTTCTCGATCTCCGAAGCGAGCAGCGTCAAATTGGTCCCCGCCATTTCAATCAATTTTTGGGCGCTATGACGCTCAATTGTTTTGCCGTGGGATTTCGCCTCATGTGCGATCCAACTTTCGAGTTCGTGCGGCTGCAATGATTTCGCTTCGATCAACACTACATGCTTTTTCATCAACTTGACGATTTTTTTGCGTTCATCCAATTTTTCATAAGGCGCGACAAAAATCGTGACGCTGGTTGCCGGCGGATTCTCTAGCCACGCTTCCAAGGATTTGAGGTCATGGTTAATCTTCTCTTTCCCGCGTTCCGCCGCTTTCAGGAACGAAGCATTGCGCGCGATGATCAGCTTCCGGTCGCTGAAAAATGGAATCGTGTCCGCTTCTTCGAGCACATGACCGACCGGCACTTCATCCAAGTCGAAATTGGAGACATCCGTTTCGCCTGCCTCCGCCATTTGGGCTTTCAGCAATTCGATCGTCTTGGTGATGAAATAGCTCTCTGTCCCGACAATTAAATAAACCGGATCAACTTTATCCGCCCGAATTGATTTCCATATAGATGTAATCATACGTTCCACTCCCTCTACCCTTCACTATACCGGATTTTGCCGATCGGGTCTGCCTTACAGGATAAGTACGCTTTTGACAGTTGTGTGACAGCCGCTAAAATCCGTCGACAATGTTTACTTCGATATGGATTTTTCGCTTTTCTTCCCTTATAATAAAATCAACTAGGAGGGATTTTCAATGAATGAATTTGAACAGAACGTTCAATCCAAACGCAACGATGCCATCGATGCAGGGATTGGCTTCGTCGTTTCCTTTGGTTTCTTTGCTCTTATTTTTATCATCGCTGGCTTAGTGCAATTCGCAGCCCGCTGATCACCAAAAGCTCCGGCATATGCCGGAGCTTTTTTATTTTCTCGAAGAATCGATCGAAACAACACCTTTTTTCACAGTCAATGTGATTGTTCCATATTCTGCAGTCGTTAGTAGCGTTAAATCGAGTTCATCAAAACGCTCCGTGACTTCCGGGCTCGGATGTCCATAGCGATTATCGAGCCCGGCCGATACGATGGACAGTTCCGGTTCGAGAGCTTCCAGAAACAATTGCGAACTGGAAGTCTTGCTGCCATGATGGCCCACTTTCAACACTGTCATATCGGCTATCTGCTCTCCATATCTCTCCACCATCTCGGCTTCACCTTCTTTTTCTAAGTCACCGGTAAATAGAAAGCGCTGGCCTTCATGTTCCATCAGCAACACAAGGGAGTCATCATTGCCTTCATAAACATCATCAGCCGGAGAAAGATACATAAAAAGAGTTTCCCCCACTTTCCATGCCGCACCGCTTTTCGGCAATTCAATTTCCGCTTCACTTGTGTAAGGCGCAAGCTCCTTCATCAAATCACTTTTTTCGGAACCCGGCGTAATGTGCAAACGGTTGATTTGCAGCTCTTCAAACACTTCGTCCGCTCCTTCGGCATGGTCTGCATCCGGATGACTCAATATAAAGAGGTCGACTGTTGAAATGCCTCGGCCTTTCAAATAAGGCACGACCGTGCTGCGACCCACTTCAAACGGACGTGCCTTCTCCTTGAACCCTTGTTCCCCGAACCTGAGCACACCGCCTGAATCAATCAGGTAGACCGCGCGCCGGTAAGGTAGTTCGATCAGGATGCTGTCGCCCTGCCCTACATCGATAAAGCTGACATGAAGCGCCGGATCCAAATAAGGCTTCATCGTAAACAATGCGCCTGGAATAAGGAGCACAAGCAGGAAGCGCAGCCGAAAATGTTTTTCCGTTCGGACAAAAAAGAATAGGGCGCAAGCAACCATGCATAACATCCAGCTTGTTTGCGGTTTGCCGGGTGTCCACAACTGATGGGGCACCGCCGCGATATACAAGGTCAGCTGAGAAATCCATAAACGCAGCGGCTCGTAGAATGCGAAAAAGGGCATAGAAAAATCACCCGGCACAAACGACACTGCCAAAAGAACAAAATTCGCAGGTAAAATCAGCAGTGTAAACAATGGGACATAAAGTGCATTCACCACAAAAGAGGATAAGGAGATTTCATAGAAGTGGAATAACAGAAGTGGATAGAGGCTTAACTGGGAGACGGCGGTGACAATCAAACCGCCTTTGATGAAAGATGCGGATTCCAGCATCTTCAATGAAGCGATGATGCCGAAAGTGGCGCCATAGGATAATTGGAAGCCGATATCATAGAGAAGGCCAGGTTCGATGCCTAAAAAGAACATAAAGCTCACAGCCAGCGCCTGGAGCGCCGACACATGGATCCCGCCAGCCAGCCGGGCCCCCAAGACCACAGCTACCATGGCGCAAGCGCGCATTACCGACGGCGCCGCCCCAGCCAGCACTGCGTATAAAGGCAACAGTATGAGCAATAAAACTGTCGCACTTTCTTTTCTTACACGCATGCGCAAAAGCAGAAAGTAAATCATGCCGGTGATGATGCCTACATGCAATCCGGATATCGCAAACAGATGGGTGATGCCGAGCGTGCGCTGGATGCGTGTCTGTTCCGCGTCCATGCCGCTGCGCTCACCAAGCAGCAGCGCCTGGGCTTCCGCTTTCAAGGACGCTGGAAATGACTGTTCGATGTGTTCAAGCAGATGCCTGCGCTGCTGTCCCAGACGACCGGCGATTCCATCGCTCGCTTTTACCGCAGCAAGCTTGTCGACTTTGATCATGCCAGCGGCGTTGTGCCTTGTTAAATAGCGCTCCATGTCAAAAGCATAGTCATGCGCTGATTTCCTCGGTTCCTCGAACTGCCCCTGCACATACAGGGTCGCTGCTGGCCCTTGTGATTGCAGATAACGCTTTTCTTCAATCGAGCCGATTCGGTAGCTTGCATAAAACGTCTGGCCGGAAGCCGCAGCGGCAAATCCGGACAAACGGTCCCCGTCGATCGAAAACTCTTCAAAAACGAGAGGGCCTTGATATTTACCGGTCAGCAGCTGCCCCTCTACAAGCCGGGCTTCCATCAGTAAGAAAGAAGCTAACGAGACCGCACAGACGATCAGCAGCCAAGCAGCCGGTTCTTTTTTGTAGATCATCCAGCAAAAAAGCAGCACCATGAGCAAAAGCTTATCAGCTGAGTCATGTGCTGCATGCGCGGCAACCGCCATCGCAATTGCCGCATAGAAAAATAGGGGTTCCGTTAGACGATAAGGTCTCCGAATAATTCTTTCACCCGTTCTTTATAATGGGCCAATTCTTCATCACTCGCACCTTTCGCACCAAGCTTTTCAATCAATTCCATATAGAGTGCCGTTTTCTCTACGCTTAGGAAATCGATCGTCCGTTCATCGAACATCACTTGAATCACCTCGACGTTCGCTTGTTCAAGCAACTCGATCGCATACTCATGATTTTTGTAATCGGCCGCATAGTATAGTCGCGAAATGCCGGCCTGGATAATGGACTTCGTGCATTGGAGGCAAGGGAAGTGACTGACATACATGTCGGCTCCGCTTACACTGACGCCATATTTCGCGCATTGCAAGAGCGCATTCATCTCTGCATGGATGGTCCGTACGCAATGGTTGTCGACGACATAACAGCCTTTATCGATGCAATGGTCGCCTCCGGAAATCGAACCGTTATAACCCCCTGCCATAATGCGCCGGTCACGGACGATCGTCGCCCCGACGGCAAGACGCGTACAAGTACTTCTTAGCGCTAAAAGATGGCTTTGAGCCATAAAAAACTGATCCCACGTTATTCGCTTCATCTGATTGCCTCCTGCTGTTTCGTTAAATCAAGTGTAGCAGAGGCAGTTATTTCGTCAAGAGTCGGCAGGCCTCATTACCGGACCCGAATCAAGTCTTTCAATTGTTCGAAGCTTTTTTCGCCGATTCCTGTAACATCCATCAATTGTTCGATGCTCTTGAAAGGGCCGTTTTCAGTTCGATGGGCGACGATTGCAGCAGCTTTGGCAGGCCCGATTCCGGGAAGTTCAGTCAATTCCGTTTCTGTCGCCGTATTCAAATCGATCAGTTGCTGTCCATCTCCGTTAGAAGCAACGGTGGTTAGTGGAGCTGCCTCTTCGCCTTGGGCCGGTATATAAATGGAAGATTCATCAACGACGATGACCGCCAAATTGATCGAACCGCTATCCGCTTCCGGCAAAAAACCACCGGCAGCTTCGATGGCGTCATTGACACGTGACCCGGCCGGCAACTCGTAGAGGCCAGCATTTTTGACAGCGCCTTTCACATCGATCATCACTGTAGAGGCCAGCGGAATTTCTTCAGCATCCGCCGGTGGCTGCGGCTGCTCAATTTCTTCTGAAGCCAGTTCATCGAGACTCATCGTTTCTTGAGGTTCGCGCAGGAGGAAAAAATAAAGGAGAGCCAATACTACGGCAGCCGGCAGAAAATAGCGCGCATATTTGGCGAGTTGCGGGGAAAGGTTCAGTGGGCATCCCTCGTTTCCGCAGAAAGCAATCAGCTGAAGCTATCTGAATTATATAATAACGGATAAATAAATGTCTATCTTTCCAAAAAGAAAAACCGCAGGGCTGGGCCTGCGGTTTCGCTGTTATTTTCTTGCACGGAAGAAAATCCGTTCACTTTCTTCATCGGGACTATCCGGCGTGAAATCAGCTGTCACTGATTCCACTGAAAAGCCGGCTTGGACTAGCCAATTTTTATATGTTTCAATCGGATGCGTCCGTTGTTCATGGGTTTCTTCAAAGCGCTCGAACATCCATCCTTCGCGCATGAAAAACGTCAAATCATGGATGACGCTATGAGGGTTCGAGCCGGGTTCTGTATGCCAGATATAGGCCAAATCTTCCCCATCATAAACGAATGGGCTTTGCATGAAGATCACATCGACCTTGAACACCGAATGGACATCGAAAAAGAAATATCCGCCCGGTTTCAGCGCAGAATAAACTTCCTTGAAAGTTTTCATGACCTGCTCTTCTTCCGCTAAATAATTCAAGGAATCAATTGCGATCGTTACAGCATCGAAGCCTTCAAGACCTTCAAGGTTGTCCATCGACAATTGCAGCACCGGAATGTCTTGGCCGGCTTCTTTGAAGCGCTTCTGCGCGACAGTGAGCATATCGGCGGACAAATCGCTCGCCGTCACCTCATAGCCGAGTTCCGCCATCAATTCCGACAGCACACCGGTACCGCACGCAAGATCGAGGACCGAGCCCGAACGCATCGTTTCAGCAATCCATTCAACATATTGCTCATATGGAATATCTTCCATCAAATCGTCATATACTGCTGCAAAGCGCCCGTAGTTCATACTTCGAGATGTGGGGCGTCGCGCCAAAGCCGCTCTAGATTGTAATACGAGCGCTCATCGCGGTGGAATACATGTGCAACGACATCGCCCAAGTCGACGAGGACCCAGCGTGCCGCATCGAAGCCTTCAACACTTTTCACATTAAAGCCGGCTTCTCCTGCCTTATCCATCAATTCACGGGCAATCGCCTGCACTTGGCGGTCCGAGTTGGCGCTGCAGATAAGGAAATAATCTGCCAACAGCGAGATTCCTTCCATATTCAACACAACGATATCTTCTGCTTTTTTATCTTCTGCGGCTTGGTGAGCCACTTGTAATAATGTATCTTTAGTCATTCTTTCACGTTCCCTTTCTTTTGCTTGAAATACTCTAGGCATTTCAAGGAGTCCGGATAAACCGGTTGATTTTTTGATGCCAGAAATTCGATCGACTGTCGGATCGAAGCTTCCATCAACGCATCGAGGCCATCATGCTTGTTGCTTCGCAACGCCTCGACACCTGGAAACTTCCGGGTCGGTTCGATCATATCTGCGATGTAAATGATTTTTTCCAGTTCGGACATGTCTGCCCGCCCTGTTGTATGGTAGCGGATCGCATCAAGTATTTCTTCGTCTTTCACGCCGAACTCGTATGAAGCGAGATAGGCGCCCACAGGAGCATGCCATAACTCATGATGATATTCAAGCAGCAACGGGTCCATATCCTGGGTTTCGATGATGCTTTGCATCCACTCGCGATCGGCGAACTTTGCTACATCATGAAGAATTGCCGCGATACGCGCTTTTTCTTCCGAGACGCCGTAATGCCGTGCAAGGGATACTGCCGTATTCATGACACCCAATACATGGTTAAAGCGCTGTTCGGGCATCCGTTCCTTAACTTTTTGGAGCATCAGGCTCGGGTCCATACAACCGCTCCTTCCGGATAAAAGATTCTACACTTTCGGGCACAAAAAAAGTCAATGGCCGGCCGATCGAGGCGCGGTCCCGAAGCATCGTCGAGGACAAATGCATCTCTGGTGAATCGACCATCATGACCTGATATTCGGTATACGCTTCAAAACCAGGACGCCCGATGCCGACAAACTGCACCAGTTCAGCAAGTTCATCGATGCGATGCCAAGTATGCAGGCTGTCGACCATATCGCCGCCCATAATGAAATAAAATTCACTTTCAGGCTCCTGCTCGATCAACTTCACCATCGTTTCATACGTATACGAAATCCCGCCGCCCAACACTTCGATTTCTTCAAGGTGGAACTGGGGGTGCCCATCGATTGCAAGCCGTGTCATCATTACCCGCTTGTCGGTATCGATGCCGCCGGATTCCTTATGTGGAGCGATGGCATTCGGCATAAAGCGCACTTCATCCAAACCTAAGGCATAATATGCTTCATTCGCCATAATCAAATGGCCGAAATGAGGCGGATTGAACGTACCCCCAAGAATCCCGATTTTCCTTTTTTTCACGGAAGCTCAATCCGCTTATTATTGATAGACGGTTTATAGAGCACAACGGTATGGCCGATCAATTGAACGAGTTCCGCTTTGGTGCCTTTCGCCAAATGTTGTGCCACTTCGTGTTTGCCGTCTTCGTTGTTTTGCAGGATGCTGACCTTTACGAGTTCGCGCTTTTCCAACGCTTCACCGATTTGGACTAGCATCGCTTCGCTTACGCCCCCTTTTCCGACTTGAAAAATCGGGTCAAGATGATGCGCTTCGCTTCTTAAAAAGCGTTTTTGTTTACCTGTTAACATGATATCCTCCTAGTTTTTCTGTAATCAATTGAATCATTTCCTCTGTATCCGGACGAATGCCCGTCCATTTTTCGAACGCAATTGCGCCTTGATTGACGAACATGCCGACGCCGTTCAGCGTCAGGCAGCCTTTTTCTTTAGCTCCCTTAAGCAAAGGCGTTTCCAGTGGATTGTAGATAATATCCGCGACGACCGCCCCGCTTCCGAGATGCGTCAAAGACAGCGGCAGCGCTTCTTCTGCCATGCCGACCGAAGTGGTCTGGACGATGGTGTCATAATCACTTAGATGCGCTTCAGCATCTGCCAGCACAACCGCTTTGCTGCCGGTCTCTTCAGCCAATTCCCGAGCCCTGCGGAACGTCCTGTTGGTGATGGAAATATCTTTGAAGCCTGCATGCGCAAGGGCAAATGCAATGCCGCGTGCCGCCCCACCTGCACCGACCACCAGCACAGACCCTTCTTTATTGACGGGGTAGCTCATAAGCGAACGGACAAAACCTTCTCCGTCTGTGTTCGAGCCTTTGAAATGTCCATTGTCCGCCACTACCGTATTGACGGCATTCATATTTTGAGCCGTTTCATCCAGTTCATCCAATAATGGAATCACCGCCTGTTTATGAGGCAAGGTGATATTGAAGCCGCTGATACCGAGGAGCTTCATTGCCTGCAATGAGGCTTCAAGCTGGTTCGGTTCAATATGGAACGGTATATAGGATGCGTCGATATCGTGTTTTTGGAACCAATGATCGTGCATAAATGGCGACAATGAATGGGAAATCGGGTCACCGATGACCGCATACCATTTCTTCATTTGAAAACCTCCTAAATGAGCGATGGCCTGACGATAACTTCCACTCCTTTTGGAGCGTGCGCAGCGATTGTGACATCACTATGCTGTACAGTGATCCAGCCAAGTCCTGAAAAGACGATGTCCGTCTTCCCTTCCTTAATACGGAATTCATGGCGCACAAGCTCAGGGAATTCATCCTTGAACTCGGCAGAAGGCGGTGCAAGCATGCCTCCTAGATGCTGGCTATACAATTCATCCGCATTCTCCAGCTTGGTCCGATGGATATTCAATGAACTGGCGGCATGAACCGTGAATGACGAACGCTTGCCGTTGATGAAATCAAAGCGCGCCAATCCACCGATGAATAATGTCTGTTCGGGATTCAACTGGAAAACGCGAGGCTTGATTTCTTTTTTCGGCATGATCGCCTTGAGATCTTCCGTGTGCAGATGATGCGCCAGCTGATGGTGATTGATGATGCCAGGCGTATCATATAAAGAACGTTCATCATCGAGCGGTATCCCGATCATATCAAGTGTCGTCCCCGGGAAATGGGAAGTCGTGATGACGTCGCCTTCACCTGTCGCCTGCTTGATGACGCGGTTGATGAACGTGGATTTCCCGACATTCGTGCAGCCGACCACATAAACGTCGCCGCCGTCGCGGTATTGTTCAATCGCGTCCATCGCTTCTTTGACCCCCGTCCCTTTATGGGCGGAAACAGTCAGGATGTCGATCGGTTTCAAGCCTAATTTACGTGATTCCTGTTTCATCCAATTGATGAGTTTTTTCTCTTTAACCGATTTCGGCAACAGGTCGGCCTTGTTGGCAATGAGTAAAATCGGGTTGTTTCCGACGAAGCGGTGCAAACCGGGCAGCCAGCTTCCATTAAAATCGAAAATGTCGACGATTTTGACGATCAGGCCTTTGCGCTCACCGAGACCATTCAAAATCCTCAGGAAATCATCATCCGTCAACGAAACCGGCTGCAACTCATTATAGTTTTTCAACCGGAAGCAACGCTGGCAAATGATTTCTTCTTTATCGAGAGAAGACGGCGGCGCATAGCCGATATCGTCTTTCCGCTCTGTTTGTATCTGTACACCGCAACCGATGCAATATGGCATTTCTGTCAATTTTCTTCCTCCCACATCAATTGTCCTTTATCTTTTAATCTCTTCATGATCCTCCGCTCCACGAGACGGTTGAAACGGGTAAAGAAACCGTCCGACTGCGCGACAGGCAAGACGAGTATCGTATGAAGTTTATTGCGGTTGCCGCCGAAAATATCCGTCAACATCTGATCACCGATGACGACGACCTGCTCACGCTTGACGCTCATGATCTTCAACGCTTTACGGAACGCTTTGCCCATCGGCTTTCTCGCCTGGTATATAAATGGGATCCCAAGCGGATCCGAGAAGGACTTGACCCGCATCTCATTATTATTGGACACGATGACGACTTGAATCCCTGCATCTTTCATGGCCTTCAGCCATTCGATGAGACGCGGTGTCGCATCGGGGCGGTCCCATTCGACCAATGTGTTGTCCAGGTCGGTAATGATGCCGAGCACGCCTTTTTCTTTCAATGATTCTGGTGTGATATCAAAGACTTCTTTAACATATTGCCTTGGAATAAAATATCGATACACTTATAACAACTCCTGTTTTTGCGGACTTAAGTCCATTGATTATATCATATATGCTAGCGGTTCACCCACCTTGACCCGGTCTCCATCGTTGATTTTCGCATCAAATTGAAGGTGTTCCCCCTCAAAGAACAAAGCGACCGTTGAGCCGAAGCTGAAATATCCGACCTCCGCACCTTTTTCCCATTGATCCCCGAACTCTGTCAATTCGATCGAATTGACGTACATCGCCCCGACCTTCACGACTAATACTTTTCCGTGCGGCGTTTCGAGCTCTGTGATGAGCCGGCGGTTGCCGCTGATCGGCGACTTGCCGTACGTCAACCCAAGCCGATTGACCGGGTAGGACTTTTCTCCGAGCATGTATTGCTTCAGCACATTGCCGTCTGCCGGACTGTGGATCCGGTGATAATCGGCGGGTGATAAATACAAGATCGCATAATGGCCACTGGCGTATCGTTTAGCCGATTGCTCACTGCCAAGCAGTTCAGCGAGTGAATAATCGATTCCTTTTACTTTGAAGCGGCTGCCCTGTTCGATTGCACCGTGGATCTCAAGGCGACCGTCAACCGGCGACACCAGCTCGGCCTCGGCAACGTGCCGTGCATCTTCGTTCAATCGGCGGGTGAAGAACTCGTGCAGGCTGGCATAATGTCCAGTCGGGTGCTCAATGTCTTGGAGTTCTATCTTATAAGCATCGATGAAACCGGGAATGACCCTCCGGCTGATGGCTGATTGCGCGAACCGTTTCAGCACAGCGGAACTGGCCTTGCCGTTGCCCAATTCAATCATCGATCGATATAAACGTTTTTTCATGATAGCACCTCCGTTGTTAAAATAGTCTACCATTTTATGGCGTTTCGCAGTATAATTGTAGAAAGCTTATCTAAAAAAGGAGCGCTTGCATTGATATTGATCGAGAAAATGGATCACACCATTAAACGGCTGAAAAGCCAGGCAGCAAACACATTGACTATCGGTAATATGGTTTTCGGGGGAGCATCTTTGATGGCGACCTTGACGGAATACTATAGTTATAGTGTACTGTTCATTTTCATCGCTGCATTTTTGGATCGTTTCGACGGCATGGTCGCAAGAAAATATAATCAAGAATCTGATCTTGGCAAACAGCTCGATTCCATGGGGGATATCATTTCCTTCGGCGTCGCCCCGGCCTTACTCATCCACCAGCTGGCATTGCAGGATTTCGGGATTGCCGGCATGGTTTTCACTGTCATTTACATCTCATGCGGAGCATTTCGTCTTGCGCGTTTTAACATCACCGAGTCGAACGGATATTTCACCGGCTTACCGATTACAGCAGCCGGAACTGTGCTGACTCTGTCATATTTCGGATTCGCTTATTGGTCACCTGCAGTTTATATGTTCATTTTGCTGATAGCATCGCTTTTGATGATCAGCACATTCACATTACGGAAAGTATAAAAGCTGAGGGCTTCCTGCCCTCAGCTTTTTTTATCCCGTTTCGACGGAGTAAAGTTTCTTTTTATACGCGCTGCAGCATCTTCTCGATGACCCGCAGGACAATTTCAGTCGAATGCTTCGCGGCAACCGGCAGAAATTCATCGAATGAGATCGATGATTCCTTTCCGGCGATATCCGATAAGGCGCGGATGACGACAAACGCCGTATCGTACTGGAAACACACTTGCGCGACGGCAGCCGCTTCCATTTCCGCTGCTTTCATGTCCGGAAATTGCTGTTTCACTAATGCGACACGCTCGGGATCGCTCATGAACGAATCGCCTGTCGCGATCAGCCCGACTGCATGCTGGTGTTCGCCGATTTCATTGACCGCTTCCACGGCCAGCTCAATCAATTCCTTATTGGCAATATAAGCGGCAGGCATTTGCGGAACTTGCCCGAGCTCGTAGCCGAACACCGTCGCATCGACGTCATGATGGCGCACTTCATCCGAAATGACCACTGCGCCGACTTCCAGCTCCTCATCAAAGCCGCCGGCAGAACCTATGTTCAAGACGAGATCCGGCTTGAACTCCTGCATCAGGATGGTGGTCGTCATCGCCGCATTGACTTTGCCGATGCCGCTTTTCAAAAGAATGAGTTCCTGGCCTTTATATGTACCTGTCGTGAATTCGCTATTGGCGATTTCCCGTACCGAAGTATCCGCCAGTTGATTGCGCAAAAGCTCCACTTCTTCTTCCATTGCACCGATTATACCAATTCTCATTGTATCCGCTCCTAGCATCCAAGATTACGCCGGAAAAACGGCGCCCTATTAATAGGCGCCGTCCAGCGTTTTAAGTACATCCATTTTCTCAGGTTTCCAACCTTCACCGTCTACCCATTCCAGATAGACTCGATATTTCTCGGATTGGTCTTTCGACTGGACTGTCGCGATGGATTTTTGCGGGCCGCCGCCGTTTTGGACCATCATGACATACATGTCATTTTGGGGCAATCCGGTAGCATACGTGACCGCTTCGATTTTTTCGTTCCAATCAACGGAATTTTTCTGGTAAGAAGAGACATGGTCGCCGCTTTGGCTAGTGCCTACGGGCTCCCAGCTTGTGTTGACGATGGTTTCACTGACGATCGGGTCGTTGGACTCCTCGCGTGTGATGGTACCGCCTTTGGTTTCTTCTTCCTCTTCTTCTTTTTCTTTTTCTTCAGCTTCTTTTTTGGCTGCTTCTTCTTCAGCCTTGGCTTCCTCTTCAGCTTTCTCTTCAGCCTCGAGGTCATTTTCTTCTGCTGTCACTTGCGTATCATCATCGCCGCTCGTTTGGCTTTCTGTTTCCGGCGTTGTTTCTGCGGATTCAGGATCTGCTGAATCGTCGCCGCCTCCGAATAGCAATGTCGCCCCGATGATAACCACCAAAGTAAATACTAAGGCGATCATGATATTCAGGATGGAATTCGAACGATTTTTATTGTTCTTATTCTTGTTCAAACGAGAGGGATAGGATTTTTCTTCGTTAGCCATGCAATGCCCCCCTTTGATAATATTTTATCATAATTTACCCATGACAAATTTGACGTTTCAGCTAAAGTTTTGTTTCAATAATCAAAAACAGCCACTCCCCTAGGAATGGCTGGGTGCATCAATTGATCGATACGATTTTGACTTCCATTTCCCCGCCTGGCGTCAAAACTTTCACGCGGTCTCCGACAGTACGGCCGAGCATGCTTTTAGCGATCGGAGAATCGTTGGAAATACGCCCTTCCAGCGGATCTGCTTCTGCAGAACCGACAATCGTATAAGCTTCTTCTTCACCGCCTGGAATTTCCATAAACGTGACTGTTTTTCCGAGGCGGACGACATCGTTGCCTGCTTCCTCTTCATTTATAATTACCGCATTGCGGATCATGGATTCCAATGTGGAAATGCGACCTTCAACAAACGCTTGGTCTTCTTTAGCGGAATCATACTCGGAGTTCTCAGAAAGGTCCCCAAAGCTTCTTGCTACTTTAATGCGTTCCACCACTTCTTTGCGTTTGACCGTTTTCAAATAATCCAGCTCATCCTCCAACTTCTGCTTACCGGCAGCTGTCATCGGAAATTGTTTATCGTTTGCCATACTCTTCCCACTCCTTCAACTGCTGACTATGAATGCGCTAACACCCGTCAGTCTCGTATCATTCTATTATAAATTACCAATCTATTCAAGAATTGTTTTAATTTTTGTAACCATTAAATCGATGGCGACTTCATTTTGGCCGCCTTCAGGGATGATTACGTCTGCATACCGTTTCGTCGGTTCAATAAATTGATTGTGCATCGGGCGTACGACTGTCAGATACTGTTCGATTACAGAATCGATCGTCCGGCCCCGCTCGTTGATATCTCGCATGAGACGGCGGATGATCCGCAGATCGGCATCGGTATCGACAAAAAGCTTAATGTCCATCAATTCCCGCACGCGCTCGTCTTCAAGGACAAGAATCCCTTCGAGGATGATGACGTCTTTCGGTTCGATCAAAATGCTTTCTTCTGCACGTGTGTGCAAAGCGTAATTATAGACCGGTTTTTTGATAGCGCGCCGCTCGAGCAATTCGTTGACATGCTCGATCAATAAATCCGTATCGAAAGCGAGCGGATGATCGTAGTTCGTCTCAAGGCGCTCCTCAAACTCGAGATGGCTTTGGTCTTTATAATAGTAATCCTGCTCGATGACCACCACGGAATGTTCCTTGAATACTTCGTAGATGGAATTCGTGACACTGGTCTTGCCTGATCCTGAACCGCCAGCGATTCCGATGACGACCGGTCTGTTTTTAGACATATAATTTAACTCCTTGAATTTCAGTTTTCATTTTTTCCTGCAGACGAGCAGCCCGTCCCCGACCGGCAATAACTCGCAGTCGTATCCCGGATGCCCATCCATCTTCTCGCGAAACGAGCGGATGTTGCGGATCATCGTGCGCTTGCGACGCGGCACTTCCTGTATCGGCAGTTCCGCCAGGCCGTGCATCGACATATTATCGCAATAGATGATGCCCCCAGAAGAAAGCAGGCTTTCATATTTATTGAAGAAACGCTCATACTGCCCTTTGGCTGCATCGATGAACATGGCATCGTAAGAAGATTTCAGGGCGGCTGTATCGAGTTCCAGCGCATCTGCACAAATGGCACGCACACGGCCTTCCATTCCCGATTGTTGGATAAATCCAAGCGCTTTTTGGTGCCGGCTTTCATCCCGTTCAATCGTATCGATGCTCACACCAGGCAATGCCTCGGCAATCCGCAACGCCGAATAGCCGATTGCCGTTCCAAGCTCGAGCAAGTGCATAGGCTTTTGCTGCTGCAATAATTCCAGCAGTTCGCCTATTCCCTGTTCTTCCATGATCGGCACGTGGTGTTCCGCCGCATAAGAGCGCATGTTTTCGAATAATGCTTCTATAATTGTATCGCCCATTATGGATGCCCGCTCCTTCCGTGCTCTTTTGTCCCATTTGAACAGAAAAGAAGAAGGGAAACGGACGCTCCCTTCCTTCTTAAATCAATTTCCGATATGTTCATCGCGGTATTGAAGATGTTGTTCATAGTTGGTGGAGAAATAGTTATTCCCTTCTGAATCAGCGAGGAAATAAAGATATTCCGTTTCGTTCGGATCAAGCACCGCTTCGATCGATGATGCACCTGAAGCGGCAATCGGGCCAGGCGGCAATCCTTTGTTCGTGTAGGTGCTATAAGGATCCTCAAATTCATAATCTGAATTGAACAGCCGTTCCTTATGCTCGCCCATCGCGTAGATGACGGTCGGGTCGGTCTGAAGCGGCATATCTATTTCAAGGCGATTATAAAATACGCTTGCAATGGTTTGGCGATCGGATTGGCTAGTCGCTTCTTCTTCCAGAAGGGAAGCGAATGTCAATAGCCAATGAGGCGTTTTCTCCTCTTCCTGCAAGACACTCTGATATGGCTCGATGTTCGACTTTGTAGCGTCGAGCATTTGTTCAATGAGCATCGGAAGCGAAGGGTTTTCTTCATAAATCGGATAAGTGGCCGGGAATAGATAGCCTTCAAGCGCGAATTTCACGTTTTCCCCTTTGATTTCCTCTGTCAGCAAATCAGGGTACTTGACCATCAATTCATCGAT
Source organism: Bacillota bacterium (assembly GCA_051750505.1). Lineage (GTDB taxonomy): Bacteria > Bacillota > Bacilli > Bacillales_A > Planococcaceae > Planococcus. The sequence goes on from JBNJJS010000003.1 coordinate 69,786, forward strand.
ATAGGCTTCGTCCTGCACTTGTTCCATAAACTGCTCTGCGGTGAAATCGGTTTTCTCCGCGATGACACGCTCAGCAATTTCCTGCAGGGTCAACCCTTCAGGTACACTGATTGTATATAGCGGCTCGTGGTAAACTTTCCCTGTTTTCAAGCTTTCCGTAATTTCATCTAAAGTCATCGATTGGGTCAAGCCGTAATTGCCTGCTTGAAATTCCGATTCATTTTTGAACTTGACGTAATATTTATAGATCCGGGCATCTTTGATGAGGCCATTTTCTTCAAGCAATGCGGCAATGCTGTCCAAATTAGAGCCGATCGGCACTTCGACATCGATGACTTCCTGTGAATCCGGATCAACAGGTTCCAGCGCGTCACTGACATAGCTATAGGCCTGCCAGCCTGCCACCGCAACGACCACCAGCAGCAAGAGTGCCACAACCAAGACGATTCTCCGGACGACTCTCACTTCTTTTTTCTTCTCCTTCATCCTGTCGAACATCACATCTTTTTTTGATTGCTTTTCCACGGGTGTTCCCCCTCAGCTATTCATCTCTCAAATACAGAAGACGATTCAAACGAAAGAGACGGAATCAAGGTTCAATTCCGTCCCCCTTATGGTTACTGCTCTTCGTTTTCTTCTTCTTGCTCAAGGAAAGTATTGAGCATTTCCTCGATCATGTCCCATTCCTCTTCCGTTTCTACCGGGCGAAGTTCGCCGCCAGAAACGTTCTCTTCAGAATCCAGGTTTTCAGTGAAAGAAGAAGCGTGGATTTCGATCTCGCCTTCTTCATCTTCATCTGCCCCAACCGGGAAATACAAGACGTAGGATTTTCCGAAATCTTCGGATTCGAATGTGAACAGCACTTCGAATAATTGCTCATTGCCGTGCTCGTCCACTACTGTAATATGTTCTTGACCATGTTCCATTCGTGTCACCTCATCATTTTTTTGAATCAAGATAGCCTTGCAAAATCATCATCGCCGCCATCTTGTCGATCACTTTTTTGCGGTTTTTCCGGTTGACATCGGCAGAAATCAGCATTTTTTCCGCTGCCATCGTCGTCAACCTTTCATCCCAAAGCACTACCGGTATATCATATCCTTCTTTTAGCAATGCTGCAAACTTTTCGGAAGCTTCCGCCCGGGGCCCGATAGAGTTGTTCATATTCTTCGGGTACCCGACGACCACTTCCGTTACTTTGTATTCCTTGATCAATTCGCCAAGACGCTCGAGCCCGAACTGTCCGTTCTCTTCGTCGATCTTGACGGTCTCTATGCCTTGGGCTGTCCAGCCAAGCGCATCACTGATCGCAACTCCAACAGTTTTGGAGCCGACATCTAAACCCATAGTCCGCATAATTATTCCCCGTTATTCTTTTTGATGTAGAACTTCACCAGTTCTTCCAAAATTTCATCCCGCTCCAGTTTGCGGATCATATTCCGGGCATCCTGATGGCGAGGGATATAAGCCGGATCACCTGACAGTAAATACCCGACAATCTGATTGATCGGGTTATAGCCTTTTTCCTCTAGAGCACCATGGACCTGCAGCATGACCTGCTTAACATCCTGCTCCATCGATTCATCGGATGAATCGAATTTCATCGTGCGATCAAATGAGCTCACGACAAGCACCTCGCTTTCGGAATGTGTGTTGGCAATTCGTTCCTCTTGCTGAATCCCATTATAACTGAAAGCGCAGATTTGTTAAACCTATTTGACTAAAGTGTAGACGGTTTCGAGCGCTGAATCCAATTGCTCCGGATTTTTTGCCCCCGCCATCGCCATGTCCGGACGGCCGCCGCCTTTGCCGCCGCATTGTTCTGCGACTGCTTTGACGATATTGCCGGCATGGTAATCTTTTCCGGCAATATTTTTCGTCACACCAGCGGCAAGCATTACTTTGTCTCCGTCACTCGACCCGAGGACGATGACCGCCTGATCGAATTTAGCCTTCAAGTCATCGACCATCTGGCGCAACTGGTTATTATCCTTTGCCTGCACTTTTGCAGACAGTACTGTCACATTGCCGACTGTTCTTGCCGATTCCAGCAATTCGCCGGACTGCGCATTGGAGACCTTTTGCAGAAGGGATTCATTCTCACGCTGAAGCATCTTGATTTCCGTTTGCGCAGCTTCGATTTTTTGGACGAGGTCGCGCGGATTCGCTTTTAATAGGGAAGCTGCCTGGTCCAGAGTCTGTTCGCTTTGTTTCATGTTCACGTAAGCACCTTTTCCGGTCAACGCCTCAATGCGGCGGACGCCAGCACCTATGCCGCCTTCCGAAACGATTTTAAAGACGCCGATTTCGGATGTGTTCGCTACGTGGACACCGCCGCATAATTCGAGCGAGTAATCGCTGATGGCGACAACGCGGACGACATCGCTATATTTTTCGCCGAATAATGCCATCGCGCCCATGTCTTTCGCTTCCTGCAGGTTGTGGTAGCCGGATTCCACTTCAATCCCTTCCCACACCTTTTCATTGACCGCTTGCTCGATCGTTGCAAGCTCTTCCTTCGTCACTTGGCCGAAATGGGAGAAGTCGAAGCGCAGCCGGTCCGGGCCGACATATGATCCTGCCTGGTTGACGTGCGTGCCGAGCACATCTTTCAATGCTTGGTGCAAGAGGTGGGTCGCCGTATGGTTCTTGATTGTATGGCGGCGCTCCGATGCATCGACTTTCGCTTTAACGACTGTTTTCGTCAATTCGCCCGAATCGACTCTAACATTATGCAAGTTCTGGCCGTTCGGCGCTTTTTTCACATCGAGTACCGAAGCTGACACCAAATCATTCGACAAGATCCCTTTATCGGCGATCTGGCCGCCGCTTTCCGCATAGAATGGCGTGCGGTCCAAGACAAGCTGCACTTCTTCCCCTTCTTGTGCGCTGTCGACCAATTCACCGTCCTTGACGATGGCGACGATTTCCGCCTCCGCGACGGTATGTGTATAACCGATAAATTCGCTTTCTTCTTTAATGTTTCCGAGCACTTCCGATTGCGTCTGCATGGAATTGACGTTTTGGCGTGCATTTCTTGCGCGCTCACGCTGTTCATTCATCGCACGCTCAAATCCTGCATGGTCGACGGTCATTTCTACATCTTCTGCATATTCTTCCGTCAACTCCACCGGGAATCCGTAGGTATCATACAAACGGAACACATCTTCGCCAGGGATTTCGCTATGCCCGGCCTGTTTTTGCTTTTCGGCAACCGTGGACAAGATTTCCAAGCCGTCATGCAATGTTTCCAGGAAGCGTTCTTCTTCCAGTTTCATGACGCGCACAATGAAATCTTCCTTGTCTTTGACTTCCGGATAGAAGCTCTGCATGATGTCGCCGACAACCGGCACGAGCTGGTACATGAACGGCTTTTCGATGCCCAGTTTCTTCGAATAACGGACTGCGCGGCGCAATAGGCGGCGCAGCACATAACCGCGGCCTTCGTTTGATGGAAGTGCCCCGTCGCCGATGGCAAATGCGACTGTGCGGACATGGTCGGCGATGACTTTGAACGCCATATCCTGTTCCTGGCTTTCGCCGTAGGATTTGCCGGAAATTTCCGCTGTTTTTTGGATGATCGGCACGAACAGGTCCGTATCGTAGTTGGTCGGCACGTCCTGGACGACCGAAGCCATCCGTTCCAAGCCCATTCCCGTATCGATGTTTTGTTTCGGAAGCGGCGTGTACGTATGGTCCGGATTATGGTTGAACTGGGAGAATACCAAGTTCCAGATTTCCAGGTAGCGCTCATTCTCGCCGCCCGGATACAATTCAGGGTCTTCCGGGTCATTGCCGTAGCTCTCGCCGCGGTCGTAGAAGATCTCGGAGTTCGGTCCGCTCGGGCCTTCCCCGATATCCCAGAAGTTCCCTTCCAGGCGGATGATGCGTTCAGCCGGCACGCCGACTTCGTTGAGCCAGATGGCATAAGCTTCCTCGTCTTCCGGGTGGATCGTCACCGATAGTTTATCGGCATCAAACCCGATCCATCTGTCGTCTGTCAGGAATTCCCAAGCCCAATGGATCGCTTCTTTCTTGAAGTATTCACCGATCGAGAAGTTGCCGAGCATTTCGAAAAATGTATGGTGGCGTGCAGTTTTTCCGACGTTTTCGATGTCGTTCGTGCGGATCGATTTTTGCGCGTTGACGATGCGCGGATTTTCCGGGATGACGCGGCCGTCAAAATATTTCTTCAAAGTCGCGACTCCGCTGTTGATCCACAATAGCGACGGGTCTTCAAACGGCACAAGCGGCGCGCTTGGTTCCACGTCATGGTCTTTTTCTTTAAAAAAGTCTAGGTAGAGCTTTCTGATTTCTTCAGCTTTTAAATTCTTCATCAAAATTCCTCCTTCTGCATAATAAAAAGCCTCCATCCCCTAATAAAAAGGGACGAAGGCTCGATTCGCGGTACCACCCTGGTTACACAGACGGAAGCCTGTGTCTCTCAAGCGCCTTAACGCGGCGGGACGGCAGTGATTAGCTGCACTCGGGAGTAGCTTTCAAAAGATGCGGCAGAAGGCCCTTTCAGCCAAGGGGAGCCTTTTTCTAAGCAGCCGGAATCTCTTTACTGTCTCCGTCTAGGTGTTGTGTATCTGTTATAGATTGAATTATAGAAAACCAAGCGGGCCTTGTCAAGCACGCTCACGCTTCTTGAAAATCGCTCGGCGTGATGCCTTCCATGCCGATCATCGGATGGATGCGGTGGGCATTTTGCTGCGTCAGGCTTTTCGGCCCCGCTGCTTCCGCTTCTGGCTCCGCCTTTTTGGCTGATGCTTCTGCCATGTCCGATGCCGCTCCTTGTTCCGGAACAGCAGCCGTGCCAAGCCGGTCGGCCAAAGTCGTCAGGCGGCTCGAATCATCGGTGCGCTCGACGCCGTAACGGAACACGCCCGGGTCGCCGCACAAGATCAGGAAATCCCGGCTTCTCGTAATGCCCGTGTAAAGCAAGTTGCGCCGCAGCATTTTCATATAGCCGCGGACGACCGGCATGATGACCGTCGGGAATTCCGAGCCTTGTGCTTTATGGATCGAACAGCAATAAGCGAGCGTCAACTGGTTCAAATCGCTGCGCTGGTAGGTCACTTCGATGCCATCGAACGATACGACGAGGAGATCCTGCTTTTCCACCGTCTCTTTCGCTTTCATGATGGCGACTACTTCTCCCATATCGCCGTTGAAGACATTGCTTTCGGGCTGGTTGACCAGCTGCAGCACTTTATCGTTTATGCGGTAAGTGATATCCCCGAACATCAGCTCTTTGCGGGAGCCGTCATCGTTCGGGTTGACCATCTGCTGGATCATCTGGTTAAGCGCATCGATTCCGGCAGGGCCTTTGTACATCGGCGCGAGCACTTGGATGTCTTTGATCGTATGGCCTTTTGCCAATGCGCTCTTGACCACTTTTTCGACAACCATCGGAATCTGGTCCGCGCCTGCCCGTATGAACGAACGGTCGGACGTCTTCGCTTCGATATTGTCCGGCAGTTTCCCGGCTTTCATCTGGTGTGCGAGTTCGATGATCGACGAGCCTGAGCTTTGGCGGTAGATTTCCGTCAGCTCGACCGTCGGGATGCGGGAGGATGCCAGCATGTCGCGCAGCACTTGCCCGGGGCCGACCGGCGGCAATTGATCCTGGTCTCCGACAAAGATCAGCTGGGCGTCGACAGGGACCGCTTTTAATAATTGATGGGCAAGCCAAGTATCGACCATCGACATTTCATCGATGATGATCAATTTGCCTTCGATGTCTTTTTCAGTTTCCTCTTCCCGTTCCTGCCCGTTAAAGCCGAGCAGCCGGTGAATCGTCATCGCCGGCAAATCGGTCGACTCGCTGAGGCGTTTTGCAGCACGTCCTGTGGGAGCTGCCAAAATGATCGGGAACGGTTCTTTTTTCTTTGCGTAGTCTTTCGGGTCGAGCGACAAGCCGTGCAGCTCTGCATAAACTTCGACCAATCCCCGGACGACTGTCGTCTTGCCGGTACCGGGTCCCCCAGTGAGGATCATGACGCTCGAATTCAAGCTTTTCTCGATAGCGTCGATTTGCGTCTCCGCATAATTCACGCCAAGCCGCTCTTCGGCTTCACCGAGCGCTTTGCGGATTTCAGAAGACGGGAAGCCGTCGCGCGTGTCTTGCTCTGCAAGAAGCGTTTCGAGTTTCGTCGCGATGCCGACTTCCGAATAGTAAAGGGACGGCAAATAAAGCCGGGTTTCTTCGCCCGCCACTTTGCCTTCCTCGTTCAATTCAATTGCCGCTTGTGATATCGATTCGACCGGTATGTCGGCTGCCTGGCTTGCTTCAAGCATTTGCTTGACGAGCGGGATCAAATTCTTCGCATCGACAAAGACATGCCCTTCCGATAAGGAGGCTTGGTTCAATACATGAAGGATCGCCGCTTTGATGCGGTCCGGATGGCTGCCGGTGATGCCGAGTTTCGAGCCGAGCTCATCCGCCCGGTGGAAACCGATGCCATCGATTTCCTCGATGAGCTGGAACGGGTTTTTCGTAAGGATATCAATCGTTTCCTCGCGGTAAGCCTGGTAGATTCTCATGCCGACTTGCGGGCCGAATCCCCAATCGTTCAATTGGATCATCACGCGTTCAAGGCCTAAGTTCATCTGCAAAGTCGAACGGATCGTGTCTTTTTTATCATCCGACAGACGCGGGACGCCATCTAACGCATCCGGGTCTTCCAGGATTTTCTTGATAGCATTGCTGCCGAGTTTCTTGACGATCGTCTCGGCGGTTTTGCGCCCGATGCCATTAAACAAGTCGCTCGACAAATAATGGACGACGCCTTGTTCGGTTTCAGGCACTTCCTTCTTGAAGGTTTCCGCCTGGAACTGGACGCCGTATTTCGGATGGTTCTTGACGCTGCCCGTGAACTTGTATTGTTCTTCAAGCGACAGCTTCGGGAAATAACCGGAGACGATGATTTCCTTTTCGGTGTATGGGGTGTTGGTTTGTTGGATTTTCACTTTGATGATGGAGAAGAGGTTTTGGGGATTGTGAAAAATCGAGACGACCGGACGCCCCAGTACAAACTCACTTTCTTTTTGGAATAAATCAATCTGTCCGGACATGCGGCCGTCTCCTCTCTTTCAGTTATTTCAATTGTTCGTTGATCATGTCATAGGCATAGCGCGCCATTTCATTTTTATCGTCCAATGTGTATGCACGCTGCAAATGATACATGGCATCTTCTGTACGGTCGCTCGATACGGCATACAAAACGCCAAGATTATAATGCACATCTGAGTTGTCCACATCGATTTCAAGTGCAAGGACAAACTGCTCTTCGGCCATGTCGAATAATTCGAGCGATGCCAACGCGATGCCGTAGCTGAGACGCGCCTGTAAATCTTTCGGGTCCAGCTCGACGGCACGCTGTAAATACGGCAAAGCCAGTTTCGGCTGGTCGATGCGCTCGAAGCATTTACCGACCATATAGTGGGCATCCGAACCTTCGATGCCGTTTTGGATTGCTTTTTCATATAATTTCAACGCTTCTTCGTAGCGCTCTGCGTTGTAGTAAAGATTCGCCAAGCCGTAGAAAGCAGTGGCGGAGCTTTCATCGAGCGTCAATGCTTTTTGGAAAAATCGCTCGGCGCGCTCGGTCTCGTTCATCGATGCCAACACATGCCCGAAATTGATGTAGCCGAGCGCTTCTTCGGGCCGCTCTTCGATCGCTTGCGTGAATGCTTGTATGGCGTCTTCTGCTCTGCCATCCTGCAAGGCTTTAATTCCGATTTCATTATAATTCATCGCCGATTCCTCCATCATCCTACGTAGTCCAGCTGTTCGCCGTTTTTGAATACACGGTCGATCGTTCCGCCGCCGAGGCATTCATCGCCATCATAGAAAACGACCGCTTGTCCCGGGGTGATGGCCCGGACCGGCTCATCGAAAGTTACGACCGCTTCGCCGTTTTTCATGTCCACTGTGACGCCGATGTCTTGCTGGCGGTAGCGGAATTTCGCTGTGCACTGGAATGTTTCAGCTGGTGCATCGCCGTTCGTGAAGCTCAAATTGACCGCAGTGAGGCTATCGGAAAACAGCGCATCATGATGGATGTTCTGCCCGACGTACAGCACGTTTTTCTCCAAGTCTTTTCCGATGACGAACCACGGGTCGCCTGCTCCGCCGATGCCGAGACCTTGGCGCTGGCCGATGGTGTAATACATCAAGCCGTCATGGGAGCCTTTTTTCACGCCTTCCAAGGTTTCCATGGAACCGGGTTGAGCCGGTAGATATTGGCTGAGGAACTCTTTGAAATTGCGTTCGCCGATAAAGCAAATGCCGGTCGAATCTTTTTTCGTCGCTGTCGCAAGGCCGGCTTCAAGCGCGATTTCACGCACTTCCTTTTTCTCGATCGCACCTAGCGGGAACATGACTTTCGACAGTTGCTCCTGGTTTAGTTGGTTGAGGAAATAAGTCTGGTCTTTGTTGTTGTCGATGCCGCGCAGCATATGCGTGACGCCGTTTTCGTCCGTTTCCACGCGTGCGTAATGGCCCGTTGCGAGATAGTCCGCACCGAGGCTGAGGGCGTGCTCGAGGAATGCCTTGAATTTGATTTCCTTATTGCACATGACGTCCGGGTTCGGGGTGCGTCCCGCTTTGTATTCCTCAAGGAAATACGTGAACACTTTATCCCAATACTGCTTTTCGAAATTGACTGCATAATACGGGATGCCGATCTGGTTGCAGACGCGGATGACGTCTTCATAATCTTCCGTCGCGGTACAGACGCCGTTTTCGTCGGTATCGTCCCAGTTTTTCATGAAGATGCCGATGACATCATAGCCTTGCTGTTTCAATAAATAAGCGGCAACCGAAGAGTCGACCCCTCCGGACATGCCGACGACTACACGTGTATCTTGTGGAGCTTTTGTTTCCATTTTTATTCACCTTTTCTATTTTTGCGCAAGGCGCATCGTAATTTGAGCCGTTTTTTCGGCTGCTTGTGTAATTTCCGTGGCTGTCAGGCCGATGCCGAAACTGAAGCGGATCGAATTGCGCAGTTCTGCGGCATCGTGCCCATACATCGCGACGAGTACATGCGACGGGTCGATCGAACCCGCTGTACAGGCTGAACCGCTCGATGCGGAAATACCGGACAGGTCCAAATTGACCAGGAACGATTCGATGTCGATTCCATTCAGGGAGACATTGAAGATATGCGGCAGCTGATCGGTGCCGTTCTCTTTGAAGTCGATGCCTTTTTCCTGGAATGTAGAGCGGAAAATTTCTTTGTAGGCCGCATAAGCTTCCCGTTTATCCGCCATCGTTTCCTGCGCGATCTTCACCGCGCTTGCGAACGCTTGGATAGCAGGCACGTTTTCCGTGCCGGCGCGGCGTTTTCGTTCCTGTTCACCGCCGTACATCAGCGGCTTGAGCGGCGTGTTTTTGCGTTGGTATAAAAATCCGATTCCTTTCGGCCCATTCACTTTGTGGGCAGAGACCGATAACAGGTCGACGTTCAATCCATCGACATCGATCGGCAACAAGCCGTACGCCTGCACTGCATCGGTATGGAAAGTGATATCCGTCCCTTTCAATAGTTCACCGATTTCCGCAATCGGCTGTATCGTACCGATTTCATTATTGGCAAGCATGACGGTCACGAGAATCGTATCATCCCGGAGCGCCTGTTTCACGTCTTCCGGCTTGACACGGCCTGTTTCATCCACCGGCAAATACGTCACTTCATAGCCTTTTCTCTCCAATTCTTCACATGCATGGAGAACCGCATGATGCTCGGCTTGTGTCGTGATGATGTGGCGGCCTTCTTTAACGCTGGCTGTTCCGAAGATCGCCAAATTGTCCGCTTCGGTGCCGCCGGAGGTGAAAATGATCTCAGTATCGTCTGCCTGAATGCTTTTTGCAAGTACACGCCGCGCTTCGTCGAGCACACGTCTGGCATCGCGCCCGGCCTGGTGGATGCTCGACGGGTTGCCGTAATGCTCATTTAAAGCGCTGGCGAATACAGCGGCCGCTTCCGGATGCATCGGCGAAGTCGCCGCGTGGTCCAAATAGATTTGTTTCATTATCGATTAACTCCTTATATATAGAACATATAATGCTCCGTGTCGTCGTCTTCTGTTTGGGCAAGGTCTTCGATTGTGGTCGTATCCAAAACGTTTTTCACCGCATCGCGTATGCGCACCCACAGTTCGCGCTGGGGCTGCTTCTCGTCTTCAATGCCTTCGACCGGTTGAATCGGCCCTTCCAAAACCCGGATGACGTCTCCTGCTGAAATCTCTTTCGGGTGGCGCGTCAGCATATAGCCGCCGTATGCTCCCCTGACGCTTTTCACGAGCCCGGAATTGCGCAGCGGTGCCACCAATTGCTCCAAGTATGCTTCCGACAGTTCATTGTCTGCTGCAATTTTACGCAACGGAACAGGCCCTGCCCCATATTGCTTTCCTAATGCGATCATAATCGTTAAGCCGTAACGGCCTTTCGTTGATATTTTCATATAACTACTCCCCTAAACCTAATCATCAATTCTTCAAATAAGTATAGCATATCTCACCGTCCATAGGCTTTCAATGACTTCCGGGCTACAATTCGCTATACTGATGGAATGAACAGACGGAAGGAGTTTTTCTTGTGCAAAATGAACCGCTTGCTTTCCGCATGCGTCCGCGGACAATCGACGAGGTCGTCGGACAAAAAGACGTCATCGGACCCTCTACTGCATTATATAAAATGATCAAAAGCGGCCACGTGCCGTCCATGCTCCTATACGGCGACCCCGGCATCGGCAAGACCTCGATCGCCCATGCCATCGCCGGCACGTCCGATTTGCCGTTCATCGCACTCAATGCGACGACGTCCGGAAAAAAAGATGTCGAATCCGTCGTCACCGAGGCGCGCATGACCGGCAAAGTGCTGCTGTTCTTGGATGAGATCCACCGCTTCAATAAATTGCAGCAGGACGCCCTGTTGCCTCACGTCGAATCCGGTTCGATCGTGCTGATCGGCGCGACGACCGAAAATCCGTTCCACGACGTCAACCCGGCGATCCGCTCACGCTGCGGCGAAATCAAGCAGCTCAAGCGGCTGACCCAGGAAGATATCATCGAGCTGTTGAACAGCGCCTTGGCAGATGAAAACCGCGGGCTCGGGCGCGAGAAGATCCGGATTTCCAAAGAACAAGTCGCCCGCATTGCCGAAGGGACGAACGGCGACGCAAGAAAAGCTTTGACGATGCTCGAATCGATCGTCATCGCGTCAGACGAAGAAGACGGCGAATACCTCGTCGATGACGGCATCATCGAGCAGATGATCAAGCGCGTCGGCGTGTTCGGCGATAAGAAAGGCTCCCATTTCTTCAACCTGTTATCAGCGCTCCAGAAATCGATGCGCGGCAGCGATGTCAATGCAGCGATGTATTATCTCGCACATTTGCTTGAAAATGGCGACTTGACCGCTGTGACGAGGCGCTTGCTCGTCATGGCTTACGAAGACATCGGCCTTGCCAATCCGGCAGTCGGTGGGCATGTGCTCGCTGCCTGTCAAGCGGCTGACCGACTTGGGCTTCCAGAGGCACGTATCCCGCTCGCTCAGGCAGTCGCTGAGATGTGTTTGTCGGAAAAATCGAATTCCGCCTACCGGGCGATCGACGCGGCCACTGCTGCCATCAACAAAGGCCAAGTCGGGGATATTCCGGCACATCTGCGCGATACCCATTACGCAGGCAGCGCTGAACTTGGCCACGGTGGATATAAATACCCCCACGATACGCCGATCGGCTCGTTCGGAGGCTGGGCCGACCAGGATTATTTGCCGAAAGAATTGAAAAAAGCGGAATTCTATAAGCCAGTCGTCGCCGGAGAAGAGAAGAAATTCGCCGGCATCTACGAAAAGCTGAAAGGCTTCCGAAAAAAATAATGCACAAAAAAAGGCCGGAGAATGTGATCATTCTCCGGCCTTTTTTCTATTATCTATTGATTGACGCGCTGAATATGGATCGATTTGGTGATCTGGTTGACGACCCAGCTCGCTGCGATCAACCCGACGGTCGATGGAGTGAAGGCATTGGAAGATGGCGGCATCTGCGCTTTGCGGATCGCTGCGTCTTTTTTGCCAACGGTTTCGACGACATCTTCGCGCACCACAATCGGGCTTTCGTCGGAAAAGATGACCGGTACGCCTTTGCGGATGCCCGCTTGTTTCAGTTTCTTGCGGATCATTTTAGCCAAAGGGTCGGTATGGGTCTTCGAGATGTCCGCGATTTGGAAACGCGTCGGGTCTGTCTTGTTGGCAGCCCCCATGCTCGAGATGATCGGAATGCGTCGGCTATAGCATTCTTTGATCAAATGCACTTTGTAAATCAATGTATCGGACGCATCGATGACATAGTCCGGCTTATGGCTGAAAAATTCTTCATACGTCTCTTCTGTATAGAACATATGGAGCGTCACGACTTCACACTCCGGATTGACATCCGCAATGCGTTTTTTCATCACTTCGACTTTGGACTGGCCGACTGTCGAAAGGTTGGCCACCAATTGGCGGTTGATGTTGGTAATATCGACATCGTCTTTGTCGACTAGGATGATTTTTCCGACGCCGCTTCTCGCACAAGCCTCGGCTGCAAATGAACCGACCCCGCCGACACCAAGGATGGCGACCGTTGAACCTTTCACCATTTCCATCCCTTCTTTGCCGATGGCGAGTTCATTTCTTGAAAATTGATGTAACATATTCACACTGCCTTTCCGATTCGATATTAAATAGGGATACTAGGGATTATACACATAGAAAATCCCTCCGGCAAATGCCGGAGGGAATTGGATTTCTTATGTAAGAAGAATCCCGATCGTGCCGTCCTTTGTGTTGCGCATCGTTTGAACCCGCTTATAGCAGGTGGGTGACCGCATCGTCACTTATAACTTCCCGTTAAGGCATGTTAGCCATGACGATATGTAGGTCTCCCGACGACAAAATGTTGGGTCAAAATCGAATTGCTAAAAACGAACACATCAGGATTCTCTCTACAAGTATAGTAGCATACCCGAAAAAGATGTACAAGCCTTTTACTCTGAATCTTTTTCACTATTCTGATTAGTTATCGATAGGTTCAATTCTTCCAATTGGGCCGATGATACTGCACTCGGCGCTTCCGTCAGCATATCGCTTGCGGAAGCGGTCTTCGGAAATGCAATCGTGTCGCGCAGGTTCGTGCGCCCTGCAAGGATCATCACCAGACGGTCAAGGCCGAATGCAATGCCTCCGTGCGGCGGCGTGCCGTATTCGAATGCCTCCAGCAAGAAGCCGAATTGCTCCGTCGCTTCTTCTTTCGAGAAACCGAGCACTTCGAACATTTTCTCCTGGATGTCACGCTTGTAAATACGCGCCGATCCCCCGCCGAGTTCATAGCCGTTCAATACTAGGTCATAAGCTTGGGCACGGACATTTTGCGGTTCCGTCGATAGCTTGTCGAGATCTTCTTCGAACGGCATCGTGAACGGATGGTGTGCCGCGTAGTAGCGGCCGTCCTTGTCGTCATACTCAAGCAGCGGCCAGTCGGTGATCCACATGAATTTGAAAATCGATTGGTCAATCAAGTCCAAGTCTTTGCCGAGCTTCATGCGCAAGGCGCCGAGTGCATCCGCCACAACTGTTTTCGAATCGGCCACAAACAATAGAAGGTCTCCTGCTTCAGCTTGTGCCGCATCGATCAAGCTGTCAGCCATCTCCCCTTCGAAGAATTTGGCGATTGGCCCTTTGACTCCGCCTGATTCCACTTTCAGCCACGCCAAACCTTTTGCCCCGTAACGCGCGGCGAATTCGCCTAATGCATCGATATCTTTGCGTGAATAATTGGCTGCTTGCCCTTTGACATTGATCAATTTGACTTGCCCGCCGGATTCCACGGCTCCTGTAAAGACTTTAAACGAGGAGTCTTTCACCAGTTCCGAAACATCGGTCAATTCCATGCCGAAACGCACATCAGGTTTATCGGAGCCGAAACGCTCCATTGCATCACGGTAGCTCATACGCTCGAATCCTGAATCGATGTCGATGCCTTTGACATCCTTCATCACTTGGATCATTAGGCGTTCGTTCAATTCAATGATGTCTTCCATCGTCTGGAAACTCATTTCCATATCGATTTGCGTGAATTCCGGCTGGCGGTCAGCACGCAAATCTTCATCGCGGAAACAGCGGGCGATTTGGTAATATTTATCTACCCCTGACACCATCAGCATTTGCTTGAACAATTGCGGTGATTGCGGCAAGGCGTAGAATTCGCCATCATGGACGCGGCTTGGCACCAAGTAGTCACGGGCGCCTTCCGGTGTCGATTTCGTCAAAATCGGCGTTTCCACATCCAAGAACCCTTCGCTGTCGAGGAAATTACGGATCGTTTTCGTGACATCCGAGCGCATTTTCAAAGTTTCGAACATGGCTGGGCGGCGCAAGTCCAAATAACGGTATTTCAGGCGCAGATCTTCGCTGACGTCTGTTTGGTCTTCGATTGCAAACGGCGGGTTTTTCGCGGCATTGATGATTTCCGCATTATCGACCTGCACTTCGACTTTGCCTGTCTTCATCGCAGTATTCACTTGGCCTTCTGCGCGTTCGACGACGAGCCCATCGATATGGACGACAAATTCATTGCGCAATGATTCGCCGATTTTCGACGCTGTTTCCGAAATTTCCGGGTTGAAGACCACTTGGACGATCCCTGAACGGTCGCGGACATCGACGAAGATCAATCCGCCGAGGTCGCGGCGTTTACGGACCCATCCTTTCAATGATACGCGCTGGCCGATTGCCGTTTCGTTCACTTCTCCACAATAATGTGTTCTCGACATATTTATTCCTCCAATGATTTCTTTTTCTGGATGTTTTCAGCCAATTCACCGAATGGCACTTCCTGCTGGTCACGCGTCGCCATTTCTTTGACAGCCGCTTTGCCGCTCTCGAGCTCCGATTCACCGATGACGATGACGAAGCGCGCACTTTTGCGGTCGGCAGACTTCATCTGCGCTTTCATCTTGCGGTCTGTGAAATCCATATCCGCCGAGATGCCGTTTGCACGCAGGTCGCGGACAATAGATACGGCTTTCTTTTTCGATGCCGCATCCATCGCGATGACGTATGCATCAAGCGATTGGTCTTGCCCGATTTCCACTTTTTCCATTTCCAGTGCGAGCAATAAGCGTTCGATGCTCATCGCAAAGCCGATCCCCGGGGACTCCGGGCCGCCAAGGTCTTCGACTAGCCCGTTATAGCGGCCGCCGCCTGCAAGCGTCGTAATTGCCCCGAAGCCTTCCGCCTCGCTCATGATTTCAAAAGCGGTGTGGTTGTAATAATCAAGCCCTCTTACCAGGTTCGGGTCGACGACATAGCTGATGCCGAGTTCGTCCAAATAGTCCTTAACCTGTGTGAAATAAGCAGCCGATTCTTCGTTCAAATAATCTGCAAGAGAAGGAGCCGTAGCCATCAAGGGATGTTCGCGGTCCACTTTGCAATCGAGGATGCGCAGCGGATTCTTGTCCAGGCGGTTTTGGCAATCGCTGCAGAATTCTTCGATCGACGGCGCGAAATGTTCAATCAGCGCTTGTTTATGCGCCAAGCGGCTTTCGGTATCACCAAGTGAATTCAAGACGAGCCGCAAACTTTTCAGCCCGCTCGATTTATAGACGTCCATGGCGAGCGCGATGACTTCCGCATCGATGGCAGGATCTTTCGAGCCGATCGCTTCGACGCCGAACTGCACGAATTGGCGCATGCGCCCGGCTTGCGGACGCTCATAGCGGAACATCGGGCCGGTATAATACAGCTTCACCGGCTGGTCAGGTTGGCCGAACAGTTTGTGTTCGACATACGAACGCACGACGGATGCTGTTCCTTCCGGGCGCAATGTCAAGGAACGGTCTCCGCGGTCCTGGAATGTATACATTTCTTTCTGGACGATATCGGTCGTGTCGCCGACGCCGCGCTGGAATAATTCCGTGTGTTCGAAAACCGGCGTGCGGATTTCCTTGTATTGATACAGATTGCATAATTCATTGATCGTCCGTTCGACTTCCTGCCATTTGGCAGATTCTTGCGGCAGCACATCGTATGTGCCGCGCGGTGCTTGGATATTGCCCATTTCCATCTCTCCTTTTCCATACAAAAAAGCCCCCGCCCCTTGCTTGCGCAAGGGACGAGAGCTAAAAATTAGCTTCCGCGGTTCCACCCTAGTTGACGCAAGTTTCTGCGCCCTCTCTGTCCGGGTAACGGCCGGAACCGTCTTAGCCTAATAAGCGCGTGCGCCGTTCAGTAAAGAACCTCAAGAGTGTTGTTCGTTGCAGATCCCTGCAGGAAAGCTTTCAGCCCGGGGCTTTCCCTCTCTTTTCAGTCGATGCTCGCAATTACTTTCTCCGTCTTCAGCAAAAATTATATAAGTAGAATAAATCAATCTTAATCAGCTGAAGAAATCTTGTCAAGCTTTTGCATACATTGCCTGATTTTTTTGATATTATTACAGAGATGAACTGAATTTAGGAGGACCGCTATGCAACTACGATTATTTCTCGCTTTGCTGGTTTTTATACTAGCCCTATCAAGCGCTCTCCCGGCAACTGTCTCGAATTTCGCACATGCCGATAACGGTGAAGTGTCTGTAACAGCTTCAACCGTCAATATCCGCAGCGGCCCGGGGCTTAGCTCTGAGGTGATCGGCTCGATGAAACAAGGCGACAAAGCACAACAGATTTCACGCAGCGGCGATTGGATCGAGATCCGCCACGGCAATAAGGAAGGCTGGGTCGCTTCGTGGCTCGTCAGCACTGAACAAGCGGAAGACACATCGGCTCAAACTGCGGTCTCTGCCGTCGACAGCCTGAACATCCGCGCCCAAGCGGACTTGTCTGCTGCGGTGCTGTCGAAAATGAATGCCGGCGACCAGGCGAGCGTCCTCGCTAATCACGGCGAATGGACAGAAGTGCAATTCCGCAATGTCCGAGGTTTTGTCTCGACGCAGTACATAAACTTGAAAGAGCAACAGGCAGAAAACAAGGCTTCTGAAGAATCAAAAACTGATGCACAATCCGAAACTGTTGAAGCGCTTGAACAGCTTTCTTCATTCCGCATCGCTGTTGAAGCCTTGAATGTCCGTACGGAACCGAGCCTCAACTCAGAAATCCAAGGCTCCGTCAATAAAGGGCAAGTGTTCAGCGTCAAAGAGATGCAAGGCAATTGGGTGCAACTTGAACTTGCAGAAGGTGAATTGGGATGGGTTTATGTTTTTTATGGAGAACTATCCGATGAGCCAGCACAGCAAGCAGCTTCTCAAGAAACGGTCACCGTGCTTACAGACGGCACGAACCTTCGTGCAGAAGCAAACACCTCATCCGAAGTCGTATCCCGGGCGGATGCCGGAACCCAACTACAGGTCGCAAGTAAACAAGGCCAGTGGTATTCAGTAGTGCTCGACAACAACCAACAGGCCTATATCGCCGATTGGGTCGTCAGTACAGGAAAGGCGGCGGAAGAATCCGTTGCTGAACAAGCGGAGCCTGTAAGAAAAGCCGGCACATTGAATGGCTTGACGATTGTCCTCGATCCGGGACATGGCGGAAACGATGGCGGTACGGTGGGCGTCCGCAAAACAAATGAAAAAGACTTGACCTTGAAAACGGCGGAAATCCTGTCCCATCATTTAAGATCTGCTGGAGCAGAAGTCGTAATGACGCGCCAATCCGATGTGTATGTAGACCTGCGCCAAAGGGTCTCGGAAAGCCATCAAGTGGCGGCGGATGCCTTTATCAGCATCCATTATGATGCAACCGAGGATAGTACAGTTTCCGGGTTCACTTCGTATTATCAACATCCATATCAGCAAGAATTGGCTGAACATATTAATGGAGGTTTGGCCGGCAAGTTGACGTTGAAAGACCGCGGCGCACGAAAAGGCAATTATCTCATTTTACGTGATAACCGCCAGGCAGCAGTGCTTGTCGAACTTGGCTTTTTGAGCAACTTCAATGAAGAACGCATCGTCTCGAGCGATCAATTCCGTGAACAGGCCTCGCTCGGCCTCTATAATGGAATCATCAGCTATTTCGATGCACAACTAAGCGAATAAATAAACTGCCCCGCTCTTCTGATGAGGAGCCGGGCAGTTTTTGTTTGCGCAGAAATTCCCGACCTTACGTGGACCAGTCCGCCCTATTTCAGATGTATGCCCTTCGGCTCGCCTTGTATTTAGAACGGAGTTTAGCCGATGATTTACATTCAGTATTTTCGTCCATATTGAAAAGACAAAAAAGAGACAAGCACATCGCTTGTCTCTTTTCAGAGTGTTGAAGAAGTCTATAACCCGCTATGAGTGAGAAATAGGAGCACATTTTCTACATTCAACAATCAATGGCCTGTCTGAGTATTTGGAGAAGCGTTCGTTCGACTCCTGTGGGACTAGCGGGTTTGAGAGACCCCGCAGTGAGCGTAGCGAATGAGGAGGCTCGATTCCCGCCCCACGGAAAGCGAGCGATAAGCTTCGGAAAATACGGTTTCCTAAGTTTCTCGACAGCCTGAAAAGAGACAAGCACATCGCTTGTCTCTTTTACAGCTTATTTTTTGGCAGCGTCCGACTCGACGAGGATGGTTACCGGCCCATCATTGACGAGCTGGACGTCCATCATGGCGCCGAATACGCCGGTTTCGACCGTTAAGCCATGGCTTCTCAATTCGTCGTTGAATTTCAGCCATAGCGGCTCGGCTTGATCGGGGCGCGCCGCTTCGACAAAGCTCGGGCGGCGTCCTTTTTTGGTATCCCCATATAATGTGAATTGGGATATCGACAGCACACTGCCTCCCGATTCCTCAATCGATCGGTTCATTTTGCCGTCTCCGTCTTCGAACAGACGCAGCCCCGCAATTTTTTTCGCTGCATAAGCAGCGTCCGCTTCTGTATCGCTATGTGTGATTCCGACCAATAGCACGTAACCGGAATCGATTGCTCCTGTGACTTGTCCATCGACCGTGACGGACGCATGTTTTGAACGCTGCAATACGACTTTCATAGTTCCTCCTTAATTCGTTACACGAGTGACCGAATAGACATCCGGGATTTGCTTGATCCGCTCCACTACACGGTTTAGATGGGTGATATGCGGAATCATGATGGACAAGTTGATCGTTGCGATCTTATCTTTGTCTGCACGCCCGCTGACGGCGGTAATCGTCGTCTTCGTCTCACTGACCATATGCATCACTTCGTTGATGAGTCCGGTTCTGTCATAAGCCTGGACTTCAATGTCGATCTGGTAGGATTTATTTTCAGCTGAGCCTTCATTTTCCCATTCGACAGAAATGAGACGATCGGACTCGTCTGCCTGGATGTTCGGGCAATCCGCACGGTGCACTGAAACGCCACGGCCTTTCGTGATGAAACCGAGAATGGCGTCTCCCGGCACCGGGTTGCAGCATTTCGACAGGCGGATCATCATATTGTCGATACCGCGAACGATTACACCGGACTCGGTCTGTTTTTTCGGCTGGTTGGATTTCATTTCCACGGTGATCTTTTCGATGGCTTCTTCCTGCTCGCGCTTTTTGCGCTGGCGTTCCGCCAAACGATTGACGACTTGCTGCGCGGTGATGCCGTTGAAACCGACGGCCGCGTACATATCATCTTCGCTGGCGAAATTGTATTTCTCGATGACGCGTTTGATGTTCTCCGCGGTCAGCACTTCTTTGTTGGTGAATTCCTGTGCTTTGATCTCTTTTTCGACGAGATCGCGGCCTTTATGGACATTGTCTTCGCGCACTTGCTTTTTGAAGAATTGCTTGATCTTGTTTTTCGCCTGTGTCGACTTGGCTATGTTCAGCCAGTCGCGGCTTGGTCCCACTGATTGTTTGGAAGTCAGGATTTCGACGATGTCCCCTGTATTCAGTTCGAAATCAAGAGGCACCATTTTCCCGTTCACTTTGGCGCCGATCGTTTTGTTGCCGATTTCACTATGGACACGGTACGCAAAGTCAATCGGGCATGAACCTGCCGGCATTTCGATGACGTCGCCTTTTGGAGAGAAAATATAGACCATATCCGAGAACAAATCGAATTTCAGCGATTCCATGAACTCTTCGGCATTATCGGATTCGTTCTGGAAATCCAAAATTTCACGGAACCATGAAAGTCTGGAATCGACAGAGCTGAGCGGCTTGTCGGAAGTTTTTCCTTCCTTGTACGCCCAATGCGCTGCTACCCCGTATTCGGCGATGCGGTGCATTTCCTCTGTGCGGATCTGGACTTCCAGGGGGTCTCCCTGCGGCCCGATGACCGTCGTATGAAGCGATTGGTATAAGTTCTGCTTCGGCATGGCAATATAATCCTTGAAACGCCCAGGCATCGGCTTCCATGTAGAGTGGATGATGCCAAGCACCGCGTAGCAGTCTTTGATGCTGTCGACGGTGATGCGGACTGCCAGCAAATCATAGATTTCATTGAATTGCTTGTTCTGCATCGCCATTTTCTTATAGATGCTGTAAATATGCTTCGGGCGCCCGAACAAGTCGGCTTCAATGCCGACATCATCCAGCTGGACACGGATTTCATCCATCACATTGTTCAAGTAATCTTCCCGCTCGGTGCGTTTTTTCTTCATCAAATTGACGATGCGGTAATATTGCTGCGGATTCAAATAACGGAGAGCCGTGTCTTCAAGCTCCCATTTGATCGTATTGATTCCAAGGCGGTGTGCAATCGGCGCAAAAATTTCAAGCGTTTCGTTCGCTTTGATGCGCTGTTTTTCGACTGATTGATATTTCAAGGTCCGCAAATTGTGCAGACGGTCCGCAAGCTTGATGAGGATGACGCGGATATCCTGAGCCATCGCGACAAACATCTTGCGGTGGTTTTCCGCCTGTTGTTCTTCTTTGGACATGTATTTAATCTTGCTCAGTTTGGTGACGCCATCGACCAATAACGCGACTTCCTCATCGAATTCCTGGACAATGTCTTCGCGGCTGACATCGGTGTCTTCTACGACATCATGCAAAAAACCCGCTGCCACTGTGGCCGGATCCATCTGCAATTCTGCGAGGATCCCGGCCACCTGCACCGGATGCACAATATACGGTTCGCCGGATTTCCGGAATTGGCCATCATGGGCTTCATACGCAAGCTGGTACGCCTTTTTAACTGTTTCTACGTGTTCTGCATTCATATAGGACGCAACCATTTCGAATACATCTTCAACTGTTCTCACTTGATCTTTCGCCATAATTGCCCACCTTGTTTAATTTATTTCCAGAAGAGTATTCCTTTATTATAGATAACTTTCCGCTGAAAAGTAAAGCTTTTGCGCATTTTCATCTGTCTTCCGGATATACCCCGGGGGCTACAGGCGATCAGCTTTTTGCTTGCGGATGCCATCGACCATGATCCATTTGCTGTCATCGCCGACTGCGACGGTCTTGTTCGACGAGTCGACGCTCATGATATTTTTGACTCGTACATTGCGTGCGCTCTGTTTGCCGCCCATGATCGATATATCGGAGCCCGCTGTACGGAAGCCCCGCACGACGCCATTCGATAAGGAAATATGTTCGGCGCGATACTGTACAGCGGATGCCGGGCGCCCTTTGTAATCGTAAAGCGGGTCGCCTTCAAACAGGAAGCGGTTGATCGCAACATTGCGGTAACCAGAAATGACCAGTGAGCGCGGCGATGAATCTTTGTAGAGCCGCGTTTCGACCGGCGCTAATGATACAAGCCGCTGCGCTTTGATATTAAATGCCGACAGCGACTCGGGGTCCTCCTGAAGATGATGGCCGATATGGCGGAAATTGAACGACCGATTGTCGTTGACCGATAGATGGCCTGAAATGAATACACCGGATGCCGCGGAAGAATTGGCATGCGCTTTGATTTCGATACCGCCGAAGCAGCGCGATGTGGAATTATTGAATAGCCAGATATGGCGTGAGCCGTCATCGATTTCGATGCCGTTGGAATTGGAAAAGCCTTTTTTATGCGCTTTGCCGCTCGGGTCGGAGAAATGGCAATTAGAGACGAAGACGTAATCGCTATGATGGGTCGTCAAGCCATCGTCCCCGAACCCGAAACCATTCACTTTATCGACCCAAACGTATTTACAACCGCCCCTGCCGCGCATCCCATCTCCAGCATAATTATACAGCGGTGATGTGATGTCGACGCAGTGAAGGCCTGGATTGACTGCTTCGACGTCGCGTACCCAGCCATATGTAACGCTGGCGAATGTAACACAGCTCGAATAATTGCCCCAACTATTGGTGCGTTCTGTCTGTCCGAGCCGCTCCACGTTCCAATCCAAGCTCAAGCTTTCGACCGCGATGTTGCGGTTGCCTGTCACATAATTGCGGTTGGTCAGCAACCGGGAGCGCTTCGGGGCTTTCGGATGCAGTTTGATGACCGATGCCGTCTTGCCCGCTCCGACGATCCTGCTCCACGACGGGACGCGTATGCCTTTGACAATATAGACACCGGAAGGGACCGTCACTTCCACACGGCCATTGCCGAGCGCTTTTTTGAACGCTTCCGTGCAATCGGTGATGCCGTCGCCTACCGCACCGTAATCACGGATATTGACCCGGCGGTTGATCGTGGAATCAAGTTTTTTGTATTCCCGGTCAAGTTTTCCTTTCCATTCCGGAAACAGATCTTGCCCAAAAACAATCGTGCTGTAGCCGTTGTCATCCGCCACTTCGTATTCATCGGCAATGACCGACCACAACTTTTCGAAGAAATGGACCGGCCTCTTGATGCGCAAGCGGGAAAGATCTTTCTTGATGTCATTGAACAAGGCTTCGGTTTCCCTGGTTGTTTGTTCAAGAGGAGTCGCATCGTTTAGCAGACGCCCGATCAATTCATTATTTTGCACAGGGTCATACCGTCTGTCCAACTCAATCATGGAAATCACCTCTCTCGCAAGTTTCTTTCTCTACCATACCCTACCGACAGAAAAAAAATCACCTTGCCCAAAAAGGCAAAGTGATTTTCTTAATATTGCATCAAAGTTGTGACATCGTAGCCGTCCAAATTCTTGCGGCCATCGAGATAAGTCAATTCGATTAAAAATGCGCAGCCGACGACAATCCCGCCAAGCTGTTCGACCAGGTTGATCGTCGCGTTGATCGTTCCGCCGGTAGCCAATAGATCATCAGTGATGAGGACACGCTGTCCCGGTTTGATGGCGTCTTTGTGCATCGTCAGGACGTCTGTGCCGTATTCGAGACCGTATTGTGCACGAATCACATCGCGTGGCAACTTGCCTTCTTTACGGACCGGTGCAAAGCCGATTCCAAGTGCGTAGGCAACCGGGCAGCCGATGATGAAGCCGCGCGCTTCCGGTCCGACGATGATTTCCGCATTAACAGTTTTTGCGTATTCAACGATCTGGTCCGTTGCGTATTTATAGGCTTCGCCGCTGTCCATCAAAGATGTAATATCCTTGAACTTGATTCCCGGCTTCGGCCAATCTTCTACGATAGTTATATATTGCTTTAAATCCATAATTCTTCCTCCTTGGCCGACACTTGGGCGTCAAACCAGTCTTTTAGATCCCGATAGGATGCATACAAGAGCTTTTGTTCCAATGCAATCTGCCGCTCGCGCTTCTGATAAGCAGGCGCTTCGGCCAGGTCGCGTTTTCCCGGAGCCTGTGCAATCTCGGTAATTCCATTGTTAAGTGTAACAAAACCGAGTTCAAAAAACACCTGAAGCATGAAAAATAATGTTTCCCGGCTCCAGCCTTTATGTTTTGCCAGTTCTTCACCGTTCTTTTTAAAGTCGAAGCTGCCGCGCTTTTTGACGAAGCCGAACAGCCATTTAAATTGGTCACGGTCCGGAATGCGCTCGAAATATTGGGATTCCTGCGCATAGAAATGGGCATAGACACGCTTCGGCCGCAGCTGTTTGAGCACGGAAGACAGCTGCTCTTCTGAATCCGGCAGATCCAATAGCACGAGGTGGTCTTTCGCGGAACTCGCTTCAGCGAGGGCTTGTGCCGGAACGATCGGTCCTTCAAGCAGTGAACTGAACACCGCTTCCGTTTCTTTTTGGAAAGCGACGAATATGTGGTTTTGTTTCGGGATGAGCTTCGACCAGCGGCTCACTTGGCGGATGCCGCGGATGTCGAACAACTGCCATTCGTCCGTGCGGATATCTTCCACCAGCAGCTGCGGTTTTTTGCGGCCGTTCCATTCGTTGATCTGCAGATCGCCGATGACATCGATCTTGACGTCGGGTGTCAGTTCATCGCCGAGTTCGCCGATTCCAAAGCCGACTGCGTCCAGAGTCGAACCGTGTTGTGCCAGTTCCATTTTCAAATGCGCCTGGCTGGCGCCGATTTTGCGGATGCCCGCGACATTGACGCCGCTCAAATAAAACTTCGGCTTGGCAAAGCCCATGCCGAACGGAGCAAGACGGCGCATGCCTTCAATCGTCTCCGTGTCGACTTCATCCAATGAGACCGGAATGTCGATCGACACGACAGGTATCAAATCTTCTTCCGTTAACGACGTTTGCGCTTGTTCGTTCAAACGCTCGCGCAACTCGTCGACATTGTCTGCTTGGAGCGTCATGCCCGCTGCCATCGGGTGGCCGCCGAAATGCGGCAGGATGTCGCGGTTTTTGGCGAGTTCGTTGTACAGATGGAAGCCTTCGATGCTGCGCGCCGAGCCTTTCGCTTTGCCGTTTGCCAAATCGAGCGACAGCACGATCGACGGGCGGTAAAACTTCTCCGTCAGCTTCGAGGCGACGATGCCGACTACGCCTGGGTTCCAGCCTTCCTGTGCAACGACGATGACATGCGGCAGCTGTTCTCCGTAACGCGCTTCCACTTGCTCGATCGCCTGCTGTGAAATCGCCTTGACGATCGCCTGGCGTTCTTTGTTCAAGACGTCCAAGCCATCTGCAAGCGATCTCGCTTCCGATGGATCGTCGGTCATGAACATCCGCACTGCCGGGTCTGCTGATTGCAGGCGGCCGATCGCATTGATGCGCGGGCCGAACATGAAGCCGATCGTCTCTTCCGTGATATCGCGCTGCTTGACGCCCGCTACATCTGCAAGCGCCGCAATCGCGGGCATCGGTGAATCCTGCAAGGCACGCAAGCCTTCTTTGACGAGGACGCGGTTTTCACCGTGCAATGGCACCAAATCGGCAATCGTTCCGATTGCGACCAGCTCCGTCAAATGATCCGGGATGTCGCCGTAAAGAGCCTGCGCCATTTTGAATGCGACGCCGACGCCGGCAAGTTCGCCGAACGGGTAATTGCCCTCTGGATGCCGCGGATGGATGATCGCGAGCGCTTCCGGAAGTTCGTCGCCGATATCGTGGTGGTCGCTGATAATGACGTCCATGCCGAGTTCATTCGCCAAGCGCACAGGCTCGATCCCTGACACGCCGTTGTCGACCGTGATGATCAAGTTGATGCCTTCCGCATGAGCTTCCTTGAACAGCTCCGCATTCGGCCCATAGCCATGGTCGAAGCGGTTGGGAATCTTGAATGACACATCAGCGCCTAAATCCTGAAGCACCGTCATCATGACGGTCGTGCTCGTCACGCCGTCCGCGTCGTAATCGCCATAGACGAGAATTTTTTCTTCCGCTTCAATTGCCTGTTGGATACGCGCCACCGCGACGTCCATATCCTTCATCAGAAACGGATTATGTATACCGGACAATTCATCATCCAGAAATTCCTGCGCTTTTTCCACCGTATCGATTCCACGCGTGACAAGGATCTTCGCCAACACTGAAGACAACGATAACGCCTCTTGTAATTCCTGGACAGCTTGTTCATCCGGAGTTGTCAATTGCCATCTTTTTTTCGATTCTATCATTGGTTCTCACTTCCTCACCCGTTCATTATACAACATCCCGAGGGCAGACAAAAACCTTTCGGCTAAGCGCCGAAAGGTTCATTTTTAATGTTGGTCGCGGGGCGTGTCCTGACGGCGATCCGGGGTGTCGTTCGTTCCGAATTCGTCCCGTTTCGGTTGACCGCGCAGGGACTTGTCTGCATCATAAGTCCGTTCTTCACCTGTTACGACCATCGCATCAGGATTGACGCCTGCTTTCTGGTATTCCGCAATTTCATTCTGTTGCGTCGCGATAAGCGACTCCTTGACTGCCATTTCTTTTTGAAGTGCCTTCACTTTATGTTTCAGCTGGTAAGTGCGTGTCATGGCAAGAATGGTTGATAGCAGGAATCCAAGAAAAGCCGATACGAGAATGACGAGAATGAGAGGCCACTGGGCTTCACCGAAACCATAATTGACCGGCACATTATCGACATTAAAAACTGCAAAGATCGCGATGAGTATGGCAAAAACAAGTCCGAGCAACAAAAGCCATTGCATTTTCATATTATTCACCCTTCCTTTTTCAGATTATTTACACCACGCCGCTTCTCCACAAAAAAAGGGACAAGGTATCATTACTCTATACCCTGTCCCTTTCTCCTATTAAACTTATACGACCGGTTCGTCGGAGCCCCATTTGGACTCCTGCTCTTTCTTCTCGATATCGATCGGCCCTTTCTTTTTCAGCTCTCTCTTTTTCAAGACGAGCCAGAATTGGGCAGCAATGAAAATCGAGGAGTATGTCCCTGCAATCAACCCGATCAATAAAGCGATCGAGAAGTTCGTAATCGATGCTGCACCGAAGATGAGCAACGCCAACACGACAAGGAATACTGTCAGAACCGTATTGACTGAACGCGTCAATGTCTGACGGAGAGATGTATTGACGATCTTCTCCAATTGCTCTTCATTCTCCACCTTCTTGAATCTCCGTAAGTTCTCGCGAATCCTGTCGAAGGTAACGATCGTGTCGTTGATCGAATAACCGACGATCGTCAGGACCGCCGCGATAAAGGTGATATCCACTTCGAGACGCAGCAAGCTGAAGATGGCGATGATGAAGAACGTATCGTGCAACAACGCAACAATCGATGCAACACCCATGCGCCATTCAAAGCGGAATGCGACATAGATGATGATGCCCACTGCGGCGATCGCCAGCGCGTACATGGCATTCTGAGCAAGTTCACGCCCGACTGTAGGCGATACAGTAGAGATGTTCGGCTCGATACCATATTCATCGACGGCGGCGGATTTCAAGCTGTCGATATCCTGTTGGCTGAATTCTTCATTATAGCGGACTACGCCGATCGAAGAACCTTCACCCGCCATGACGATGTCATCAGATGGATAACCCGCTTCATCAAGGAAACTTTCCACCTCATCTTGCGTCAGCGAAGTCTCGGATGTGACTTCCACGCGTGTTCCGCTGGAGAAATCGATCCCTAAGTTCAATTGGAAGATCGATAATACGACCATGCCGGACAAGATCAGCGCAAGTGATGCAGCAAAGAATTTGCGGCGGTTGCCGGCAAAATCAAAGCGATCGTATGGCGTCGTCAAATCCGTAATGTGCAATTCTTCTTCTTTTTCGTGAATTTTGTTTTTCGATAAGCCGAACCATCCTGGCTTATTGTCCAGGAACCCGCTCCACACCCATAAGCCGAGCATGAGGCGCGATCCCCATACAGCAGTCAGGAAGCTCGCAAGGATGGAAATGATCAGCATCGTCGCAAAGCCTTTGACGGAACTGGTGCCGAAATAGAACAAGACGGCGGCAGCGAGAAGCGTCGTGATATTGGCGTCGATGATCGCAGAAAACGATGATCTGGCGCCTGTACGGAACGCATCGCGGACCGATTGGCCGGTGCGCAGCTCCTCGCGTATGCGCTCATAGGTGATGATGTTGGCATCTACCGCCATCCCGACACCAAGCATGATCGCTGCAATACCCGGCAAGGTCAAGACCCCGCCGATCCACTGGAAGATCACAAGGATCAAGTAGACGTACGCGGCAAGAGTGACGACCGCAATCGCGCCAGGGAAACGGTAGAACAACAGCATAAAGATCAGGACAGCTGCAATACCGATCATTGCGGCAAATGAGGTCTGATCGAGAGCCTGTTCACCGAATTGCGCGCCGACTGAGGTCGAATAGATTTCTTCCAGTTTCACCGGCAGCGCTCCGGCATTCAAAATACCGGCTAAGTTTTGCGTCTCCTCTACAGAAAAGGAACCGGAAATCTCAACAGATGGTGAGTTGATGCGCTGCGAAACGCGCGGGTCGGACACGAATTTCGGGTCCGCCTCCAAGCGTTCTTCCTGATAGGAATCAACGCCTTCTTCAAAGTCCAGCCAGATGACGAGAACGTTATCCGGGGCAGGCTTCTGGGCGATTTCGCCGGTTACTTCAGCGAATTTACCCGGATCGTTCAATTCGAGCGTCACGATCGGCTGTCCTTCCTGGTTGAAGGTAGCGGTCGCGCCGCCCTGTGTTAAGTCATTTCCGGATAGCATGACATTATCGTCCGCATCGCGGAACGATAAATTCGCTTCTGTCGACAACAGCTCGCGGGCAGACGATTGGTCTTCTACACCCGCCAACTGGACACGGATCCGGTTGCCGCTTTCGATTTGGATGCTCGGTTCACTGACACCGAGCACGTTGATTCGGCTCATCAGTGCATCGGTCGTATCAGATACTACTTCTTCCGTAATTTCCTGACCTTCTTCCAACGGCTCAACTTGATAAAGCACTTCAAATCCGCCTTGCAGGTCAAGTCCGAGCTTGATGTCTTTGGCGATAGGCAGACTGGTGGTGCCGATCAGGCCGACAAGCAGAAATACCAGCAGGAAAAAGGCAATGATGCGAGATCTTGCTTTCATATGTATAGTTCCTCCTCAATATAGAACACAGCACTTACATTATCGGTGACGTGCCAAAAGGTGTCAAATCCCACGCGATTTGCTGCGCGCCGGACGAAGAAGCTGCTGCAGGTCCTCCATGCTGTCTTCCGTGAAAAAGTTTGCGGTTTTAAAGGCTTCCACCTGATGGTAAGCGACAAAATCAGAGGCGGTCAGGTCCATAATGTCCGACACCATTTCATGCAGGCGCATATCCTCGATTTTTTTCTTTTTCCATACTTTCTTCAGGCAAAAATCCCATAGCGCTTCCGGGGTGAACGTTTCGTATTGCAAATACGTGAATTCACTGCATTTGCTCTCCAATGCCGGCAGCACTTGCTCATACTTTTCCGGATAGCTCGTCATGTCGGTTCTCCTTTCTGCAGTTCTGTTTCCATTGTACCTTCCAGATGGAAATTTTAGAACAAATGCATGAAAATTTTCGGAAAATTGTTTAATTTATTTTCGCTTCTAATAAGTGCGTCATCCAAACGGATTTTCCCTTGGACGAAAAAAACGCCTCCCGAAAGGAAGACGGTTTTCGCAATTTCTTATTCAACGACGCGGGCGATTGCCTGGCGCTCGAACTGAAGGCGCGTGCCATCAGCTACCGTGATGTAGATTGTTGTGTCGTCTACTGCGTCGACTTGGCCATGCAAGCCGCCGATCGTCACGACGCGGTCCCCACGCTTCAATTCCGACTGCATGTTTGCTGTCGTTTTTTGGCGTTTTTGCGCCGGGCGGATGATGAAGAGCCACATCAGCAAGAACATCAATAGTAAAGGTGATAACGCAATTAATGTTTCCATTGTTCAATTTCCCCCTTTCGTGTTCTCTATCGTTTTCGAACTCAGAAGTTTTTCGCATTCGGCTTATTGAATCCGTACGCTTCAAAAAATTCTTCGCGGAAATCTCCCAGGCGGTCTTCGCGGATCGCTTGACGCACCTGCTCCATTAAGTTTAACAGAAAATGAAGATTATGATAACTCGTAAGGCGAATTCCGAAAGTTTCATCTGCACGCAACAAATGATGTACATAAGCGCGTGTATAATTTGTGCATGTATAGCATGTGCATTTCTCGTCGATCGGGTTGAAATCGCGCTTGAATTTCGCGTTCTTCAAGTTCAATCGGCCGGTGCTCGTCATGAGCGTGCCGTTGCGTGCGATGCGCGTCGGCAAGACGCAGTCGAACATGTCGATTCCGCGGATCGAGCCGTCGATCAAGGAATCGGGCGAGCCGACGCCCATCAAATAACGCGGCTTGTCAAACGGCATGAACGGCGTTGTGAATTCGAGCGCACGGTTCATGACATCTTTCGGTTCACCGACAGACAAACCGCCGATTGCGTAGCCCGGGAAGTCGAGCGCGACGAGGTCTTCTGCGCTTTGTCTGCGCAAGTCCTCGTACTCGCCGCCCTGGATGATGCCGAAGAGCCCCTGGTCCTGCGGGCGCGCGTGTGCCTCGAGGCAGCGTTCTGCCCAGCGAGACGTGCGCTCGACACTGGATTTCATGTATTCATGCGTCGCCGGATATGGCGGGCATTCGTCAAACGCCATCATGATGTCCGATCCGAGGTCGTTCTGGATGTGCATCGCTTTTTCAGGGCTCAAGAACAATTTGTCGCCGTTCATATGGTTGCGGAAATGAACGCCTTCTTCTTTGATGTTGCGGAATTCGCTCAGTGAGAACACTTGGAAGCCGCCGGAATCGGTGAGGATCGGACGGTCCCAGTTCATGAATTTATGAAGGCCGCCCGCTTCCTTGATGACGTCATTCCCTGGGCGCAGCCACAGGTGATAGGTGTTGCTCAGGATGATGCCGGCGTTCATCGCCTTCAATTCTTCCGGGCTCATCGTCTTGACGGTCGCTTGCGTCCCGACCGGCATGAAGGCAGGCGTTTCGAAAGAGCCGTGCGGCGTATGGACGATGCCGAGGCGTGCGCCTGTTTGTTTACACGTTTTAATATGTTCATAAGTTACTGCATGGGTCATGATTCGGTCTCCTTTTTCTGCGGTTCAATAAACATCGCGTCGCCGAAGCTGAAAAAGCGGTAGCGCTCTTGCACAGCTTCATTATACGCATTCAAAATGGCATCACGGTTCGACATCGCGCTGACGAGCATGACGAGCGTCGATTTCGGCAAATGGAAGTTGGTGATCAACCCGTCCACTGCTTCGAACTGGTAGCCGGGATAGATGAAAATATCCGTCCAGCCATTGTCTTCCTGCAATTTGCCGCCGAATTTCTTCGCGACCGACTCGAGTGTGCGCGTCGATGTCGTGCCGACGGAAATGACGCGGCCGCCTTGTTGTTTCGTTTCATTGATAAGATCCGCGGTTTCTTTCGTGATGCGGTAAAATTCTGCGTGCATTTCGTGGTCTTCGATCGATTCCACCGACACCGGGCGGAATGTGCCAAGCCCGACGTGCAAAGTGATGAACGCGATATTGACGCCTTTCCCACGGATTTCTTCCAATAATTCATCGGTGAAATGAAGCCCGGCGGTCGGCGCCGCGGCACTGCCCCGCTCTTTCGCGAACACCGTCTGGTAACGGTCCTGGTCTTCCAGCTTTTCGCGGATATACGGCGGCAGCGGCATTTCGCCCAATTGGTCAAGGATTTCATAGAAAATACCGTCGTAGATAAATTTGAAATGGCGGCCCCCGTGGTCCAGGACGCCCGTGCATTCAGCGCGCAACAAGCCATCGCCGAACGACACGACCGTGCCGATCTTCACTTTCTTGGCCGGCTTGACGAGCGTTTCCCAGACATCTTCTTCGGTCTGCTTCAGCAGCAGCACTTCGATGTTGGCACCCGTCTCTTCTTTTGTGCCCATCAAGCGCGCCGGAAGCACACGGGTATCGTTCAAGACGAGTGTGTCGCCAGCGTGAAGATGGCCGATGATGTCGCGGAAATGTTTATGAGCGACCGCTCCTGTCTCCTTATCCATCACTAATAGACGGCTCGATGTCCGGTCAAGAAGCGGTGTTTGCGCAATCAATTCCTCCGGCAATTCAAAATCAAAGTCATTCACATTCAGTTGCTGTTCATTCGTTAGTTTAGTCATTCAGGCATCTCCATTTTAAAGTGTTCGTATGCAAGAGGCGTCACAGTGCGACCTCTCGGCGTCCGTTGAATAAAGCCGATCTGCAATAGATACGGTTCGTAGACATCTTCGATTGTCGTCGATTCTTCGCCGATGCTTGCCGCAATAGTGTCCACGCCGACAGGCCCGCCGCGAAAACGGCTGATCATGCCGGTCAATAGCTTGTGGTCAATATGATCAAGTCCGAGCGGGTCGACTTGAAGCATCTCGAGCGCCTGTTCGGCCATATCAGTAGTGATGGAGCCGTTTCCGCGCACCATCGCGTAATCGCGTACCCGCTTCAATAGGCGGTTGGCGATACGCGGGGTGCCTCGGGATCTGCGCGCGATTTCAATCGCAGCCAGCGGATCGATGTCCGCTTCGAATAAGGCAGCGCTGCGTTCGACGATATCCGTCAAGGCTTCCGTGTCGTAATACTCGAGCCTCGACAAGACGCCGAAACGGTCGCGAAGAGGCGCTGATAATGCCCCTGCACGCGTCGTCGCCCCGATCAAAGTGAACGGCGGCAAATCGAGACGCACAGAACGCGCGGTCGGGCCTTTGCCGACCACGATATCGAGGCAGAAATCTTCCATCGCCGGGTACAGCACTTCTTCGATCGAGCGGTTCAAGCGGTGGATCTCATCGATGAACAATACGTCTCCCGGCTCGAGTGACGAGACGATCGCCGCCAAATCGCCCGGCCGTTCAATCGCCGGACCTGAAGTCATCTTCACGCCGACTTCCATTTCATTGGCGATGACGGTCGCAAGCGTCGTTTTCCCGAGACCCGGCGGACCGTATAGAAGCACATGGTCAAGCGATTCGTTGCGCATTTTCGCCGCTTCGATGAAAATCTCCAGATTGTGCTTTACTTTCTGCTGGCCGATATATTGCGACAAACGCTGTGGACGCAACGATTGTTCAAAGCGCTCATCAAATTCTGAAATTTCGCCGTCGATAATCCGTTCTTCCATGGCGTTCGCCTCCTTGTTAAGTTTGTTTCAATAATAATTGAAGGGCTTTTTTCATATAGCCTTCCGTGTCGAGCTCAAGGCCTTTCAGCTGAGGCTTCACTTTCGTAATCTCGCGTTCCGAATAACCGAGCGCCCCAAGTGCGAGCATCGCTTCCTCGAGCTCTGATTCGTCGCCGCCGAACAAGTCCGGCTGCCCGGCTTCAGCGTAAGATTCGCCGAAGAAATCCGTCAGCTTGCCCTTTAGGTCCAAGATCATCTGGCGGGCGGTTTTCTTGCCGACGCCAGGGAATTTCACCAAATACTTCTCGTCTTCCTGCTCAATCGCCTCGATGACGAATTGCGGCTGGCCCGATGCCAAAATCGCAAGCGCGCCTTTAGGGCCGATGCCGGATACACTGATGAGCTTGCGGAACAATTCCCGCTGCTCAAGCGTCGGGAAACCGAACAGGAATTGTGCGTCTTCCCGCACGTGATGATGCACGAAAATCTGCAGTTCATCCGATCCGAATGAATATGGGTTCGGGGCAAAAATCTGCCAGCCGACCCCTTGCTGCTCCACTACTAAATATTCAGGCGTCACACGGGTGACTTGCCCTTTTATGTAATCGTACATTGCACTCGCCCTTTCATTTTCAACCAATTGATTATACCATATTCCGCCCGCTCCTACGAAGAAAGCTATCTTGTCCATTTGCTCTGTACAGCTGGACAATCAACGGGGATGAAAGACCTCCCCGCTGATTGAAGTTTCTCTTTATGCTAAAATAAAGTATAGCAATATTGAGCAACGGAGGGTCTTTATGAAAAAATTATACGGTGAAGAGCGCCGCAATGTTTTATTGGAGGAGCTGAAACAAGCAGCCCGCCCGATGACCGGCGGCGAGCTCGGGAAACTTGCACAAGTTTCACGCCAAGTGGTGGTCGGCGACATGACTTTATTGAAGGCGAAAGGCGAGCCGATCATCGCGACAAGCCAGGGCTATTTGTACTTGGATCCGAGCGGCAATAAACAATTCAGCCGGCGCATCGCCTGCAACCATAAGCCGGAAGAAACCGAAGCGGAGCTGCGCCTGCTCGTTGAATGCGGCGTCACCGTCAAGGACGTCTCGATCGAGCATCCGGTTTACGGCGAACTGACGGCAGGCATACACGTCTCGACGCAGCTCGATGTCGATTTATTCATGCAGCGCATCCGGGAAACCGGCGCAAGTTATCTGTTGGAACTGACAGAAGGCACCCATATCCATACGATCACAGCCGATCAAGCTGAAACGCTGACACAAGCAATCGATGCCATGAAGCGGCACGGCTATCTGCTAGAAGAAGGCGAATAAGCTCACCCCTGAACGCACAATAGCGTCCAGGGGTTTTTTCAATAAGTGCAATAATATTCATGGAGAATATTGTCCAAATTAAAAACAGCGAGGAAAAATCATTGATTTTTCCTCACTGTTTTATTGTCGAGGCTCTGCATCAGCCTCTTTATTCAGGATTTATACGTAAAGTAGGAACCGAGCGTCTTAACGCCGCATCCGAGTGCCGAAAGCTCCTCGAACGCGCCGCGCATCATCGCCGCATTCTCATCTTCCAGCACATCAGCAATGAAGAAATAATTGCCAAGGCCGGTCTTCAACGGGCGTGATTCGATTTTCGACAAGTTCAACTGGCGCCAAGCGAAAACCGACAGCACCTGATGCAAAACACCGGACCGGTCATCTTCCGGCGGGGTGATCATCAAAGTCGTCTTGATTTGCGATTCGTGTCCCGGATCAGTCAATTTATGGTTGCTTCTCGACAAGACGAAAAACCGCGTATGGTTGAAATGGAAATCGTGGATGTCACGCTGCACGATGTCCAAGCCGTATTTCTTGGCCGCATAATCGTTGGCGATCGCCGCAATATTGCGCTCCGGCAGTTCCGCGACCATTTTGGCTGCGGCGGCTGTCGAGCTGTATTGCTCGAGCGGTGTATGCTTATACGTATAATACAGAAACTTATGGCACTGTGCGAGAGCATGTGGATGGGAATAAATCGCTTCGAATGATTCCGCCCCCCGGTTCTCCGGATGGACAAGAAGGTGCTGCTCGATCGGCGACAGCACTTCAGCTGTCACATAAAGCTCCGCTTCGTGGAACAGATAATCCACCGTCAGCGGCACCGAACCTTCAAGCGCGTTTTCAAGCGGCACGACCGCATAATCGACCGTACCTTCTGCGACCGCTTCGATGCATTCAGGAATCGTCGTATACGGCATCAACTGTTCTTCCGGAAAAACTTTGGAAGCCGCCAAATGCGTAAACGAAGCTTCCGGCCCTAAAAATGAAACTTTCTTTTTCTCTATCGTAGTCATTGACTTATTCCCCCTACATTATGACGAACCGCTCGACACCACATCGGCCGACTCAACAAAGTCGAGTTTTTTCAATTGCTGCAAAAACATATCCATATCCACGTCCATCGCCGTCACATCAAGCGATAAAGTGACGTTTGCCCGCCCCTGGATCGGAATGGTCTGGTGAATAGTCAAAATATTACAGCCCATTTCCGCTACTGACTGCAGCAGCGTGGCAAGCGTTCCCGAACGGTCTTCCAATTGAAGGAAGACCGTCAGAATCCGTTCTTTGACGATGGAATGGAAAGGAAAAACCGCATCGCGGTATTTATAGAACGCCGAACGCGATAAGCCGGTCTGCGCGACCGCATCCAAAATGGACATGCGGTCCCGTTGGAGCAGCTTTTTCACTTCGAGCGTCTTGACCATCGCTTCTGTCAGTACGTCTTCACGCACTAAGTAATAGCGTTGTTCCGAAATATCCTTCATTCAAGTTACCTCCGCATCAGTCGGTGAATTCAAACTCAAATTCGAGCAGACGGACCGTATCGCCGTTTTCTGCCCCGCGCTCACGCAATGCATCATCAATGCCCATGCCGCGCATTTGGCGGGCGAATCGGCGAATCGAATCTTCACGCGAGAAATCGGTCATTTTGAACATCCGCTCGATTGCATAGCCGGAAAGAACAAATGCACCATCCGGATCGCGCGCGATATCGAAACCGTCGCCTTCTTTTTCGTGTTTGTATAGAACAGTATCCGCTGCATCCGGATCCGCTTCGTCTTCCATCGGGAACTCAGGAGTCACTTCAAGCAGATCAGCGACCGCAAACATCAGATTGTTCAAACCTTTTCTCGACAATGCGGAAATCGGGAACACTTTAGCGTCTTCCGGCAATTTTTTGCGGAACTCTTCCAAGTTTTCTTCCGCATCCGGCATGTCCATCTTGTTCGCAACAATGAGTTGCGGACGTTCAGTCAAACGCATATTGTATTGCTTCAATTCTTCGTTGATGGTCACATAATCCTCATACGGATCACGGCCTTCCATGCCCGACATATCGATGATGTGGACGATGACGCGGGTCCGTTCGATATGGCGCAGGAATTGATGGCCTAGGCCGATTCCTTCGTGTGCGCCTTCAATCAATCCTGGCAAATCAGCCATGACGAAGCTGCGCTGGTCTTCAGTTTGGACCATACCAAGGTTCGGGACGATCGTCGTGAAATGATACGCGCCGATCTTCGGTTTAGCCGCAGTGACGACCGACAACAAAGTCGATTTGCCGACACTCGGGAAACCGACAAGTCCGACATCCGCCAATACTTTCAATTCCAGGATGACATTGCGCTCAAGGCCCGGTTCGCCTTTTTCCGATAGTTCCGGCGCCGGATTTTGAGGGGTCGCAAAGCGTGAGTTCCCGCGGCCGCCTCGGCCACCGCGTGCGATAACTGCCGTTTGGCCATTTTCAACCAGGTCGGCGATCGTCTCGCCAGTCTCTGCATCTTTGACGACAGTGCCCGGCGGAACTTTGATAATCGTATCGTATGCTTTCGCACCGTGCTGGTTTTTGCTCATGCCATGTGTTCCGCGTTCTGCTTTAAAGATCCGTTTGAAACGGAAATCCATCAGCGTGCGCAAGCCTTCATCGACTTCGAAGACGATATCTGCGCCTTTCCCTCCGTCGCCTCCGGCTGGCCCGCCGTTCGGTACATATTTTTCGCGGCGGAATGCTACCATGCCATCCCCGCCGTCGCCACCTTTTACATATACTTTTACGTGATCGACAAACATATTATCCCTCCATCTGTGCGTGGATCTCGAATTTCGAATGATCCGATCCGCACTCTTTACCAAATGCTAATTGCTGTGATTCCAAATTCAGCGACGACCAGTCACCCGGACCTGCCAGTTCAAGCGAGAACCGGCCGTCCACTTCCAAAATGCGCAGCTCCACGGGATACGGCCAAGCTTCCGGAAAAGCTTGCTTGACACTAACCGCAAATGCTTCAAGCCATCCACTAAGCGCCGCATCCATAACTTCCGGGCCTCGCTGCGCTTCACACAATATAGTCAAGCGCAGTTCCGGAAAACGCCAACCTGCCGTCAATAGCCACTCTTCTGTCTCAGGCATAGAGAGTGCCGACAGCCGGCTATTGTGCATAGCCGCTTCGGCATACGTACGAATGAGCGCCTGGGCTCTATCTGTGCGCCCCAAATCCAGATTCAATTTGATCATCTGCAGCTCATTCAAAAAATCATGGCGCGCATGCCGAAGCGATTGTGCCACCGTTAGCCTGTCGTCCATAATGCACTTCCTTTTCACACACTTTAGACCAGTATACCAAGTTTCCCGCCGGATTTCCCGGTGCGGGCTTGGCATGACTCTTGCTTCAAAAGAAAAAGGACTGCGAAAGCAGCCCTTTTCGTTTTTTATTAAGCTTCCTGAGCAACCGGGTAGACGCTCACTTTTTTCTTATCGCGGCCGTAGCGCTCGAAGCGTACTGTTCCGTCGATTTTCGCGAAAAGTGTGTCATCTCCGCCGCGTCCAACGTTCTCGCCTGGATAGATTTTCGTACCGCGTTGACGGTAAAGAATAGATCCGCCAGTTACGATTTGTCCGTCAGCGCGTTTTGCGCCAAGGCGTTTTGATTCCGAATCACGACCGTTCTTCGTTGAACCAACACCTTTTTTGGATGCAAAAAACTGAAGATTTAATTTCAACATATGTCCCACCTCCTAAGCTGTGAAGGTTATTTTTATAAAGTCTGCATAATCATGTTCAATCGTTTCCAGAGAAATGACCATAGCGCGTACAAGCAGTTGAACCTGCTCATCCGTCTTTTTGTCCATATTCTCCGGAAAGGCGATTTTCAAAAAACCGCTATCCGCCTGTTCGATTTCCGGTTCAATTCCCGTCAGCTCCATTATGGCGTTCACTGCCCCGAAGGAAACAGCTGAAGCCCCGGCGCATACCAGATCCTTGCCGTGCTCGGCAAAGTCCGCATGCCCGGACATTTCAAAGCCATGGATATAGCTGCCGGTTTGATGAATAGTCACCCGAATCATTCTTACAGGTTGATTGCATCAACAGTCAATTTTGTGAATGGCTGACGATGACCTTGTTTTTTGTGGTAGTTCTTTTTCGCTTTGTATTTGAAGACAGTGATCTTCTTGCCGCGGCCCTGTTTTTCAACTTTCGCTGTAACAGTAGCTCCTTCCACGAAAGGAACACCTACTTTAGAATCGTCTCCACCTACAAATAGAACTTTGTCAAATGTTACTGTGTCGCCAGCTTCTGCGTTCACTTTCTCAACGTAGATCTCTTGGCCAGCTTCCACTTTGATTTGTTTTCCACCAGTTTCAATAATTGCGTACATATCCTTGCACCTCCTCTTAGACTAAGACTCGCCTCTCCAGGTGATCTCGCGATGCTTAAAAACCCGGTTCGAGCGGTTGTAGCACGGGTGCGCTACAAACATAACATTAGAATAATATCATGCGGGAGAGACCCGCGTCAACAGAGAACTGAAAAGAGTTGGTGATGTGTGCTTTCGATTCCTGGGATTGTGTTTAAGGGAATTGAATATCGCTTCTTTACTAGTTTGTGATTTTGGGAATGAAGAGTGTGGTGATGTTGCTTGTGTTTGAGTTTGCATCACTCTGGAGTGTCGCCTCCCTGCTTTGGGTTGGCCTCTCACAATGAGCCAGAAAGAACAGCTGTCTCATTGCTTCGGCTCACCCTGGGCGCTGGTCGGCTGAAAGATTTCTTGATACACGGCTTGTTCAAATTATTCTGCTTCCATATACAGTTGCCGGCTCGCGGGGGAATCGCTTCCCTATCTAGTTATGTGATTTGCAGAATGAAGAATGTGGCAACATTGCTTGTGTTCAAATTTGCGTCACGTTGGAGCATCGCCTCTCGGCTTTGGGTTGGCCTCTTGCCATAAGCCAAGAAGAACGCTTGTCTTACGGCATCGGCTCACCCTGGGCGCTGGTCGGCTGAGAGATTTGGTTGATTCGTGTTTGTTAAACAGATTTGCTTCTATAGTTTGTTGCCGGCTAGCGGAGGAATCGCTTCCCTGTCATGATGTGTGGTTTGCGAGATCAAATTTTAGCGGTGTTCCGACTGAGAGAACACGTGTCATTTTGGAATATTGCCGCATGGCTTTGGATTTTCACCATTGCTAGACTTCTTGCAATGCTTTCCGTCATAGAAAAAAGACTATATATTTTTTTGGTTTAGCACTAGCAAGATTCTACTTTTATAAAAAACCCTGCTTCAACAATATGTTATGAATTGTTAACTACATCTCTTACTTCAAACCAATAGTGAGGTTGTAAAGATCCCGCTCACAACAATGGCTGGAGCGCAGGGCGGTGACTCCTGAGGGGTCAGTGGGTTTGAGAGACCCCGCAGGAGCGTGCCCTTTGCGACGAGGAGACTCGATTCCCACCCCTCGGAAAGCATCCGCCCGGAGCGCAAGCCCCTTACTGTCATTCTTCTTTATTACATTCCCCAACACAAAAACGCCACCGCGGATGCAGTGGCGTTTCTACTATCGTTATTTACTTGAAAACATTGATTTCAGTTTGCCGAACATGCCTGGCTTCGGCTTGTCCATTGTCATGAGCGGAACCGATTCACCTAGCAGGCGGCGCGCGATGTTGCGGTAGCCTAGCGCTGCAGGATTCGATGGATCCATGACGACCGGTTCGCCTTTGTTCGAGCTCGAAATGACACGCTCATCATCCGGCACGATGCCGAGAAGGTCGATTGACAGATGCGTCGTGATCTCGTTGACATCAAGGGCATCTCCCGCTTCCATCAAATGCGGGCGGATGCGGTTGATGATGAGTTTCGGCGCTTCCAGGTTCTCTTCCAATTCCAGCAAGCCGATGATGCGGTCAGCATCGCGCACTGCGGAGATTTCCGGAGTCGTGATGACAATCGCGCGGTCAGCGCCGGCAACGGCATTTTTATAGCCTTGCTCGATGCCTGCCGGGCAATCGATGATGATGAAGTCGTAGTCCGCTTTCATCCCTTCGATCAATTCCTTCATCTGCTCCGGGTTGACGTCGTTTTTATCGGCCGTCTGGGCTGCCGGAAGCAAGAACAATTTATCTTCGAAGCGCTTGTCTTTGACAAGCGCCTGATGGATTTTGCAGCGGCCTTCGAGTACATCGATCAAATCGTAGATGATGCGGTTCTCGAGGCCTAAAATGACATCCAGGTTGCGAAGCCCGATGTCGGTATCGATCAAGCACACTTTTTTGCCTTGAAGAGCCAATGCAGTGCCGAGGTTCGCAGTCGATGTCGTTTTACCGACGCCTCCCTTACCTGATGTAATTACGATAGCTTCTCCCACACTAGCTTCCTCCTTTAAACGTAGAAATTTGCGGCCGCAGGAATCTCAGTTCCTGCAAACGGTCGATGATGATCTTGCCGCTTGTATGTAAATATGCGCATTCCATTTCAGGCTGCTCCGACAAGCTGTCGAGTTCATCGGTCATCGTTTCGAGTTCATCGGCAATCTTCAGATGCGTCGCTTCAAGCCAAGATGCGGCAATGACCGCTTCCTTGTTGCCGCTCGCGCCTGCGTGGGCAAAACCTTTGAGGCGCCCCAGCACATAGACGTTGCCGCCCGCTTCGATGCGGCCGTTTTGGTTGACGTCGCCGATGACGACGAGGTCGCCTTTTGCCTTGATGACTTGCCCCGAGCGGACGATGCCGACGTATGTTTCCGACTGGCGCTCAGCGATCATGCGGTTGCATTCTTCAACTGTGACGACATCGCATTTCGTGCCGATCACTTTCATCTTCGAATTGTCGTGGATGACTTTCTTGATTTCTTCCAATTGGCCTTTGCTGTAATGGCGATTGGCCAATTGGATTTGTACTTCCGCGTCCCCTTCGAGCGCAGGGTCGGATACTTTCTTTTTCAGCTCATCGAGGATTTCCGTATAGGAGGCCATGTCATTGAGCTGGATGAGAAGCCCTTTATTCGTTCCTTTAATATTCACGATATTTTTCAAAAAACGTGTCACCTGCGCTTTCATTAATATAACCCGAACCTATTGTCACGCTGTGGATCTTGAGCGACCATCATCGACCTGAACACCCAGCCGAGCAGCCCTAAGTACAGTGAGTTGGCGACCAAGGTCGGCCACAATCTTGAAGCCAGGAACGTGCCCGCCGGCGCATCAGTCAAACCGATCAACAGGAAGAACAAGTAAAGTGCAACTTCCATCACCAGCAGCAAACCGAGTGCCAACAGCGTCGCCGACAGCAAATTTTGTGGAATCTTTTTGAAAACGTACGCGGCGATCAGGCAGACGGCCGGATACAGAAAAGAATATAATCCAATAATATCAATGTAAAAGACATCATACAAGAGGCCGAAGAACAAACCGTAAAACAGGGCATGGCGCAACTCATAGAATAAGGTCAAAAATATCAGGAATAAAATGAGAAAGCGCGGAACCACGTAATACAGGGATCCGCCGATCGATAGCGGGGAAAACAGCCCGAAGATCGGTTCAACGAAAAACAATACGAGACAGACGATGGGAACGAGGAAGCGGATCATGATTCCTCTTCCTCGTCTTCCGTCATTCCGTTGTCTTCGCCGTCGACTTCCGGCATGAGCCGATCTGCGATGACCACGTGGTTAAGCATCGAGAAGTCAGCTGCCGGTTTAACGTAAGCAAGCTTCGTCAAGCCGAATTCATCGATCGTCACTTCGGTGATTTCCCCGATGACGATGCCTTTAGGGAAAATGCCCCCGAGGCCGCTCGATACGACTTGGTCGCCTTCTTCGAGATCAACCGAAAAATCGATGCGCTTGAGCAGCAGTTCTCGGCGCTCAGCATCGTAGCCTTCGATCAAGCCGAAGACATCATCCTCCCCGAGCACCATCGCCGACACACGGTAGTTCGGGTTTTGCGTCGTGACCAGTTCGACCGTTGATGTCGTCGGCGTGACGATCGTCACTTTACCGATCAATCCGCCGGCTGTCATGACGGCCATATTTTCCTTGACGCCGTGGTTGGTGCCGCGGTTCAAGATGATTTTCTCTTCCCATTGATCCGGATTACGTGCGATGACGACGGCCTGGATCGGGTTGTATTCACGCAAGTCCTCTTCTTTGTCGACGAGTTCTTTCAGTTCCTCGTTTTCGGAACGTAAATCTGTCACTTCTGCCTGCACGCCCGCAAATTCCTCGAGACGCGCTTTCAGCAGGCGGTTTTCTTCAAATGTGTTGATCAGCGAGTCGATATTGTCGAAAACACCGGTCACAAAATGAGCCGGCCTTGAAAATACCGATTGCCCGGCGCCTACTGCTTCCTTGACGATTTGTTCCGGCAGCGACACTTGGCCGCGGTCCCGGAGCGTCATGGAAATCAGGGCGACGAGCAGGATGACGCCGATCAACAGCAGGATAAGCCGCTTGTTCGATAAAAATTGTGGCATATAGCCATCCTCCTTATTGATTGGCTCGTTTAATGAGCAGAAAAATCAGCGTCTTTCGATCGCATGGCGGAACCGGTCGAAATCTTCGAGCGCACGTCCCGTCCCAAGTGCGACACAATCGAGCGGGTGGTCTGCGATGAACACCGGCATGCCGACCGCATCGGCGATCACTTTATCGAGGTTCTTCAACAATGCGCCTCCGCCCGTCAAGACGATGCCCCGATCCATAATATCGGAAGCGAGTTCAGGCGGCGTCTTCTCGAGCGTTGCGCCTAAACCTTCGACAATCCGCGTAACGGATTCCTTGAGTGCATCGGCCATTTCCTGTGCTGTGATCGTCAAGGTTTTCGGGAAACCGGTCACCAGGTCACGGCCACGAATTTCCATGTCCAATAACCCTTCCGCTTCATCCAGGACAGCAGCGGTGCCGATGCCCATTTTCAGGTTTTCGGCCGTGCGTTCCCCGATGACGACATTATAGCGTTTGCGGACGTACTGCTTGATCGCTTCGTCCATCTCGTCCCCGCCGACGCGGATCGATTCACTCGATACGATGCCGCCGAGCGAGATGATGGCGACTTCCGCCGTTCCGCCCCCTATATCGACGACCATGCTGCCGACAGGTTCCCATACCGGAAGCCCGGCGCCGATCGCTGCGGCGAACGGCTCTTCGATCGTATAAGCTTCTGCTGCCCCGACTGCACGTGCAGCATCCAGGACGGCGCGCTGTTCGATCGACGTCACGCCGTAAGGCACACAGATCATCACTTTGCCGCCGCGCCATTTGCCTGCGGGCTTGCCGGTCGCTTCTGCAATGCAATGCTTGATCATCGCGAGCGTCGTATCGTAATCGGATATGACCCCGTCTTGCATCGGGCGGAGGGCTACGATATTGTTCGCCGTCCGGCCCATCATATCGCGCGCTCTCTTACCGACAGCGACGATTTCGTTTGTGCGGGTGTTTTTGATGACAATCGACGGTTCCCGGAGCACGATGCCGCGCCCTTTTAAATAGACGAGCGTATTCGCCGTCCCGAGGTCGATGCCGATATCTTTTGAAGCGAATCCAAACACATGAATCGGTCCTTTCTTATGTAAACCGGCGGTACCGGCAACAGCTTTGCGCAATACCACCCATTATAGAACATCCGGAAAAAAATATACAGTGCTACATGAACCCCTTTTCTTTTAATGAAGTGAATTGGTGGTCGCCGATGATGATATGGTCGAGCAATTCGATGCCGATGATCGAGCCGGCTTCCATAAGCCGCTTCGTGACATCGATGTCTTCGGGAGACGGGGCGGGGTTGCCCGACGGATGATTGTGCGCACAGACAATTGAAGCAGTCGAGCGTCTGACGGCTTCGCGGAATATTTCGCGGGGATGGACGATGGAGGCGTTGAGGCTGCCGACGAAAATGGTCTGCCGGTGCATCACTTGGTTTTTGATGTTGAGGAACAAACAGACGAAATGCTCCTGCTTGAGCGAGGTCATATCATCCATTAAATAATTGGCGGCGTCTTTTGGGGAACGGATCGTGAAGCGTTCATCGGTCTGTTTGGAAGCGAGCCTTCGCCCCAGTTCGATTGCTGCCAGCAGCTGCACAGCTTTCGCTTCGCCGATGCCATTGATCGCTGTCATTTCTTCGATGGCAGCGTGTTTTAATTCATGGAGATGTTCGAATTGCTTGAGCACCCGGTTCGCGAGATGCAAAACCGATTCCTCGCGGGTCCCCGTACGCAGCAGGATTGCGATGAGCTCTTGGTTGGACAAGCTCACCGCTCCTTGTTTGATGAGGCGCTCGCGCGGGCGGTCAGCTATATGGACGTCGCGGATCATCAGCGCTTGCTCATTTGGCATGATCATGCACTCCCTCGACTTTCACGTAGCCAGCAAACGTGAGCTGCTGGAGCAATTTGGCAACCGGCAAGCCGACGACCGCATTATACTCGCCTTCGATCGCTTCGACGAACAGGCCGGAGACCGTCTGGATGCCATATGCCCCTGCCTTGTCGTATGGATCTTGCGTATTGGTGTAGGCGTCGATCCACGATTCCGGCAACTCATAAAACTGCACTTTGACGCGTTCATG
This sequence comes from Bacillota bacterium, assembly GCA_051750505.1. Taxonomy (GTDB): domain Bacteria; phylum Bacillota; class Bacilli; order Bacillales_A; family Planococcaceae; genus Planococcus. The sequence continues at coordinate 114,509 of JBNJJS010000003.1, forward strand.
GAATGATAATTCGTTTGTCCCTTGTCTGACCGAGACAGCGGTGATGACTTCATGCGCGTTGCCGGACAGGCGGCGCAAATATTCGACTGCCTGTTGTTTGTCTTTCGGCTTCAATAAAATATCCCCGTCCAAAACGACGACCGTATCCGAACCGATGACAATCGCTTCGTGATGCTCCTTGGCGATATGTGCCGCTTTTTGTTGTGCGCAGGCGTTAACGTAATCGGCCGCTGTCTTGAAACCATCCGGACCAGGTTCCGGAATATCGCTTGGCAAGACTTCGAACGGTATGCCGAGCAAAGCGAGCAGCTCTTGGCGGCGCGGGGATTGCGAAGCGAGAATGAGCGGGTATTTCGATGAAAACTTCATAATGCAAATACCTCCTTTTTTCAAGACATCATACCATCCGGCCGGAAACAGAGCAAAATGGTGAAATCCTGGATTTCCCCATAATCCGGAGCGCATAACCCGCTTTTCGAGATAGCGCTTTCATTCCCGCAAACATTATTTGAATATTTTATTCAACTGGAAATGTTATTCCATCCCATTTGAACCCTTGTCATGAGCGCTTTCAAGACTATTGTCAAACATTATTCAAAATTAGCGCAATTGGCACTTCCTCAAATAGCTTTTCTTATTTTTCTCTAGGTTTTATAATGGGTAACAGCTTTAATTTTTTGAAAATTACTATTACACAATAATTTAGTAGTTGTTTTCACATTTAAGTTTGAAGGGAGTTCGACTATTTTGAAAAACCAAAAACGAGGATTGTTTCAAAAATCCCTCGACCGTATCGAAACGATCGGTAATAAACTGCCGCATCCAGTGACCTTGTTCGCGCTTCTGGCGGTCATCGTCCTGGCGGTTTCCGCATTGCTTGCCAATCTCGGAATCTCTGTAGAGCACCCGGGCCAAGAAGGCGAAATCGTGGAAGTGAAGAACTTATTGAACGCTGAAGGCATTCAATACATCTTCGCGAGCATGGTCGATAACTTCATCGGCTTCGCACCGCTCGGCGTCGTGCTCGTCACGATGCTCGGTATCGGGGTTGCGGAACGCACCGGGCTCATCTCCGCCGTATTGCGCGGATTCGTCCTGTCGATTCCGAAATTCCTGATTACTGGTGGACTGGTATTCGCCGGGATCATGTCCAGTGTCGCATCGGATGCGGGCTATGTAGTCTTGCCTCCGCTTGGGGCAGTCATCTTCATCGCACTCGGGCGCCATCCGCTTGCCGGCCTTGCTGCAGCGTTTGCCGGGGTATCTGCCGGATTCTCCGCCAACTTGCTATTGTCTGCAACGGACGCGATGCTCGGGGAGCTGACGATCTCAGCCGCCGCAATCATCGACCCCGCTTACGCTGAAGGCATGAACATCGCGATGAACTATTACTTCATCATCGCTTCCGTGTTCCTATTGACGATTGTCGGTGCAGTGGTTACGGAAAAAGTCGTAGAACCACGCCTTGGCGAATACAAAGGCGAGTTCCGCGAAGAACTGAGCGGCCTGACGACACTCGAGAAAAAAGGCTTGCTATGGGCTGGCGTGACGACTCTAGTCGGCGTCATCCTCACTGCACTTCTTATCGTTCCGGAAAACGCAGTATTGCGCGGTGAAGACGGCGGTATCGTCCAATCACCGTTCATGAGCTCGCTTGTTCCGATCATCACGATTTTGTTCTTGCTTCCGGGTCTAGCTTACGGAATCGCAACGAAGAACATCAAGAGCGATAAAGATGTTGCGGCGCAGATGTCCGATACGATGGCTTCGATGGGTGTCTTCATCGTCCTCGCTTTCACTGCCGGACAATTTGTCGCCTACTTTGCAGAATCGAACATCGGCATGGTGCTCGGCGTATACGGTGCGGAATTGCTCGAATCGATGAGCCTCACCGGCATCCCGCTGATCATCGGATTCATCGTCGTTGTCGGTATCATCAATTTGTTCATCGGTTCCGCATCCGCGAAATGGGCGATGCTTGCACCGGTCTTCGTACCGATCATGATGCAGCTCGGCTATTCGCCGGAACTGACGCAAATGGCGTACCGCATCGCGGACTCATCGACGAACATCATCACTCCACTCATGACGTATTTCGCGATCGTCATCGCGTTCGCACAGAAATACGACAAGAAGATGGGCATCGGTACATTGATCTCGGTCATGTTCCCATACTCTATTTTCTTCATGGCGATTTGGACTGTCATGCTCATCGTCTGGATGCTATTCGGCATCGACCTTGGGCCAGCTTCACCAATCCGCTATAACGGATAATATAAAAAGCGACAGAACCGCAAAACGGTTCTGTCGCTTTTTTTACTTTTTAAGACGCTTTGTATCATTTTGTTTTCTGAAGCTTACCGCTCGCTTTCCGTTGGCTCGCGTCCAGACCTCCTCGTTCGCTCAAGTGTAAAGAATCATATTGTTTACATAATAAAGTTATGATCTACATTAATAAATTGACATACCAGCCGATGAACTGTTCGCCCCATAAATAGACGACCACGGCGGATAAAGCGATTGACGGGCCGAACGGAATCGGTGTTTTGCGTCCTTGCTTCCGCACCCTAAGCATGATTATGCCCGCGACCGCGCCGATGAACGACGCGAAGAATAATGTCAGCAATGTTCCGGCCGTCCCGAGCACAAGCCCGATGACGAAGAACAATTTGATATCGCCCCCGCCCATGCCGCCTTTTGACAGCACGGCAATCAATAACAGGACGGTAAATCCGACAGCCGCACCCAATAGTGAATCCCACCACGGATCGAGCGGAACGACGAAGCGCAAGACGAGTAGCACCGCCGCAAACGGCAACAGCACTTTATCCGGAATGAGCATATAAGCGATGTCCGACACGGTGATGATGACAAGCATCGAAACGAATAATAAGCCGACGATCAGTTCCGGCGTGAAGCCGAACTTCAAGAACATGGCAGTGAACAACAGGGCGGTGATCGCTTCCATGAGCGGGTACACCCAATGGATGCTTGAACCGCAATTGCGGCATTTGCCGCGCAGGAATAGATAGGAAAACACCGGCACGAGATCGAGCGCTGTCAAACGGCGGTCGCAGTTCGTGCAATGCGATGGTGGATAGGCGATCGATTCGTTTTTCGGCACGCGCAATCCGACAACATTATAGAACGAGCCGAACACCAAACCGAAGACAGAAGCAAAAACGGAATATACAGCAATCATAATGTCCCTCTTTTACTAGTAGAATTTATTTGTTGTGTAAGTAAGAAGTTATAAACGGCGAAGCAGCATTGTGAATTCGCTCCAGGCGGACGCTTTCCGCGGGCATGGCTTCAGCCGCTTCCCTCGCTTTGCTCAGTCCAGGGTCTTCAGCCCATGCTATTCCCGCCGGAGTCGCCACCTTCCACTCTTTCATCTAGATAATTCTTTATATATTTAATCAAAAAGCACTTTTGATCAGAAAAGAAGAAAAGGAAATCGCGATGATTTCCTTTACTCTTCCCCTGATGCACTTTCTTCTACCGTGACGTCGACATCGACTTCCACGTCGGGATCTGTTTCTTCCTCATCTTCTGCGTATTCCGTTCCATCATTCGCCGGCAGCGGGTCCAACTTATCCGCTGGCGCCGGCGCATCGATTTTCGGGACGGTGTCTTCCAAAGCGATGAGGTCCGGGCGGTAATACGCCGCAAACGACAGCGTCACTTGCAGCCGTTCGGTTTCTTCGACGACTTCGCGGATTTCCGGATTGGCGCCGAAATTGATCGACTCGACGACGAGAATGCGTTCCATTTCTTCGATTTCAGAAATGAAATCCGTGATCTCCCCGTAATTATCGGCCGAAAACGCGACAGTCGTTTCCACTTCTTTTAAATTTTCCAGTCCTTCGACAGGAACCGGGAGTTCAACGTCCGCTTCTGCAAGCTGGATCGCTTCAACGCGCGTTCCCGAAACAAGCTCGGCCTCTTCAATCTGCAACACCATCAATTCAGAAAGCGGGTCGATCGATACTTTCTTCTGCAGTTCGAGCGCACTGACGGCTTCGCCTTCCGGCAATTCCTTCACTTGCGTCTGCAAAGCCATCAACACATCACGTTCAGAACGCAGTGACTGCTGAGCTTGTTCACGTGCTTCTTTTGCTGGTGCGTAGACTAGGAAGTAGGAATAAAATCCGAGGGCTAATAGGAACAAGACGGCGAGTGCGATGAGCGCTTTTTCTTTTTGGCTTTTCGTCATGCTGCTCATGAGGCTTCATCTCCTGACTCTGCATCGTCCGTGTCGGCCTCGACATCCACTTCCACATCAGTTTCTTCCGTTTCCGTTGTCTCCGCTGGTTCTTGGGCAGCTTCTTCGGTTTCTGCGGCTTCTTCGACAGCTTCGCCTTCTGCTTCTTCGCCGCCTTCAACCGGGATGCGTTCGTCTTGGAACAATAATGTATAGGTCGCCAAATAGCGCGGCGCATTCGTTACAGCTTCACTTTCTGCGCCTTCTGCCTCTTCTTCCAAAATTTCCGTCGCAACATTATCGAGTGTCGCGGAGGACAGAAGTTCGGACGCTTTCAGTTGCGCTAAATAATAAGCCGCTTCGCGCGACGAGTCGAACTGGACGACAAGCTGCGCCTGATCTAGCCCTGTATAAGAAAAAGTCTGGAAAAATCCGCGTGCCGGAAGCAAGGAGACCAGTTCTTCCAATAGCGGAATCGTATCGAATTGGTAGTTTTCCGCCCATTCGACGGTCGCCTGCAATTGCTGTTCTTCGTTCATGCCTTGGCGCGCTTCGAGTTCATTGCGGATTTGTGCCTGTTCGGCCATGACGCCTTGCGCCTGCGCTTGCAAGGCCTGTTCTTCATTCGCTTCGGCTCTTGCCATCATGGCGAAGACCCCCCAGATGATGATTGCCAATAATAAAATCGCGACCGCCGCGATTAAAACAGCTGGCCGGTCGCGTTCTTTTTGTGGGAGTAAATTAATATCGACTAACATGTCTACACCTCTTTCAATGCAAGGCCGATCGCCCGGTTAAAGCGCGGCGGCACGATTTCGCCCGCCGCCTCGATTCCGTCTTTTACAAGCGGCATGACATCGAGCTGGAAGCGGTCGGACAAGCGCCCGCAAAAGGCGTGCCAATCGCCGAACTCCCCATTGCAGATGACTTTCGTGATCCCTTGTTCGCCTTCGTTCATATTATAACGGTAGAAATTGCCGAGCTTCTCAGCTTCCTCTTCGACGGCTGCAAGCAGTTGCGCCGGATCTTCCGGGTCGGCAACGAGCACATCGAGGTCGACCGGCCGCATGAACATCGGGAAATGTTCATGGAAAATCGACACCGTCATTTTCTTACCTTGCATATCGATGAGCATGATGTGTTCGTCTTCCGGCAAATCGTGTTCAAGATAAGCCAAGCGGTAAAGCGCGAGCGGCGTAATATCGGCGACAAGCGGTTTTAGTTTCACGCCGTCAAAAACCTCTTCGTAATCTTTGATGACCGATTCTTTTGACGCGATGATGATCGCTTCCGGTTCGTCGGAATCCAAATGGTAAGGCACCACGTCGAACACCGGGTCTTCGAACGGCAAGTAAAGAGTGGATCCAATTTCGATAAAAAAATGCCCTTTTAATTCGTCGGCTTCGACGTCTTCGGGGTAAGGGACTTTGCGGATGATAACAAATTCGTCAGGGGCGAGGAATCGGACTGACTTTTTGGAGAGACCCCACTGATCGACCGCCTTACCGAGTTCCGTCGCGAGCGCTTCTGGGTCTGCGATTTTGCCGCTGTCCATGATGCCTTTCGGAAGAAACAATTCTTCCGCTTGGATCAACGACACCGGCTCCGCAGACTTCAGCTCAACATAGCGGATTGCATCTTCTTCTATCGTAATCGTCGCTACGCGCGCTTTTTTCTGGAAAAACGGTAAGGCCATTTGATCAGCTCCTTATTAATAAATAAATCTAAATCAAGTTAAAATTTCACCCTCCAGATGTATCACCAATAGTATCACCACTAAAATTCGCGTTATCAATTGCTCCCAACTCTGAATTTGTTAGAGGGCTAGATATTGTGTAATCTGTGCTATTTGCATTAGCTTTACCTTTAACAGCAATAGAACCGTCTTTATCTGAAAACTCAACACCAGTTAATGAACCAGCATCATCTAAATAAACTTCAATATCTTCTAATTGTTCTGCCGCTGTTCCAGTTGGAAGGGCTCCTGTTTCAGTTTTGTAAAGATTTGCGGCTGAGATTGCTTGCTGAAAATCAGCTTTAACTGCTCCTTGACGACTATTCTCAATAATATTCCCAATCGCCGGAATGGCAATTGCCGCGATGATCGCAATGATGACAATAACCGCCAAAAGCTCGATTAGCGTCATCCCTTTTTGATCTTTCAATTTCTTTTGCAAGAATTTCTTCATTCTCTTTTCCCCCTTATTATTTTGTTAAGTAAGTACCACTTTCAGTACAGCTTAATTATATCAATGGTCATGGATTAAACAATATCTTTTTAATATTTTTTTAGAAATTTTTTCTTTTTATTTTCCCTAAAATACCTACAAATTGTCTACATTATTGAACATCTCGAACATCGGCATCATAATCGCAAGGACGATAGTCCCGACGAGAGCTGCGAGAACGACAATCATCAAAGGTTCGATCAACGCTTTCAAGCGGTCGGTTTCCGCTTCCACTTCTTTCTCGTAAAATTCCGCTACTTTGGCAAGCATATGATCGAGCGATCCGGTCTGTTCGCCGATCGCGATCATATGCGGAATGAGTGGCGGAAATGCCCAGTGCTGTTTCATAGGCGCAGTTAGCGAGCCGCCGCGTTCCAAAGAATCGCGTGATGCCAACAGCACTTTCGACATGACGGCATTGCCGACGACTTTTTCGGTCATCGTCATCGCCTGAAGGATCGGCACCGAACTGGTGAACAGCGAACTGAGTGTTCGAGTAAGCCTGGCGAGAGCCGATTTTTGTAATAATTTCCCGAAGATCGGGATTTTCAATACGAGCGTATCGAGCATCATGCGCCCTTGTTCGCTGCGCTTCATGATCCAAATGGTGCCTACAAAGAGCAAAGCGAATAACACGAGAAGATACCAGTATTGAACCGTAAAGTCACTAGCCCCCATAACGATCTGGGTCACCAGCGGCAATTCCCCGCCGAAGCCTTGGAACATATCGACGAACATCGGAACGATCGAAGACAGCAGAAAAATGACGACGCCGATCGCGAGTATGCCGACGACGACCGGGTAGCTCATCGCCGAGATGACTTTCTGTCTCGTCTGGTAGGCTTTGTCGTAATGCGTCGCGAGGCGGTCGAGTGAGTCGTCGATATTCCCGGACAGTTCCCCGGCCCGCACCAAATTGACGGTGAGCGGTTCGAAGATCTTCGGATACTTGGCGAGCGAATCGGATAAGGAATTTCCTTTACGTAGCTCTTCTTCGATTTCAGCAAGTGTTTTGCGCAGCTGTTTTGATTCGACTTGCTGGGACAAAATTTTCACCGAATCGACGATAGTGACACCTGCGCGCATCAAAGTCGAGAACTGGCGCAAAAACATGATGAACTGGTCGCGCTTGACCGGGCTGCCGAAGGTGATGTCTTTTTGCAATGCGCCGACCGGCACTTCGCGGATATCGATGACGCGTATCCCTTCTTCGCGCAGTTTCTGCACCGCTTCCCGGCGATTTCCGGACGTGACGTAGCCGGCGCGGATTTTCTTACGGTCGCGTCCTTCGTATTTAAAGCGCGCCACTTACTCTTCGCCTCCAATCAAATAAGGCGCCGCGATCTGTTTCGTGATCTTGCCTTTGTTGAGCAGTTCCTGGACGGATGTCTGCATGAGATGCATACCCGCAGCCCGGTTCGTCAAAATGACGTTCGGGATCTGGTGGACTTTCTCGGTACGGATCAAGTTGGCGATTGCCGTGTTGTGGATCATGATTTCGGTCGCAGCGACGCGCCCTTTGCCGTCCGCTGTCGGAAGCAGCCGCTGCGAGATGACCGCTTTCAAGATGCCGCCGAGCTGCGTGCGGATTTGTGCGTGCTGCTCCGGAGGGAACACGTCGATGATCCGTTCGACGGTCGAAGCGGCGCTTGACGTATGGAGCGTGCCCATGACCAAGTGGCCGGTTTCCGCGGCAGTGATCGCGGTCGTGATTGTCTCAAGGTCGCGCATCTCGCCGACCAAAATGACGTCCGGGTCTTGACGCAAGGCGGCACGCAGGCCATTGGCGAATGATTTCGTATCAAAGCCGACTTCACGTTGGTCGATGACCGATGAGCCGTGCTTATGCATATACTCGATCGGGTCTTCAAGTGTGATGATGTGCTTTGTCATATGTTCATTCATATGGCGGATCATCGCAGCTAAAGTCGTCGATTTACCGGAACCGGTCGGGCCGGTGACGAGGATCAAACCTTGATGCGTATCGGATAATTTCTTCAAGGTATCCGGCATTTTCAAATCATCGATCGACGGGATGACCGTCGGGATTGTCCGGAACGCATGTGAAATCGAGCCGCGCTGGTGGAACGAGTTGACACGGAAACGGGCGACGCCTGGAATCGAGTAGGAATAATCCATCTCGCCTTTTTGCAGGAATGTGTCCCATAGACTTTCCGGCATCAAAGCTTTGGCGATCGCTTCGGTGTCTTCGGGCAGGAGCCGCTCTTCCCCGTAGCGTTTCAAGCTTCCGTGCATGCGGAAAACAGGCGGGATGCCGGTCGTCATATGGATATCGGATACATCGAGTTCACGCGCTGAAGTCAGCACTTTATCGACAAATTGGATAGCGGTATCGGTCATATTAGTCACTCATGGCAACGCGGAGCACTTCTTCCGTCGTCGTCATGCCCTCCTTTACTTTTAATAGGCCGTCATCAATGAGGAAAATCGTTTTATTGGCGATGGCAATCTTGCGAATTTCAGCAGCCGAACCACCGCGGTTGATGACGTCTTTCATCGCGTCGTCGACGACGAGCACTTCGTGGATCGCCATGCGCCCTTTATAGCCGCTCATATTGCATTGTGGGCAGCCGGTGCCACGTGAAATCGTATCGATCGACAAGCTCCTTCTCGCGAAAATCTCTTGTTCGCGTACGGTAGCTGGCTGGATTTCACGGCAGTCGCGGCACACGCGCCGGATGAGGCGCTGCGCGATGACCGCATTGAGCGAAGCCGTCACAAGAAACGGTTCAATGCCCATGTCCATCAGACGCGTGATCGATGCAATCGAGTCGTTCGTATGGATCGTGCTGAGCACTAAATGGCCAGTGAGCGAGGCACGGATTGAAATATCCGCCGTTTCTTTGTCGCGGATCTCACCGACCATGACGATGTCGGGATCCTGGCGCAGAATCGACCGCAACCCAGCCGCAAAGCTCAAACCGACATTCGCGTTCACTTGGATTTGGTTGATGCCTTCCAATTGATACTCGACAGGGTCTTCGACAGTGATGATATTCACTTCTTCGGAATTGAGTTTATTAAGCGCTGCGTATAAAGTAGACGATTTCCCGGAACCGGTTGGACCGGAGATCAAGACGATGCCGTTCGGTTTGTCGATTTCGTGCATGAAGCGTTCCATATTCAGCTCGTTGAAGCCGAGTTTAGAGATATCGGTCAAGTTCTGGCTCAAGTCCAGAATCCGCATGACGATTTTCTCGCCGAACACGGTCGGAAGTGACGACACCCGCAAATCGATCGCCCGGAAGTCGACGGTCGTCTTGATGCGCCCGTCTTGCGGGATGCGGTTTTCGGTAATGTCGAGATTGGCGAGAATCTTGATGCGTGCGGTGACCATCTGTTGCATCGTTTTCGGCAAAACCCGTTCGGTCCGGAGCGTCCCATCGATCCGGTAACGCACCAATAGCTTGCCTTCATGCGGGTCGAGATGGACATCGGACGCTTTCATCGCGACTGCATTCGACAACAGCTGATTAACGAGGCGCACAATCGGCGCATCGAGGTCGGTCAATTCGTCCGTCTTGTCTTCTTTGGCATCCGGCATTTCCTCGAGCAGTTCATCGTAGGATTCTTCTTCATAGTATTTGGCAATCGTTTTCATGATGTCTTCTTTTGATGCAATCGTCGGTTCAATCTGAAAGCCGGTTGCCAGGCGCAAATCGTCGATCGTAATGAAATCGGTCGGGTCGGTCATCGCGATGAACAAGCGGTCGCCTTCTGTCTTCAACGGCACGAGTAGTTTGCGCTTCGCAAAATCTTTCGGCACGACGTTGAACAACAGCGGGTCGAAAGGATAGCGGAACAGCGAGACATGCGGGATGCCGAGCTGCACTTCGAGCGTTTCGATCAATTGCTGTTCGGTGATGAGCCCTCGCGACAATAAGGCGTCGCCGAGTTTTTGGTCGTTCTGTTTCGAATCGAGCGTTCCTTGCAGATCTTCCTGTGACAATAAACCTTGCTCGACAAGAATGTCGCCGAGCCTTCTCCGTTTAATTACCATTCAAATCCCCCTTGCTCTCTCGTTACTCGCCGATCCGTTTCCCCGCTTTATCGTACACAGGTTCATCGTCTGTCGATTTATCGCTGTCAGTGTCTTCGTCTTTGTTTTCATCATCTGCATCAGTTCCAGCCTCTTGGCCCGAACCGTCTGCCGATTCATCAGATTCAGTATCTGTGCCGCCTTCATCCACAGTACCCGTGCCCTCTTCTGCATTCTGTTCTGCCGGGTCGTGGATGCCGTTGTCATTTTCGTCCACGAAGCCTTCGTCTCCGGGCTGTGGAATCGGTTGCCCGTCCACATCTGTCGCCGGCGTTTCAGGTTTTGTCAGCGGATATACTTCGACGCGGTGCACCGGCGGATAAAAATCGCTCGACACGGGTTCGACGCTCACTTCTTTATCGCCTTCCAGAATGCTTCTCACCACTTCGATGCGCTTGCCGTCGCGGCCTTCTTCTCGAACTTTTTTGCCGCTTGAAACGAACGCGCTGTATTGCTTGATGAGCCGTGGCTCAACTTCTTTATCGCTTGCGGCCGAGATATAGTACGTGTGGACAAATGGCTGCCCGTGGATTGATGCCGTCAGTTCACCGTTTTGCATATAGACGTTCAAAGTGAAAGAGCTCGCGTTCGGGTTGGAGAAGGCGAAATCAACTCCCAATGAACGATTGATCGCCGCTTCTTCTCCGGCAGGCACGTTATCCGGCACTTGTTCACCGATGCTGCGCTGCTCAATAAGGAAATTCGTCCGCAGCACGGCCCCGTAAATGGCCGAAGCAATTTCTGTCAGTTCTGCATCTGTCGCATCCAGCAAAGCCAGTTCTTCAAGCATCGGCAAAAACGCAATCTGCTCATCCGGGCCGATGACCGTGCCATCAAGCGCTTCGATCAATTCGTCTGCGCCGATGCTGCTTATACTATGGAAGAAACTCGACTGAGCCACTTCCTCCAGTTGCATTTCAAGTGAGTCGCTGCTGATGTCGACGCGCGTCACCGACTGCCCGCCCTCTAGCGCCGTCTCCAGTTGCTGGTGGATGTTCGCGATATCCGCTTCTGTGAACGACACATCAGTGAACTGCTTTTTCAAGAATGAACGTGTCGTCGATTCCGACAAGTCGAAAACGAAATCGTTCTGCGCGCCGCTCTGTGCTCTTTCCAAAGTTTCATCGAGTGAAATTTCAACATCTTTCAAAGGATATTTTGCTGTCACATCCAAATATGTGACGTGCAGTTCCGATGATTCACGGACTGCAGAAGCATCGCTCAAAAACAAAGTCTTGGCATCCGCAACCGCCATATTCGATACGTCGGTCGTGCCGATATATGTATAATCGCCGTATTCAGCCGACGGAAATACCCATTCATCGACCGCATACGCACCAGCATTGGCCGTGCCGAACACCAGAAGGGCGGCTCCGAATACGCCGCCGAACACTTTACCGAATTGCTTATTGTCCATCTTAATTCCCCTTTCCGACCGGGCCGATGGACTCCATGCCAAATACCTTCTCGGGTTTCTCTATGGTGGATTCCTGTTTCTTCACAGGCTCTTCTTTAAGTTCTCTTGCTTGCTGGGGGATTGCCGCGGACTGCTTTTTGCGCTCTTGACGCTCCTGCTTCAGCCGCATTTTTTCCTGCTGCTCGCGTTCTTCTATTTTCATGAATAGAAGAGCTGTCACAAGCGACAAGCCGAGTATCGCGAGGAGGCTCATATGCCAAGCGAAACTCCCTTGCATCCAAAGTGCAATAGCTGCCGCTAACAGGCTGCCGATTGCTACGATATATGCCTTTTTCTTGTTCTCTATTTTCTTGAAAAAGACTACCCCTGCCATGACGGTAGCTGCTATCATGACCCAAATAAATAATTTAATCATTATTATTCCCCCTACACCTTGCACATTTCTTCATTAATATTCGACTTCTAATCCAAAGCCGGATCCGATCGGCTCTGGAACCGAGACATCGATCGGAACGATCTTGCTTTCTTTCATTGAGATGCCGCAGTTTTCCAGGAATGTTGAATATTCATTGACTCCTGTGACGTAAATACTGGTCATCGTATGGTTTACACCGTCAACTTTCACCGTACGATCTCTGCCTTTTTTATCAACTAGTTTAAACTTCTTGTTCACATCACTTGTGTAATAAATTAAATGGCCACTATCTGAAAAAGTTACCTCTTCACTTAAGAGTTTCAAGTCGGCAGTATCTACCCTGTCGATATCTATGCAGAAGTTCGAATGATTTGATATCTCAATATGATTTTTCCACTCGATCTTCGCTTTTATTGTCGGGTCAGCATAACCAAGTACGAGGAAGTTCGTGTTGAACATATTTTTTAAGTTGACGCCAACCACAAGCTCTTTCACGACAATTGTCTGCTTTTCTCCGTTCTTCCCGAGATTAATGATATTGTTCCCTATTGATAGCTTCCCGTTGATGAACAAATTAGCATTGACAAGATTGTTCATATTGTTCGGTGCGCCTGCATCATCTTCATTGACAACGATGTTGATCCCTTGGAAATCTGTATTATTACAATTTTTGACGCAGACAAAATCTTCGTAATCGTCCGTGTAGACTCGGAAGTCTTTTGGATCCATGCCCTCATCCAATGAATCCAGAAACCCTTCCAACGTTTCATTACTACCTGCTTGGCACTCGTAAGGCACTTCTGCAGTGTTATTTCTTACGGCCGTCAAGAGCTCTGCACAAGAAATTTCCGGCGGTGTCAGCGAGAACACTTTGTCATAAGTCAACTCATCATCTTCTTCAATGATAACCGTGTTAATTTTGCGGGTTTCTGTACTGTCGAGAAAACTATCCGGAATTTCCACTTGAAATATTGCATTTAATTCTTTTTGATTGCCCGATGCTTTACCTTCAATATTTAGTACAATTTCTACCCATTTGACTTCTTCGTTTTTTAGAGTATCGTCTCCATTTTTTGATGTATACATTTTCTCTGCTGTTGCTGATTCGACATGATATTGAATTTTTTCTCCATCGAAGGGAGTTTCTGCATCCGTTAAATCAAATTCATCCAATTCGACGCTTTTTTCTATAATTTTTTCGACATATAACTCTTTCATTTCTTTATCGATTCTCTTTTCCCACGCATCTCGTTCTCCCTCACTATCGCAGATCGCACCGAGGGGCAATTCAATACAGGCGATGAGTTCGTTTAATCTGAGCTGAGTTTCTTGCTGCATTTCCTCTTTCAGCAATTTCAGTTCCCGTTCAAAATCCGAGCTATAATAAATCGTGCCCATTTCCGCCGCTGCAACCGCTTGATTTCCTGTGTCGACGACCGCTTCCTGTTTGGCATGGTTCAATGAGCCTGCCATGAAGGTTGCCGCTAGACTCATAAAGAGCACGATAATGAGCAAGACGATGACGAGCGCATAACCTTGTTGATTTTTCACTTTTTCCATATTGCGCCTCCTATGGCCGGTCAGTGCGGATGCGTGTCAAAGTCGTCTGTATACTCAAGCTTCGGCCGTTTTTTGTTAAGTTCAGCTGGATATTTGCATGATTTTTCTTTGGTTCGATTAACGTTTCAGCAGTTAAGTCTGAATTTCCATCAATTTTGGTACCGGTATAGTCGTACTCTTTGTCAAGTACTCGCTCAAAGTCTCCCGTTCCTGTTGTATCAGGTGCCTTCAACATTAATTGACCACCCTCAAATTTAATCGTATACACTTCATTCTGACGATGGGCAGCCGATAGTTTTGTGATGATGATATTGGCATCTTGCTGAATTTCAGTTTTACTCGTTTCTGCGGTCGTATGCTTCATTCCGATCGACAAGGCCGTCCATGCTGCAGTCGCGATAATGGATACAAGGAGAAGCGCTGCGAGCACTTCGACTAGGCTTACCCCTTTTTCATCGAGTCTATCCATCAGTTTTGCTCCTCAACACGGTATTGGAGATAACCGTATGTTTCACTGCTGACTCGGCCATCCTCATAAATCTTCAGATGCATTTTATGTAATTGAGCGAGTGTCGGATCGTCACATTTCAAAAGACTAGTCTCTGTTTCAGTCAAAAAAGGGGTACAAGCAAGTGCCAGTTCCACTTCGTACGTATAACCATCCTGTTTTTCAAATCGTGCATATCCGTCTTGTTCTGAGATTTTTGTATAACTCAAGCTGGTCATCGTATCTTCGTATTTATCGATGAACTTTTCGTAAATGACTGGGTCCACTTCGCTGCGATCTCCAAGCCAATCAGCATTCGTGATGCTCGCCATCTCCTGCCGCGCCAAGTTCATCGTATCTAGCTTCGCTTCGGTTTTGTTATTGAATAAGGTCATTTGGGGAAAGACCGTCATGATGCCGACAAAGACGATGCCGAGGATGACGAGAGCCGCCAGCACTTCGACAAGTGTTAAGCCTTTTTCTGTTTTCAGCCTATTCATTTCCAGCATCCCCCCTAAAAAATAGTATTTAAATGGATATATTTTACTTATAATAAAAGCTTTCTGTCTATTTCTAGCTACGCCTATATTATTGCATGTTTACTCGCTTTTGACACGGTATTTTTACAGGATAATCTATACTTTTTAATAAAACTTTAGCTTTTATTCCCATATTTCCTGAGATAAAAAGACTACAGAATCGGCAAAAGCCGTTCTGTAGTCTTATTTCGTGTAGGCTGCCACCTTATTCCGCCCCGCCTGCTTTGCGCCGGTATAAAGTGCGCGGTCGGCATTGCGGATAATGGCCATGCCGTCGTCGCCGTCTTCAGGAGCCGAGGCGATGCCTATGCTCATCGTGATATGGAGGTCTTTACTTTGTTCCGCGTTTTGTATGCTGTGCTTGATCGTGAACGTACGGTCTGCAATTTCCTTGCGCAGATTTTCTGCGAGGATCAATGCGAGTTCCTTGCTGTAACTCGGCAATAGAATGACGAATTCTTCCCCACCATAGCGGGCGACCGTCCCTTCTTCGCCGACTGCGTCCTTCAATAGATCGGCGAGTTGAATGAGGATTTCATTACCGCTTTGATGGCCATATGTGTCGTTGATTGCTTTGAAGTGATCGATGTCCATCATGATGAGCGACAGCTGTTCTAACGAGCCGTCTTCGATTTCTTTCATGCAGCTTTCGAGTGATTCATCCAAGTAGCGGTAATTATATAGCTTCGTCAGTCCGCAGCGTTCGCTTTTGGCGATGACTTTTTCCATATAGCCCGCTTTTTCGAGCGATACGGCAAAATACGTACTGAGTATTTCCATGATCTGCAATTGGTTTTCCGAAAACGCGAACGGCTTTCGGGAGCCCACCAGCAGCACGCCTTCTATTTTATTGTTTCTCGAGATCGGCGTCGCCATGATACTTTCGGTATCTTCTCGCATCTGTACGGTCGCAAGCTCTTTCCACTGCCTTTTTTTGCTGAATAATAGAGGCGCATTTTGTTTGATCACTTGACCTGCGATTCCTTTTGTAGATGGAATAACCGGCATATCCATTTCAATCAGGCAACCGTCCTCGAACATGCGCAAAACCAGCAATTGATCTTTCCGATAATCGATGACGTAAGCGTAATCAGTCTTGAACATCTTCGAAACGTGCTCGATAAATTGATCGATCACTTCATTCTGCGTCAAGCGGTCCGCCAGCTGATGGCCGATATTGCCTGCTTTTTTCAAGTCGATATTAACCTTTTCCGAGCTGTTGTAAAGCCGCAGGACGACCGTCATGGCCAGGAACGGCAAACCGAGCAGCATCGGCGCATAAATTCCGATCGATGCCTCTAGTACGTAAAGCGTGATGGCATAAGGGAAAACGAGCAGCGTGATGAGGAAATCCCATATCGAATCGAGTGAAATAAACGATTTTGAACTTTTCATGAGTATATCATCCATATATAAATACAGATGATTCGCTGTGAGGTAGACAAGTTGATAGAGCAAGCCATATAAAACGATGTGGGAAAATTGCATGGAGCCGATTTCGCCACCCGCCCAGAAAAACACTATGCCGGTGAACGCCGACAATGCGAAAAACATGAGTGAGTTGAATGGAAAGCGCTCACTGCGAGGAGCCGAACTTCTCGTCCGAAACAATAATATGAGCATCGTCAGTTGTGAAACGAGAATTTCAATGAATAGCCCATATTTCAAGAACACCGCAATGGTCACCCACTGGACTAAATACATTGGCGTTCCGTTGATGTTCAACGGCAATAAAGAGGTCAAAATAGCAAATGCAATCAACGCCAATAATTCCCAATCCAACAGTACATTGGGCGGGTATTGTTCATAAATCATATACAATCCGGCTGGAACAATAAACGCCCAGAGCGTCCATAAAAGCGGTTTTCTTTTTCGGCTATTGTTCATGACAATTACTCCTCGAAGGGTTCAAGCTGCTTTGGCCCATTTAGGCAGTCTCGCAGAAATGGCAAAGCAGGATTACGCAAGGACGAAAGTAGGTATAGCGAACCCGTGACTATAGTCACTTCATTTTTTCTATTAACAGGTAATATATCATAAATGTTTTTAATTGTCTTTATTTTACTGTTGCTAATGGAAAATAAATTTTCAGTAGCCAATGCCCGCGGGTTGTCGAAGTCGACGAAGACGAAGTGATCACTGACCTTTTCAAGCTTTCGCAGCACATTTTCATATGCCTTGTCTTTCAGCATCCCGAGGACGATGCGCACTTTCTTGTCCGGAAATTCGGCCTGGATCGTCTTTACGAGTGCATCGATGCTCGCCTCATTATGGGCACCGTCAAAAATCAATCCATCCGCAACCGTTTCAAAGCGATAAGGGAGAGCCGCTATAGACAAGGCTTCATCAGCCAGTTGTTGATCAAACTCCAGTTGCAGCAATTCCTTTGCGGCTTCTAAAGCGATTTGCGCATTCCATTTCTGGTGTGCGCCTTTCAGTTTCAACTCCCCTCCATAAGTCGACTCCGGCACGATCAGATCAGCGTGGTTAAGCTCAGCTTCCCGGCGGATGACCTGCATCGCCCGCTCCCCGATCGGCCCTGTGATGACCGGACGCCATTTTTTGATGATGCCTGCCTTATGATAAGCGATGTCTTCGATTTCTTCGCCGAGAAAGTTCGTATGCTCTTTTGATATCGATGGAATGACCGCAACTTCCGGTTCAATGACATTTGTCGAATCGAAGCGCCCTCCCATACCCGCTTCGATGATGATGCAATGAGGTGATTGATTACGGAAATGCACAAATGCAGCTGCCGTCAACAATTCAAAATCCGTCAGCGGCGTCTCGATTTCCGCCAGCTCCTGCATGACCCGCCCGAGCGCTTCCTCGGATACCGGTTCGCCGTTTATCTGGATCTGGTCGTGGAGGTCGATGATGCCAGGTGAGTAAAATGTGCCGACTGTCTTTCCGTGCGCCTGCAATATTGCCGACAGCATCGCAGCAGTGGAGCCTTTGCCGTTCGTTCCCGCAATATGGACAAAACGGCCATGCGCTTCCGGATGCCCCAGCTCTTCGAGTGCCGAGCGGATCGCGCCCAACCCAGGTTTGATCGCAGCGTCCGTTGCAATATTCCATTTCTCTTTATAATCAGCTAAGCCATTGATCATTTTCCAACCTCTTTTCTCCACTAAACGTGATACACTTTTTTAGTATGAGTATATCACGAAGGTGGAATGGAAATGTTGAGTTGTTGGGTTATCTATAACGGAAGCCTCGTTTCCGATAAATTTCAAGATCAAGCGCAATTGATGGCTGAAGCCGCCGAGCGCCAAGGCATGCAAGTGGAAATCAAGAAAAACTACGAAATCCGGATGGCTTTATCGGAACAGCAGGAGTTTCCGGATTTCGCGGTGCTGCTCGACAAAGACATCCTGCTCGGCTATTTCCTGAAAAGCCGTGGCGTGCCGGTCTATAACGATCCCGCGATCATCGATTTATGCGACAATAAGGCGACGCAATACATCCGCCTGGCGGAACGGAAAATCCCGATGCCGAAAACGATCGTCGCCCCGAAAGTGTATCCGAACTTCACCATCCAAGGATCCGGCTATTTCGAAGGCGTCTTGGATCAACTCGGCTTGCCGATGATCATCAAGGAAGGCCACGGATCATTCGGCATGAAAGTATACCTGATCGAAACCGAAGAACAGTTTTACGAAAAAGTCGAAAGCCTGTCCGGCATCGATTACGTATTCCAGGAATTCATCGCAGAAAGTCGCGGTCGCGACATCCGCGTCAATATCGTCGGCGAAAAAATCGTCGCTGCCATGAAACGCCAATCCGATACCGATTTCCGCGCGAACATCACCAACGGCGGCCGCGCATACCCGGTTGAACTGACTCCCGAGCAAGAACAACTCGCACTGGATGCGGCACGAGCAGTCGGTGCCGTATTTGCCGGCGTCGATCTGCTATACGGACCCGACGGCCAGACGCTCGTCTGTGAAGTCAATGCCGCCGCACATATCCGCAATATCCTCAATGTCACAGGCGTCAATGTCGCAGATGCGATGATCCGCTATATCCAGGAGGATTTGGCATGATTGTTTTATATGAATCGTCGGCCGCACAGCACAATAGCGGCTTCATCGACGAAATGAAGCGCTTTTGTTCGATTGAATTAATCACTTGGGATGACTGGAGCAAGACAGGGTTGGAAAATTTGCTGGAGCGTGTCCATGGCCAATCGGTCTTTTTCCGTGTACGCCAGCCGCAAGCTGCGCGCTTTTTGGAAGACCGCGGCGTACGGCTCATCAACCGGGCTGAAGTGAACCGCATCGCCAATGATAAATGGCTCAGCTATCAGTTCTTTCAAGTCCTCGGCCTGCCCATGATTCCGACGTATCGATCGGCCCTTCCATATCCGTTCATCGCAAAAAGTGCGGGCGGACACGGCGGTGCGGAAGTGTGGCTTGTAGAATCGGAACAGGATATGCCTGACACCGAATCCCCTCTTCTCTATCAACCTGTCGTCCCGCACATAGCCGATGTCCGGGCATACGTCATCGGCGAGAAAATCGTCGGTGCAGTCAAACGCAGCGCACAAAATTCCTTCAAAGCGAATTATTCGCTCGGTGCTGCCGTTGAACGCTTCGAACTGACTTCTGCACAGCGAATAGACGTCGAAAAAATCGCCAAAGCGTTGAAGAGCGATTATATCGGCGTCGATTTCCTGCTTTTAGAAGACGGCCGCCATGTGTTCAATGAACTCGAAGACCCGGTCGGCGCCCGCTCCTTTTATCAAACGCACGAGGATAATATCGCCGAGCTATTGGCACGGCATTTCACGAAACTCGAACAAAACTATCCGTTCCGAGAGAATGACCGGAACTAAAAAAGCGATTCCCATTTAAGGGAATCGCTTTTTCCAGAGTGTTGAAGAAGTCTATGATCCGCTATGAATGAGAAATGGAATCGCATTTTCTACATTCAACAATCAATGACCTGTCTGAGTATTTGGAGAAGCGTTCGTTCGACTCCTGTGGGACTAGCGGGTTTGAGAGACCCCGCAGTGAGCGTAGCGAATGAGGAGGCTCGATTCCCGCCCCACGGAAAGCGAGCGATAAGCTTCGGAAAATACGGCTTCCTATCTTTCTTGACAAGCTGAAAAAAGCGATTCCCATTTAAGGGAATCGCTTTTTCAATTACAAGTTCTTCAATTCTTCCATGCGTTTTTCAACGGTTGCGTGCTTCTCGAGGTAATCCGCTTCTTTCTTGCGTTCCTCTGCCACTACCGCTTCCGGTGCTTTCGATACGAAGCGTTCGTTCGACAATTTGCCTTGAACGAGCTTGACTTCCTTCGCCCATTTATCAAGTTCTTTTTGCAGGCGTTTCAGCTCTTCTTCGATATCGATCAAGCCTTCAAGCGGCATGAACAGTTCCGCTCCGGATACGACTGCTGACATCGATTTCTCTGGTGCGTCTAGATGAAGCCCGATCGTCAAAGTTTCCGGGTTGCAGAAACGCTCGATGTACGCTGCGTTTTCTTCTAGCACAGACAAAGTCGTCTCGTCTTTCGCGCTGATCGTCATCGGCACTTTCTTGCTCATCGGTGTCTGCACTTCTGCGCGGATCGTCCGGACCGAACGGATGACGTCCATTAGTAGCTTCATGCTATCAGCTTTTTTCATATCACTCAATTCTGGGTTCGCTTTTGGCCAAGCGGCGATTGTGATGGATTCGCCTTCAGTCGGCAAGTTCTGCCAGATTTCTTCTGTAATGAACGGCATGAACGGGTGAAGCAAGCGCATTGTGTTATCGAGCACATAAGCGAGCACCGAACGCGTCATCGCTTTCGCCTGTTCGTCTTCTCCGTATAATGGCAATTTCGACATTTCGATATACCAGTCACAGAAATCATCCCAGATGAAGTTATAGAGCAGGCGCCCGACTTCCCCGAACTCGTAGCGTTCTGCAAGGTCTGTCACTTGCTCGATCGTTTCGTTGAGGCGCGTCAAGATCCATGTATCAGCCACGGATTTCTCGCCGGTCAAATCGATATCTGAATGCTGCATGCCTTCCATGTTCATCATCGCAAAGCGCGAGGCGTTCCAGATTTTATTGGCAAAGTTCCAAACCGACTCGACTTTGTCGTTCGAGTAACGCAAGTCTTGTCCAGGAGACGATGCTGTCGCCAGGAAGTAGCGCAAGGAGTCTGCCCCGTATTCCTCGATGACATCCATCGGGTCAACGCCGTTGCCGAGTGATTTCGACATTTTGCGCCCTTCCGCATCGCGAACGAGGCCGTGGATGAGTACGTCTTTGAACGGCTTCTCGCCAGTGAATTCAAGCGCTTGGAAAATCATGCGCGATACCCAGAAGTTGATGATGTCATAGCCCGTCACGAGTGCATCGGTCGGGTAGTAACGGCTCAGTTCATCGTTTTCCTCAGGCCAGCCGAGTGTCGAGAATGGCCACAATGCAGATGAGAACCACGTATCAAGTACGTCTTCATCTTGTGTCCAATTTTCAGCATCTGCCGGTGCGTCATGGCCCACGTAGATTTCTCCGGTTTCGTTATGGTACCAAGCCGGGATCTGATGTCCCCACCACAATTGGCGCGAAATGCACCAGTCGCGGATGTTTTCCATCCAGTGCAAATAAGTTTTCTCGAAGCGGTCCGGCACGAAATTGACGCCGTCTTCACTCTTCTGGCTATCGACCGCTGCCTTTGCAAGTGGCTGCATGTCGACAAACCATTGCGTCGACAAATACGGCTCAACGACGGCGCCGCTACGCTCGGAATGCCCGACGGAATGAAGATGTTCTTCGATTTTGAACAAGACATCCATGTCCTGCAGGTCTTTGATGATCGCTTTGCGGCATTCGAAGCGGTCCATGCCTTCGTATTTACCGGCGTTTTCGTTCATCGAGCCGTCTTCGTGCATGATCAGTACGCGCTCCAAGTTGTGGCGGTTGCCGATCTCGAAGTCGTTAGGGTCGTGGGCAGGCGTGATCTTCACGGCACCGCTTCCGAATTCACGGTCGACATAATCGTCGGCAACAATTTCGATTTCACGGCCGATGATCGGCAAGATGACTTTTTTGCCGATCAAATGCTGATAGCGTTCATCTCTCGGGTGAACCGCAACCGCTGTATCGCCGAGCATCGTCTCCGGACGCGTCGTCGCGATTTCGATATGGCCAGAACCGTCTGCCAGCGGATAGCGCATATGGTAGAACGCACCTTGTACGTCTTTGTAGATAACTTCGATATCCGAGATTGCCGTTTTTGTCGCCGGATCCCAGTTGATGATATATTTGCCGCGGTAGATCAATTTCTTCTCGTATAATTTGACGAATACTTCACGCACCGCTTTTGACAAGCCTTCGTCCAAAGTGAAACGCTCGCGTGAATAATCAAGCCCGAGGCCAAGCTTCGACCATTGCTGGCGGATATGCCCTGCGTATTCTTCTTTCCATTTCCACGACTCTTCTAGGAACGCTTCGCGGCCCATAGCGTGGCGTGAACGGCCTTCTTCTTTCAGCTTGCCTTCGACTTTTGCCTGTGTCGCGATACCGGCATGGTCCATCCCAGGCAGCCACAAGGCGTCAAAGCCTTGCATGCGCTTCATGCGTGTCATGATATCTTGCAAAGTTGTATCCCATGCGTGTCCCAAGTGAAGCTTGCCCGTTACGTTCGGCGGCGGGATGACGATCGTATATGGCGTTTTGCCGCTTTCCGGTTTCGCTTCGAAAAATTCATTCTCCACCCACCAGTCGTAACGCCCTTGTTCGATTGCTTGCGGTTCGTATTTCGTTGATAATTGCTTGCTCATCCAAATTCCTCCTCTTGGCCAACATTCGGCACTGTTTACTGTCGAACTTGAAAATGAATACAAAAAAACTCCTGTCGTCTCGTAAAGGACGAAGGAGTTTTTCGCGGTACCACCTTTATACACAGGCAGAATTCGCCTGGCTCTCAAGTTCGATAACGGATTCGCATCCGGTCGCCGCTACTCTTTTCACGGCCACTGCTCCGAGGTGACATTCAAATGCGGTCCATGGAAGCCTCCCACCACTCGGCTCCCTCTCTGAAATGTACCGGACACTTTACTATCCTCATCAACGCATAAATATCCTGTTAAGCTTATTGTACTCAATAGCCTGATTTAGCGTCAAGCTTTTTCACGTAGTAGGACACGAGCGGTGCCGCAACGAGCAGGATGAAGAACAGCCTGAACAAATGGAAGCTCGTCACCAGCGGCACGTCCGCCCCTGCTTCGAGTGCGGTAATCGTCATCTCCGCCATGCCGCCGGGCGCCGCACTTAAGAAAAAGTCCAAGAACAGATACTCCGGCAATAATAGTTCCAGCCCATAGGCAAGCCCAGCTGAAAACGCGATGAGCAGTACGGTATTGAGGAACACCGCCCCCGCAATACGGCCGTCCATGGAATCGCCGAGCTTTTCCATAGATAAGCCAAGATGCGTTCCGATCAACACTTGCGCAATGATAATGACGAGGCTCGGCAAATCGACCAAATCACTTCCTGTCAATGTTTGGACAACCGCCATCGCAAGAACAGGCGCCATCAGTTCACGCGCCGGAAATGAAACGAGCTTCATGACCCAATACAATACATAGCCAAGGACAAGCGCGATGCCGAACGCATACGGGGAGAACCGGAAGCTAGTTTCCACGAGTTCACCAGGCGCGCGTCCCGACAGCAATCCCGCGGCGAGCGGCACAGTGAAGACGATGAGCAAAATGCGGAAGGTCTGCATGACCGATACGACCGTGACATTGGCGGATTTCACTTCTTCTGAGATCAGCACCATCTGCGACAAGCCGCCGGGCATCGAACCGAGCAAGGCTGTGGACATCGTCACGCGCGTCATGCGTCGGAACAACAAGCCGAGCAGCAAGGAAAACACGACGACCGCAATCGTCATGATGAACATATACGGAAGATCCGCTGCCATCAACAACACCGACTCCTGCGTGAATGACGCACCGATCTGGACACCGAGCAGCAAAAGCCCGAGTGTCCGGAACACTTTCGGCCAATGGAATTTGATGTCTGTCACTTGGCGCAAGATGAGAAATGCCGCCATCGGGCCCAATAACCACGGCAGAAACAAACCGGTCAGGCTGAACAAAA
The DNA here is from genome assembly GCA_051750505.1 of Bacillota bacterium. GTDB lineage: Bacteria > Bacillota > Bacilli > Bacillales_A > Planococcaceae > Planococcus. Next base: position 138,524 of record JBNJJS010000003.1, read on the forward strand.
AGCCGGCGATAAGCGAGATGGCCAAAGTTACAAGAAAACGTTTCAATGCGTTACCAACTTTCACAAATTAAAATTCCAATTAGTTTTATATTACCAGACTATTGGACATAAAATGGCTTCCCTCTAAAAATCGATCTCTCAACTAATAAGTTTTGTCATCCTTAAGTCAATTATTGTCCTCTTCCTTCAGCTGCGCTGATCATAGAAGAAACGAGCGCCAAGTATTGTTTATGAAAAAACCGCCACCAAAAGCCAGTCAAAATGGCTTTCAAGGACGGTTCATCTCATTTATCTCGCCAGTTTCGCAAACACGTTGTGGAATGCTTGGACAGTGCGTTCGATATGTTCAGGTGTATGGGCAGTCGATAAGAACATGCCTTCAAACTGGGACGGCGGCAGGAAAATGCCTTCTTCCGCCATCAAGCGGTAATAATCCGCAAACAATTCAAGGTCAGAACTGGAAGCTGTCTCGAAATCCGTCACTTCCTGGTCGGTGAAGAAGAAGCCGATCATCGAGCCTGCACGGTTGACCGTGTGCGGGATATTGTATTTTTCCGCTGCTTCACGGAAACCTTTTTCGAGTTGGTCTGCGCGTTCATTGAATGTTTCGTAGCTCGCTTCGTTCAAACGCGACAAGGTTTCAAAGCCTGCACGCATCGCGAGCGGATTTCCGGACAAAGTGCCCGCCTGGTAGATCGAGCCGCTCGGTGCGACTTGTTCCATAATTTCACGTTTGCCGCCGAATGCGCCGACAGGCAAACCGCCGCCGATGACTTTGCCGAGGCATGTCATGTCCGGCGTGACGCTGTAATGGCCTTGTGCACAATTATAGCCGACACGGAATCCGGTCATGACTTCATCGAAGATCAAGACCGTTCCGTTTTCATGTGTTAAGTTGCGCAGCTCTTGAAGGAATCCTTCAGCTGGCGGGACGACGCCCATATTGCCGGCAACCGGCTCGACGATTACTGCCGCCAAGTCTTCTCCGAATTCGCGGAACGCAAGGCGGACGCTTTCCAAATCGTTGTATGGAACCGTGATCGTGTTTTTCGCCACTGATTCGGGAACGCCTGGCGAATCCGGCAAGCCAAGTGTCGCAACACCTGAACCCGCTTTGATCAACAGGCTGTCGCCGTGCCCATGGTAGCAACCTTCGAATTTGAGGATTTTATTGCGGCCGGTATAGCCGCGTGCCACGCGAAGTGCGCTCATCGTCGCTTCCGTTCCGGATGATACCATGCGGACCATTTCGATCGACGGCACACGTTCCTGTACCAGTTTCGCCATATCGTTTTCCAGGATCGTCGGTGCGCCGAATGATGTTCCAAGCGTCGCCTGCTCCTGGATCGCCTTGACGACTTCAGGATGCGCGTGCCCAAGAATTAGCGGGCCCCATGACAAAACATAATCGATATATGTATTGCCATCGATATCGGTAATGGTTGCACCTTCACCGGATTGCATGAAAATCGGGTCCATATTGACCGATTTGAATGCACGCACCGGGCTGTTGACGCCGCCTGGCATCAATGTCTTCGCTTCTTCGAATGCTTGTTTAGAGTTTTCGTATCCCATCTTATTTCCCCTCCAGCCAGCGTACCGCATCTTTTGCGTGGTACGACATCAGAATATCTGCGCCCGCACGTTTCATGCTGAGCAATGTTTCAAGGACGATTTTTTCTTCATCGACCCATCCGTTTTGGGCTGCAGCTTTAACCATAGCGTATTCACCCGAAACATTATACGCGACGATCGGTATGTCGAAGTTATCGCGCACTTCACGGATGATATCAAGATAAGAAAGTGCCGGTTTGACGATCATGAAATCTGCGCCTTCATTGACATCGGATGATGCTTCGCGCAAAGCTTCCATGCGATTGGCAGGATCCATTTGATAGGTTTTGCGGTCACCGAATTGCGGTGTTGAGTGTGCCGCTTCGCGGAACGGCCCGTAATATGCGGAAGCGTATTTCACGCCGTACGACATGATCGGTGTATTGGTGAATCCAGCCTCGTCCAGCCCGTAGCGGATCGCTGCAACAAACCCGTCCATCATATTCGACGGAGCGATGATGTCCGCTCCTGCTTTCGCCTGTGACACTGCTGTACGCGCCAGTAAATCGAGCGACTCGTCGTTCAGGATGACGCCGTCTTCGATTACGCCGCAATGGCCATGGTCTGTATATTGGCACAAACACGTATCAGCGATGACGACCAGCTCAGGATGGCGCTGTTTTGCAAAACGGATCGCTTCTTGTGTGATGGCTTGGTCATGATAAGCCCCAGAACCGACCGGGTCTTTATCTTTCGGGACACCGAAAAGAATGACCGATGGTATGCCGAGCTCCACCACTTCATCGAGTTCTTCGCCTAGACGGTCGATGGAATGCTGGTAAACTCCCGGCATGGAAGAAATTTCATTTTTTACATTTTCGCCTTCCACGACAAATATCGGGTAAATGAAATCTTCTTTTTGAATAGCAGTCTCGCGCACCATTGCACGGAGATTAGCAGAACCGCGCAAACGGCGGTGACGATCGAATTTCAAGTCTTTCATAAACTGCAACTTCCTTTCGCTATTTTCTCGATTATCTCAAGATACGTATATGTTTCAGGACGGAAATGAACTTTCCCGCCCGCATCGAGGATGGCTTGTTCGGTAATATGGCCGATAGCGGCGGTTTTGATGCCTTGGAAATTTCCACCCGCTTCTGTATAGGCGGAAACGGCTGAGGGGCTCGCGAAAATAACGGTGACCCCTTGCTTCCCGGCAAGTGTTCGAGCATTATCGCTTTTTTTAACCGTATCGTAGACGGTCCATTCATCAACTTCCAAAGGCATCGATAAAATGGTGTCTTTCGCAAGAGCTCCCCTCACAAACAAACAGCGTTCCTTGCCGGCGATGTCCGGAAACTCCCGGACAAACACATCGGCACTGAACGTTGATGGGATAAAATCGACTTTATAGCCGTTTTCTTCTAGCAATTGAGCCGTCCTATCGCCGACAGCCGCAATTTTAGCAGTCGTTTGAAGACCGAGGCGGCAGAAGGCTTTAGCGCTGTTGCGGCTTGTGAAAATCAACCACCCATAACGCTCGAAATCAGGCGCGCTCGTATTCCGCAACACCGTTTCAATCAATGGGAGGTATAGCACTTCCGCCCCTTTTTCCTGCGCCAGCTGGGCAGCTTCTTTCGGCAGGCGGCTGCCGGTGAAAATGATAACCGGTTTTTCCTTACACATTGCTTTCGGCGATAACGCGCTGGATTAAATCATATCCGCCTTGTGCACTGATTTTTTCCGCTACGATGCGGCCGGCTTCAACCGGGTCTTTGCCCGCAGCCGACTCTTTGTACACTTGGTCAGCTTCTGGGGAAGAAATCAATCCGGTGAAGGAAACTTCATCCCCCGACACTGTCGCGTAACCCGCAATCGGCACTTGGCAGCTGCCGTTCATATCTTTCAGGAATTTGCGCTCTGCAGTTACGGCAAGTTCTGTTTCTGCATCGTTCACCTTCGCCAGTTCCGCAAGAAGCTCTTCGTCGTCTTCACGGCATTCGATAGCAAGAGCACCTTGCCCGATCGCTGGCAGGCAGTCTTCCGTATGCATGAATTCAGTGACGATATCATCGCTCCAGCCCATGCGTTTCAGGCCTGCCGCTGCAAGGATGATGGCATCAAAATCGCCTGCATGCAGTTTCGACAGGCGTGTATCGATATTACCGCGGATCCATTGGACATCCAGGTCCGGGCGAAGCAGCAATAGCTGTGAGCTTCGGCGTAGGCTGCTCGTTCCGACAACAGCTCCAACCGGCAAATCCATCAATTTCACATGATCGTTCGCAATGAACGCATCGCGTGGGTCTTCGCGCTCCGGAATACAGCCGATGACAAAGCCTTCCGGAAGTACAGCCGGCATGTCTTTCATGCTATGGACAGCGAAATCGATTTCTTTAGCGTATAAGGCTTGCTCGATTTCCTTGACGAAAAGGCCTTTGCCTCCCACTTTCGACAATTGGACATCCAGGATGCGGTCGCCTTTTGTGACGATTTCTTTGATCTCGAATTCGAAAGGCGCACCTGCCGCTTTCATTTTGTCGATGAATTGATTGGTTTGCGTCAACGCTAGCTTGCTTCTTCTTGAACCTACAATGATTTTTCTCAACTGAATCCTACCTTTCTATTAATACCAAAAATGAAATTCCGATAAACGGCTGCCGAAAAAGAAATTAAGCAGCAAAAACATAAATGCATACAAATGGGCCCACGCATAGTTCATGCCATTCAATGAACCGTGTCGATGACGCCATAAGATGAAACTATAAATAATGAGCAATATGAATGACCCGACAATCTTCACATCGAGAATGGAAAATTCCTCGAGCGAGACGACTGCCCACTGGAAACCTAGCACGAGTGACACGAACAGCAGCGGGATGCCGACCAGAATGGAGATGGTCGCCCCTTGTTCGGTCTGCCCCAGAGACGGCAGGCTGCTCCATTGCTTCGTCCACTTCTTCTGCTTCAACAGCCGGTACAAAATCAGATGCAGCGCGGAAAAAACGAACGATAAGGAAAATGCCGCATAAGACAGGATGGCGAAAGTGATGTGGATGAATAACAATTCCGACACCAAGGCTTCCCCAACCGGCGACCGTTCGATCTGGACCGGCGCAAATGTATGGATGACCATGAAGATAAATCCGATGATATTGATCAAAAACACCGCAAAGTCGAAACGGTAAAAGATCCGCAGGACGAGCGATAAAGTGACTAGCAGCCACGCATAGAAGTAAATGCCTTCAAACAAAGTCAGCACCGGAAAGCGTTGTGTCTCTATGATATAGAGCACAAGAAAGACGGTCTGCAATAACCATACGGCCCCAAGCAATGACATGGCGATCCGGATGGCTTTTTTCGTAGTATATAAATAATCGATAAAATAAAAGACAAGGCTGACAGCATATAGTATAACCATAGCTTCGTGCAGCCTTGCCATTGTTATATCAGCCATCCCATTCCCCTTCGTTTCCATAATTAAAGGCGTTTCGCCTCTACATTTTAACATATAGAATCGAAAACGCCTCATTATAAGATAGCTTTATCCCGCTTTAACGGTCCGCTCGGGTCAACTATCAATCAATGGGATGGAATTTCCCATTGACCGAAGTTTCTTTTATACAGTATAGCCCGGTGTTTCTTGTGCCTGAAGTGATTCCTGCTGTTTTTCAAGACGCACTTGCTCCGCTTTTTGACGCGCAGCAAGAGCTTGCTTGTCACGCTGCTCTTCAGCTTCTTCCTCAATGCCGAAAATCTGCATGAACAGCTCAAGCTGTTCGCGAGATTTTTTCGCAGTGCCCATTTCCTTCGCTTGCAAAATCGGCTCTTTCAACAATTGATTGATGATCGATTTCGTATGCTTGTTGAGGATTTTCTTTTCACGATCCGTCAAATCCGGCATTTTGTTTTCGATGCTAGCCATCGTTTCCGCTTGAATTCCAAGCGCTTTTTCACGCAATGCGGAAATGACAGGAACGACGCCGAGCGTACCGAGCCAGTCATTGAACTGCTCCGCTTCTTCCTCGATCATGCCGGCGATTTGCTTCGCTGCACGTTCCCGTTCTGCGAGATTCGCTTCAACGATGCCTTGCATATCATCAATATCATACAAAAAGACATTCTGCAGATCCCCGATGCGCGGATCCATATCACGCGGCACCGCAATGTCGACCATGAACAATGGTTTGCCTTTTCTGAGCTTCTCTACAAACTGCATCAATTCCAGGTCGATGACGAAATCAGTCGATCCGGTGGAAGAAATCAGGATGTCCGCTTCAAGCAATGCACATTGCAATTGATTCAATGGTTTTGCGTTGCCCCCGAATTTTTCGGCGAGCACTTCCGCTTTCTCGAACGTGCGGTTGATCACCGTAATGCGATCCGCTCCGCTTCCTTGAAGGTTTTTAATGGCAAGCTCACCCATTTTACCTGCGCCGAGAATGACGACGTGCTTGTTCTTCAACGTACCAAAAATCTTTTTGCCCAGTTCAACGGCTGCATAAGAAACCGATACGGCATTTTCGCCGATCGCCGTTTCGTTATGGGCGCGTTTCGCTAATGTTACTGCTTGTTTGAACAATTGATTGAAGACGGTCCCTGTAGTGCCGATTTCCTGGCCTGCGAGGAAACTTGATTTCACCTGGCCGAGAATCTGTGTCTCGCCAAGAACCATCGAATCAATTCCGGCAGTTACACGGAACAAATGATCAATCGCTTCGTCCTGTTCATGAATGAACAAATACTGGGAGAATTGCTCCATTGGGATGTTGAAATAAGAAGCCAGAAATTGCTTCACATAAAAACGACCGGTATGCAGTTGATCCACTACGGCATAGATCTCCGTCCGGTTGCATGTCGATACGATTACGTTCTCCAATATGCTTTTTTGTTGTTGCAGGGCTTGCATCGCTTGTGGAAGCTCGTTTTCGATGAACGACAGCTTCTCACGGATGGACACAGGCGCTGAACGGTAGTTGACCCCGACTACGAGTGTATGCATGGGCTTAAAACACCTTTCGCGTTCAATATTTCATTTCCCTAAGTATACCACTTTTCCATCAGATTATGCCTTCGATTTTGTGAACAAGGCATGAACCTGCTTGAATTCAGCTTTAACGCGTGGGAGGCTTCCGCTTTGGAAACTCCACTTTATAATCATTCTAAACTTAACCTAATTACAATTCTAGCAAAGCGTTTATAGCGTAACAAGTATAACGCTTGTAGTCGGAATTGACTGTGAACTTATGCACAATGAATGATGATTTTCAGGGTGTTGAATCGGGAAGAAGTTATGTGAATTACCGAATTTAAACAGGAAATTCTTGTGGTGGAGATTGCGCTTCAAGGGGACGCTTTCCGCTTCATCTCTAGTTTTAGAGAGGAAATGAAATTCATCATACACTGAAGTAAGCGTGAAAAACTTTAATCGTCTTCGTAAATTCAAATGGAACAGCGCACGGAACTTCTCTGCAATTATCAAGTCCAGCTAAGCGTCGCTAAAAGCGGATGAAGTCAATCAACAGCAATACGTCTTCGCACGCAATATCCAATGAAATCTAAAAGCCGAACCGCGAACACGGTCGAGCCGGAGCAATAAGACAAATGCCCTTCTTGGCTTATTGCAAGAGGCCAGCCCATAGCGGGAGGCGACTACTTTATGAAGAAATAACCGACGAGCCATTCATCTCGCTCACTCGTCTAATTATCTCGATTATATATTTCAACTAATCACTATATATAAAACAAAAAACAGGACCCGGAAAATCAATGATTTTCCGGGTCCTGTTTAATTTAAAGCCAGTCAGGTGAACTGCCTGCTTGCTTACATACGTTTCTCGATCTCTTGCCAGGCGGCTTCTTGGCCAAGCCCTGTTTCGGAAGAAAAGACGATTAATGGATCGCCTTTCTCCATATCAAGTCCTTCACGGACGATTTTCTTGTGCTTGTCCCATTTGCCTTTCGGGATCTTGTCGGCTTTTGTCGCGATGATGATGCACGGAATGTTGTAATGTTTCATGAAATCATACATCATTTGGTCATCTTTGCTCGGCGGGTGGCGCAGGTCGACGATTTGGACCACCGCACGCAATTGTTCGCGGCTTGTAATATAAGTCTCGATCATCTTGCCCCATGCTTCGCGTTCGCTTTTGGATACCTTTGCGTACCCGTAGCCTGGAACGTCGACGAAAAACAGGTCCTCTTCGATCTTGTAAAAGTTCAAAGTTTGCGTTTTGCCGGGTTTGGACGAAATACGCGCCATGCTTTTACGGCCGATCAGCTTATTGATAAAAGACGATTTTCCGACATTAGAGCGTCCTGCGAGTGCAAACTCGGGAAGCTCGGTTTCGGGGTATTGCGCTGGACGAACCGCGCTAATCACCAGTTCTACATTATGGACCTTCATTCTTTTGCTCCTTCCAGCGCAATTTCGAGCGCTTGTTCCGCTTGGCTGACGAGGTGGAACTCCAATTCTTCACGGATCGTTTCCGGGATATCGTCAAGGTCGCGTTCATTTTCCGCAGGGACGATGATCGTCTTCAAACCTGCACGATGGGCGCTCAAGGTTTTTTCCTTCAGTCCGCCGATCGGCAAGACGCGTCCGCGGAGCGTGATTTCCCCGGTCATTCCGACGTCGCGCCGAACCGGCCGCTTTGTCAGTGCTGAAACGAGCGCTGTCGCAATTGTCACACCGGCGGACGGGCCGTCTTTTGGAACGGCTCCTTCCGGCACGTGGATATGGATATCATGCGCTTCCTGGAAATTCGGGTCGATGCCAAGCGATTCTGCCTGTGCACGGACAAACGACAGGGCCGTCTGGGCAGATTCTTTCATGACATCGCCTAATTTACCGGTCAACTGCAGCTTGCCTTTGCCTGCAGATAAAGAGACTTCGATCTGCAAGGTGTCGCCGCCGACAGCGGTATAGGCAAGGCCTGTCGCGACACCGATCTGGTTTTGCGTTTCAGCCACGCCGTAGCGGAATTTCTTCTTGCCGAGATAGCTTTCGACTTCTTCCGCACCGACCGTTACGTGTTCTTTTTCTTTCGAGACGATCTGTTTGGTCACTTTCCGGCAGACGGAAGCGATTTGGCGTTCCAATCCGCGCACGCCGGCTTCCCGTGTGTAATAGCGGATCATCGAAATGAACGCTTCTTCTTGGAAATCCAATTGTTCTGGCGTCAAGCCATGTTCTTTCAATTGTTTCGGTGCCAAATGGTTTTTGGCGATCAATTTCTTCTCAAGTTCTGTATAGCCAGCAATCGAGATGACTTCCATGCGGTCACGCAGCGGCCCTGGAATCGATCCGAGGTCATTAGCAGTCGCAATGAACAGCACATTCGATAGATCATAGCTTTCTTCGATGTAATGGTCGCTGAATGAATTGTTCTGTTCCGGGTCCAATACTTCTAACATCGCTGACGAAGGGTCGCCGCGGAAATCGTTGGACATTTTATCGATTTCATCGAGCAGGAATACCGGATTGACTGTGCCTGCTTTTTTCATTCCTTGGATGATGCGTCCTGGCATTGCGCCGACATACGTGCGGCGATGGCCACGGATTTCGGATTCATCACGTACGCCGCCAAGTGAAATGCGAACGAAATTGCGATCGAGTGAATCGGCAATCGACCGTGCTAGAGAAGTTTTCCCGACGCCCGGTGGCCCGACGAGGCAAAGAATCGGACCGCGCAGCGATTTGGTCATCTGCTGGACAGCCAAATATTCAAGCACGCGTTCTTTTACCGTTTCAAGGCCGTCGTGGTCGCGGTTCAGCACTTCTTCTGCATAGTTGATATCCAGGCGGTCTTCAGTCGTTTCAGACCAAGGAATCGTCACGAGCCATTCGATATAATTGCGGATAATGCCGCTTTCTGCCGCAGCGGAAGGCAATTTCTCGTAGCGGTCCAATTCCTTCAACGCCGTCTTCTCGGTCGATTCCGGCATGGCGGCTTCTTCGATGCGTTTTTTCAGGTCGGCCACTTCGGCACCTTTACCGTCCTTGTCGCCAAGTTCAGTTTGGATCGCCTTCATCTGTTCGCGGAGGTAAAACTCTTTTTGTGTCTGTTCCATCGCTTTTTTCACGCGGTCGTTGATGCGCTTTTCGATATCCGCCACTTCCTGCTCGTTATGCAGGCGGCTGATCAGCAGCTCAAGGCGCTTTGTGATATCGAAAGTTTCGAGCACTTCCTGTTTCGCCTGTAATTTCAACGATAGATGAGAAGCGATCATATCCGCCAAACGCCCAGGTTCTTCTATGTCTGCCACCGTGTTGAATGTTTCAGTCGTGACTTTCTTCGAGCCTTTTCCGTAGATTTCGAATTGTTCCAGCAAGATGCGCATCAAGGCGTCTTGTTCTGCATCGCGCTCCGGCTCATCCGGGAACGACGTCACTTCCACTTGCGTGAATTTCTCGCCGTCTTCGTATTGGTTCCACTGGCCACGTTCAAGGCCTTCCACCAATACGCGGATCGTGCCATTCGGCAGTTTCAACATTTGCTTCACATAAGCCAAAGTGCCGATCTTATGCAAATCGTCTTTATCTGGCTGTTCTACTGCCATATCTTTTTGGGTCGCCAAAAAGACGATTTGGTCATCCATCATCGCTTGCTCTAATGCCGCTACTGAACGATCCCGGCCGACATCAATATGCAAAACCATCGTCGGAAAAACGAGCAGTCCGCGGAGTGGCAAGAGCGGGACTTGTTTTGTCACTTTTTTCTTCGCCATAACTAAGTGCACCTCCGTCATTTCTCTTTCTCTCTGTACGTCTGCGCCATCCTATAAGGAAGACTGTTGTTTTTTTCGTGGAAAAAGGGCTGACCCCCATACGCGCGGATGTGCACGATTCAGAGTCAGCCCGTATCATCCTATTCTTGTGCATCTGCCCGAAATTAAGCGGATGTTTTTTCGTTATTGCCGTTATCGTACTCAGTACCGTCTTCTAGCATCAGTTTCGGCTGTGAATTCTCGGTCACTGTTTCTTTTGTAATGATGCATTCGACGATATCTTCACGGGACGGCAGATCATACATGACATCAAGCATGATGTTCTCGATGATTGACCGCAATCCGCGTGCGCCTGTCTTGCGTTCGATGGCTAGGCGGGAAATTTCAACAAGCGCCTCGTGTTCGAACGTAAGCTTGACTCCATCAAGTTCCATCATCTTCTGATATTGCTTGATAAGCGCATTTTTTGGCTCTGTCAGAATCTGCACAAGTGCATCTTCATCCAATTGCTCAAGGCTTGCGAGCACCGGTAGACGGCCGATGAATTCAGGGATCAAGCCGAATTTCAACAAGTCCTCTGGAATCAATTGGCTAAGAAGGGATTTGTCATCCAGTTCTTCCTTGTTCGGATCTGCGCCGAAGCCGATGATTTTATTGCCAAGGCGGCGTTTGATGATCTGGTCCACTCCGTCAAACGCACCACCGACGATGAACAAGACGTTCGTCGTATCGATTTGGATGAATTCCTGATGAGGATGCTTGCGCCCGCCTTGTGGTGGAACGCTAGCTGTCGTGCCTTCCAAAATTTTCAGCAAGGCTTGCTGTACACCTTCACCGGACACGTCGCGTGTGATCGACGGATTCTCGGACTTGCGTGCCACTTTATCGATTTCATCGATATAGATGATGCCTTTTTCTGCACGGTCCACATCGTAGTCTGCAGCTTGGATCAGTTTGAGCAAGATGTTCTCGACATCTTCCCCGACATAACCGGCTTCAGTGAGCGATGTCGCATCCGCAATCGCAAACGGCACATTCAGGATGCGCGCGAGTGTTTGCGCTAGCAAGGTTTTCCCGCTCCCTGTTGGCCCGATCAACACGATATTCGATTTCGAAAGTTCGACATCGTCGATCTTGCTTTGGGAATTGACGCGTTTGTAATGGTTGTAAACCGCTACTGCCAAGGATTTTTTCGCCTTGTCCTGGCCGATTACATAACCGCCAAGGATATCCATGATTTCTTTCGGTTTTGGTACTTCCTTGAACTCAGTTTCTTCTTCTGTTCCGAGTTCCTCTTCTACGATTTCCGTGCAAAGCTCGATGCACTCGTCGCAAATATATACACCTGGTCCAGCGACCAGTTTACGAACTTGCTCCTGCGGTTTACCGCAAAATGAACATTTCAAATGCTCTTTTTCATCATTGAATTTGAACAATGTAGTCACCCCTATTCAAGCCATTATCTTACAAGATTAATATGATTGTATCAACTAATTAGAACTATTCCAAAGAAACTGCCTTTATATGTAGGAACAAGAATTTATTTGCCATTATGTATAGAAAACAAGGTGCGGTTGCCGCACCTTGTCCTATTAAAATCTTATGTGTTATTCAGCCACTTTTGCGTCAGAAATTTTAGCGTTCTCAACTAGGAACTCAACCGTGTTCTGCATGCGGATGTCGTTCTCAAGCATTTCAGTGCCGCCAAGTGCAGTTTTGATCTGCTCAGCGTCCATGTTGAATTGTCCAGCCATTTTCTCAAGCTCTTTGTCGATGTCTTCAGAAGTGACTTCCATGTTTTCGGCTTTAGCGATCGCTTCAAGCGTCAATGATACGCGGACGCGAGTTTCAGCATCAGCTTTCATTTGCTCGCGAAGTGCATCTTCGTCCTGGCCTGAGAACTGGAAGTACAATTCCTTGTTCATGCCTTGCTGGCTCAAGCGTTGTTCGAAGTCTTGCATCATGCGGTCGATTTCAGAATCGATCATTGCTTGCGGGATTTCAACAGTTGAATTTTCTGCCGCTTTTTGTACAAGCTCATCGCGCATTTTTGTTTCAGAAGCAGTTTCTTTTTCTGCTTTCAAGTTTTCTTTCATTTTCGTACGAAGTGCATCAAGACCTTCTACTTCTTCGTCAAGTTCTTTAGCGAACTCGTCGTTTAGCTCAGGCAATTCTTTCGCTTTCACTTCGTTTACCGTCACTTTGAACGTTGCTGCTTTTCCAGCAAGTTCCTCAGCGTGGTATTCTTCTGGGAAAGATACTTCCACGTCTTTTTGTTCGCCGGCTTTTAAGCCAACCAATTGCTCTTCGAAGCCTGGGATGAATGAGTTTGAACCGATTTCTAGGGAGTAGTCGTTGCCTGCTCCGCCTTCAAACGCTTCTCCGTCTACGAATCCTTCGAAATCGATGACAGCTGTATCGCCGTTTTCGATCGCTCCGTCTTCTTTTACAGTCAATTCAGCCATACGCTCTTGGCTTTCTTTCAATTGCTCTTCGATTTCCTCATCCGTCACGTTCGTGTCTTCTTTGGAAACTTCAAGACCTTTGTATTCACCAAGCTCTACTTCTGGTTTCACAGTTACTTTAGCAGTGAAGACCAATGGCTCGTTCTTTTCCAATTTTTCAATATCGATTTCAGGGCGGTCAACCGGGTTGATGCCTGATTCTTCGACTGCGTTCGCGTAAGCGTCCGGCAAGATGAAATCAAGTGCATCCTGATAAAGAGACTCTACGCCGAAACGTTTTTCGAACATTTGACGAGGCATTTTCCCTTTACGGAAACCTGGTACGTTGATTTCCTTAACGACTTTTTTGAACGCTTTATCAAGCGCACCGTTTACTTCTTCAGCCGGTACTTCTACTGTAAGAACCCCGACATTACCTTCTTGCTTTTCCCATTTTGCTGACATGTATAAGCCCTCCAAACATTTTTTTCAAAGTCATGTACGATATTTGTACGATTTTTGACAACTTCCACATTATATCATACATACGAGCAGGTTCAACTATTTCTACCCGTTGCGCAATTCTATGTAGGCTTCCGCTTGCATAAGCATTTCCATCAGTTTCGGGTCGGCCTCTCCTCCCGCTTCCCCGCTGAACAAACTGTCGAGATATACACGGTAAGCTTCCGCAATTTCCGCTTCTGCGAACTCTCCCCAGAAAAACGGATACAGTAAGTAAATGTGCCGGTCGACCAGCTCCATCGCCATCTGCAATTTATCCGGCTCTTTATCCAGTGCATCTTTCAAACGCTTACGGATTTCGAGCAAACGTTCATCTTTCAGAGGATCCGGCAGTGCCTCTACGTTGAACTCATTGCGGTAATGGAACTTCTCGACATTTACAACCCCTGTGATGTGCTGTTCCCTGAACATGAGCAATAGATAGGATTTTGCCACCCAATCGACTTCCGGGTGTTCGATAAGCTGGAACAGCTGCTGTTTCATTGCGGCATAGGCTTCATGCGGCAATCCAGTCACCCGTTGTTCCTGTGCAGTCGGGCTCAGCGGAAGGAACTGTTCCAAGCTGAATTGCCCGACTTCCTTTTGGGACGATATATTGCTTTCGGCAATACGTTCATTCAAATCGCGCAATTGATGGAATTGTTCCAACCGTTCTTTCGGAAGAATGTTTTCCTCGATAAGCACCTCAATCATTTTTTCCGCTTCCTGGAATTCCTTCACTTGCATTAAAATACTTATGTATAACTCCATCGTCTCCAAATAATGGATCGGACCGATGCGCAGCAGTTCCTGGATAACTTCGAGCGCTTCTTCAAACTCCCCAAGCTCATATAAGCTGTATGCATAACCGCCGAGAGCGGCAGCATGTTCCGGCTCGTAAATGAGCACTTGATATAGTTTATCGCGTGCATCTTCGTACTGTTCGTTCTTTAAACTGGTCATCCCTTCCGTAAGCAGCCGTGTAACGGTCGTCGGAAAAACGATGACATTGCCCATACGCTTTAAATCCCCAAATTTCTTCCGCATCCTACCACCTCTTTATCCATTCATCATACCATAGGGGATAACACTGTGAAAACGAAAGCTGGCGCTATTTAGCGCCAGCTTCTTTGCCGTTCAGGACCAGCCGGTAGACAACCTCGGCCTTTAAGGAATGGGCGACCGGGCAGTATTTCTCGCCGCTCACTTTGATGGCGTGAAGCACTTTGTCCTCGTCGATATCGCCGTCGACCAAAAACGTGACCGTAATCGCCAAAAAACTCTTTCGGCGGCTCTCTCCGCTTATCGCCTTCGGTGACAATTTCAATGGAACGCACATCCCCCATTTTCGCTCGCAAGATCATGACGACATCCATGCCGACACAACCGGCGAGCGAACCGAGCAAGGCCTGCATCGGTAGCAGCCCCTGTTCCTTGCCGACACCTTTATGGGCATCCATCTTTAAGATGTGCCCCCCTTGGCCAGCCGCTTCAAAAACAAAATCCCCTTGCCATTTCGTGCTGAGTTTCAGTTGATCGGTCTCCATAGACAACACACCCCTCACAGCTTTTTATCAGTGTATCACTCGGGACTGCCCTGTTCACCTTTTAATTCAAAAAACTGCCCACGCAATTGCGGGACAGTTTCTTCAGATGACAGCATGCATCGCAACATACGCCATATAACAGATGACTTCGCGTGCAAAAAACGGGGCAATATTGGCAAAGCCCTTGAATTCAGTTGATGGCGTAGGTGAAGAGTATGCGTCAATTCCGGCGTGCTCTGCCATGAGCAATGCCCGTTTCATATGTAAGGGATCACTGACTACCAGAAAACTTGATAAACCGTTAGCTTCCGCCAACTCACCGGCAAACAGAAAATTCTCTTCGGTGATCAATGATTCGGTTTCAATGAGAATATCTTCTTCCGGGATATTGTTGCGGATCGCAAAATCACGGCTGACAACCGACTCGGCAACTTCCGCTCCATCAGTAATGCCCCCCGTGAAAATGATTTTCTCGACATAACCCGCTTCGTATAAATCAATAGCGTGGCGTATGCGCTGCTCGAGTACCGGCGATGGCTCCCCGTCGATGACTTTCGTGCCGAGGACGATGGCTGCATCAGCATCGAGCAATTCCGTTTCACTGGCGAAAGTCCAAATGCTAGTGGCAGTCGCCGCCACGAGAATCGCCTGTATAAGAGTGAAAATAATCAAAATCCGTTTCCAGTTGTTTCTGAACACTAGTCTTTTCCACCTTTTGGTCTATTTTTTCTCAATCTTTTTCCATTATACTCGATTTCAAGCAAATAGACAGCAAAAAATCATATGCCCACCATTTCTTGGTGAATGTTTTTCTATTATACAAATAAAAAACCTCGTTTTCCGATTAAGGAAAACAAGGTTAATGGACGTCCCAGGAGGGATTCGAACCCCCGACCGACGCCTTAGAAGGGCGTTGCTCTATCCAGCTGAGCTACTGAGACATGACTTTCCTCACGAAAGACAATTTTAATTATAGAAATCATCCGAGGAAAAGTCAATGCTATTTCAAAAAAATATCGAAATGTTTATTTCAGCCATTCAGGCATTGCTTCGCTAAGCTTGCGGAGCGCCTGTCCGCGGTGCGAAATGGCTGCTTTTTCACGAGGTTCAAGCTCGGCCATGGCACGCTCTTGTTGAGGCACGTAAAAAATCGGATCATAGCCGAAGCCGTGTTCACCCCGACGCAGCCGCAGAATCTCGCCTTCGCATGAACCCGAGAAGATTTGAGTCTTTTCACCGGGAGCTGCAACTGCCAAGACGCAGCGGAAACGGGCCGTGCGTTCTCCATCCGGCACTTCCGCCAAGTTCTGCAACACTTTGTCGATATTGGCATCGTCGCTTTTCTCCTGCCCTGCATAGCGCGCAGAATAGACGCCCGGCTCTCCGTTCAAGGCATCGATTTCAAGGCCGCTGTCATCAGCGATGACCGGTATGCCAAGCGCTTCTGCGACGCCTTCCGCTTTCAGGAGGGCGTTTTCTTCGAATGTCGTCCCGGTTTCTTCTATATCTAGATCTTCCGCAACGTCCCTCAAGGTCAGCACTTCATAGCCGAGAGGTGATAGCAAGGTTTCGAAGTCTTTCGCTTTACCTTTGTTCTGAGTGGCGATGACGATTTTTTTCATAACGCCGACTCCACCTTTTCACCGATGCGGGGGGCTAGTTCGCCGATAGCCTTCTGCTGGATTTCGATCAATTGCCGGATGCCCGTTTCGCCGAGGTCGAGCATTTCGTTCAATTCTTTGCGGCTGAACGTCGCTTCCTCGCCAGTACCTTGCATTTCCACGAATTCGCCAGATCCGGTCATGACCAGATTCATATCGACTGCAGCTGTGGAATCTTCCTCATAATTCAAATCGAGGATTGCCTGTTTATCACTATTGATGCCGACACTAGTGGCAGCCAAATAATCCGTTACTGGGAAAACGGGAATGTTCAGTTTGCCTAGTGCAATGACCATGGCGATGAATGCGCCTGTAATTGACGCTGTCCGTGTTCCTCCATCCGCTTGGATGACATCGCAATCGATCCATAGTGTACGCTCGCCGATCTTCTCAAGATCCACGACTGCACGCAGGGAGCGGCCGATCAGGCGCTGGATTTCCATCGTCCGACCACCGAGCTTGCCGCGCGTCGCTTCCCGCTGGTTGCGGCTTCCGGTTGCACGTGGCAACATGGAATACTCAGCTGTAATCCAGCCTTTACCCTGTCCTCTTAAAAAACTCGGAACCCGGGACTCGATCGTCGCCGTGCAAATGACCTTCGTTTGCCCAACAGTTATCAGGACCGACCCTTCCGGATGGATCAGGTAATCCGTCTCCACTTCCACTTGGCGCAGTTCATCTGCTTGTCTATTATCTATTCTTATCATATTGAATCCTCCTCATATACTCAAAAAGCTTACCATATTTCTGTACGGACGACAAAAACCCGGCGGCTATGCCGTCAGGTTTTCGGGAACTGGATTGAACGTATGCACGGTTCATCAATGGCAAGCCATTTACGGATGATCGTACGGAAAATCTCCGTTGAACCGGATGTATAAAATTGATGGACTGGTGGCTTGCTGCGCTCTGCAAATTTGTTCTGGTAACTCAAATGGCGAAAAACATCTTTCGCTGTTTCTTGCGCCGAAGACAAGACCGTGACTGTCGGTCCGAGCTCCTGTTCAATGAAATTCTGCAGCAGTGGATAATGCGTGCAGCCAAGAATGGCGGTATCGAATTCCTTCGACTTGATCGCCGACAAAGTTTCCACGACCATGCGCCGCGCAAATTCCCCTTCGTATTCATCACTTTCCACGAGCGGTACAAATCGCGGACAGGCCAATTGCACGACATCGGACGCCGAGACGAGCGATTTGATCGCCTTTTCGTATGCGCCGCTTTGAACCGTTCCTGACGTTCCAAGCACCGCAATCTTTTTCGTAGACGATGATTTGATTGCAGCGCGGGCACCAGGAAAAATGACGCCGATGACCGGGATGGGCAGTTTTTTCTGCAAAGAATTGAGCGCCGCGGCGGTTGCCGTATTGCAGGCGATGACCAGCATTTTGATGTTCATTTTCATGAGCGCTTCTGCCATTTGCCATGTATAGCGCCGAACTTCTGCAAGTGGTCGAGGGCCATATGGGCAGCGGGCATTGTCGCCGATATAACAGATTTTTTCATTAGGCAAAAGTTTCATGATTTCTTTGGCGACGGTCAATCCGCCGACGCCTGAATCAATGACTCCGATTGGCGCATTCAATGTCATAGCCCCGCTCCTATTTCATGTTGATATGCATTTTCTCCAACAATGCCGAGAATTGCTCGACTTCATCTTCACTGAAGTCTTCAAGTACCGCTTCTAAATAGTCCTGGCGTTTTTTGATCACTTCTTCGATGATCCGTTCGCCCTCTTTCAACAGCTTGATGCGGACGACGCGGCGATCCTGTTCTTCGCGTATGCGCACGACCAGATCATTTTTTTCCATCCGGTCGACAAGGTCTGTCGTCGTGCTGAATGCCAGAAACATTTTATTCGATAGATCGCCGATGGTCATATCACCATGTTCAAACAGCCATTGCAGTGCGATGAACTGCGGCGGCGTGATCGTATAGGAATTTAATATTTCCCGTCCTTTTTGTTTAATGATACCGGATATATACCTCAATTCCTTTTCCATAAATGCCACACGTTCCAAATCATGGCGGCGGCTTAACTTGTCTTCAGTCATGGATTTTGCTCACTCCCTAGTTACTGGTCTTTTGTTACATAGTGACGCTTTCATTTCAAGAAGGCAAGGGCTGCTTCATTTTCCGGAGGAAGTCAGACTTCCCGCCTGCAGCATCGCCTTATCGTTATCGCTCCAGGGATGTCCTTTGCCGCTCGTCTTGGAAATCTGGACGATGGTGCCCCTGCCGGTAAAACACGTTTCCTGTTTGCCGTTTACAGCCCAGTAATGGATATCTGCAGAAGATTTTCCGATCGATTCCACTTTCACGTAAACCTTCAATTGTTCATCGAAAAATACTTGTTGGACAAAATCCACCTGCATATCCGCTACTACAGGAATCAAATCGCTTTCCTTCGAAAGCCATGCCTGCATTAATCCGATTTCTTTCATGAACTCGATGCGTGCGTATTCAAAATAAGCGATCGGCACCGTATTGTTGACGTGGCCGAACATATCCGTCTCTGAAAACCTTACGTGCACCGGTGCATAAAATGTAAAGCCTTGTTGCCATTTATGAAAATCCTCTATGTATCCCGCTCTCATACTAGTTCCCCCTGTAAATCGTTTCTCATTTTGTTAGTATAGCAAAAACCGGGACAAAGGACATCCGTTTCAGCCAAGCTTGAACAATTTCTGATGAAACAAAAAAACTCCGCCATAAAGGCGGAGTCATCATTAGTCGACCATATGATCGCTTCCGAAGAAGTTGCGGAACATTTGGATCGTTGTGTCGCGGTTCAAAGCTGCGATGGATGTCGTCAAAGGAATACCTTTTGGACAAGATTCCACACAGTTTTGCGAGTTACCGCAATCAGCAAGTCCACCTTCGCCCATGATGGCATTCAAACGCTCATCACGGTTCATTGCTCCAGATGGATGCGCGTTCATCAAGCGGACTTGTGAAAGCGGAGCTGCACCGATGAAATCGGATTTTTCGTTGACGTTCGGGCATGCCTCGAGGCAAACACCGCAAGTCATACATTTAGATAATTCATAAGCCCACTGGCGTTTGCGCTCAGGCATGCGTGGACCTTCGCCAAGATCATGCGTACCGTCGATCGGCACCCATGCTTTGACTTTTTTCAGTGAATCGAACATGCGGCTGCGGTCTACGATCAAATCGCGGACGACAGGGAATGTTCTCATCGGCTGAAGGCGGATCGGTTGTTCAAGCTGATCGACAAGAGCTGTACACGACTGGCGCGCTTTGCCGTTGATGACCATTGAACATGCACCGCAAACTTCCTCAAGGCAGTTCATATCCCAGTTGACTGGAGTGGTTTTCTTACCGTCCATATTGACCGGGTTGCGTCGGATTTCCATCAATGCCGAAATGACATTCATGTTGGCGCGATATGACAATTCGAACTTCTCCCAGTACGAACTTTCGTCTGTGGAGTTTTGGCGTTCGATTTCGAAAATGACCGTTTTTGCTGCTTCACCCATGGTAAATTAGCTCCCTTCTTTAATGCTATGCTTTCGCAGAATAATCGCGTTTGCGTGGCGGGATCAAGGAAGTGTCGACTTCTTCATAATGGAAGATCGGCTCATCATAACCATTGAATTTCGCCATTGTCGTCTTCAAGAATTCCTCATCATTACGTTCCGGGAATTCCGGTTTGTAATGGGCTCCGCGGCTTTCGTTGCGCTTCAATGCCCCGATTGTGATGGCACGTGCCAAATGGAGCATGTTTTTCAGCTGGCGGGTAAACATCGCGCCTTGGTTGCTCCAAAGCTGTGTGTCCGTCATGCTGATGTGGTTAAAGCGTTCAAGCAACTCGACGATTTTTTTGTCGGTTTGTTCGAGGCGGTCGTTATAGCGTACGACCGTCACGTTGTCCGTCATCCATTCGCCAAGTTCTTTGTGCAGGACGTAAGCATTTTCTGTTCCGTCAAGTGCAAGGATCTCATCCCATTTACGCTGCTCTTCCGCTTCATGCTTCGCGTAAACATCGTTCGGCAGATCCTCAGCAAGAACGTCCAAGCCTTTGATATAGTCAAGTGCATTCGGCCCAGCGACCATTCCGCCATAAATTGCAGACAAGAGTGAGTTCGCGCCTAGACGGTTACCGCCGTGCTGCGAATAATCACATTCGCCGGCTGCCAATACGCCTGGGATATTCGTAAACTGATCATCGTCAACCCATAGCCCGCCCATCGAATAATGGACAGCAGGGAAGATTTTCATCGGTACTTTGCGCGGATCGTCGCCTGTGAATTTCTCATAGATTTCGATGATGCCGCCCAGTTTGATATCGAGTTCTTTCGGGTCTTTATGGGAAAGGTCCAAGTACACCATGTTCTCGCCATTGATGCCGAGCTTTTGGTTAACGCAGACGTCAAAGATTTCACGCGTCGCGATATCACGCGGTACGAGGTTTCCGTAAGCCGGATATTTCTCTTCCAGGAAGTACCAAGGCTTGCCATCTTTATACGTCCAGATCCGGCCGCCTTCACCGCGTGCAGATTCTGACATCAAGCGCAGCTTGTCGTCGCCTGGAATCGCTGTCGGGTGGATTTGGATGAATTCACCGTTCGCATAATAAGCGCCTTGCTGGTACACGATCGACGCAGCAGAACCTGTGTTGATGACAGAGTTCGTGGATTTCCCGAAGATAATCCCAGGTCCGCCAGTCGCCATGATGACGGCATCCGAACGGAACGCTTTGATCTCCATGGTCGTCAAGTTCTGTGCAGTGATCCCTCTTGATACGCCTTCATCATCAAGAACGAGGCCAAGGAATTCCCAGCCTTCATATTTCGTGATCAGGCCGGCTACCTCGTAGCGGCGTACCTGCTCATCAAGTGCATATAGCAATTGCTGGCCAGTAGTCGCGCCGGCAAATGCCGTTCTATGGTGCATCGTTCCGCCGAAACGTCGGAAGTCAAGCAGACCTTCCGGAGTACGGTTGAACATGACGCCCATGCGGTCAAGGAGGCGGATAATGCTTGGTGCTGCATCCGCCATCGCTTTAACCGGTTTTTGGTTAGCCAGGAAGTCACCGCCGTAAACGGTGTCGTCAAGGTGAATTGCCGGGGAATCCCCTTCACCTTTTGTATTCACCGCTCCGTTGATCCCGCCCTGTGCACACACAGAGTGAGAGCGTTTAACGGGAACGATGGAAAATAGATCGGCAGGTGAGCCTGCTTCGGCAACTTTGATCGCTGCCATTAGACCGGCTAGGCCCCCGCCGATAATAGAAATTTTGCCTTTCGCCATTGTAGTATTCACTCCTCTTTTAGTTCACCAATGTTTGAAACATTCTTAAACGAACGCAAACAATGCTCTGATACCGATGATCGTTAATACAATAAAGACTAGAAGTGTGAAATAAGTTGAGTAGCGCTGTGCTTTCGCTGAAACAGTGATTCCCCACGTTACAAAGAAAGACCACAATCCGTTCGCAAAGTGGAACGTTGCAGCTACGACACCCAAGATGTAGAAGACGAGCATCAACGGGTTCGACAAGATGTTTTCCATCATGCTGAAATCCGCTTCATCTGCCCCGATCG
Source organism: Bacillota bacterium (assembly GCA_051750505.1). Lineage (GTDB taxonomy): Bacteria > Bacillota > Bacilli > Bacillales_A > Planococcaceae > Planococcus. Next base: position 160,528 of record JBNJJS010000003.1, read on the forward strand.
CCACTTGGAATCGAGTCTCGAAAACGTGCCATGCGATGAAGACCACTAAGAAAACTCCCGTATAGCGCTGCGCTACGAACAACATGTTACGTGCATAGCTGTAATGGCCCGGGTTGTTTTTCGCCGTGAACGCTATGTATAGTCCGTAGAAAGCATGATACATGAGCGGCAAGTAAATGACGAAAATTTCCAGGAAGATGACGAATGGAAGATTTGACATAAAGTGAGAAGCCTGGTTAAACGCTTCCACCCCTTGCGTAGCGAAATGGTTGATGAACAAATGCTGCGTCAGGAACAGTCCGATCGGAATGACACCGAGTAAAGAGTGCAGCCTGCGCATAAGAAATTCACGATTGTTATCCAAAAATTTTACCCCCCTCAAAAACATTAGTTGGCAGCGCAACCATTTCCTATATCAGGAAAATATCTTTGCACTGCAGTAAGCATCATGTACAAGAATATGACATATTTATTGTACTCCCCCCCTCTAGGAGCGTCAAGGCAAGGAAGCCTTTTTGGGCGCATCCAGTCTAGGGTCTGTGGAGGTTTTTGCGGATATTAAATAGGAAAGAATTCACGAAAAGCTATATTTTTATTTCGAAACAGGCGAGATACAGGCATCCGCTTCAAGGTTTTATAAGCTAATATAGGACCGTAACGGGATCATTTCAAATTTGAACAAATTGTGAATTTTTACACAAGCTTTCGGGAACATAAAAAAGCCCAGCTTGGCTGGGCTTTTTGCTTATCTGACAGATGCTGGCGTCAGTCCGTATGCATCGTGGAGCGCATTCGCCGAACATTCCATTTCACTCGCCGGCACGACGACAGATACTTTGATTTCGGAAGTGCTGACCATTTTCACTGGCACGTCTTGCGCGCGGAGAATATCGAACATTTTTGCCGCGACACCCGGATTCGATACCATGCCGGATCCGACGATCGACACTTTTGCCAAGCCTGTTTCGATATCGATAGCGTTGTAGCCGATCTGTTCCTGCGCTTCCGACAGCACACGCTGCGCTTCTGCCAAGCTGTCTTCTTTTATCGAGAAGGACACCGATGGCGGGAACTCCTCACTGATGCTTTGCACGATGATATCGACATCGATCAAATGATCCGCCAATGCCGTGAAGATATTCGCGAGCGACCCGTTGAATGGCTTAGTGTAGCTGACAGTAATGCGGGCGATGTCTTTTTCGAATGCCACGCCGCGTACAATGAGATTTTTTTCCACAGTGATCACCTCTTGAATGATAGTCCCCGGTTCTTCCGAGTAGCTGGCCCGCACTGATAGGGGCACTTGATTGTTCTTTGCGAATTCTACGGCACGCGGATGAAGGACTCCCGCCCCGAGATTGGCCAGTTCGAGCATTTCGTCGTATGAAATTTGTTCGAGTTTGCGTGCGCCTGTGACATAACGGGGATCGGAAGTGTAGACTCCGTCAACATCCGTATAGATCTCGCATTTTTCAGCACTGAGCGCTGCAGCCAATGCGACGGCTGTCGTATCTGAACCGCCTCGGCCGAGAGTAGTGATATTGCCGCTGCGGTCCACCCCTTGGAATCCTGCGACGACGCAGAACAACCCGAGATCTAGCGCATCTTCCAGGCGCTTCGTGTGGATCGTTTCGATGCGGGCGTTGCGCGGCACGGATTCAGTCTCGATCCCTGCCTGCCAGCCGGTGAAACTTAAAGCATCATGTCCCAACTTCTTGAACGCCATCGCCAATAGCGAAATCGTCACTTGTTCCCCGGTCGCGAGCAGCATATCCATTTCACGCTTTGGCGGCTCTGCGGAAATCTCGCCAGCAAGGCCGAGCAGCGTGTCTGTCGTTTTACCCATCGCCGAGACGACGATGACGACACGATTGCCCTGTTCTTTTTCCCGCACTGCGCGCTTTGCCACGCCCAGAATTTTCTCCGGCGACGCCACGGACGTCCCCCCGAATTTCATTACGATTGTTGTCATTCTCTTCACTCCCACTTAAGATAAGTGGCCCTCAATAAAAAAGAGGCAACTCGCCGATTGCCCGGCAAGCTACCTCTCTTCTCATGTACGATTTCATACGTCCATGTGAGATAGCCCTCCAGAGTCAAACTCTGACAGCCCTGCATCTCTTAAATGCAGGACCAGCTTACGCGCAAGCAGTGCGCTGTAAACTTCGGCGGGCGTCCCTTTCGGCATTCTTCGCAGATTCTGCAAATCTCGGAATGCTTACTATTGACGTCCGCTCCTCTATCATCACTTTTTTCAAGTGATTCAATTGTGTTATTACAATACCACGAAGTTATTCCTGTTGCAACGGCTGTTCCTTGAAATGCCGTTCAATTTCTAAAGCCAGCTTTTCGGGGATTCCCGCCTGTTGGATCTCGCCAGCGTTTGCTTCTTTGATTTTCCGCACAGAACCGAAGTGCTTCAGCAATTGCTGCTTGCGCTTCGGCCCGACGCCCTGTAAGCCATCAAGTGCAGACTGGATCGAATTTTTCCCGCGCAATTGGCGGTGGAAGGTAATGACGAAGCGGTGGACTTCATCTTGAATGCGCTGCAGTAAGTAAAACGCTTCACTCGTACGCTTCAATGCCACCATCTCGATCGGGTTGCCATACAGGAGCTGGGATGTCTGGTGCTTCGCATCTTTTGCAAGCCCTGCAATCGGGATGTCGAGTCCGAGTTCGTCTTCGATGATTTCACGCGCCGATTCGATTTGACCTTTGCCCCCATCAATGATGATCAAGTCGGGCAGCGGCAAGCCGTCCTTCAACACGCGGCTGTAGCGTCTGCGGACCACTTCACGCATCGCCGCATAATCATCGGGCTTCTGCGTGGAGCGGGTTTTGTATTTCCGGTAATCTTTCTTCGATGGTTTGCCGTCAATAAAGACGACCATCGCAGACACGGCATCCGCCCCTTGGATATGGGAGTTATCGAATGCTTCGATGCGCAGCGGCGTGTGGATGTTCATCGCTTCGCCGAGTTCATTGCACGCACCCACTGTCCGTTCTTCCTGGCGCTCGAGCAATTGGAATTTCTCCTTGATGGCAATTTCCGCATTCTTGCGCGCAAGCAGCACCAAATCTTTCTTCTTGCCGCGCTGTGGGACGAGTACTTTCGCGCCGAGCCAGTCTTTCAGGAATTCTTCATCTTCCGCTTCCTGCAGCAGGATTTCATTCGGTTTGATATGATCCGGCTTTTCATAGAACTGGCCGAGGAATGTCAAAAATTCCTCTTCAGGATCCCGGTATAACGGGAACATCGACACTTCGCGTTCGATCAGCTTTCCTTGACGCACGAAAAATACTTGCACGCACATCCAGCCTTTATCAACAGCGTAAGCAAAGACGTCGCGGTTGGTGAAATCGTTCATCGCCATTTTCTGCTTTTCCATGACCGATTCGATATGGCTGATCTGGTCGCGGTATTCTTTCGCCCGTTCGAACTCCAGGTTCTCCGCCGCCTCGCTCATCTTTTCTGTCAGCTCCTGCTTTACTTCACGGAAGCCGCCGTTGAGGAACCGGCTGATGCCATCGATCATTTCGCGGTAAGTGTCTTTTTCCACCGGCTTGACGCAAGGTGCAAGGCATTGCCCAAGGTGGTAATACAGGCAGACCCGGTCAGGCATCGTATGGCATTTACGCAGCGGATACAGGCGATCGAGCAATTTCTTCGTTTCGCTTGCTGCATAGGCGTTCGGATAAGGGCCGAAATATTTCCCTTTATCTTTTTTAACTTGCCTAGTGATGACTAGTTTCGGATGGCGTTCACCCGTAATTTTCAGATACGGATAGGTCTTATTGTCCTTCAGGCGGATATTGTATTTCGGGTCATGCTTTTTGATGAGGTTCAATTCAAGGATCAGCGCTTCTTTGTCCGAAGACGTGACGATGTATTCGAAGTCTTCGATTTCATTGACGAGGCGCTGCGTTTTTGTGTCGTGGCTTCCCGTGAAATAGGAGCGCACACGGTTTTTAAGCACTTTCGCCTTGCCGACGTAGATAATTGTTCCTTGACGGTCCTTCATCAAATAACAGCCCGGTTGGTCCGGCAATACCGCCAATTTATGTTGAATCATTTGATTAGCCATTTTCTCACCCTATTTAAAAAACCGGGTTCCACGAATGGGACCCGGTTTTGGAATTATGCGTGTTTTTCAACCAATTCCGCCAATGCTTCTTTCGGACGGAAACCGACAACTTTATCGACTGTTTCGCCATTTTTCAATAGTAGAAGCGTCGGGATAGACATGATGCCGTATTCGCTAGCTGTTTGTTGGTTTTCATCAACATCCACTTTTACGATTTTCACTTTGTCATCCATATCTGCATCGAGTTCTTCAAGAACTGGGGCGATCATTTTACAAGGTCCGCACCAAGCTGCCCAGAAGTCCACTAATACAAGACCGTCTGATACTTCCTGTTTGAAATTCTGATCTGTTCCTTTGACAATTGCCATGAATAATTCCTCCTTAAGTTATAACCAAACTATATTTCGATTATAGCAGACGCGTTATGGCCTAGCTATTTATTTGCCTAGTCCTTCCATACCCGGCTGTTGTTGCCGGTAAACGGACTAGAAGAGATGAAGATAAAGTATCTTTAGAGAGGATCGATATAGTGGATTAGATTCCGCTGCAGGGCAGGCTTTAGGCTCGCAGGATGCGAGTCATGCAGTGTATGCGACAGGACGTCGCGCTTCACACTGCCCGTGATGGAACGGGCATCGAGCCTCCTTATTCGGTTCGCTCATTCCAGGGTCTCTCAAACCCGCTTTTTCCGCAGGAGCCGGCCCCTTCCGCTCCACCTCCAGTTGCAGGCAAAAAAACAGCCCGCAATTTAGCGGGCTGTTTTGGGATTACATGACTTTCTTGAATTCTTCTGTAAGCAACGGGATGACGTCGAATAGGTCTCCGACGATTCCGTAGTCTGCTACTTTGAAGATGTTCGCTTCCGGGTCTTTGTTAATCGCCACGATGACTTTGGAGTTGGACATTCCTGCCATGTGCTGGATCGCGCCCGAAATTCCTGCTGCGATGTAAAGGTCAGGCGTAACGACTTTACCAGTTTGGCCGATCTGCAGTGAATAATCGCAGTAATCCGCGTCACATGCGCCACGGGATGCTCCGACTGCGCCGCCGAGCAAGTTGGCCAATTCGTTCAACGAATCAAAGCCTTCTTTGCTCTTGACGCCGCGTCCGCCGGCGATGATGACTTTCGCTTCGGAAAGGTCGACGCCTTCTGCAGATTTACGGACGACATTTTTGATGATCGTGCGCAAGTTCGTGATATCGACAGACAAGCTCGAAACATCCCCTGAACGCTCTTCGCGCTCAAGCGGTGCGATGTTGTTCGGGCGCACTGTGATGAAAACAATGCCTTCATCTTTCAATTTAACTTTTTCGAACGCTTTACCGGAATAGATCGGACGGATGAAGACCGCATCTGCCCCTTCGCCTTCGATATCCGTTACATCGGAAATCAAGCCTGTTTGCAGCTTGGATGCGATTTTCGGTGAAAGGTCTTTACCTACAGCTGTATGGCCGAAGACGATTGCTTCAGGTTGTTCCTGGTCAATCACTGCCATGAATGCCTGGCCGTAACCATCAGATGTGTAAGATTTCAAATGTGGATGCTCAACAGTGATGACACGGTCTGCGCCGTATGCCACCAATTCGTTTCCGAATTCGCTGACTGTTTCACCGAGCAGGACGGCAACAACTTCCCCGCCGCCTGAAATTTTCTTGGCTGCGGCAATTGCTTCAAATGATACGTTACGCAACGCGCCTTCGCGCGTTTCGCCCAATACTAATACTTTTTTCGACATAGTCCGTTTACCCCCTAAGTAGATGTGAAAATGAATGATTGGCGTACGTTTATATAACTTTCGCTTCAGAGCGAAGTAGGCTGACTAGTTCAGAAACTTGGCTAGGAATCTCGCCTTCCAAGATACGGCCGGCTTGTTTTTTCGGCGGCAAGTATACTTCGATCGTTTCCGTTTTCGCTTCTACATCTTCTTCATCGATATCAAGATCATCCAGCTCAAGTTCTTCAAGCGGCTTTTTCTTCGCTTTCATGATTCCTGGAAGCGAAGGGTAGCGCGGCTCGTTCAAGCCTTGTTGCGCTGTCACCAATAATGGCAATGATGTTTCTAGTTCTTCAGCATCGCCTTCGATATCGCGGACGATTTTCACTGTTTCCCCTTCGATTTCAAGGTTTGTGATTGTCGTGACATAGTTGATGCCGAGCAAATCAGCTACACGAGGCCCGACTTGTCCAGATCCGCCATCGATTGCCACGTTTCCAGCTAAGATCAAGTCCGCATCTTTGTCTTTCAAGTACTCTGCCAGTATGTAAGCTGCAGTAAACTGGTCCATTTCCTCAACATCGTCTTCTGTATTGATCAAGACCGCTTTGTCAGCGCCCATGGCAAGTGCAGTGCGCAATTGCTTTTCAGCTTCCTCATCGCCGATAGTGACGACTGTCACTTCTCCGCCGTGAGCGTCGCGAACTGTGATCGCTTCTTCGATCGCATACTCGTCGTATGGGTTGATGATGAATTCAGCGCCGTCTTCCTGGATCTGGCCACCGGAGACAACCAGTTTTTCTTCTGTGTCGAACGTGCGTTTTACCAATACATAAATGTTCATGAACGTAGACCTCCCAAGTATTATTTCCCTTTGAAATGTGCTTCTCTTTTTTCTAGAAAGGCTGTAATGCCTTCTTTTGCGTCTTCCGATACAAAGACTGTACCGAATGAATCCGCTTCGGCTTTGACGCCTTCTTCATACGCCCCATGCTTCGAATATTGCAGCATGTCGATTGCCGCTTTCACGGATACCGGACTTTTTTTCGCAATTTTCTTTGCAATTGAAAGCGTTTGCGGAAGAAGGTCTTCTTCGCCATAGGCGCGGTTGGCAAGACCAAGCTGCGCTGCTTCTGTCCCGGTGATCGGATCACTCGTCAACAGCATCTCGGCAGCTTTAGCCACTCCGACATAACGCGGCAAGCGCTGAGTTCCTGCAAATCCTGGAATCAATCCCAATTGAAGCTCGGGCAATCCCAGTTTAGCATTTTCTGTAACAAAACGCATATGGCAGCTCATTGCAAGCTCCAAACCTCCGCCGAGTGCGGCGCCGTGAATGGCGGCAATGACCGGCTTGTGGAATGTTTCCACGCGTTCGAATACGGCTTGGCCGCTCGCCGACAGTTTCGAAAATTCTTCCCCTGAAGTCACTTCCGTGAACTCCTTGATGTCGGCGCCTGCCGAGAAGAAACGCCCTTCCCCGTGCAAGACGATCGCACGGACATCCGAGTCGTTTTCCACTTCATCGAGAAGTGCATCGACTTCCAAGATCAGCGCGCGAGACAATGCATTTGCCGGCGGCCGGTTGATCGTCGCGATCGCTACCCCATCTTCTTTTTTCCAGCTGATAAATTCCACCTGCTCATCCCCTCCCTTTACGCTTGCATGCCTTTCAGCAATAAGCGCTGCACTTTTGGTGCGAGTTCGACCAAATCATACTTGTGATCGTTCATCACCCAGGTAGTAATGGTCTCATCCATTGTACCAAAAACCATCTGCCGGGCTAAACGAATATCCATATTCTGATCAAATTCCCCTGAATCCATTCCATTTACCAGAATTTGATCCATCAGTTTCAAATAGCCGCGGAGCACATTATTTATTTTCATACGGATATCGTGATTTGATTGCCGGAGTTCCAACTGCGTGACAATCGCCAAATGCAAATCATTCGCCAGTAAACTGAAATGGCTGTCGATCATCATTCCAAGCTGATCCGCAGCGCTGATGTCTTTGGCGATGATTTTTTCCAATTCGCTGACGAATAGGCCCATTTTCTCCTGGAAGACGGAGATGAGAATATCTTCTTTGTTTTTAAAGTAAAGATAGATTGTTCCATCCGCTACCCCGGCTTGCTTGGCAATTTTTGAAACTTGCGCTTGGTGGTAACCGTTTTCCGCGATTACGATGACCGCTGCATCGATAATCTGTTTATATTTCGGCTTGTTCTTTTTTACCATTCTGTCACCACCCAAAAAAATATGAAAATATGAATGGCGATTCATTCATATTTTCATATTATCGTTTAGTTGAAGTTGTGTCAAGCACTTGCCTTATTTAAGAAGGAACCGATTCATTTCGCTTGGCGACTTCTTCATCCACCAAAGATCTGCGCAGAATTTTGCCGACTGCCGTTTTCGGGAGCTCTTTGCGGAACTCATAGATTCGCGGCACTTTAAAAGCTGCGAGATGCTCGCGGCAATGTTTATCGAGTTGTTCTTCAGTTACAGTATACCCTTCTTTCAGCACAATGTATGCTTTGACCGTTTCTCCGCGGTACGGGTCCGGAATTCCGGCTACAACGCATTCTTGGATCGCTTCATGCTCATACAGGACCTCTTCAATTTCCCGAGGGTAAATATTGAAGCCTCCAGCGATGATCATGTCCTTTTTGCGGTCGACGATAAAGAATTGGCCTTCGTCGTCCATATAGCCAAGGTCGCCGGTCAATAACCAGCCATCTACAATTGTAGCTGCGGTAGCATCGGGACGGTTCCAATAGCCTTTCATCACTTGCGGGCCTCGGATGGCAATTTCGCCGATTTGCCCGTTCGGTACAGGGTCGGTCGTCCCAGGAAGGAACACTTTACTGTCTGTATCCGGATACGGCATGCCGATCGAACCTTTCGTCCGCTCGCCCCATACAAGGTTCGAATGGCTGACCGGGGATGTTTCCGTAAGCCCGTAACCTTCGACGAGCTTGCCGCCAGTGATGCGTTCGAACTTCTCCTGGACTTCCGTCGGCAGGGGCGCCGAACCGCTCAAGCATGCTTCAATGGAAGACAAATCGTATTTTGCGATGTCCGGGTGATTCAATAAACCGATATAGAGCGTCGGGGCTCCAGGGAACAAGGTCGGCTTCTGTTTATTGATCGTTTTCAGCGCCTGTTCCGGGTCGAATTTCGGCAATAGCACCATTTTGTTCCCTTGCATGACGGATAAGATCAACACAGTCGTCAATCCGTATACGTGGAACAAGGGGATGATGCCCATGATCGTCTCTTCCCCGCGCTTGGATTTATAAAGCCAATGATCACACATCGTCGCATTGGAGATGAGGTTGCGATGCGTCAGCATGACGCCTTTCGGTGATCCGGTCGTCCCACCTGTATATTGCAGGAGCGCCAAATCTTCTTCAAAATCAAACGGTGGCTCTGTTATTTGCGGTGAGGCGGTTTTCATGATTTCCGTGAAGAGGTGATTGATGCCACGATGTTCGACTTTCACTGTCATTCCGTACTGTTTTTTCTGAATGAATGGATACACCAGGTTTTTCGGGAATGTCAGGTAATCCTTGATTCCAGTCACGATGACATTTTCCAACTCTGTTTCCTTCAGCACTTTATTGACTCGAGGGAATAAAATGTCGAGTGCAATAATTGCCTTGGCTCCGGAATCCTTCATCTGATAGGAAATTTCCCGCTCCGTATAAAGCGGATTGGTCATGACGACCACTCCCCCAGCATAAAGGATGCCATAAAAACTGATGACCGCCTGTGGACAGTTCGGCAGCATAATCGAAACACGATCGCCTTTTTGGATGCCGAGCTTCTGAAGATAATTCGCCATCTTCATGGCAGACTGGTATAACTCTTCGTAGCTGATGTCCTTGCCGAGAAAATGAACAGCGGTTTTCTCCGGAAAGTCTTGATAAGCTTTCGTCAAATATTCCTGCACAGGCATGCTCGGATACGTAAGCGTGTGTGGGATTTCTGGCGGGTAATGTGCTAACCACGGTTTATCAGACATACTTTTTACCTCCCCCTCATTTATCGGAATCGTGAGAATATTCCTAATTCGATTATAAAGAATAATGATAACGCTTTCAAACTTTATTTTCCGATTCTTTTTTTCTATAAAAAAAAACGGCGCAATGGCCGCTTTTAAAACATAAACAGGAAGACGATTCCCACTAGTACAAATAAGATGCAAAATACGATTAAGATTTTGATCAGATTTTCCATTCGTTCCAACTCCTATGAAATACTGGCTCCGATGACATACGACAGTCCGACTGAAATGGTCATCGAGATCAAGCCGACCGAACGGTTGTCTCGAGCAATTTCATCGTCCACTTTGAATTTCGGCGTGAGAAACTCAAACAAGATGTATGCAAAAATCAATAGCACGAAACCGAACAAGCCCCAGGCGACCATTTCAAAAAGCGTCGTATGCTGCTCGATCGAAAAGCGGAAGATATTCGTGATGCCGAAGATCTTTCCGCCAGTCGCCATAGCCACTGCCAAATTCCCGCTTTTGATTTCTTCCCAATTCTTATATTTCGTCACCATTTCAAAAACGACCATCGCTACAATCAGGCATAATACAACAACGCTGAAGTATCCTGCCGTCTCCACGAGCGGATGGGTCCAAAAACCTTCTTCGAACATCTGCAACCTTCCCTTCCGCCCCTTACTTCAATTCAGCGACCGTTACGCCCGAGCCGCCTTCACCCGGTTCGCCAAAGCGGTAGCTTTTGACGCGCGGATGTTTCTTCAAATACTGCTGCACCCCTTGGCGAAGCGCACCGGTTCCCTTGCCGTGGATGATGGAAACTTGGTGATAATTCGCCAATAAGGCATCGTCCAAATATTTCTCCACGCGCGAAAGGGCATCCTCGTAACGCTCTCCGCGAAGGTCCAACTCCATTTTCGTATGGCCTTCCCGGCCTTTCAAGCTGGTCATCGTACGCGTTTCTTTTTGCTTTTCAGGCTTCGTGTAGCTGAGGTCGGATTCAGGCAGCTTCATTTTCAAGATACCGACCTGAACGAGCCATTCGTTGTCGGAGACTTTTTCGACCAATGTGCCTTTTTGCCCGTAGGACAACACTTTCACTTCGTCATTCTGCTTCAAGGCGACCGGTTCATTTTTCTTCTTCGCTTTTTTCAACACGCGGTTTTCTGGCATCGCTTCTTCCAGCCGCTTTTTCGCGTCAATCAGCTGATGTTCTTTCACGCCGGTCTGCTGGGTGAGCTGTATTTGGCGCAGCTCTTTGATGACAGCCTCCGCTTCCGCGCGAGCCTGGTCGACGATTTTGCGCGCTTTTTCCTTCGCTTTATCTTCGAGCAATTCCTTGCGGCTTTCGTATTCCGCAAGGCGTTTCGCCAAGTCTCCCTTCAACGTCTCGGATTCCTCTAGCACAGAACGGGTTTCTTCTGCATCGCGTTCAGCCTCGCGCCGGCTCTTCTCAAGCGACGCGATCATCGAGTCGACTTCTTTGCGGTCAGTTCCCGTGAAGCTCTTCGCATGGGAAATGATATGTTCCGGCAAGCCGAGCCTTTTGGAGATTTCGAACGCGTTGCTGCGCCCTGGCACGCCGATCAGCAAACGGTAGGTCGGGCTCAATGTCTCTACATCAAATTCGACACTGGCATTGGCGACCCCTTCCCGGTTATAGCCGTAAGCTTTCAGTTCCGGATAATGGGTCGTCGCGATGACGCGTGCGCCTCTGCCATGTACTTCATCCAATAATGAAATGGCAAGCGCTGCCCCTTCCTGCGGGTCTGTGCCGGCACCGAGCTCATCGAAAATGACGAGTGAATTCTCGTCGAATTTCTCGAGGATGTCGACGATATTGACCATATGGGAAGAAAACGTACTCAAGCTTTGCTCGATCGACTGCTCGTCGCCGATATCGGCAAAGATCTGGTCGAATACGGCAAGTTCCGATCCTTCGAGCGCCGGGACGGGAAGTCCCGCCTGCGCCATCAATGTCGATAAACCGACCGTTTTCAATGTGACGGTCTTACCCCCTGTATTCGGGCCGGTGATGACGATCGCCGTGATATCCCGGCCGAACTCGATATCGTTGGGCACCACTTCATCTTGTGGAATGAGCGGGTGGCGCGCTTTTTTCAAATTGATATAGCCTTCCGTGTTCATTTCAGGCTTCGAACATTTATGCGCTTGTCCGTATTTCGCTTTCGCAAGGATCAAATCGACTTCCGCCAATACGCCGACCAAAGTGAACAATTCGTGTGCCACTTCCTGTACTTTGGCGGACAGCATTTGGAGGATGCGGTCGATCTCATCTTTTTCTTTCAGCTTGAGTCGCCGTACTTCGTTGTTCGCCTGCACGACGGCATCCGGTTCGACGAAAAGCGTCTGGCCAGAAGATGATTGATCGTGGACAATGCCACCGTAATGGCTTCTGTATTCCTGCTTGACCGGGATGACAAAGCGGTCGTTGCGTATCGTGACAATCGAATCCGACAGCATTTTCGATGCATTGCGCCCGCGGATCAGGCTCTCGAGTTTTTCACGCACGCGGCTTTCCTGCGCACGCAATGATTGCCGGATGCTGCGCAGTTCGGAACTGGCGCTATCGACCACCGCTCCGTTGTCATCGATGCAGGCATTGATATCGTGTTCGAGCTGGGTCAAAATCGGCATGCTTTCTTTCTTTTCCATGAAATGAGGTATTTTGATATCTTCTTCTGCATCCACCCCTTCGAGGAAATGGCGCAAAATGCGGCTAGCGCGGATTGTTGATGATACTTCCATCAATTCCACAGGGCTCAGGCTTCCACCGATCTGTGCGCGTTTGGCATGGGGGCGGATATCGGAAATCCCGCCCATCGGCACATTGTTTTTGATGCGCAATAATTGCGCCGCTTCGTCCATCTCCTCAAGCAAACGGTTCACTTCCGTGATTTCCGTCGATGGCAAAAGTCCTTTCACTAAATCTTTTCCAAGTGATGAAGTGCAGAATGCGGCCACTTCTTCACGGATTTTATAGAATTCGAGAGTTCGTAATGCGCGCTCTGCGATCATATAAACTCCTCCTTTATCGTTTCAAGAAATCTCTTAGCTTCTCAAGTGGCCACGTATTGACCACATTGTCCTTTTTCAGCCAAGCTTTTTGTGCGTGGCGGACGCCCGTATCCATTACGTCCAGCCCTTCGATTGCGTGGGCATCGGTGTTGATTGCGACCGGAACGCCTTTTTCCTGCGCCATGACTAGCCATTCTACAGCGAGATCAAGGCGATACGGGCTCGCGTTCAATTCGACAATCTTGCCGTATTCTTTCGCCCAATCGAGAATCTGTTCAACATCCGGGTTGTAGCCGTCGCGTTTGCCGACGATGCGTCCGGTCGGATGGGCGATCATATGGACATAAGGGTTTTTCATCGCCGTCAGAATACGTGCCATGATTTGTTCCTGCGGCTGCTGGAAACTCGAATGGATGCTCGCGATGACAAAATCCAATTGTGCGAGCACCTCGTCCTCGAAATCCAAACTGCCGTCCGGCAAGATGTCCATTTCCGTTCCGGACAATACTTCAATGCCGTCGTGGCTTTTGTTCGCTTCACGCAATTTCCCGTTCTGTTCGAGCAGGCGTTCCGGGGTCAAACCGTTAGCGACCTTTAAATAATGGGAGTGATCGGTAACGACCATATATTCGTAATTACGTTCACTGCACGCTTGGATCATTTCATTGATGGAATGTGCACCGTCCGACCAGGTCGTATGCATATGCAGGTCGCCGCGGATATCATCGAGTGAGACGAGCGACGGCAATTCGGCAATGCGGTCAATTTCACGGCCATCTTCGCGCACGGTCGGCGGGATGAACGGCAAATCGAAATGGGCGAAAAATGCCTCTTCTGATTCGAATGTCAGCACGGAACCGTCTTCCTGTTCCACACCGTATTCGCTGATTTTCTCTTTTTTTGCTTTGGCCAATTGGCGCATGCGGACATTATGGTCTTTCGATCCGGTAAAATGATGCAGCGCTGTCGCAAATTCTTTAGGTGCAACGAGGCGGAAATCGACATCAATCGGCTCGACCACTTCTACTGCAACAGAGACTTTCGTGTCCCCTGATGCGATGGTTTCTTTTACTGGCAAGCCGGCGAGCAGTTGTTCTTTGACCGTTGCCGGTTGATCGGTCGCCACGATGAAGTCGAGGTCTTTACTCGTTTCTTTTGTACGGCGGAAGCTGCCGGCAACCGAAAATTCCGTAACCTCGGAAATCGTCGTCAACAAATTTTCGATGAAAGCCACTGTTTCTTCCGTTTTCCAGATCGGATGGCGGCCAGGATCAGTTTCGAAGTTTTCCAGTTCCAACAGGATTTTCTCCTCGGATTTCGGCCCGAAACCTGGAAGTGCCTGTACCCGTCCGTCGATGCATGCCTGTTTCAAAGATTCCATCGAATCCACGCCGAGTTCTTTGTAAAGTTTGGCGATTTTCTTACCGCCAAGCCCCTGCAGTTTCAGCATAGGCACAAGCCCTTTCGGCACTTCTTCCTGAAGCTCTTCGAGGACCGACGACTTCCCTTCATTGAGGAGCTCGGTAATGACATCGCCTGTCCCTTTTCCGATGCCTTTCAGCTTCGTGACATCCTCTATCTCGTCCAAGCTGCGCTGATCAAGTTCAAGCGCTTGGGCAGCTTTGCGGAAAGCCGATACTTTGAACGGGTTGTCCCCTTTTAATTCCATATACAGTGCAATATTTTCCAAAGTGCGGATAATGATTTTCTTATTCATGCGAAACAAACCTCCCTAATCGGTTCATAAAAAAACTTCCCTCGTAAGAGAGAAGTTCCTACTACATATAAATATACCACCATTCCTTCACTTTCTCAGAGAAATAAGGCGTGTGCTCCAGGATGGCGCGGGCGATTCCGGAGTTTTCGATTTGGCTTTGAATCACATCGACCGGCAATAGCGCAAATACATACAAGCCGATGAATAACAGGATGTGTGCCTCGACCAACCCAAGGACGGCACCGAAAATGCGGCTCAGGAAGCCGAGCACCGGTATGTATTTGATGAAATCGAACATCGATGCGATCAGCGTCAGCAAAAATTTCACGACAAAGAAAATAAGTGCGAAAGCCAATAGTTGATAAAAAGTTTCGTCCAAATTCAATTGTTCGACAGCAATCGCAAATCGCGAGCTTTCGTCGACCGTCGGGTACGGAACCCATAACACAAAGTTTTCCGATAGCGGTTTGTAATACATGTAAGCGACAATGAGTGCGACGACAAAGCCGACCATGTGCAGAAACTGCAGCACGAGCCCTCGTTTGAAGCCGACTAAAATTCCCGCCAGAAGCAATACTAATAAGATTAAATCAAGCATATCCGTCAGCCCTTCAAGTTATTCAATTCAATTTCCATTTGTTCTAGCTGCTCTTTCAGTTTAAGATATTCATGTGTCGCATTTACCGCGGTCAATACGGCTAGTTTCGCCTGGTCAAGCGATGGATTGGCGGCGTTGATCTCCCGCATCTTGCTGTCGACCATGGAAGCGACGAGCCTCATATGGCCTGATGTCTCAGTACCGAGCATCTTGTATGTATGGCCATATATATCAACGACAGTGCGAATTTTATGCTGCTCTTGCAATGCGCGTTCCCCCTTTGGAATTCTATAGACCATCATAACACGAACACGAGCGGATTGTGAATCATAAGAAAGGGGACTCCCGATGACCAATAGCGTCTTAAAACTGCCGGAAGAAACTCTCCGGAGATTAATCGAACACTACCAATATAAAGAAATAAAAACCAAAAATCCCCACGCCCGTTTTGCCGCCAAACTGCCGGATGCAATGATCACCGTCTACACATCCGGAAAAGTCATGTTCCAAGGCGCCGGCGCTGAACGGGAGACGGCAAAATGGGGTGCTGCCGACAAGATCAAAGAGAAAACCGCAACAGCGAAAGGCGATCAATTGCCGCCCGATTTTGCCAAACGCTCTGTGCTCGGCTCCGATGAAACCGGCACCGGCGATTTTTTCGGACCGATCACCGTTGCTGCCTGCTATGTTCCTGCAAAACAGATCGAGCTCGCCAAAGAACTTGGCGTCAAGGATTCCAAGCAATTGACGGATGATTATATGCGGAAAATCGCGCCCGATTTGAAAGCGGCGTTCACCTATAGCGTGCTGACTTTGGATAACGAGAAATATAATAAAGTACAGGCTCAGGGCTGGTCACAAGGCAAGATCAAAGCATTGCTCCATAACCAGGCACTGAGACATGTATTGCGGAAGATTGCCCCGGAAAAACCGGAAGCGATCCTAATCGACCAATTTGCAGAACGCGGCATCTACTATCGGCACATCGCACAAGAACCGGACATCATCCGCGAGAATGTGCTGTTTTCCACGAAAGCGGAAAATCTCCATGTATCGGTCGCCTGCGCGTCGATCATCGCACGTGTCGCTTTCCTCGAGGAAATGGACCGGCTCAGCACAGTCGCCGGTGTGGCCTTGCCTAAAGGCGCCGGGGCGATCGTAGATGAAGCTGCGGCAAAGATCTTGTTGTCGCGCGGCGAAGCCTTCCTGAAAAGTATCACGAAAGCCCATTTTGCTAACACGAAAAAAGCGCAAGCCTTGGCAGCAAAGAAAAAACACAACTAAAAAAGCTATCTTGGACTCATCGTGAGCCCAAGATAGCTTTTTGGTTTTAACGGAGTTCCGCTCCTGATTCCGTGAGCGCTTTGATGATTTTCTCATGCGCTGCGTTCACTTCTTCATCGGTCAGTGTTTTATCCGGGTCGAAATATCTTAGCGAGAACGCGAGGGATTTCTTGCCTTCATCCATGCGGTCGCCTTCGTATAGGTCGAAGACGCGGACATCTTTCAAAAGCTTGCCGCCCGCTTTGCGGATGACCCCTTCAATCGTCTGTGCTTCCACAATATTCGACAAGACCAATGCCACGTCGCGTGAAATTGTCGGGTAGCGGGATACTTGTGTATAGACAAGCGCTTCCGTTTCGCGCGTCAGCAAAGTTGCCAAGTTCAATTCCACAACAATCGTTTCTTTCAAATCGCGTTTTTTCTGCTCGGACGGGTGCAAGGCGCCAATGACACCGATGCGCTTGCCATCGAGCAGGATGAATGCGGTTCTGCCTGGATGCAAACCGTCCATTTCGCCGCGTTCGAATGACAATTCAAGGCCCAGCTTTTCAGCAAGCCCTTCTACGATGCCTTTTGCCACGAAAAAGTCGACAGCTTTCTTTTCGCCCTGCCAGCTATGGTCGAGCCAGAGTCCAGTCATGACGATCGCCAAATACTCTTGTTCATCAAGCAGTTCATCCTGCCCTTTCAAGAACACCGACCCCGTTTCATACAAAGCTGCCGAATCGATGCGGCGGGCCGTATTGTACGAAAGCGATTCGAGCAAATGAGGCAATAAGCTTTGGCGCAAAATGCTGCGCTCTTCGCTCATTGGCATCAAGAGACGGGTCGTTTCCGTTGGCTCCAGCGCAAATTGCGTTGCAGCAGCTTCCGAGGTCAAGGAATAAGTCGTAGCCTGGAGTAAGCCAGCACCTTCAAGGAAATGACGCGCGATGCGGCGTTTCGCCTGGTAAGGGCTCAATCCTCCAGGTGTAGCATCGGTACGCGGCAAAGTTGCCGGAATCTCGTCGTAGCCGTAAAGACGTGCGATTTCCTCCACGACATCCTCTTCGATCTGGATATCCTGTCGGCGTGTCGGCACTTCAATGATCAATTGGTTGTTTACCGCTTCTGTCTTGAACTTCAAACGGCTAAGGATATCGAGCATGTCCTCCAGGCGGATCTTCATGCCGAGGCGGCTATTGATGAAGTCCGGAGAGACTTTGACGATGCGCTCTTGCTTGTCGAGTTGGTCGAAGACGAGCGACCCGGCGAGCACTTCCCCTTCTGCAAGTTCAGCAAGCAATTGGGCAGCACGTTCTGCAGCAGGGATGACGCGGTTCGGGTCGACGCCTTTTTCATAGCGCGAGCTCGCGTCGCTTCTCAAGTTATGGTCTTTCGACGTACGGCGGATCGAATCTGAAGCAAAATAAGCCGATTCGATGACGACCGTTGTCGTCTCGTCGCTCACTTCCGAATTCGCCCCGCCCATGACGCCGGCAAGTGCGACAGGGTCTGTGCCGTTGGTAATGACCAATTGATGCGCAGATAAGGTGCGCTCTGTGTCATCAAGAGTTGTGATTTTTTCGCCTTCTTTTGCCTGGCGAACGGTGATGTTGCCTGTTCCGAGGGAATCATAGTCAAACGCATGGAGCGGCTGGCCATATTCCATCAAAATATAGTTCGTCACATCGACAACATTATTATGCGGGCGCACGCCAGCTGCCATCAATCGCTGCTGCAGCCAAAGCGGGGATTCCTTCACTTTGACGTTGCGCACGACTTTCGCGACATAAAGAGGATTCGCTTCTGGTGCATCCACTTCGAGCGACAGCATGCTTTCCACAGAGTCTGCTGCTTCAGCATATTCGATTTCCGGCAAACTAACTTCTTCTTCCAAAATCGCGCCGACTTCATAAGCGACACCGAGCATGCTCATCGCATCCGCACGGTTCGGTGTGAGGCCAAGTTCAAGGACCGTATCGTCCAAGTCCAGATATGACAGCACATCTGTGCCGGGCTCTGCTTTTTCAGGCAAGACATAAATGCCTTCTGCATAACTTTTCGGTACAAGTTTCGTTTCGATGCCGAGTTCCTGCAGCGAGCAAATCATGCCATTCGACACTTCCCCGCGCAGCTTCGCTTTTTTGATCTTCATGCCACCTGGAAGTTTCGCGCCCGGGCGAGCCACGATGACCGACTGCCCTTTAGCGATATTCGGTGCGCCGCAGATGATCTGGTCGATTTCCCCGCCGCCGACATCTACTTGGCAGATTGACAGTTTATCGGCTTCCGGATGCTTCACGCAATCCGTCACATAGCCGATGACTAAATTCGCCAGGCCTTCCGAACGATCGATCACGGCGTCGACTTCGATTCCTGCGCGCGTGATTTTCTCCCCGAGTTCCGCTGGGGGCAAATCTTGTGTATTTACATATTCTTTCAACCATTTTGTCGATACTAACATGAAAGTTCCTCCTTAAAGTTCCGTCCGTTGAAATTGCGTCAAGAAACGCACGTCGTTCGTGTAGAAATGGCGGATATCCTCGATGCCGTATTTCAGCATCGCAATGCGCTCCGGCCCCATGCCGAACGCGAATCCTGTGAGACGCTTCGAATCATAGCCGGCCATTTCCAGAACGTTCGGATGCACCATGCCGGCGCCCAGAATTTCGATCCAGCCGGTCTTTTTGCAGACATTGCAGCCGGACCCGCCGCATTTGAAACAGGAAATATCCATTTCAACGGAAGGCTCCGTGAACGGGAAGAAGCTCGGGCGCAGGCGGATTTCGCGGTCTTCGCCGAACATCTTCTTGGCGAAGATGGACAAAGTCCCTTTTAAATCGCTCATGCGGATATCTTCGCCGACAACAAGCCCTTCGATTTGCGTGAACTGATGCGAATGCGTTGCGTCGTCATTGTCGCGTCGATAGACTTTGCCCGGGCAAATGATCTTGATCGGTTCCCCGCCTTTTGTTTCCATCGTGCGCGCTTGCACGGGTGAGGTGTGTGTGCGCAGCAAAATATCTTCTGTTATATAGAAGGAATCCTGCATATCACGCGCCGGATGCCCTTTCGGCAAGTTGAGCGCTTCGAAATTATAATAATCCTTTTCGACTTCCGGGCCTTCTGCGATTTCGTAGCCCATCGACAAGAAAAGATCTTCGATTTCTTCGACGACCCGCGTCAATGGATGCGGATTGCCTGTCTTCGCAGGACGCCCCGGCAAGGAAATATCGATCGTTTCGCTTTGCAGCTTTTCATTGATTGCCTGCTCTTCCAGAATGACCATGCGCGCATCGAGTGATTCTGTCACTTCCGCACGTACTTCGTTTGCGAGCGCGCCCATTTTCGGCCGCTCTTCCGCCGGCAATTTACCCATCCCTTTCAAGACATCGGTGATCGGCCCTTTTTTCCCTAAATACGCCACGCGCACATCGGTCAATTCCTTGACCGTTTGCGCCGCCTGGATTTTCTCCAATGCTTCATTTTTCAATTCCTGCAATCTTGCTTCCATTTTCTCTCCTCCTTGAACATAAAAAAGCCCCGCCCCCAAAAAGGGACGAGGCATTGATTCGCGGTACCACCCTAGTTATCGCACGCATGCGATCACTTCATTGAATAACGGCTCATCACCGGCCAGACTTTACGGCACGCGGCCGGTCCCCGTCTAGCAGCTCGCGGGGTGAACTTCCGATGGCCCTGCATATCCGCGCTTTCAGTCGAGGGCGGACTTCCTAGGATGCAGGGGAACAAGGTACTTTTCCCGGTCAACGCTTTTGCTATTTCTCTTCAATTATAATGAACTTTCGCCCGTTAATCAAACACCAGTTTTCGGAACAAGGCTGTATAAAAGAATTCCTGTCGCCACCGCCACGTTCAAAGATTCTGCCGGGCCGTAAAGCGGCACCATCAAATTCTGGTCAGTCTGCTCCAATAGCTGTGGCTCGACGCCGCTTCCTTCATTTCCGACGATGAGGGCAAAACTTTCTTTCGACTTCGCCTCGTACATCGGCACAGACTGGTAAAGCGCCGTTCCATAAACCGGAATGCTGCGGCTCTTCAAGCGTTCGACCCAGTCGAACAAATCACCTTTGACGATCGGCACTTGGAAATGAGCGCCTTGCGCCGAACGGACCGTTTTCGGATTGTACGCATCCGCCGAACCTTTTCCGAGAACGACAGCGTCAATCCCGGCCGCTGCGGCGGTGCGGATCATCGTCCCGACATTGCCCGGGTCTTGCACGGCGTCGATCAATAGCAGCGTCTGCCATTGCTCTTGCATAGAGTCACCATACTCCGGCTGTGCGCAATGGGCGAAAATGCCTTGCGTATGCTCGGTTTCCGCAATCTCTTTCGCGATCTGTGCCGTCACCACATAAAGCGTGAGGCCTTCGATGTCCCAAGCATCCGGAATATCCGTGCCTTCGCGGACGATCAAGCCTTTGATCCCGTCTTTCTTATTCAACGCCTCTTCCGTCAAATGGAATCCTTCGATGAGAAATTCCCCGAATTTATCGCGCTCTTTTCGAGTCGTGCTCAGTTTCTTCCAATGTTTGACGAGCGAGTTCTGCAATGATTCAATTCGTTTCATAATACGTTCACCACTTTTTTCAGAATAGCTCCAGTATAGCATAGGCCCCATTTACGCAGTAAAGAAATCAAAGCCAAGTGCTGTCAAAATACCGAATGCTAGCGTCCAGATCCCGATGCTGATAATCATCCACACTGTCGTATTGCGCTTGGTCGCACCGAGTGTCATACCGATGAACGCCGCGATATGCGTGCCGATTAAGATCGGACCCAAAAGCGACAGCCCCGGCAGCCCATATTTATTCCAGATGCGCACCGCACGTTCGTTTTTCTTCGACGGCTCCTTGCCTTTCGCTTCCTGGCGTTTCTCATACCAAATACGGAATTTGTCGAAGCCGACAATAAGCAGCAGCACCGTCAGCATATTGCCGACGAAGGCCGTGATCATGACCCATACTGGCGACAAGCCCCAGACGATGCCGAGCGGGATGACAAGTGCGATTTCAAACCACGGGATCGCCGCCCCAAGGAAAATTAATGCGTATTCATAAATCATTCAGCCGCCTCCTTCAGATGCCTGCGCATCTCCATATAGTAAATCAAGTTCTGGCCGAATGCGACCGCGAGGATTCCCCAGACGATAAAGAGTCTCGGAATCGGGAAAAGCATAACGATCAATGCGAAGAACGGCAATGTCCAGGTAATGAATGTATATACTTTCTGCACCGCTTTTCTTGTGATGAACGTCATTCCCTCGTCTTGTTCCATGTATTCAGGAGGGCGCATCGAAAAGGGGGAAATTTTCTTATCCGGATTCTTCTGGTTATAGGATTTCAGTGCAAACAAATAAATCGTGATCAGCACCAAATAGGCAATCAGGGCAGCGAAAGTCAAAAATCCTTCAAATGCCTGCGCTTCGATACTCAAGCTCGCCTCTGTCTTGGTGACATTGACGAAGCTTGAAGTGAATCCGACCGCCATCACAGCCAGTATCAGTATAAACGCCATATTCCAGAGCGGGTACGTCATACGGAAATCCTGTTTCATCATTATTCCTCCTCCAGCCAAAATAAGTCGCCTACTTCCACTTGCAATGCATGAGCTAGCTTCAAGGCCAGCGTAATCGAAGGTGAAAATTCGCCTTTCTCGATAAACGCGATCGTCTGCCGCGTCACATCCACTCGCTTGCCTAGTTCGCTTTGCGTAAACCCATAGCGTGCCCGCAGCTCTTTCACCCGGTTTTTTAGCATCCGCTTCATCCTTTCTAAAATTATGTTAGGTTTATATAACATAATGTAAACTAAACTTAACATTTCATCAAGTAAAGCTAATTTAGAAGCAATTATTTAATTGGAGGGTTTAGACATGTTTGCGGAATATGGATGATTCTTTGCCGAATGCATTAGGTTATTAGTGAAATTCGTTAAGTTATTTGTGGAATACTATTCATTGTTTGCGGAATATATCGATTTATTTGCATAACCCCATAAAAGCTTTTCACATTTCGTGAAAAGCTAGTCTTTTTTCTTTAAAGAGTATGTCCGGTTGCGTAAAGCGCCGGCAGACTCTAACTCGTATGCAGCCAACAGACGGGAAGTAATATAAGGCGATTCGAGATTGCAGAATTTCCGGAGTTGCCTATTGCTAAGGTGTGTATTAATCAGCGAAAAATATTCCCGGATTGTATGTTGAAAAGCGAGCGGGTCCACCGCTTGGCAGTCGGCACAAATCCATCCTTTCTTATGCTTTCGCATCATACTAAGATTTTTACAGCTTGTGCACAGGATACCCGTATACAGCTCGGTTTCTTCTATTGAATATAAATGACACAATGGTTTTCTCTTATAGGGGGTACTAGATTGATCGAGGAGTTTCTGAATTTCCGATAAATCATGAGGGTTGCTTTTTAGGGGGAATTCCTGAAGGATGTTGAATAAATAATTGACCAATTGATATGTTTTGCAGACGTGGTGTTGCTTTGGCTTAGCCAGAAATTCACAATGTTTAGATGTAAACACGACAATCCCTGAAACGGGCAAATCGATATTCTGCTGTTTGAAAAATAACCTTAAGAAACGAATATGCTTGTTCAACTGGATCGTCGGATCTTCCATTATCGTTTTTACGCCTTCTATATTGGTTCTTGAAAATTCACCGGTTTTATCATCAAAATAGAGTTGGCCGCTAATATTTTTCGATTCGATGACGATCGCCCCGCGCTCCGTCAATAACAATCCATCCACTTGGACTTTCCACCGATCTCTTGACAAGCATACATTTTTCAAAAATCGGTGCTGGTCCTCTGTCTCGAATTCAATCAGTTTCCGGTGCAGCCGCTCTTCACCTCTTTTTCCGGCAGTTGCCTTGAAAATTTCAATTTGGATAAATTCCCGGCGCGAATGATTGTCAGGCAATCGATATAACAGCCTCTCCAGCGACTCTATTTTAGATAATAATGCTATTTCTTTTTTGCCCATTGAACACCTCCTAATATGATAGTTGAAGTATAGCATTCGGCGAGGCCTCTTTCACCACAAATTAGCGCTTGTGGACTTTTTCAATCATTTTGTTTGCGAGATCTGATTAACGTTTTTTGCAAAACCGTATGATTTATTTGTGGTATTTCTCTAGCTGTTTGCCAATCGACTTATTTTATTTGCGAAATATAAACGCTTTTTTGCAATTTCACTTCGGCTTTTAACCAATAAAAAACCCCTCCACAAAAATTGGAGGGGTTTCATTATTCAATCGAATGTAATTTTTGTTACCGTGTCGCGGTCGAGCTTCTTGATTACTTCAATGATCAATTTCACAGCATTTTCGTAATCGTCGCGGTGCAAGATACCTGCGTGTGAGTGGATATAGCGCGTCGCTACACCGATTGACAAGGCCGGCACGCCGTTGGCCGTCAAATGGATCGAGCCGGCATCTGTTCCTCCGCCTGCAATTGTTTCGAACTGGTACGGAATTCCTGATGCTTCCGCTGTATCGACAACCAACTCACGCAAGCCGCGGTGAGATACCATCGAGGCGTCGAACAATAGGATTTGAGGCCCGTCGCCCATTTTGCTGTTGGATTCTTTTGACGTGACCCCTGGAGTATCCCCAGCGATGCCGACATCCACTGCAAATCCGATATCAGGCTGGATGAATGAAGTCGCCGTTTTCGCTCCACGCAAGCCGACTTCTTCCTGGACCGTTCCGACGCCATATACGACGTTCGGATGGTCGACGCCTTTCAAACCTTTCAAGACATCGATTGCGATTGCGCAGCCGATGCGGTTGTCCCAAGCTTTCGCCATCAACAGTTTATCGTTGTTCATGACAGTGAATTCGAAATATGGAGTGACCATATCGCCTGGTGTTACTCCCCACTCTTTTGCTTCTTCACGTGAAGATGCGCCGATATCGATGAACATATCCTTGATTTCGACCGGTTTTTTGCGTGCTTCCGGAGACAGGATATGCGGCGGTTTGGATCCGATAACGCCGGTGATTTCCTTGCCGTTGCGCGTGGTGATCGTCACGCGCTGTGCGAGCATGACCTGGTTCCACCAACCACCGACAGTTTGGAATTTCAAGAAGCCTTTATCGTCGATTTGGGAAATCATAAAGCCGACTTCGTCCAAATGACCTGCGACCATGATCTTCGGCCCGTCTGCGAGTCCTTCTTTTTTGGCAATCAAGCTGCCTAGGTTATCCGTCTCGATGGAATCAGAAAAAGGCGCTATGTATTTTTTCATGACTTCGCGCGACTGTCGCTCATTTCCCGGAATGCCATTCGCATCCGTCAAATCTTTTAACATTTGTTGTGTTTCATCAAATTTCGACATTATTTCGACCTCCTAAATAATCATTGCTTTTTCAGTATATATGAAAGCGCTGACGTTATCAAAAGATTCATTTAATACCCTTGCTGCTGGCGTTTGTAATTGGTTTCGTTCTTTTCAATATAAGCCGAAAGCACTTCATCATAACTGAACCCGAGCGCTCCAGCCAAGGCACCGAAAATCTGCCATAAGCTTAGGTATTCTTCCTTCGTCGCTTGTTCCGCGAAGCGGCCGACACCTTGATGGGCCGAGAGGAACAGTTCTGTCAGATCATGTTCATCGAATGGGGCAGGCCATTGCTCAAGTGAATCGTAGCCTTTTTCTATGCCGAGCGATAGGATGAAATGGATGCAATCGACATACTCTTCCAGCAAAGTGTTTTTATCAGATGGTCCCTTCGTGCTCCAAAATTTGAAGCATCTCGTTTCATTCGCAAGCTCCGACAGCTCCACTTGCAGCGCCAGCACTTTCTTGCGGAATACGGATTCCTCGACGTTTCTGTTCGATTGGATATAGCTGTCGAGTTCCCGTTGCATGTGAAATAGTTTTTGTAGGTTCATTGACTTTCTCCTTTTTCGAAAAATGTTGAAACTTCCAGTGTTCTGTTTCGTATTATACACAAGACTATTCTGATAGGGGGCATTCCGATGGCATTTTTGATCCGTTTGATCATTATCGCCTTAATTATCTATATGTTCTACCGTCTCCTCAAATTCATGTTCGACCCTAAACGCAAACTCGATACCGCGCTCGAATCTGGCACTTATTATTTCCATGATGACGTAGGGAACGTCAGGAAGAATTTTTTCATCGCAATGCGGGGTGTTCTTTTTGAAGGTGAAAAGTATTTAGGGACGACGAAAGAGGCGTTTGATGTCGTGTCCATTTTCGTATGGACCGAAACACCCGACAAGTTGATCGGCTTCTCTAAAGAGGATTTTCATTTTCTTGAGAAAGAAATCCGCATGAATTATCCCGATGCGGACATTTCCTGGAAAAGCCCAATCGAACAATTGATGAAAAAAGAGGAAGAAGCCTGAGCTTCTTCCTCTTTTCTTATGATAACGCGAGCCAGACGAGCAGTCCGGCCTGTACCGAGGCCAAAGCAAAAAATCCGATGCGGAAATTCGTATGCTTGGTTTTATGCCTGAACAGCATCATGCCTGCGTATGCCCCGATGCCACCGCCGATTGCCGCGACAAGCCATAGGCGTTTTTCAGGGATGCGCGGCCCACGTGCTTGCGCCTGCCGCTTGTCCGCCCACATCATGACGAAGGCAAAACTGGACATTGCGGCCAAATAAGCTCCCAGAATGATCATTGCGTTCCCCCCAAATCGTCTTGAACAAAAAAAGACCGGCAATTAAGCCGGTCTTTTTTTTCAATCTAACCAGGCGTTATGCCCAGTGTGAATTAGTTGTTAGATGCTTTTTTCGCTTGGTCAACCAAAGCTGTGAAAGCAGCTGCATCAGTTACAGCGATTTCAGCTAGCATTTTGCGGTTGATGTCGATACCGGCAAGTTTCAATCCGTGCATCAAACGGCTGTAAGAAATATCATTCAAACGAGCTGCTGCGTTGATGCGTGTGATCCACAATTTGCGGAAATCACGTTTTTTGTTGCGACGGTCACGGTAAGCATAGTTACCTGACTTCATGACTTGTTGGTTCGCTACTTTAAATAGTAAGTGCTTAGAACCGTAATAACCTTTAGCTAATTTTAATACTCTTTTACGACGCTTGCGCGTCACTGTTCCGCCTTTTACGCGTGGCATATTGAATTACCTCCTGCTTGAATATGAAAAATTCGATTTTTGTAGTTGTTGGTGTTGTCTAGACTGCAGCACCCAGATTCTCGGGGTCATAAGTCAAAGTGGCTGTGCGGCAAAAAGCGCCGCTTCGCCCCTTCGTCTTATGCCCGTCGAATCTAACCGGGCGCTTGCGCTTTTCTAGTTTTACTTCATGTTGTAGATCAATGATTTGATGCGTTTCAAGTCGCCTGCAGAAACCAATGAGCCCTTACGGAGCTTACGTTTTTGCTTAGTTGACTTGTTTGCGAACAAGTGGCTTGTGTGGGAACGGTTGCGTTTTACTTTACCAGTTCCAGTTTTCTTGAAGCGTTTAGACGCTCCACTGTGGCTTTTCATTTTCGGCATTTCGGGTTCCTCCTAAACAAATATGCTGTTATTCCTTTTCGTTGACCGGGTTCAGCATCAAGAACATGCTGCGGCCTTCCATTTTCGGGCGCTGTTCAACCGTCGCGACATCCTTGCACTCTTCTGCGAAGCGCTCAAGGACGCGTTGTCCGATTTCTTTGTGCGTAATTGCACGGCCTTTGAAACGGATTGAAGCTTTCACTTTGTCGCCTTTTTCAAGGAACTTGATGGCGTTGCGGAGCTTCGTGTTAAAATCATGATCATCGATGCCTGGGCTCAAACGAACCTCTTTGACATTGATGATTTTTTGGTTTTTACGAATTTCGCGCTCTTTCTTTTGCTGTTCAAACTTGAACTTGCCGTGGTCCATGATTCGTGCGACCGGTGGCTTAGCTTGAGGAGCCACAAGCACTAGGTCCAGGTTGGCACGGGTTGCAATCTCGAGCGCCTCGTTGCGTGATTTAATACCGAGCTGTTCACCATTTTGGTCAATAACCCGTAATTCACGTGCACGAATGCCTTCGTTTACATTGTTGTCTCTGCTAATAATGATCCACCTCCGGGTAGTGTCGCGAATAGCTTAAATGTGTAAACCGGATCGTCCGGTTCACAGGCGCAAACAAAAAGCGGGCGAACCCCGAGGAGTCCGCCCGCCATAATATGACACATGCGTAAAGCATGTAAAAGTCAATCGTGTCTACCTGCCAACAATCGGTCGATCAGGTGAGAAGCGGGCGCTCCTGCTTGCACATATAAGTATTCAATAACCTAAATAAGAATAGCATGCAGTCATTTAACTGTCAAGACTTTTAACGAAGTTCAGATTGCACGAGTTCCAGAAAGTCTTCAAATGGCATGCTTTCCGAGTTCTGCTCGCCGTATTTGCGGACATTGACTGAACCGCTTTCCAGTTCCTTATCGCCGATGACGAGCATATATGGAACTTTCTGCATTTGCGCTTCACGGATCTTATAGCCGAGCTTTTCGTCACGCTCATCAATGTCGACGCGCAATTTATGCTGCTGCATTTTTTCCTGAAGCTCTTTTGCATATGCGCTGTGCACATCAAGCGATACCGGGATGATCTCCACTTGGACTGGTGCAAGCCAAGTCGGGAATGCTCCTTTGTATTCTTCGATCAAGAATGCGACAAAACGTTCCATTGTGGAGACAACGCCGCGATGGATGACGACAGGCCGGTGCTGCTTGCCATCTTCTCCGATATAGGAGAGGTCGAATTTTTCCGGCAGCAGGAAATCGAGTTGGACAGTCGACAATGTTTCTTCCTTGCCGAGCGCAGTCTTGACCTGGACGTCGAGTTTCGGCCCGTAAAATGCCGCTTCACCTTCAGCTTCTACATAATCGAGGCCAAGTTCATCCATCGCTTCTTTCAGCATCGATTGCGCACGATCCCACATAGCATCGTCGTCATAGTATTTTTCTTTATCTTCCGGATCACGATATGAAACACGGAATGAGTAGTCCTTCAGGTCGAAGTCTTTGTACACTTCGATGACGAGATTGACGACGCGTTTGAATTCGTCTTTGATTTGATCAGGCCGCACGAACAAATGCGCGTCGTTCAATGTCATGCCGCGAACGCGCTGAAGTCCGGACAAAGCACCGGACATCTCGTATCGGTGCATCAACCCAAGTTCCGCGATGCGGATCGGCAACTGGCGATAGGAATGGATGCCTTGCTTATAGATCATCATGTGATGCGGGCAGTTCATCGGGCGCAGCACCAAGTCTTCGTTGTCCATTTCCATGACCGGGAACATGTTCTCCTGGTAGTGATCCCAGTGGCCGCTTGTTTTGTACAATTCAACACTGCCCAATACCGGAGTGTAGACGTGATCATAACCCATTCGTTCTTCTTTATCGACGATATAGCGTTCAATGATGCGTCGGATAGTCGCGCCTTTAGGCAACCACATCGGCAAGCCTTGCCCGACTTTTTGGGAGTTCATGAATAAATTGAGTTCTTTGCCGATTTTACGGTGGTCGCGTTCTTTCGCTTCTTCAAGCATTTCGAGATGCGCTTTCAAGTCTTCTTTTTTGAAGAATGCAGTGCCGTAGATGCGCTGCAGCATTTTATTATCACTATCCCCACGCCAATATGCACCTGCGACGCTCAACAATTTGAATTCCTTTAATTTCCCAGTCGATGGCACGTGGATTCCCCGACATAGGTCGAAAAATTCGCCTTGCTCGTAGATCGACACTTGATCATCTTCAGGAATGGCTTCCAATAACTCTAACTTGTAAGGATCATTGATCGCTTCAAAGCGCTGCTGTGCTTCATTTCTTGAAACTTCCACACGGACGATATCCAAGTTTTCGTTGATGATTTTCTTCATTTCTTTCTCGATGACCGGCAAATCTTCGGCAGTGATCGCCGATTCTGTATCGATATCATAGTAGAAACCATTTTCGATGACCGGGCCGACGCCGAGCTTGGCATCTGGATACAAGCGCTTGACCGCTTGGGCCATCAAGTGGGCCGAACTGTGGCGCAGCACTTCCAATGCTTCTTCCGATTCAGGTGTGATGATCGCGATGTCGCCGTCCTCTTCAAGCGGGGCTTTCAAGTCGACGAGACAGCCTGACAGTTTACCCGCTACCGCTTTTTTGCGGAGGCCAGGACTGATCGACTGTGCAATTTCCTCTGTAGATGTTCCTTTGGCGAACTCTTTCACTGCGCCATCGGGGAATGTTAATTGAATCATGTCTGCCATATAAATCTCTCCTTTTAATGAATTCTTTCAGATAGGATGTTCCACAGGGTCTGGAGTTCCGTTTCCGTTTTCCTAGCGGTATGCTTTCGGGTCATAAGCCATTTCGGCTGTGCGCCTTAAGCCTGTCGGAGGGCCACAGGATGTGGGTCAGCTAAGCGTTGCGACAGGACGTCGCGCACTTAGCTTAGCTTCCTCTGTAAGGCGCTTCCGCTTTTCTTTTTGCCCACACAAAAAGCCCCATCCCAAAAGGGACGAAGCTCTGTTCGTGGTTCCACCCTTCTTCTCTTCCGGCCGGATTTTCTCCGTGCGGAATGAAGCTCTGCATCGGCTAACGGGCCGGTTCCGTCGTCTGCTACTTTAGTTCGCAGACGCTGCTCGAAGGGGGTAAGCAAAAGCGCTGTGCCGGGAAGTTTTCAGCCAAGACTTCCCTCTCTGTGTGCCATGCGCAATTGCTCATGTCCTTGTCAATGCATGTAAATCAATATTGATGGTTCTTACTATACGACGAAAAAAAACAAAAGGCAATAGTTTCTAGTGCTTGTTGCGCCGATTTTCGCCTTCGAGTTTAACCGGAACGGTCAATGCTTCGATCCGCTCCATTATCCGTGCCGCTTTCAGGTCTTCTTTTTCGCCGCGCTGGGAATAAGTCAAGTGATGCACGAGTTCCGAGTAGCTGAAGTTCGAACTCATGAAGGTCGGCAATTTCTCTGACATGCGGTAATGCAGAATCGTACCGAGCACTTCGTCGCGTGTCCAGCTAGACATCGCTTCAGCTCCGATATCATCCAGCATGAGCACATCCGCCTTTTTGACGTAGTCGATCTTTTCCTGCAACGTATGGTCGCCGATAGCCTGTTTCATTTCACGCATGAATTCCGGCACGAAGACAAGCACCGTTTTAACATTGATTTCAGCCAGTTCATTTGCGACTGCACTGAGCAGATATGATTTCCCGGTCCCGAACTTCCCATATAAATATAATCCTTTTTCCGGAAGGGAATCCGGCCCCGTCGCTTTTTCTAAAAAGTCATCGACTGCACGGAAAGCCGGAAGTCTCCGGTCATCCAATTCAAAGTTTTCAAGCTTAGCCGCCATCACTTCTTTCGGCATATACATGCTGTGGATCAGAGATGAGGCGTGGCGTTTATTATCATATGCAGTTTTCAACCGGCATTTTGTATAGGAAATGCCAATATTGCCCCGCTCCAATACAAGGTTCGGTTCGAAACCCTTCAAATGGTTAATGCAGCTGCCAAGATCCGGACATTTATTGCAGTCGTGAGATTGGTCGATATATTCATATAATTTGCCCATCCCTTTTTCCACTGTCGCCCCGTCGATTTCCTCTTCGTGCTCTTTCAGGAATTTGAGGACGCCGGGATGTTCCAGCACTTCCTTCTTCATCGCATCATAGCGCTCGGAAAAAGAGGGCGCATTGACCACTCGCTTCATTGTTTCACGAATCGGTTCCATCTAATCACCCTTTCTTTTCTTCAGCGCAAGTTTCGCAAGTAATTTCTGTTTTTCTTGCTCCAGTTTCTCGCTCGATGTTCCTTGCCCCGGTGCTTCCGGTTCGTCTTTTTTATGGAACCATTCAGGCAATTTCTCTTCGCGGATCGGTTTCCGCGCTGAAGACGCCGTTTTTTTCGGCGCAGCGCCTGATTCGTTTTTCCATTTCATGTACTGCCCATGTTCGATGCGCGCAAACTCCATAGCCTGCTTGGCTGTCGTAACATTTTTCCGCAGCCAGTGAGATGCAATCTTCTCTACATACGCTTTAGTCAGTTTCATGTCCGTGCGCAGAAGAACATATTGCAGCAGCACATTGACGACCGGTGGTTCCATTCCATGCTGGGTGACCAGCTGATTAGCTAATTGCACGTCTGCAGGCAGCGGCTCTTTCCCGTCCGCAATATCGCGCAGCACTTGAAGCGGGGATGCCGATTCCAAATAAGCGATCAATTCATCTTCCTTAGTTGCAGGTCGCTGAGTTGAAGCCTGGTCGCCGGTTTTCGGCTCCGCCTGTTTGATGGGCTCGAGCTTCGGTGCAGTGGTCGTAACGGTCATTTTATAATAATCGGAAGCCGCTTTCCGCAGCCCTTCAGCATCTAGCCGGTAATCATCCTCGATTGCAAGAAGCACGATTTTTTGCATTTCCATCGGGCCGAAGCCATACAAGAAAGCAAGTTTGACTATCCACTTCCTAATCGCCGGCGTCAATACTCGCTTCGGCACTAGCTGTTCGGATAACCCTTGGCGCAACAATGCGAAATCGAAGTCTTGCTCCATTTCGTATTCCCCGTCAGTACGAGATTCAAGCTCTTTTTCATCAGCCGGATAACCGGATTTTGCATGCACCGGCTGAAAAATGTCAGTGAAAGTTCTGGATACTTCTTCGTAGCCTGGAGCAAGCGGCGTCTGCATGATAAATCGGTCACGCACTCTTCGATAGGATGTTTCCCCGATTTTACTAAACAGGAACATAGACAGAAGCGGATCCGCAAAAAAAGTCTTCGGATCGAGTGGCGGACAAAGTTCATAAATGAACGAACGTTCTTCCCCATCTTTCCTGTAGGTTTTCAACAGGCCGATCGCTTCCAACTGTATGCGGGACTCGAATATCGTCTTGACCGGCTTTCCGAGCGTATTCATCAAGGTGTAATGTGTAGAATCCTCGAAGCGTTCTTCGCCATCCGCCCATAGTGTTAAGTACAAGGAGACAGCATCTGAACCGATCATCGGCTGATACAAAAGCGTCAGCAGTTGCCGGTCGTAATTGGAAAAAGGATAAGGCATACGGATCCGGTACAGGTCGGCGGGCTGCAGTTCTTTGTACATTGTCATGTTGTCACCGCCTTATTTGCTGTCCTTGTTTCCGGGATTTCGGTCGAGCAGGTCTTTAAGTTCGTCGATGAATACCGTAATATCCTTGAACTGGCGATATACGGAAGCAAATCGGACATAGGCGACTTCGTCGATCTCTGCCAACCGGTTCATGACCAATTCCCCGACCTCTTCCGATTTCACTTCAGGATTGCCGCTCCGGCGAAGTTCTTTTTCGATATCGAAAACGACGCTTTCGAGCACATCAAGTGAGACAGGACGCTTTTCACATGCGCGGATCAAACCGCGCAACACTTTCTCGCGGCTGAATTCTTCTCGGGAACCATCTTTTTTAACGACGATCAGCGGCATTTCCTCCACCTTCTCAAAAGTGGTGAAGCGATAGCCGCAAGCTTCACATTCACGACGCCTGCGGATTGATTTCATTTCATCTATTGGCCGCGAATCTACTACGCGGGTGCCGTTATGCTGGCAAGCTGGACATTTCATGGTAGACATCTCCCCGAAAATTCTCTATCTGGTAGTAACAGTATAACAAAAAAATTCCTTAAACATTAGAAAAAGCAGAGGATTTTCTCCTCTGCTTGTGTTTTGCTTTATTAGCGGTCAATTATACCGTCAGTGACACTTTTGTCGCTCCGGCGCCGACCGGCCCCATGCCGCGTGGTACTTCAGTTACTTCGCTTTGCTTTGAATCCAAAGCTTGCGCGATGTAATCAGCTGCAATTGTCGGATCAAGATCTCCGCAAGTATACACATCGACACTCGCATACCCGTGTTCCGGGAAGCTGTGGATAGTCAGGTGTGATTCCGAAATGATTACTACGCCGCTGACACCCTGTGGTGCAAATTTATGAAAAGCGACTTCGCGGATTTCCGCACCTGATTTGAGTGCTGCATCAACAAAAGTCTTTTCGATATAGTCCATATCGTTCAATTTGTCAAAATCACACTGCCATAGTTCTGCGATTACGTGACGTCCCATAGTTTCCATGGTTCGTTTCCCCCTTTGATAACATTTTGGTTTTGCGCAAAATATTCAAAGTTGACTACCACGGGGGAAAGTTAGTCCAAAGAGGTCCTAACCCTTTAAGCAGCCATAAGAATAATAATATACGCTTCTAATTCCTTGCTCTTCAAGTAAATAGAAATTGAGAAGTGGCAGCCGTTTTTGGCTACGATTCATAGTATATGATGAATGTTTTCGAAATGCAATAAATAAATGCTTTATAACGCAATTTTTTTCAATACAAAGACAAAAAAGATTCCGCTCTTCAATAAGAAGAAAAGCGGAATCTTTTTGCATTATTTTGAAGCGACCGCCATAGAAGCGGCTACTTTTTTCATTAAGTCCACTACGCGGGCAGAATAGCCCCATTCATTGTCATACCAAGCAAGGACTTTCACTTTTCGGTTGCCCATGACAATTGTCGTCAAGCCGTCTACGATTGCGGATTTCGGATTTGTATTGAAATCAATCGACACAAGCGGTTCCATAGATACATCCAGAATACCAGCCAACGCTCCTTCAGAAGCTTCCGTGAAGGCACGGTTCACTTCTTCTACCGTGACGTCCTGTTTAACATCCACGACGAGATCGACAAGCGAAACGTTCGGTGTAGGCACACGAAGCGCTAGGCCATGCATTTTGCCTTCCAGTTCAGGAAGCACCAAGGACAAAGCTTTCGCAGCCCCTGTAGAGGTCGGAATGATGGATTGGGCACATGAACGCGCACGGCGCAAGTCCTTATGCGGGTTGTCCAAGTTCTTTTGGTCATTGGTATACGCATGGACGGTCGTCATCAAGCCATTTTCGATTCCGAAGGCATCATTCAATACTTTCGCGACCGGCGCGAGGCAGTTCGTCGTGCAGCTGGCGTTTGAAATGATGTCATGCTTTTCGACATCCAATTTTTCATCATTGACACCCATAACGATGGTGATGTCTTCATTTTTTCCTGGAGCTGTCAAGATGACCTTTTTCGCTCCTGCTTCCAAATGAAGCGCTGCTTTATCGCGCGAGTTGAACTTCCCTGTAGCTTCAATGACAATATCGACGCCCATTTCTTCCCATGGGAGTTTCAATGGATCGCGTTCACTGACTAATTGAATGCGCTTTCCGTTTACAACCAACGCATTTTCTTCCGCTTTCACTTCACCCGAGAAGGTACCGTGGTTTGTGTCATACTTAATCAAGTGGGCAAGTGTTTCTGCCGGATAACTGGCGTTTACCGCCGAAATTTTTACGTCATCCATTAATACCGCTTGTCTGAAAACCATACGGCCGATGCGGCCAAACCCGTTAATTGCAATCGAAACTGTCATGTATTTGTCCTCCAATTAAATAAGTCATACTCATATTTTCAATTCGATATATAGTATAACACATTCTTTCCTTTAGAGAACCTGAAAACTAAAGAAAGCGCATACTTTTTTATGGATGTGTCTTCCAACCGTCTAATATGCTCATCAATTGGCGCTTTGTGTCATCGATGGAACCGTTATTATCAAGCACTTCGTCTGCGCCCTCTTCTTTGACGCTCATCGGCAATTGCGAAGCGATCCGCGCTTTTGCATCATGCTCTGTCAATCCGTTGCGCTCAATGAGGCGCTTTAATTGCTGCTGCTCCGATACGCTGACGACCAGGATCTTATCGACCATATGCTGGAGTTTGCTTTCGAATAACAGCGGAATGTCCATGATAACGGTTTCATATCCTTCATCCAAAAATGCCTGGCGCTGCCTAAGCATTTCCCGGCGTATTGCCGGGTGGATGATGTCATTCAATTTTTTTCGGCTCGCTGGATCGTTGAAGATGATCGCCCCGACATTCTCGCGGTCCATCGACCCGTCAGTACGTATCACTTCCGGGCCGAAAGCTCGCTCGATGCTGTTCAATGTTTCCGTTCCGGGCTCGACAACTTGTCTGGCGACCAGATCTGCGTCAACGACCGGATATCCCAATTCTTTGAGCATTTGCGAGACGGTGCTTTTACCGCTCGCGATGCTGCCGGTCAATCCGATAATCATGTATTCTCCTCATTTCTGGCAAGTGGGGCAATAGACAGACGCCCGGCTTGCGATTTTCACTGTTTTGGTCTCGGTCCCGCAAACCGTGCACGTCTTCTTGCCGTACATGCCAAAACGATTTTGCATGCTGCCCGACTCTCCGTTGATATTGCGGTAATCGGAAATCGTGCTGCCACCCGCTTCAATGCTTTCAAGCAGGATTTCGGCAATCGCCTGGAACAATTCCATTTTGCGCTTGCGGCTGATGCGGCTTGCGGCGCGTTTCGGGTGGATTTTCATGCGGAATAGCGCTTCTGTAGCATATATATTACCGCATCCTGAGATGACCGTGCCGTCCATGATGACTTCCTTGACCGGCTTGTTGCGGAATTTCGGGCTTTCCGATTGCTGTAAAAACCATTCAAGGGCACCGTCGGCAAAAGGTTCCGGCGCCATCAATAGGAGCGGCGGAAAATCCGCTTCTGTATCGAGCACACGCATCTCCCCGAAACGCCGGATATCAGAGAACACCAACAGGTTTCCATCATCAAGTGTCAGCACTACATGGGCGTGGCGCCTGAATTTATCTTCTGGGATCGACAGCAGGCTATCGACGAAAAACCACGCCCCAGACATGCCGAGATGGTTGACGAGCAGAAATTCATATTCTTTTTTCATCGTCATATAAATGTATTTGCTGCGCCTTTCGACGGCGAGTATTTGGGCACCGGTAAGACGGTCTTGAAAACTATCCGCTTCGATGCGCTTCAAGATCGCTTCTTTACCCGATTGCTTTGATTTTCGTATCGTATCGGACACTTCGACAGAGACGATGCGTTTGCCGATCGATACAGGGCGGATTTGCCGGACCACCCCTTCTACTTCCGGAAGTTCCGGCATCACAAATTCCTCCTTATTTCGTATCGTACCAAGTATCCCCTGATGCGATATCGACTTTCAACGGTACATTGAGTTCCACGGCTGACTCCATCACTCGCGGCACCAATTCCATGAGCTTTTCTAACTCTTCGGCGGGTGCTTCGAAGATAAGCTCATCGTGAACTTGCAAGAGCATTTTCGATTTCAAACCTTCCTGTTCAAGAGCCGCATCCATTTCTATCATCGCTTTTTTGATGACATCTGCAGCACTTCCTTGAATCGGTGTATTCATCGCGGTGCGTTCAGCGAAACTGCGCAAATTGAAATTCGAACTGTTGATATCCGGCAAATAACGGCGGCGGTTCATCAAGGTCGTGACATAACCATCTTTTTTCGCCTGGTCGACAATTGAAGACATATACCCCTCAACCCCAGGGAAACTAGCCAAATAGCGCTCGATAAAGTCGGCCGCTTCTTTACGGGTGATGTTCAAGTTCTGTGACAAACCGTAGTCGCTGATGCCGTAGATGATGCCGAAGTTGACCGCTTTAGCCGCGCGGCGCATGTCGGACGTCACTTCCTCTAGCGACACATTGAATACATCACTGGCCGTTTTCGTGTGGATGTCCATATCCGAACGGAACGCTTCGATCAAGCTCTCGTCTTTCGACATATGCGCAAGTACACGCAGCTCGATTTGGGAGTAGTCCGCCGCGACCATAATCCATCCAGGTTCTGACGGGACGAATGCTTTACGGATTTTGCGGCCTTCTTCCAGGCGTACTGGGATGTTCTGCAAGTTCGGGTTGGTGGAACTGAGCCTTCCGGTTGTCGTCAAGGCTTGCTGGAAACGCGTATGGATCTTGCCGTCCTCATGGATCTCTTTCAATAAACCTTCAATATACGTCGACAGTAATTTGCCAAGTTGGCGGTACATCAGGATATGATGGATGATCTCGTGTTTGCCTTCCAGTTTTTCAAGCACATCCGCTGCAGTCGAGTAGCCGGTTTTGGTTTTTTTGATTGCCGGCAAACCCAATTGTTCGAATAGGATGACGCCTAGTTGTTTCGGAGAATTGATATTGAACTCCTGTCCGGCAAGCGAAAAGATTTCCTGCTCGATCATGTCGAGCTTGCGCTTCAACTCAACGCCCATATCAGCCAATTGGTCACGGTCGACTTTTACACCGAGCGATTCCATTTCACCGAGCACTTTCGCAAGCGGCAGCTCCAACTTATCGTACAAGTCGAATTGTTCGTTTTCTTCCAGTTTATTGACGACCACAGGACGGACGTTATAGATGGCTCTTGCTTTTCTTGCCATATGCTCATTCAAGTCGTCCACTTCAGGAACTTTTTTCTTCGCCCCTTTGCCATATACCTGCTCGTTCGTCGACACATCCGAATAGCCATATTCACGGACAATATCAGCCAAGTCCGTGTATTTCAGCGACGGATTGACGATATACGCCCCGAGCATCAAATCAAAGTCGACGCCGTCGATTTTGATGCCTTTTCTGAGGAATGCCGCAGTCGCCGCTTTTGAATCGGACATATATTTGTTGGCAGCCTCATCTTCGAGCCAAGCCTTCAGTGCTTCCGATTGTTCCGCCACTTCCATCGGAATGACATAGGTCGATTTCTCGGACGCCAATGAAACGCCCAGCAGGTCGCAGCTATGGTAATGCTCATCGTACAGTTCCAGATGAACCGCCATGCCGTCTTCGAGCACGCTTTCATCGACGGTTTCAAGCACCTTAAAATGCAACTCTTCCTTTTCGGTTTCCTCTGCCGTATAATCCAGCTTCTCGAGCAACGACTTAAATGCGAGTTCGTTCCAGATGCGCACCAATTCATCCTGATCCGGCCCTGCATAATCGAGTTCATCGATCGACACTTCCACTGGCGCTTGGCGTTCGATCGTCGCCAGCTTCTTGGATAAATGCGCAAGCTCTTCATTTTCCACGAGCTTTTCTTTCATCTTGCCTTTCTGCTCGTCGATCGCTTCATACACGCCTTCGACCGATCCATGTTTGGCGAGCAGTTTCAATGCCGTCTTTTCCCCGACACCAGGAACGCCCGGAATGTTATCGGAAGAATCGCCCATCAAGCCTTTCATATCGATGATCTGCAGCGGCGTCAGGCCGTATTTCTCTTTGATATGATCCACAGTGTATTTTTCGATGTCGGTGATGCCTTTGCGGGTGATATACACGGTCGTTGAAGCCGAGGCCAGCTGCGTCAGATC
This sequence comes from Bacillota bacterium, assembly GCA_051750505.1. Classification (GTDB taxonomy): domain Bacteria; phylum Bacillota; class Bacilli; order Bacillales_A; family Planococcaceae; genus Planococcus. The sequence goes on from JBNJJS010000003.1 coordinate 199,194, forward strand.
TTTATCCCCTGAAACGACGACCACTTCATCGCCGTCTTGCTCCGCCTGAAGGCTCAATGTGCCGATGATATCGTCGGCTTCGTAATTGTCCAATTCATATTGTTTGATTTTGTATGCTGAAAGCAGCTTCCGCAAATACGGGAATTGCTCGGACAGTTCCGGGGGTGTCTTTTGCCGGCCGCCTTTATATTCTTTATAGGCTTCGTTGCGGAATGTGGTTTTCCCGGCATCGAACGCCACCATCATATGTGTCGGCTGTTCTTCCTCCAATAGTTTCTGCAGCATGGTCGTGAAGCCGTACACTGCATTCGTGTGCACTCCATTGTCATTCGTCAATAATGGCAACGCGAAAAATGCGCGGTATGCCAGGCTATTGCCATCAAGCAATAAAATTTTCTTTGACACAAAAATTACCCCTCTCCATAAAAAAAGCCGTCATTCCCTTTATTTTACCACGCAGGTAAAAAGAAGAGAAATGACGGCTCTAGTTGTTACTCGAGATCTCCAGACAACAGTCTTGCATAAGGCGAATCGGACGGCATAATGATGACTGTATCTTCACCGACCGTTTTCGAATACGATTCGAGTGAACGGTACAATTCATAAAACTCTGGGTCTTTCGAGAACGATTCGTTGTAGATCTGGGCAGCTTCCGCTTCCCCATCCGCTTGAATCAAGGCGGCTTCTTTTTTGGCGGTCGCGATGACTTCCTGTGCTTCCCGATCGGCCTGCGCTTCAATTTCGAGCTTACGTGCGTCGCCTTGGGACAGGTAATCCTGAGCTGTCGAATCCCGCTCTGAAATCATCCGTGTAAAAACGGCCTGTTCGTTTTCAGCGGGCAAGTCGGTACGCTTCATACGGACATCAACCACTTCAATGCCGTATTGGTCAGTTTCGAGCAATTCATTAACTCTGGCAGTCACCGTATCATTCAAACTGCCTCGCGACGAATTTTCATCGTTGATGATTTCATCGTAATTCAATTGACCGAGTTCTGTCCGCACCACCGAATAGATAAATTCCTCCATGCGTGATTCCGCATTGATGATCGTGCCGGCGTTTGAAATCATGCTCAGCGGGTTTGTCACGCGCCACACCGCGTAATTATCGATCAAGATACGCTTTTTATCTTTTGTATTGATTTCCGCTTCCGACACATCGTAGGTCATCTGGTATTTCGGAATCGTCGTGATGCTTTGGATAAACGGAATCTTCATTTTGATGCCGGGATCTTCTTGGACTTTGACGACTTCGCCGAACTGGCGGACGACGCGGTATTCATTTTCTTTCACGACATACGTATTGGTCAGGACAATCAGCAAAGCGAAAAAGACAAGTGTCGAGATGAGGATCGGTTTCCAGTATTTCCGGTAATTGATCGGCTCTTTAGGCTCTCTCGGTTTCTTTGTGCGATTTTTGTTGCCGAAGATATCCGTCGTATTGGAATTGCCGAATGGCTGTTTCGGATCCATCAGTTGCCGCCTCCTTCTTCTTTGTCTTCTTCAGCTGCCGGCGGTACGGCTGTCTGCATTTCACCGAGCGGCAAATACTTCATCGTTCCTTCATCATCATTCATGATGTAAAGTTTCGCATTCGGCAGGACCGATTCCAATGTCTCCATGATCAAGCGCTGCCTGGTCACTTCCGGATTGCTTTCGTATTCCGTATAAAGTTTGTCAAAGACAGCGACATCTCCACGCGCCTGCTCGACGCGTTCAACTTTCTGCGCTTCTGCACGGGAATTGATGGCTGATTTCTCGCCCAACGCTTCATTTCGCTTCTGGTTCTCGTATTTATTTGCCTCGTTGATTTTCGTATTCATCGTTTCCCGTGCATCCGTCACATTCGTAAACGCTGCACGCACTTCTTCGTTCGGCAATTCCACATCTTGCAATTTAACACCCAATACCGAAATGCCGATATCGTATTCTTCGATTAGCGCTGATAGCAGTTCGCGCGTTTCACCTTCGATTTCGGCTTTTCCGGACGTCAACGCATCATCGATCAAAGAGCTTCCGATAATCGAGCGAATAGAAGCGGTTGTTGCATCATGAAGCATTTCACGCGGGTCTTCTGCATTGAATAAATATTTTTTCGGGTCGGTGATTTTCCACTGGACCACTAGATCTGTTAGGACGATGTTCTCATCACCTGTGATCATCTTTGTCTCTTTGTCATAAGTGGTGACTTCACCTTCAGCGTTCTGGTCATAACCGAACTGAAGGCTATAAGTTTCTTTCGACATCACTTCGGCTTTTTGGATCGGCCAAGGCATCTTAAAATGAAGCCCTGATTCTGTCACAGGCTCCCCCGCTTCGCCGAATGTAATGATGACTGCCTGTTCGGACTCATCGACGGTATACCAGGATGTCATGACTGCAACTAATAGTAAAATACCGAACACCGAAAGGCCGATGATGGACAGTACACGTTTCGGACTCATGCTGTTTCCCCCTTTTTGTTTATATCTATGTATACGGTATGATTGTGGAATAGTTTCAGGAAAAATAGAAAAAGAGCCCGGGGAGGGGCTCTTTTTCAAGTCATGCGGTTGAAGGGGGTTCTATTAAAGAATAGCACCCTATTGTGAAGCTGGTGTTAAGCCTTTGTAAAGTTACCATTGATTGTTTTTGTATTTCTTATAATAATTCACTTGGCGCGCAAAAAGATACAATTTCCGTTTCATATGGGTATCTTTTTTATAGAATAACGGATTGCCGTATTTCTTTTCCTTGATCAAGCGCTTGATGTCTTTTTGGACAGCCTGGTTTTGGACGAAATTGCGCAATACCACTTTCGGGACGACCGTGAACAGGAAATCTTCGTTCAAGTAAGTGAGCGGCTTGTCAGTTTTATAGATCAAATCATCGACCAGGTACTCTGCCATATTATGGCCGAGTGCCGTCACATAATAGCTGGAGCGCCCTTGGCGGATATTCACTTCGAACACTTTGAATTTCTTATCGCGCGAATCGTATTTTAAGTCGAAATTGGCGAATCCGGTATAGCCGACCGCTTCCAGGAAATGCTGCAGTTTCAACATCATTTCTTTGTCGAAGCGTGTAATGAGCGCAGTATAATTCCCGATGGCGGTAACAGTATGCTCTTGGAGAACGACCTGCGCGTATGTCACCAATTGCGTCTTGCCTTTGGAATTGGCATAAATGACGGAATCCCACATATATGTATCATCACCTGGAATGAAATCCTGAATGATCAATTCATCACGGTATCCACTTGCTTTGATTTTCTGAACGACTTCGAACAATTCTTTGGGGCTGTCGACTTTATAGACCTTTTCCTGTCCTTCGAACTTATTGCGGCTGTATTCGATGCCATTGCTCGGTTTGATGACGACCGGATACATCATATCACTATCGTCGAATGGAACATCTTTGCTGCAGTCATAGAAATAAGTCGTCGGCGTATCGATGCCATGCTCTTTGCACAGCTCATAGAAATTCGACTTCATTTGCAATTGGTTCATCAGTTCTTCAGTCGGATAGTTGAAGACATAATGCTCGCGCAACACTTTAGCGTTCTCGATAATCAACCGAACGTATAAATCATTCGTGCCGACAAGCAGTAAAGTTTTTCCGGGCGCTCTGTATTTTTCTGCCATGCCGATCAGAATGTCGGCAAAATGGCTTGGTTCGGACAATTGCTTATCAAATTCAATCGTTTCGGTAATCGAGCTCATTTCAGTAAACGATAAGGGCTCTTTTCCAATTAAAATCGGTTTGATGCCATACGCTTCATGGAATGAAATCGCCATATTATAAGCATTCATATCAGTACCGACAATAATCGGCAAAAATGGGTGTTTGGTTTCCATATGTTCCTCCTAAATTTCTTCCGCAAGCGGCAAGTAAACGGTAAACGTCGTACCGACGCCGACTTCGCTTTCCACTTCGACTTTGCCGTGATGCGCTTCAATGATGTGTTTAACAATAGACAACCCTAGGCCGGTCCCACCCGAGTTTCGGCTGCGTGCGCGATCGACGCGGTAAAAACGCTCAAACAAACGGTCGATTTCCGTTGCTTCAATGCCCATTCCCTGATCTTTCACCTTCACGACCGCTTGCCCGCCTTCAGCATGGAGGCGCAGTGAAACTGTTGTATTTTCCTGAGAATAGGTAGCGGCATTGATCAGTAAGTTGACGATCACTTGGATCAGCCGGTTCCCGTCGCCCTTTACCATAACCGGATCCAACTTCAGATCAATGCTGATACTTTTTTCTTTAAGTTTCGGATGGACCGTTTCGATTGCACGTTCAATGACAGTTTTCATATCCGTTGCCTCTAATTGGATATGAAAAGCAGATCTTTCCATGTTCGATAAATTAAGCAAATCGTTAATCAGCATTTCCAGACGATTGCTTTCTGTCTGGATAATCTCCAGAAACGATAATAAAGTATTTGTGTCCTGGTATGCGCCGTCAAGCAAGGTTTCTGAAAAACCTTTGATCGAGGTGACAGGCGTACGCAGTTCGTGGGAGACATTTGCAACAAAGTCTTTACGCACTTGCTCCAGCTTTTTCAGCTCGGTGATATCGTGGAAAACGATGACTACCCCAAGCCAACGCTCATGCTCCCCAATAACTGGAGCCCCGTAAACATCCAAGTTTTTCACACCCACGCCTTCAGCAAACTCGATTTGCTCGCGAGATCTAGTTTCTGTCATGAACACTTTTTCAATAAACGATTTTAATTCAGGGGCAATATTGATTTCACGGTACAGAACGCCAAGAACACCATCGCTAGTTAGTCCGGTTTCTTCAAGAAAAGCCCTGTTGATCAATGAAATCGTTCCTTGCCGGTCAATCATGACCAGTGCACTGCCCATATTCTCGATCAAGGTCTTCAATCGCTCCTGTTCCATTTGCCGGACAGTGGCCACTTCCTGCAAGTTGCGGGCAAGTACGTTAATCGTTTTGTTCAGCTCCAAGCTGCCTTGTGCATCCGATTCATAAGCACGGGCGCGGTAGTTCCCTTTGACGAGTTCAACTGCGGTGGCAGTCGCATTTTCGATCGGCTCGACCTGATGCCGGATGATGCGGTTTCCGATGACCGCAGACATTCCAAGGCCGATGAGGAAAATGATGCCGAGCGATAGCCAGACCGCTGGTTTGTTTTCCGCCTCTTCATATAAAGGGAAGAATTGGAGAACGATCAAGTAAAGCCCGGTGAGCAGCGTGCCGATCCAAAGCATGAAAGAGATCAACAAGCGGCGGCGGAAAGTCATGAACTTTTCGGTTCCTCGAATTTATAGCCAAGACCCCGGATCGTTTTAATGAATGTCGGCTTCCGCGTATTGTCTTCGATCTTTTCGCGCAAATGGCTGACGTGAACGTCGACAATCCGGGTGTCGCCTGCAAAATCATATTTCCAGACAGCGCTCAGTAATTGATCACGGGTCAACACCCTGTTTTTGTTTTCTGCCAAGTAAACGAGAAGTTCGAATTCTTTAGGAGTGAAATCCAATTGTTTATCGTCCATGAAAACTTCGAATCTATCCGGAAAGATTTTCAACTTGCCGAAAACAAAAGGAGTGGATCCATCGTGCTGGATAACCGGGCTTGTCTCTGCCCTTCTTAGCACCGCTTTAATACGTGCGACAACTTCACGCGGGCTGAACGGTTTGGTCATATAATCATCGGCACCAAGCTCCAGACCGAGCACTTTGTCGAACTCATCCCCTTTTGCTGTCAGCATAATAATCGGGGTGTTGACTTTTTGTTGCCGGAGCGATTTGCACACTTCCACGCCATCCATCGACGGCAGCATCAAATCCAGCACAATCAAATCGGGATGCTCACTCAGTGCAAGTTCATATCCTTGTTTACCGTCGTTTGCGATGATCGTTTCATAGCCTGCCTGTACCAAATTATACGATAAAAGCGTTGCAATCGAATGTTCGTCTTCAATGATCAGTAGTTTCTTCGGCATTTTACATCCTCCACATTCAATTTGGAACCCCCATCCCAAACCGCTTTAGAAATTCTCCATCGCCTGCGTCGTCAATTTATTTGTCGTTTTCGGCGGTTGTGCCGTGATTGTTCCTTCTATGCAAATCGCCTCTTCTTCATCAGTGCCCACTACACGGATCGTCACCAGATTGCTTCTTACATCCACATCCGTCACTTCCAGCAGGAAATCGATTGTCGCATAATGATAGACCGGCTTCTTGAAGACCAAATGCTGTTCACAAACATATGAGCCAGGACCCGGCATATACTTGGAGACAGCGGATGTAATGATTCCTGTTAACATGATGTTCGGCACGACCGGTTTTTCAAAACTGGTCGTTGAAGCGAAGTCATGCTGGATATACAAAGGATTCCCGTCATTCGTCAGACCAAGATACAAGAGCAAATCCTTATCTTCGATCTTTTCCGTCAACTTCAATTTCTCGCCGACTGTAATATCTTCAATCTTTCTGCCTAATTTGCGTTTTTTTCCGAGCAACACAGGCTTTCCCTCCCCTAGGTGTTTCTTATCCTTATAGTATCAATTTCGGGAGCACAAGTGCAAGCTCGCTCGCTTTCATGCTCACATAATAAGCCCAAGAAACCCTCTTTTCGATATGTATAGAAAAAGCCGGGCAGGAAATCCTGCCCAGCCTCTTCTTTTACGCTAATATATCCCTGACTGCCTTCACCGAAGCAGCCGATTTATCGAGCGCCTGTTTTTCCTCTTCATTCAACTCGATTTCAATGATCTTTTCGATTCCAGAGGCGCCAAGAACTGCCGGCACCCCTAGATAAATTCCGTCCATGCCGTATTCACCTTGCAGATAGGCGATCGACGGCAAGACGCGTTTTTGGTCGAGTATGATCGCTTCGGCCATTTCAACCAGTGATGCAGCAGGCGCGTAATAAGCCGAGCCGTTGCCGAGAAGGTTGACGATTTCCGCCCCGCCTTTTCGCGTCCGCTCGACTATTTGGTCGAGCCGCTCTTTCGGGATGAGGGTTTCGAGCGGAATGCCGCCGGCGAACGAATAACGGACGAGCGGCACCATGTCATCCCCATGCCCGCCAAGCACGAATCCTGTGATGTCCTTGACCGAGAGATTGAGCTCATCCGCCACAAAGCTGCGGAAACGCGCGGAATCAAGCACGCCGGACTGGCCGATTACCCGTTCTTTCGGAAAGCCGGACTCTTTAAAAACAGTGTAAGTCATCGCATCAACCGGATTGGTCAGTACTAGAATGGTCGCATTCGGCGAGTGGGTGACGATTTCTTTTGTAACGGATTTCATGACTTTCTGGTTGGTCTGCACTAAGTCATCTCGGCTCATGCCCGGTTTTCTGGCGACGCCTGCCGTGATGATGACAAGATCGGAATCTTTCGTGTCCGCATAATCCGAGGTGCCTGTAATATGTGCATCGAAATTCAATACAGGTGCTGCTTCCGCCATATCGAGCGCTTTTCCTTTGGCCGGGTCTTCCATTGCAGGAATATCGACGATGACGACATCCCCCAACTCTTTCTGTGCCAGCAGGAACGCTGTCGTGGCACCAGTGAAACCAGAACCGATCACCGAAATCTTTTTCCGTTTGAATGTCATGTAAAACTCCCCTTTCCATCGGATGATACAACAAAGAGGAGGCAGAAGCCTCCTCTTTCATTTTACATGTTTTTAATTAGTTCATCAGCGAATGCAGATGTTTTCACTTCTGTTGCGCCGTCCATTAGACGAGCGAAGTCATAAGTGACAACTTTAGACGCGATCGTTTTTTCCATAGAAGATGTGATCAACTTCGCAGCTTCTGACCAGCCAAGGTGCTCAAGCATCAAGACGCCTGAAAGGATGACAGAAGATGGGTTTACTTTATCAAGGCCAGCATATTTCGGAGCAGTACCGTGAGTTGCTTCGAAGATTGCGTGTCCTGTGTCGTAGTTGATGTTCGCACCAGGTGCGATTCCGATTCCGCCGACTTGTGCAGCAAGTGCATCGGAAATATAGTCGCCGTTCAAGTTCATTGTTGCAACAACGTCGAACTCGCTTGGACGTGTAAGGATCTGCTGAAGGAAGATATCAGCGATGGAATCTTTAACAAGGATTTTGCCTGAAGCCAAAGCATCTTCTTGAGCTTTGTTCGCAGCGTCTGTTCCTTTTTCGTCTTTGATTGCATCGTATTCGTTCCATGTGAAGACTTTGTCGCCGAACTCTTGCTCAGCCACTTCATAGCCCCAGTTTTTGAAAGCTCCTTCAGTGAACTTCATGATGTTCCCTTTGTGGACAAGTGTCACAGAGTCGCGGCCTTCAGTCAACGCATAGTTGATTGCAGCACGCACCAAGCGTTTTGTTCCTTCTTCAGAAATCGGTTTGATGCCGATACCTGATGATTCAGGGAAGCGGATGTTTTTGACGCCCATTTCATCAGTAAGGAATGAGATCAATTTTTTCACTTCGTCGCTGCCGTTAGCGTATTCGATACCAGCGTAGATATCTTCAGTGTTTTCACGGAAGATGACCATGTCCGTATCTTCAGGGCGTTTAACCGGTGAAGGCACGCCTTCGAAATAACGTACTGGGCGCAAGCAAGTGTAAAGGTCAAGCTCTTGGCGAAGTGCCACGTTCAATGAACGGATACCGCCGCCGATTGGCGTAGTAAGAGGCCCTTTGATGGCGATCAAGTATTCGCGGATTACCTCAAGCGTTTCTTCCGGAAGCCATTCGCCAGTTTCGTCGAAAGCTTTTTGGCCAGCCAAAACTTCTTTCCAGACGATTGATTTTTCACCGTTATATGCTTTGTTCACTGATTCTTCCAAAACGCGTGAAGCTGCGTTCCAGATATCCGGTCCAGTTCCATCACCGATGATGTATGGGATGACTGCGTTATTCGGGACGTTCAATACGCCGTTTTCTACTGAAATTTTTTCGCCGTTCGTCATGTGTAAGTTCCTCCTGAGTTCAAAGTCGTAGGGCTGCACATTGTGTCAGCCCCACCAAATTTTATTGTATTGTCGTATTTAGCGTTTTTCAACCGGTACGTAAGTTTGCATGCCCGGTCCGATATACTCTGCGCGCGGACGGATCAAGCGGTTGTCGGAGTATTGCTCCAGGATGTGCGCGAGCCAGCCCGATGCACGGGACACCGCGAAGATCGGCGTGAACAAGTCATGCTCGATGTTCAAGGAATGGTAGACCGATGCCGAATAGAAGTCGACGTTCGGCGGAAGCGGTTTTTCGCTCGTCACCAATTCTTCGATCTTGACCGACATTTCGTACCATTTCGATTCGCCGCGAAGCTCTGTGAGCTTTTTCGACATTTCGCGCAAATGCTTGGCACGCGGGTCGCCCTGTTGGTAGACGCGGTGGCCGAAGCCCATGATTTTTTCTTTGTTCGCGAGTTTTTCTTTGATGACCGGCTCGACATTGTCGACCGATCCGATTTCCGTGAGCATCTTCATGACCTGCTCGTTGGCGCCGCCGTGGAGCGGGCCTTTCAAGGCGCCGATCGCCGCCGTCACGCCGGAGTAGACGTCGGACAAAGTCGCGACTGCCACGCGTGCCGTGAACGTCGATGCGTTCAGTTCGTGGTCAGCATGCAGGACTAGCGCTTTGTTGAACGCTTCGACTTCGATGTCTGCCGGCTCTTCGCCAGACAGCATGTACAGGAAGTTCGCCGCGAAGCTGTAATCCGTTTTCGGCTGGATCGGTTCTTTGCCGGCACGGATGCGGCCGAATGCCGTCACAAGCGTCGAGATCTTCGCCTGGATTTTGATCGCCTTGCGGTAGTTCGCCGCTTCTTCCATCACTTCCGCTTCTTCGTCGAAGAGGCCGAGCATGGACACCGCTGTGCGGAGTGCCGCCATCGGATGGACGTTTTTGATGTCGTATGTCTTGAAGTGGTCGAGCACCGCTTGCGGCACCGCCATGTTGTCGGCAAGCTGCTGTTTCAGCTCTGCCAATTCGTCCGCCTTCGGCAAACGCTGGTGCCACAATAGATAGATCACTTCTTCGAAGCTGGCGTTGTCCGCCAGATCATCGATATTGTAGCCGACGTATGTAAGTGTGTCATCGATGATCGAGCTGATCGCCGATTGTGTTGCAACTACACCTTCTAAACCTTTTGATGATGTCATGTAAATCTCTCCTTCTACATTCTACTTCATCATTCCAAAAAAAAAGACAGAATAATGAGCCATCTGCTTTCATGCACTTTTCCGTAAATGGACTTACCTAGTCATTATAATCAACTTTGTACAATTTGTGAATGAAAACGCTTGGTAAAATTTAAAATCGATCACCATATGATGAATGCACCCGGGATTATCCTACGATAATCCGGGTGTTTTTCATCTTCTTCTGCAGCATCCGATAAACGAGCGGCTTATAAAGTTTCTGGGTTGGGCTGAACAGCAGGCTGAACCCGACAGCATCTGAAATGAAGCCAGGCGTCAACAATAGCGTGCCGCCGACCAAAATGAATGCAGCGCCGATCAAACGGTCGCCCGGCGGCTGCATCTGGCTCATGCTCGACTGGATATCGCGGATTGCCTTCAACCCTTGACGCTTCGCCAAAAATGCGCCGAGCAATCCGGTTGAGATGATCAACGCGAGCGTCCAGAAAAAGCCGATCTGTCCGCCTGCCCAAATTAATAACGCAAGCTCGAGTGTCGGTACGATCACCAATGCCAGAAAAATCCACTTCATCATAGTCAATCGACCTCCAAATTTTCTTTACAAAACGCTTGCATGTCCGTGGTAAACTACGCCGGCATCTGCATCAATCGTAATTTCCTGGCCGGACTCCACTTTCGACACAGCGTCCTTGACACCAACGATGACCGGAATTCCAAGACTCAAGCCTACTACAGCTGCGTGGCTGGTCAATCCGCCTTCTTCTGTCACGATGCCTGCGCAATGATTGATGGCTTCCATCATATCGCGGTCTGTGCCGTAAGTGACAATAATCTTTCCTTCCGTATCCATGGCAAGTGCCTCTTCTGCTGTCCGGGCCACTACTGCTTCACCGTAGCCGACGCTTTTGCCAATGCCTTGGCCTTTAGCCAAAATATCCCCAATTACCCGAAGCTTCATGAGATTCGTCGTACCGGCTTCACCGACCGGCACTCCAGCCGTGATGATGACAAGATCGCCGTGTTTGATCAACCCATGCTTAAGCGCTTCTTCAACTGCCACTTCAAGCACTTCATCCGTCGATTCCACACGCGCGCCGACAAGCGGATGGACGCCCCAATTCAATGTCAGCTTGCGGGCAGTGCGCGCAGATGATGTAACGGCAATGACCGGTGAACCTGGACGGTATTTGGAAATCATTTTAGCTGTATGGCCGCTTTCCGTCGGAGCGAGAATAGCCTGGACTCTTAAATTAAGAGCCGTATAGGCAACAGCCTGGCCGATCGCTTCGGTCATGTTCGATTCTTTTTCTTTTCGGCGATTCGTGACGATTTGCTTATGGTTAAGGGCTGCTTCTGTTGTCTCGGCGATGCGATGCATCGTTTCGACCGATTCAACCGGATAAAGCCCGGCTGCCGTCTCGCCTGACAACATAATCGCATCGGTGCCGTCGAAGATCGCATTCGCTACATCACTTGCCTCCGCACGTGTCGGGCGCGGGTTGCGCTGCATGGAGTCGAGCATCTGAGTCGCTGTGATGACCGGTTTGCCTGCACTATTGCATTTATCGATCATCGATTTTTGCACAATCGGCACTTCTTCCGCAGGGATTTCGACGCCGAGATCCCCACGTGCTACCATCAGGCCGTCGGAAACCATGATGATTTCTTCCAAGTTATCGACACCTTCTTGGTTTTCGATTTTCGGGATGATCTGGATATGGGAACCGCCATTTTTTTCCAGCAAGCTGCGGATTTCCATGACATCTGAACGGCGGCGGACAAACGATGCAGCGACGAAATCGACATCTTGTTCAATCCCGAACAATAGGTCGGCCGCATCTTTTTCAGTGATTCCTGGCAATTGAACCGAAACGCCAGGGACGTTGACGCCTTTTTTCGTTTTCAAAGTGCCTGCATTTTCCACAATCGTGTGGATCTGCCCGCGTTCTTTATCGATGCTCGTAACACGCAATTCGATCAAGCCGTCATCCAGCAAAATCATCGAACCTTCATGGACATCTTCGATCAATTTTTCATAAGTGATCGAAAACATTTCTTTCGTGCCGAGCACTTCTGTCATGGAAATCGTGATTTCCTGGTTGGTTTCAAGTTCGATGGAATCATTCACCATTTTATGGGTTCTGATTTCCGGGCCTTTTGTATCCAAAAGAATCCCCACTGTAATGCCGGTCTTTTCGGAAGCTTCGCGGATGCGCTGGATGCGCAATGCGTGCTCCTCGTGGTCACCGTGCGAGAAGTTCAAACGGGCGACGTTCATGCCCGCTTTCATTAACTGTTCTAGTATTTCCGGTGATTCGCTGGCCGGACCGATTGTGCAGACGATTTTTGTTTTTCTCAATAGACTCACTCCAATTAGCTGTTTAAATTGATAATTCTTTAGAAAGCTTGTACAAACTCATATCGGCATCGTGCTCTTGTTCGAACGCCGTTGTCATATCATAGTCTACCACCTGATGATTTTTCATGCCAATTGCCAGGCCGCCTTTTCCTTCAAGCAACACTTCCACTGCACGTGCCCCAAAGAGGCTGCCGAGCACGCGGTCGCGGGCAGTCGGTGAACCGCCGCGCTGGATGTGGCCAAGGACTGAGACTCGCGTTTCCACATTGGTCTTGTCCGCAATCAGGTCGGCTAGCTCTCCGCCGCTCATGACGCCTTCTGCGACGATGATGATGCTGTGTTTCTTGCCGCGTTTGCGGCCGCTTTCGAGACGTTCAAGCATATCGTCGATGTCAAACGGGTCTTCAGGGATGAGAATCGTCTCGGCGCCGCCGGCAAGCCCTGCCCATAATGCCAGGTCGCCCGCGTCTCTTCCCATTACTTCGACTATGAATGTGCGCTCGTGGCTTGTCGCCGTGTCGCGGATTTTATCAATCGCTTCGATGACGGTATTCAATGCCGTGTCAAAACCGATCGTGTAATCCGTCCCGGGGATATCGTTGTCGATCGTCCCAGGAACCCCGACACTCGGGAATCCTTTTTTCGTTAAAGCCATCGCCCCGCGGTATGAACCGTCGCCGCCGATGACCACTAATCCTTCCAGCCCTTTTTTCTTCATCTGTTCGATCGCCTTCCATTGCCCTTCATCCGTACGGAATTCGTCGCAACGGGCGGAATAGAGCTTTGTGCCGCCGCGCTGGATAATATCGCCGACATCTCCCGCTTGCAAATCTTCGATATTGCCTTCAATCAAGCCTTGATACCCATAATAGACGCCAGCCACTTCGACGCCATGATAGATGCCTTTCCGCACGACAGCACGAACCGCTGCATTCATGCCCGGCGAATCTCCACCACTTGTTAACACTCCGATTTTTTTCACCCGAACCGCCTCCTGCACTTCCTTTTTACTCTATTCACCTTACCACGCAAGCCTTATGCTGTCAGTCCATAACACCTATTGTGCAGACGCTTTTTAAATCGATTGCACAAAATAAAAAGACCGCAGTAAGCGGCCTGTTTTTATTCGCTAAAGACACCGATTGCCCTGAATTTATCGTAGCGCTGAGAAATCAATTCATCTGCACTCATGCCTTTCAATTCCTCTAAGGAATGACGGATCGCTCCGCTGATCAATTGTGCCTGGCGGGCCGAATCGTGATGAGCGCCGCCGCGCACTTCCGGGATCATGTGCTCAATGATGCCCATCTCCAATAGATCGGGTGCTGTGATTTTCATCGCTTCTGCAGCCGTTTTCGCAAGAGCTGCATCTTTCCAGAGAATCGAAGCTGCCCCTTCCGGCGAAATGACCGAGAACGTAGAGTTTTCGAGCATCAGGATTTGATTGCCGACGCCAAGCGCAAGCGCTCCACCGCTCCCGCCTTCTCCGATGACGATCGATAGGATCGGCACTTCGAGGCCGGCCATCTCCACAAGGTTTCTCGCAATCGCTTCACTTTGGCCGCGTTCTTCAGCTGCTTTTCCAGGATACGCGCCTTTCGTATCGATCAGGCAGATGACCGGGCGGCCGAATTTTTCTGCCTGCTTCATCAGGCGCAATGCCTTCCGGTAACCTTCTGGGTGAGGCATGCCGAAGTTGCGGCGGACGTTTTCTTTCGTGTCCTTGCCGCGCTGATGTCCGATAATCGTCACGGGCTGGCCTTCGAAACTGCCGATTCCTCCAACAATTGCTTCATCATCGCCATAAACCCGGTCGCCATGCATCTCGATAAAATCCTTGAACACGAGCGGCAAATAATCAAGAGTTGTCGGACGTTCCGGATGGCGTGCCACTTGGACGCGATCCCACGGTTTCATGTTTTCGTAGATTTCTTCTTCCAATTTGGCGAAGCGCTCTTCTAGAGAGGCGATTTCCGAACTGAGATCCACATCAGCAGTCTGTGTATAGTCTTTCAGCTCCGATATTTTTCTTCTCAATTCGATCAACGGCTCTTCAAATGACATCGTCTTCACTTTCTTTTTAGACATCGGATCCAGCTCCTTTCACGTGCAGTCGGACAATAGTCGAGAGCGTCTCACGCATTTTGGATCGATGGACGACCGCATCGAGCTGTCCATGTGCAAGCAGGAATTCCGCCGTCTGGAAATCTTCAGGCAATTTCTCGCGCACCGTCTGCTCGATGACACGCCGCCCTGCAAAGCCGATCAATGCTTTCGGCTCAGCCAAATTGATGTCCCCGACAGAAGCAAAACTCGCGGACACGCCGCCAGTCGTCGGATGCGTCAAAATCGATACGAACAATAGGCCTTCATTTGAATGGCGTTTTAAAGCGACACTTGTCTTCGCCATCTGCATGAGCGACAAAACGCCTTCTTGCATACGGGCGCCGCCGCTTGCTGTAAAGATCAAAAACGGCACTTTCAGTTTTGTTGCTAGTTCGACAGCACGGGTGATTTTCTCGCCGACTACCGAGCCCATCGAACCCATGCGGAAATGCGAGTCCATTACCGCAATGACCACTTGCTGGCCTTTGATCGCCCCGGTCCCTGTCAGCACTGCTTCGTTCAAGCCTGTTTTTTCGCTATCGGCTTGGACTTTTTCGCTATAGCCCGGGAATTTCAACGGGTTTTCCGACTTCAGGTGATCGTCCACTGAACTGAAGCTTGAATCGTCCAGTAAATGGACGATGCGCTCGCGTGCAGTCATCTTGAAATGGTGATCGCATTTCGGGCATACTTTGCCCAGATTCTCCAGTTCTTTCGTCAATGTAATGTGTTTGCAGTTTGGACATTTCGTCATCAGGCCTTCCGGCACATCTTTTGCCGCTTTTGACGGAATTGTCGCTTCTTTTTCATCGCGTTTTCGTTTGAATATATCTCGTATCATTGCCATTCCGCATTCTCTCCTTTGATTAAGACGCTGCTCCAGGCTTTAAAGTCCCGGATGGCTGTTTCGGCATCCTGTTCTTCAATCGCCTGCAATATGTTCTGCAACAGTGTTTTTTCCTTCGGGGTGATCTCACCGTCATATGGATTGCCGCCATATTGTTTTAATAAGAACCAAATCTTCAATGATAAACGGTTGCCCGATAACACCATCAATTCCCGGACAAAATCTTCCCTTTTGAAATCATGCGCTACGAGCCGCTTACGAAAACTTTCCCAAACAGGCAATTTTGCGGCATCACTCCCGCAAATCGCTTGGATTGCAGCCGTTTCATGGATGCACATCGTTACCCTGACGTCTTCCAAGGCTTTAGTATCCTGCAGAATGAATGTCGCCAAAAGCTCGACCAAGCGATGTTTTCTAGGGTCGGCAAGAAATGTCCCCTCGCCGCGCCGGGTTTCGATGAGCCCTAGCAGTTCAAGGCTCCGAAGTGCTTCGCGGATCGTCGAACGCCCTACCGCAAGTTGTTCTGCCAGCTCCCGTTCTGATGGAATCCGGTCTCCCGGGCGGATATTTTGTTCCCGAATCATGTCCCGCATTTCACTCACAATGTTTAAATAGCGCTTTGGCTGAGTCATGAAAACTCCTTTTGTTTCCATTTTTTTGAAAGTGGTCTGACCACTAATCTTCCTATACCTTACAAAAAATTTCGGCTGCCGTAAAGAAAAAACTGCATTTCTTTTTAAGAAATACAGTTCCATACTTTAGCTTATTGTATTTGCGGAGCTTATCGCTCGCTTTCTATGAGAAGGCGGGCAAGTCCTCGTCACTTAAATCGCTACTCAATCTTTCCTGCTGCATACTGCGGGTTCTACCAAGGATCTAACCTATTTCATTTCATTGCATAATCGATTTGCAGATGATGGTCGTCTTGCCTTGGCGGTTTTCGACCGTGCCGTCGATTTCGAGCAGCGCGTCTTTATCCAACCACCCATTATATTGTGCGTATTCTTTTGGGAATAGCGTGACCGATGCCACTCCCGTCTCATCCTGCAAAGTGACGAAGGCCATCGCATCGCCTTTCTTGGTACGGATCCGGCGTATCTCCTCTACGAGCCCAAGCACGGCCACCCGCTCCCGGTCTTTTTTCTTTGGCAGGTCGTTGAGCGATATATACGGTTTTTTGCGCTGTTCTTTTTCCCTCTCGACAGGATGCGTGCTCAAGTAGAAACCGAGCGCTTCTTTTTCGAAGTCGAGCTTCAGGTTTTCAGGCATCGGTTCCGCTTTTGTATACTTCGGTTTCATGAATGAAGAACCCATTTCATCGAAAAGCCCCGGCTCTTCATTCGGCTTCACCAGTTCAGCATGCTTGATCGCACTATCGAGAGAAGCGAGCAGTACTGCCCGGTCTATGCCGAGTACGTCAAGCGCCCCCGCTTTGATCAGCGGTTCGAATGCTTTCCGTGTGAAATGGACCGCTGATATCCGCTCCGCAATATTGAACAGGCTATGGAATGGGCCGTCATCTCTTGCAGCAAGAATCGCCTTGACAGCTGTTCCCGGAACACCTTTCACTGCATTCAGCCCTGTCCGGACACGATTTTCTTCCGAGGAGAAACCGTAGCGGCTATTTGCGATGCAGGGCGCGGCAAGCTGGATGCCGCGTTCTTTCATTTCACGCATGAACTGCGCTATTTTGTCATTATTGCCTTGGCTATTCGACAGTAGCGCTGCATAGAACTGCGTAGGATAATGCACTTTCATATATGCCAGTTGATAGGAAATCATGCTGTAGGCGACCGCATGGCTTTTTGGAAAACCATAATCAGCGAAGCGGACGATCAGATCATAAACCGCTTCGGCTTCATTCACTGCATAGCCGTTAGAGCTTGCGCCGCCGACGAAATGCTGTCGCTCTTCATCAAGGATCCGGCGGTTTTTCTTGCTCACTGCACGCCGAAGAAGATCGGCTTCCCCCAGGCTAAAACCGGCCATTTCAGCAGCGATTTTCATGATTTGCTCCTGATAGACGATGACGCCATATGTTTCCGACAAAATCGGCTCGAGCACCGGATGGATGTAATCAACCGGCTCTTCGCCGTGTTTTCGGCGGGCATAGAGCGGGATGAATTCCATCGGGCCTGGCCGGTATAAAGCGTTGACTGCGACGATGTCACCGAAAGCACTCGGTTTGATGAGCATCAACGCGCGCCGCATGCCGGGTGACTCAAGCTGGAAAATGCCTGCCGTGTCCCCTTGTGCCAATAATTCATAAGTTTCTTTGTCATCGAGCGGCAAGCTGCGGTAGTCTATGCGCCGGTTCAAATTGCGTTTTACCATGTATGCCATATTCTCCAGAATGGTCAAATTGCGCAACCCTAGAAAATCCATTTTCAACAAGCCGATCGCTTCAAGCTCCTGCATTGGCCATTGAGTGATATAAATTCCGTCATTGCCTTTTTCGATCGGTACATAATCGACTAGCGGACCCGGGCTTAAAATGACACCTGCCGCATGAATCGAGGAATTTCGCGGCAAGCCTTCCAACTTCAATGCAGTCTTGAACCAGCGTTCGCGCACTTCATTGCCGATGATCCAGCTTTCCAGCGCTTTCGATTCGCGAAGAGCTTCACGCAAAGTGATGCCGGGGCGGCTGGGGATCAGTTTCGATATTTTCTCCATTTCTTCCGCTTCAAATCCGAACACTCTTGCCGTATCTCTCGCGACAGCTTTTGCAGACAAAGTTCCGAACGTGATGATTTGGGCGGTCTGCAAAGCACCGTATTTTTTCGCTACATATTCAACGACCTCATGTCTGCGATGGTCCGCAAAATCAATATCGATATCCGGCAAAGTGACGCGTTCAGGGTTCAAGAACCGCTCGAATAATAAACCGTGGGCAAGCGGATCGACATCCGTGATGCGCAGCGCAAAAGCGACAAGAGAGCCGGCAGAAGACCCACGGCCCGGTCCGGTCAAGATGCCTTTGCTTCTTGCGAATGCCATGAAATCAGACACGATGAGGAAATAATCGATATATCCCATCGATGCAATGATGCCGAGTTCATAACGAAGGCGCTCTTTGTAGACACTTGTTGCATTTCCTACGCGCTCTTGTAGCCCGCTCATGCAAAGCGCTTCAATTACTTCACTTTTACTGCGTCCTTCCCGAACGGGGTAATGAGGCAGCAATTGACGGTTCCGGGCAATATTGACACGGCAATTCATAAGAAGATTTTCCGCTTCCCTCAACCATTCGGGGTGGTCCGCGAACCACTCCACGAGCTGGCCACTAGTCGGCACATAGGCCTCAGTATGTTCTGGAACTGGCCGGGGAGGATCGCTTAATTTAAAGCCGCCGCCGATTGCCTGGGCGACTTCATAAGCGAATGCGTCCTCTTCTTTCACATAGCGGCATTCATGGCTTGCCATTAACTTCAACCCCGCTGAAGTGCAGAATTCGATAAACACCTGCTCATGTTCGCGTATTCTTCCGCCAGGGCGCTCGATGCTGGCAAGTAATCGCTCTCCGAAAATATCCGATAGGTACTCCAAAGCTGTGCTGCGGTCCGTCAACACCCAGTCCGTCTCGTCCGGGATTACGCAAATCAATCCTTTTTGATACGCTGCGAGCCATTTTTTAGGTATCGCTTCCACATCACGCGTCGACAGAGCACTCGTCAGTTTCAAGAGCATATGGTAGCCTTCATTGTTTTCGGCATACAAAACGACTGGCAGTGCCGTGCCTTCGAATTCAATCGGCACGGAAAGGCCGAGCACCCCGTGGATGCCGGCCTTTTTGCATGCGTCCCAAAAAGGGAGAACGCCGTAAAGTTTGGAATTGACTAAGGCAGCCGCACGTGCGCCTTGTTTGGTGAGCACTGCAAACAGCTCATCCAGGCGAATCGTGCTCTGCAGCGGATCAGCCGCCGTGACGATATGTGGGTAGACCATTTCAACACCTTCTTTCCTCATGCGTTCGCGCAAATTTCCTCCAGGCGCCGGATGACCCGGTCTGCCTCATCCCAGGAATAAGCGACCGCACCGGAAGCCATCGGATGGCCTCCCCCGCCGAATTCTTTTGCGAGCGTATTGATGACAGGCCCTTTTGAGCGCAGCCGGACACGGATTTCCATCTCTTCCTCTATTAAAATGACCCAAGCCTTGATGCCTTTGACATTGCCTAATGAACCCACCAGTAACGATGTATCCGTCGGAGTGACTTCGAATTTCGCTAAAATATCCTGCGTGATTTTCACAAAAGCAGCACCGTTTTCATCCATTTGGAAGTTTTGGTACATATACCCTTGAAGATGGAGCAATTTGCGATCCATTTCGTACATGCCATTATGCAACTCGTTGCGGTCGAATTGGTATTTGATCAGTTCACCCGCTACATCGAAGGTCTTCTGCGTCGTGCTCGGGAAAAGAAAACGGCCTGTATCGCCGATGATCCCTGCATATAGCAGTCTCGCCCCCTCATCCGGCATCATCCACTTTTCATCTCTTTGTCCGTATGTAAACAATTCATAAATCATTTCGGAAGACGAACTGGCTTTTGTATCGACCTGGCAAATGTCTCCATAGCCATCATCATTTGGGTGATGATCGATTTTAATCAATTTCGCTCCGGTTTTGTAGCGTTGATCGTCGATGCGGTCCGTATTCGCGGTGTCCGTGACAATGACCAATGCTCCTTTGAAATCCGCCTCTTCGACAGTATCCGGAAAATCAAGGAAATCCATCGTGTAATCATGCTCTCCAGCTGCAAGCACGCGCTTATCAGGATAGTTATGGCTGATTATGTATTTCAGGCCGATCTGTGAACCATAGGCATCCGGGTCCGGACGCACATGGCGATGGATGATGATTGTATCGAATTGTTTAATTGTGTCGATGATTTGACTGTACATGGTCTCAATCCTCCAGTGGACAGGGAAATCCATTCGCATTTTCTGCCCATCCCCATTACAATGGAAATAGATTTGCATAACAGGAGGTTCCCCATGCTCATTTTTATATTTTTGATTATCATTTCTGCTGTGTTCTATCTTTACTATAAAACGAAACAGATTCGTACGCGTTTGCCGGTCCGGAAAAACTGGTACGCAAGCCGCGCTTCGATGGCTCTCGGCAGTTTCATCGCCTTTTTCGGCATCAACCAGCTGTTCGTTTTCCAAACAGTCGTCACGTATATCATTGCCGGCATCTTCATCGTTCTCGGGCTCGCTCTGATTGTCCATAATTTCAAGGCGAACCGCCATTATCAAGCGTTTCTTGATGAAGAAACCCGCTTGAATCCATAAAACAGCCCCTCCCTTGCGGAGAGGTTGTTTTTTTGTGGGCGATTGTTACATGCCAGAGATTCCTACCCTGTCAAGGCAGTGCTCATTAGCGGTCGAGCAATTGGAAGGTCAGCATCGATTTCCCGATCACTTTCTGTTCATACAGCACTTCAACATCGACTTTTGCTGACTTTCGGCTGATGTCCAGGATTGTCGGCCGGATTGTCAATGCCGCATCCAGCTGCACAGGTTTCAGGAAATAAACAGTGATGTTTTCAAGTACGCTGTCTTTTCTGTTTTTCGTTTTGAGTGCGGTCGCCGCTGCCTCTGTCAGCACCATCGTGTAGGCACCGTATGACAGCGAACCATATGCGTTGGTCATTTGTGGCGTGACCCGGAATTCTAGGCTGAGTTTGTCTTCTTGAACCAAATTCAATTGGCTTTTGATGATATCATCGATCGTTTCCCCTTGCTGGGGCTGGCGCTGGGCAGTTTGGATCGCCTTTAACACATCCTGCCGACTGATGATGCCCATCAAATTATGATGATCGTCCGTGATTGGCAAGAGATCGATCCCTTCCCAGATCATTCGGTGGCCAGCCGCTGCAACGCTAGTCTGCAACGAAACCGTAATGGGGTCGCGCGTCATGACTTTATCGATCAGCTCGGTATCCGGTGCGCCGATGACATCCCGGGATGTAACGATGCCGATAAGCTTGCCGCTTCCATCGACAACCGGGAACCCGCCATGCGTCGTTTCGTTATTCAGCTCATTATAACGGCTGATGGGATCTTTATGATGCAGGAAATGGGTGTTTTCAAGCGGTATCAATATATCTTCGATAAGTAGAATTTCTTTTTTGATCAATTGGTCATAAATCGCCCGGTTGATCATCGTCGCTACTGTAAATGTATCGTAGCTTGTCGAAATGACCGGCAATTCATATTCGTCGGCCAGCTTTTTAACTTGGTCGGATGCATCAAAGCCGCCTGTCACCAACACCGCAGCCCCTGCTTGAAGGGCATATTCATGCGCTTTATAGCGATTCCCGACAATGAGTAGATTGCCCGCTTCCGTATAGCGCATCATATCTTCCAATTGCATCGCACCGATGACGAATTTGTTCAGCGATTTATGAAGGCCGGAACGGCCGCCGAGTACTTGGCCATCGACGACCTTCACGATTTCTGCGTAAGTAAGCCGTTCGATATTCTCTTTTTTCTTGCGTTCGATCCGGATGGTGCCCACCCGTTCAATCGTCGACACAAGCCGTTTATTTTCGGCTTCTTTAATGGCCCTGTAGGCGGTGCCTTCTGAAACCTGCAATTCCTTGGCAATCCTGCGAACGGAAATTTTCTCCCCTACAGCCAAAGTCTCGATATATTCCAATATCTGTTCATGTTTTGTCGCCATTGTTTCACCAATCTTTCTACTTTCCTCTATTCCCTAGTTTATCATAATCCGAATGGAAGTCGATAACCCCACAATCACTGATGGGGTATACAAAATCTAAAGCAATCATAGAAAAAAGCGGTCAGGGAAATGGCTTTCATTTCCTGGCCGCTTTCATGTTCGTTGTTTTGGAACTGCTTTATAATTCTACGCTGTCGCCGGGCTTCATGATGTTGACTTCCGCCTGCTTGACAGCATTTTTAAATTGCTCCGGGTCCTGCTTGATCGGCGGGAAGGTGTTGTAATGGATCGGCACCGCCGTCTTCGGATTGATGAGCTCCACTGCATAGGCTGCATCTTCCGGGCCCATCGTGAAGAAATCTCCGATCGGCACGAACGCCAAATCGATCGAATGGCGTTTGCCGATGATTTCCATGTCCCCGAACACTTCCGTATCCCCAGCATGATACACTGTCTTCCCTTCCGCTTCGAAGAGGATCCCAGCCGGCATGCCGCCGTAGATGACTTCACCGTCTTCTGTCGTATAGGACGAGCTATGGAACGCTTTAGTGAATTTCACTTTACCGAATTCGAACTCTTTGGCGCCGCCAAGGTTCATGCCGACCGCATCCAAGCCTTGTCCGCTGAGGTAGTTTGCCAGCTCCACAGGCGCGACGACCGTCGCTCCACACGATTTTGCAATGTCCACCGTATCTCCGACATGATCATTATGCGCATGCGTCAACAGGATCGCATCCGGCTTTTCTTCGCTTGCTGTCAGGTCCGTCAATTCGTTTCCGGTAATGAACGGATCGATGAGGATCGTTTTGCCTCCGGTGTGGATTTTTACCACCGAATGGCCGTGATATGAGATTTTCATGATATCCCTCCAATAGAGTTTTGGCTCATTGCTTTCTGCTGTTTTATACCCTGATTTTTGATATGCTACACATGAAGGGGAGGAATACATATGAACAAATTGAGCAACTTGCAAAGATTTTTGAAACAGCAGCAACTCGACGCGGCGCTCATCACGGACCCGCACAATATCTTCTATTTGACAGGCTTTAATAGCGATCCGAAAGAACGCCTGCTCGCCGTCATGGTTTTCGCAGAGGCAGAACCGTTCCTCATCTGCCCGGCGATGGAAGCGCCGGATGCGAAAGCTGCCGGATGGATGGGCGAAATTGCTGGACACGCCGATACGCAAGACGCGATGGAAGTGTTGTACGAAACGGCAGCCAAACGCAATCAGCCGATGGAGCGCATCGCCATCGAGAAAGCGCATATGATCGTCGAGCGCTACGACGCCATCAACCATTATTTCAAGTCGCCCGAAATCCATTCGATCGATGCCCAGATGAATGCCATGCGCGTCATCAAAGATGAAGCCGAACTCGACATCCTGCGCCATGCTGCCTCGCTTGCGGATTACGCCATCGAAGTGGCAGCCGACGTAATGCAAGAAGGGATGACGGAAATCGAATTGATGACCGAAATCGAGACGGCGTTGAAAAAACGCGGCATCACCCATATGTCTTTCGATACCACCGTGCTGACGGGGCCAAAAGCCGCTTCTCCACACGGCAAGACCGGGCAACGCAAAATCGAGCGCGGCGATCTTGTGCTAATGGACCTCGGCGTCATTTATGAAGGCTATTGCTCTGACATCACCCGTACACTGGCTTTCGGTGAACCGAGCGAACAAGCGAAAAAAGTGTATGACATCGTCAAGCGTTCAGAACAAGCGGCACTTGATGCGGTGCGCCCTGGCGTTACAGCGGCAGAGCTTGACGGGATTGCCCGCAAGACCATAGAAGACGCAGGCTACGGGGAATATTTCACACACCGGCTTGGCCATGGCCTTGGGATTTCCGTCCATGAATTCCCGTCGATCCATGGGGGCAACGATATGCCGCTTGAGGCGGGCATGGTATTTACGATCGAACCCGGCATTTATGTCACGGATCAAGTAGGTGTGCGCATCGAAGACGATCTGGTCGTCACCGAAGATGGCTACGAAGTGCTGACCAAATATCCGAAAGAATTGACGATCATCAACCGATAAAAAAAGAGCTGTCCCGAAAATCCGTATGATGGATTTTCCTGGGACAGCTCTTTTCCATTGTTATTGAAGCAATTCGTCGACTGATTTGTATTCAAGGCCTTGATCGTCGGCCACGGCTTTATACGTTACATGGCCGTCCATCGTGTTGACGCCTTTTTTCAATGCTTCGTTATCGAGGACTGCTTGCTTGAGCCCTTTGTTGGCGATTTGCACTGCGTAAGGGACCGTTACATTCGTTAAGCCGATCGTTGATGTGCGCGGAACTGCACCCGGCATGTTCGCCACAGCGTAATGAACGACATCATGCTTCACATAAGTCGGCGCATCGTGAGTGGTGATGCGGTCGCTCGTTTCGAAGATGCCGCCTTGGTCGATGGCGATATCGACAACGACAGAACCTGGCTTCATCGATTTGATCATGTCTTCAGTGATCAATTTTGGTGCTTTCGCTCCCGGAATCAATACAGCTCCGATGACTAGATCCGAATCTTTTACCGATTGCGCAATGTTAAGCGGATTAGAAACCAATGTTTGTACATCTTTGCCGAACAGATCGTCCAATTGGCGCAAGCGTTCTGGGTTCAAGTCAAGGATCGTTACATCAGCGCCCATGCCGATCGCCACTTTCGCAGCGTTCGTTCCAGCTACACCACCGCCGACGACCGTCACTTTTCCGCGCGAAACGCCAGGGATGCCGCCGAGGAGGATGCCCCCGCCACCGTGGATTTTCTCAAGGAACTGAGCACCGATCTGTGTCGACATGCGGCCGGCCACTTCACTCATTGGCGTAAGGAGAGGCAAGGAATTATTCGGAAGTTGAACCGTTTCATAAGCCACGCCCGTTACTTTCGAGTCAAGCAATGCTTGCGTCAACTCCACTTCCGGAGCCAAATGCAAATATGTGAAAAGGACTTGTCCTTCGCGGAAATGCTTGTATTCGCTTGCTACCGGCTCTTTCACTTTCATGACCATTTCCTGATCCCATGCTTGTTCAGCACCCGGGACGATGACAGCCCCTGCTGATTCATAGTCGGCATCCGTAAATCCTGATCCAAGCCCTGCACCGGATTGGATGAAAACTTCATGGCCGAATAGTGCCAAGTTTACTACTCCCGCCGGCGTCATAGCCACACGGTTTTCATTGTTCTTAACTTCTGTCGGTACCCCGATACGCATTACAAAACCCTCCAGTATATTGTGTCTGAAATAATAAAATGATGAAAACTATCAGTATTTGAAACCACATCCATTCTAACAGATTCCTTTTAAATTTGCTCCATTTATTTCTCTTATAACAAGATATTTTTTAATGGCTGAAATCCCGGTATCGCAAAGGACCATTAACCAATAAAAGATATTTCAAAATAGTTAATAAAAATTTTTTTGAAAAGATAGGATAAATTTTGCTCATAAAGGAGGAACAATTTGTACCTGCCTCGAAAGTTACAGTATAGACAAAGGAGGAATGCACAGATGACATTAAAGTATAATCAAATCATGGTAGCGGTCGACGGTTCAAAAGAAGCGGAATGGGCCTTTAAAAAGTCCATCGGTATCGCAACGCGGAATGATGCGACGCTGAATTTGGTGAACGTGATCGATACCCGTTCGTTCGCCGCTATCGAAGCTTACGACCGTTCGATTGCCGACCGTGCCCAAAAGTTCGCTGAAGATTTGCTTGGGGATTATAAAAAAGAAGCCGAAGCAGGCGGCGTTGAAAAAGTCAATATCGTCGTAGACTACGGTTCCCCGAAAACGATGATTCCGCGTGAACTCGCTGAAAGAGTCGAAGCAGACTTGATCGTTTGTGGTGCGACTGGTTTGAATGCAGTCGAACGCTTCCTCATCGGCAGTGTTTCAGAGCATATTGTCCGTTCTGCAAAATGCGACGTGCTCGTCGTGCGCACTGATGAAGCACAAAGCGATGCACCGGATGATTATTATTCAGAAGAACGCTCCGGGAAACCCGAATAAGACGGATTAAAGCACACGGCCATTCAAGCCGTGTGCTTTTTATGTTTCTCTCACTTTGATAACAATTTTCCCTCTTGCATGATGGGATTCACTCAACTCGTGTGCATCACGAACGCCCTCTTCAGTCAATGGAAATATATGGCCGACTTCAGGACGCACCTCGCCGGTGACGTATAAATCACCCAACTTCTTTAACTGGGCTCCGTCCGGCTCCAACCAGAAACTGCTGACAGTAATGTCCAATTGCTCCGCTTTCTCCTCATCAGGCTGACCGGCTATACTGACGAGACGTCCACCGCGTTTTAATACACCATAGCTTTTTTCCAGCGTCTCGCCGCCCATCGTATCCAAGACAAAATCGAAATCCTCGAGCACTTCCGAAAAATCCTCTTCCCGGTAATAGATGACGCGATTTGCGCCGAGAGATGTAACCAGTTCGTCATTCTTATCGCTTGCTGTCGTAGCTACATAACAGCCGATGCTATTGGCGATTTGGATCGCCATGCTGCCGACGCCCCCGGCCCCTGCATGAATGAGCACCTTCTCGCCTTTTTTGATATGGCCGATTTCGACTAGACATTGCCAAGCAGTGAGGCCGGTCAATGGAATAGCGGCACCTTCTTCAAAGCTCATGCTTTCCGGCATGCGGGAAAGCAAATTCTCATCCACCGGAACAAATTCTGCATAAGTTCCTTGGCGGGTCGTGGCTGGACGGGCGAATACCCGGTCTCCGGGATGATAATGCTTGACCCTATCCCCCACTTCACGAACGACACCTGCAACATCCCATCCTAGAATAATCGGAAATTCCCATGGCAACATTTCTTTCAAATAGCCCTCCCGCAATTTCCAATCGATCGGATTGACCGAAGTTGCATGAACTTCCACTAGAACTTGGTGTGCAGAAATGGACGGTGTTTCAATTTCCCGTTCCTTCAACTGTTCTCTTCCTCCGTACTGATCGATGACTATCGCCTTCACATGCAGCCACTCCCTCCATTTTTTACTTATATACCCTGACACGATTTTGCTACACATGAAAAAGCACAGGAACTTGCCTAATTATGCTATTATGGTAACTGTTTCATAAAAGAGGTTCGCAAACTCCCTCTCTAAAAAACTAAGGAGCTGTAGTTAAATGAAAAATGAAAAAGCGGTCGTTGTCTTCAGCGGCGGGCAGGACAGCACTACTTGCCTATTTTGGGCGCTGGAACAATTCAGCGAAGTGCTCGCCGTCACTTTCGATTACGGCCAGCGCCACTCGCAGGAAATCGACCACGCAAAACGCATCGCCGAGACACTCGGCGTTTCGCTTCAAGTTCTCGATATGGGGCTCATCAACCAATTATCCGCCAATGCCTTGACGCGTGATTCGATCGAAGTCGAAGAACAAAAGGATGGCCCGCCATCCACATTCGTCCCCGGGCGCAATTTACTGTTCCTGTCTTTTGCGGCGATTTACGCCGACGCATTCGGTGCGCGCCACCTCGTGACCGGAGTCAGCGAGACGGATTTCAGCGGTTATCCGGATTGCCGGGATACGTTCATCCGTTCGCTCAATGTCAGCCTAAATTTATCGATGGACAAGCAATTCGTCATCCACACGCCGCTCATGTGGCTCGATAAGGCAGGTGTCTGGGAATTGTCCGACCAGCTCGGCGCATTCGATTTCGTGCAAACCGAAACCTTGACCTGCTACCACGGCATTCCGGCAGCAGGCTGCGGCACATGCCCGTCTTGCATCCTGCGAAACGAAGGATTGCAGACGTATCTATCCCAAAAGGCAGGTGCGAAGTCATGATGCAGCAATTCTATCCATCTGTCCCGCATCCATATTGCTTTGAATTGAATAAAGATATGCATTTTTCGGCTGCACATTATATTCCTGCCGATGAAGCCGGCAAATGCGCAAAAATGCATGGCCACACCTATCATTTGAATATAACGATTGCCGGTGACCAATTGAATAGCACCGGTTTTCTCATCGACTTTAAACAATTGAAAGACTTGATCCATAAACGCTACGACCATAGCGTATTGAATGACCACCCGGAATTCACAGATACCTTTCCGACGACTGAGCAGCTGGCTCAGCAAGTGCACAAGCTGATCCAGGACACGCTCGACCGGTCGGAAAACCAGCCGGCTTGTGTACAAGTCATCGTCCGCGAAACCCCGACAAGCTATGTCATCTACCGGCCGAAAGAGGTGTTTTCATGAAAATCCCTGTAATGGAAGTATTCGGCCCGACGATACAAGGCGAAGGCATGGTCATGGGCCAGAAGACGATGTTCGTCCGGACCGCCGGCTGCGATTATTCCTGTTCATGGTGCGATTCCAAGTTCACTTGGGACGGCACCGGAAAAAGCGTCATGATGACCGCAGAGGAAATTGCCGAGCAGCTTGAGGAGCTCGGAAAAGACGCCTTTTCACATGTCACCATTTCAGGAGGCAACCCGGCACTTCATAAAGGCATCGCTGAACTGGTCGCATTATGCCAAGAGAACGGCTGGCGCACAGCTGTCGAAACGCAAGGCAGCATCTGGCAGGACTGGCTCTCGGAAATCGATGAAGTCACCGTCTCCCCGAAGCCCCCGAGTTCGGGCATGATTTTGGACTACTCCAAGCTGGATGCGATGCTCGGCAAGTTGTCGTCGGCTCAAGCCAGCCTGAAAGTCGTCGTTTTCGACGAAGCCGATTTCTTTTTCGCGGAACAGCTGCACCTGCGCTATCCGTTATTCCCGTTCTTTTTGCAAGTCGGAAATGACGACACGCAGACGACCGAAGACGACAAGCTGGTCCAGCATCTGCTTGGGCGCTATCAATGGCTGATCGATAGGCATTTGGTTTCCGCCCCTCTCAATGATGCAAAAGTGCTGCCACAGCTCCATACACTGTTATGGGGCAATAAGCGCGGCGTGTAAATAGCAACAAAAAACCGGCCATTCCCCAAATATTGCGGGAATGGCCGGTTTTTATTTTAATGCGTTCAAAACATAAAAGATCAGGCTTTTTTCACAAATTCCGACTTCAGCTGCATCGCACCGAATCCATCGATCTTGCAATCGATATTATGGTCTCCGTCCACGAGCCGGATGCTTTTGACTTTCGTGCCGATCTTCAAAGTGTTGGAACTGCCTTTCACTTTCAAGTCCTTGATGACCGTAACAGCGTCCCCATCCTTCAAAATGTTTCCGACGGCATCGCGCACCGCTTCCTCTTGCAACTGTTCAGCCGCGTTCCATTCATGTGCACATTCGGGACAGACCATCATTCCTGCATCTTCATACGTATACTCAGAACCACATTCAGGGCAATTCGGCAACTCCATCATTTCTTTCTCATCTCCCATAATTCACGATGCTCGATGCACCGACTGATGCTTTTAGTATACCAAATGATGCCATGGCAAGATGTTCTCTTTTTTTACCTGACCACTAAAACTGGGCATTCTGCATGATTCACGACTTTATGGCTGACACTGCCAAGCATTACTTCACGGATCGGCGACAAGCCGCGGCTGCCGATGACGAGCAGGTCATATTGCTTGTCTTTCGTCATATTGACGATGGAAGGGCCTGGTATGCCATGCAACACTTCGACGTGATGGAATATCTTTTCCCGGTCTAACATTCCGGTCACCGGCTGGATTTTTTTCCGTCTGGCCAAATCAAACTCCATCGACGAGGCATCATGAATCACTTCGTTTTCATCTTCCTTATAATCTGATACATAGACGACTGTCACTTCTGCATCTTGTGATAAGGATGCAATTTTCACCGCTTCTTTGGCTGCGCGGATCGAATTTTCCGAACCATCGACTGCCAGTAAGATTTGCTGATACATGTCTCCACTCCTTTCAAGCTGATAATCCCATCTCTTTACGCTATTCGCCGTTTATGCAGAAGTTCCTGCCTTTTTCCCTGAAACAGAAAAGACTGGCCCGTCTTATAGGCCAGTCTTTGATCAAGCTTTATTTTCTTTGAACCATTCATTCACCTGCGTAAAGAACTTCGCCATTGTTTCCGGTTTCGACATGTTCGGAACGCGTGCGAGCAACACTTCTTTAGGTGCTTGAAGACCATCCTTTTTCTTCTGCAGAACCAAAATCCCTTTTGCGTGTTGGGCATGTTTGAAGATATTGTCCGGCAATTCCATGACAGCCTGGATATGGGCATGCTGTTTCAGGAAGGTGTGCAATTGGCCGGCAAGAGGCGATTCAAAAATGTTTTTCGGGATGACAAAAAACAAGTATCCCCCTTCTTTTGTATGCTTTAACGATTGCTCGATAAACAGGTGGTGGGCATAGGACATGCCTTCTTCCGCTTTCAATTCATAATTCGATGCGGCTTCTTCGTCCGGATAGTAACCGACCGGCAGATCTGAGACGACGCAATCAACCGGATCGATCAACAGCGGCTGCAATGCATCCTGCAAATAGAACGTCACCGGCTGTTCGATCAAGTTGCCGATATTCGAAGCTAGGCGGATCAACAGATCGTCCAATTCGACTGCTGTCCCGCTCATACGCCCGTCCAAGTAATTCATGACCGTAAACAACAAATTACCGGTGCCTGCTGCCGGGTCCAGGACAGTCGCTTCCTTTTCCTTGACGAACAGCTCTACAAGGTAACCGATCAAAAGCCCGAGCGCATCCGGAGTCATTTGGTGATGCGGCTGGACATGTTCTTTCATGCCCTTCAAAATCGACAGCTGGATCGCTTTGCGGACATCCTCTTTGGTTCCGCCTTCAGGGACATTCAATTGGCCATCAAGCCAGCGCTCTGTTGTAGTGAGCAAGCTTTCCAAATAGGAGTTTTCCTCCTGTTTCTGGATCGACACGGTTTCGTTGTCGATCATCGTAAAAATGCTTTCCATAGATGAATTCATAAATCTCCGTCCTCAATAAGGAAACCCACTCGGCAAGAGTGGGTTTCCTGGTATTAGTTTGTCAGTTCTTTAACTGCTTCGAGTGCTTTGTCGTAATCCGGGTGATCGGTGCCTTCTGCCACATACTCCACGTAACTTACTTTTCCGTCTTTATCGACTACGAAAATGGAACGTGCCAATAAGCGCAACTCCTGCATCGTCAAACCATATGCTTCCCCGAACGAAAGATCGCGGTGGTCGGACAATGTCGTGATCGAGTCCACACCGTTGATTTCTGTCCAGCGCTTCTGCGCGAATGGCAAGTCACAGGAAACCGTCAGCACTTCGACGTCTTCTCCGAGTGATGCCGCTTCATCGCTGAAGCGTTTTGTCTGATCGGAACATACTCCTGTATCGAGTGATGGGACGACACTGACCAAAAGCACTTTGCCTTTGAAGTCGTGCAAGCTTTTCGCTTCCAAACTGTTCGATAACGCCGTGAAATCAGGTGCCTCATCGCCCACTTTCACTTCATTTCCTGGTAATGTTACAGGGTTTTGCTTGAATGTGATTTGTACCAAATTGCAACGCCTCCCTTTCAGATTACCTTTATCATACTAAATGCTTTCACTCTCTTGCAACCGAGACCCTTCCAAACGTGTTCTCGCCATTTCGCGTTTTCTGTAAGATTCCTCGTGGACAACAGTCGTATCCGCGATAAAGTCATGCACGCCTTGCTTTAATGGCGTAAAGCCGACAATCCAGTACAACGGTAAAATCGTCACTGAAATAAAGCGTCCGATCCATTCGCGGAACAACAAGGTGGACCACCCTAATTGATCCGTTTTCAGCGACACGACGCGCAGCCCGAAAATCATCTTGCCGACAGTTTGGGCGAAAAACTTAGTCATCAGGACAAAATAGCCGTAGAAGACTATCGCAGTCAAAATCGCATAAGGGGCATACCAGGTACTTCCTGAGGTCTCCCAACCGAATAAGGCAAACAACGGAAGAATTACAATGGAAGAAACGGCTGAAATAATAAGCAAGTCGATTAAGTAAGCCCAAAAGCGCATCCAAAATCCGGCCGGTTTCCGCTCATAAAACAGCACATTGTCATTTTGCGGCCGGACCGGCGGAGTCGCAGCCGGTTGCTCCATCGCATCTGTGTTGACGTGATCAGTCATGCTTCTCCTCCTCCTTAGTTCTCACCGTATAGATACATCATGCGCGGTCCGCTGTTTTGCGACAGCATGTCGGCAATGAATTTCGTTTCCATATCCACACCGAAGAATGATCCAGCCTTCAGCGCAAAGAGAGAAGCCCAATCATCGCTTGCGCCATATTCAAATACTTCGCCGCCCTCTAGATCAAAATCTTCTTGCATGGCTTGAATGACATCTTCTTCAAAACCAAAATCATCTGCGAGATTCGCCTCCACCGCTTGGCGTCCATTCATGATGCGGCCATCCGCATATTCCTTCACTTCCGCTTCGGTCATATCGCGGCCTTGTTCAATCACATCAACGAATTCTTCATATGAACTGTCGAGCATATCCTGCAAGAGCGTCCGTTCTTCTTCGGTCATTTCACGCGTCGGGCTTAATATGTCTTTATATGGACCCGATTTGATGGTGACGAAATCCACGCCATAGCGTTCTGCCAGTTCACCGTAGTTGACACTTTGCAAGATCACACCGATCGACCCCGTCAACGTTTCTTCGCTGACGAAAATCTTTTCAGCAGGAGCGGAAATATAATACCCTCCAGAAGCTGCGATCGACCCCATCGATACATAAAGCGGCTTGCCTGTTTCTTCTTGGATTTCTGTAATTTTGTCATGGATCTGTGCAGATTCAACCACGCCTCCACCAGGGGAGTTGACATTCAAGACCATCCCTTTGACACTTTCGTCTTCTTTCACAGCTTCCAATTGTTCCATAAACAAATCATGGCTATAGCCGGCAGCTGCAAAAACAGAAGCCTCGCCAGTATCCTGTATCGCACCGTCCACATTCAGGACAGCAATACGGTTTGATGCATCACCTGATTCTACAACTTGTTCATTCAGCCCCGTCTGCTCGGTACCCGTCCAGTCATCGAAACCTGATACGAAATCCGACTGCAGCACAGTGAATGCCGAGTTGATGACGAGTGAAATCCCGAGCAATAAAGCAGCAGCGACTAATGCAATCCATCTTTTTGTGTTCATCTGTCAATTCCCTCCTTGAGTATTCCAATTTACTATACGGTATACAATCCAAAATGTTTCACTTTCCACTAAATTCAGCACTAAGCATATGGCGATTTTTTTTCGATCGCCTTGCCTCCATTATTTTTGAACCGGTGAATAGCACCAACGCGCTCCATATGAAGGAGAAGGAGACAATCGAAACCAACCCGAAGGTTTCTCCATAAAGGAAGACACCGATCAACAGCATTAGACTTGGGGCGATGTATTGTAAAAACCCAACCATATATAGAGGGATGCGCGGTGCGCCCATCGCAAAAAACAGCAGCGGCAATGCCGTGAGGAAACCGCTGAGCACGACAAGCAAATCGGTCGGGAGCCCGCTATGCAAAAATGCCGCCCGGTCGATTGAAAACAAATAGACATAATAGGCGGTGGCAAACGGCAGGACGAACATCGTCTCGATCGCAAGGCCCCTTAGCGCGTTCAATTGGATGGTCTTCTTGATCAATCCGTAGAACGCAAAGCTGAACGCCATGCCAAGTGCTAGCCAAGGCAAAGTCCCGTAAGAAATGGTGATGATCGACACCCCGATCGCCGCCAAGACAAATGCAACTTTCACTGCCATAGATAGTTTTTCCTTCAAGAAAAACGATCCCAGTAAAACGGAGATAAGGGGATTGATATAATAACCAAGACTTGTTTCGACAATGCGGTCATTGGTCACTGCATAGATATAAAAGAACCAATTGGCCGAAATGAGAAACGAAGCGAGCATTAGCAGGAAAAATGTCTTCTTGGACGCCCATAAAGATTTTACATCTGCCAGAAACTGCTTCCCCCCTCCTGTCAGTGCGATAAAGCCAAGCGTCAGCCAAAACGCCCAAAAAATTCGGCCGGCCAATAATTCATCGGCGGGCACATGGTCGACTTGCTTCCAGAATATCGGGAGGAATCCCCAAATCGTGTATGTTAAAATCGTCAGCAATGTTCCTTTTTTCTCTTCAGTCATCTTCGCATCGCGCACCATTCATAAAATATTTTTATTCACGAAATAATAGACCCATTATATGCCTGCCCTACTGGAAAGTAAATACAGCAAAAGCCCCCGGTATTAGCGGGGGCTTTTGGATAAACTATTATTTTTTTGCGTTTTCCGCTTGCCGCAGTTCAATGCGGCGGATCTTGCCGGATGCCGTTTTCGGCAACTCCGTGCGGAACTCGACCGCGCGCGGATATTTATACGGCGCAGTCAATTCCTTGACGTGGTTTTGAAGTTCCGCGATGAGCTCTTCTCCGCCTTCATTGCCTGCTGTCAAAACGACGAAAGCTTTGACGATCGCCCCGCGGATCTCATCCGGCGAACCGACGACGGCGCATTCCTGTACGGCGGGATGCTTGACGAGCGCATCTTCCACTTCAAACGGCCCGATCGTGTAGCCCGAGGAAATGATGATGTCATCGCCGCGCCCTTCAAACCAGAAAAAGCCGTCTTCGTCTTTCGACGCTTTGTCGCCCGTTACATAATAATCACCGCGGAACTGCATTTGCGTCCGTTCCGCATCTTTGAAATACTCCTTGAACAGCGCCGGCGTCTCGACGTGCACGGCGATATCCCCTACTTCCCCAGCTGCACAAGGCTCGCCGTTATCGTCGATGATTTCCACGCGATTGCCTGGCGTCGGTTTGCCCATCGAACCTGTGCGCCCTTCTGTGCCTTTCATCGTGCCGACAAGCAATGTGTTTTCGGTCTGCCCATAGCCGTCGCGCACATCCAAGCTGAAATGCTTCCGGAACACATCGATCACTTCGGCATTCAATGGCTCGCCCGCAGATACGGCACTGTGGAGCGCGCTTAAATCGTATTTCGCTAAATCTTTCTGCTTGGCCATCAAACGGTATTCTGTCGGCGTGCAGCATAGCACATTGATTTTCCGTTGTTCGAGCAACTCCAGATAGATGGCAGGATCGAATTTGCCGTTGTAGACAAATGCCGTAGCGCCGCTTCCAAGCGTCGCAAGGAACGGGCTCCAGATCCATTTCTGCCAGCCCGGGCTCGCAGTCGCCCATACCAGATCCCCTTTTTCCGCACCGAGCCAATGCTCTGCAGAGGTGCGCAAATGTGCATAAGCCCAGCCGTGGCTGTGGACGACGCCTTTAGGATTCCCGGTCGTTCCCGACGTGTAGGAAAGAAACGCCATATCATCATTCTTGGTCGGCGCCGCATCGTAATGATCAGAAGCTGATGCCATTTCTTCCGTCAATGAAATCCAGGAATCCGTTCCTTGGCCGATGACGAAATTCGTCAGCCCATCCATTTCCGATACTCCCTCGAATTGGCTCAAAAACGGTTCATATGCGATGACCGCTTTGGCCTCGCTATGGTTCAGGCGGTAGGAGATGTCTTTCGCCCGCAACATTTCAGAACTAGGAATGACGACGAGCCCCGCTTTTAATGCGCCCACATAGACAATATATGCTTCGATGAGGCGAGGCACCATCACCAGTACGACGTCGCCTTTCTTCAATCCTGCCGTCTCGAAGCTGTTCGCCGCCCGATTCGCCTGTTTGATCAATTCATCGTATGTAACTTCCTTCTTCTCCCCTTTGTCATTTTCCCAGATGATCGCTTTACGCCCTTCCCCCGACGCAAACCGCTCGAATTCTTCCACCAAATTATAGTTTTCAGGTGCCAGTAATTGTTCACGTTTCATTCCGTAATCCCCCTTGCAAAATGAAATAATATTATTCCTATATTATTATACAATAAGATTTTAATTATTCAAAATAATTATTCAAAATATTTCATTGGTGTTTTTGCTATAATCAACGGAAACTATTGTCTATATTTCAATCTTCATTAAAAAGACAATACTAATATTTCGTGTAATCGTTCTAATAGAATAGCGAATTATCCTCAAACTAAAAAGCCCGCCAAGGACACGGCGCGCGTTCCTCAGTGGGCTTTTCAATTACATGGAATTACAGCAAATCTTCGAAACGTTGTTCTTTCTTTCGCGGAAATTGGATGATCTCGCGGTGTGCCACCGCTGTGTCGATCATGTCATCGAACGAGACAAAGCTCTCATAATGCTCCACTTTATCCGTTTTCGGTTTCGTTTTCGGGTTGGCCGGCGTGAAGATCGTGCAGCAATCTTCAAATGGGCGGATGGAAATATCATATGTGCCGATTGCTTGTGCCGTTTCGATGATTTCGAGTTTATCCTGTGCAATCAACGGCCGGAGAATCGGTGTCGTAGTTACGGCATTGATCGCCTGAAGGCTTTCGAGCGTCTGGCTGGCGACTTGGCCTAGGCTTTCTCCGGTGATGATCGCTTTCGAGTCGGTCTTCGCGCGCACGGCATCCGCAATGCGCATCATCATCCGGCGCGTCGACGTCATCGTGATGTTATCAGGCACCTGTTTATGGACTTCCTGCTGGATCTCTGTGAACGGGATGATGTGCAATGTGACGGGGGAACCGAAACCGCTCAATTTCTCTGCCAAGTCGAGCACCTTTTCTTTCGCGCGCTCGGTCGTAAACGGCGGGCTGAAGAAATGGATCAACTCAAGCCGCACGCCCCGCTTCAGCATATGGTATCCGGCAACCGGGCTGTCGATGCCGCCTGACAGCATCAGCAGCGCCCTGCCGCCTGCACCGATCGGCAATCCTGCTGCACCTTGTATCGTTTCAGCCATCATGTAAGCGGCGTCTTGGCGGATTTCGACATTCAAATCGATATCGGGATTTTTCATTGCTACTGTCAGCTCGGGTGTGTTGCCGAGCACATAACCGCCGATTGTGCGCATGATTTCAGGTTTTTCATACGGAAATTCCTTATATGGCCTTTTGACGGAAACTTTAAAACTCTTGCCATTAGTGTCCATTTTACTGACGATCGACAAAGCGGTGCGCTTCATTTCATCCAGTTCCAGGCTGGTCTGTGTCACTGGGCTGAATGATTGGATGCCGAATACATAGGGAAGGCGCGCCAATATATCTTGCATGCCTTGTTCATCTTCGCAGAACAAGAACATCCGGTCGCGTTCCGCCTTGATGCGTATAGTAGGAACATCGGCGAATAAAGTCAGTATATTATTCCGGAGCCGCGCGATAAATGCTTTCCGGTTTCGGCCTTTTGTCGACAGCTCGCCATACCGGATGAGGATTTGGTTCGTTTTCATGATTGTTCGACCCCTTTGATCAATTGATGTGTTCGTTGGAAACTTTTTTTGAATTGTAGAATGTCTTCATATGTTGTCGACGCACCGAAACTGATGCGGATGGTACCTTCTCTATATTCACGAGGCAGCCCGATCGCTTCGATAACATGACTCGTCTTTTTGTTTTTTGAAGAGCAGGCGCTTGATGTCGAGACAATGATGCCTTCATGCTCCAAACCGCCGACTAAAGTTTCCCCTCTTACGCCTGCCATCGCGATAGCCAAGATATGTGGGGCTCCATCCTGAGGGCTGACAATATGAATATCTTTGTAGCCCTCAAAAAATGAACGCAATTCCGAATTCCATTCTAGATGATGTGGGTTCGGTCTTGCAAGGCGCAATGCTTTCGCTAAGGCTGCGGCATTCGGAACCGATACCGTTCCGCTGCGCAGGCCCTGTTCCTGTCCCCCGCCAAACAGCACCGGCTGCAGTTCCGCTTTGTTAACAGCAAGTAATCCGCTGTTCTTCAATCCGTGTAGCTTATGTGCAGAAACGGTCATCATGTCCGGCAATCGATCATGTTCGAGTGGCAGCTTGCCGACTCCTTGAACTGCGTCCACGTGGAACAACGCTCGGTGATTTTGGAGCATGTGATGGATTTCCGCTAATGGGTGAATGGTGCCGATTTCATTATTGACATGCATGAGGCTGACGAGAATGGTGTCCTCGCGAAGCGCCTGCCGCAATTCTTGAAGATCGATTGCCCCTTTCCCATCTACCGGCAATAAAGTGATTTCAAACCCTTCCTCTGCAAGCTGCCGCAACGGCTCCAGGACCGATGGATGTTCGGTTTTGCAGGAAATGATGTGGCGTCCCTTGCCTTTATTTGCAT
Organism: Bacillota bacterium; assembly: GCA_051750505.1. GTDB lineage: Bacteria > Bacillota > Bacilli > Bacillales_A > Planococcaceae > Planococcus. The sequence goes on from JBNJJS010000003.1 coordinate 237,431, forward strand.
ACGCCGCACCTCGCAGCGCTAAATTATTCGCTTCTGTGCCACCGGAAGTGAAAACGACACGGTCAAAGCCAAGCAATGTCTTGATTTGGTGGCGTGCAGTTTCAAGCAAATCTTCCGCCTCATTTCCCAGTCGGTGAAGAGAAGCGGGATTTGCAAAATAACGGCTGCTCACTGTCATGTATGTCTCGAGCACTTGTGGATTTGGCTCGGTCGTTGCACTATTATCGAAATAAATCATTGGAATCCCTCCGAAAAGAAAACCACCAGCTCGTATGCTGGTGGTTTCCTTATTTTTCAATCGTTTTCTTTCACAAGCACTTCGATCCGCTTCATCGAGCCAGGTTCGAAATTCTCTACGGCAGTAGCGGCTTCCTCCAGGGCTTTTGTATAACGCATCTGGCGGAATGATTCTTCCGCTTCCAAAAGATGTGCGTGAAGCTGTGGATTCGTTTTCCGGTAGCGGTTTCCGTACTGGATGATGCGTTCTACAAGCAGGACGTTTTCTACCATTTCCTTCGCTTTGGACTCAACGTCCGTAATGCTCGTCTCTGCCTGTTCCATATAATTATCGACTAATTTCATATTAAGGGGCACTTCGCGGAGCGCTCGCATCGCGACAAACAGATGCTCTTCCGCTTCTTCAAGCCGGACATCCATATCTTCCGGAATGCCTGGAATGTTCGCTTTATGCAGCATGCGGTCGGTCTCCTGAAGTCGACGCCTCAATTGCTCGACATGGATGCGTGCTTTATTTTCCTCGACACGCAGGTTTTTCAGCGCATCGGTAAAGTCCATTTGCGTAGAATCGACAATCGATAAATCTTCACGGATATGCATCAATTCATCCTGTAAGCTTGAATAAGCGGACTGGTCTTCTTCCAAACGGCTAGCCAATAGTTCAAAACGCTTGGCCAACTGTTCGACTTTCTCAAGGCAAGTCTTCGGAATTGCCGCTTCCTGGTCTGTGATTTTGTAGCTGTGCTGCACGTAACGGCTTTCTTCTTCCAGTTCCTGGGTGTCGCGGGCGACCACTTGCAAATGGCGCTCCGTATCCATAAGATGCTGGTCGATATAATGTTTTGCCGCCACTTCTTTTTCCAACAGATCATACATCGCATCGATGCGGTCTTTGATCGTTTCGATTTGCGCTTTGCTGTCAGTGACTTCGAGTCCTTCGAGCTGCTTCTTCAAGTTTTTCAGCTCTTGTTCGATTTCTTCGATCTTTTCGGTCAATCCGAGATGGTTCAGGTAATAAGACTGCTCTTCCATCTCTTGTTTACCTTGGCGCAATTGTGCCAAATCCTGTGGAATCTTCTCATCGATTTCCGTCAGCATCATCGGGATATCATCCACCAGCATGAAGGCTTGTGCACTGTCTGCGGATAAATTGATGACCGTCTCACGCGCTCTTAAGTAATTGCCTTCATCCGTCAGCTGATCATATTCCTCGAAGCGCTGGACAAATGACTCCAGGCGCTTTTCAAGCGGCCCGGCAGCTGCGCCGTATGAAGATTTATGCGCGAGCAGGTTTTTGCGGGCGCGAACGTATTTGTCCTGGATCAGATCCATTTCGCTGCGGTTCTTCTCTTCACTGCCGATCAACTCGTCCAGTTCCGCGAAAATGACCGCTATTTGCTGGTCGGCATCGTCTATTTTCACTTCGGCTTGTTTTTCGAGCTTGGAAGCTTTCGGGAAATTGAAGCGTTTGATCGATTCTTCTGCGTCATAGAGTGTTGCGTCTATTTTCGGGATGTCGACATCCATGATTTCGGTCCATTTATTGCGCCAGCGCTCGAACATTTCCTCTGTCTGGCCGTTCAAGTTCAATTGTTTCACTTTAGTAAGTTCTTCCATAATTGGTTTCTCTTTTAGTTGCAGTTTCAGTTGTTCCAGACGCTCGATTTCCGCATTGTGTTTTTTTCGAAACACCATGCCGATGATAAGCAGCGCCAATAGAATGATGACCGCAATGATGATATACTCCATCATAAGTCATTTAGCCCCCTGTTCCAAATACATTACCGGTTACATAAGTATGTTTAATGATTCTTTTATTTTAACATGTATTCTACTCTTTTGTTTGCCAAATTAGAAGAAAACAGGGAATAATTTTATCAAATTGAAAAGATGGTGAACTTTATGAATAAACGCGACGGCCATATCCATACCCCGTTCTGCCCTCATGGAACAAGCGATCCGTTCCGTGCTTATATCGAAAAAGCGGAAAAAAATGGATTTACAGACATCAGCTTTACCGAGCATGCGCCTTTGCCTGCCGGCTTTACGGATACGACACCCGATCAAGACAGCGGCATGAATATGGATGAGTTGCCCGCCTATTTCAAGGCGCTTGACGAGGCAAAAACGCAAGCTCCGGGCATGCAAATCCGCAGCGGCCTGGAAGTTGATTATATCCAAGGATTCGAAAAGCAGACAGCGCAACTGCTGGAACAAGTCGGCCCAAAACTGGAAGACGCCATCCTATCGGTCCATTTCCTGCGCTATCAGGACCGCTGGATCTGTTCGGATTTCAGCGCGGAAGTGTTTATGGAGCTCGCGAAAGACATGGGTTCGGTACAGGCCGTCTATGATCTATATTATGATACGGTCGAAGCTTCCATATTGGCGGACCTCGGCCCCCATAAACCGAAGCGCATCGGACACCCGACTTTATGCCATAAATTCCAGCACGTCCATCAGGAGCGAATCGATGACGATTCACGCATCCGCAAAATCCTCAAGATGATAAAACAACACGGCTACGAACTGGACGTCAATTCCGCAGGCTTATCAAAACCAGGATGCCTGGAATTCTATCCGCCGGAGCCTTATATCGCCTATGCGCGCGAGCTCGGCATCCCGCTCGTCTTCGGGTCGGATGCCCACAGTGCTGAAGGCTTGCACAAATACGCGGAACGCTTTTATACTGAACACTATTAAATAGAAACTTTTAGAAATGAGATGATTCCATGTTTGCTACATCCACTTACAGCGGTACACGCGAAGAGCAATACAATCTGCTCAACAAACAACTGGACGCCCTGCTTGCAGGCGAGCCGAACCGCATCGCCAATTTGTCGAACGCTTCCGCACTTCTTGGCCAATTCCTCGACCGCATCAATTGGGTCGGATTTTATTTGATGGAAGAAGGCGAACTTGTCCTTGGCCCGTTCCAGGGAATGCCGGCTTGTGTCCGCATCCCGGTCGGAAAAGGGGTATGCGGTACGGCCATCGACAAAAATGAAACGATGCTCATTGATGATGTCCATGCTTTCCCTGGCCATATCGCCTGCGATGCCGCTTCCCGTTCGGAAATCGTGGTCCCACTATTCAAAGACGGTGAAGCTTACGGCGTGCTCGACATCGACAGCCCGGAACTTGCCCGTTTTACGGAAGAAGACCGCATCGGGCTTGAAAAGTTTGCAGAAACATTATTGAAGCACATCTAAACGCATGAAAGATCCCGGCAGATTGTCTGCCGGGATCTTTTTTAGATTTCCTGCAAATTTGATTTGATTTGCGCGAAAGCCTGCTCGAGATCGGCCATTAAATCTTCGACGTTCTCAAGCCCGACCGACAAGCGCACGAGCGAATCGCTGATACCCATCTTTTCCCGCTCCTCCGGCGGGACGACCGCATGGGTCATGGTCGCCGGATGCTGGATCAATGTTTCCGCATCGCCGAGACTGACCGCGATCTTGATGAGTGATAAAGCATTCAAAAACTCCTGTGCCTGTTTTTTCCCGCCTTCAAGCTCAAATGAAATCAAGCCGCCCCCACGGCGCATCTGGTCTTTCGCTATCGACACTTGCGGGTGATTGGCATCAAATGGATACAAAATCCCCTTGACCAGTTGTTCTCCCTGCAAGAAAGCCACAATTTTCTCGGCATTATCGATATGGCGGTCCATGCGCACATGCAAGGTCTTCAAACCGCGAATCAGCAGCCAGGCATCGAAAGGCGACATGATGCCCCCAAAATCCTTTTGGACAGTCATGCGGATCGACTGCATTTCTTCCTCATCCGCTCCGACGAGCACACCGCCGATGACATCGCCGTGGCCGTTCAAATATTTGGTGGCGCTATGCAACACAAAATCAGCTCCGAACTCGAGCGGGTTCTGCAAATACGGTGAGCTGAATGTATTATCGACGACAACCCGTAAGCCGTGTTTTCTGGCGGCTGCTTCGACAGCGCGCAGATTGACGAGTTCCATTGTCGGGTTGATCGGCGTTTCGACGTAGATGATTTTCGTCTCCGGCCGGATCGCCTGTTCAATCTGCTGTTCCGTCGTCATCGCAACCAGTGAATGCGTAATGCCATACTTTTCTTCCATGATTTCCAATAAACCGAATGTACAGCCATAGATTCCACGTGAACATAGCACGTGATCGCCTGCCTTTGTTAAATGGACTAGGATTGCACTGACTGCAGCCATCCCCGACCCAAATGCCAACGCGCCTCCCCCGCCTTCCAATTCTGCCATCCGTTCCTCCAGAACCCGCACAGTCGGATTGCCGAGCCGGGAGTAGATATTCCCCGGCTCATCTCCTGCAAAACGGGCTTCCCCTTCCTGTGCACTTGCAAAAGAATATGTGGACGTCTGGTATAACGGCGTTGCCAGGCTGTCATGATGGACGGAACTATCATAGCCTTTGTGGATCACTGCCGTTTCAAATTTCATCTTTGATTTCATTTTCAATACACCCCTTAACAAAAATAGAAAGCGCTTACATATCCCGCTTTCTTCATTTTACCCCGTACATACAAAAAAAGAAAGCACGCTTACTGTGCTTTTCCCCTTTTATAATTGACTGCTATAGCCGATATCAGTTATACTAGCTTTTGTGTAAAATAATCGCAGCAGTTGTATGTGCGGGTTTGTCCATTTTGTTCCTTGTTTAGAAAAGCAGTTCAGGCTGCTTCCGTCCGAACAGAGGTGTATCGCGTAACTCTTGGCTGCTGAGCGAAGGTACATGAAAACAAAATGGCTTGCAGCATGAATACATCTGGTTTTTATTTTACTCTAAAAACCAAATCAGAGGAGGAGACTCATTATGTCTCGTTATACAGGTCCAGCATGGAAACTGTCACGTCGCCTAGGAATTTCTTTGAGCGGCACAGGTAAAGAACTCGAAAAACGCCCTTACGCACCAGGTCAACACGGTGCTAACCAACGCAGAAAAGTATCTGAATTCGGTCTGCAATTGCAAGAAAAACAAAAACTTCGTTTCATGTACGGAGTAAACGAACGCCAATTTAAAACTATGTTCAACAAAGCAGGTAAAATGGAAGGCAAACACGGTGAGAACTTCATGATCTTGCTTGAAACTCGCCTTGATAACGTTGTTTACCGCCTCGGCCTTGCGCGCACTCGCCGCCAAGCTCGCCAATTGGTAAACCACGGCCACATCCTTGTTGATGGCAAACGCGTAGACATCCCGTCTTACGGCGTAAAACCAGGACAAACAATCGCTTTCCGCGAAAAGTCCAACAACCTTGACGTTGTCAACGAAGCGATCGAAGTGAACAGCTTCGTTCCAGAATACGTTTCAATCGATGCTGACAAAAAAGAAGGCACATTCGTCCGTCTCCCAGAGCGCAGCGAATTGTCTGCTGAAATCAACGAACAATTGATCGTTGAGTTCTACTCACGTTAATCGATTGACGAAAACCCTCCAGGTTTGCCTGGAGGGTTTTTTCTATGGCGTTTATTTCGCGAGTATCTTTTCAGCCTTTAGCTTGAAAGATGCCAGGTTCCCCTGGTTTCGTCGATTCCTTTCTCGAGCTGTGCTAAACTGAATCCATAAAGGAGGCGTCTTTATGCGAATCGTATCCATTTGCCCAAGCAATACCGAATTGCTCGCTTTTTTGAATGCCGATCATTTGCTGGTCGGCGTCGATGATTATTCCGACTGGCCGAAGAGCATCGAACAGCTTCCGCGTCTCGGACCGGACCTGTCCATACGCATGGATGAAGTCGAAGCCCTCGCACCGGACCTTGTACTGGCATCGCTCAGCGTGCCCGGCATGGAGAAAAATATCGAAGAGCTCAAAAAACGCAAGATCCCGCACCTCATCCTAGACCCGCAATCGCTTGCGGATATCCGCAGCGATCTGGAGACGGTGGCTGAAGCGATCCATTTTGAAAGCTCACCGGTTCTCGCGGAATATGACTCTGCCATTGCCGAATTGAAAAAACGCGGCGACAGCGCCACTTCCTCCCCGTCCCTGTACTGGGAATGGTGGCCAAAACCCGTGTTCACCCCAGGAGGCGTCAACTGGCTCAGCGAAATCAGCCGGCTGGTGGGCGCCCGCAATTGTTTCGAAGATGAGGAAACTGCGAACATCCAAACAGACTGGGAAGCCGTGAGAGAACGCGAGCCAGATTTCATCCTTCTTGCTTGGGTCGGCATTATGACCTCGAAAGTCAAACCGGAACTTGTCTTGAAACGCCCGGACTGGCAATCGATGAAAGCGATCGAACAGATCCATGTCATGGAAGAGGCTTTGTTTTGCCGCCCGTCCCCTAGGCTGATCGAAGGAGCCATCAAGCTTGGCAAACTGGTCCATCCACAAGCATTCCAGGATTTCCCGCTCCCTTCTTTCATTAAAGAAAAACAATCGCATGTATAAATCCAAGACCTTAAAAACCCCCGCGGCGCATAACAGCGCCGCGGGGGTTTTTAAGGTTTTGCAGAAATTACAGCCGGTCGCGCCCCGGCCCAGCATCTCCACGAATGGTCGTTGTTCGCTCTGTGCCGATCAATGGGTCATCAGTATCTCTAAACGTATCCACATCATTGCGGTCCGGCTGCTTCGTTCCATCCTCTTCCACCAAGACGAGTATCCGCCCTTCCTTGAACTGGGCTTCATAAGTTTCCGCTTCGTCTTCCGGCACGCCGAGGCCGATCAAAGCACCGGCTATCCCGCCGACGCCCGCTCCGGCTGCTGCGCCTGTCAGGCCTGCTGCAATCGGCCCGGCCGCGACGATCGGACCGATGCCCGGAATCGCGAGCGCCCCAAGCCCAGCCAATACGCCGCCGAGGCCGCCTAGCGCACCGCCCGTAGCAGCCCCGGCCGCAGCTCCTTCACCAGCCTGTGTACCGGTTTCTTCCGTTACGCGCTCTACATCTCCCTTGTCCTTACTGAGAACTGAAATGTCTTCATCCCGGTAGCCTTGCCGCTGAAGATCCTCTATAACTTCCACTGCTTCCATTTCCGTACCGTACGATCCGACAACTCGTGACATGTCCTTCGTCCTCCCTTTAATGGTTTGGAATCCTGTTCATGTATCTAGTGAATGTGTTTCCCCGTCACAAGGACGTTAAACATTCACCCGATCGCAAAACGCCGCCTGCATATGCAAGCGGCGTAAGTGTTTAGACGAAATGGATCATATGGTATTTCTTCTTGCCGCGCCGGACGATTGCAAATTCGTCATCCAGGCGGTCTTTTCCATCGACGACGTATTCGAGGTCGCGGACTTTCTCGCCATTAATGGAAATCGCACCGTTCGTGATATCTTCACGCGCTTGGCGTTTTGAAGGAGACACTTTGCCATCGACAATCAAATCGACGATCGGCTTAGCTTCTTTTGGCATCTCGACAGAAGGAACGTCTTTGAAAGCCGCCTTCATTTCGTCTGCGCTCAAGCTTTTCAGATCGCCGCTGAACAGCGCTTTCGTGATGCGCTGTGCATCCGCGAGCGCTTCTTCCCCATGGATGAGCTTGGTCATTTCTTCGGCAAGGACGGTTTGCGCTTTTCTGAGATGCGCTTCCGTTTCAACGCTTTCTGCAAGTGCTTCGATTTCTTGTCTTTCGATGAATGTGAAAATCTTCAAGTATTTGACAACATCCGCATCTGCCGTGTTGATCCAGAACTGGTAAAACTCGTAAGGGGAAGTCTTTTTCGCATCGAGCCAGACTGCGCCGCCCGCCGTCTTGCCAAATTTCGTGCCGTCCGCTTTCGTCACGAGCGGGATTGTGATGCCGAAAGCTTTCGCTTCTTCTTCGTGCGTCTTGCGGATCACTTCAAGGCCAGAGGTGATATTGCCCCATTGGTCCGACCCGCCGATCTGGACGCGGCAATTGTATTCATTGTAGAGATGATTGAAGTCGATCGCCTGGATCAAGGTGTAGGAAAACTCCGTAAATGAAATGCCGCTCTCGAGACGCGATGCGACCGAGTCTTTTGCCAACATATAATTGACGGAGATCAATTTGCCGAAATCGCGCAGGAATTCGATGACGCTCATGCCACCGATCCAATCCCGGTTATTGACCATTTTCGCACCATTTTCAGTTTGGAAATCAAAAATCTGCTCCATCTGTTTTTTGATCGCTTGTACGTTTCGGTCGATCTGTTCCGTCGACTGCAATTGACGCTCTTCGTTGCGTCCCGATGGATCCCCGATCATTCCGGTCGCACCGCCAACAAGCAAGATCGGGCGATGGCCATGCAATTGGAAGCGGCGCAGCGTCAATAGCGGCACGATATGGCCGATATGCATACTATCGGCAGTCGGGTCGACACCACAGTATAATGAAATCTTTTCCTTGTCCAGCACTTCCGCCATTCCTTCTTCATCCGTTTGCTGGTACAGAAGCCCGCGCCAGTTTAAATCTTCGATCAATGAATTCGTCATGTGAATTTCCTCCCTTTTCTCTTCGCTCGATTGCCGGGACACAAAAAAGCCCCTGCATGAAATTCATGCAGGGACGCATATGCGCGGTACCACCCAGCTTGGAGGACTCAGCCTCCCACTCGAATGTGCCAGACGGGGCACTTCCGCAAACTCCAGGCCTGTAATTCGACGCATGCGTTTTGGCCGGTTCGCACCTTCCACCGGCTCTCTTGTTTCAAAACAGCATGCCCTACTGCGGACCTTTCTCCGTTTGTTTATGAAGATTCTATTATGTAGTGTACTTGAATCCTAAAGATTGTCAATATCTTTCGTTTCAATTATCGGATTATGCTATAATGAAAAGGATTTTTAGGAGGGGGATAATGTGCAAGATAAATTTAGAAGATGGTTATTGAAGGCAGAGGAAACAACCGATAGATGGACTTCCCATAAATGGTTCAAGCGGTTTAAGATCACCACGGGGGTCATTTGGAATTTGGCAATCATTCTAGCTGTTATATTGCTGGCAGGCGGCGTGTTTGCCGCTTCGGCAGGAGCAGGCTATTTCGCTTCACTGGTGGACGAGGAACAGCTCCGGACTGAAGAGGAAATGTTGTCGGACATCTATAGTTATGAAGAAACCTCACAATTGTATTTTGCCGATAATACGTACCTCGGCAAATTACAGACCGACCTTGACCGCGAAGAAACGACATTGGAAGATGTCTCGGATGTTGCCATCGACGCAGTGCTGGCGACGGAAGACGAATATTTCTACGAACATGAAGGAATCGTCCCGAAAGCGATCATGCGCGGCTTGTTCCAAGATGTTTCCAATTCGGATAATCAAACCGGCGGATCGACTTTGACACAGCAATTGATCAAAAATCAGATTTTGACGAACGAAGTGTCCTATGAACGAAAAGCGAAAGAAATCCTATTGGCCATGCGTCTTGAGAAATTCATGAACAAAGAAGATATTATGGAAGCTTATTTGAATATCATCCCCTATGGCAGAAACTCAGCAGGCATGAACATCGCAGGCATCGAAACAGCTGCCAAAGGAATCTTCGATGTCCCTGCAAGTGATTTGAATTTGCCGCAAGCGGCATTCATCGCCGGCATACCAAAAGCGCCTTACAGCTATACGCCATATGCATCAGGAGGCAAGTTGAAAGACGAAGCCGGCCTCGAACCGGGCCTTAACCGCATGAGAACGGTGCTGTATCGCATGCTTGAAACGGGCTATATTACCGAAACTGAGTATGATGAAGCTTTGGATTACGATATTGTCGCTGATTTCAGAACTGGCGAAACCCGTTCTTATGATGATTATCCATTCGTCACAGCAGAGCTGGAAAAACGCGCCACCCGCATCATCATGGACGTCTTGGCAGAGCAAAACGGAATAGACCCCGAAACTCTTGACCAAGACCAAAACCTGTACGAAGAATATGCGATACTCGCTGACCGCGCTGTGCGGTCGAATGGCTACCGCATCCATTCAAGTATCAATAAAGACTTATATATCGCGCAAGAAGACACACAAAAAGCTTACCAAGGCTACGGTACGACTTTGTCTGAGGATTACATCGACGAAGACGGCGAAGAGAAGACCCGCCAATTGCCTGTCCAAGTCGGAAGTGTAACCCTGGAAAATGAAACTGGCCGAATTTTGAGTTTCATCGGGGGACGCGACCATGAAATCGAAAACTTGAACCACGCTACACAAGCTTATCGTTCCATCGGCTCGACCGTTAAGCCTTTACTCGTTTATGGACCTGCACTTGAAGCAGGCGCAATCGGCGCCGGCAGCCCGGTGGTAGATGTGAAGTTCTCAATGGATGATAATGGTTCGTCCTATGAGCCGACAAACTTCATCCCGACGAGCGAACAAGGGATCATGCCGGCTAGAGATGCATTGGCACAATCCCAGAACCTTCCCGCCCTACGATTATTCGCACAGCTCCGCGATGACATGCCGGTTCAATATTTAATGGATAATGGCTTCTCTCGCGTGACTGAAAATGATGGTGTCGTCTCCTCTGCATTAGGCGGCGGCATCGAAGGTTCGGTGGAAGAAGTCGCCAACGGATATGCCACATTGGCAAATGGAGGCAAACATGTCGAAGCAACTATGATCGATAAAATCGAAGACGCTGACGGCAATGTCATTTATGAGCAAGAAGTAGAATCGACAGATGTCTTTACGCCTCAAGCATCGTACGTATTGACAGATATGCTTCGTGATGTTTTCAAAACGGATCGCGGAACGGCCAACCGTGCAAACGGCATGTTGAAATTCAATGCTGATTTCGCCGGGAAAACCGGAACGACCCAGGAGACTCGTGATGTTTGGCTAGTAGGCTATAACCCGAATATTACAATGGGTGTCTGGCTCGGCTACGACAAAGAACGTTACTCACTCGATAATTTCAGAAACCAGAATCTACAGCCCTCTACACGCGTCAACCAACTATGGGCGAACTTGATGAATACAACTTACGATGTTGCACCTGATGCAATCGGAACGGGCGATAAATTCAAAGAGCCGGAAGGCGTGGTCAATCGATCATTCTGTGGCATTTCAGGATTCGCACCAAGCGATGAATGTAAACGTGCTGGGCTTGTCCGCTCTGATTTGTTCATCGCTGACGTCATGACGCCAAAAGACGGCGACGACAGTTTGAGCAGTGGATCGTATACGACCATCAACGGCAAACGATACGCCGCTCTTTCAAGCACGCCGAGTGAATTTGTTTCAGGCGGCGGCCTTGGCGTATCAGAAGAATATGTCGATCGCATGCTTGCACCGTTCGGCGGTGACGCAGGCAAATTGTTCCCAGGTAATTCCAGATTCAGCAATGTTGTATCAAGTGCCCAATTCGACGCAGATAGCGCAGCACCTGCACCGGTCGGCACATCGATCAATGGACGTACAATCACTTGGAGCGATTCCGCTTCGAATGATGTCGTCGGCTACCGCGTATTCCGCGGCGGCAGCAGAGTCGCTTCCGTTTCAGAATCGAACAGCAACTCCTATAGCGCGCCAGGTCCTGGAACATATTCAGTCGTCGCTGTAGACATTACAGGCAGACAATCTGCCGCTTCCAACAGCGTGACGATTGAAGCACCTGAACCAGCCCCTGCTCCGGAACCGGAGGAAAGAGAAGCTACACCGGCGCCATCACCAGAGCGGGAGAGACAGGAACCGGAGGAAGAGCCTGAAGAACCGGCAGAGGAACCGGAAGAAGAAACACCAGCTCCGGAAGAACCAGAAGAAGAGCCTGAAGAAGAACCGGAAGAGGAAGAAGAAACACCTGAGGAACCTGAAGAACCCGAGGAACCTGAAGAATCAGATGAGCCGGAAACTGAAGAAGACGCAGCATAACGAAAGCCCCCCTGCATTTAGCAGAGGGGCTTTTTTCTGTTAATCTTCCATTGTGGAAAGATCGCCAGTCGGCAGATCCAACTCCCACGCTTTTAATACGCGGCGCATGATTTTACCGCTTCGTGTTTTCGGTAGTTTATCTTTGAATTCAATTTCGCGCGGTGCTGCGTGAGCCGCCAGTTCTTTTTTGACGAACTGCCGGATCTCCTCAATCAGTTCATCGGATGGCTCATAGCCTTCTACAAGCGCGACGAACGCTTTGATGATCTCGCCGCGTACTGGATCAGGCTTACCGATGACGCCCGCTTCCGCGACTGCCGGATGCTCGAGTAACTTGCTTTCCACTTCGAACGGGCCGACACGCTCACCTGAAGTCATGATGACATCATCCACTCTTCCCTGGAACCAGAAATACCCGTCTTCATCCATGTAAGCCGAGTCGCCGGATACATACCATTCATCATTCAAGAAGTAGGAATCGTATTTTTGCGGGTTGTTCCAGATTTGGCGCATCATGGATGGCCAGCCTTTTTCGATTGCCAGGTTGCCCATTTGGTTCGGCGGCAACTCCTTGCCTTGATCGTCGACGATCGCCGCTTTGACACCTGGAATCGGTTTGCCCATCGACCCTGGCTTGATCGCCATCGATGGATAATTACAGATGACTTGTGCTCCGGTTTCCGTCATCCACCATGTATCGTGGATTCGTTTATCGAAAACTTGCGCACCCCATTTGACGACTTCCGGATTAAGCGGTTCGCCGACTGACAACACATGGCGCAATGTCGATAGGTCGTATTCTTTCACCAACGCATCCCCTGCGCCCATCAGCATGCGGAACGCTGTCGGTGCACTGTACCAAACTGTGACGCCGAAATCTTCAATCGCTTGATACCAGGCATCCGGAGAGAAGCGCCCGCCCAAAATGACGGTCGTCACTCCGTTCAGCCAAGGAGAGAACACACCATAAGCCGTCCCTGTCACCCAGCCCGGGTCAGCTGTGCACCAGTAGATATCCTGTTCCTGGAAATCAAGGACCCATTTGCCGGTCTGGTATTGCTGCACCATCGCATATTGCGCATGCAGGACGCCTTTAGGCTTACCTGTAGATCCTGAAGTATAATGAAGCACCAACCCGTCTTCTTTATCAAGCCATTCTACATCGAATTTATCCGAGCAGGAATGAAGATGCTTCAATACATCGACGTGGCCGTTGCTTTCTTCTGCCCCTTCCGATCCGACCAGGAAAATCGTTTTCAAATTCGGCAGGCGGTCTTTCGGGATGCGCGGAAGCAACTCAGGAGTTGTGATGATCGCTTTCGCGTCACTGTCATCAAGGCGGTCGTAGATAGCCCCTTCCATGAAGGCTTCGAACAACGGCCCGACAATCAAGCCCTTTTTCAATGCCCCGAACATAAGGAAATAAAGTTCAGGCGAACGCGGCATGAAGATGAAGATGCGGTCTCCTTTTTCAAGATCGGAATGTGCTTCCAAAAGATTCGCCGCACGATTCGTCATGCGTTTCATCTCATAGAATGTATAAGTTTCAAGGCGATGCTGATCTTTGTAATAGAGAGCGACTTTGTTTTTGCGGTCCGATTCAGCATGGCGGTCAATCGCCTCATGGGCCATATTGATTTTTCCGGTTTGGGACCAGCTGAACTCTTTTTCAACTTCCGACCAATCGAAATTCGCCGACTGCTCTTCGTAATTATGTAGATAATGCTCCCCTGGCTTTGCTGGTAACGCTTCCACTTTCACATAAATCACCCTTTCCCTTTGTTTCTCTATATTCTACATCAACACAGATGAGAAATGCGAATAATTTTAATTTTTTCGAAAATACCGTGTATTTACAAGAGCAACTTTCTTTTCCCTCTCCCCTTCATGTATAATGAAGCTAATTGCAACCACAGGCGGTGAAATGATGGAACATAAAAAAACGTACAATGCGATGGAACTGAAAACAAAACATGGCCCCCTCATAATCGAAGGGCCTGTCCCGTCAAGGGAACTGAAGGAACTTGATTTCCATGAACACTTAGTGGCTTTCCGGCCTCCACTTCAGCAGCACAAAGCCATAACTGAAATTGCTGACCTGCCGGAAGGGCGTATTTTGATTGCGAGAGATCGCAATATGATTGTAGGGTATGTGACCTTTCTATACCCGGATCCCCTTGAGCGATGGTCTGAAGGGAAAATGGAGAATCTAATTGAACTAGGCGCTATTGAAGTCATTCCGAAATATCGCGGTGCAGGAGTCGGTAAAGCGCTTCTCCAGGTATCCATGATGGATGATGCATTCGAAGATTTTATTTGTATCACGACCGAATACTATTGGCATTGGGATTTGAAAGGCACTGGTTTGAATGTCTGGGAATACCGGAAGATCATGGAAAAAATGATGCAAGCAGGTGGGCTCGAGTATTTTGCTACGGATGACCCGGAGATCAGCTCCCACCCAGCCAATACATTGATGGCACGGATCGGTTCACGAGTCGATCCGGAATCGATCCAAAAGTTCGATCAGCTTCGTTTTATGAACCGATATATGTACTAACAGATTAAAGGGGTGTTTGTATGTTAGTCGAAGAAATCATGAAAAAAGATATTTTCACGCTTCGTTCGGATCAGACCGTCCAAGACGTACTGGATCTGTTCGAAGAAAAGCGGATCCGCCACGTGCCGATAGTCGATGATGGCAAAGTTGTGGGGATCGTTACCGACCGGGATCTCAAAGATGCGATGCCGTCCATGTTCACCGTTTCTCCTAAAGGTGAACCATACAAGAAAAAAGTAGCGGACATCATGACCAAAAATCCGATGATTGCGCATCCACTGGATTTTGTTGAAGAGATTGCCTTGCTTTTCTATGAGCAAAAAATCGGCTGCCTTCCTGTAGTCAGCCAAAATGAACTTGTCGGCTTTTTAACGGAAACCGATCTCCTTTATACGTATATCGAATTGACCGGAGCCCATCAGCCCGGTTCCCAAATCGAAATCAAAGTGCCGAACCGCTCAGGCGCCCTGTATGAAGTCAGCAAAGTATTCTACGAGCATAAAGTCAATGTATTGAGCGTCCTCGTCTACCCTGACCGGAAAGACAATTCCAATAAGATCCTGGCTTTCCGCATCAAAACGATGAACCCCATCTCCATTATTGAAGATCTGCGAAAAGAAGGTTTCGATGTCTTATGGCCGAATCTCATGCAGGAATGAAAAAACACGCTGTCTTCATCTATTCAGAAGATCAATTGGGGTATAAATTTTCTGAAACGCATCCGTTCAACCAAAAACGGCTCATTCTTACCATTGATTTGCTCAGGGAAATGGACGCTCTTCCAGAGGATTTGATTGTGCCTGCACGGACTGCAACAGATGAAGAACTATTGCTCGCACACGACCAGCGCTATATCGATATCGTCAAAAAAGCGAGCCGCGGTGAAATCACTCCGGAAGCCGGCGAAGGATACGGCATAGGGACGGAAGATACGCCGATTTTTGAGAATATGCATGAAGCGAGTGCCCGTTTGGTCGGCGGTACATTGACTGCTGTCGACCAAGTGATGGAAGGCAAAGCCGAACATGCACTCAACCTCGGCGGCGGCCTGCACCACGGCTTCCGCGGGAAAGCGTCCGGCTTTTGCATCTACAACGATAGCTCGGTCGCCATCCATTATTTGAAAGAGAAATATGGCGCCCGCGTTTTGTATATCGATACGGATGCCCACCACGGGGATGGTGTCCAATGGTGCTTTTACGACGACCCCGAAGTTTGCACGGTGTCGATCCACGAAACGGGCCGCTACCTATTCCCCGGCACCGGCAATATCAATGAACGCGGAAGCGGCCAAGGCTATGGCACTTCGTTCAATTTTCCGATCGATGCATTCACGGAAGACGAATCGTTCCTAACCATTTACCGGACCGCAATGCGTGAAATCGTCGAACATTTCAAGCCGGATGTTATTTTAAGCCAGAACGGCGCCGATGCGCATTATTTGGATCCCTTGACCCATTTAAGCAGTACGATGGAAATCTACCGGGAAATCCCGAAGATTGCCCATGAATTGGCACATGAGTTCTGCGGCGGTAAATGGATAGCGGTCGGCGGCGGCGGCTATGATATCTGGCGGGTCGTGCCCCGTGCCTGGTCACTCTTGTGGATGGAAATGAACAGCGAGCCACTGCCGAGCGGCAAGCTGCCTGAAGCATGGCTTAAGCGCTGGCAGCCGGAATCCCCTGTTCCTTTGATCGAGACATGGGAAGATCCCGAGAACATGTATAAGCCGATTCCACGAAAAGTGGAAATCACCGAAAAAAACCAGCAAATGCTCGATAAAGCGCTGTATATGATCCGCAATCAATAAGTTACGCTTCATTTAGTCGGAATATTCCGCAGCTTGAACAAAAAACCGCCTTGGCTTCAGGATTGGATTCAATCCCGTCGCCAAGGCGGTTTTTTATTGGCCAACGATAGCCAAAAGGATTTATTGGTGTTTGGTCGACTGCCGTTCTTCAAGGCGGTAAGGCAACACGACTTGGTTTTCCTCAATTTCTTCGTTATTCATGTACTTTGTCAACAAGCGCATCGACACCGCTCCAATATCGTAAAGCGGCAATGCTACAGCCGTCAGCATCGGACGTGCCATGCGGGCGAGCTTCGAGTTTTCATAGGTGATGACTTCTACATCTTCCGGTATCCGTTTGCCTAGCGCTTCCACTTCATGGATCACGCCGATCGACATTTCATCATTGCTGACGAAATACGCTGTCGGTTCAATCGATTCCAAGGTACGCACAGCTTCCAAGCCTTCTTCGTAGGTGTTATTGCATTCGACGACAAGGCGCTCGTCATAGCCAAGCCCGGCTTCCTGCAATGCATCCTGATAGGCTTTCAGCTTATGTTCACGATTGATCTCAGACGATAAGGGGCCTGAAATATAAGCGATTTTCTTATGCCCGCTGTCGATGAATTTTTTGACCGCTTCGTAGGCAGCGGCATAATAATCGATATTAACGGAAGCGATCGATGCTGTATCATCGATTGAACCCGCTAAAACGATCGGTGTCGGGGAACGCTCCATTTCTTTACGTAATTCATCCGAAATGACATCGCTCATAAAGACGATTCCGTCTACTTGTTTGCCGAGCATCGTTTCAAGCAATTGAAGCTCTTTATTCGGGTTCTGGTCGGAGTTGGACAAAATGATATTATATCGGTACATCGTTGCAATATCTTCGATGCCCCTTGCCAGCTCAGAATATGTGCTATTGGAAATATCGGGTAAGATGACGCCGACCGTCGTTGTTTTCTTGCTCGCCAAACCGCGTGCTACAGCATTTGGACGATAGCCGAGTTCCTCAATCACTTTCAGTACTTTTTTTCTTGTGGCTGGTTTCACGTTCTGATTTCCGTTCACTACCCGGGATACGGTAGCCATGGAAACATTTGCTTCTCGTGCCACATCATAAATCGTAACGGTCATTTTGCGCCCTCCTGTTCCATTCTTTCTACAATGATACGATACCCGCTTTATGAATATCAACTCTTAATATGTATTGCTGCCGCGCTTACAGTGAAAGTTCATGAAACTGTCCATCTTTTGTACTTTGTTTCTTGATTCTGTTCGAACATTTCACATTATAAAAAAGAAAAAAGCCGGAACAAGTCCGGCTTTTGCTTTTGCTTTTGCTTATACTTTCAATTCATACTGCTTCATGAATTTCATCAGTGAATCGTAGTATTCGTCGAATTGCGGCAAGCTCATTTGCTGTTGCGCATCCGATAGTGCTACTGCAGGATCCGGGTGGACTTCCGCCATCACTCCGTCAGCTCCAATAGCGATTGCCGCTTTAGCAGCAGGCAATAGCAAGTCGCGGCGGCCAGTAGAGTGTGTCACGTCTACGAACACCGGCAAATGCGTTTCCTGCTTCAGAATCGGCACTGCCGAAATATCCAGTGTATTGCGTGTGGCCTTTTCATATGTGCGGATGCCACGCTCACAAAGGATGATCTGGTCATTTCCGTTAGCGATGATGTATTCAGCTGCTTTAATGAACTCATCAACAGTAGCAGACATGCCGCGCTTCAATAGCACCGGTTTGTTGATCTGCCCAACGGCTTTCAATAGTTCGAAGTTCTGCATATTGCGTGCGCCGACTTGGACGACATCCACATAATCCAGTGCTTCTTCCAAATGATGCGGTGTAACGATTTCCGATACCACGCCCAGCTTGTATTGATCAGCTGCTTTTTTGAGCATCTTCAAGCCTTCTAAGCCCAAGCCTTGGAAATCATATGGCGATGTACGCGGCTTGTATGCCCCGCCTCGGATCAGTTTCAATCCTTTGTCGCTGATTGCTTGCGCTACTTGATCGACTTGCTCTTGCGACTCAACAGCACATGGACCGAAGATGAACGACGGTGCACCTTCGCCAATGTTCTCGCCGTTGACGGAAACGATCGTGTCTTCCGCTTTTTTCTTGCGGGAAACGAGAAGTGCTTTGCGGCTGTCCTCTTCCTGCATATCGAGTGCCGATTTGAAGATCTCCTTGAAAATATGGTCGACGGTCTTTTGATCGAGTGGACCATTGTTATTGTCTTTCAATAGATTAAGCATATGACGCTCGCGTAATGGATCGTATTTTGTAGCGCCTTGCTTTTCCTTGATTTTCCCGATCTCTTGGATCACGGAAGCTCTCTCGTTGATAAGAGAAAGAATTTGCAGGTTTACTGCATCCACTTGTTCTCTAAGCTGTTCCAATTCTGTATGACTCATTCTCCACTTCCCCTTTCAAGAGTGACCCTATAATAGGTGTCATATTAACACGATATGACCATTATAAGCAAACTATTCAGCAAAGTCACGAAATATGTTTAGCGATTCAACGCGCTAAAGCGTTTTCATGAGGAATTTCGAAAGCAGAATGTACATGTGGCGGGGTGCACAGCCCTTTCAAGAAATATTTTCCCCATAGAAAAACGGATGGAATAAATCCATCCGCTTTTCATATTCTTGCATGTGGGCTAGGCAATGAATGCTTCCATCGCTTTGCTTTTGATTTTATTATGGCTTGCATGCCAGTCAACTTGCTCGCTGGCAAAATGGAAAAGTTGAGGAGATTCATGGCGAACCCCTGTTATTTCCTCTATTGCCGCCGAAAGCTCTCGGTCTTCCTGGACAACTAAATAAAGGAATATTTGATGGGGATGCAATGATGCATACTCTGAGTATTCTTTCCATGCGCCTGCTGAGACTGGGCAAGTGCTGCTGTGTTTGAACAGCCAATAATGTTGTTCATTGCCGATCGCTTGCTTAAGCTCATCCAAGTTTCTCACATGTACGAAGTTTTCCATTTAAACCGCTCCCAAAATTAATTCTTTTTGTTCTGATTGCTTTGTGGATTTGAAGATCCCTTTGCATTCGAGGATCCTTGTGAATTAGAGGATCCTTTCGTGCTTGACGATCCTTGTGAATTGGATGATCCTTTTGTTGCTGAAGAAGATTTTGCGTTAGCAGAGCCTTCCAAACTTGCAGAAGCATTAGTGCCTGCTGAAGTCTTCGAATCATTATGGCTTGATTTATTTTCTTCTTTCACTTCTTCTACTGCTTCTTTAAGTGCATTCGCAGTGGAAGTGAAAGCATCATTTCCAGCTTTATCGCCATTATCGACTTTATTTTGCACTGTTTCCAGCAATTCTACGCTCTCTTCGCCTTCAGATGAAGCTGTGCCGTCATCCATTGGTGAATTACTGCCTTTTAAGTTCTTCACTTTATCGACCACTTTCGTCGACTGCTCTTTCAGCTGCTGCGTAAAGCCTGGGCCATCATTTGATTCCCCGGACTCTTTTGATTGCTGAGCTTTTTCTTTGTACGTAGTAGCCTGGCTCTTCAAGTCAGCTTGCAATTCCTTGCCTGCTTTAGGAGCGAAGAACAATGCAGCTGCAGCTCCGACAAGCCCGCCGACGATCATTCCTGTCAAGAAGCCGGAACCGCTGTTCGAATCTTCATAGTCATATAGATCATCGTAGCGGCTTGAGGCGCCGTAAGATTGTGGAACGTATTGGCTTTGCTCATACTGGCCGCCCTGGTCGCTATATTTGCCGCCCTGCGTATAATATTCGCCGTTATACTGAGATTCATTGTAGTTAGGTTTTGAGTAAGTATTTTTGTTTTTTCCCATTGGTCTATTCCTCCATTAAAAAGATTAGTTGATATTTAGTATTGGTCGCTGCTGCCCGGCAATTGCTTTTGCCCTGGAACCGGTGCGTATTGTTCCTTGTTGCGGGTCTGATACGCTTTGCGTTCTTTCCATTTGTCTGCAATCCCCATTGCAACATTGCTCCACTGAACTGCTTGAGCGATTTTATCTTCATTCTGTTCCACTTGAACACCTACACGTGATGTAATCTGGCGAACTGTGGAGTTCAGGTCTGTTACAGAAGTCCCGACGCCTTTGACCGCATCGACTACCCCATTCAATTTTTCTGATTTTACAGTGATGTCTTCTGCCAGTTCATTCGTTTTGTGCAGAAGGTTTGTCGTTTCCAACGTGACACCCTGCAATTGGTTCTCTAGCCCTGAAACAGTGCCGGAAACCTCTTTTAATGTGTTCTTTAGTGAATTCAATGTCATCGCCAGCGCTACGCATAGAATTAAAAATCCAATTGCGGCGACAATCGCGGCAATGTAAAGCAAGATTGACCAATCCATTCTGTTTCCTCCTTCGGTTTAGTTAAATTTCGTATACCTGTTTTCTACCCTGCACTATACGGGTTTAAACACCGCTTTAATACTATTCGACAAAAGCATTAAATTGCCTGCTAGCATTTAACAACATTTCTGCATTTTCCATTCGTAGTTTTCGCAAAAGAAAAAAGCCTAACCAAATATGATGGTTAGGCTTTTTTCGGCAATGTCAAAACTTCTTCGTAAGCTTGCTGGAATTTCGTTACGTCTCCCGCTCCCATGAAAAGGTATACTGCATCATCATGAATCGCCAGTTTTTCGACATCTTCCAATTGAAGTAGTTGGCTGCCTTCAATTTTCTCCTGGAGATCCCGGATAGTCAAAGTACCCGCTTCCTCTCTCGCAGAACCGAAAATATCGCATAGATAGACATGATCCGCTTCCTGCAGGCAATCTGCAAATTCCTGGAGGAAAGTCTGGGTACGGCTGAAAGTATGCGGTTGGAAAATAGCGATCAGTTCACGCTCCGGATATTTTTGGCCGGCCGATTGCAAAGTGGCACGGATTTCCGTCGGGTGATGGGCATAATCGTCAATCAGCACACGGCCGTCGATGGCCGTCTCCGTGAAGCGGCGCTTAACGCCCTCATAGCTCACGAATTGGCGCTGGATGATATCCGCCGGGATGCTTTCATACTGGCATAAGGAAATGACCGCCAATGCATTCAGCACGGCATGGTCTCCATACATCGGAATCGTGAACGTATGGAAAAATTCGTTGCGGATGACCACATCGAATGTCGTCCCTTCTGTCGTCTTGATGATATTGCGAGCCTGGAAATCATTTTCTTCGCCGAAGCCGTAATAGACGACCGGTACAGGCGCTTGGATTTGCTGCAAGTAGTCATCATCGCCACATGCGATGATGCATTTCTTCACTTGCTGCGCCATTTCCTGGAACGCTTTAAACACATCATCGACGCTGCCGAAATAATCGGGGTGATCAAAATCGATATTGGTCATAATTGCATAGTCCGGATGATACGCCAGGAAATGGCGGCGGTATTCGCACGCTTCCGCCACGAAGAAATGGGATTCCTCCTGGCCGGATCCCGTTCCGTCCCCGATCAAATATGAAACAGGCTTATAGCCATTCAGGACGTGCGCCATGAGACCGGTTGTAGAAGTTTTACCATGGGCTCCTGTAATCGCTACGGAAACGTACTGCTTCATCAAGTCGCCGAGAAATTGATGATACCTGATGATGGTCGCTCCGCTTTCACGGGCTTTGACCAGCTCTGGATGTTCGTCATTGAACGCATTTCCGGCAATGATCGTCATGTCTTTCGAAATATTTTCAGGGTCGAAAGGCAAAATGGTGATGCCTCTGTCACGCAGGCGCTCTTCCGTAAAGAAATGCTGCGCGATATCGGAACCCTGCACCGACTCGCCCATATCGTGCATGATCTGGGCCAGTGCGCTCATGCCAGAGCCTTTAATGCCCGTAAAATGTAATACTGTCATAAATGAACCTCCTGTGGGAGTGGAAAATTAGTCTAGTCAAACCGCATGTGCGGATTCAATAGCTGAATGGTTTTTCACAATGCTCCGATTATATCACAAAGTGAGGAGGCACTGAAATAATCAATAATTCCTGTAATTCTGGCGCAGTCTAGGTTCAACGGAACACTTCTTCGACATCTTCTTCCGTAATTAGAACCGTTCTGGCTTTGCTGCCGTTCTGCTCGGAAATGAATCCGTATTCTTCGATCAAATCCATCAAACGCGCTGCACGATTATAGCCGATATGGAATTTCCGCTGCAATAATGAAGTTGAAGCGCTACCTTGTGACATGATGAAGCGGCAGGCATCTTCGAATAAATCGTCCTGTTCAGCAGGAGATTGGCTGCGCTGGATCAATTCTTCTTCTTTGAAGATATAATCGGGCTCTCCCTGGGCTCGGACATGATCGATGACTTTTTCGATTTCATCATCCGTCACAAATGTGCCTTGTAGCCGGTTAGGGGCGGACATGCCATTGCCCAAGTAAAGCATATCCCCGCGTCCAAGCAATCGCTCAGCTCCTTGCGTATCCAAAATCGTCCGGCTGTCGACTTGTGAAGAAACGGAAAAGGCTATACGTGTCGGGATATTGGATTTGATCAAGCCCGTGATGACGTCTACTGACGGGCGTTGCGTTGCGATCACCAAATGAATTCCGCAGGCACGCGCTTTTTGGGCTATGCGGCAAATGGAATCTTCTACATCTGAAGGCGACATCATCATCAAATCGGCCAATTCGTCGATGACGATCAGGATATACGGCAGATGCTGTGCCGGCTGCCCTTTATCATTGACCATTTTATTATAACGCTCCAGGTCACGGACTCCTGAATGGGCAAAAAGCTGATAGCGGCGCTCCATTTCTTCCACTGCCCATTTCAAGGAAGCGGTCGCTGCCTTGACGTCTGTGATGACCGGGCTGACTAAGTGGGGGATATGGTTATAAGGTGCCAATTCAACCATCTTCGGGTCGATCAATAACATTTTCAAGTCACGCGGCGATGATTGGTAAAGCAGACTGATCAGCAGTGAATTGATGCATACGCTTTTCCCGGATCCCGTTGCCCCGGCTATCAGGCCATGAGGCATTTTACGCAAATCGAGAGTTACCGGATTTCCGGCAAGGTCAAGGCCTAGAGCCGCTTCAAGCGGTGACCCCGAAGTTTTGAAATTCGGGCTTCCAATGACTTCTGATAAGCGGACCGCACGGCTTTGCCGGTTCGGTATCTCGATGCCGATTGAACTTTTCCCCGGAATCGGTGCTTGTATGCGGATATCCCTTGCTGCAAGCGCCAATTTCAAATCATCCGCCAAGTTGCGGATTTTACTGACTTTGATTCCTTGTGCAACGCGCAGTTCAAAGCGGGTGACGGCCGGCCCTTGCACCGTTCCGACAATTTCCGCCTTGATCTGGAAATGGGACAAAGCTTCGATGAGCCGTTGACCTTGTTCAACCATCCAAGTTTCATCTTTCAAGTCATTTTCAGGTTCCAATAGATACTCCGGGCCTGGCAATTGATAGCCGGCATGGCTAATTTCAGCTTTATTTACTGGATCAGCTGCGGTTTCCTCTATTAATGCCGTTTTTTTTTCCGTTGTCGGCGCTTGCTGTTGTTTCGGCAAGCGTTCTTTATCGGATTTCAGCATAAGCACGTTAAATGGCACTGTTTTTTCTTTTTTGCCTTTTTCCTGTGTTTTTGGCTGCGGCAATACCCGTTTCGCTTGTGGGGTATGTACTTGCTCTTCATGCTCGGCTTCTCGGATGGCTTCCGGTTGCTCAGCATTTTGTGTTTTGCTTTGTGTTTCTGCCTCTGTTGCAATTTCTGTCTCTGTCTCGATTTCTGTTTCTGCTTCTATATCCGTTTCCGTTTCCAGGAGCACAGGATCTTCCAGATGCTCAGCCTTATCAGGCGCAGGTTGTGACATCTCGTCTGTTTGTTCAGCGGCCACAATAGAATCCATGCGCTCTGATTTTTGTTCTGGATCAGCCGTACGGTAAACTGTCACATCTGATTCAGCCGTCTTTTTTTCAGCCTTCTGGTTTTTCGGCAACAGGTCCTGCAAGCTGCGATCTGCCCATTCATACTGGGGTTCAGGTTTTTTCTCCGGCTGCTGATCCTCTGACATTTCCGCCTTTTCAGTCGTTTTATCAGCTGGCGATACAGTTTCGGCAGGTTTTTCCTGAACATCTACCGGCTTATATACTGACTTTATTGTTGACTGCTGCGGTTTAACCGCCGGCGGTGCTTGTTCATCGCTTTTCTTATACAATTCCTGCAGGCTGCGCTGCGACCAGTCGTTTTTCCGTTCAAGTTCCGCTCTCTTCTTAGCTTCCTGTTCCAATAGTTCATCGATCGGGGCCGGGCGGTCAGTAAACCCGTGGACTGGAGAAGCTACACGCGTTGGCTGGAAACGTCGAGTGGTATTTCCTGGGAGGTCAAGGCCTTGTGGCTCTGCTGTTTTAGGTACATGGGGACGTTTCTTTTTGCTGCGGCCTGTATTCGGTTTCGGTAATTTCCCGCTCGGTTCCAATGCATCAAGTTCATACGGGCTTTCCTCAGCATCTTTGGCAGGCGCATCATGCGCCTTTTTTTCTTCACGCCGGTCAACTTTCCGGTTTTCTGCAGGCAAGCCCTTCACTTCCTCATCGGAAATAAGAGGGAAACGGAATGGTGCCGGCTTGCTTTCCTGCTGCTTCGGCTCGACCCGTTGAGTTTCCTCGCTGCGCGAGACCGGCTTTTCTTCTGTTTCCGTGTCTTCTGCAAACATTTTGTTCCACATATTTTTCATCCAGCTCATCGTTACACCTTCATTTCAAATGGAGATCCTGTTTGTGCATCCTCAGGCAACACCAAAATTCCTTTTTCTGCTGGTGCGTCCGGCAAGTCCAATTCTTTCGCTGAGCAGATCATGCCGCTTGAAGCGACGCCGCGCAGTTCCGCATCGCGGATAACCATCCCCGACGGCATAACGGCTCCCACTTTGGCAACGACGACTTTCTGTCCTGAGTCGACATTCGGAGCCCCGCAGACGATCTGCAAAGTTTCTTCGCCGACCGCCACTTGGCACACATTCAATTTGTCGGCATTCGGATGCTTTTCTTTTGATTCCACGTAGCCGACGACGAATTTCGGAGTCAAATCGACTTCCAGTGTATACGAGACACCGTTCTTCTCCAGCGCATTTTGAAGCGCTGTCACCAATGATTCCGTTACTTCCACAGGCTGGCCTTCCGGCAAGTCTACATAATCGCTTGCCTGGAACAAGTTGAAACCTGCAATCTCCTGCTGTTCATTTTTGATCAAAGTTACATCGCCGAACTGTTCAGCATGGATTTTTTCTGGTTTCTCGAGAACCAATTGGACGAGCAATACGTCGCCGACACCTTGTTTGTTATAGAATGCATTCATTTTTTATCGTTCTCCTTATCCGGTCTGTTTTTCGCTAAGATGAATATCGGTTCAAGCTCGTCGTTTTCATAGACGAATGATAGTGATGTAATCGGCACTTTGCCGTTCGTAAAGAACTGCATCGCCATTTGCGCAAGGACGTCATATCCGGTTTCATTGCGGATATCGCCGATGATCAAGACATCCTGATGGGGAACTGAAACGGTCATATCCCCTTTTATTTTCTTTTTCATGTCTTTAAGAAAAGCTTCATTTAATATACGGGACGCATCGTACCCGTCGTTTTCATTCAAGAAATAAAAAACATTCCCTGCTACGTGATCTTCTTTGACGGCAGTTTTTAATTTTTTCACTTGGAATTTGGCGATTTCCTGGACTTGCTCAGCAGTCATCCCTAAAGTCTCCAGCACATATTGATCAATCAGGCGATAGGTCGTGCCTGCATCAAGCGCATAATAGATCCGCGTCTCTGCAGTATGTGGCGCTGTCAGGAACTCATGGCCTTCACTCGATTCTTCCGGAAAGGAAGTTGAACGGATTACAGGATAAATATGCTGTCCGCCGGGCAATTTCCCGTCTGCTTCCCGCTCCATCGCGCCAAAGGTTTCCGAAATCGTATAGACAATTTCTTCAATGGCAGTATCGCCTTTCGATTCAAAACGGTTCAGCACTTGCGGCAGGGAAATGGTCATCCCTTTGCCAAGCTTCTTATGTCTAACATTTGCTGTATCTTTTTCGCGGTCCAGAACCCAGCTTAATTGCTCATTTCCAGTCCGCTCTTTCAGTATAGTAAATAACTCGGTGGATTTCATTCCTAATTTCCTCCTTTTCATAAACAAACGGCTCTTCCTGCACACAGGAGAACCGTTTTGTCATTCATTTCGACAGCTCAGAGATAAACGATTCAATTTCCTGCTGCGTCTTGCGGTCTCGGCTGACAAAGCGCCCTCGCTCTTGTCCTCCGCGGAATCCCAAGAAACTCGGGATTCCGTAAATATCTTTTTCGATGCATAGATCGATGAATTCGTCCCGGTTCACCGAAACAAATGTGTATTCAGGGAATTTCCCTTCTATGTCGGGCATGATAGGATCGATCACCCGGCAATCCGGGCACCAGTCTGCTGTAAACATGAATACGACGTTTTCGTTAGTGGCGAGCTCTGTGAATTGTTGAGTTGATTGTAATTTTTCCATTGTTTTCACTCCTCTTGTGCAGCTTCGATCGAACGGGTAGTTTTCATCATCCATTCCATATGGTGGCGAAGCGCAGATTGCTCTGTAATCGTTGATAATTTCGCGCCCCCTGAACTGACGACCAGTTCATAACGGTCTTCTGCAATCGCCCGTACAGTGACAAATCCGAACCGGCCGTGCCGGCTGAATTTCTCATCGGCGAGCCATGTTTCTTCGGGATTCGCCTTTTGCAAATCATAGAAGAACGTGCTGTCCGGTGCTTCGTTTGGATTGAGGAACAATGCAAACGCTTGGCTGCCGCGGGTGATCAATACATTATGATCATCTGAAGGCTCTTCCACTTCATAGCCTCCAGGTACATACAGTTCCGTTTCGCCGGCCGTCTCATTCGGTTCCGGCGCCTCCTCTTCAAATGCCGCCCTGGCGCTGGACACGCCTTCCACCAGTTCGTCCTCAGGACTCACACAGCCGGCGAGGACAAGCACTGCCGAAAACAACATCATTGGTAAACCCATTCGAAGCACAGCTTTTCCCCCTCTTATTTCCCAGCATTTTTTGCACACTTCCCG
This sequence comes from Bacillota bacterium, assembly GCA_051750505.1. Taxonomy (GTDB): domain Bacteria; phylum Bacillota; class Bacilli; order Bacillales_A; family Planococcaceae; genus Planococcus. Next base: position 264,878 of record JBNJJS010000003.1, read on the forward strand.
GACAAGTCCGAAAGCAGGCATGAATGAATAAGCTTTTCTTTTCTAGCTACATTTTAAAGATGTTTATGGGCACATGCAACTTAATCGCTGTTTGCCTGCCATTGCCCGAACAATAAGATGACGATTTGAGAAAACAATTCGACACGGTTCAGTTTTCCTGCGGTCAAAATACCGATTGCCCCTTTATGATGGCGGATGCCGGTTTCCTGTGCATAGCGGTCCATTACAGGGCCGAGTTCTTCACCCTCACGCAATGGCTGTTCGATTTCCGAAGGCAACGGCACTTGCGCACCGCCTGCAACATAAACGGCTCCAGTGGACGTAACGAGGGCTCCCCAATTGCACAGATACAATGTCCCGTCGAGTTCAAAGACGCCGCCTTCCAATCCGATTGCCGCGTCACAACCGGCGAGAGCACGATGCGCTCGGTTGATCGCACCTTTTTTTGTTTCTTCAATGGAAAAAGGCTGCGCCGAAACGCCAGAATCTGCCGCTTGTTGTTTGATTTCTGCCTGAATGCCTAATTTCTCAAGAGCTGATGCGACTGCCCCGGTTTTAGCCGGATTGGTCGATGCCACACATAATTTCATATTTGCCTCTCCTTTGCATCACGTCAAATTTTTATTCGTAACCAGATGAAAAGCGGCCCGGGGGCCGCTTTTCGTCAGACGTTTTGTTTGATTGTGTCGATCGTCGACTGGTCTGTTGCTTTCACCAGTTTCACGAGCAGCTCTTTGGCCGCTGCGTAATCGTCGGTATGGATGACCGAAGCCGACGTATGGATATAGCGTGAGCAGATACCGATGACGGAACTCGGGATCCCTTCATTGGCGATGTGGACTTTCCCTGCATCCGTGCCGCCTTGAGAGACGAAATACTGATACGGGATGTTATGCGTTTCGGCAGTATCCAAAATGAATTCGCGCATGCCGCGGTGTGTGACCATCGTGCGGTCCAGGATGCGCAAGAGCGCCCCTTTGCCGAGCTGGCCGAATTCGTTCTTGTCCCCTGTCGCATCGTTTGCGGGGCTCGCGTCAAGCGCATAGAAAATATCCGGCTGGATCAAATTGGCTGCCGTCTGTGCACCGCGAAGGCCCACTTCTTCCATGACCGTCGCGCCGGAGAACAATTGGTTCGGCAAGGACTCGCCTTGCAATTCTTTCAACAACTCGACCGCTAATCCGCAGCCATAGCGGTTATCCCATGCTTTGGCCATGATTTTCTTGTCATTGGCCATCGGCGTGAACGGGCTGAATGGCACGATTTGCTGTCCAGGGCGAACGCCCATCGACAGCGCGTCTTCTTTATCATCTGCCCCGATATCGATCAGCATGTTCTTGATGTCCATCGGCTTTTTACGGGTCTCTTCATCCAATAAATGCGGAGGGATCGAACCGACGACGCCAGGAATGATCCGTTCTCCTGCGATTACATCAACACGCATGGCGAGCATCACTTGATTCCACCAGCCGCCGAGTGGCTGAAAGCGCAGCATGCCGTTGTCGGTGATCTGCGTTACCATGAAGCCGACTTCATCCATATGTCCCGCCACCATGACTCGCGGGCTATCTTGTGGGCCATTTTTTACGCCAAAAATACTTCCCAGATTGTCCTGGATGATGTCGTCCGAATATTTTTCCAGCTCGCCGCGCATAAATTTGCGCACCGCATGTTCGTTGCCCGGCGCTCCCAGAAGCTCAGTTAGAGTTTTGAATAATGCTCTTGTATCCTGATTCATTTTGGTTCCCCCTTGATAAAATATGTATGTGCATCCTTTATCAGTTTAGAGCTTTTTCCCTTTGAATGCCAGTTCAGATAGTTCGTTTAACGAAATATTTCGGGTGTTTGTGCTTCATTGGGTGTATTTTTCCTCTTTATGGTACAATTTAGCCAGAATGCAGAGGAGGGGTTTTCATGAAAAATCGTGATTTGCTCATTGGATTTGCTGCCGGCGCAGCCGCAGCCTATATCGCAAAGGAAGTTTACGAAAGCAAGCAGACGCTCTATCCGGCCGACGATGTATTGAAGAAAGTAAAACAGTCTTTTAAAGAGGAAGGGCCAATCGATGGTTCTTGGATCTTTATGAAAACCGAGCCTTACAGCCAGCACGCTGTAACGACCGAGGTGTATAAAGGCGGCATCACCCGCCATCGCGACGACGAACTCGAGCAGTACGAGTTTCTAGCCGATGCCTACACCGGAGCTGTCTTGGAAGTCACCAAATCCTAGAGGAAAAACCAATTCAAAACGCCCTGCGGATGTTCCGCAGGGCGTTTTGGCGTTTATTCAAATACTTTTTCTTTACGTTCCAGTGCATCGACGATTTCTTTACCGTCTTCATTCCACTTGATGATGCGGTAAAATGCATCGTGATAGAAGCTGAAATAGAAATTGCCCGGAAGCGCTTCTTTCATCAGCTTGTCTTTCGCATAGATCGAGTCCATCGGATAATCATCGAATGCCAAGACCCATAGCGGGTTTTGGTGGGCATGGGTCGGCATGATGTCTCCCATATGGAGGATCGTCTCCCCGTTCTGTTCAAGCTTGATGACGCTATGGCCGTTCGAATGGCCGCCCGTGTGGATCATCGTGATCGCATCGAACACCGTCACTTTGTCGGTAAAGGTTTCGACCTGCCCGATGATCGGCTCCCAGTTTTCTTTCCAATACGTATTGCGTGAGCGGATGTTCGGATTCTGCATTTCCTCCCACTCCACCGCCGATACGTATATTTTTGCATTTGGAAACGCAGATACGTATTCCTCGCCCTGCTTTTTCGTCAAGCCAGCTGCGTGATCGCCGTGAAGATGCGTCATCAGGACAGTATCGATATCTTCTGCCGTCAAGCCAAGCTCTTTCAGATCTTCGTCGACGCGCGATTCTGAGGATACGCCCAAGTTGCGCTTTTGGCGATCGGTCAGTTTGCCACTGCCGAGCCCGCTGTCGATGAGGATATTGTGGCCGTCAAACTGCACCAAAATAGGATGCGTCGGCAATTCGATCTGGTTCTGCTCGTTTGCCGGATAACGTTTCGACCATACCACTTTCGGGACAACGCCGAACATCGTGCCTCCGTCCAGCCAAGTCGTTCCCCCATCGAGCCACGTTAACTCCATGTCGTGAAATTGAAATTTCTGCATACAAACTCCCCCTTATGAGTTGATGTTACGCTTGGAATTTCGCCTCCAGCCGGTAGATCGGCTGCCCTTTTTTCAAAAACTTCTCTTCATACTCCGTCATGATATTCCATTCCGGTTCATTGGCATGAAGATCCAGCGATACATCCCTCAATAACATACCATATTCGGAAATGCTCGTGAGCGAATATTCAAAAAGCCCGCGGTTATCTGTCTTGAAATGGATTTCGCCCCCTTCAGGCAGCACGCGTTCATACAATTTCAGGAAACTCTCGTGCGTCAAACGCCTTTTCGCGTGTCGAGTCTTCGGCCAAGGATCCGAAAAGTTCAAGTATACGCGGTCAATCTCCCCTGCTTCGAAAAACGATTCAAGCTCCTGTGCGTTCACTTGCAAGAGGCGCAGGTTCGGGATTCCGCCTTCCGGTTCAAGTGCCCCTTGAAGTGCCGTCACGATGACGCTTTCGAACAACTCGATTCCGATGTAATTGATATCCGGATTGGCTTGTGCCATTCCCGTAATGAAACGGCCTTTCCCGCTTCCGGCTTCGATATGGATCGGGCGGTCATTGCCGAACTCTTCGTGCCATTTGCCTTTTAGCGCTTCCGGATTCGGAATGACGATTTCCGGATGGGCTTCGATCAAATCCGCCGCCCATGGTTTATATCTTGCTCTCATGTATAGACATCCTCTTTCTGATTATAATTTTGCTTGTTGCCATTGTTTTGCTGACACACGAAACTCGAGTGTTTCTTGCGCATCCGCGATTCCCGCGTCGTCCCCGTCCACATGGCGCGGCACTGGGCGATCCACGGCGAGCGAAAAACGCTTGCCGCTGAACTGCACGACTTCCGGAAATTTCGTATGGCTTCCGCTAAATACCGTACCAAAAACGGCCAGTAGTTTCAATCTCGGCAAGCCGTGGACGACCGTCAATTCGAGCTGGCCATCATGGACAGACGAGTGGGGCGAAATTTTCATGCCGCCCCCGAAATACGGCTGATTGCTGACGGTTGCGAGCCATACATCCCCATAACTGAAAACTTCTCCACCCGATTCTACTGTCAGGCGGAACCTCTTGAATGTAAACAATGTTGTGACGACAAAGATCAAATACGCCAATTTGCCGAGCCCGAGCTTATTCAACCATAGCTTCAGGCGTGAATGATTGACGGCACGTGCGACGGCGGCGTCAAAGCCGATGCCGGAACTGCTGGCAAACAGCCGCTCCGGTATAGCGTCCACTTGCCCGATATCAGTCGGCAGTCCTGCAGGGCATTCCAAAAAACGCCGGATTTCCACTGAAGAGGAAAAGCAACTGAACGTCCGCGCGAAATCATTGCCGGAGCCTGCTGGAACCGAGGCAACGAATAGATGTTCAGCCCCAGCCGCCGCTGCAGCAATTTCACGCATCGTCCCGTCTCCGCCGAAACCGATCACCAAATGGTCATGTGCCTGCTGTTTCAACTGGCTGACCAATTGAAACGCATGTCCCGGAGACTGCGTCACGAATTGTTCGTACGGAAAATCGATCGTTCCGGAGAATTTACGCCATTTTGCAAGAGCAGCTCCGTTACCTGCTTTAGGATTGATGATGAAGACAATATTCATAGTGGGATTACGGACGCTTAAGCGTCGCCTTTCAATAGATAAGTTTGAATTTCCTTGTATCGCGGGGTTTCCCGCGGATGAATTTCGAACAATGAGAACGATTCGACCGGAAACTCGAGCTCTTCCAGCTCTAATTTTTCTGGCAAGCTCCCGCCTCTCCATCGGCTTGCGAGCGTGATATGCGGCACAAAGGGTTTAGGGTCGGTTGAAAGCTTCAATGGCCCCAGCTGTTGCTGTACTGCCAATTGAAGCTCCATCAACTCAGGGCTGTCGGATAATGCTGCATAGACGATGCGCGGGGTTTCTGGATTGCCGAAAGTCTTCACGCCATCTGTCCTCAAACGAAACGGCGTTTGACTGATCCGTTCCATCCGCTCAGCAATCTCTTCCAATTCACCAAAACGGTCTTCCCCGATGAACACCAATGTAATATGCATATCGCCAGGCGGCGTCGAACGCTTATGGGTAGCCATCTCCCATGAATTTCTAGCTTGTGCGATTTTTTCTGCCGTTTCTTGTGGAATCCGGATTCCGATAAAATAATGTGTACTCATTGTCATCACCTCTATTCATTATAACTGAGGGGCGCAAAAAAAGGACCGGCTGATTGCCGGTCCTGGGATTGTATAATAAGTGCAGGATTCAGGAAATGACACCCATTTTGATCCGCGCTTCAAAAGCTTGCTGCAATTTTCGCGTCGTCTCACCAGGCGCGCCATCCGCAATTTTCTCTCCGGAAATCTCAATTACCGGCATAACTTCTGAAGTAGTGGAAGATAAGAAAAACTCATCCATCTCAAGTGCCTGCTGTTTCGTGAACGCCGTCTCGACCACTTCGATGCCCAGCTCTTCACAAAGCTCGAAGATGACGCGTCTAGTGATTCCGTTCAAAATCAAGTTGGTCGCAGGATGTGTGTACAGGATCCCGTTTTTAATTCCGTACATATTCGATGAAGATCCTTCAGTCACAGTATCTCCGCGATGAAGGACCGCTTCGAAAAACCCTTCTTCATATGCCTGTTGTTTCGCCAGCACATTGCCGAGCAAATTCAAGCTCTTGATGTCGCAGCGCAGCCAGCGGACGTCTTCGATCAAGACCGCCTTTACACCGTTTTCCAGGAATTCGACAGGACGCTCGACCGATTTCGTGTACCCGACAACGACCGGTTCTGCATTTTCCGGGAATTGATGATTCCGCGGAGCCGCCCCCCGTGTAATCTGTACATAAACTTGGCCGTTGTCGATCTGATTCAATTCGACCAAATCATGGAGCATCTTGTGGAAAACATCTTTTGTGTAAGGAACCGTAATGCGGATTTTCTCTGCACTCGCATAGAAACGGTCGATGTGTTCCGTTGCGGTGAACAGATCCCCTTCATACACACGGATAACTTCGTAGATACCATCGCCGAATTGATAGCCGCGGTCTTCTTTTGAAATCTCCAAATCCTGTTCTTTTACAATCTCGCCATTGGACAAAATCCATTCCATTGCCATTCCTTCTTTCCTGAAATTATTTGCAAGCCAGTTGATAAATGGCTTCTGCATATATAGCCGTTGCTTTTACTAGATTGTCGATGTCGACGAATTCATCTGCTTGATGCGCGACATCCGGCTCTCCCGGAAACAGCATGCCGAAAGCGACGCCTTTATCGAGCACGCGTGCATAAGTGCCTCCGCCGATCGCCAATAATTCTGCCGGATCACCGGTTTGCTTCTCGTAAGCCTGCTGCAGCGTTTGAATGAATGGGTCGGATGCATCCACATGATGGGGCTTCGAGTTGGATAAAATATCCACTTGAACACCTTCAATTTGATGGCCTGCCATCATGTCATCGAACGGGCAACTGACCGCGTAACGCATGCTGACGCGCACATCAGCTTGTTCGCCCGCCTTGAAACGCATGATTCCGGCATTGAATGTCGTATCGCCGGACGCTTCATCCGAAAACGAGAGCCCGAGCTTTCGGCCTCTGGAATCACCGCTAAAATAATGGGCGATAAAGCGGACAAACCCAGCGCCGTCTCCCGTAACTTTATGCTGTAAAAAATCCGCGAGCAAAATACCTGCATTGACGCCTGCGTCAGGCTCCATTGCATGGGCCGATTTGCCGGACAGCGTCAAGACGGCGCCGTCAGCATCCGCCTGGCAGTCACCCGAAACTTTTTCTTCTTTACAAAACTCTTGGAATGCCTCATCAATCACGCTGCAATCCAGTGCTACTCTCGCCACCGCACGGTCCGGCACCATATTGGTCCGTTCCCCGGAAGTGAATTCCAGCAATTCGCCTGGCGCTGAGGAACCGAGCGTATACTTGATATCCGCAATGCCTTTCTCGGCATTGATGATCGGAAAATCTGCATCGGGCGCAAATCCGATATCCGGCATTTCTTCTGTCTGGAAATAACGCTCCACACAGCGGAACCCACTTTCCTCGTCAGTGCCGACGATCAACCTTACCCGGCGCTTGAACTCGAATCCTGCATCCTTGACCATTTTCAACGCCATCCATGCAGCGATCGTCGGGCCTTTGTCATCGATGGCTCCGCGTCCGAACAATTTCCCGTCGGCGATCTCGCCCCCGAACGGGTCTTTTGTCCAACCGTCTCCAGCAGGCACTACATCGACGTGGCCGAGTATCCCAAGAAGTTCCGGCCCTTCGCCTATCTCCAAATGCCCTGCGACATTGGCGATGTTTTTCACCTTGAACCCTGCACGCTCTCCTTTTTCCAAAAACCAATCGAGCGCTTCTCGCACTTCGTTTCCGTAAGGAGCGTCAGGATTTCCATCTTCGCTTAAAACGCTCGGAATTGCGATCAACTCCTGCAATTCACTGAGCAATTCCTCTTTACGCTGCTCTGCTTCCTGCTGCCAATCCATGCCTCACACTCCTTTTTGTTATGGCTATTGTACACCTTTTTCAAAAAATTTAAAGAACAGCCGGTTATTTTCCGGGATTTTTTTCTATTTCATTCATATTAAGTTACGGTAAAGAAACCCAAAATCATGGAATTCGAGAAGTTTTTCCGATATAATCAAATTGTCAGACAAGTCAAATTGACGGATTTTCTAAAAAAGGAGCTGTCTACCGCTATTATTCCTTAATCGCTGTATACACCACACTCAAACGTCCGCTAGTCTTTGCCATTGGTACTAAAGATGAAGGAGTGGTTCTTAACTTATGAAACCCACAACTGACCGCATGCTCATTCGAATCAAAGACATGTACAAGTACATTCTCGAGAACGGGACTGTGACAACACAGGATCTGGTCGATGAATTCGGCATCACTCCTCGCACCATTCAAAGGGATTTGAATGTGTTGGCCTTTAACGAACTGGTCACAAGTCCAGTCCGGGGCAAATGGACAACGACGGAGAAGAAAGTCAAAATGACGTCTTGAAAACAAAGAAAATGACCGCAAAATTGCGGTCATTTTCTTTGTTTTAATTTACTTAATTCTTCTTCCGTCAGTTCCCGATATTCCCCAAGCTCGAGTGTATCATCCAGCGGGAGCGGGCCCATCGACAAACGCTTCAAAAATACCACTTGCTTATTCACGCTTTCGAACATGCGCTTAACCTGGTGGAATTTCCCTTCCGTAATGGTCAATTCGATTTCGGATTCTTCCCCGCTGCGTAAAATGTGCAGCTGCGCTGGCTTCGTCTCATAACCATCATCCAACACAACGCCTTTTTGAAAAGCTTGTGCGTCTTCATCCGTCACGGGACTATCGATTCTCGCATAATAAGTTTTATCGACATGCTTTTTAGGCGACAGCAACTCGTGAGCCAATTTGCCGTCGTTGGTGATCAACAGCAGCCCTTCCGTATCTTTGTCGAGGCGCCCGACAGGAAACGGTTCGAAGCGCTGCTCTTCTTCTGACAGCAAATCGATGACGGTTTCATCGAAGCGGTCTTCCGTCGCTGAAATGACGCCTTGCGGTTTGTTCATCATTAAATAAATAAACTCCCGGTAGACGACCGGTTCCCCGGCGACCGATACTTCATCCGCTTTCTCATCAACGTGAAACTTCGGATCGCGCACCGTTTCCCCGTTCACTTCCACCGCTTTCGATTTAAGTAAGATTTTCACTTCTTTTCTTGAGCCGAATCCTGAATTCGACAATAATTTATCGATTCTCATGTTGTTTCCCCCTAGAAGCCGAAGCGTCTTGTAATGCGCGTAATTCTCGCGCCGAGCAGCTTCTGTGCGAGCCCTGTCTTCAAGCTGAGATAGCCGTAAACCGCAGCGCCCACTCCACCGATCAACACAATGCGGATAATCGACAGCATTTTGTTATCCATGCCGATGATATAATCCAAACCGTTCATCGCAAAATACACAGCGAACGCCATGATGGCATTCAAAATGAGGATAAGGAGGATGCGGCGGAACACCATTTTCGAGCGATAGTTCATCGTCTTCGAAATGACGATCATGTTCATCGTGATGGCTACCAAGTAGCCGATAATTGTCGCTGCAATCGCACCGTCCGTTTCGAACATCATGATCAATGGAGTGTTCAGCAAAGCTTTTAGACCTAGACCGATCAGCAAGTTGATGATGATCCATTTCTGTTTATTGATTCCTTGAAGAATCGAGGCCGTCACTGGGAATGCCGAAAATAAAATCGCTACCGGCAAATAATGCGCTAAAATCTCAGATCCGATATCACTCACTTGATAAAAGACATGATACAGCTCATCCGACAACATCGTCATGCCGATAACTGCAGGCAAAGTCAGAAACAAAATCAACTGAAACGATTGATCCAAAGTTTTCGTCACTTGCAAATGCTCATTGCGCGTGAAATGCTTTGTGATGAGCGGAATGAGCGCCATCGAAAACCCTGTGGCAAGCATAACCGGAATCATGACGAGCTTATGGGCTGTCAGATTCAAAATCCCAAGCAAATCCGTTTCCATCAGATTGCCCCCAGCTGCCATCGCACGGTTGAAGGTCATCAAATCGACGAACTGGAACAGCGGATTGGCGATACCGAGGAAAATGACCGGTACGGCATACAACAGAATTTCGCGGTACATATCGCGCAAGCGGACATCGTAGGATTCTACTGACGTCGCAAGCAGATGATTGTATTCCGGCTTTTTTTTGCGCCAGAAATAATACAATGTGACAAGTCCGCCCAGAGCTCCGATTGCTGCGGATAATACAGCGAACTGGATAGCGGTCTTCGGGGTGCCGTCAAACAAATAAATGACTGCAAATGCGCCCCCGAGCAGGAAAATGATGCGGACGATCTGTTCGATCAATTGCGACACGGCGGTCGGCATCATGTAATTATAGCCTTGGAAAAAGCCGCGCCACAGACTCATGAACGGCACGACGATCAACGCAAAGCTGACCCAGCGTATGGCATCTGCGATATCGCCTACCGAGTAGATAGGCTCATCGTCTGAAATGGTGATGCGTGCGAGCGGCTCGGCCAAAAGATAAAGTGCCAAGAACGACACGAATCCCGTGACCATCATCGTCAATAAGCCTGAACGTAATAGCCGCCTCCCGGTTTCATAATCGCCGAGTGAATTGTATTTAGCCGTGAACTTGGAAAACGCGATCGGCGCACCGGAAATCGCCAGTGCCAGCATCAGGTTATACGGGATGTAGGCATATTGGTAAAGCCCAATATTATCCTCTCCCACCATGCTGTAGAACGGGATGATATAGATGACGCCGAGCACTTTCGACAGAAATAAACCTAAAGTTAAAATGGCGGTACCTTTGATTAATGAGGACATTTTGCACTCCCTGACTTTGTTCAAAATAAAAAGCAATCTACACGATAGTTTACACCTATAGACAAAATTACTCAACGTGTTTTGCCTCATCGTGTATACTGAAAAGAAAAACGAAAGTGAGTTTTTATTATATGTATGACATCATCATTATCGGCGGGGGCCCTTCCGGCTTAATGGCTTCCATCGCTGCCGCATCGAACGGCAAGCGCGTGCTGCTCGTCGAAAAAGGCAAAAAGCTCGGAAAGAAATTGATCATATCCGGCGGCGGCCGCTGCAACGTGACCAACCGCCTGCCTTTGGAAGAAATCGTCCGACACATTCCCGGAAATGGCCGCTTCATGTACAGCCCGTTTTCGGTATTCAATAACGAAGACATCATCCAGTTCTTCGAAAATCTCGGCGTCGCCTTGAAAGAAGAAGACCACGGCCGCATGTTCCCTGTGTCAAACCGCGCACAAGACGTCGCTGATGCGATGTTTGGCGAGATGGACCGGCTCGGCGTCGAGCGAAAACTCGATTCCCCCGTCAAAAGCTTGCTGATGAACGACGAAAAAGTGACCGGCATCCGCCTGCACTCTGGCGAGGAATTCAACTCTTTAGCAGTCGTGGTCGCAGTCGGCGGCAAAGCGGTGCCGCAAACCGGTTCGACCGGAGACGGCTATCCGTGGGCGGAAAAAGCGGGACACACCGTCACCGACCTATATCCGACGGAAGTTCCCTTATTGTCGAACGAACCGTTCATCAAATCACGCGACCTGCAAGGGCTTGCCCTGCGCGATGTCGCCGTCACGGTGCTCAACAAAAAAGGCAAAGCGCTCGTCACGCACCAGATGGATATGCTGTTCACCCATTTCGGGCTGAGCGGGCCTGCCATCCTGCGCTGCAGCCAGTACGTTGTCAAGGAAATGAAGAAAAATGGCGGACAAGCAGTCACCGTCCGCATAAATTCCATGCCGGATGACAATGCGGAATCGGCTTTCCAACTGCTTAACAAGCTAATGAAAGACGAACCCAAAAAAGCGTTGAAGAACGTTTGGAAAAGCCTGGCGCAAGAACGCTGGCTATTGTTCCTATTGGACCGTGCAGGCATTGACCCGCAGCTGACCGGCGCAGAATTGCCGTCGGATAAAGTCCGTGCGCTGGCGAATGAAATGACCGCATTCATGATGACAGTCTCCGGTACGCAGCCGATCGAAAAAGCGTTCGTCACGGGCGGCGGCGTATCGATCAAGGAAATCGAGCCGAAGACGATGCACTCGAAGAAAAAGCCTGGCCTATTCTTCTGCGGTGAAATCCTCGACATCCATGGCTACACCGGCGGCTATAATATCACGTCCGCACTCGTCACCGGACACGTCGCAGGAAAAAACGCAGCTGAGTTCGCTGCTAATTATCAAATCGAAAGCCCCATTGCTTAAGCAATCGGGCTTTTTTCTTTGGAATGAAGTTGAAAGAAAAAAGTTGCATTGCTCCTTTTCTTGAAGTAAACAGAATTAAATTAGCGAGAGGTTTCATGTGAAATTGTTCCTAAGCATTGATTTGATTGTCATCTTAGTATTCGCCGCCCGGCTTTGGGTTGGCCTTTGGCAATTTCGTTGTGTGAAGAGTGTTTAATCAGCTCTGCTTCTGCATACAGTTGCCGGCTAGCGGGGAACTCGCTTACTGGATAAGTTTGGAATAGATAGTGAGGGTTTACTTGTGAAATTGTTTCTGTGTTCTGTTCGAACTTCACTTGAATAGTCGCCGCCGTGCTTTGGGTTGGCCTTTGGCAATAAGCCAGAAAGAACGTCTGACTTATTGCGTCGGCTCACCCCTTTACGCTCGGCGGCTTGGAGATTTCGTTGAGTCTGGTGTGTTTAATCAGATCTGTTTCTTTAGGCAGTTGCCGGCTATTAGGGGAATTGCTTCCCAAGATGAAGCACCTGACTGGCCAGTTCTTGAATTGGAAAGATTGTTATTTTATTTAGCGGTTGAAGACCGACGTGACTTCATTCTCTGACCTGGTTGAAGCAAGCTCCAGAATATGATGCATCTCCAGACCTTCAGCTGATTGAACTAAAAAAATTAACTTCCACTCTAAAACTAGAAGACGGAGTGGAAGGGGGCTGACTCCTGAGGGACCGCGCGGGCTGGCGAGACAAATGTGTCGCGCTCTTCGGCACATTGGCTCAACACCCGCCCCTCGGAAAGCAGCCCCCTGAAACGCAGTCGAATAGCGGAAGCTATTCTATTCACTTCTTTTATATTTCAACACTCTTTACATTTCACTATCATATTAATATTCAATACACAAAAAAGCCGCCAGAAAATTTCCCTGGCGGCTTTCATTTCATTATTTATCCTACAACGATATTAACCAATTTCCCTGGAATGGCGATGACTTTGCGTACTTGCTTGCCTTCTGCCGCCTTTTGGACGTGCTCGTCGGCAAGTGCCGCTTCTTCCAGCTGTTCCTTCGTGCTGTCTTTTGCGACAGTCAGCTTGCTTCTCACTTTGCCGTTCACTTGGACGACGATTTCGACTTCGTCATCGACCAGTTTCGACTCGTCATACGTCGGCCACGCTTCATACGTTACCGTTTCGCTATGCCCAAGTTTGTTCCAAAGCTCTTCAGCCAAATGCGGCGCGATCGGCGACAGCATCTTCACGAAACCTTCGATGTACTCTTTCGGCAAGTTGTCGGCTTTATAAGCTTCATTGATGAATACCATCATTTGCGAAATCGCCGTATTGAAACGTAGGCCGTCGAAGTCTTCGGTCACTTTCTTGACAGTCTGATTGTAGACTTTCTCCAGTTTGCCGTCATTTTGGTCGCTGACTTTGCTGGAGATCGCTCCGTCTTCGATCAGCAAACGCCATACGCGGTCAAGGAAACGGCGAGATCCGTCTAGCCCGTTCGTCGACCAGGCGATGGACGCTTCGAGCGGCCCCATGAACATTTCATACATGCGCAGCGTATCCGCGCCATGGCTTTCGATGATCTGGTCCGGGTTGACGACATTGCCTTTGGATTTCGACATTTTCTCATTGCCTTCACCAAGAATCATCCCTTGGTTGAACAATTTCTGGAATGGCTCTTTCGTCGGCACGACGCCAAGGTCGTACAACACTTTATGCCAGAAACGCGCATACAATAAGTGAAGGACGGCGTGTTCCGCACCACCGATATAGACATCAACCGGGAGCCAGCGTTTCAATAATTCCGGATCCGCGATCGCTTCGTCGTTAACGGGATCGATAAAGCGCAAATAATACCAGCAGCTGCCTGCCCATTGCGGCATCGTGTTCGTTTCGCGGCGGCCTTTCATACCGGTTTCAGGATGCGTGACATTAACCCATTCCTCGATATTGGCAAGCGGTGATTCGCCTGTCCCGCTCGGCTTGATGTCCGTTGTGACAGGAAGTTCCAGCGGCAGGTCCTTATCATCGACCGGAGACATCGTGCCGTCTTCCCAGTGGATGATCGGAATCGGTTCGCCCCAATAGCGTTGGCGGCTGAACAGCCAGTCGCGCAAACGGTAGGTGATTTTCTTCTCGCCAACGCCTTCTTGTTCGAGCCAGTCGATCGCTTTTCCAATCGCTTCGGTTTTGTTCAAGCCGTCAAGGAAACCGGAATTGACGAGTTCGCCGTCGCCAGCGTAGGCTTCTTCAGCCACGTTGCCGCCTGAGACAACTTCGACGATCGGCAGTTCGAATTGTTTCGCGAATTCATAATCGCGTTCATCGTGTGCCGGTACGGCCATGATCGCGCCTGTCCCGTATGTCGCGAGGACATAATCGGCGATCCAGATCGGCATTTTCACGCCGCTTGCCGGATTGATCGCATAAGCTCCAGTGAAGACGCCCGTTTTATCTTTCGCAAGATCCGTACGCTCCAAATCACTTTTCGTTTTCACTTTGTCGATATATTCAGCTACCGCTTCGCTCTTTTCAGCTGTCCTGATTTCCCCAACCAATTTATGCTCTGGGGCAAGTACCGCGTAAGTCGCGCCGAAAATCGTATCCGGGCGCGTCGTGAATGCGCGGAATGAAAGCTCTGTGCCGTCAATCTTGAATTCAAGCTCTGCACCTTCGGATTTGCCGATCCAGTTGCGCTGCATGTCCTTCAAGCTTTCCGGCCAGTCGAGTTCGTTCAAATCTTCCAGCAAACGGTCTGCGTATTCGGTGATCCGCAACACCCATTGGCGCATCGGGCGGCGTTCGACCGGATGGCCTCCGCGCTCAGAAACCCCGTCGACCACTTCTTCATTGGCAAGGACGGTGCCGAGTGCCGGGCACCAGTTGACCGCTACTTCATCGACATATGCCAAGCCTTTATTATAAAGCTGGATGAAAATCCATTGCGTCCATTTATAATAGTTCGGGTCGGTCGTGTTGATTTCACGGTCCCAATCATATGAGAAGCCGAGTTCCTGGATTTGGCGCTTGAAAGTCTCGATGTTTTTCGCCGTGAATTCCGCCGGGTCGTTGCCGGTATCAAGCGCGTATTGCTCAGCCGGCAAACCGAATGCATCCCAGCCCATCGGATGTAGCACATCAAAGCCTTGCATGCGTTTTTGGCGGCTTAAGATATCCGTCGCCGTGTAGCCTTCCGGATGCCCGACGTGGAGCCCGGCGCCTGACGGATACGGGAACATATCGAGTGCGTAGAATTTTTCCTTGCCCGGCGTGTTCTCCGTTTTAAAGGTTTTGTTTTCCTGCCAGTGCTTTTGCCATTTCTTTTCAATTTCCTTGTGGTTAAAAGACATTTCCTATTTTCCTCCTCTAAATACAAGCGGATGTCCGCATGCCCTGCATAGTTTTCAGCAAAATAAAAAATCCCGCCCCTTAAACTAAGGGACGGGATTTTTCCCGCGGTACCACCCAAATTAGCGCTCAGGCGCTCAACTTGATTCCTTAACGCGGAAAACGGCGCAATCATTGCGCAGACTCCAAGGCGAGTTCAAACATCCTGCATGCCGGCTCGCACCATCCGCCGGCTCTCTTTTATGCATTGTATGTCCTACTGCTCCTCTTCACGGCCATTTGCTATTGATTTCATTTTAGCTGAGCGCTTGTTTTTATGCAATAGCTCAGTGTACTTTGACGCTATCGGTATTCAACTCGGCATCGGTTGCAGCGACGACGTCGTCGACCGAGAAGCCTTCGAACACTTCTTTCAACACGAGGCCGGATTCCGTCACTTCGATCACCGCGCGTTCTGTGATGATCAAATTGACGACCGCTTTCCCCGTAAGCGGCAATTCGCACGCTTTCTTGATTTTTGCTGAACCGTCTTTAGATACATGGTCCATGATGACGATAACTTTCTTCGCGCCGTGGACTAGATCCATCGCGCCGCCCATGCCTTTGATCATTTTTCCTGGAATCATCCAGTTGGCCAGGTCGCCGTTTTCTGCGACTTCCATACCGCCAAGGATCGCGACATCGATATGCCCGCCGCGGATCATCGCGAATGACTCAGCACTGGTGAAAAATGCGGAGCCTGGGATCGTCGTGACGGTTTCTTTTCCGGCATTGATCAAATCAGGATCGACTTGGTCTTCTGTCGGATACGGCCCGATGCCGAGCAATCCGTTTTCGGACTGCAAGACAACTTGCTTATTATCGGAAATGAAGTTCGCGACCAAAGTCGGCATGCCGATGCCCAGGTTGACGTAGTCTCCATCGTTGATTTCTTTTTCCGCTCGTTTTGCGATTCGTTCTCTGATAGCCTGTTTGTCCACTTCTGTCCCCACCCTTTCTTAACGCGTCGTCAAACGCTCGATTCGTTTTTCTTGGTCTGCTTGCAGCAAGCCTTGTACGTAAATGCTCGGCGTTTGCACGTGGTTCGGGTCGATATCGCCGATTTCCACTACATGCTCGACTTCAGCAATTGTTACTTTCCCTGCAGCTGCAGCTAGCGGGTTGAAGTTCTGTGCAGTCTTGTTGTAGACAAGATTGCCCATTTTATCTGCAGTATGTGCACGGACCAGTGAGAAATCTGCTTTCAACGCCATTTCAAGCACGTGTTCCTTGCCATCGAATTCACGGATTTCCTTGCCTTCTGCGACAGTTGTGCCGACGCCTGCCGGTGTAAAGAATGCCGGGATTCCGGCTCCGCCTGCGCGCATCTTTTCAGCGAGCGTACCTTGAGGCGTCAACTCGACTTCGATTTCGCCGGACAATACTTGGCGTTCAAATTCTTTATTTTCGCCGACATACGAGCCGATCATTTTCTTGATTTGCTTGTTTTTCAGCAATAAGCCAAGGCCCCATTCATCGACCCCACAGTTATTGGAAATAATCGTTAAATCTTTTACCCCTTTATCGACAAGCGCCAGGATCAGCTGTTCTGGAATGCCGACCAGCCCGAATCCTCCAACCATGATGGTGGCACCGTCTTGTATCGGTTCGACTGCCTCTTTGGCAGAATTGTAAATCGGTTTCATCGTGAGTTTGCCCCCTCTGCAACATTAACTGAATTTTGATTCAATAAAACGCTTCCATTAACAATTTAACCAAAACTCCATGGGAAACGCAACAAGGACAATGGGCGCACGATTTGCTTTGGCGGCTTTTCGGCCGACAGCTGCGTGTTATAATGACAGCTAAGGAGTGGTTTTACTATGAACAATGAATTCCCCTTCCCAAGTGACGGGAAGCGTTATTATACATGGAATCGCCATTTGCGCGGGCAGTTCGGCGAAAAGATCATGAAAATCTCGCTTGATGCCGGATTTGACTGCCCGAATCGCGACGGCACGGTCGCTTTCGGCGGCTGCACGTTTTGCTCGGTCGCCGGATCCGGTGATTTTGCCGGAGACCGGGTCGACCCGATCCCTGTGCAATTCGAGCAGGTGAAAGCGAAAATGCACCGCAAATGGAAAGACGCCAAATACATCGCCTATTTTCAAGCCTATACGAATACCCATGCGCCGATTGACGTCATCAAAAGACAATTTGAAGCGGCACTCGCACAGGAAAATGTCGTCGGCATCAGCATCGGCACACGGCCCGACTGTTTGCCCGATGAAGTCGTTGAATACCTGGCCGAACTCAACGAACGCACTTATTTATGGGTGGAACTCGGCCTGCAGACCGTCCATGAGCGTACCGCGCAGCTTATCAACCGCGCGCATGATTTTGACACTTACAAACAAGGCGTCGACAAACTGCGCGCACACGGCATCAATATTTGCAGCCACATCATCAACGGCTTGCCTCTTGAAGACAAGGACATGATGATGGAAACGGCACAGACTGTCGCAAAACTCGACGTCCAAGGAATCAAGATCCACCTGCTGCATCTGCTCCACGGCACACCGATGGTCAAACAATACGAAAAAGGCATGCTCGAATTCATGGAAAAAGATGCCTATATCCAACTCGTCGCCGACCAGCTGGAAATCATCCCGCCTGATATGGTCGTCCAGCGCATCACTGGCGATGGCCCGATCGATTTGATGATCGGCCCGATGTGGAGCACGAATAAATGGGAAGTGCTGAACGGCATCGATAAAGAACTCGAGGCGCGCGGCAGCTGGCAAGGCAAGCATTATGTGGGGAGTGTGGCATTATGACTTTGCAGCGCGTCTTGCCTTTCACCAAATCTTTGCTTGAACAAATCGTCCGCGAAGGCGATACCGTTGTAGATGCCACTGCCGGAAACGGGCATGATACCCTTTTCCTGGCTGGGCTTACCGGTGCCTCCGGAAAAGTTTACGCATTCGATATCCAACAACAAGCCATCGAAGCGACCAGACAGCGCACAGAAGCGTTTCGTCATGTCGAATTGATTTGCGACAGCCACACGAAAATCGCACAATACGTTAGGGACCCGATTGTAGCCGCCGTTTTCAATCTCGGCTATTTGCCAAAAGGCGATCACGCCATCATCACCAAAGCGGACAGCACCTTGCAGGCAATCGGTCAATGTCTCGAGCGCTTAAAGACAGGCGGCTTGGTGTTAGTCGTCATTTATTCTGGCCACGATGGCGGCAGCGAAGAACGCGACGCGGTGATGGATTACGTCAAACAATTGCCGCAAACCCGCTACGACGTCATGAAATATGAATTCATCAACCAACAGCATTCTCCGCCATTTTTAGTCGCGATCGAGAAAAAACAACAGCGTCAAAAGAAATAACAGCTAAATTTAAAAAGGGCTATGCCATAAGTTTCTAAAACGAAATAACCGGAGAAAAAGAGATTCTTTTTCTCCGGTTATTTTAATTGTGAACTAACTTCTTTAAACTTTTAGGATTCACAACAGCAGATGGGAATGGAGACGGTGACTCCTGCGGGAACAGCACGAGCTGAAGACCCTGGACTGAGCGCAGCGAGGGAAGCGGCTGAAGCCGTGCCCGCGGAAAGCGTCCGTCGTAATGGACATCTGCCATCTCTTTTGGATGCAAAAAAAGGGCTGCCCAAAAAGCGCATGTTTCATGCACCTTAGAGACAGCACCTTTTTCTATTTCTCGACAGGACCTTCGAGAACAATTTTCCCGATCGTCTTGCCTGACATCAATTTTCCGTAGGCTTCTTTCAAGTTTTCCGGATTGACCGGCGCCATCGTCTCATTGAGCGTCGACTGGACCTTGCCGCTGTCTGCCCACTCTGACAGTTCATTCAATAAATGATGCTGCTCGATCATGTCTTCTGTCTGGAACATCGAGCGCGTATACATCAACTCGTAAACAAAGGTCACGCTTTTTCCGAACAATGCCGGAGCAAGCGGTTCAAACGCCGGCAGGATCGAGCAGATTTTTCCTTGCGGCCGGATTGCTTCGGCCATGCCTTCCATATGGTCATCGGTATTGGTCAGGCAGAAGATATAGTCCACGCCGTCAATATCCAGTTCCTTCAATTGAGGCAGCAAGTCCTGGTGATGGTTAATCGTGTGGTGGGCGCCGTGATTTTTGGCCCACTCGACCGTTTCCTGACGCGACGCTGTTCCGATTACGGTGAGCCCTGCTAATTTGGCGATCTGCGTGGCGATTGATCCGACACCGCCTGCAGCGCCGATAATCAGGATGTTCTTGCCTTCATTGTCCTGCGGGTTTTTCGATATGCCCAAGCGGACAAACAGGGCTTCCATTGCGGTCAATCCCGTCAATGGCAAGGCGGCTGCATGCGCAAAATCCAAGTTTTTCGGTTTGTGGCCGACGATGCGCTCATCAACCAAATGAAATTCGCTATGGCCGCCTGCACGGACATTGGTGCCGGCATAAAATACTTCATCGCCTTTTTTAAACAAGGAACAATCGCTTCCGACTGAGACCACAACACCCGCGACATCACGGCCGACGATCGTCAAGGAATCGTCGTCCGGTTTTTTCGAATCACGCGTTTTGTAATCGGTCGGATTCACCGATACCGCCTTTACCTCCACGAGCAAATCGTGTCCTTTTGGCTCAGGCTTGTCCAATTCCACCGCTTCGAACTGAGGCGGTTGTTCCGTATTTCCGGGTTTATAAAATCCAAGTGCTATCATTTTCGAAGTCAATCCATTTCGCCTTCCTTTCATCTATTCATATGACTGTTGCAATTTCTTCTATAATACAGCCGAGATGTCTTCCACGTATGCATCGATGACGACTGGCTGTTTGCTTGCTTTCGCTTTTGATAAAACGTCCTGCAATTCGGCACGTGTTTTTACTGTGTAGCCTTCACCGCCGCAAGCAATGGCAAACGCCGCAAAGTCGATATTGGCAAGCTCGACATTGGTCGGCTTATTGCCTGCCATTTTTTGTTCGTCTTCAATCAATTGAAGCTTCTGGTTGTTGAAGACGACGATGATCATCGGCAGTTCATATTTAACTGCAGTGACAAAATCCTGCATGCCCATGGAAAATCCGCCGTCCCCGACGATAGCGATGGCCTGTCTTTCCGGATATGCCAGTTTCGCTGCAATGGCTCCCGGCAAACCGCAGCCCATCGTGCCGAGCCAGGACGACAAGACCAGCTTGTGTCCGGTCAGCTGCAAGTATTTCGCTGTCCAGATGGTGATGCTCCCGACATCGAGTGAAACGACAGCGTCTCGCTCCATGATGTGCTGGATTTCACCCAGCACTTGCTGGGGTTGAAGCATGTCGGTTTGCTTATCGATATCAGCACGCAGCTTGTCATGCCAAGCACTTCTTTTCTCCTGAAATTGATTCAAGAACCCGGGATCTTTTTCGCCGAGCTGGCTTGTCAACCAGGCAAGCGCTGGCCCGAGTTCCCCAACTACACCTACCGTCGCCGGATAATATTTTCCGATCACGCGCGGTTCGAGATCAATTTGGATGGCAGGCGCTTTGTCCGGCAAATACTCCCTGTACGGGTAGGCTGTGCCGGCCAGGATGACCAAGTCGGCTTGTTTCATCGCCTGCTCAGCCGGTTCCGTCCCGAGCTGGCCGAGCTGCCCCAGGTTATTCGGGTGATCATCAGGAATCAATCCTTTGGCCGGAAGCGATGCAATGATTGGCGCTTTCAGCTTTTCCGAGAATGCCAATACTTCGCCAGATGCGTCCTGTGCGCCTTTACCTGCCAAGATGACTGGTTTTTTCGCAGTCTCCAATAGCTTCAGCGCTTCCTTCAAATCTTCTTCCGCCGCCCGGATATGCGGCACGGAATACTCCGGCGAGGTCATCTCCTTCTCCCGTTTGATTTTCGTGCTGAATAGATCGTCCGACACAACGAGCACCGCCGGGCCTTTTTCTGCATAAGCTGCGCGCACCGCCTGATTCAGCATATCCGGCAATTGCTCGGCATTTTGCACGCGGCGGTTATAAACCGAAACGTCTTCGAACATCGATTCCAATTTCAATTCTTGGAAGGTATCGGTCCCGACAGAACTGCTTGTCACTTGCCCGACAATCGCGAGCATCGGTGTTTTGTCTTTCTTCGCATCATACAAACCGTTTTGCAGATGGATTGCTCCAGGTCCTGCGATCGACAGGCATACACCGATGCGCCCGGTCAATTTCGAATAGGCCGAAGCAGCGAGCGCCCCTGTCTCTTCGTGGCGGATCTGGATAAAGCGAATGTCCACTTTGCGCAGTTCCTCCATCAATTCATTTATGGAATCTCCAGGCATTCCGTAAATATGGTCTACATTCCATTGCTTCAAAAGCTCGACTACATGACTCCCTGCTGTCCGGTCAAACATATACATTCCCTCTTTCTGCATTTATCGTGTTTCAACTCTTTATCCCTACAGCCGAGCTCTAAACCTTTTTCGGCGAACATGCAAAAAAGCAGCAGGCTGTTTTACGGCCTGCTGCTCTTACATGGTTGTTCTTTTTGTCATTTCTTCTGCAATCAACCGGAATGTCGTCAATTTATCATTAAAATCATAGGCGACGGAAACGATCATCACTTCATCGGCGCCGTATTCCTCGCCGAGCGCTTCCAATTGATCCACTACTTGCACAGGGTCGCCGACGACCATGCGCCGGCGGTTTTCCTCAACGAGCATCTTTTCGAATTTCGAGTATTCGTAAGCGACTGCCTGTTCCGGAGGCGGCGTACCGTCAGACGGCATGCCCTGTGCCCCCATCGCAAGCGACAGGTCCAGTGATGAAGCGATGTATTCCGCTCGCTTCTGTGTTTCCTGGCACACTGCGAAAATCGCAAAGCCGGTATACGGTTCATTGCCTTTATGGGGAATGAAGTTCTTTCTGTAATTGTTCGCAAATCCCTGCCCGCCTTCGCCGTTGATGAAATGGGCGAACATATACGGCAAGCCTTTCTGGGACGCCAATTGCGAGGAACCCTCCCCTGAGCCGAGCATCCAGATCGGCGGCGCTTGCGGTGGCACCGGGGTGGCGTTCATTCCATAATAATCATGACTTTCCGGAATGCTGTTTTCCAAATACATGCGCAGCTCATCCAGTTGTTCAGGAAAGCGCCCCGCATCCCGCAAGCGGCCATTCGATAAAGCGAATGATGCTCTCGGCATGCCGCCTGGCGCACGGCCCACTCCTGCATCAATGCGCCCGGGATAAAGGTTCTCCAATAAATTGAAGTTCTCGGCCACTTTAAACGCCGAATAATGCGGCAGCATGACACCCCCAGAACCTAAGCGGATCGATGAAGTCCTGGCGCCGATATGGCTAATCAGGATTTCCGGGGAAGAGCCCGCCAAAGTTTTGGCATCGTGATGCTCCGATACCCAAAAGCGCGTATAGCCCCAAGCTTCTGCATACTGTGCTAACTGGACCGTATCGACAAGCGCTTGTCGGGGTGTCTGGCCTTGCGAGATCGGGGATTGGTCTAATATGCTGAAACGAAGTGGCATCTTGATCTTTCCCTTCTATCATTTAATACATCTGCTAATATAATGGAATTTTATTGGCTGCGGCGTATTTTCTCGGATTCGGCTGCCGATTCGGCAAAGCACAGCGCTGCCTGGAAAATTTCTTCCCGTTCCGGTTCCTGCAGAAGATCGTGGTAGCAAAATGGCCATTCCTTAAAGTGGAATTCGTTTATGGCCTGCTTTGATAGCCAGTTGCGCCCAGCCGACGTTCGCGTAATCAAATCGCGCTGGCCTGCGTAGAGCATTACCGGAATATCAGGAATCTGCGCTTGGGCTGCCCGCTCGATATAACCCTGTAACTCTTTCCACCAAGCGGGTGTACTTACCGACTGTAACGCCTCAGTTGCACCAGCCGATTCGTCCTGGAATTTCCGCCTAGTCAGATGGCGCAATTCGATGCTGTGGTCGATTTTCCCTTTCCCGGTAAGCTTGCTGATGCCGGATAATGCGAAAGAAGGCTTACTCGGCAATTTTTGCAGCTCGAACCACGGGGAAGTAAGAATAACCGCGGATACAGGATAGCGGTTTTCACCAAGTGCATGGATGGCAATTGCTGCCCCGAGACCATGTCCGGCAACTACAATCGGCAATTCATTCCCGGCTGCCAGACTCAGCAGTTCAGCGACTGTTTTATCATACTCGAAAAATTGTTCCCTGTGCACCGAATCATCTGTTGCTTGTGTCCCGTGCCCCGGTAAGTCGCCCATATAGACATGAAACCCGCTCCTGCGCCATTTCTCGATTTGCCATGCATAGCGCTTATGTTCTTCATATGCACTATGGATCAACACTATGACGCCTTTTGCATCGCCTTCCGCTTGCCATTTCCACATACCCCGCGCCTCCTCTTTGCAGCTTGATCGATTGACCTTTTCCATTGTTTTGGTACGATTAGAACTAATTACATCTTATCAATGATAAAGGAGCTTTGCCATGATCTATCCATATAAAGACAAATCACCAAAGATTGACAAATCGGCATTCATTGCTGATTATGCGACCGTCACCGGTGACGTGACGATCGGCGAGAACTCCTCTGTATGGTTCAACACAGTCATCCGCGGCGACGTCGCACCGACGGTCATCGGGAAAAATACCAATATTCAAGATCTATCGATGCTCCATCAAAGTCCGGATAACCCGCTCATCCTGGAAGACGATGTCACGATTGGCCATCAAGTGACACTTCATAGCTGCACAGTCAGAAAAGGCGCTCTGATCGGCATGGGCTCGATCATTTTGGATGGTGCTGAGATTGGTGAAGGAGCATTCATCGGCGCAGGAAGCCTCGTTGCACAAGGGAAAAAAATCCCACCGGGCACATTGGCATTCGGCCGTCCCGCAAAAGTGGTGCGTGAACTGAACGAGGCGGACAAAAAAGATATGGAACGCATCATCCGAGAGTACGCAGAAAAAGCCGCTTATTATAAATCACTTCAATAGAAAAAGGTTATGACGCCTTTTTCACAATAAAAAACAGTGAGTAGTCCCAGTATTTGGAGAAGCGTTCGCTCGACTCCTGTGGATCAGCGAGGCGACCGAGACCCCGCAAGGCGCATAGCGACTGAGGAGGCTTGGGCGCGAGCCCACGGAAAGCGAGCGATAAGCTTCGGAAGATACGACTTAGTATCTTTTTCGATAAACTAGAAAAAGCAGGCGGAAAATATCCGCCTGCTTTTTATTATGCGTTAGCCTGTTGTTTCAAAGCATCCGCTTTGTCTGTGCGTTCCCACGGAAGGTCAACATCCGTGCGGCCGAAATGGCCATAAGCCGCTGTCTGTTTGTAGATTGGGCGGCGCAGGTCGAGCATCTTGATGATGCCGGCTGGGCGCAAATCAAAGTTCGCGCGTACCAATTCGATCAATTTGTCTTCGCTGACTTTCCCTGTTCCGAACGTATCGACAGCAATCGATACCGGATGTGCCACGCCGATTGCATAGGCTAGCTGCACTTCACATTTATCGGCAAGCCCAGAAGCGACGATGTTCTTCGCCACATAGCGGGCTGCATATGCGCCGGAACGGTCGACTTTCGTCGCGTCCTTACCGGAGAATGCTCCCCCGCCATGTCGTGCATAACCGCCGTACGTATCGACGATGATCTTACGGCCTGTAAGCCCTGCATCACCTTGAGGTCCTCCGATGACGAAGCGTCCTGTCGGGTTGATGAAGTATTTGGTTTCAGCGTCTAGCAGTTCAGCCGGCACGACTTCATTGATGACGTATTCCTTCAAGTTGCGCTGGATTTGCTCTAGGCTGACTTCTGGATGGTGCTGCGTCGAAATGACGATTGTATCGACACGCACTGGTTTATTGTTCTCATCATATTCAATCGTTACTTGCGTTTTGCCATCAGGGCGCAAATACGGCAAGATTTCTTCTTTGCGCACTTCTGCCAAGCGGCGTGCGAGTTTGTGCGCCAGGCTGATCGGCAATGGCATCAATTCTTCAGTTTCGTTTGACGCATAACCGAACATCAAGCCTTGGTCGCCTGCTCCGATTTCATCCAATTCCTTATCGGTCATCTGGCCTTCACGCGCTTCGAGTGCCACGTTGACGCCTGCAGCGATATCTGCCGACTGCTCATCGATCGCTGTCAACACTGCGCTTGTCTCGGAATCGAATCCGTATTTCGCGCGTGTATAGCCGATTTCTTTAACTGTCTGGCGGACCACTTTCGGAATGTCTACATATGTGGATGTCGTGATTTCACCTGCGACAAGAACGAGTCCTGTCGTTACGGTCGTTTCGCATGCGACACGCGCATTCGGGTCTTCTGTTAGGATCGCATCCAGGATTGCGTCTGAAATCTGGTCGCAAATCTTATCCGGATGGCCCTCTGTTACTGATTCTGATGTGAATAATCGACGGTTTGTCAAAAAAAGTTCCTCCTTATATCCTGCGAGATTGCTCTCGAAATTGATACGGTACTCGTTTTCCCATGTCAAGTCCGTTTCCGTTTATAGGAATTGAACTTCCAGCTTTTTCAGCCTGCACACGAGGATTAAGGGCATTCCATAAAAAAATCCCTTCACTCATCATAGTTAATGAGGAAAGGAATAATCATCATAAGCACCTTTCACTCTTATCGTCCAAGGCATTCGCCTTGCTTCAGGTTGGGCACCATCGCTGCAATTGCAGCAGGTTGCCGGGTTTCATTGGGCCTGCACCCTCCACCAGCTCGGAATAAGAGTATCCGTTCAATTTCCCATCATACGGAATGCAGCAAGCGCTGTCAACGGTTTTACCGGAAACAAATGTCAGACTTTTAAACGCATACGACTTTCTACTATAAAATATGCACAAATCATGAACATTGACAGATTTCTCGTTATTAGTATAGACTAATCATGCTAATGTGTTATACTAATGTTCGAATATACATCTTCCCCATTCATTTGGGAATAAACGAAAAGGAAGGTACATATATATGACTTCAGTGAACTTTGCAAATGATTTGAAAGAGCTTTTGAACGGCTCAAATATCAATATGCAATTATCCGTTCCCCAATTGGTGGAAGCTGCAACATCCCGCGGAGAGGCTGTCCTTACTCGCGAAGGCGCAGTAAAAGCGGAAACGGGGAAATACACAGGCCGTTCGCCTAAAGACAAGTATATGGTAGAAGAGGCAATTTCGAAAGACAAAATTGACTGGGGCAATGTCAACCGCCCGATTTCCTCTGAAATCTTTGAAAACCTATATGCTAAAGTCATCAATCATTTGAAAGAAAAAGACGCTTTGTACGTCTTCAAAGGCTTTGCTGGTGCAGATCCCGAGTCCCGTCTCGCAATTCAGACGATCAACGAATATGCATGGCACAACCTTTTCGCGCATCAATTGTTCATCCGCCCAACTGCGGAAGAACTGAAGACGCATGAAGCTGAATTCACTGTCGTTTACGCCCCGACTTTCCACGCAGACCCTGCGGTGGACGGAACGGATTCCGAAACCTTCATCATCGTTTCGATGGAAAAGAAAATCATCTTGATCGGCGGTACGGAATACGCAGGCGAAATGAAGAAATCCATCTTCTCGATCATGAACTACATCCTTCCTGAAAAAGGCATCCTGCCGATGCACTGCTCAGCGAATGTCGGCAAAAATGATGACGTCGCCTTGTTCTTCGGACTTTCCGGCACAGGGAAAACGACTTTGTCGGCTGACGAAGACCGCAAATTGATCGGTGACGATGAGCACGGCTGGTCCGATAACGGCGTCTTCAACATCGAAGGCGGCTGCTATGCGAAAACGATTAACTTGTCACGTGCTAACGAACCGCAAATCTTCGATGCCATCCGTTTCGGCTCTGTCCTCGAGAACGTAGTCGTCGACGAAGATACCCGTATCCCGGATTACGATGATGGATCTTTGACAGAAAACACGCGTGCAGCGTACCCGATCGATGCAATCGATAATATCGTCGTCCCTTCTGTTGCGGGACACCCGAAAACAATCGTCTTCCTGACTGCAGATGCTTTCGGCGTATTGCCTCCAATCAGCAAATTGACGAAAGAACAAGCGATGTACCACTTCCTTAGCGGCTATACATCGAAACTAGCCGGCACTGAGCGCGGCGTTACGTCACCTGAAGCGACCTTCTCGACTTGCTTCGGCTCACCGTTCCTTCCGCTTCACGCTACCGTCTATGCAGAAATGCTCGGAGACAAAATCGATGAACACGGTGCGGACGTCTACCTCGTCAACACAGGATGGACTGGCGGAGTTTACGGCGTCGGAAGCCGCATGAAACTGTCCTACACACGGACAATGGTGCGCGCAGCGATCCGCGGTGAACTTCAAGGTACCGAAATGGAGCACGAATCAGTCTTCGGTTTGAATATGCCGAAAGAAATCCCTGGTGTACCGACTGAAGTATTGAACCCGCGCAATGCATGGGCTGACAAAGAAGCTTATGACCAAAAAGCACAGGAATTGGCGAAGAAATTCAAAGACAACTTTGAGAAGTTCGGCACTGTGGATGCTGGCATCAGCCAAAAAGGCGGCCCTACCCATAATTAATCCAACTATAAAAGGGCGAAGAGAAATGAATCATTTCTCTTCGCCCTTTTTTTGTGGATTTTTTGGCGTTAATCGCCGCGGTTAAGTTTCTGCTTTGTTATGGCGAGCCTCAGCTATGCCTTCTATTCGCTTTTCCTGCTCTTTCATCCATACCGTCAGCGCTTTCGCAGTTTTGCGGTTAGCTGCGGGAGGGAAGAAATGAGTGTATTCCGGAAAATACCAGGTTTCACAAGGCTGATGATTAAGCTGCAAGGCCTCTTCAAGCAGGAAGGCTTGTTGCGCCGACACATTATCATCCTTCAACCCGTGGATAATCAGGTAAGCGGCATCGCTTTCCCCGATGCGCATCAATGGATTGCGCTCTTCAAATGCCGGAAGCGCCGTATTCGGTGTGCCGCCGTAAAGCCGCTTCATCATGCGGCGCATATCCAACCGTTCTTTATATGTCAGCACCGTATCGGTGACACCCGCCCATGTAACGACAGAACAAATATCGCTTCTTAGTACAGCTGTCCACAGCGCCATGATGCCACCTCTTGAAAATGCCAGCAAGTGAACAGGCCCATCGCTGAACTTTTTCAGAACATCCACTGCATTCACCGCATCAAAGCGGTCAGCTCCGGCAAACTCATCTTTACCTTCCCCGCCCCGATTGCCGCGGTAATAAGGAGCGAAGACAGTGAATCCCATTCCGGCAAATTGCGCAATCCGTGCCGGCCGCACCATTCCGATGGACTGTATGCCTCCCCGCAGATACAAAATCCCACTGCCAGTATTTGAGGTTTTCGGCTGTGCCAGCAAGCCTTTAATACGCAAGCCTTCAGACCAATACGTCACTTCCCGCAGACGTACATTCGGATTCGGCGATGGATACCATCTCATCGATTCAATGTCACCATTTTTCAAAAGTCTTCACCTTCTCTATAATCGCTTCCATGCCCAGGTCCCGCATCAGGAAGCTGTAATTTTCATCGATCAGGAGCTTCGGAACCAATACCGGCCCCTCTGTCTCCATCCATTCAATTTCGTCCATATCTTCGATTTTTGCCGTAAATACCGTTTTACTGAAAGGTTTATCTGTATAGACCGTATATTCCGCCAGCCATTCGAGCTCTTTCACGATGGCACCGGTTTCCTCGTAAACTTCACGCTTCGCCGCTGCTTCCAGAGATTCCCCCGATTCGGCCTTGCCTCCGGGAAATTCGAGCCCTCGAACGGAATGCTTCGTCAATAGCCAGTTTCCGCTAAACTTTCCTATAACCAGCACATGCCGGCTTTCGATCTGTGAATGTCCTTTTTCAAAAAATAAACGGCAAGTGCAGCCGTTCAAGTCTTTATATTCCATCGAAAATCCTCCCGGCTTCAGAAAAGGCGTACAACCGGCAAACGGTCGTACGCCCATTTCTTCTATTCTACTTCTTTTCGCCGAGAAATGCAGACAGCATCCATGAATGCTTCTCTAAATTTTGATGGATGGCATTCAACATATCCTCTGTCATGTCATCTCCGTCTTCAGCGGCAAGTTCCATGCCTTTTTTCAGTGATTTCATGATTTTATCGTAGTCGGAAACGACCGTATCGACCATCTGCTCTGCGCTCTCGCTGCTTGTCGCTTCATCCACGACCGACAGGTTCAACTGCTCTTTCATCGTAGCAACCGGCTTGCCGCCAAGTGCGAGCAGCCGTTCAGCGATTTCATCCATATGGAGCGTCGCCTCATTGTACAATTCCTCGAACTTCACATGTAATGTAAAGAAAGATGGGCCTTTGACATACCAATGGAAATTATGTAGCTTCGTATAGATTACTGACCATGAAGCAACTTGAACGTTCAATTCTTCGTTTAATGCTGTTGACACAATTCATCACTCTCCATTTGTTTGATAAGCTTTTCTACTTTCTAAATACCTCAGAAAGCCATACAATAAACATCAATGAACCTTAACCAAACAGAAAGAAGTGGAACTATGATGAAAACTGCCTTAGTGAAATTGTTCCGTTTTTACCAACGCTTCATCTCTCCGCTGTCGCCGCCGAGCTGCAGATTTTATCCAACTTGCTCACATTACGGCATCGAAGCAGTCGAAAAGCATGGCGCTTTGAAAGGGGGATATCTCGCAGTCCGCCGCATATTGAGCTGCCATCCGTTCCATAAAGGCGGAGTGGATTTTGTCCCGGAAAAATGGCCCCCTAAAAAATAGGGGCTTTTTTCTTGTAATGGACGCCATTCTATTGTAAGATTCAAAGAGTCAATAAAACGTAATCGTTACATTTTATAGAGGCATATTTAAATTTGGAGGGACATCATGAAACGAATTGGTTGGCTACTAACAATTGCACTAGTATTATTTTTGGCCGCATGCGGCAATACTGAAGAACCTGAAACGGAAAATAACACAGCTGAAGAACCTGCTGAAGAAAAAGTGAATGTTTACGCGACAGTTTATCCACTTGTCTATTTTGCAGAGCGCATCGGCGGCGATCGTGTCGATGTACAATCGGTTTATCCGGCAGGAGCGAACGAGCATACATTCGAACCGACACAAAAAGATATGATCAATATGGCTGACGCCGATTTATTATTTTATGTAGGTTTAGGACTTGAAGGTTTTATCGACAATGCACGGCAGACTTTACAAAACGAAAACCTCGAATTTATCGCAACTGCTGACAGCATTACCGATGAACAATTGGAAGCAGCCGCACAAGCTGGTGTGCTCGAGGAAGACGAACATGGACATGAAGAGGATGAGCATGGACACGAAGAGGAAGAAGCCGGTCATGAGGGCCATGATCATGGTTCCACTGACCCACACGTGTGGATCTCCCCTGTCTTAAGTCAAGAACTCGCCTCTTCCATCCGCGATACGTTGGTAGAAGAAGACCCTGAAGGCGCCGAAGAGTTCGAGCAGAATTATGAAGAACTCGTTGCTGAACTCGAAGCGCTCGATGAATCATTCCAAAACTTGAACACGAAAGTAGAACGCGACACATTCTTCGTGTCCCATGCAGCATTCGGCTATCTTGCCGCACCTTACGGATTTGAACAAGTGGCCGTCGCAGGCTTGAACAGCCAAGACGAACCGTCCCAGAAAGAATTGACGGAAATCGTCGACATGGCGCGTGAAAAAGACATTCAATACATCGTCTTCGAACAAAACGTTTCGTCGAATTTGACGGAAGTCATCCAAAACGAAGTTGGCGCTGAAGCGATTGAAATGCATAACCTCGGAGTGCTGACACAAGAGAATATCGACAACAACGAAACTTACTTCACCTTGATGGAAAAAAATCTTCAAGCACTGGAAACGGTCTTGAAATAGCAAAAACTCGCCGAATTAATGTTCGGCGAGTTTTTTATATCTTCAGCCCATACCCGATTCCCGGGCTTTCACTTAGCTTAATTTCCCCGCGCTCCACACGGATTTTTGGAGAGATGATGTCCGTCTTCCAAAAATGCCCCGAATCCGAAAAATCACCCGTCAATTTCACCTCCGGCAATGAAGCAAGCGCCAGATTATGCGCTTTGGACACACCGAACTCAATCATGCCCCCAACCCACATCCCGATCTGTTCATTTCTGCAGAACTCGACGACCTTCAAGGTTTCTGCCCAACCACCGAGACGCCCCATCTTCAAGACGATGATATCCCCCGCCTGCTGTTCCGCCATGCGTTTTACATCTTCGAGGCTATGGATGCTTTCATCCAGGCAAATCGGGGTTGTCATTTGTGAACTTGCAATCCGGTGAGCCTCCCACTCCTGTTCCCCATAGGGTTGTTCGATCAATACAAAACCGGCTTGGTCAAATGGCAGCAACTCCTCCACTGCGCGTCCCGAAAAACTGCCATTGGCGTCAGCATAGAAGGAGATTGCTGGATTGGACGCAACAAGCTTTTTCAACAAAGCAGCATCCGAAGCAGGCGAAATCTTCAATTTGATGCGCCGATAACCACTGTCGATCGCCATTTTGACATTCCGCGACAAATCATCCCTTTTTCCTGCGACGACCACGCCAGCAGGAATCGGGGCATAGACTCCCCCAACAAATTCATAAAGCGGCACGCCTTGTCGCTTAGCGAATAAATCCCATACAGCCATCTCCACAGCCGCTTTTGCCATATGATTGCCTTTTACTGCTGAAAATAAGCGCGCCGTCTCAGCCGGATGCTCCAAACGCTCATTCAGCAATAGCGGGGCCAGCACCTGCTCCATCACAAAGCGGCTGCCCGTCACGGTTTCTTCAGTATACCAAGGCGTATCGAAAGCGACACATTCACCGTAGCCCTCTCGCCCTTCAGCGTCCCGGACAATCACCACTGTCACTTCCCGCTTCTCGACTTTCTGCAATACGGTGATGAAGGGCTGGTTCAAAGGCTGTTTCACCTTATGGAATTCAATGCCGGCAATTACAGCCATGTCTTCAATTCCCTTCTGAGCAGTTTATTCGACGCGTTCCGCGGCAGCTCATCCACCACACGGAACAGTTTCGGCACTTTATAGCCTGCCAGCTGTTCCCGGCAAAATGCTGACAGCTCATCTACGGCTTCCGGGTCATCGAGCACGACAAACGCCGCTGGCACTTCTCCCCATGTGCTGTCTGCCATCGCGCAAACCCCGGCTTCCCGGACTGAAGGATGTGCCATCAAAATCTTCTCGATTTCTGCCGGATAAACGTTCTCCCCGCCAGAAACGAGCAAATCCGAGCGCCTGTCGACGACGAATAAAAATCCTTCTGCGTCCAAGTAACCGATATCACCCGTTGCGAGCCAGCCGTCTTTTTGCACGTCCCGGTCTTTGAACTTGCCGATATAGCCAGGGGTCACTTGAGGGCCCTTGATGAGAATCTCTCCCGCTTCCCCTGTCTCCACGCCGTCAATTTTTACCTGATATAAAAATAGCGGCTTGCCGGCAGAACCGATTTTCGTTTTCGCATCAGCCGGCTGCAAAGTCGTCGTCTGAGAGGACGTTTCCGTCATGCCGTATGTCTGCAACACTTGAATGCCATGCGCTTCCGCCCGCTGCAAATAAGACACCGGAACCGGGCCACCGCCTGCCAGGATTTGTTTGAAGCGAGGAGAAACGCGCAGTTCGCGTTGCTCGATTTCCCGCAGTACCTGGTCAAGTGTGACGGCGACCATCGAACTGTGCGTCACTTGCCCTTTGCATAATTCATCCGCGCACACCGAAGCGTCAAATTTCTCGTAAAGCCGGACACCCATTCCATAGACAAGTGAACGCATCAAAATCGAGAATCCACTGATATGGAATAAAGGCACCGTGCACAGCCAGACATCATCAGGAGACACGCCCAAATTCAGCGCAGAAGACACTGCGCTCGAAAAATGGTTTTCAGCTGTCTGCCTGACCCCTTTCGGATTGCCCGTCGTACCCGAAGTATACATGATCGACACAGTCCGGTCTTTCGCCCATTCTTCCTTTAATTCAAAGTCCGCGGATGGCGCCTGTCGCAATTGTTCAAAAGAAACCGGTTGCGCTGCCGCCACCTTCTCGTAGAGTTCACTATCTACAAACACCTGGTCCACCTTTGCATCTTCAATTTGATAAGCAAGTTCCGCTCCCGCCAGCCGTTCATTAAGCATGACCATTTCACAGCCGATATGCAGGCAGCCGTACATGACAAAAACAGCTTCGGCATTCGACTTAGCCAGCAATGCCACACGCGAATGCTCCGTAATGCCAAAATGCGCCAGCTTTCCGGCATAATCGAGCGCGACTTTGTTCACTTGTGTAAATGTCCATTCATCCTCGCCGAATGATAAGGCCAATTGATTTCCCGTCAGGTAAGCGCGCTGCGACAGCCAATTCGGATAAGTCATTTTCAAAATCCTTTCTTCAAGCAAGTTCATTTACTAGCAATTGATTGAAAAAAAGCTGCCTCCGAAGAAGACAGCTCTTTTCAAACTCATATAATCAAGGGAAACGCGGGAATTGGCCGAAGTCCGGTTTGCGTTTTTCCTTGAACGCATCGCGGCCTTCTTTCGCTTCATCCGTTGTGTAATAAAGCAAAGTCGCGTCGCCAGCCATTTGCTGAAGACCAGCAAGGCCGTCCGTATCCGCATTCATTGCCGCTTTCACGAAACGCAGTGCAGTCGGGCTCATTTCAAGCATTTCCTGGCACCATTGAACTGTTTCGTCTTCCAATTGCTCATAAGGCACGACCGTGTTGACAAGGCCCATATCGAGCGCTTCCTGTGCATCGTATTGACGGCACAAGTACCAGATTTCGCGGGCTTTCTTATGTCCGATGATGCGTGCCAAATAGCCTGAGCCATAGCCTGCATCAAATGAACCGACACGCGGTCCAGTTTGGCCGAAGCGTGCGTTGTCCGCAGCAATCGTCAAATCACAGACAACGTGAAGCACGTGTCCACCGCCGATTGCGAATCCAGCAACCATCGCTACAACCGGTTTCGGAATGACACGGATCAAGCGCTGCAAGTCCAGGACGTTAAGGCGTGGAATTTCATCTTCCCCGACATAGCCGCCGTGTCCGCGGACGGATTGGTCTCCACCTGAACAGAATGCTTTTTCGCCTTCGCCTGTCAAGACGATAACGCCAACATCCGAATTGTCGCGCGCACGTGAAAACGCATCGATCAATTCATGAACCGTTTTCGGGCGGAACGCATTGCGCACTTCCGGACGGTTAATGGTGATTTTCGCAATCCCATTATATGTTTCATACTTAATGTCTTCATATGTAAATTCTGTAACCCATTGACGTGTTGACATACTAGTCCTCCTCATTGATTCCATTTAGTAGTTCCTTTACTATTGTAGCAAATTCAGCCGGTTTTTCCACATGAATCGCATGCCCCGCTGAAATGATGCGGTGTTCCGCGTTCGGCAATAACTCCTGCATCTCACGCGCGATGGCGCAAAACTTCGGATCCAGTTCTCCGGTCACCAGCAAAACCGGCATCTTCAATTCCGGCAAACAGTCCCAATAAGATCGCTGTGAACCTGTGCCCATGCCTTTCAAGCTATTCGCCAAACCTTGTGTAGATTGTGCCAGCCGTTCTTGTCTTATT
Organism: Bacillota bacterium; assembly: GCA_051750505.1. Classification (GTDB taxonomy): domain Bacteria; phylum Bacillota; class Bacilli; order Bacillales_A; family Planococcaceae; genus Planococcus. Next base: position 299,744 of record JBNJJS010000003.1, read on the forward strand.
TGCTGCCGCACAGATTCCGGCAAGGATTTCTGGCTGTCGAACAACGGGATATTCTCCCACTTCTCAACGAATTGCTCTATGCCTTGTTCAAGAATTCCAGAGGCTAACTCGGCATCCCGCTCTCGCCGTTCTGTTCTCGCAGCTTTCAGTTTCAATCCGGGTGAAGCACTTTCCAACACAAGCCGGTCGATACGGTCCGGAAATTCACACGCATACGCAAGTGCCGTGCGCCCGCCCATTGAATAGCCAAGCAAAGTGAATTTCGTTAACTTCAATTCTGTGAAAATATAGTCCAAGTCAGCCATTTGCCGCTTCATAGCATAACAGCTTTCATCTGCCGGGCTGTCCGTTTGCCCATGCCCTATCAAGTCAATCGCCACAACCCGGTAGTCTCGCCAGTTTTCAATGACCGTTTTCCATGTAGCGGTGCTGCCCGTAAAGCCATGGAGCAAGACCAGGACAGGGCGGGTTTCATCTCCCGCCACCTCAATATGATAGCGAACTCCATTTGCCATCAATTCCATGTGTTTAGCCCCTCATCCAGCCGGCTCCACAATTTCCGGTGAATCGTTACATTATTGGCGCGGTCCGTCGCCACTTCAATGATGCGGACCGGCTTTTCTTTCGGCGTTCTAAGCACCGACTGCAATTGTTCCACAGTCTCCGCAGAGAAATATTCCGCATCGTACATTTCAGCTGCCGCCTTGAATTGGATTCCAGTCGGGGTACCAAAAAGTTCCTCGTAATAGCGCTCTTCTTTCGACTGGGGCAAATAAGAGAATATCCCGCCGCCGTCATTATTCATGACGACAATCGTCATATCGGCAGCTTGCAGTTTCGAAGCAAGCAAACCGTTCATATCATGCAGCAAAGCCAAATCGCCGATCAATAGATAACCAGGCCGTTTATTCGCTGCCTGAATCCCGAAAGCGGTCGATACGACTCCGTCAATCCCATTCGCACCGCGGTTAGCAAAAATACGCACATCCCGCTGCGTCACCTGGAAATAAGTATCCGTGTCCCGGATAGGCATGCTACTGCTGACGGTCAAATCACAGCTATCGAGCTCATCAAAAAAGGCTTTCGCCAACACGCCTTCATCCAACTCTTGCTGGCAATGTGCGGACATGGTCTGCCGCGCCAATTCTCCTGCTTTTATCCATTGCCCCAAGTATGGGTTTGGAGCTTTCACTTCCAAGCTCAACTCCCATAATGCAGAAGCGTGCTGTTGGATATGATGCGTGACAGCTGATTGAGGGTCCCTGAACATCGGGCTTTCATCGATGACGACATAGCGTGCGGGCCGGGTTTTCGCCAAAAACTGGCTAAGCGGCTTAGATACAGGCTGAGGCCCGACTCTTACAACCACTTCCGGCGCTACACTGTCAGCGAATTTCTCGCTTTTCAATAGGGCATCATATGAATCAATGATTACATCCATAAGATCATCAGGTACATTCGAGCGCAGATTCGACAGCGGATCGGCAAGCACTGGCCATCCGAGACGGCGTATAAACTCCCATTGCTCTGTTGAAATCTTTCCGGTGTTTTCCCCCGCAATCAATAGGCCGCGAGACTGTCCGAACGCTTCCTTTAAAAAACTAGCTGCTTCATCAGTCAGCTGCTGGCCACTTTCAAAACGGTATAGTTCTCCTTCACTTTCATATGGCTGGTTAAAGTCAATTCCGAGCGGTTCACGGAACGGCACATTTAAATGAACCGGACCCTTTGGCGCGGTTTCAGCCATGGCTGCAGCACGCCCCAAATGGCGCTTCAGAAAGTCCAATCGGTTACCTTGCTCGGGCAATGGCAGATCAGCCGACCATTTGACATGGGAGCCGAATAAATTGATTTGGTTGATCGCTTGTGGAGCCCCTACTTCACGAAGTTCATGCGGACGGTCCGCTGTCAAGACAAGAAGTGGGACACGAGCATAGTAGGCTTCCACAATCGCAGGGAAATAATTGGCTGCCGCGGTCCCTGATGTACAAATCAATACGACTGGGCTGTTCGAGGCTTTGGCCAAACCGAGCGCATAAAAACCTGCCGATCGCTCATCAATTTGCCGGTACGTCTCTATCCCTTCCTGTTTCATGAAAGCATAAGCAAGAGGCGTTGAACGCGAACCCGGGCTGATAACCGCTTTTTTTACCCCGGCGTGGAGTAAGGAATGCGTAAACGCCGAAACATATTCAGTCAAAAACTCACGATTCGTCATGCAAATTTCCTCCCAGTACACGAAGCATCGGGCGGAACTTCACCCATGTCTCATCATATTCAGCTTCCGGCGTGGAATCTGCCACAATACCGCCCCCCGCGAATAAATAAGCTTTATCCCCATCAAGCAAAGCAGAACGAATCGCTACAGCGAACTCCCCATCGCCTTTTGCATCGATCCAGCCGATCGGCGCTGCATAATACCCTCTATTCAAGGGTTCATATGAACGGATTAAGCTCAATGCCTGCTGTTTTGGCTCCCCGCCGAGCGCAGGTGTAGGATGGAGCGCTTCAACTAGATCCAATAGCGAACTGCCATTTTTCAGCTCGCCTTCCACCGGCGTATACAAATGCTGGATATCACGGATTTTCATCAATTTCGGTTTTATTGGTATGCGCGGATCTGAACAATGCTCTTTGAATACATCCCCGATCATCTGGACGACATACTGATGCTCAGAACGGTTTTTCGAATCATTCAATAAGGCTTGCCCCAAGGCCTCATCCTGTTCAACGGATTGACCACGGGGTGTAGAACCTGCCAAACACGTAGACAATGCTTTTTGTTGTTCGACTTTAACGAGGCGCTCCGGAGTCGCCCCAAAGAAGAATTGCTCGCCCGCTTCCAGCCCGAACAAAAAGCTTTCAGGCTGTTCATTCGCTGCTTGGTAAAGGGCAGATGCCGGCGCCAATGCTTCTGTAAAACGAAGCCCCAGCGCTCTTGCGATAACCACTTTATCCACTTCGCCTGCACGGATTACGTCTGTCACTTTTTCGATGGACCGCATATATTCGTCTTTTTTCAGTTCCTTCTTTTCTGAAACTTGAGGTTTTTGATACGCTTTCGGCTCGGAAACTTGCGCGCCATGGATCAACCGGTCGCGTTCTTTCCGCAACACTTCAAAATCCATAAAGCTGTTTGGCTGCTTAGTGATCAAATGGACGCTGACATACGCCTGCTCGCCTTTGATAATAAGCTGAAACGTTGGCACAGCAAAATAAGCCTGCGGGAAATTTCGCCACTCGCTCGGCTGATCGTTCAAAGGATCAAATGAAAAGCCGCCAAATAGAACTGGCTGCACTGCTGTCTCCTCGTTCACCAATTGGGCACTCAAGGCTTTCCAATCCTTCTGAATGCTACTGAAACGCCCTTTATAATCATCAGCCGTCAGCACATAAGCATGTCCAAGGCCGACCATTGTAAAGGACTTTTCACGGTTCTGCCAAAACATGCGCTTGCCTTCATATTGCTCCTGCCCAGCTTCAAAAAATGCCAGAGCAGACATGGTCGATACTTCAATAGTTTCTGTATAAAAGCGATAGCCGCTAAAGCGATTCGCTTCCATCTGTTCAGTTGATGAATACGATTGTGAATTCACCGGATTACCTCCGTTTACTGCAGCTTCAATTCACTGCGATACATTTTAATCTCTACCTTCTATCATACCCCTTTCTCCGGAATTCAGCACAACATATGCTGTAAATCTCTGCGTTTTGAAGTACAATATAGGTTGGAAAGAAATGAATAGGAGAGATAGAAATGACACATTCCATACAAGCTGATAGTGGATGGCGCGTCTGGTGGCAGCTTACCCGGCCACATACTTTAACAGCATCTTTCGCCCCTGTATTTCTTGGGACAATGATCGCGATCCATTATACCGCTTTAGATTGGACGCTGTTCTTGGCCATGCTGATCGCCAGCTTGCTGATTCAAGCAGCAACCAATATGTTCAATGAATACTATGACTATGCGAGAGGGCTCGATACTGAAGAATCCGTTGGCATCGGAGGCGCCATCGTCCGGAATGGTGTGTCACCTAAAACCGTTTTGGCACTGGCATTCCTGCTCTACGCTATCTCTGCGGTATTGGGACTTTATATTGCAGCTTCTACCAGTTGGTGGCTATTGGCTGTCGGAGGCATTAGTATGCTAGTCGGTTATTTTTACACCGGGGGCCCATATCCGATCGCTTACACGCCATTAGGTGAATTGTTTTCAGGATTGTTCATGGGATTCTTGATCGTGATCGTCGCTTTCTATATCCAAACAGAAACGATTACCTCAACCGCTGTTATGCTAGCTGTACCCAGCACATTGCTCGTAGCAGCAATTATGATGGCCAATAACATCCGCGATATGGTCGGAGATAAAAAAAGCGGGCGGCGCACCTTGGCGATATTAGCCGGCCGGCCGGCCGCAGTCACCATTTTTATGTGGTTCTTTATTTTATCCTATGCTTGGATTATTTTATTGGTGTTGCTTGGCATCGTTACACCCTGGGCTTTATTGGTTCTACTGAGTGTTATTAAGCCATTGAAGGTAATTATGACATTCAAGCGCTACACTGAACCTTTGCAAGTAATGCCTGCCATGAAAGATACAGGAATCACGAATACTTTATTCAACTTCCTATTGGCAATCGGTCTACTAGTAGATTATTTTTTATCTTAATACCTAAAAGCTGATGGCAATGAGCCATCAGCTTTTTATTGTAGAAATGGCTATGGGAAGTCTTCTATTATAATAAGAGTGGTGAAAATACCTTGATTGCGATATATTGTATCTAATATATACAAAAGGGGTTTTCCTATGAAACCAATTATATTAGGTCTTGCCGGAGCAATGTTTTTTGCAGTCACTTTTATTGTTAATGCTTTAATGGAGGCGCAAGGAGGCCATTGGGTGTGGAGCGCGTCCCTGCGCTATCTATTTATGATCCCGTTCCTCTTATTAATTGTAATACTTAGGGGCAATTTGCTCCCCCTCCTCCAGGAAATGAAGAAACATAAAGTAAAATGGTTGTGGTGGAGTTTCATAGGATTCGGCCTTTTTTACGCCCCCTTATGTTTTGCAGCGGCTTACTCTCCAGGATGGCTAATTGCTGGAACTTGGCAATTTACAATCATTGCTGGAACTTTACTGGCTCCTCTTTTTTTCGTTAAAATTCATATATCCGGTCAAACCGTAATACACAGACAACGCATGCCCATTAAAGGCTTATTATTCTCAACTATTATCTTAGCTGGAATAGCCCTTCTTCAACTTGACCACTTAACTAATGTTACTACTTCCACGCTGCTGCTCGGGTTAGTACCCGTTTTGATTGCAGCTTTTGCCTACCCACTTGGAAATCGGAAAATGATGGAAGTTTGCGAAGGTCGTCTAGACGCATATCAACGCGTGCTTGGAATGACGATTGCCAGTCTCCCCCTTTGGTTGGTTCTCTCTATTTATGGTTTCTCGACAACTGGGCTGCCTTCTAACTCTCAAATTTATCAATCTTTGATAGTTGCCATCAGTTCAGGAGTAATAGCGACTGTTCTATTCTTTATGGCGACCGATATGGTCAGAAACAACATGTCAAAGCTTGCAGCAGTTGAAGCCACGCAATCTATGGAAGTCATATTTGCATTAATAGGTGAATTTTTTCTTTTAAGCATCGCATTTCCTTCTCCAATAGCATTAATTGGCTTAGCCATGGTAATACTAGGAATGGCAATACATAGTTTCGCTTCACACAATGAACAAAAATTAGAAAAAGAAAAAAGCGTCATGCATATGAATGCATGACGCTTTTAATATGACCCCTACGGGATTCGAACCCGTGTTACCGCCGTGAAAGGGCGGTGTCTTAACCGCTTGACCAAGGGGCCAAATACTGGCGGAGAAGGAGGGATTTGAACCCTCGCGCCGGTGTTACCGACCTACACCCTTAGCAGGGGCGCCTCTTCAGCCACTTGAGTACTTCCCCAGTATGGCTCCGAAGGTAGGACTCGAACCTACGACCATCGCATTAACAGTGCGGTGCTCTACCACTGAGCTACTTCGGAACAATGGTGGGCCTAAGTGGACTCGAACCACCGACCTCACGCTTATCAGGCGTGCGCTCTAACCAGCTGAGCTATAGGCCCATTATTGGAGCGGGTGAAGGGAATCGAACCCTCATCATCAGCTTGGAAGGCTGAGGTTTTACCACTAAACTACACCCGCAATATGGTGGGTCAGGACGGAATCGAACCGCCGACACTTAGAGCTTCAATCTAATGCTCTACCGACTGAGCTACTGACCCACATATTTAT